>PDRZ01000009.1 GCA_002747035.1 Rhodobacterales bacterium
GTGTTCCATATGCTCGGGGTCGATATTGGTGACGATGGCAATGGTGGCGGGGAGGCGGTTGAAGGTGCCGTCGCTTTCGTCGGCCTCGACCACCATCCACTCCCCCTGCCCCATGCGGGCGTTCGAGCCATAGGCATGGATGATGCCGCCATTGATCACGGTCGGGTCGATATGGCCATGCACCAGCAGTTCGGCCACCATGGTGGTCGTGGTTGTTTTGCCATGGGTTCCCGCTACGGCGATGTTGGATTTGAGCCGCATGAGCTCGGCAAGCATCTCGGCGCGGCGCACCACCGGAAGCCCGCGCACGCGGGCTTCGTCCAATTCCGGGTTGCCCGGTTTGATCGCCGAAGAAATCACCACCACCTCGGCCGCCTCAAGGTTCTCGGCGCGCTGTCCTTCGAAGATCTTCGCCCCGTTCGCTTCCAGCCGATCAGTAATTTTCGAGCGTTTCAGGTCGGACCCCTGGACCACGTAACCGTGGTTGAGCAGTACCTCGGCAATCCCCGACATGCCTATCCCGCCAATTCCGACAAAGTGAATCGGGCCGACATCACCGGGAAGTTTGGTTGCTGCACTCATGACGTTTCTTTCCTTGCAAGTTGTTCGACCAATGCGACCAGTTCCTTGGTCGCTTCGGGTTTTCCAACACCAAGCGCGGCGTTGGCCATCTGAGTGGCCGCGTGGGGTTGGGACAGGACCATGGCGATATGTTCGGCCATGCTGTCCACTTCCATCTTGGCCTCGGGCACCAGGATCGCGGCCCCCGCATCCACAAGCCCACGCGCATTGGCAGTCTGGTGATCCGCCGTAGCGGCGGCATAGGGGATCAGGATCGAGGGACGTCCGATCACCGAAATATCCGCCACCGAGGACGCGCCAGAGCGCGAAATCACCAATTGCGCCTCGCTCATCCGCGAAGGCACGTCGTTGAAGAAGGGCTGCACATCGGCGTTGATACCCTGTTCAGCGTAATAGGTGGCCACGCGCTGGCCATCCTCGTCCCGCGCCTGATGGCTGACCCGGATGTTGCGCAGAACATCCATGGGCAACTGCGCAATCGCGGGTGGTACGATGTCGGACAGGATGCGCGCACCCTGACTGCCGCCAATCACAAGGATCGACATCGGATAATCGCCCGGAGCAATATACCCCGCCCCGGCCCGCTCCAGTACCGCGCCGCGCACCGGGTTGCCCACATGGATCCCTTCGACCCCCTCAGGGAGCGTCGTCGGCCATGTGCCACAGGCGATGGCATCCACCCGTTTGGCAAAAAGCTGGTTCACCCGGCCCAGCACGCCGTTCTGTTCATGAATCATGCGCGGCAGGCGCAGAAGGGTCGCCGCCCCCATGGCCGGAATCGTGGGATAGCCACCAAACCCCACCACGACGTCGGGCCGGTCACGGCGCATTTTCCACGCCGCCGAAAGCACCCCTCCGAGGATACGGAATGGCACCGCAACCTTGGCCAAAAGCCCGCCGCGCGCGAAAGTTGCGCTGCTGATCTGTTCGATTTCAACCGAGTGAGGAAAGCCGCCAGTATAGCGCGCGCCGCGTGCATCGGTGGAAAGCTTAACCCGCCAGCCCTTGCGCAACATCACCTCGGCCAGGGCCTGCGCCGGGAACATATGCCCCCCGGTTCCCCCGGCAGCGATCACCAGAAGCGGTTGTTTGTCTGTCATGGCATCCCCCAAGATACGACCCGGATTGCGATATGCGCCGGGTCCTCCACGGCGGTCATATCACCGAATGCGACCCTTCAGAATATCGCCAATCTCCCCTTGCGGTCTTGTGCGCGTAAAGGCAAGCAGCATTCCCACGGCAATACCCCCGGCGATAAGCGAGGAACCGCCGTAGCTGACGAAAGGAAGCGTCATGCCCTTGGCCGGAAGAAGGCGAACGGCCACCCCCATGTTGATCATCGCCTGCACACCGAACATCGCGGCAAGACCGGTTCCGACAAGGCGGATAAACGGGTCGCGTTCACGCATCAGGCGTAGCATGGACCGCACGACGATACTGGCATAAAGCGCGATGATGACCAGAACGAGGACAAGCCCGTATTCCTCGGCTGCGACGGCAATGATGAAATCGGTATGGGCATCCGGCAGGTTCCATTTTACCTGTCCTTCCCCAACGCCAACCCCGAAAAACCCGCCCTCTCGAATGGCATTTGCGGCATAGCCAAGCTGGGTTCTTGGGTCCACATCCGGGTTGAGGAACCCGTCGATCCGCCGGGCAAAGTGTTCCGATGCGTTATAGGCAAAACTGCCTGCCAACACGACTACACCGGCCAGTCCGACAAGGATCATCATCGGCGCACCGGCGACAAAATACATCACACCCCAACCAAACAGGACAAGGCTGGCCTGACCGAAATCCGGTTGTAGCGCCAACAGGATAACGATGGTCGCAGCCAGAACCAGCGACAGTGCGCGACCGGGCGGGCCGTTGATTTCCTGGCTTGCTGCCATCATCCAGGCCGCGACGACGATAAAGCCGGGTTTGAGAAATTCGCTGGGTTGGACAGAGGCAAAGCCAAGCGAATACCACCGCGTTGCCCCTTTGCCGAAATCGGTCCCGAAAAAGGGCAGTCCCAGCAAGGCCAGAAAAGCCACCACAAACCCTATCACGGCCAGGCGTCGCACAAGGTCGGGGCTCATCATCGAGGTAATGAGCATGGCCATAAGAGCCGCCCCACCGAACACCGCCTGACGTTGTACATAGTGGAAAGCCGCGAACCCGTTCTTTTCCGCCAGAGGCACCGAAGCCGCCAGCCCAAGAAGAATACCGATGCCAAACAGGATCAGGATACAGGACAGGGTCCAGCGATCCACTGTGCGCCACCATTTTGGGAGAACCGGCTCACCTTCGTGCGCCGACACCGTGCCATAGACCATTTCCGTCATGGATCAATACCGCTCAATCTGCCTCATATACGCCCCTTTTCGGGGTCTCGGACACGAGACTAACCTGAAACGAATCGCTTTTCCAGCTTTATGACACTTGATCTTCCCGCGATTCGGCGGCACCCGGGCGGGTATGGATGTTCAGACCCTGATCCTTGGTGCCGGCGCGGCCGGCATGATGGCCGCAGCCCATGCCGGTCCGTCCACCCTTGTCATCGACCACGCGCGGCGTGCAGGGGAGAAAATCCGCATCTCGGGCGGCGGACGCTGTAATTTTACCAACATATATGCGGACGCCGAGAATTTCATCTGTCCCAACCGGCATTTCGTCAAATCCGCATTGGCGCAATATGGCCCGTGGGACTTTGTTGAACTGGTTGATCGCTATGGAATCGCGTGGCATGAAAAGACGCTGGGACAGCTGTTTTGTGACGGGAAATCCACCCAAATTGTCGAGATGCTGCGGTCAGAAATGGCCCGGGAGGGTGCCGAGCTTTGGTTGAACTGCGACGTGGTCGAGGTGACACGGCAAGACCGTTTCCGGGTGGTGTTGAAGCGTGAGGGCAAGCAACATGAAGTTTTCGCGCACAACCTTGTGATTGCCACCGGCGGCAAGTCGATTCCAAAGATGGGAGCCACCGGGATCGCCTATGACATCGCAGCGAAATTCGGCCATCGCGTGCATGAAACCCGCCCCGGGTTGGTGCCCTTCACCTTTCCCGAGGGACGGTTTGCCCCTCTGACCGGGGTGGCCATCCCTGTGCGGGCCAGCGTGGAAGGTTGCGGTTTCAACGAAGCGTTGTTGTTCACCCATCGCGGGTTGTCCGGCCCAGCCGTTCTACAGATTTCAAGCTATTGGCGCGAAGGGCAGACGGTACGTTTTGACCTGTTGCCGGGGCAGGATATATTCGCCCTGTTACGGGACCTGCGTCAGCGCGAGGGGCGTAAGGGCATGGCCAACACGCTCGCCGCTCTGTTCCCAGCGCGTCTCGCCGCGCACCTTGCCGACACGCTCAACCTGTCGGGCAAACTTGCGGATCACTCGGACACCGCTTTGCGCAACTTGGCAGAACAGTTACACCAGTGGGAGGTGCGGCCCTCGGGCACCGAAGGGTATCGCACCGCAGAAGTCACGCTTGGTGGAGTGGACACGGACGGGATTTCATCAAAAACCCTGATGTCAAAAACTGTGCCCAACCTATATTTCATTGGCGAATGCGTGGATGTGACCGGATGGCTGGGCGGGTATAATTTCCAATGGGCATGGTCCTCGGCCATGGCCGCCGCGCGGTCCATAAAAGCCCGTCAGGGAATGTAGAACGTCGCTGTGGCCTGTGCAATCAACGCACCTGATGGTTCCGAATACATATCTGATTCTGCAAAGATCATCGCTTTGCTCGCCCGAACCACGCGCGCCTGAGAGCGCACAAAATCCCCCACACCCGGACGCAGAAATCTGGTATCGAGATTGGTGGTCGCAACGGGCACCATCCGCCCGAAATGAGCCGCACATGCAAATACCATCGCCGTGTCTGCCAGAGCGGCAAGCGCCTGACCTGACAAGATATTTCCGACACGGTTCAGGTGGTGGTCGATGGGCATTTCCACCGTCACGCCCGTGTCGCCAATCGCTGTAAAGGTCAGGTTCAGCGCCCGCACCCATTCAGCGAAATTCTGTTCCAGGAATATCTGGGCGTCGGCTGTGGTCAGACTCATCTGGTGTCTCCCTTTGCTTCAGTGTGGCACGGGTATGCCGAGTGATCCAGATCATGGTTCATGTTCCGTTGATTTGCGACAATTCGTATAAACAGTCACGACGGAAGAATTGGGCAGATATGAAAACGACGTCAATTGCATTTGCGGCTTTTGCTCTGGCTGGCCTTGTGTCGGGCTGTGACTCGGAACAGGGGCAAGGGCATGAGTTGTTCATGAAATATTGTGCAGGCTGTCACGGAGCAAACGGCGATGGGAACGGGCGAATGGCGGCGCAGCTGCCTAAACCGCCTGCTGATCTGACCATTTTGAGCGAAGTAAATAGAGGTTCTTTTCCAACGGCTTATGTCATGGAAACCGTGTACGGATATCCGGGAAAGCATAGCGCATCAATCATGCCGGAATTCGGGCCGCTGTTGTCCGGCCCCATGGTAGGATGGAAAGATAAAACCGGCACCGAGGTTCCGACGCCCGTCGCCTTGCTGGACCTCGTCCGCTATATCGAAACGTTGCAGCAATAAGTTGTCCACGCCCCGGCATGATACGGATCAATGTGGTGATGCGCAGAATGCGCCATCATCGCAACCAGACCCACAAGAGGAGCGTAACATTATGAAATACATATACAGTATTGCCACGATCCTGACCATTATTGCCGCCACCTCCGCCTCCGCTCAGGATGTGGATGAGGGGCGGGTTCTGTATGACCGTCACTGCGCCACCTGCCATGGCATCGACGCCACCGGACATGGCCCAATGGCCGGGGTTCTGGCCATCAAGCCCACCAACCTGACCACGTTGAAAAGCAAAGGTGCGGAATTCCCTCTTACCCGCGTGATCAAGCGCATTGACGGGCGCGATCCCCTTGTCAGCCACGGAAGCCCGATGCCGGTCTACGGGGATTTCTTTGAAGGCGACGATCTTGCCATGAAAACCGCGACCGGACAGCCGATCATGACAAGCCGTGCGATCGGGGATCTGGTGGTTTTTCTTCTAAGCTTGCAACAGCCGAGCGAATAGCAGTTAACATACCACATAGGGGTTAAACCCAGCCCAAGCCAAAGCACAACAGGAGCGACAGCAATGAAAAACTACGCTTTCAGGGGAATCCTCTTGGCGATCCTTGTTGCGGGCTGCGCCGCGACCGAGATGCCGGACGCTCAGGAAGGCGCGGTTCTGTTTGCCGAAAATTGCGCCATGTGTCACGGGATCAGCGGGCGTGGCGACGGGGAACTGGCCCGTGAAATTAAGCGGGAAAGCGGCAAGGGTCCAACCGATTTGACGGTCATATCGCGGAAAAACAAAGGAAGTTTCCCACGCGCCGACGTGTTGTCCTATGTCGACGGGTACACCCGGGGCCGCCTGCCGGATCAGGACATGCCCGAGTTCGGATTGTTGCTGGAAGGTCCAAGCGTGCCCGTGGATACTGGTGACGGGGTGATGTCGCCGACCCCACGCCCACTTGCCGCATTGATGGTCTATCTTGAAAGCATCCAACGCTAAAGCGTTTCGGGACTAGGGTCGGGACTCAATTGGTCCACCAGACGATGGCAGCGGCCAGGAAGACTGCCGACAGGAAGATATCGGCTCTCTTGTCGTAACGGGTTGCTA
>PDRZ01000010.1 GCA_002747035.1 Rhodobacterales bacterium
GAATAGCAACCCGTTACGACAAGAGAGCCGATATCTTCCTGTCGGCAGTCTTCCTGACCGCTGCCATCGTCTGGTGGACCAATTGAGTCCCGACCCTAGGTGCGCGGACATCAGAACCCCGGTCCAGCCGTCTTCGGTAAATTAGGCAAAGAGGTCGGTGGGCAGATTGAAATCACAGAGCAAAACACGCGCCCGACCGAAAATATCTTGCAAGTCGTGACAGCATCCAAGGGAACCTGGATTACCAAGCTGGATCAGAGGCGTCATAGGCTTCGATGATCTTGGCCACAAGGGGGTGGCGCACCACGTCCTTCGAGGTGAAATAGTTGAAGCTGATATCAGGGATCATGTTGAGCAGGCGTTCGGCATCGGCAAGGCCCGATTGCACGCCGCGGGGCAGATCCACCTGGGACCGGTCGCCCGTGATCACCATGCGCGACCCTTCCCCAAGCCGGGTGAGGAACATCTTCATCTGCATGGTCGTGGCGTTCTGGGCTTCGTCCAACACCACGAAGGCATTCGCCAGCGTCCGGCCCCGCATGAAAGCCAGCGGCGCGATCTCGATCCGTTTTTCCTCGATCAGCTTGGCCAGCTGTTTGCACGGCAGAAAATCGTTCAGAGCATCGTATAGCGGCTGCATATAGGGGTCGACCTTGTCCTTCATGTCCCCTGGTAGATAGCCAAGCTTTTCCCCCGCCTCGACCGCAGGGCGGGACAGGATAATTCGGTCCACATGACCTTCGATGAACATGTTTACGCCCACAGCCACAGCGAGATAGGTTTTGCCGGTGCCTGCCGGACCGATGCCAAAGCCAAGCTCATGGGAAAACAGCGACTCGACATAGGCCTTTTGCGCATCGGTGCGCGGTTCCACGGTTTTCTTGCGGGTCTTGATTTCGATCCGCCCGCCCTTGAACATTTCCAACTGGCTGCCCTGGCCTTCGTCAATCGGGTCAAAGACGCTCTCCATCCGCAGCTCGCGGTCGATATCCCCGGCTTCGACCGGGCGGCCCGTTTCCAGCCGTTCATAAAGCGTTTGCAGAATTCCGGTGGCCTCGGTCGAGGACGCTTCGTCCCCCATCACCACCAGTTGGTTGCCCCGGCGCAAAATCTGTACCCCCAGTTTGGTTTCGATTTCGGCCAGGTTGCGGTCGTATTCACCGCACAGATCAATCAGCAAACGATTGTCGGGAAATTCCAGCAGATGTTCGCGCAGGGCATCCGGGGGCCGGGTCGGGTCCTGGGCCGGGCATTGGGGCGGTATCAGCACTTTGGTGGCCAATCAGATCTCCGTCGAAAAAAGGCGTCTTGAGAGATGCTTGCATTCCGCGACCCCGGGTGCAAGCGGCGCGCGCCCATTGTCATGCAATTGAGATGAAAAAAGCCGCAAAGTGTCGAACTCTGCGGCTTTTAAAGCGATATTCCGGCACCGGATCAGAGCGGGTCGCCTTGTCGTTTGGTGTCGCCACCCTTGAACTTGCCGACGGCCACGTTGGGCGGGGCCACGCCGGAACAGACCGGTTTGCCAAATTTGTCCAGACGGGCCGAAAGGTAACCCTCAACCCCGTCGTCGATGATCCAGTGATCACAGCCGTTGGGGTCAACCCAGATCCCGGCCTTGAGCTGGCTCAGATGTTTGGAATCGCGACCTCGGTCACGTGTTTTGTCGGCACCAACGGGCGGGTGAATAAGATCGACAGCAGATTCGCATCCCGCCAGAAAAGCAGCGGCGGTCAGGGCCATGAGTGCTTTGGATAGTTTCATGCTCTTGCTCCTCACGCTTAGCGGATACAAATGATTTCAACGCGGCGGTTTTTGGCCATGCCACCTGCGGTATTGTTGGCGGCGGCAGGCATACGTTCGCCATATCCACGCACGTCAACGATGCGAGCACCAGTTCCTTGGGCCACACGGGCTACCGCATTGGCGCGGCGCAGCGACAGGCGCATGTTGTACTCATCTGATGCGCGGCTGTCGGTATGACCCGCGATGATGTACGCCGTCGCGCCGGTTTTCGAAAAGAAGTCGCGCAGGCGGGCCTGACCCGAACGGCTGATCCGTGCGCTGTCGGTGGCAAAGAACTGATCTGAATTCATCACGCCGCAAACATTGCCCCGGCGGCACACCGGAATGCCCTGGCGGTTTACATGGGGGCTCATGTAACCCTCAACACCGTCATCCATGACCCAGTGTTCGCACCCATCGGGGTCGACCCAGATGGTTGGAATATATTCTTCACCCATAATTGTCCGCGTATTGTCGGCCTGTTGTGCGCTCGCCGCACCCACCGACACCACTGCGCCTAAAGCGACAGCAGCAAAGCCACTTGCAAGCGCGTGCACTGTTTTGGAAATCGTTTTCGCCACAGCTCTTGTCCCTTGTTATTTTCCCCCACGAGCCCTTATCGAAGTGTTCCGCCGAAAGGGCGGCGCAAAGGCCCAAACTCATGTTGTGTCAACAGTCTACCAAGTTTGAATAAGTTGTGAAGGACTATTCACCAGATATTGTAGCTCAATAGGAAACAATCCCAGATACTGAGACGGAATTTCCGGCATTTGGGAGGTGACGGGCAAAAAACGGCTGAGAAACCAGAGGGCTGGCGCGCAAATGACCGTTACAAAAGCTCCCCGGCGAGCGAGTTGGTAGCACTTGAGACGATTCTCACCCGGCGCAATTCTCCCACCTGGGCGGGGCAATTGTTCACGTGAACCGCGTGCAGGTGGTCGGATTTTCCAACCATCTGACCCTCGAACCGGCCCTTGCGTTCGAACAGAACGCCAACCTCCTGACCGACCATCGCGTCCTGAACCTGGCGTTGTTGTTCGGTGATCAGCGCCTGAAGACGGCACAGCCGGTCGCTGGCCACGTCATCATCCACAAGCGGGCGCTCGGCGGCCGGGGTGCCGGGGCGGGTGGAGTATTTGAACGAAAACGCCTGTCCGTATTTGACCTCGCGAATCAAATCCATCGTATCCTCGAAATCCTGGTCGGTTTCTTCGGGGAAGCCGACGATGAAATCCCCGGAAATCAAAATATCGGGCCGCGCCACGCGGATTCGTTCGATCAGGCGCAAATAGCTGTCGCGATCATGGCTGCGGTTCATGCGTTTCAGGATGTGATTGCTGCCCGATTGCACAGGCAGGTGCAGGTAGGGCATCAGCTTCGCGCATTCGCCATGGGCCGCGATCAGGTCATCGCTCATGTCATTGGGATGGCTGGTGGTGAACCGGATCCGTTCCAGCCCGTCCACGTCGTTGAGCGCCCAGATAAGTTGGGCCAGCGTGTAATTGCCATTCGGCCCGGCCCCATGATAGGCATTCACATTCTGTCCCAAAAGCGTGATTTCGCGGACACCGCGTTCCACGAGGTCACGTGCCTCGGTCAGAATACGATTCACCGGACGGCTGACTTCGGCACCGCGGGTATAGGGGACCACACAAAAGGCGCAGAACTTGTCACACCCTTCCTGCACGGTCAGAAACGCGGTCGGGCCGCGCTTGGCCTTGGGGCGGGATTTGAGGTGTTCGAACTTGTCTTCCTCGGGGAAATCCGTGTCCACCACCTTGGCCCCGTTATGGGTGCGCGCCTCCATTTCCGGCAGGCGATGATAACTCTGTGGTCCGACCACAAGGTCAACAAGCGGCTGGCGGCGCATGATCTCTTCGCCCTCGGCCTGCGCCACGCATCCGGCCACACCAATTTTCAGATCGGGTTTCTCGGCCTTCAACCTCTTGAACCGGCCCAGCTCGGAATAGACCTTTTCAGCCGCCTTTTCGCGGATGTGGCAGGTGTTGAGAAGGATCATGTCCGCGTCATCGGCACTGTCGGTTTCCACATATCCCGATCCGCCCATGGCCTCGGCCATACGTTCACTGTCATAGACATTCATCTGGCAGCCGTAGGTCTTGATGAAAAGCTTCTTGGGCGCGGTCATGGTCGGCGGTCCTGTTGCGGGTTTTTCAGGCGTTTTCCTTACACCAACCTGCGGGTCTCTTGCAATGCACCGCGAATTAACCGATTCTGGGGCAAGACGTGAGGGATGAGAACGAGCATGCAAGACGAATTGCGATATGACGGGGTTCAGGATTTCCTGACGAACGACAAGACGGCGCTGGCCAAGGGGCCGGTGGCGATGATTTTTGCCGAGGATGAGGTGGAACTGGACACCACTTTGCGCCACCATCAACAGATCGGGTTCGCCTCGGTTCTGGTGTTCATGTCCCCGGAATTTTCTCTGTCTGCCGACCTTGTGAGCAAGGTCCATCGGATCAATTATGACATGCGCGCGGAAGGGGCCGTTCAGACTGCGGTGAATGCGATAAATGAGGCCGCGCCGGGGCTTTGGCTCTATTATTGTTTCAACGCGGAATATCTGTTTCACCCGTTTTGCGAAACCCGCACAGTTGGGGAAATGCTGGCCTTTCACACCGAAGAGCGGCGTGATGCCATGCTGACCTTCGTGGTGGATCTCTATGCCGGGGCGCTTGATGTCTGTCCGGATGCTGTGTCGCTGGATGATGCCTATCTGGACCGGTCGGGGTATTACGCGCTGGCGCGGCCCGATCCGGCCAATCACAACCATCCCAAAGAACGGCAGCTGGATTTTTTCGGTGGCCTGCGCTGGCGCTATGAAGAACATGTGCCCGCCCCGCGCCGCAAGATTGACCGCATCTCGATTTTCCGCGCCAAGCCGGGGTTGAAACTGCGTGAGGATTTCACGTTCACCGATGAGGAATACAACACCTATGCCTGTCCCTGGCACAACAACCTGACCGGGGCGGTGGCATCGTTTCGCACGGCCAAGGCGTTGAAGCGCAACCCCGGCTCAACCTTTGATATCCACAGTTTCCGGTGGCACAATTCGACCCCGTTCGAATGGCATTCCCGGCAATTGCTGGACCTTGGCCTGATGGAGCCGGGGCAGTGGTTCTGATCCCGAGGCCGAGCAGAGGCTAGATGGAATGGTTGCCGCCCTCCCTTAACGGCATCGTAGTGTGCCAAGGTGGTGATGTTTACAGCCACAAACAGAGAGGACGGCAACATATGGATACGATGATTGGTGTGAATTTGGCAAAGTCTGTTTATCAGATTCACGGGCCTTCGATGACGGGCGAGGTCAAGTTCCGCAAGAAGCTGACGCGACCACAGTTTCTGAGGTCTATGTCAGACCATGATCCAGCGGTTGTTGTCATGGAAGCTTGTGGCGGGACGCATTATTATTGGTCGCGCGTGATGGAAGAGTTGGCTCATGAGGTTAATTGATCGCACCGCAATATGTGCGCCCGTTTGTGAAGCGACAAAAGAATGATGCAGCTGATGCCGAGGCGATAGTCATTGCCGCACAACATCCAGAAATGCGGTTTGTAGAGCCCAAAACCGAAGAACAGCAGGCCCGTGCGGCGCTGTTTCGATCGCGCGAGCGCCTCGTGAAGCAACGCACAGAACTCATCAACGCACTGCGCGGTGTGCTTTATGAGCATGGGCACAGCTTTCCGATGGGTGCCCGGAATCTCGAGCGCATTCAAGCTCTGCTTTGGGACGCAGACAACGGATTGCACCCTTTGGTTCTGGAAGACTGCCGTGACCTCTTTGAGCAGATTGCCGAGAAGACGGAGCGTATCGAGGACCGAACCAAGAAGGCATCTGCCTTGTCTGCGCAAGCCGAAACAACACGGCGCTTGCAGACGATCCCAAGTGTCGGGCCGCTGACGGCCTTGGCGGTAGAAACCTTTGCGCTGCCAATGGAGAGCTTCAAGTCCGGGCGCGATTTTGCGGCTTGGCTAGGGATTGTACCGCGCCAGCATTCGTCTGGCGGCAGACAGCGCCTTGGGAAGATATCAAAGGCGGGGCAGGGGGACATAAGACGCCTTCTAATCATGGGCGCGATGACTCGTCTGACGCCAAGAGACCACCTCGGGATTTCAAATGGAAGTTGGCTGGCAAGGATGCTCGAGCGCAAGCCAAAGATGCTGGTCGCGATTGCGCCGGCGAATAAAATGGCCCGAATGATTTGGGCTATGCTCACGAAAAACGAAGACTATCGGGAACCGACACAGCTGCCTGTTGCGTGATATTAAAGCGTTTCGGCTTTAACCTGCGACATATCCGGCGGCTTTGAAGTAGTTGCAGCACTCGGTTGGATCATAGAGATCGCAGATTGCCCCGATGGCGTC
>PDRZ01000021.1 GCA_002747035.1 Rhodobacterales bacterium
GGAAGACGGCCTGCGTTTCGCCATCCGCGAAGGCGGCCGTACCGTCGGCGCCGGTGTCGTGTCGAAGATCGTGGAGTAACCCACGATCCCGAGACGCGCCACTTGGGCTGTGTCGAAGATCGTGGAGTAATCCACGATCCCGAGACGCGCCGCTTGGGCTGTGTCGAAGATCGTCGTAAGGCGGCAGTGGGCTTGCCACAGGCAAACCTGCGAGAGCCTCAACGGTGACAAACCAGAAAGGCCGCTCCGAAAGGGGCGGCCTTTTTCGTTGCAAAGTAGATAGTTGGTCTGAAAATTAGTGTAGAACAGAAATCTTGATCTGACGCCTCGTGGCCGCACCATGGACATATAACAACGAAAGACCAAATATGGGGATCGGTGGCCTGACCCCGATACAAAAACTGAAAGCAGCTTAGATTCTACTGAAGCGCCCCTCTGAAAATGGGGGGATTACCCCAGAGTGTGCTGTTGAACTTTCCAGCATTCAACATTCCCCCTTGCCACATCGCCCAACCCCCGATATATCGCGCGAGTTCGCTATTGCGGACGACTCGAAAGCGGGATTCGGTCCCGCTTTCTGAGTTCGACGAGGGCAGGGGGAATGAGCCTCCTGTCGTCCTATCAACTCCAAGGCCTCTGAAAGGGCTGAAGATATGCAAAGCCAAAACATCCGTATCCGGCTGAAGGCGTTTGACTATCGCGTGCTGGATGCCAGCACCGCCGAGATCGTCAACACCGCCAAACGTACCGGTGCACAGGTGCGCGGGCCCATCCCGCTCCCCAACAAGATCGAAAAATTCACAGTTCTGCGTGGCCCCCACGTGAACAAAAAGTCCCGCGATCAGTTCGAGATCCGCACGCACAAGCGTCTGCTCGACATCGTGGATCCGACGCCTCAGACCGTGGACGCGCTGATGAAGCTCGACCTGGCGGCGGGCGTTGACGTTCAGATCTCGGTATAAGGAGATCGTGATGCGTTCTGGAATTATTGCAAAGAAAGTCGGCATGACCCGGCTTTTCATGGAAGACGGCAAGCAGATCCCTGTGACCGTTCTCCAACTCGAAGGTCTTCAGGTTGTGGACCAGCGCACCAGCGAGCGCGACGGCTATACCGCCGTTCAGCTGGGTGCCGGTGCGGCCAAGGCCAAGCGTACCTCCAAAGCCATGCGTGGCCACTTCGCAGCAGCGAAAGTGGAACCCAAGCGCAAGGTTGCCGAGTTCCGCGTCTCCGAAGACAACCTCATCGCCGTTGGCGAAGAGATTTCTGCCGAGCATTACATTGCCGGTCAGAAGGTCGACGTTGCGGGCACCTCGATCGGTAAAGGGTTTGCCGGTGCGATGAAGCGCCATAACTTTGGCGGTCTGCGTGCGTCGCACGGTGTGTCGATCAGCCACCGTTCGCACGGTTCGACCGGTCAGTGTCAGGACCCGGGCAAAGTCTTCAAAGGTAAGAAGATGGCCGGCCACATGGGTGCCGTTCGTGTGACAACCCAAAACCTGGAAGTGGTGAAAACCGATGCCGAGCGTGGCCTGGTGTTCATCAAGGGCGCCGTGCCCGGTTCCAAAGGTGGTTGGGTGACCGTCAAGGACGCTGTGAAAAAGAAACTTCCTGATGGCGTGCCGTTCCCGGCCGCTCTGAAATCGGCTGCGGCACCTGCTGCAGAAGCACCTGCGGAAGAAGCACCCGCGGAAGGTGGTGAAGCATGAAACTTGACGTGATCAAACTGGACGGCGGCAAGGCCGGGTCGGTGGACCTGTCCGAAGATCTGTTCGGCCTGGAACCCCGCGCGGATATCCTGCACCGTGTCGTCCGCTGGCAGCGCAACAACGCGCAGCAGGGCACCCACAAGGTCAAAACCCGTTCGGAAACCTCCTATTCGACCAAAAAGATCTATCGCCAAAAAGGCACCGGTGGCGCACGTCACGGTGACCGTAACGCGCCGATCTTCCGCAAAGGTGGTATCTACAAGGGTCCGACCCCGCGTTCGCACGGTCATGACCTGCCCAAGAAGTTCCGCAAGCTTGGTCTCAAGCACGCACTGTCGGCGAAAGCCAAGGCAGGCGAGCTGGTGATCATTGAAGACGCGGCATCCGAAGGCAAAACCTCGGCTCTGGCCAAACAGGTCAAGAACCTGGGCTGGAAACGCGCCCTGATCATTGATGGCGCTGCCGTCAACGAAGGGTTCGCCCAGGCCGCACGCAACATCGAGGGTCTGGATATCCTGCCGACGATGGGCGCAAACGTATATGACATCCTCAAGCGTGACACCCTGGTGATCACCAAAGCAGGTGTCGAAGCTCTGGAGGCTCGCCTGAAATGAGTGCCGAAGCAAAACACTATGACGTGATCCGCAAGCCGGTTATCACCGAGAAGGCAACCATGGCCTCCGAGGCCAACGCGGTTGTGTTCGAAGTGGCAATCGACGCCAACAAACCCGCCATCAAAGAGGCCGTTGAGGCCCTGTTTGGTGTGAAGGTCAAGGCCGTGAACACCACCATCACCAAAGGTAAGGTGAAACGGTTCCGTGGCCAGTTGGGTAAGCGCAAAGACGTGAAAAAGGCCTATGTCACCCTGGAAGAAGGCAACACGATCGACATTTCGACCGGGTTGTGAGTGGGTGCTGGGCAGGTTGCCCACCCTATGAGATTTGAAAAGCCCCCCGGTATGTGCCGGGGGGCTTTTTATGTGGCAGGGTGTCAGAGGGGATTAGCCCGTCCGCCCGTAGAACGTCATCCGGGCCTCTTTTGAGAGCGACACCCCCGGCTCTGCGTTATAAGCCAGCACGGCGAGCATCCGCGTGCGTTCCCCCTCATTCGGGGCCACCCGGTGCATGGCATTACGGCCGCGGAAGAAAATCAGCGTCCCGGCCTCGGCCCGCTGGGTTTTGACCGGGGTTTTGCCATCAAGGATGTCATCCACCGCCGCGAAATTCATATCGCCCGCATCCGCATCCCGCACGTTTTCGACATATTCAAACTGCCCACCCTTTTCGGGGGGCTGAACCATGAGGGTGATCGAAAAGGACGAATTGTCAAAATGCCAGCCCAGTTCTTCGCCGGTGCGGGCAAAGTGCAGGTTGATCGACGAAAGCGGGTCCGCATAGGGATAGAGCGCCTTTTCGCCGAGGACATGGCACAGGAAATCCCGGAATAGTTCGGAATTATAAAGCGTCCGCAGGGCCGAATCCCCGGGGATCAGATCGTCGGTGATACAGCCCTTGGACGACACCACTATCCGATTGCGGGCATGGTCGCTCGGATAGGTCGGGTCCGGCGCGCTGAGATAGACCGTGTGCTCTTCGCGGTTGGCATAGACTTTGTCCTCATTCGCAATGCCCTCGGCCCGGATGGCCTCAATCGCGGAATCCAGAACAAAACCCGGCATGGCCAACGCTCCGGTCTTGTCAAACTCTGCCTTGCACGCGTCGCGAAACGCCGGATCGGCAATCGGATAGGTTTTGAGATCAACAATGTTTTCAAGCGTCATGGGCTTTCCAATCCTGGCTGGGTGGTTGCCAGCGCACGAAAGCAAGCTTGGCGCGCCTTTGCAAGTGGTGCCGGCTCAGGTGGGGGAATTGGCCGCAGGCCGCCATGCGCCGTTGATACAGGTCCGGGGTCAGGTCGGCAAAGGCCCAAAGAAATAAGACGCATCCTATAGACACCCCCCATCATCCCTGTTACATCCGCCCGGTCGCTGGCTTTGGGATTCGTCCTCAGGCCTGTTGATGTTTTGAATCGGGCACCTTCGGGGGCCTATACCTTTGGCACCTACGGGGGCCTAACTCATAGGCGGGCATGGCCCGCCGCTTGCTAAACGGAAGACAGAAAGCATGGCACTCAAGTCGTATAAGCCGACGACGCCGGGCCAGCGCGGGCTGGTGCTGATTGACCGTTCGGAGCTTTGGAAAGGACGTCCTGTCAAATCCCTCACCGAGGGTTTGACCAAGTCGGGCGGTCGGAACAATACCGGACGTATCACATCGCGTCGTCGCGGTGGTGGGGCAAAACGCCTTTACCGGATCGTAGACTTCAAACGTAACAAATTTGATGTGGCGGCCACCGTCGAGCGGATCGAATACGATCCGAACCGGACCGCCTTCATCGCGCTGGTCAAATACGAGGATGGCGAACAGGCCTATATCCTCGCGCCTCAGCGTCTGGCCGTTGGTGACCAGGTCATCGCAAGCGCCAAAGCCGACATCAAGCCGGGCAACGCAATGCCGTTCAGCGGCCTGCCGATCGGGACCATTGTTCACAACATCGAACTGAAACCCGGCAAGGGTGGTCAGATTGCCCGCGCCGCAGGTACATATGCCCAGTTCGTTGGCCGTGACGGTGGGTATGCCCAGATCCGTCTGAGCTCGGGCGAGCTGCGCCTTGTGCGTCAGGAGTGCATGGCCACCGTGGGTGCCGTGTCCAACCCCGACAATTCCAACCAGAACTTCGGTAAAGCCGGTCGTATGCGCCACAAGGGCATCCGTCCGTCGGTTCGTGGTGTTGTCATGAACCCGATCGACCACCCGCACGGTGGTGGTGAAGGCCGGACTTCGGGTGGTCGTCACCCGGTGACCCCGTGGGGCAAGCCGACCAAGGGTGCGCGCACTCGCAACAAGAACAAAGCGTCGCAAAAGCTGATCATCCGCTCGCGTCACGCCAAGAAGAAGGGGCGTTAATATATGTCTCGCTCTGTATGGAAAGGTCCTTTCGTCGATGCTTACGTGCTGAAAAAAGCCGAAGCAGCGCGCGAGTCGGGCCGCAACGAAGTTATCAAGATCTGGTCGCGCCGCTCGACGATCCTGCCCCAATTCGTGGGCCTGACGTTTGGCGTTTACAACGGTCAGAAACACATCACTGTCAACGTCACGGAAGACATGATTGGTCAGAAGTTCGGTGAATATTCGCCGACCCGTACCTATTATGGTCACGCCGCTGACAAAAAAGCGAAGCGGAAGTAAGTCATGGGCAAGGCAAAGAATCCCCGCCGCGTGGCCGACAACGAAGCAATGGCGAAAACCCGCATGCTTCGTACAAGCCCGCAAAAACTGAACCTGGTGGCCGCGATGATCCGTGGCAAGAAGGTGGACAAGGCCCTCGTGGACCTGACCTTCTCGAAAAAGCGGATCGCCGAGGATGTGAAGAAATGTCTTCAGTCCGCGATTGCGAACGCCGAAAACAACCACAACCTGGACGTGGACGAGCTGATCGTGGCGGAAGCCTATGTCGGCAAGAACCTGACCATGAAACGCGGTCGCCCGCGCGCCCGTGGCCGGTTTGGCAAGATCATCAAGCCGTTTTCGGAATTGACGATCAAGGTACGTCAGATTGAGGAGCAAGCCTAATGGGTAACAAAGTCAATCCGATCGGCATGCGCCTTCAGGTCAACCGTACCTGGGACAGCCGTTGGTACGCCAACACCAAGGATTTCGGTGATCTTCTGTTGGAAGACATCAAGATCCGCGAATTTATCGGTGTTGAGTGCAAGCAAGCGGGCGTGGCCCGTGTGATCATCGAACGCCCGCATAAAAAGTGCCGGGTGACGATCCACACCGCGCGCCCTGGCGTGATCATTGGCAAGAAAGGCGCGGATATCGAAACTCTGCGCAAGAAGATTGCCAACATGACTGACAGCGAACTGCACCTCAACATCGTTGAAGTGCGCAAGCCCGAACTGGACGCGGCCTTGGTCGCCGAAGGTATCGCGCAACAGCTTGAGCGTCGTGTTTCGTTCCGCCGCGCAATGAAGCGTTCGGTTCAAAGCGCAATGCGCATGGGTGCCCTGGGTATCCGGGTCAACGTTGCGGGCCGCCTTGGTGGTGCCGAGATCGCCCGGACCGAATGGTATCGTGAAGGCCGCGTGCCGCTTCACACCCTGCGGGCCGACATCGATTACGCACACGCCGAAGGCATGACCGCCTATGGTATCATTGGTATCAAGGTCTGGATCTTCAAAGGCGAGATCATGGAACATGATCCGCAGGCGCGTGACCGTAAAGCACAGGAACTCCAGGATGGCCCTGCACCGCGTGGTGCTGGCGGTCGCCGCTAAGGAGGTAAAGAGATGCTTCAACCAAAGCGTACCAAATTCCGCAAAATGCACAAAGGCCGGATCAAAGGTCTTGCAAAAGGCGGTTCCGATCTGAACTTCGGCTCCTATGGTCTTAAGGCAACCACGCCCGAGCGTGTAACCGCCCGCCAGATCGAAGCAGCCCGTCGTGCCATGACGCGTCATATGAAACGTCAGGGCCGTGTATGGATCCGTATCTTCCCGGATACCCCCGTGACAGCCAAGCCCATCGAAGTGCGTATGGGTAAAGGTAAGGGGTCCGTAGACCGCTGGGTTTGCAAGGTAAAGCCGGGCCGCGTGATGTTTGAAATCGACGGCGTGAATGACGATGTCGCCCGCGAGGCGCTGCGTCTTGCTGCGATGAAACTGCCGGTGAAAACCCGCGTGATCGTGCGCGAAGACTGGTAAACCGGTTTCGCACCAAGCGACGAAAAGATTACCCCCGTGCGAGAAGTCGCGCGGGGGTGTTTGTTTTTGGGCGTGGATGAGATGATGATTGACAGGGGCACACGATTTCAACAGTGAGTGCCAAGGATTTTAAAGCGTTTCCAGTTGTTGTTGGATCACAGCAAGAGCTGGAAACGTCCACATCCCTACTGTGTCGCGCAGCGTTTCCGCATCACGCAGAGTCAACGTGATGCGGAAACGCTTTAGATAAAATTCTTGGTCCAGCCGCGCCGTCAGAGCAGTGAAATTCGGGCGCGGGTTGATAGCGCCTGTTGCTCAATCCGCTTGGCCGCGCCGATATGCCAGCCCAATCCGGGTTGCCCGTTTTTGGCGGCAGCGCCGAGGTTTTGCGCTGAAAGGCGTGCTTTGTGCGCGCTGTCGGTTAGGGCCAGTGCCAGTTTCGCGCGCGCGTCGCGTATGGCAGCAACGCGCTTCTCGTAGCGCGCTTCGCTCATCGTTCCAGCTTCCTGCTCACGTTTGAGCTGTGCCAATTCCGCGTCTTGCTGGGCCAGGATGCCGGGTAGGGTCTGAGCCACTTCGTCAAGCGCGGAATTGTTGCGGCGGATGGATTTGACCATATCGCTGGCATTCACCTGGGCGATCCGCTTTTCTAACTGCTTATTTCCATATGTCCGCCCCATCAACGCACCACTTATACCGCCTGCTGCCGCTCCGACGACGCAATCCTGAGCACTGCTGGCAGTCGCAATCGCCAACCCGCAGCCCACAGCGGCACCGATCATGGCACCTTTGCCTGTCGATTTGCGAACCATATCGTCGGCCAGCCGGGTCAGGCTTGTTGCCTGCTCATCCAGCAGCGCGGCGTCGAAACTGCCGCTTTGAAACAGGGCGGGGCCGGTATTCAGCCGTGTTGCGGTTGACTGAGTTTCGCCACAGGCCACGAGCGGGGCAAGAGCCAAGAGGGGGAGGATTCGGAAAATGCGGGGTGTCATGGGGTCAGTACCTGTCGTTGTAACAGAGACTGGATATGAGGTCATTGTGGCCGATTTGGGGCCAATTGCAAAAAATGTCTGGAATTGTCGTGCGTTTCGCAACCACGACCTGAAAAGGTCGCGGTGTTATTCCCATTTATAGTTGAAGCTGACCGAGATCCGTTCTTCTTCGGCTTCGTTCATCTGGACCTCGTGGCGCAGCCAGCTTTCCCAAAGCAGAACGTCACCGACTTCGGGCTGGTGATAGATGAAGCTTTGCAATTCGCGCCGGGCGTTTTTGACGCGGGGCGGGTGGGCCATCATCATGCCGTGGCGCGGGTCTTCGAACTTGATCGCCGAGGCACCTTTGGGCATGGCCACATAGGTGGTGCCGGAAATCACCGAATGGGGGTGGATATGGGCGGCGTGAAAGCCGCCATCGGGCAGGATGTTGATCCACAGATCCTCGAGCACCACGTTGCGTCCGTCCAGGTTAAATTCGAGATCGTTCAGGAACGCGGCCACGTGTTTGTCCAGTACCTTGACCAGATCGGCAAAGATCGGGAATCGCCAGGGCAGGTCGGTGAGCGAGGCATAAGAGGTATAGCCGGGATAGCCTTCGGTTTCGCACCATCTCTGGCCGGCCTCGTCATCCTGAGCGATGGACCAGCAGGAGGCTTCGAGTTCGGCGGGATCAATCGCGGGGCCGTGTTCGGACAGGCGGGCGCGGTAGAGGCGGGTAACAAAGAGGGATTCGATCTGTGACATGGGTATTGGGCCAAAGCGTTGCAAAGCCGGGTTGCGTTTCAACCCGATGTCGCAAGGGTTTAGCCCAGCATGGGGTGAATATCCAGAGCGGTTCGCGCGGGTCTGATCTGTGTTTTTGGGGGCGGTATGGGGCCGCAGGGAGATACCTGATTGAAATACTCATAATTCTATCCCGATAAAAACTGTCAACTATTTGATTCTATTGAATTTTTTGCTTGCATGGGGAATCGTTGGGTGCTACACCCCAATCAACGACACAGCGGGCCCAAGCAAGAGCAAGCCCCTAGCCAGCAACAGCTAGGCACCCCGCAATGTCTCTCCCGTCAGGAAGCCACGCCGCAGCCATACGCCACGGATCGCAGCCACCCACGCGGGAAGCACATGCAGCAAGCGATACCCAGGAAGCCACAGAGCCACCCAGGTAATCAGCAAGCGACATGACAAAGGAAGCGGTCCGCCACGGGCCGCTTCTTTGCGTTTGGGGCGGAGCTGTGGAATTGGCCCGGTGGAGTGCGGTTTTGCTGCGCGGGCGAAAAAAGGCGCGGGCTTACCCCTTGCCTTGGTCGCGGCCCTCCCTTATAGAGCGGCATCTCGCGGATTCTGGATGGCTTGCCGAGTCGTCCGGAAATCGTGGTTTTGTCATTCATCCACCAGAGTTTGGGTGACCCTGAACCAAGTGACAGGGGCCTGCTGGTGTTGTGAGAAAGGAAAAGGCGCAATGAACGCCAAAGAGCTTCGTGAGAAGACCCCGGACCAGCTTCGTGAAGATCTGGCCAACCTGAAGAAAGAGAGCTTTAACCTGCGCTTTCAACAGGCCACGGGTCAGATGGAAAACACCGCACGTATGCGCACCGTCAAGCGCGACGCCGCGCGCGTGCTGACCATCCTGAACGAAAAAGCTGCTGCTGCCGCAGCAGACGCAGAATAAGGGGAGCCTTGAGACATGCCCAAACGTATCCTGCAAGGCACCGTGACAAGCGACGCCAACGAACAAACCGTAACCGTTTCGGTTGAACGTCGTTTCACACACCCGGTTCTGAAAAAGACCATTCGTAAGTCCAAGAAATACCGGGCTCACGATGAAAAGAACGCTTTCAAGGTCGGCGATACTGTACGCATCATCGAATGCGCGCCGAAATCGAAAACGAAACGTTGGGAGGTTCTGGAGGCGTAAGCCGACAGAGCCTTTTGGCATTATTCGAAACCCTGGGGGAGCAGGCCACGCATCGGCCTCCCCATAGGTCGGGAGAAACCAAATGATCCAGATGCAGACCAACCTGGATGTTGCTGACAACAGCGGCGCACGCCGTGTTCAGTGCATCAAGGTGCTGGGTGGTTCCAAGCGTAAATACGCATCCGTGGGCGACATTATTGTCGTCTCGGTCAAGGAAGCCATTCCGCGCGGCCGTGTGAAAAAGGGTGACGTCCGCAAGGCCGTCGTCGTGCGCACCGCCAAGGAAGTACGCCGTGAAGATGGCACCGCGATCCGTTTTGATCGCAACGCCGCCGTGATCCTGAACAACAACAACGAGCCCATAGGTACACGTATCTTTGGCCCGGTTGTTCGCGAGCTGCGCGCCAAGAACTTCATGAAAATCATCTCGCTCGCCCCGGAGGTGCTGTAAGATGGCTGCCAAGTTGAAAAAAGGCGACAAGGTCGTCGTTTTGGCCGGTAAGGACAAGGGCAAAGAGGGTACGATTTCCTCGATTGACCCCAAAGCCGGCAAAGCCGTGGTTGACGGGCTGAATATCGCCATCCGCCATACTCGTCAAAGCCAGACCTCGCAAGGTGGCCGCCTGCCCAAGGCCATGCCGATTGCGCTGAGCAACCTGGCTTTCCTTGACAAAAACGGCAAACCCACCCGCGTTGGCTTCAAGATGGAAGGCGACAAGAAGGTACGTTTTGCCAAGACCACGGGGGACGTGATCGATGCTTGATACTGCAAACTATTCCCCGCGTCTGAAGGATCTCTACAAGGACACCATCCGCGGTGCCCTGAAAGAGGAATTCGGCTATAAGAACGACATGATGATCCCCAAGCTGGAGAAAATCGTTCTGAACATCGGCTGTGGCCGCGCGGCTGTCAAAGACAGCAAGAAGGCGAAATCGGCTCAGGAAGACCTGACCATCATCGCCGGTCAAAAGGCGCTGACCACGGTTGCCAAGAACTCGATCGCGGGTTTCCGTGTTCGCGAAGGTATGCCGATGGGTGCCAAGGTCACACTGCGTGGCGACCGCATGTTTGAATTCCTTGATCGTCTGATCACTATTGCGATGCCCCGTATCCGCGACTTCCGCGGCGTGTCGGGTAAAAGCTTTGATGGCCGTGGCAACTATGCCATGGGCCTGAAAGAGCATATCGTGTTCCCGGAAATCGATTTTGATAAGGTCGACGAAGCTTGGGGCATGGACATCGTGATTGCGACCAACGCGAAAACCGACGCTGAAGCCAAGGCATTGTTGAAAGCCTTCAACATGCCCTTCAACAGCTGATCGGGAGAGAGAGACATGGCTAAAAAATCTATGATTGCTCGCGAAGTGAAGCGTCAGAAGCTGGTGGAAAAGTATGCCGCCAAGCGTGCTGCACTCAAAGAGATCATCAACGACGAGAGCAAGCCGATGGAGGATCGCTTCCGCGCTTCTCTGAAGCTTGCAAAATTGCCGCGCAACAGCTCGGCCACCCGGCTGCATAACCGCTGTCAGCTGACTGGTCGTCCCCACGCTTACTATCGTAAGTTGAAGGTGTCGCGTATCGCGCTGCGGGAACTTGGCTCGAAAGGCCACATCCCCGGCATGGTGAAATCGAGCTGGTAAGGGAGAGAACGATATGAACGATCCTATCGCAGACATGCTCACCCGCATCCGCAACTCCTCGATGCGTGGTAAGTCCACTGTTTCCACCCCGGCGTCCAAGCTGCGTGCCTGGGTTCTGGATGTGCTGGCCGACGAAGGCTACATCCGTGGTTACGAAAAAGGCACCGATGCCAATGGTCACCCGACCCTTGAAATCGAGCTGAAATACTATGAAGGCACTCCTGTCATTCGCGAACTGAAGCGGGTTTCCAAGCCCGGTCGTCGCGTCTACATGGGCGTCAATGACATCCCGTCGGTCCGTCAGGGTCTGGGTGTGTCGATTGTCTCCACCCCCAAGGGTGTGATGTCGGACGCAAACGCTCGCTCCAACAATGTTGGCGGCGAAGTGCTTTGCACGGTCTTCTAAGGAGTAAGACATGTCTCGTATTGGTAAGAAACCGGTCGAGCTGCCCAGCGGCGTAAGCGCCTCTGTCTCCGGCCAGACCATCGAAATCAAAGGGCCGAAGGACACCCAGTCCTTCACCGCCACCGACGATGTGACTCTCAGCGTGGAAGACAATGTCGTGAAGGTTGAACCCCGCGGCAAATCCAAGCGCGCGCGCCAACAGTGGGGCATGAGCCGCACCATGGTCGCCAACATGGTCACGGGCTGTACCAACGGTTTCAAGAAAGAACTTGAAATCAACGGTGTGGGCTACCGGGCACAGATGCAGGGCAATGTCCTCAAGCTGAACCTGGGCCTGAGCCACGAGGTGAATTTTGAAGTGCCGGCCGGCGTGACCGTGACCGCACCCAAACCCACCGAGATCATCATCGAGGGCACCGATGCCCAACTCGTCGGTCAGGTCGCGGCCAACATCCGCGAATGGCGCAAGCCCGAGCCCTATAAAGGCAAAGGCATCAAATACAAAGACGAGTATATCTTCCGCAAGGAAGGTAAGAAGAAGTAAGGACCAGACAAATGGCAAACAGCAAAAGAACCCTGTTTCTGAAGCGCCGCCTGCGCGTCCGGAACAAACTTCGCAAGGTCAACATCGGCAAGATGCGTCTTTCCGTGCACCGTTCGAACAAGAACATCAGCGCGCAGCTGATCGACGATGTGAACGGCGTGACTTTGGCCAGCGCTTCGACCCTGGAAAAGGATCTGGGCGTTGTCGGCAAAAACAACGTCGAGGCCGCCGCCAAGGTTGGCACCGCGATTGCCGAACGCGCCAAGAAGGCCGGCGTGAGCGAAGCGTATTTCGACCGCGGTGGATTTCTGTTCCACGGCAAGGTGAAGGCTCTGGCCGACGCCGCGCGTGAAGGCGGGTTGAAAGTCTAAACCCCTGAGGGCGGCGTTTTCGGATGCCGCCCCGATGATCCGGGGGTGCATGTCGCGCCCACCTGGATTGATAGAATTGGCCAAAGTGCCACCTTTGAAAGGATTTGCCAGATGGCAGAACGTGAAAACCGTCGGGGTCGTGGTCGTAACCGCGAAGAAGAAGCCCCGGAATTTGCCGACCGTTTGGTCGCGATCAACCGTGTTTCGAAAACCGTGAAGGGTGGTAAGCGCTTTGGCTTTGCCGCGCTTGTCGTGGTTGGCGATCAGAAAGGTCGCGTCGGCTTTGGTAAAGGTAAAGCGAAAGAGGTCCCCGAGGCCATTCGCAAAGCCACCGAGCAAGCGAAGCGCCAGATGATCCGCGTGCCGCTGCGTGAAGGCCGCACCCTGCACCACGACATGGAAGGCCGTCATGGTGCCGGTAAAGTGGTCATGCGCACAGCGCCGGAAGGGACCGGGATCATCGCCGGTGGTCCGATGCGTGCCGTGTTCGAAATGCTGGGCGTGAAAGATGTGGTTTCCAAGTCGATCGGCTCGCAAAACCCTTACAACATGATCCGTGCGACCATCGACGGCCTGACCAAAGAGTCGAGCCCCCGCATGGTGGCCCAGCGTCGTGGCAAGAAGGTTGCTGACATCCTGAAAAAGGATGATGCACCGGTTGCCGAAACGGCAGAAGGTTAAGGAGAACGTACCATGGCAAAAACCATCGTCGTCAAACAGATCGGGTCTCCGATCCGCCGCCCCGCCAAGCAACGCGCAACGCTTGTTGGTCTGGGCCTGAACAAGATGCACAAGACCCGCGAGTTGGAAGATACCCCTTCCGTGCGCGGCATGGTCAACAGCATTCCGCACCTTGTTGAGATCATCGAAGAGCGCGGCTGAAACGCCCTTCTCTGATCAGAAAAGTCGCAAAAACGCCTCTGCCCTTCCGGGTCGGGGCGTTTTCGCTTTTCAGGGCAAATCGTTTGACAACGCAGGGCGCAGGTGGTCCAAGGCGGCCAAGCGAAAACAGTCAATCGGGGCCCTGACATGACCGCCACCAGCAAACGTATCGTGCTTTCCAGCGACCACGCCGCCATTGACCTGCGCCAGGCGATTGCCGCGCATATCACGGCCAAGGGGTATGAGGCGGTCGATATCGGTCCCACGACGCCGGAAAGCACCGATTACCCCAAACATGGCGAGGCCGCCGCACGGGCAGTGGCGTCGGGCGATTGCGATCTGGGGATCATTCTCTGTGGCACGGGTCAGGGGATCATGATGGCGGCGAACAAGGTGGCCGGGGTACGCTGTGGCGTGTGTTCTGACACCTTCTCCTCGGCGATGATCCGTCAGCATAACGACGCCAATATTCTATCCCTTGGGGCGCGCGTGATTGGCGAGGGGCTGGCCCTTGCCATTGTTGATGCCTTTCTGGAAGCTGAATTCGAAGGCGGTCGCCATGGCCGACGTGTGGACATGATCAACGAAATCAACAGCACATCCTGAAGTTCATAGCGTTTACAGCTATTTCTGTGATCCAACAACGCGCCTGAGAAATACAGTTGCTAAAGCGTTCGACCTTTAAAGCGTTTCGACTTATTGTTGAAACACAACAATATGGCGAAACGCGCGGAACCTGTTGATGTTGTGGGCGTTTCTAGATGAAGTTTTGTGTCAACTTAATCTCGAAACGCTTTATCCTGAGACAGGGCAACGGGCGAACGCCGCGCGACATTTATGTGTTGCGCGCGTGCTGCCAAAATCCCGTGAGTTAGGTTTTTGGCAGCACGCTTTAAGAAGCGGCGAAGTGGATATCCACAAATCCGAATGATCCGAAATCCGCGTGGATGTCGGTGCCGGGGGGGCATTCGACGGGGCGTATAAAGCTGCCTGACAGGATCACCTGACCCGGTGAGATGCTTTGCCCATACTGGGCCATGCGGCGGGCCAGCCACACCACGCTTTCCACCGGATCGTTCAGAACCCCCGCACCAAGACCGGTTTCTTCGATCTCGTCATTGCGAAAAACCATGGCCCCAACCCAGCGCAGATCACAGGCATCGACCGGATGGCGCTGTTGCCCCAGGACGATCCCGGCATTCGCGGCGTTGTCGCTGATCGTGTCGAACACTGTGCGGGTCTGGCCGGTTTCGGGGTCGACCCGTTGGATACGGGTGTCGAGAATTTCGATAGAAGGGGAAACATAGTCCGTCGCGGCGATAACGTCGTCCCGTGTGACCTCCGCCCCCCCCAGCGGGGATTTCATGACAAAGGCAATTTCGGCTTCGATCCGCGGCTGTATGAACCGGTCTGCGGGCACCGTCGCGCCGGTTGCGAACGCCATATCGTCAAACAGGATCCCGCTGTCGGGAATGTCGATGTTCAGCGCATTTTGCATCGCTTTCGAAGTCAGCCCGATTTTCCAGCCGATCACCCTGCGCCCCTGGGCCAGCTTGGCGCGATAGATTGCGTTTTGAACCTCATAGGCGTCGTTCATCCCCATTTCGGGATGGCGCCGGGTCAAAAGCCCGATTTGTGTGTGGGTTCTTTCGGCGGTCAACAGGTCGGCGGCGGCCTGGGCGTGATCCTCTGGGGTCATAGCTGTTCATCCTCGATGCCGTTGCGGAGCGTGCCGATACCCTCGACCGAGATTTCCACCACGTCGCCGGGCGCAAGGTATCTGGGCGGATCAAACCGCGCGCCCGCACCGGTGGGGGTGCCGGTTACGATCATGTCGCCCGGTTTCAGGGTCATGAAGGTCGAGATATACTCGATCTCCTGACGGATCGGGAACATCATCCGGTTTAGCATGTCGTCCTGGCGCACGTCGCCATTCACGCGTGTCACAATGCGCGCCTCGTCCAGCTGTGCGGCATCGGTAAAGGGCACCAGCCACGGGCCAATCGCACCGGAACGGTCCCAGTTCTTGCCTTGGGTGACATTGAACTTCGCATGGCGGACCCAGTCGCGGATTGTGCCTTCGTTACACAGGGTCAGCGCGGCGATATGATCATAGGCGTTGTCCTGGCTGATCCGTCGGCCTTGCTTGCCGATCACGACCACCACTTCGCCTTCGTAGTCCAGCGTGTGGTTTTCCGGCGGCCGCACAAGGTTCTGGCCATGGCCGGTGAAGCTGGTCGAAAAACGTGGGAAAAGCGACATGTATTTCGGCTGGGCGCTGCCATCTTTGTATTCGGCATTCCGGTCGGGGAAATTCACCCCGACGCAAAGAATGCGCCGCGCGTCGGGCATGACCATTTCAAAGCTGTATTCGGGATGGGTCACCGCGCGGGTCTCTGTGGCCTTGGCAAGCTGGTCGAATTCTCCCGCCTCGATCACCTCGAACAGGCTTTTGCGCGTGGGAAAGGCGCCGTTCAACGCGATGGCTCCGTCATCGGTGATCGCACCGAAAAAGGTTTCACCATCGGCGGAATAGGTTGCAAATCGCATCGTTCAATCCTCCTTGGCGGCATTGATGCCACCTTTAAAGCGGTTCCACATCACGCTGAGTCAACGTAATGCGGAAACGCCTGAAACAGGTATTTCGGTTCCGTGACACCATTCAGCCAGCGGTGCCCCTCTTTGCCCCCCCGGATGTCCTGATCCCGGCGAACGGGGCCATGCGGGGTCGGCGCGCGCGGGAGAGTGTTCATTGAACGGGGAAGATCACGTTTGTCTGGCCCGTGCCGGAGGAGGGGAAATACTCGGTCACCACTTCGCACCTGGCATCGTATTTGTCCCAACCTAACGCACCATAGAGCATGGCGGTGTCATGCATCGACCCTTCGCCACAACAGAATTCGGCGTAGTCACCCAGCATCTTGAGAAAGGTGGCGTGATCGCCGTTTTTCCACATCTCAAGAACGTGCAGATCCATCTGGCGATTGAATTCGCTGCTGATCGTGAAGGTGCCGTTGTTGGCGGCATAATCCTTGTTCGCCCAGATTTTGTGGGACAAAGACCCCGAGGCGACGAGCAGGACCTTTTCGTCCGACGCCTCCACCGCTTCGCGGATGGCTTCGCCGATGATGCGGCTTTCATCATGATCATGCACCGTGGCCCAGGCGGCAACCGAGACAACCTTCATATTGTGTTCCCGGCTCATGAACCGCATGGGCACAAGGGTGCCGTATTCCAGTTCAAGGCTGTCCAGATGGTGGCACAGCGTATAGGCACCCTTGTCCGATGCGATTTTCGCAATCGCATCCCCCATTTCGGGATTGCCTTCATAGGAGTAGGGCAGGTTCTGGATGAATTGCGGGAATTCGTTCGAGGTGAACAGCCCTTCGAACCGCGCGTTCGCATTAATGTGGAACCCGGCGTTGATCACCCAATGCGTGTCACAGATGATCACAGTGGTCGCGCCAAGCTCTCTCGCCCTCCGGGCGATCTCGCGGTGGCCGTCGATGGCCGGTTGGCGCTTGCCTTTGATGGGCCCCTCCTGTTCGGACATGAGCAGTGTTGGCACGTGGGTCATTTTGGCGGCGAGTACGATTTCACCCATTGGTTTTCCTCCTGTCAAACGCCCAGGCGCATGATCTTGTGTTGGCCGGTGGCGAAACCGACATGTTTCTGCTCCATGTAGAATTCGAACGACCAGTCGCCGCCATCACGGCCAATGCCGCTGGCCTTGACGCCGCCAAACGGCGTGGGCAGGTGGCGGACATTTTCGCTGTTGACCCAGATCATCCCGGCCTCGATCTGATCCGTCACCCGCAGGGCGCGGGTCAGGTCGTTGGTCCAGACATAGCCGGTCAGGCCATAGTCGGTGTCATTGGCCATCGCGATGGCCTCTTCTTCGGTCGAAAAGGGGATCGAGGTCAGCACGGGGCCAAAAATCTCTTCCCGGGCGATACGCATCGTGTTGTTGGCGTTGGTGAACAGGGTGGGGCGGATGAAATAGCCCTCGTCACCGACGGTTTCCCCGCCCGCCGCCACGGTTGCACCGTCTTCTCTGGCGATATCGAAATAAGAGATGACCTTGTTGTAATGCTCTTCACTCACCAGCGGGCCCACTTCGGTTGCCGGATCAAGAGGGTGCCCCACCTTGATGTTGTTCACACGCGCGATCAGCCGGGCTTCGAACTCTTCCCTGATCGTATCCTGCACCAGCAGGCGCGAGGACGAGGTGCAGCGTTCGCCGTTGATCGAATAGATCATGAAGATCACCGCATCTAGGGCCCGGTCGATATCGGCATCTTCGAATACGATGACGGGGTTTTTGCCCCCAAGCTCCAGATGCATCCGCTTTAGCGTATCTGCCCCCTGTTTGGTGATGATGCTGCCGGTGCGGCTTTCACCAACAAAGGCGATTGCCTTGATCGCCGGGTGTTCGGTCAGCCGTTTGCCAGCGTCATGGCCAAAGCCGTTCACCGTGTTGAGAACGCCGGGCGGCAGGCCGGCCTCGTGGGCAATCTCAACCAGCAGGCGTGCGGTCAGGGGGCTGTCTTCCGCCGGTTTGTGGACAACCGTACAGCCCGCCGCCAGCGCCGGGGCGATTTTCCAGGTCGAGAGCATGAAGGGCGTGTTCCACGGCGTGATCACCCCGACCGGACCGATTGGTTTGCGGGTGGTGATGTTCATCAACGTGGGCGATTGCAGGTGCTGGCCGTCGCGGGCCTGTACCACCTGATCGGCGAAATAGCGGAAATTCTCGGCCCCGCGCAGCGCCGCCTTGGACATGAACCTCAGGGTCTGGCCGGTATCCCAGCATTCGCACAGGGCAATTTCCTCGGCACGGGCTTCGATCGCCTCGGCGACGTTGATCAGAATCTTCTTGCGGTCCAGCGCGGGCATGTCGCGCCAGGCGGGAAAGGCCCGCGCTGCGGCCCGGGCCGCGTCGTCCACATCACTCTCTGTGCCGCGTGCCACATCACAGATCACGGATTTGTCGACGGGCGAGATGGATTGAAACACCCCACCCGCGCCGCCCCGATCCTGCCCCGCGATGCGGTTCTGAATGCCGGTGCTGCGAAAACGGGCGAGGTAGCCAGAGAGTTTTTCAAGGTTGTCGTTCAGTGCGGACATGGTTCAGCTCTCCAGATGGTCGCGAATGGTGCCTGTTTTCGGCGAAAGGGCGGGGTCGATGTCGCGCATTTCAAGCGACAGCGCGATCGGGTGCCGCGCCATGGCAGGCGCGATAAAATCACGCGCGGCGGCAAAGATACGCGCTGTGGCGTCCTGTTTCACGTCATCCGGTCGCCCGGCGCGCAACCGGATTGAAATGTCAATGAACCCGTGTTCGGGATTGCCATCGGCAATGGCATAGTGATCCACCCGCGTGGCGCGTACCCGAACGCCGGGGAGGGGAAATGCGTCGATACCCACGGCAACGGCGCGGATATGGTCGCACAACCTGCCAATGTCGATACGGTCTTCCAGATTGCCCGAATACTCGATGTGAAAATGCGGCACCGTTTTTCCTTCACATGTTAAGCAATATCATCTAGCGGGTTTTGCGTTGCGCTGTCAAGCGTGTTCGGCGTGCGCTCTCTTACGAAATCGCCCGCGCTCGCCGGGCAGGAGAGGCATGATGCAGACGGTCGCTATGCCTTGCCCGGTCCCCTTCCCGATAGATGTGAGGATTGTACGGCGCGCGCGGCTTGCATCGTCGCATCTCTGGCGCTATACGCCCCCAGTGGCGCGTTGCGTCACGAGAATCAAAACCAAGAAACGCCGTGGTTGGCCCGTTACGCTTCGGGGGTCACATCCGGCAAAGGAGAAGCGATATGAAACTTCATGAATTGCGCGACAACGAAGGTGCCACCAAGAAACGCAAGCGCGTTGGCCGTGGCCCGGGTTCGGGTATGGGTAAAACCGCCGGTCGCGGTATCAAAGGTCAGAAATCCCGTTCGGGTGTGGCGATCAAGGGCTACGAAGGTGGCCAGATGCCATTGTACCAACGTCTGCCCAAGCGTGGCTTCAACAAGCCGAACGCCAAGAAATTCGCCGTCATCAACCTGGGCCTGATCCAGAAATTCGTTGATGCGGGCAAAATCGACGCCAAAGAGGCGCTGACCGAAGACGCGCTGGTCGCCTCGGGTCTGGTGCGTCGCAAACTGGACGGTATCCGCGTTCTGGCCAAGGGCGAAATCACCGCAAAGCTGAACATCGAAGTCACCGGCGCGTCCAAAGCCGCCGTTGAGGCCGTCGAAAAAGCAGGCGGTTCGTTGAAAACAGCATCCGCTGCGGCCGAATAAGAGGTTGTCGGGGGCGTCCGCGCCCCTTACATAACCCTCACGTTTTCCAAGAGCGCCGCCGAAGCTGGAGAACAGCCTGGGCGGCGTTCTCACATGAAAGAGACCCCGCATGGTATCTGCCGCAGAACAAATGGCCGCCAACACGTCTTGGGCCGCCCTTGGAAAAGCCACCGACCTTCGCAATCGCATCCTGTTCACTCTGGGCCTGCTGATCGTCTATCGCCTTGGCACCTTTATCCCGGTGCCCGGGATCGACGGTGTGGCGCTACGCCAGTTCATGGAAGACGCGGGGCAGGGGATCGGCGGGATCCTGACCATGTTCACCGGCGGCGCGCTGGGCCGTATGGGGATCTTTGCGCTGGGCATCATGCCCTATATTTCGGCCTCGATTATTGTTCAGCTTCTGGGCTCCATGGTGCCCGCACTTGAACAGATCAAGAAAGAGGGCGAACAGGGCCGCAAGAAATTGAACCAGTATACACGGTATGGCACCGTGGCACTGGCAACCTTGCAGGCCTATGGGCTCGCCGTCAGCCTTGAGGCGGGCGACCTTGTCACCGATCCGGGCATGTTCTTTCGCATTTCTTGTCTGATCACCCTTGTCGGGGGCACCATGTTCCTGATGTGGCTGGGCGAACAGATCACCGCGCGCGGAATCGGCAACGGCATTTCACTGATCATCTTTGTTGGCATCATTGCCGAAGTACCCGCCGCCATGGCGCAGTTCTTCAGCCAGGGCCGCAGTGGCGCAATTAGCCCGGCGGTGATCATCGGCGTGATTGTCATGGTCGTGGCCACCATCGCCTTTGTTGTGTTCATGGAACGCGCCCTTCGCAAGATTCACATCCAATACCCGCGTATGCAAAAGGGTATGAAAATGTATGACCGTGGTGCCAGCCACCTGCCGGTCAAGGTCAACCCCGCGGGCGTGATCCCGGCGATTTTTGCCAGTTCGCTGTTGCTGTTGCCCACCACGATCAGCACGTTCAGTGGCAATACAACGAACCCGTTCATGTCCTGGATGCTGGCCTATTTCGGGCCGGGTCAGCCGCTTTACCTGTTGTTCTTCGTGCTGATGATCGTGTTCTTTGCCTATTTCTATACGTTCAACGTCAGCTTCAAACCCGATGAGGTGGCCGAGAACCTGCAAAAACAGACCGGGTTCGTCCCCGGCATCCGCCCGGGCAAGAAAACCGCCGAATATCTGGAATTTGTTGTCAACCGCGTTCTGGTGCTTGGGTCGGCCTACCTTGCGGCAGTTTGTCTCCTCCCGGAAATTCTGCGTAGCCAGTTGGCGATTCCGTTCTACTTTGGCGGGACATCCGTGTTGATTGTTGTTTCTGTGACGATGGACACAATCCAACAGGTACAGTCGCACCTTCTGGCCCACCAATATGAAGGGCTGATCGAGAAATCACAGCTTTCGGGCAAGGGGCGCAAACGCAAACGCAAAGGACCCGCTCGTCGATGAACATCATTCTTCTTGGACCGCCCGGCGCTGGCAAGGGCACTCAGGCCGGCCATCTGGTTGACACTCGTGACATGATCCAGCTTTCGACCGGCGACATGCTGCGCGAAGCCAAAAGTTCGGGCACCGAGATGGGCAAGAAAGTTGCCGCTATCATGGACCGGGGCGAATTGGTGACCGACGAGATCGTGATCGGGCTGATCCGGGAAAAGCTGGAAGGCGACAAGAAGGGCGGGTTCATCTTTGACGGTTTCCCGCGCACGCTGGCCCAGGCCGACGCGTTGGCCGAGTTGTTGGAGGATTGCGGCGAAACGCTGGACAAGGTGATCGAGCTTCAGGTGAATGACGAAGTTCTGGTGGACCGCATCGTCAACCGCGCCAAGGAATCCGTCGCTGCTGGTGGTGCCGCGCGGGCCGATGACAACGCGGAAAGCCTCAAGGTCCGTCTGATGGAATATTACAAGAAAACCTCGCCGCTGATCGGGTATTACTATGCCAAGGGTCAGCTTGAGGGTGTCGACGGCCTTGGCGAAATCGCCCAGGTCCAGGCGGACATCGCCAGGGTATTGGGGTAATACACCCGGTTCAGAATTGAAGAGGCGGCGAGTTGGGAGACCACTCGCCGTTTTTGTTTGAAGACGCGGGGCAATGGGCGCGCCACTTGGTTCATTGGGTTTGATTGCGGGTCTGTGACCCTTTTGGGGCTTTTCCGCTCTGGCCGGGTCTGCCTCCTCGCGCGCCGATCACGTGGCCGGGGTGTGATCTCAAGGTCGATATTTGTCATGACAGCGCGGCCAGACGAAGAATGCAGCACCATGAAACGCGACGCGAAGTCTGTGAAATGCTCTGGCCCGGCTTAGCCCTCTTGACCCCTTCGGCAAATGCCTCTACTCAGCACCATCTTGTAAGAGAACCGATTCCCGCGGGGTCGCACCCCAAGGGAAACATTACCTCGAATTCAGCTGCGGCCCGAAGCGAATGCGCCTCGGGCTTACGTTGTGAAAAAAGGGTCCGGCACTACGGACTCGCAACGAAAAGGAAAGTGACACGTGGCACGTATCGCCGGCGTAAACATCCCGACCCATAAACGGGTCCCGATCGCCCTGACTTATATCACCGGAATTGGCAACACTTCGGCCAAAGCCATCTGCGAAGCCGTAGGCATTGACGCGGCCCGCCGTGTAAACGAGCTGTCGGACGCCGAAGTGTTGGCGGTTCGCGAACATATCGACGCCAACTATAGCGTCGAAGGTGATCTGCGCCGTGAAGTGCAGATGAACATCAAGCGCCTGATGGACCTTGGCTGCTATCGCGGTCTGCGCCATCGCCGCAACCTTCCCGTTCGCGGTCAGCGGACCCACACCAACGCTCGTACCCGCAAAGGCCCCGCAAAGGCCATTGCCGGTAAGAAGAAATAAGGGAGGGCTGCACCAATGGCACGTGATACCCGTCGTGGGGGCAAGAAAAAGGTCTCCAAGAATATCGCATCGGGCGTGGCCCATGTGAATTCGTCGTTCAACAACACCAAGATCCTGATTTCGGACGTTCAGGGCAACGCGATCTCGTGGTCGTCGGCTGGCACCATGGGTTTCAAGGGGTCGCGCAAGTCGACTCCTTATGCGGCCCAGATGGCTGCCGAAGACGCGGGCAAAAAGGCCCAGGATCACGGCGTGAAAACTCTGGAAGTCGAAGTTCAGGGCCCCGGTTCGGGCCGTGAATCGGCTCTGCGCGCGCTGGCCGCCATTGGGTTCAACATCACCTCGATCCGTGATGTGACCCCGATCGCGCATAACGGCTGCCGCCCGCCGAAACGTCGCCGGGTCTAACTCTGTAACACCCATTGGGGCCCTGCCATATGCACGGCCCCATTCCGTCATTTTAAACCTCGGGCGTTTTCGGCCTTTCGGACATGGGGCCGGGAACAGGAATGGAGGGACGCATGATCCACAAAAACTGGGCAGAACTGATCAAACCCACGCAGCTTGACGTAAAACCGGGCAATGACCCGACCCGTCAGGCCACCGTGGTGGCAGAGCCGCTGGAACGCGGTTTCGGCCTGACCTTGGGCAACGCCCTGCGTCGCGTGTTGATGAGCTCGCTGCAAGGCGCGGCCATCACCAGCGTTCAGATCGACAACGTTCTGCATGAATTCTCCAGCGTTGCCGGTGTGCGCGAAGACGTCACCGACATTATCCTGAATCTCAAAGGGGTTTCGGTGCGCATGGAAGTGGAAGGCCCCAAGCGCCTTTCGATCAACGCCAAGGGTCCCGGGGTTGTCACCGCCGGCGACATCAGCGACAGCGCCGGGATCGAGATACTGAACCGCGAACATGTGATCTGTCACCTAGACGATGGGGCCGATCTTTATGTTGAACTGACCGTCAACACGGGCAAAGGCTATGTTTCGGCAGACAAGAACAAGCCGGAAGATGCGCCCATCGGTCTGATCCCGATCGACGCGATCTATTCGCCGGTCAAACGCGTGTCCTATGACGTGCAGCCGACCCGTGAAGGTCAGGTTCTGGATTATGACAAGCTGACCATGAAAATCGACACCGATGGATCGATCACCCCGGACGACGCCGTGGCCTTTGCCGCGCGTATTCTCCAGGATCAGCTGTCGATCTTCGTGAACTTTGACGAGCCGGAAGCGGCAGGTCGTCAGGAAGAAGACGATGGTCTGGAATTCAACCCGCTGCTTCTCAAGAAAGTGGACGAGTTGGAACTGTCGGTCCGTTCGGCCAACTGCCTCAAGAACGACAACATCGTTTATATCGGCGATCTGATCCAGAAAACCGAAGCAGAAATGCTGCGTACGCCGAATTTCGGTCGCAAATCCTTGAATGAAATCAAGGAAGTGCTGTCGGGTATGGGTCTGCACCTCGGCATGGATGTCGAGGATTGGCCGCCCGATAACATCGAAGACCTGGCCAAGAAATTCGAAGACGCGTTCTAAGCGGTGCGTTTTCACGGGACAGGTTCCGGCCTGTCCCGCCAAATGCCCGGATCAGCCGGGGACAAACTGGGCAGATGCCCCAAGGAGAGTGGCCCGCCACGCATGGGTCGCCAGACAAAGCAAAATACGTGAATAAGGATTGAAATCATGCGTCACGCAAAAGGCTATCGCCGCCTCAACCGTACCCACGAACACCGCAAGGCGCTGTTCTCGAATATGGCCGGCTCGTTGATCGAGCACGAGCAGATCAAAACCACCCTGCCCAAGGCCAAGGAACTGCGTCCGATCATTGAAAAACTGGTCACGCTGGGCAAGCGCGGCGACCTGCACGCCCGTCGTCAGGCGGCTGCACAGTTGAAACAAGACAAAGATGTTGCCAAGCTGTTCGAAGTTCTGGGTCCGCGCTACAAGGACCGTCAGGGCGGTTATATCCGCATCCTGAAGGCCGGTTTCCGTTATGGTGACATGGCCCCGATGGCGATCATCGAATTTGTTGACCGCGACGTTGACGCAAAAGGCGCGGCTGACAAGGCCCGTTTGGCAGCGGAAGAAGCTGCCGAAGAGTAATCTTTGCGTCCTCAACGAACAGAAGGCCCTGCCGAAATCCGGCGGGGCCTTTTTTTTGCGGTGTCTTCGCCTCGTGAAGCGTTTCCAGCTATTGTTGTGATCCAACAATAGCTGGAAACGCTTCAATCTTGTATGCGGCGCTCCGGTGCCATCAAACCGCGCACCTTGCGCCGCAGGTGGCGGCGAAATCCGTTTGGGTCAGGCCGTCACAGGCGACAGGCAAACCCGCCTCATCCGAATAGTGGCACCTCTTGGGCTTACAGATCGGGCAGTCACCGTTGTAAAGCGCACGCGTTCGGGGGTGCTCGGTCATCTCAACGCCCTCCCGTGCCTTGAAGTCAGGTCCGACAGGCCCGGTTTCACAATGGCATTTGGTCACAGGTTCGCTTGCAATCCCCGGCGCGGCTCCGCATATCTTGGGAACTGGTTCAAGGAGATATGCCATGCTGCGCGCGTTCACAGTTTTCCTCGCACTTATCGCGCCTCTGCCCGTTGCCCCGGCTTTTGCCGACACGCGGGTGCCGACAAGTCAGGCCGAAATCGCGCTTGGCTTTGCCCCCCTTGTGAAACAGGCGGCCCCCGCAGTGGTCAACATCTACGCCAAACGTGTGGTGCAGGTGTCCGACAGCCCCTTCATGGGCGACCCGTTTTTCCGCGATTTCTTTCAGGAAAGGACCCGACCCAAGGTGCAGAATTCGCTGGGGTCCGGGGTGATCCTGACGGCTGGCGGGATTGTCGTGACCAACTATCACGTGGTCGGGCAGGCGACTGATATCCGGGTTGTCTTGAACGACCGACGCGAATTTTCCGCGCGGCTTGTAATGTCAGATCAGGAAAGCGATCTGGCAGTTTTGCAAATGCAAGACGCGGACGGGTTGCCCCATCTCGGGATGCGCGACAGCGATACGGTCTTGGTCGGTGAACTGGTGCTGGCTATTGGCAACCCGTTCGGTGTGGGGCAAACGGTGACAAGCGGGATCGTGTCGGGCCTTGCGCGCAGCGGCACCGCAACCGGGTCGTCGCGGGGCTATTTCATTCAGACCGACGCGCCGATCAACCCGGGCAATTCCGGGGGCGCGCTGGTGGACATCAATGGCGATCTGATTGGGATCAACACGCGTATCCTGACCCGTTCGGGCAGCTCGAACGGGATCGGGTTTGCCATTCCGGCCGCGCTGGTGGCTGAATTCGTTGATCAGGCCGAGGCCGGGTTTGACCGGTTCGTGCGCCCCTGGGCGGGGATGAGTGGCCAGCCCGTGGACAATGATCTGGCCGAAAGCCTCGGCTTGGCGATCCCTCAGGGGATCCTGATTTCACAGGTGCACGCGGTCAGCCCGTTTAACGAGGCGGGTTTTCGGGCCGGGGACGTGATCCGCGCGATTGATGGCTATGCGGTCAATACCCCCGAAGAGATGGTGTTCCGGATGAGTGTGAGCGGGCTGGGCAATCGCGTGAATGTGCAACGATTCCGGGATGGCGAAATCGACGAACTGCCCGTGCGTCTGATGCCCGCCCCCGAAGACCCGGCGCGCGCGGCGCAAACGGTTCCCGACGCGGTTGCGCTTGCTGGTGTGACCCTCGTCAATGTCAACCCGGCGGTGATGGCCGAATTTGGTCTGCCCCTGACCGTGCGCGGTGTGGTGGTGTCCGATCCGGGCCCGATCGGCGCGCGGGCCGGGTTGCGCAAGGGGGATGTCATCATGGCGATTGATGGGGCAAAGGTCGCCACAACCTCCGCTGCGCTCGCGGCTTTGAAGGACGCCCGCCGATCCCTGTCGCTCGAGGTTCAGCGCGGCGCGCAGCGTGTCCAGATGCGGTTCAGGTTCTGACCCCATGGCCGATCTTTTCGATACAGGCGCGAAAACAACGCAAAGCACGGCCCCGCGCCCGCTGGCTGATCGTCTGCGGCCCACAACGCTGGGCGAGGTGATCGGACAGGAACAGGTGCTGGGACCAGAGGCCCCGCTGGGGGTCATGCTGGCCTCGGGCAGCCTGGGGTCGCTGATCTTCTGGGGTCCCCCCGGAGTGGGCAAAACCACCATTGCGCGCCTGTTGGCGGATGAAACCGACCTGCATTTTGTTCAGATCAGTGCGATTTTCACCGGCGTGCCCGAATTGCGCAAGGTCTTTGAGGCCGCGCGCCACCGGCGGGCAAACGGGCAGGGGACCTTGTTGTTCGTGGACGAAATCCACCGGTTCAACAAGGCGCAACAGGACGGGTTTCTGCCTTATATGGAGGATGGGACCATCCTTCTTGTGGGGGCCACTACCGAAAATCCGTCCTTTGAATTGAACGCGGCGGTGCTGAGCCGGGCACAGGTTCTGGTGCTTGAGCGTCTGAGCCTCGCTGATCTGGAACGGTTGGCCCAGCGCGCGGAACAGGAGCTGGGTCGCGCCTTGCCCCTTGACGGCCCGGCGCGCGAAGTGCTGTTGGAGATGGCCGATGGGGATGGGCGTGCCCTGCTCAACCTGATTGAACAGGTGGCGGCGTGGAAGGTCGAAGGCAAGCTTGACACCGATGCGCTGACCACCCGGCTGATGCGCCGCGCGGCCAAGTATGACAAGGGCGGGGAAGAGCATTACAACCTGATTTCCGCCCTGCATAAATCGGTGCGCGGCTCCGACCCGGATGCCGCGCTTTACTGGTTTGCGCGGATGCTGACCGGGGGCGAAGATCCGCGGTTTCTGGCCCGGCGTATGACCCGTATGGCCGTCGAGGACATCGGATTGGCAGATCCTCAGGCCCAGAGGGTGTGCCTTGATGCCTGGGAAACCTATGAACGGCTGGGTAGCCCGGAGGGCGAACTGGCCTTGTCCCAGGCGGTGATCTATCTTGCCCTCGCGCCGAAATCCAACGCCAACTACGTGGCGTTCAAGGCGGCGATGAAAGCGGCGAAAAAGACCGGGTCAGAGCCGCCTCCCAAACACATCCTGAACGCGCCAACCCGTTTGATGAAGGAGCAGGGGTATGGCGAAGGCTATGCCTATGACCACGATGCCGAAGACGGGTTTTCAGGCCAGAATTATTTCCCCGAAACCATGAAACGCCCGGTGCTTTATGCCCCGGTTGAACGTGGGTTCGAGCGTGAATTGAAAAAGCGGGTCGATTACTTTGCCCGGCTGCGGGCCAGGCGGCCTTAGAGCACCGCGCAGACACGCCGCACCCGGAATATGGCCGGAGTCGTCGAAACGATTTCGACGGACGGTTTACGAACGTTGCAAGGGCGAAAACCCCGTGACGCCCATGATACCTGGGTGGACGCTGATCCGCAGGCGATAGAAACCGCGCTCTCCCTTGACATTACGGGGGCTGCACGGGCACTAGCACCCCATGAACATGACCCTTCTTCACGTGGCGCTTGGCGGCGCAATCGGTGCCTCGGCGCGTTACCTGACCTCAATGGGGGCGATGCGGCTTATGGGGCCGGGTTTTCCGTGGGGGACGCTGGCCGTCAACGTGGCCGGGTCGTTCCTGATGGGGGTGCTGGTGGTGGTGCTGGCGCACAAGGACGCAACCCGCATGGCCCCGTTCCTGATGACCGGGGTCCTTGGCGGGTTCACCACCTTTTCGGCCTTTTCGCTGGATGCCATGGCGATTTACGAACGCGGGCAGGTGGCATTGGCGGCCTATTACGTGGTGGCGTCGGTTCTGTTATCGTTGGGGGCTGTGGTGATGTCCATGTTCATTGCACGGGGGATGTTTCAATGAGCCGGGTTCAAACCGTCAGGGTCGAAGAGGGTGAAGGAGATCAACGGCTGGACCGCTGGTTCCGCCGCCGTTTTCCCCATGTGGCCCAGGGGCGTATCGAAAAGATGTGCCGCAAGGGTGAAATCCGCGTGGATGGCGGGCGGGCCAAACCTGCCACGCGCGTGGAAGACGGGCAGGAGGTGCGCATCCCCCCCCTTCCCGAACCGGGTCAGGTGGCCAGCCAGCCGCGTCCGAATATTTCCAGGGCAGATGCCGAAATGATCCGCGCCTGTGTCATCCACCGCGATGACGATGTGATCGTATTGAACAAACCCGCCGGGCTTGCGACCCAGGGGGGCAGCAAACAAACCCGCCACGTCGATGGGCTGGCCGAGGCGTTGAAATTCGGCCTTGAGGAAAAGCCCCGCCTGGTACATCGGTTGGACAAGGACACTTCGGGTGTTCTGGTGCTGGCGCGCAGCCGCAAGGCGGCAAGCGCGCTGACGGCGGCCTTTCGCCACCACGAAACGCGCAAGATTTACTGGGCCGTGGTGGCCGGGGTGCCCACACCCTATCTTGGTGAAATCAAATATGGGCTGGTCAAGGCACCGGGTCATGGTCGGGGCGGTGAAGGTGAAAAGATGCTCGCCATTCACCCGCGTGAGGTTGAAAACACACCCGGGGCGAAACGGGCGATCACCCAATATGCCACGCTGTACCGCGTCGCCAGCCGCGCGGCGTGGGTTGCCATGGAGCCGATCACCGGCCGCACTCACCAGTTGCGCGCCCATATGGCCGAAATCGGTCACCCGATCATCGGCGACGGCAAATATGGCGGCTCGGGTCAGGAAAACCTGGGCGATGGCTGGGGGGCCCAACTGGGCGGGATCATTTCCAAAAAACTGCACCTGCACGCCCGCACCATGCGGTTCGAACACCCGACCACCCGCGAACTCCTGACGGTGAATGCCGCGCTTCCGCCCCATATGGCCGATACGTTCGAGACGCTCGGCTGGACCCCCGACCTTGCTGCGGATGATCCTTTCGAGTCGCTTAGATGAGCCAGTTGAAGCTGGCGATATTTGACGTGGATGGCACCTTGGCGGACAGTCAGGGCGAAATCATGGCCGCGATGGCCCGCGCGTTTGAGAGCCAGGGGCTGACCCCGCCCGCCCGCGACGACATCCTGTCGATTGTCGGCCTTTCGCTGGAACAGGCCATGCCACGACTTCTGCCCAATGGCGATGCGCGCCAGCACGCGGCGCTGGCCGATGCCTATCGTCAGGCCTATTTCGAACTGCGTCAAAGCAACGGGGTATCTCCGCTCTATCCCGGCGCGCTGGCCTGTTTGCAAACCCTGTCCCGCGACCCGTGGACCCTGTTGGGCATCGCCACAGGGAAATCCAAACGCGGGCTGGATGCGCTTTTGGCCGGGCACGGGATCGAGCCACTGTTTGTCACCCGGCAGGTGGCCGATTTTCATCCGTCCAAACCGGACCCGTCGATGATTCGCGCCTGTCTGGATGAAACCGGGGTCGCGGCGGAACACGCGGTGATGATCGGCGATACCAGCTTTGACATGGATATGGCGCGAAACGCCGGGGTGGCCGGGATCGGGGTTTCCTGGGGCTATCACCCGCGTTCGGCGTTTGGGCAGGGCGCGCGGCTGGTCGAAAGCTTCGATGCCCTTTGCGGGGCACTGACCGACATATGGGGAACAAAGACATGAGCGAATGGAAGGTGAAACGCTTCTGGACAGAGGCGACGGTGGAACCACAGGCGGAGGGCTTTGCGGTTCTTCTGGATGGCCGCCCGGTCAAAACGCCGGCCAAGGCCCAGCTGATTCTGCCCACCGAAGGGTTGGCGCGCGAGGTCGCGGCGGAATGGCAGGCGGTTGACGAAAATATCGACCCGCTGACCATGCCCTTTACCCGGTCGGCCAACGCCGCCATCGACAAGGTGTCCCTGCAACATGGCGAAGTTGCGGATATGATTGCCGCCTATGGCGACAGCGATCTGACCTGTTATCGGGCAGATACACCCGAAGGGCTGGTCAAACGCCAGGCCGAAGCTTGGGATCCGGTGTTGGACTGGGCGCGTGTCGAACAGGGTATTTCCCTCACGCCGGTTCAGGGGGTCATGCACAGCCCCCAGGAGGCCAAATCGCTTGACCGCATGGCGGCCTTGACCCATCAACTCGACCCGTTTGCGTTGACGGCCTTTCACGATCTGGTGAGCCTGTCCGGCTCTTTCCTCCTTGGATTGGCCGTGACCGAGGGGCTTTATCCGCCTGAAAAGGTCTGGCAATTGTCACGCATTGATGAAACCTGGCAGGAAGAGCAATGGGGCGAGGATGAAGAGGCAACCGAGCTTGCCCAAACCAAAAAGGCCGCATTCCTGCACGCTGCACGCTTTTTCGAACTCAGCAAACAGGCCGGGAAATCATCGATGGGTTGTATCGCGGGGTTGACCTAAGGTAAGGTCGAGGGGGCGAACAAGGGTTTTTCCCGACGAGTCCCTTGACGTTTTGACGTGAATCCGACCAAACTCACTTGCACTGAGGGGAGAGGACACTCCCCAATGTATAGCCCCCGGCTTTGCTCAAGCCGGAAAAACCGCCCCGCGAAGGGGTGGCACATCAGGAAGAGGTAAACATGAAAAAATCCGTATTTCTTGGCGCACTGACGGTCGCGGGCCTTGCGGCCGGCGCTGCTGCTGCTGGCACGCTGGATGACGTGAAAGCACGCGGCAAGCTGAACTGTGGTGTGACCACCGGCCTGGTCGGCTTTGCCGCTCCGGACGCCAATGGCGAATGGAATGGCTTTGACGTCGCCATTTGCCGCGCCGTAGCCGCCGCCGTTCTTGGCGATCCCAAGGCTGTTGAATTCGTGCCGACCACCGGCAAAACCCGCTTCACCGCGCTTGCGTCGGGCGAAGTTGATATGCTGGCCCGGAACACCACCTGGACCTTCAGCCGTGACGTGGACCTCAAGTTCACCTTCGTTGGCGTGAACTACTATGATGGTCAGGGCTTCATGGTTCCCAAGGAACTGGGTGTTTCGTCGGCCAAAGAGCTGGACGGTTCGACCGTATGTATCCAGACGGGCACCACGACCGAGCTGAACCTGGCGGACTTCTTCCGTTCGAACAATATCAGCTACGAACCGGTTCCGATCGAAACCAACGCCGAAGCGCAACAGCAATACCTTGCCGGTGCCTGTGACGTTTTCACCACCGACGCTTCGGGTCTGGCCGCAACCCGCGCCACCTTCGAAAATCCGTCTGCACACGTGGTTCTGCCTGAAATCATTTCGAAAGAGCCGCTGGGTCCGCTGGTCCGCCACGGCGACAACGAATGGGGCGACGTGGTCCGCTGGACCCTGAACGCGCTGATTTCTGCGGAAGAAATGGGTGTGACCTCGGCCAATGTCGGTGAAATGTCGGCCGCTGCGGGCAACAACCCGGAAATCAATCGTCTGCTCGGCACCGAAGGCAACCTGGGCGAAATGCTTGGCCTGTCGGCTGACTGGGCCAAGAACGCCATCATGGCGTCTGGCAACTATGGCGAAGTGTTCGAAAAGAACATCGGGGAAAACACTCCGATCGGTCTGTCGCGTGGTCTGAACGCACAATGGACCGAAGGTGGGCTGCTTTACTCGCCCCCCTTCCGCTAAATACACACGGAAAAGGGCGCGGATCATTCCGCGCCCTTTTCCCATTCAGACCTCATCACCTGAGCAACACAGAGCGGGTCCAACCCCGCCGGGAAGAGGGCTCAGAACCAGACAGGGATGTCACTCATGACCACACTGACCGACCCTCCAAAGGAGTCGTTCCGGCTGAGTATGCTTTTCCAGGATACACGGTATCGCGGATTAACATTCCAGGCGATCGCAGCCATTTTGTTGGCCTTGGCCATCTGGTATCTTGGCAATAACCTGATTCAGAACCTTCGCGCCGCCGGTCTCAATATCTCCTATAGTTTCCTTGCCGACCCGGCAGGGTACGATATCAACCAGCGCCTTGTTGAATATGACAGCCAGTCCTCTCATTTGAAGGCGGCGGTTGTCGGCATTCTGAACACGCTTCTCGTTGCGTTTCTGGCCTGTGTGACCGCCACGATCTTTGGTGTTGTCGCCGGTGTTCTGCGGCTGTCCAACAACTGGATCGTTTCCAAGTTGATGGCCGTTTACGTGGAAATTTTCCGCAATATTCCGGTGCTGATCTGGATCATCATCATCTTTACCATCATGACCGCCGTGATGCCCGCGCCGCGCGCGTTCCGGGGCGATGCGGCGACGTCGAGCATGGTGTTCGATCTCTTCGCCTTTACCAACCGGGGCATTTATGCCCCCGCGCCGGTACTGACCAACCCGCTCATGGGGTCGGTGGGGCTAAGCTGGCTTGTCGTGCTTCTTGCCCTGGTCGGCAGCTTTTTTGGCGCGCGTGCCATTTCGGGCCGCGCCACGAAGGTGCAGGAAAACACCGGTGTGCGTCCGACCACCTGGTACAAGACACTGGCAGTCTGGGTTTTGCCCGTGGTGGTCGTGTTGACGGTCATGGGGCTTTCCTGGGATGTTCCGGCCCTCAAAGGGTTCAACTTCCGCGGCGGGATCAAGATTGGGGGACCGCTGATTGCTCTCTGGTTCGCCTTGTCGATCTATACCGGGGCCTTCATCGCAGAAAACGTGCGTGCAGGTATCCAGGCGATCAGCAAGGGACAGACCGAAGCCGCCAGCGCGCTGGGATTGCGTCCGCGTCGCACGATGAGCCTCGTGATCCTGCCGCAGGCGTTGCGCGTGATCATTCCGCCGCTCATCTCGCAGTATCTCAACATTACCAAGAACTCGTCACTGGCGATTGCAGTGGGCTATGCCGACGTGACCGCGACACTGGGGGGCATCACGCTCAACCAGACGGGGCGCGCGATCGAATGCGTGATCCTTCTGATGCTGTTCTATCTCACCGTGTCGCTTCTGATTTCCATGGTGATGAATGTCTATAACAACTCTGTAAAGCTGAAGGAGCGCTGATATGTCTGATGTGTTTTATGTCCGCTCCGAAATGTTGCCGGAACAGGCCCCGCCGGCGTCTTCGGTGGGAATTGTCGGCTGGCTGCGGGCGAACCTGTTCTCAACCTGGCTCAACTCGCTGCTGACTGTTGCGGCGGCCTATGTGATCTATCTGGTGCTGAGCGGCGTTTTGCCCTGGTTGTTTGGCGGTGTCTGGAACACCACAAGCCTGGCAGAATGTCGCGAGGTGTTGCAGGGCGAAGTTGGGGGCTGTTTCTCGGTTCTCACGGAACGCTGGAACCAGTTGCTTTACGGGTTCAAATACCCCGACGAGCATTACTGGCGTCCCAACCTCGCGTTGTTGCTGCTGGCCTTTGCTGTGGCACCGGTGCTTTTTTTCGACCTGCCCCGCAAGATGCTGTTGTTCACGGCCATCTACCCCTTCATCGCCTATTCGCTGATCTGGGGCGGCCCCATCGGTGTTCCGGTCACGGCGCTTCTGGGCTTTGTTGGTGCCTACGCGGTGTTCCAGAAGTTCAATGTATCAAGCTTTGTCGCGGCCGGAATCGGGGCCGTTGTCACGGCGCTGGCGATCTGGATGATCGGCGGCTATCTCGTCGAGCAGTTCTCCGGGGAAACCTTCTGGTTTGAACCGGTGGTGTCGCGTGACCTTGGCGGGTTCATGTTGAACCTGATGCTGGGCGTGACCTGTGTGTCATTGTCGCTGCCTGTGGGCATCGCTCTGGCGCTTGGTCGTCAATCGAACCTGCCGCTGATCAAAGGCATCTGCGTGGTCTTCATCGAGTTCGTTCGCGGTGTGCCATTGATCACGCTGTTGTTCGTGGCATCGGTTATGCTGGCCTATTTCTTCCCACCAGAGGCGACGGTGGACCTGTTCCTGCGGGTTGTCATCATGATCACGCTGTTCTCGGCGGCCTATATTGCCGAGGTGATCCGGGGCGGGCTCGCTGCCTTGCCCACGGGACAGTATGAGGCGGCGGACAGTCTGGGATTGGACTATCCTCAGGCGATGCGGTTCATCATTCTGCCGCAGGCGTTGAAAATCTCGATCCCGGGGATCGTGAACGTGGCGGTGGGGCTGTTCAAGGATACCACGCTGGTGTCGGTCATCTCGATGTTCGACCTCGTGGGCATGATCCGTGGTCCGATCCTTGCGTCAACCGAATGGAACGGTGTCTATTGGGAACTTCTGGGCTTTGCCGCCTTCCTGTTCTTCATCGTCTGTTATGGAATCTCTCAATACTCGCAATGGCTGGAACGCCGTCTTGCGACCGGCCATCGTTAAGGAGGGCCTTGCACAATGTCTCAAATCGTAACCGAACGAGAAATCGACCGCTCGAAAATGCAGGTCAGCGACGAGGTCGCCATTGAAATCAGCGGCATGAACAAATGGTACGGATCGTTCCATGTGCTGCGTGATATCAACCTGACCGTGAACCAGGGCGAGCGCATCGTCATCGCCGGGCCTTCGGGCTCGGGGAAATCGACGCTGATCCGCTGTCTGAACGCGTTGGAAGAGCACCAGCAGGGCAGGATTGTCGTGGATGGGACCGAACTTAGCAACGATCTCAAGAATATCGACAAGATACGCTCTGAGGTTGGGATGGTGTTCCAGCATTTCAACCTGTTCCCCCATCTGACCATTCTGGAAAACTGTACCCTCGCGCCGATCTGGGTGCGCAAAACGCCGAAGAAAGAGGCGGAAGAGCGGGCGATGCATTTTCTGGAAAAAGTCAAGATCCCCGATCAGGCGCTGAAATATCCCGGCCAGTTGTCGGGCGGTCAGCAGCAGCGGGTGGCGATTGCGCGCTCGCTCTGCATGATGCCGCGGATCATGTTGTTTGACGAACCCACCTCGGCGCTTGACCCTGAAATGATCAAAGAGGTGCTCGACACCATGATCGAACTGGCAGAAGAAGGCATGACCATGCTCTGCGTGACCCACGAAATGGGGTTTGCCCGTCAGGTGGCCAACCGCGTGATCTTTATGGATGCGGGACAGATCGTGGAACAGAACGAACCGGAAGAGTTCTTCAACAACCCGCAGAGTGATCGGACCAAACTGTTCCTGAGCCAGATCCTGGGGCACTGATCCCAATGCGTTCTCCGGGGTGCGCTCTTTCCGGGGTGTCCCACCCGGCGGAAGGGTGATCCAAATGTGCGCTACCGCGCGCTCTTATGAACGAAAGCGGCGAGGCAACGTTCTGCCTCGCCGTTTTTTTAGCCGCCGGTTTTTACCCGGTTCACATGACCCATCTTGCGGCCCGGCTTGGCCTCGGTCTTGCCATAAAGGTGCAGGGCCGTGCCCGGCTCTTGGGCCAACTCCGGCACCCGGTCCATGTCGTCGCCGATCAGGTTTTCCATCACCACGTCCGAGTGGCGTTGCCCATCACCCAACGGCCACCCGGCCACGGCGCGGATATGCTGTTCAAACTGGTCCACGGTGCATCCGTTCTGGGTCCAGTGGCCCGAATTATGCACACGTGGGGCGATTTCGTTGACGATCAACCCCTGTGGGGTGACGAAAAGCTCGACGCCCATGACCCCGACATAGTCCAGCGCATTCAGGATGTTGGCCGTGATCAACACCGCGTCCATCCGTTGGCCTGCGGACAGACGGGCCGGAACGGTGGTGGTGTCCAGAATGCCGTTCTTGTGGACGTTTTCACCGGGATCAAAACACGCGACCGCGCCATCTGCGCCCCGCGCGCCGATCACGGATACTTCGTGAGAGAACTCCACAAACCCTTCCAGAACGCTGGGCGCGCCCTGCATTTCCGCCCATGCGTTCCCCGCATCGGCGGCGTCGCGCAACCGGGCCTGACCCTTGCCGTCATAGCCGAAGCGGCAGGTTTTCAGGATGGCAGGAGCGCCGATTTCGGCCACGGCGCGATCCATGTCCTCGGCCGAGCTTACGGCCATGTAGGGCGCGGTTTTCAACCCCAGAGAGGTCAGGAAATCCTTTTCGATGATCCGGTCCTGGCTGATCCGCAACGCTTCCCGCCCCGGTCGGATGGGGCGCAGGGCTTCCAGAACGTCCAGCGCCGAGGTCGGGATATTTTCGAATTCATAGGTGATTACGTCCACGGCACCGGCAAAGGCGCGCAGGGCGTCGTCGTCTTCGTAAGCGGCGGTGACAACGCGGTCGGCCACGTGGCCGGCGGGCGGGTTGGCCCCGGGTTCAAAAATATGGGTGCGAAATCCAAGCCGTGCGGCGGCGACCGACAACATGCGGCCCAACTGGCCACCGCCCAGAATGCCGATCACAGCGCCCTGGGGAAGCGGAGAGGAAAGGACGGGCAGATCACTCATCAACCGGTTCCTCGGGGATCGACGCTGATAAAGCGGTGCGCCACGCGTCCAGCCGTTCGGCCAGTTCTGGATCGCTGATCGCCAGGATCCCGGCGGCCATCAGCCCGCCATTGGCCGCGCCCGCCGCGCCAATGGCCATGGTGGCAACAGGAAAGCCCCGGGGCATTTGCACGATGGAATAAAGGCTGTCGACGCCGGACAGGGCCCGGGTCTGGACCGGAATGCCGATCACGGGCACGCGGGTTTTAGAGGCCATCATCCCGGGCAGATGCGCCGCACCGCCCGCGCCCGCGATGATGACATGCAAACCGCGTTCCACGGCGGTTTTGCCATAGTCCCACAACCGGTCTGGTGTGCGGTGGGCCGAGACGATTTTCGTTTCATAGGCCACCCCCAGTTCGTCCAGAATATCGGCCGCCCCCTTCATCGTGGGCCAATCGCTTTGGCTGCCCATGATGATCCCAACTTTCACGTCTGTCATGCTCTGTCCCCGGATGATCTGTCAAACTCTTCCCCTCCCCAAAAGAAGGGGGCGGGACAGGCGCATCACTACGCCTCATTGGTAAACTATGCTCTGCCGACCTAAGGCGCCCATCGCCTTGCAGAACGGTCTTGGAAGCGCGCAATATACAATCACACCCCTGCCAGACAAGGGTTTTTGGCGTCGCAGCTTGGGGAGAATGCCGAAGCCTGTGATGTTTTGTGCCGGATTGGTTTGAGGTCTGATGGCGGGTGGAGCCCTGACCGATGCTTTATCATCAATAGGACCCGCACAGTTCGCCTTGTTGCTCGGCCTCAACAATACGCCGAGACGCTTCAGGCAATGATATCCGGGGTCAGGCGGTCTTCGATGAGCGCGATCTTGTCTTTCAACATCAGCTTCTGCTTTTTCAGGCGCTTGATGGTAAGCTGATCGGATGTGCCCTTGTCCTGCAACGCATGGATGGCTTCATCAAGGTCGCGGTGTTCGCGGCGGAAAACCTCCAATTCGACCCGAAGCACGTCATCGGTTTTCATCGACAGGTCCGAGGGGGCGTTCATGGGTGTGTGATTCCTTCATGGTCTTATGGATCCAAGATACTGAAATCCTGCGATTTCGCAAAGCCCTTGCAGCGGCTCACAGGACTTCCCATATTCGTATCAGCAGGGATTGCCGTTCAGGGATTCCGGTCCAATCGTCGCTTAATTTGCAAGGACGTGTCGTATGACAAAGCTTACCTTGGGGTCACACCCTTATCTTCTGGGATTTGAACAGCTTGAGAGGCTGTTGGAGCGTAATGCCAAATCGGGCAATGACGGCTATCCCCCATTCAATATCGAACAGACTTCGGAAACGTCGTATCGCATCACCCTGGCTGTGGCCGGGTTTGGTGAGGATGATCTGGCGATCACGATCGAGGATCGTCAGCTGGTTATTCGCGGGCGGCAACGGGATGACAGCGAAGGGCGGATTTTCCTTCATCGCGGGATCGCGGCACGTCAGTTCCAGAGGTCTTTTGTGTTGGCCGATGGGGTCGAAGTGGGCGAGGCGGTGATGGAAAACGGGTTGTTGCACGTGGACCTGACCCGGGCCGAGCCCGAGATGGTGGTGCAGACCGTGAAAATCAAAAGGGGGTAAGAAGATGCAGAGCAAGTATGATTTCGCCTTGAATGATGAAAATCGGGTCGTGTATGTGCGGCCTGTGGCTGTGTCGGACCTGCCAAGAGATGTGCAGGATCAGGCAGAGGGGCGCGACACGCTTTATTCCATTCACAGGGCGGATGGAGAACAGCTTGCGCTTGTTGCGGATCGTGCCATGGCGTTTGTTTTGGCGCGACAGAATGATTTTGCGCCGGTGACAGTGCACTGACCGGCCTGCTCGCCCGCCCTTACAGGCGGTCTCGCTCCGGAGGAGGGGTGTATGTTTACACGTGATGACCTGGAAGCCGCGGCGCGGCTGGTATCGACGCAGATGGTGCCGACCCCTGCGATTGACTGGCCCTTGCTGGGTCAGGCATTGGGGGCGCAGGTCATTGTAAAACACGAAAACCATGCGCCGACCGGGGCGTTCAAGGTGCGTGGTGGGATTACTTTCATCGACTGGGTGCGGCGCGCTCATCCGGACAAACCCGGTATCATCACCGCCACGCGGGGCAATCATGGCCAATCCCAGGCCCGTGCGGCCACCGCAGCCGGGCTTGCCGCCAAGGTTCTGGTGCCGCACGGCAATTCGGTGGAAAAGAACGCCGCCATGCGGGCCTTCGGGGCCGAGTTGATCGAACATGGCCGCGATTTTGACGAGGCGCGGACCGAGGCCATGCGTTTGGCCGAGGTGGAGAACCTGTTGCCCGTGCCGCCCTTTCATCGCGAATTGGTGCGAGGGGTGGCGACCTATGCGTTCGAACTTTTTACCGCCCATCCTGATCTGGACGTGGTTTATGTGCCGATCGGCTGTGGGTCTGGCATTTGCGGGACCATTGCCGCGCGGGATGCCCTTGGGGTTCAAACCGAAATCGTCGGCGTGGTCTCGGATCGCGCCCAAACCGCCAGGCTGTCGTTTGAACAGGGTGCGCCGGTGGAAACCAGGTCTGCCAACACCTTTGCTGACGGGATAGCGGTCCGTGTGCCGGTGGTCGAGGCGTTGGATATCTATGGCCGCGGGGCTGCGCGGATCGACATGGTCAGCGATGACCAGATCGCCGACGCCATCCGTCTTTTCTATCGCGCCACTCACAACCTTGCCGAAGGGGCAGGGGCCGCGTCCCTGGCCGCCGCGATACAGGACAAGGACCGCAATGCGGGGCGCAAAGTGGGCGTGATCCTGTCGGGCGGCAATATCGATGTCGGCGCCTACCAAACCATCCTGAACGGCGCGACGCCCCAGGTTTAGGGCCGTTGGCACCTCTTCAAAACGATGAGGTCACCTTTCCTGATGCGAGGGTGACTTATAGTCAAAAGGTACAATCCGAATTGTGTCGTTTGGCTGTATCAACCAGCATATCAACCAAAAAACACCCCCGCAGCTTCCTGCGAGGGTGTTAAAGCGTTTCCGCATCACGCTGAGTCAACGTAATGCGGAAATGCTTTGGAATGCAGGAGCCGCGTCCTGCGCGGCTCCAAACGATGTCCCGCTGCGGCTTATTGCGCGGCGATCAGCCCCATGGCTTCCAGCTTCAGAATGACCTGATGGGCACAGTTGTCCACATCCACATTCTCGGTTTCAACCGACAGCTCGGGGTTCACGGGCACGTCATAGGGATCGGAAATTCCGGTGAACTCCTTGATCTTGCCTTCGCGGGCCAGTTTATAAAGACCCTTGCGGTCGCGGCGTTCGCATTCCTCGATGCTGGTGGCAACGTGAACCTCGATAAAGGCACCGAATTGTTCGATGTCTTCACGTACCGCGCGGCGGGTTGTGGCGTAGGGCGCGATGGGCGCACAGATCGCGATCCCACCGTTTTTGGTGATCTCGGACGCCACATAGCCGATCCGGCGGATGTTCAGGTCACGGTGCTCTTTGCTGAAACCCAGCTCGGAGCTGAGGTTTTTGCGCACAATATCACCATCCAGAAGGGTCACGGGCCGACCGCCCATTTCCATCAGCTTGACCATCAACGCGTTGGCGATGGTGGATTTTCCTGAACCGGAGAACCCGGTGAAGAACACGGTAAAGCCCTGTTTGGAGCGCGGCGGCTTGGTGCGGCGCAGTTCCTTGACCACTTCGGGGAAAGAGAACCATTCGGGGATTTCCAGACCTTCGGCCAGACGGCGGCGCAGCTCGGTGCCCGAGATGTTCAGGATGGTAACGTCATCCTTGTCCTTGATCTCGTCCATGGGTTCGTATTGCGCGCGTTCCTGCACCCAAACCATGTGTTTGAAGTCAATCATTTCCACGCCGATCTCGGATTCATGTTCGCGGAACAGTTCCTGAGCGTCATAGGGGCCATAGAAATCTTCACCGGCCGAGTTTTTGCCGGGTCCGGCATGGTCGCGGCCAACGATGAAGTGGGTGCAGCCGTGATTGGCGCGGATCAGGCCGTGCCAAACCGCTTCGCGCGGACCGGCCATACGCATGGCAAGGTTCAGCAGCGACATGGTGGTGGTCGATGCCGGGTATTTGTCCAGAACCGCCTCATAGCAGCGCACACGGGTAAAGTGATCCACATCGCCCGGCTTGGTCATGCCGACCACCGGATGGATCAACAGGTTGGCCTGGGCTTCCCTGGCGGCGCGGAAGGTCAGCTCCTGATGGGCACGGTGCAGCGGGTTCCGGGTTTGGAACGCAACCACCTTGCGCCAGCCCAGCTTGCGGAAATAGGCGCGCAGTTCGTTCGGGGTGTCGCGACGGGCGCGGAAGTCATAGTGGACGGGCTGTTGGATGCCCACGACCGGACCGCCCAGATAAATCTTGCCGGCCTGATTGTGCAGATAGTTGACGGCGGGATGCGCGTCGTCATCGGCACCAAATACCTTTTCCGCTTCCCGCGCCTTGTTGGGTTCCCAACGGTCGGTCACTGTCATGGTGGCAAGGATCACGCCTTCCTGATCGCGCAGGGCAATATCCTGACCGATTTCCAGAGAGCTGGCGAAGTCTTCGCTGACATCCAGGGTGATTGGCATCGGCCACAATTGACCATTCGCCAGACGCATGTTTTCCACGACGCCATTGTAATCTTCTTCGCTCAGAAACCCTTTGAGCGGGTTGAAACCGCCATTCATCAGAAGTTCCAGATCACAGATCTGGCGCGGGGTCAGGTCGTGGCTGACCAGATCGGCCGCTTCGACCTTGAGCTTTTGCGCGCTTTCGTGGCTGACATACAGCTCGGGAATGGGGGAGAGATTGTTTTCCATAAGATTGGTCCTGTGATTAAGCGGAACCAGGCCGCTGGTGGTACCGGTAAGTTCCGCGTGCAAGGCATTATATTCAGCCAGCTTGCGGGCGAGAAATCTATCTGTGAGCCGCACCTTTTCGACTCCGCCCCGGGACGTCAGCGAATAGGCAAACCGCTGGCGTTTGTCCGGGCCCGCCCGATTGCTGATGCGGATCAACCCGTCATCGGCGGCGGTGCGAAGCAACGCATTCAACCGACCAAGTGATACCCCGATGGCAGACGCGATCACGCGCTGGGACGCCTCGGGCGCCAGATCCACCTGACGCAAAAGGCGGAAGAGCTGATCTTCCTCTGCCGGGTTGGGGTTGTCGACCTGGTTGGTCATGAAATGCGACTCGATCAAAATGTGTTCACGCGTGAACACATCGCATGTGTCGGTGAAATTTCCAAACGCTTTTTGCGCGGGAAATATCCGAAAACGGCGGATTTTGGCCGCCGTGGCATTGCTGCAACGCAGCGCGCGCTGGTGGGGCTTGGCCTGGCGGCCTGGTATGGTGGCTTGACCTGCCGACCTAATACAGCGGGGCGTCTTTCGACACGCAGGATGGTTTGCGTTCAGGCCACAAATTCGGGTCACAAATTCGGGCCACAAAGACGGTCCACAAACCGTTTGACAGGCTCCGGGAACCGCCCGCCCGCCTTACTCCTGTTCGGCCAAAAACCGTTCCGCTTCCAGCGCGGCCATACACCCCATGCCCGCAGAGGTCACGGCCTGACGGTATTTGTGGTCGGTCAGGTCGCCCGCAGCGAACACGCCGGGGATGCTGGTTTCGGTGCTGTCGGGTTTGGTCACGACATAGCCACCCATATGGGTGTCCAGCACGTCCCTGACCAGTTCGTTCGCCGGGGCGTGGCCGATGGCGATGAACACGCCCTTGCACGGGATTTCGGTGATCTCGCCGGTTTTGGTGTGCTTGACCTTCACGCCTTCGACGCCCTTGGGCATATCGGTTCCAACCACTTCGGCCAGTTCATGGAACCACAGCGGTTCGATCTTGTCGTTCTTCATCAACCGGTCGATCAGAATCTTTTCCGCGCGCAGTTCGTCGCGGCGGTGGATCAATGTGACCTTGCTGGCGAAATTGGTGAGGAAAAGCGCCTCTTCCACCGCCGTGTTGCCACCGCCGACCACCACGATTTCCTGATCGCGGTAAAAGAACCCGTCACAGGTGGCACAGGCCGAAACGCCAAATCCCTTGAACGCGTCTTCGCTGTCCAGCCCCAGCCATTTGGCACGTGCGCCCGTGGCAAGGATCACGGCGTCGGCCGTGTATACGGTGCCGCTATCGCCCGTGGCCGTGAACGGGCGCTGTGACAGGTCAAGATCGGTGATGATGTCGCCGATCACCTCTGTGCCCATGGCGCGGGCGTGCTCTTCCATCTTCATCATCAACTCGGGACCCTGAATGTCGACGAAGCCGGGATAGTTTTCGACCTCGGTCGTGGTGGTCAGCTGTCCGCCCGGTTCGATCCCCTGAACAAGGATCGGGTTCAACATGGCGCGGCTGGCATAGACCCCCGCCGTATAACCGGCAGGGCCGGAGCCGATGATCAAAACCTTGGTGTGGCGGGTGTCGGACATTTTGGCAGCTCCGGGCATGAATTGGCGTTGGTCATCGCATATAATGGGCGTGGCCGGGGTTTGAAACCCTGTCTGTCCAGAACATGAAACCCGACCCGTCTCAGGTTCAATAGCGAAATTATTTTTCCGGCTCTTGAAATATTATTGCGTGCAACTTTGGTGGTGCTATAACATGCGCAATTCTTCCAAGGGGTGTTCGTAACATGGCCGGTTCCCGTCTCGATCCGATTGACCGCATGATTCTGGCCGAGCTTCAGGCGGATGGCCGTATGACGAATGTGGAACTGGCCAAGCGGGTGGGGATTTCGGCTCCGCCCTGTCTGCGCCGGGTGCGCACCTTGGAGGAGCAGGGCTTTATCCGTGGCTATCACGCTGATGTGGACGCCCGCGAACTGGGCTTCGAGGTGCAGGTATTTGCCATGGTCGGTCTGCAAAGCCAGGCCGAAGCGGACCTGTCGCAATTCGAAGAGCGGTGCCGCGATTGGCCGCTGGTGCGTGAATGTCATATGTTGAATGGCGAGGTGGATTTCATCCTGAAATGCGTCGCCCCTGACCTCTCGACGTTCCAGAGTTTCCTGACCGAAGAACTGACCGCCGCCGAAAACGTGGCCAGCGTGAAAACCTCGCTTGTCATTCGCGGGGCCAAGGATGAGCCGGGCGTTCCTTTTGATATTCTGGAAGAGCGGCTGAACCGCACGGCCTAAAGCCGGGCATCTAAAGCGTTCGACCTTTAACCTGAGACAGGGAAAGGGCGAACGCAGCGCGACATTTATGTGTTGCGCGCGTCCTGCCAAAATTCCGTGATTCAGGTTTTTGGCAGCACGCTTTGGTCCGCGAACGGATCGTCCGGATACCCCACTCCGGCCAGATACAGCCCCCCCGGCGGGCAAACCGGGCCACAGGCGGCGCGATTCCGCGCGGCCAGGGCCGTGCCCACATCTTCCGGTGCCCAGCTTCCGGCCCCCACGCGTTCCAGCGTGCCAACGATGGACCGCACCTGATTGTGCAGGAAAGACCGCGCGCGGATATGGAACCGGAATTCCCGGCCGCCCTGCGCCTCGACCTCCTTGATGGTGATCTCGTCCAGCGTTTTCACCGGGCTTTGGGCCTGGCACATGGTGGATCGAAAGGTGGTGAAGTCATGATTGCCGATCAAAAAGGCGGCCCCGTCGCGCATCGCGTCGATGGAAAGGGGGGTCCTGACCTGCCACACCAGCCCCGCGTCATGGGTGGCTGGCGCGCGCCGGGCCAGAAGCCGGAACAGGTAACGCCGCTCGATCGCAGAAAACCGGGCGTGCCAGTCCGGGTCCACCCCGACCGCCGCCAATATGGCCACGGGCAGGGGTTTGAGGTGGTAATTCAACGCTTCAGACAGCCGGAAAGGGTCCCAGTCCCGGGTCAGGTCGCAATGGCACACCTGCGCCAGCCCATGCACCCCGGCATCCGTGCGCCCGGCGGCGGCAATCGTGTGCGCCCCCGGTTCCAGCCGCGCCAACGCCATTTCAATCGCCCCCTGCACCGACGGCTGGTCGGCCTGACGCTGCCACCCGGCAAAGGGCGCGCCGTGATATTCAACCTTGAGAGCATAACGTGGCATGACCCGTCTGTTATCCCGCCACATGCCGCCCCGCAAGAGGGGAGCGTTTCGGATAATCTCCCCTCTGGTATCCCTGTGCCGGGCTGACTATTCTTGTGCTATCTGACGAATGGAAAAGGGCATCGGGTGGTTATTACAGCTCTTGCAGATGGCATTGCGCGCAGCGTGGAAAACGCCAGTGACGCGGTGTCCCAGGCGTTTTTTGAACCGGTCATCCGTCTGGGCGTGACCGGGTTGTCGCGGTCGGGCAAGACCGTGTTTATCACGTCGTTGATTGCCAACCTGATGGATCGCGGGCGTATGCCCGGGTTGCTTGCCGCGTCACAGGGCCGGGTTGAGGCGGCCTATCTGCAACCTCAACCCGACGATACCGTGCCACGGTTCGAATATGAAACCCATCTGGGCGCGCTGACCTCGCAGACGCCACACTGGCCCGACTCCACGCGCACGATCAGCGAATTGCGCCTGTCATTACGGGTGCGCCCCTCCGGGCTTTTGTCCGGACTGACAGGGCCGCGTACCATCCACCTTGATATCGTGGATTACCCCGGTGAATGGCTTCTCGATCTCGGGCTGCTGGACAAATCCTATACCCAATGGGCCGCAGAAAGCCTTGACCTTGCCCGCGCCCGACCGGGTGCGGTGTCGTTTCTTGAGATGGCCGATCAAACCGATGGGCAGGCCAGACATGACGAAATGACCGCCAAGGGGTTGGCCGACCGCTTTGCCGCCTATCTTCAGCAGGCCCGCAGCGAAGGGTATTCCGACTGCACGCCCGGGCGGTTCCTTCTGCCCGGCGATCTGACCGGGTCCCCGGCGCTGACCTTTGCGCCGTTGCCATTTGAGGGCAGCACCCGGCGCGGCACCCTGCTGCGCGAAATGGAACGGCGGTTCGAGGCGTATAAATCCAAGGTGGTCAAACCGTTCTTTCGGGATCACTTTGCACGGCTGGATCGACAGATCGTTCTGGTCGACGCGCTGGGCGCGATCCATGCCGGGCCGCGCGCGGTCGAGGACCTGCGCCGTACCATGGCCGACATCCTTGGGGCGTTTCGTCCCGGGCGCAATGCCTTTCTGTCGCAACTGTTGATGGGGCGGCGGGTGGAACGGATCCTCTTTGCCGCGACCAAGGCAGACCATCTGCACCACACCCAGCATGGCCGCCTGTCCGCGATCATGCAGGCCCTGACCCGCGAGGCGGCGGACCGCGCCGATTTCGCCGGGGCCAGGACGCGGGCCATGGCCATCGCTGCCCTGCGTGCGACGGTGGAACAGACGATTTCCCACGATGGGCGTGATCTGGACTGCGTGCGTGGCACCCTGCTGGACACCGGCAAACAGGCGGCGTTCTATCCCGGTGAACTGCCCGAAGACCCCGCCCGCCTGCTGGGTCCGGCGCGGGACGGGGCCGATAAATGGCTGGATGCGGATTACGAGGTGATGCGCTTTGCCCCGTCCCGGCTGACCCTGAAACCCGGCGACGGCCCGCCTCATATCCGGCTGGACCGCGCCGCCGAGTTCCTGATCGGAGACCGGCTGTGACCCTCTCCAACGCCCGCCTGTGGCATGTCCCCTTTCTGCTGCGGATCCTGTGGCAGGCCATGGGCGCGCAAGAGCCGTTCAGGGACGCGGGCGTCCTGTTTCGCCTGATCCTTGGGGGGCGGATCCGGGTGATCACACACCGTCTGCGCCCTGTGGCCTTCCTTGTGCGGGATGGCGACCGTATCCACGCGCTTTACGTGCATCGGGGCAAACAGGGTCGCGGGGTCGCTTCGACCCTGTTGCAAGACGCCAAACAGCGCAGCGCCCGGTTGGAACTCTGGACGGCGCAGGACAATCTGCGCGCGCGCCGTCTTTATGAACGCCACGGGTTTTATAACGCGCGGCTCAGCAACGGGCTTGGCAATGATCACGCCATCCCCGACGTGCAACTGGTTTGGGAAGGGGATGCGGCATGACCAACGGTCCGGTTCTGATCGACCTTGAAGGCAAAACGGGCAACAAAACCGCCGCCCCGGAAGAAACACCCGCCACCGCCCCGCCAGTCCCCGATCCGGCGCCCGATGCGGCCACCCGCCCCGAAGGGCGTGCGATGCAGAGGGTGGCCCAGATCACAACCCGGCGGCCTTCGCCCCTGATGCGGTGGTTCTGGGCGCTTCTGGCGGCGCTGTTGGGGGCGATACTGTCGGTGTCCGCCTGGGATTTCGCTACCGGGCTGATCGCGCGGATGCCGGTTTTGGGCTATGCGGTCACGGCGCTTATTGCCCTGTTCCTGTTGGTGCTTCTGGCAATCGGATTGCGCGAATTGGCCGGGTTCGCCCGCCTGCGCCGCATGGACCGGGTGCATCGCGCCGCAGCCGAGGCGCTGGAAAACGAAGACCTGACCAGCGCCAAATCCGTGGCGGCCCGGATCGACGGGCTTTACCGGGGCCGGGACGAGCTGAACTGGGCCCGTGCCCGGGTCAGGGAGCGCGCGGGCGAACAGTTTGATGCGGCCACCCTGCTTGGACTGGTCGAGGCCGAACTGATCGCCCCATTGGACAAGGCTGCGATAGCCGAGGTCGAAACCGCGGCGCGGCAGGTGGCGACCGTCACCGCGCTTGTCCCGCTGGCGCTGGCCGATGTGGTGGCCGCGCTGACTTCGAACCTGCGCATGATCCGGCGGATTGCCGAGGTCTATGGCGGTCGGTCGGGAAGCCTTGGAAGCTGGCGGCTGGTGCGCGCGGTGATGACCCACCTTGTGGCAACCGGGGCCGTGGCGGTGGGCGATGACATGCTCGGGTCCCTTGCCGGGGGCGGGGTGCTGGGCAAGATTTCGCGCCGCTTTGGCGAAGGCGTGGTAAACGGTGCCCTGACCGCGCGCGTCGGGGTTGCCGCCATCGAGGTCTGTCGCCCCCTGCCATTCAACCAGGTTGAAAAACCGTCGGTTACGGCGCTTGTGGGCCGGGCCCTGTCGGGCCTCTTTGGTGGCAGTTTTGGCGGCGGCAAAGACGCCAGGAATGACAAGGGCGGCGAGGCACAGCAGGGATGAGCCGCGTTCTCGTCCTTGGGGCCTATGGGCTGATCGGGGCCGGGGTGGCACAGGCGCTCGCCCGCGCGGGGCATCACGTCACCGGCTTTGGACGCTCGGCGGTTTCGGCCGCGGCTGTGGCCGGGGTTGCGACCTGGCGGCTGGGTGATCTGCGCGACATGACCGCGCCGGAACGCTGGCAAACGGTGCTCGCGGGGGTGGATATCGTGGTGAACTGTGCCGGTGCCCTTCAGGACGGCCCCGAGGATGACCTGACCCTTGTGCATGACACGGCGATTGACGCGCTGGCCCGCGCCTGTGCGGCGGCGGGTGTCGGAGTGGTGCAGGTCTCTGCCGCCGGGGCCTCCGCTGATGCATCCACCCTGTTCATGCGCTCCAAGTTCGCGGGGGATCAGGCCGTGATCCGATCGGGCGCGCCGCATTGGATTTTACGCCCCGGTCTTGTGATCGCACCCACCGCCTATGGCGGCACGGCGTTGCTTAGAATGCTGGCGGCTGTGCCGCTGGTGCAACCCGTGGCGCTGGGCGATACCCGGATTCAGACCATCGGGCTTGGCGATCTTGCCGATGCAGTGGTGCAATGTGTTGCGGGGTATATCCCTTCGGGAACCGTGGCCGATCTGGTCGCGGATGAGGTGCTGACCCTTCGCGAATTGCTGCGCGACATCCGGGGTTGGCTGGGCTTTGCGCCTGCCCGGGCCGAGGTGAACCTGCCGGGCTGGCTCCTCTCTTCGGTGGCAACCTGTGCCGACTTTCTGGGGCGGCTGGGGTGGCGTTCCCCGCTGCGTCGCACCGCGCTGGACGTGCTGAAACAGGGCGTGACGGCTGAGTCCGGCCAATGGCGCGCCGCCGGAGGGGCGGCATTGGCCCCCCTGCGGGATACCCTGCATAGCTGCCCGGCGCGCGCCGAAGACCGGCTTGCCGCACGTATGTCGCTGCTTATGCCTGTGGTGGTGGCCACGCTCGTGGTGTTCTGGCTGACCTCAGGGGTCATCGGGCTGGTTTCCCTTGGGGGAGCGAGCCGCGTTCTGACCGAAACCGGCTGGCCCTTTGCCCTCGCCGCCCTGTCGGTCGGGGTCTGGAGCCTTGTTGACATTGCGCTCGCCCTCCTTCTGGCGTGGCGTAAAACCGCACGGCTGGCGGTGCCTGGCATGATCGCCACGGCGCTGTTCTATCTGGTCGCGGCCACGCTGTTTACCCCGGCGCTCTGGCTTGATCCCCTTGGCCCGCTGGTCAAGATCCTGCCTGCGGCTGTTCTGGCGCTTGTGGCCCTGCCGATGCTGGCGAAACGGTGATGTATCTGGTTGATATCCTGCGTTGGTTGCACGTGATCGGCGCGACGGTGTTGTTTGGCACCGGGGCGGGCATCGCTTTTTTCATGCTGATGGCCCATCGCACCCGCGACGCGGCGCTGATTGCGCATACGGCGGGGGTGGTGGTGCTGGCCGATACCGTGTTTACCGCCACGGCGGTGGTGGCCCAGCCACTCACCGGGTGGGCGCTGGCGCATCATCTGGGCTGGGACCTGACCGAGGGCTGGATTCTCCTGTCGCTGCTGCTTTACGGGGTGGCGGGCATGTTCTGGTTGCCTGTGGTGTGGCTCCAACTGCGGATGCGCGATCTGGCCCGTCAGGCGGCGGATGCGGGCACGCCGTTGCCGCGCCGCTATGACCGGCTGTTCCGGGTCTGGTTCGCCTTTGGTTTTCCGGCCTTTTTTGCGGTGATGACGATCCTGTGGCTGATGCTGGTGCGGCCCGATATTACGCTTTGGTAGGGGCGCGGCGGCAGGGGCGCGGCCCTGATTACCTTGCGCTGGGTCGGTCCGACCCCCTAATGTTCCCCCATGGATTCGGCTTTGACATGGCATGACGCACGTTCCCTTCTGCAATGGCAGATCGAACTGGGAGTCATAGAGGCGATCGGGGAAGACCCGATCAACCGCTATGATTTGCCCACGGAGGACCCGTGGAAACCGGGAAAAGCCGCCGGGGCGGGGCGTTCGCCCAGATCGGCCTCCAGATCGCTCGCCGGGGCAACCATGGCGCCGGGGTCCGCCAAACCGACCGCTCCTGTCGGCACGGTACAGGCCAAACCCGACACCCCCAACAGGGACGCCATAGATTCGGCCAGAATGCTGGCAAAACAGGCGAGCAGCCTGGCGTCGCTGCGCACGGCGCTTGAATCCTATGAACATTGCGACCTGAAACGCGGCGCGCGCAGCCTTGTCTTTGCCGATGGACAGCCCCGGGCCCGGGTCATGATCATCGGCGAAGCGCCGGGACGGGACGAAGACCGCATGGGCAAACCTTTCGTGGGCCTCGCCGGACAGCTTCTGGACAAGATGTTTGCGGCCATTGGAATGGGGCGCGATCATGAAACCGCGCCGGTTTATATCACCAACGTCCTGCCCTGGCGTCCGCCGCAAAACCGAGACCCCCGGCCCGATGAAATTGCCATGCTGTTGCCGTTTCTTGAACGGCATGTCGAGCTTGTGGCACCGGAGTTGATCGTGCTGATGGGCAATTCCGCCTGCCGCGCGGCGCTGGGTAAACAGGGGATCACCCGGTTGCGGGGCCAATGGGGCACGGCCTTTGGTCGCCCTGCCTTGCCCATGTTCCACCCGGCTTTCCTGCTGCGTACACCTCTGGCGAAACGCGACGCCTGGGCGGATTTGCTAAGCCTCCGGGCCAAGCTGGACGCGCCCGGATGAGCCGGGCGTTGTCTGCCCTCGCGCTTGCCCTGCCGCTTGGCCGGGCCGTTGCTTTTGCTGTGGCTTTTGTCCTCCCGGCGACCGCCAATGATTATGGCGCGCTGTTTCGGGATCACGCGGCCCAGGTGCAACAGCCCACCCCCGACACCCGCGTGCTTGAGCTGCCCGGCCCGGTGGTTGTGACCGAACACCGCCGGAATGGAACGCAGACCTATACCGCGGCGGATCAAACCGGGCTGGGGGCCGTGGCGTGCTATTATCACGTGCTGGTTGACGCGGTGGTGGCCGCCGGGCTGTGCGACACCCTTCTGACCGGCGAGGAACAACACCTGCTGGATCAACGCCTGTTGCGCGTCTCGGGCTTTATCGCTGATAATTCCTATCCGCCGATGCCGGAGCAGGCGATGTTCGACCGGCTCCTGCAAGACATTGAAAACAAACGTCAGGCATGGAAGACCTGCCCCTTGTCCGGCACCTCGGGGCAAGACGCGATGCGCATTGAATTCATGCGCAACCTGTCCCGGCCTGCGGTCGGTGCGGCGCTGGAACGTGCCTTGTCAAAACCGCGCTTGCCGGTGATGAACCCCTGTCTCTGAACCTGTCTCTGAACCTGTTTTTGAATATGCAAAGGACCCTGTCGTGACCCGCCTGGATGAAACCAAAACCTTCCTGCCCGTTCGGATTGCCGTGCTGACCGTCAGCGACAGCCGAACCCTGTCCGAAGACCGTTCCGGCGACACGCTTGTCGCGCGGATTCGGGCGGCGGGGCATATTCTGGCGGATCGCCGGATCGTGACCGATGACCGCGCCGATATTGCCGCGCATCTGCGCGACTGGATCGCGAACCAGGAGGTGGACGTGGTGATTTCAACCGGGGGCACTGGGTTGACCGGGCGGGACGTCACCGTCGAGGCCCATCGCGATGTCTATGAAAAGGAAATCGAAGCCTTTTCGACCGTTTTCACCATTGTCAGCATGAAGAAAATCGGCACCAGCGCAGTGCAAAGCCGCGCCACGGGCGGGGTGGCGGGCGGCACCTATCTTTTCGCGCTTCCGGGAAGCCCGGGGGCGTGCAAGGATGCCTGGGATGAGATCCTCGTGCATCAGTTGGATTACCGTCACAACCCCTGTAACTTTGTCGAAATCATGCCGCGGCTTGATGAGCATCTGAGGCGGAAATGACCACCGCGTTTCATCCTCTGGACCCGCTGCCCGGCACGATCCGCTGGCGCGGGGCCTGCGTATTGGTACGCGATGCACAGGGCCGTGCCCTGATGCAGCTGCGCGACGACATCCCCGGTATTGCCGCGCCGGGCCAATGGTCGCTGTTTGGCGGCGGGGTGGAGCCGGGCGAGGACCTGCTTGATGGGGCGCTGCGCGAGTTTCACGAAGAAACCGGGATTGCGCTGGCCCCCTCTGATCTGACCCCTTTGTGTTGTTTTCCAAGTCAGGCCAGACCGGACGGGGCGATCTATGTCTTTCGCTGTGCCCGGCTGTTGGTGCCCGGTGATATGCGCCTGTCCGAAGGGGCCGGTTTTGCCTTCCTGACCGCGCGGCAGCTTGAACATTTCAACCTTATTCCTAACTTTCAAAGAATGTTCACCTCATTCCTGTCGTGATCGGTGTCTGGACAAAAAACGAGACAAAAAACGAGACAGAAAACGAGAAAGAAAAACAGCGACGGAAAAAACAGCGACGGAAACCGGCGACTGATGCGTATCGGGTCTGTGTCGGCCCTGATGGAAAAGGAAGTTGAATGCGTTTTTTACGGCAAAGTCTGACGGGCTTGTTTCTGCTTGCGGTGACCGTGGCAGTGCTCGCCTATGCCGGACTGACCATCAAGAGCGCGGTGCAGGATCGAATGGCACGCGAAGCCCGTGCCGTTGCGCCGAAAGAACGGGTTTTTGTTGTCAACGTGGTCGCGGCGCACCCGGGGGATCAAACCCCGGTGCTTGAGGCGTTTGGCGAGGTTTCAAGCCGCCGCATTCTGGATATCCGCGCCGCCAGCGGGGGCGAGGTGGTCTTCCTGTCGCCAAACTTCGTGGACGGTGGACAGGTGCGCGCCGGGGATCTTTTGGTGGGTATTGACCCGGCGGATGCAAAATCCGCATTGGACCGCGCCCAGAGCGAGCTTCTGGACGCTGAAAATGAAACCCGCGATGCCGGACGTGCGCTGGGCCTTGCCCGGGACGAACTGACGGCAGCCCAGGAACAGGCAGACCTGCGCGAACGCGCCTTCCAGCGCCAGATGGATCTGAAAAAACGCGGCGTGGGCACCGAGGCGGCTGTGGAAACGGCCGAACTCGCGGCCTCGACCGCGCGCGGTGCGGTGTTGTCGCGGCGTCAGGCCATTGCCCAGGGTCAGACCCGGCAGGATCAGGCGGATACCCGGCTGAGGCGCGCGAGAATCGCGCTGGCCGAGGCACAGCGGCGATTGGAAGACACCGAAATCCGGGCCGAATTCGACGGGACGCTGACCGAGGTGGCGGTGGTCGAAGGGGGCCTTGTCTCTGCTGGTGAACGGCTTGGACAGGTGGTGGATGGCAATTCGCTTGAGGTGGCGTTCCGCGTCTCGACCCATGCCTATGTGCGTCTGTTGGACGAGAACGGCGACCTGACCTCTGCGCCGGTTCGGGTGGTGCTGGATGCGCTGGGGTTGGAACTGGTCTCTTCCGGGCAACTGGATCGGGCCAGCGCGGCGGTGGGCGAAGGTCAGTCAGGGCGACTTGTCTTTGCCACGCTGGACCGGGTGCGGGGCCTGAAGCCCGGCGATTTCGTGAAGGTGGAAATCGAGGAAAGCCCGATTGCCAACGCCTTCCGCCTGCCGGCCTCTGCGTTGGGCGCGGATGGCGAGGTGCTGGTGCTGGGCGATCAGGACCGGCTGGAACGCAAATCGGTCAACCTGCTGCGCCGTCAGGGGAACGAGGTGCTGGTGCGCGCCACCGACCTGGCAGGGCGCGAGGTGGTTGCGTCCCGCTCGCCCTTGCTGGGCACCGGGATCAGGGTGAAACCCGTGCGCACATCCGCCAACACCTTGGCCAGCGCCGGACAGGGCGCACAGATGATTGAACTGACCCCCGAACGACGTGCCCGGCTGATCGCCTTTATCGAGAAGAACAGAAACCTGCCCGATGCGGCCCGAAATCGTATCCTGAAATCTCTGGAAAACCCCAAGGTGCCCGCGCGGCTGATCTCCCGGATCGAAAGCCGAATGGGAGGGTGACGGCCATGCGCAACCTTGGACCCGGTGGGGTGCTTTCCTATTTCACGCGCCACGCAACAGCGGCAAACCTGCTGCTGGTCGTGCTCTTGATCCTTGGCCTTGCCGCCACGCCCGGAATGCGGGCCCAGTTTTTTCCGGATGTCATTGTCGACAATGTCAGCGTGACGGTGCTTTGGGACGGGGCAGGGGCCGAAGACGTGGATGCCGCGATTGTTCAGGTGCTGGAACCTGCATTGCTGGCGGTCGAAGGCGTAGAGCAAAGCAACAGCACGTCCCGCGAAGGGCGGGCCTCGATCAAACTTGATTTCGAACCGGGGTGGGACATGGCGCGCGCCGCCGATGATGTGCAATCCGCCGTGGATGCCGTCACCACCCTGCCCGAGGACAGCAAAGACCCCACGGTCCGGCGCGGCGCATGGCGTGATCGGGTCACTGACGTGGTGCTGACCGGACCCACGGATGTGGCGCAGCTTGGCCTTTTTGCGGATGAATTCGTCACCCGGCTGTTTGCTGCGGGGGTGACCCGCACCACCATCCGCGGCGTTGCCGCACCCCGCACCGTGATCGAAGTGCCCAGCCTTGGCTTGATTGCCCATGACATCAGTTTTGCCCAGATCGCAGCGGCCATTGCCGCCGAGGTGGACGCCGATCCGGCGGGGGATGTCGAAGGGGCCAACAGCCGCGTGCGCACGGGGGGTGAAAAACGCAGCCCGGATCAGATTGCCCGGATCGCCCTGCGCTTCAACGCGGATGGAAGCAAGCTGACGGTTGGCGATGTGGCCGTGGTGCGCCAAGAGGGGCCGGACCGCGATCGCAGCTACTTTGTCGGGACCGATCATGCCGTGTCGATCCGGGTTGACCGGTCGGCCCAGGGCGATGCGATTGATGTTCAGCACACGGTCGAAAACGTTGCCCGCGATATGCAGCTCACCCTGCCGGCGGGCACCGGGATCGAACTGATCCGCACCCGGGCCGAGGCGATCTCGGACCGGCTCAACATCCTGCTCGACAACGGGCTGATGGGGCTTGGGCTTGTCCTTCTGCTGTTGTTTCTGTTTCTCAATGCGCGCACGGCGTTCTGGGTGGCTGCCGGTATTCCCGTCGCCATGCTTTCAACCATTGCGCTGATGTATGCCTTTGGCCTGACCATCAACATGATCTCACTTTTTGCGCTGATCATCACCCTTGGGATCGTGGTGGATGACGCCATCGTGGTCGGGGAACATGCCGATGCGCGCCACCGCAAGTTTCGCGAAAGCCCGACGGTTGCGGCGGAAATGGCGGCGCGGCGCATGGCCCTGCCGGTGTTTTCGGCGACCCTGACCACCGTGATTGCATTCTTTGGGCTGACCGTGATTTCCGGGCGGTTCGGGGACCTGATCGCCGATATCCCCTTTACCGTGATTGCGGTGCTGACCGCGTCGCTGGTGGAATGTTTCCTGATCCTGCCCAACCACATGGCGCATTCCCTGCGCCATTCGATGAAGGAACACTGGTATGATCTGCCCAGCCGCGTTGTAAACCGTGGCTTTGTCTGGCTGCGCGAAACCCTGTTTCGCCCGTTTGTGGGGTTTGTCATCCGGGCGCGCTACCCGGTGCTTGCGCTGGCGGTGCTGGTCCTGGCGGGGCAACTGTCGTTGTTTATCAGTGGCGAAGTCAAATGGCGCTTTTTCAACGCCCCGGAACGGGGCAGCGTGACCGGCAATTTCATCATGGCCCCAACTGCCACGCGCGCCGATTCGCTGGCGCAGATGCAGGAGATGCAGCGCGCCATCGAAGAGCTGGGCCGCGAATATGAAAAACGGTACGGGCGCAGCCCGATCAGCTATGTGATCGCTGAAATCGGGGGCAATACGGGCCGTGCGCTGGCCGGGGCCGATACCCGGGATGGGGATCAGCTTGGCGGGATCGCCATCGAACTGATCGACGCCGATCTGCGCCCATATTCAAGCTTTGCCTTCGTGGCCGATCTTCAGGATCGCGTGGGCCATCACCCGCTGGTTGAAACGCTCAGCTTCCGGGGCTGGCGTTCCGGGCCGGGGGGGGATGCGCTGGATGTGCAATTCTTCGGCGCTGACTCCGCCACGCTGAAAGCCGCTGCCGAAGCTTTGAAAACCGCCGTGTCCCGCTATCCCGAGGTCAGCGCGGTTGAGGATAACCTGAGCTACGACAAGGAAGAAATCCTGTTGGACCTGACCCCCCAGGGCAAGGCGCTGGGCTTTGTCATCGACGAGGTGGGGCGCGTGCTGCGACACCGGCTGAACGGGCTTGAGGCGGCGACCTATCCCGACGGCCCGCGCACGGCGGAAATCCGGGTGGAACTGCCCGCCGGTGAAATGACTGCGAATTTCCTGGAACACAGCCAGATGCGGACGCCGGGCGGCCAATATGTCCCGCTGGCGGATATCGTCAGCGTGACGAGGCGCGACGGGTTCTCCACCGTGCGGCGCGAAAACGGGCTGCGCGTGGTGTCGGTCACCGGCGACCTGTCCGAAGACGATCCGGCCCGCGCCGAAGAAATCACCCGCACATTGCGCACTGAAATCCTGCCCGAAATCGCCTCGGTTCATCAGGTCGACTGGCGCATGGCCGGGCTGGCGGAACAGGAGGAAAGCTTCCTCGCCGATGCGCGCCTGGGGCTGATGCTGTGCCTGAGCGGGATCTACCTTGTGCTGGCCTGGGTGTTTTCAAGCTGGACCCGCCCCATCGTGGTCATGGCGATCATTCCCTTCGGGCTGGTGGGCACGATCTATGGCCACTGGGTTTGGAATGTGCCGCTGAGCATGTTCACCGTTGTGGGGCTATTGGGCATGATCGGGATCATCATCAATGACAGCATCGTTCTGGTGACCACGATCGACGAATATTCCGAAACCCGCGGGCTGATCCCGTCGATCATCGACGGCACCGTGGACCGGTTGCGTCCCGTCATGCTGACCACCCTGACCACGGTCATGGGGCTTGCGCCGCTGTTGTTTGAAACATCGCGACAGGCGCTGTTTCTTAAACCCACGGTGATTACGCTGGTCTATGGCCTTGGCTTTGGCTTTCTGCTTGTGCTGTTTGTCGTGCCTGCGATCATCGCGATGCAGGCCGATGTCGGGCAGCAGATCGCGTCGCTCAAACGGGCATTGCGCGCACCAAAGGCGGGGCCTGTCCACGCCGCGTCCGCGCTTGCCATCGCTTTCGTCGTGGTTCTCTTCGCGCTGACCTTTGGTCACGCGGCGATATATGGCGTGACAAATCCCGCGCTTGAGCCCCTTTTGCCCGGCAGATTTACCGCCTTCGGGGTGGGGGAACTGGCGCTGTTCCTGTTCCTTGCCGGGCTGGCGCTGGCCCTGCCGCTGTTTTACGCCCTGACCGCGTTTCTGGTCGCCCTGCATCGGCGAAAGGCCGCGTGAGTATCACAACTGCTGACTGGACCTCGGCCAATGGCATGGGGTAAGACGCGTCCTACATGTCTCATTTCGGGTCTGGGGGACTCTTGGTGCAACGCGTTTTCTTGGGTTTGAGCTTTGTGGGTCTGTTGTCGGCCTGTGGCGATCCGTTGGCCCAGATTCCGCGTCTGGACGAGGTTGAGCTAAGCGAAGAGTCCACGGTGGTCGAAGCCGTCGCCGCCCCCGCCGAGCTGAACGAAGATCAGGGCTTTTTAAGCCGTATTCTGAGAAAACGCGAAGTTGCGCCAAAGCTGGCCGAAACGCCGCCCGCACCGCCCTCCACAGAGGGGCAGGCCGAGGGGGAAGACGTGGCATCCGCCGCCACCGCACCGGCCAACAACACGGCCACTCTCCCCGCCATCCAACCGGAAACGGTGCCAGCCCCCGCGCCGGACCCCGCCAAGGCCAACCCGGGCAAACGCCGCTGGCCCTTTGGCAAGCGCGCAGCGGCCAAGCGGGACAAGGGGGCCACGCCCGCCAACTCCGGCACACCATCGGACACGGCCTCCAACGTCCCCCCCGCCAGCGACCTTGCCGTTGACCCCAACAAGCTGCCAAAGGAACAGGTCACCCTGGCCTCTCTTCCCAAAACGGACGACGGCACCACCCTGCGGGATACGGAACGTCAGGCGCGCAAGGGGCTGTTTTCCAACCGCAAGGCCGCGCGGCTGACCGGCCCGGACGCGGCGTCGGTTGACCCCGGCACCGTTCTGCCCTTTGGCCAGATCGCCCGCGCCTGTGGCACGCCCAAACGCGACCTTGGCAAAGAGGTGGCGCGCTATCCCGACAAAGGCGGGCGCTATCGTCTTCATGACAGCCAGCCGGGCCACACGGGGCAACACACCTTTTATGTGACCGGGTTCAAGGATGGCTGCCCCCGGCAGGTCACCGGCGCGTTGGTGATGTTTGGCAGGGCCAGCATTCATGAAACCCTGCGTTATGGCCTGCCCAGCGCGGCAAAACCCTATAGCAAAACCGACCTAGCCTATGAAAAGATCAAACGCCGTGTGTGCAAAAGCGGGAACAGGAAGCCCTGTGGCAAGTCGATTTCCAAGCTTGAAAAAGGCACCGTGTTCCTGACCGTCTATGACCGTTTCACGGGGGCGCAGGGCTGGAAAAACATCCTGCTCAGCGATGGCAAGGTGATCGCGGTGGATCGGCAAGGGGGCTAAAGCGTTTCCAGTTACTGTTGGATCACAGCAATAGCCGGAAACGCCCACATCCCTACTGTGTTGCGCAACGGCCCGCGGTCTTGATTTCGCGACTCCGTGCCCCGTGGGCGACCTGTTTGGGCAAACCCTCTCTGCCGATCCAGCCCCGGTTCGGCCCCCGGTTCAACCCCGGTCCAGCCTCAGTAATGCGGCGGACGTTCATCCCCAAGGAAAACCTGCCCGCCGCCTTCGGCCTGTCGTTCGGCTTCGCGCCGCATCAACATTTCGATCCGTCGTTGCAATACGTCGATTTCATTGGCCTGTCGTGCGACCACGTCCGACATTTCGTCGACCGTGCGGGTCAGGTGGGCGATTTTTTCTTCAAGTTCCTGCATGATCCTGCGCCTAACCCGTCCGGGGGACACAGGTCAAGCGGTGCCGTGCATGGCGGTCTTCCGCCCCGGGTCTCGGCGATTTCAGGAAAACGCCGCCTTGCCCCCTCTGGTCCCATCCGCTAATCCCTGCGGCGACACATACCTGCAAGGACCCCGACCCATGGCCAAGCAAAAAAAGGCTCCCCGTCCCAAGGCGACCACGCCAAAGGGGTTCCGCGACTATTTCGGATCCGAAGTGACGGAACGCGCGAAGATGCTGACGCAGATTGCCGGGGTTTATCATCGCTATGGATTTGACGCGCTGGAAAGCAGCGCGGTGGAAACGGTCGAGGCGCTGGGCAAGTTTCTGCCCGATGTGGACCGCCCCAACGAAGGGGTGTTCGCCTGGCAGGAATTTGACGACAACGGCCATGGCGACTGGATGGCGCTGCGCTATGATCTGACCGCGCCGCTGGCGCGGGTCTATGCCCAGCACCGCAATGACCTTCCCACCCCCTATCGGCGCTATGCCATGGGGCCAGTCTGGCGCAATGAAAAACCGGGGCCGGGGCGGTATCGACAGTTTTACCAATGCGATGCGGATACGGTGGGCACCGCGTCGGTGGCGGCGGATGCGGAAATCTGTGCCATGCTGGCCGATTGCCTGGAACAGGTGGGCATTCCGCGCGGCGACTATCTTGTGCGGGTCAATAACCGCAAGGTGTTGAATGGGGTGTTGGAGGCCATGGGCCTTGGTGCCGATGATGATCGCGACGCGGTTCTGCGCACCATCGACAAATTCGACAAGGTGGGCGAACAGGGCGTGCGCGACTTGCTGGGCAAGGGGCGTCTTGATGCCTCGGGGGCCTATATCGACGGTGTGGGCCTGCGTGATGATCAGGCCGCGCCGGTGGTGGCTTTCCTGACCTCCAAAGGGGACAGCGCCGAAGAAACGCTCGCCAACCTGCGCGCCGCCGTGGGCAACAGTGCCGTTGGGGCCGAAGGCATTGCCGAACTGGAACAGATTTCCGAACTGCTGATGGCCCAGGGTTATGGTCCCGACCGGATCGAGATCGACCCCAGCGTGGTGCGCGGGCTTGGCTACTATACCGGTCCCGTGTTCGAGGCCGAGCTGACCTTTGAAATCCTCGATGAAAAGGGCCGCAAACGCCAATTTGGGTCGGTTGCGGGCGGGGGGCGCTATGACGATCTTGTGAAACGCTTTACCGGGCAACCGGTTCCGGCGACGGGCGTGTCCATCGGTGTGGACCGGCTTCTGGCTGCGCTGCGCGAAAAGGGTCGGATCAAAAGCGTGGATCAGGGGCCCGTTGTGGTCACGGTCATGGACCGCGACCGGATGGCGGACTACCAGGCGATGGTGGGCGAATTACGCGCCGCCGGAATCCGGGCCGAGGTCTATCTGGGCAATCCCAGGAATTTCGGCAACCAGCTCAAATACGCGGACAAGCGGAACGCGCCGATCGCGGTGATCGAAGGCGGCGATGAAAAGGACAAGGGGATTGTTCAAATCAAGGACCTGATCCTTGGTGCGGAAATTGCCAGGAACGCAACGCTGGAAGAATGGAAGGAACGCCCCAGCCAGTTCGAGGTGCCCCGTGACCAGTTGGTGGAGCGGGTGCGCGCCCTTCTGGCGGGTGAGGGCTGATGCCGATCCGCGCGCAAATCCGCGCCGAAGCCGCGCGGGTCCGGGCCCTGTTCGAAGCGGCAGGGGCCACGCCGGTCGAAGCGGCGATTCTCCAACCCGCCGACACGCTGCTTGACCTTTACGGCGAAGATATTCGCGGACGGGCCTATGTCACCGACGATGCGCTGCGCGGGGAACAGATGCTGCGCCCGGATTTCACCGTGCCGGTGGTCCAGATGCACATGGAACACGGGGACGAGCCCGCGCGCTATACCTATGCTGGCGAAGTGTTTCGCCGTCAGGATGACGATGCGGGCCGCGCCAATGAATACCTGCAGGTGGGGTATGAGGTGTTTGACCGCGACAACGCCGCCATGGCCGATGCCGAGGTGTTTGCCCTGATCCGCTCGGTTCTGACCGGTCTGCCGCTGCGGGCAGCAACGGGGGATATGGGGATCCTCAAATCGGCCATTGACGGGTTGAAGACCACCGACCGGCGCAAAGCGGCGCTGCTGCGCCATATCTGGCACCCGCGCCGGTTCCGCGCCCTTCTGGATGCTTTTGCCGGTCGCGTACCCATGACGTCCCGCCGGGCCGCGCGGCTGATCATGGACGACCCGTTCCTGCCCGGTGTGCCGATGATCGGGTTGCGCAGCCGGGCCGAAATCGAAACCCGCCTTGAAACCCTGCGTCAGGACGCAGTGGCAGCACCCATCGGCGCGGGCGAGGTCGAACTGATCGACGCCATCGTCGGTGTGCGTGAAACCGTTCCCAACGCGTTGGAACACCTGCGTGACATTGCCGTGGACCTGCCGGGCATCGCCCCTGCCGTTGAGCGGCTCGAGGCGCGCAGCGGTGCCATGGCCGCGCGGGGCATCGACGTGCAATCCCTTGAATTCGAAGCGTCTTATGGGCGGACCTCGATGGAATATTACGACGGGTTCGTGTTCGGCTTCCAGGTCGAAGCCCGCCCGGCCCTGCCCCCCGTCGCCACCGGCGGGCGCTATGATGCGCTGACCCGGGTGCTGGGCAAGGGTCGGTCGATCCCTGCTGTGGGGGGGGTGGTGCGCCCCGACCTGATGCTGGATTTGCGGGAGGGTCGCACATGACGATCAAGCTGGGTGTGCCGTCCAAGGGGCGGTTGATGGAAAAAACCTTCGGCTGGTTCGGCGCGCGGGGCATCGCGCTTAGCCGCACGGGATCAGACCGTGAATATGCCGGTGTGGTCGAAGGCATCGACGGGGTCGAACTGGTGCTGCTATCTGCCGGTGAAATCCCCCGCGAACTGGCTGCGGGTCGTGTCCATCTTGGGGTCACCGGCACCGACCTGATCCGCGAAAAGCTGGCCAGCTGGGACAGCCGGGTCGAAGAACTGGCCCCCATGGGGTTTGGCCATGCCGATCTGATTATCGCTGTGCCCAATGCCTGGGTTGATGTGGATACGCTGGACGATCTGGATGCCGTGGCGGCCGATTTCCGCGCTCATCACGGGTTCCGCCTGCGGATCGCGACGAAATATCACCGCCTCGTGCGGGACTTCCTGCGCGAACAGGGGGTGGCCGATTACCAACTTGTGGACAGTCAGGGCGCAACCGAAGGCACGGTCAAGAATGAAACCGCCGAGGCCATTGCCGACATCACCTCAACCGGGGACACGCTGCGCGCCAACCATCTCAAGATCCTTGACGATGGGCTGATGCTGAAATCCCAGGCCACGCTGTTCCGCGCCCGGCGCTGTAAACTGGATGACGGCGAACGCGCTGTTCTGGCCGACCTGTTGGCCAAACTGGGCGTGAACTGACCGGACATGTCCCGCGATCGCCAAAGCCGTGGCAGGGTATTCCCGACTGGGTCCGTTCGAAAACGCCTGCACTCCTGATTTGTTGTGCGGCGTTTCCACATCACGCTGTGTCAACGTCAACGTAATGCGAAAATGCTTTAGATACGCGCTTTGCGCAAATCGCGCACCGATTGGCCGTATTTGCCCCGAAAGGCGCGGGAAAAGCTGGCTTGTGATGAAAATCCCACCGCAAGGGCAAGCTCCTGAACCGGTTGGTTGGTTTCAAGAGCAAGCCGGTGCGCCTCGCTCAGCCGGATGTCCATATAGGTCGCTTTCGGGGATTGCCCGAGGGCCGAGGCGAACTGCAACTCCAAACGGCGCACGGACAGGCGCAGCCCCTCTGCGATCTGCGTGACCGACAGTGGTGTGTCGATATGGGTCTCCATCCGCGCCAGCGCCCGTGCGACCACGGGAAACCGTTTTGCAAGGGATGCGTGGGACAGGCGGAATTGCGGCAGGTCGCCCGATTGGAACGGGTCGTGGATAAAGGCCGAGGCGACACTGCGCGCCAGCCCGGTCCCAAACCGATCCCGGATCAGGTGCAGCATCATGTCGATGGACGGAATCGCCCCGCCCGAGGTCAGGAATCGCCCCGAGACCGCGAACCGGTTGGACACCGTGTTGACCCGTGGAAACCGGGTGGCAAAGTTTTCCAGATCCTCCCAATGGGTCGTGGCGGTTTGCCCGTCCAGCAACCCGGCCCGGGCCAGAATCCAGCTACCCCCATCCACCCCCGCGATCCGGTCACAATGCGGGGCCAGCCGGCGCAGGGTGGCCAACAGGCGCGGCGTGGCATGAGTTTCAAGGTTGAACCCGGCAATCAGCAGCAGAAGGTCACAGCGGTCCAGCGTGGCAATCGCCGCGCCCTGGACCTCTAACCCCGAGGTTAGCGTCACCGCGCCGCCCTCAGGGGTGTAAAAGGACCAGTTGAACACGGTTTTGCCCGACCGCCGGTTCGCGGCCCGCATGGGATCGACCGAGGCGGCAAGCGACAGGGTGTTGCTCTCGTCCAGAACCAGTACGGCCGCGTTGATCGGATTTTGTGGTTCTGCGAGGGAAGTATTTTCGTGTTTGGACATAAAGCATTCGTAATTTGCAAAAATAATCCGCGCAAGTCGGAGAATACTTTCCCTGAACACGCCACAACAAAGGATTCGCCCGATGCCGCTTGCCATGACCCAAGAGGTCTTCATCACCGCCGCTGTCACTGGATCGGGCAGCACGCAGGATCGAAGCCCCCACGTGCCCCGCAGCCCCGAACAAATCGCCAACAGCGCAATTGACGCGGCCCGCGCGGGGGCGGCGATTGTCCATTGCCATGTGCGCGACCCGGAAACGGGGGTGCCCTCGCGGCGGTTGGACCTGTATCGGGAACTGACCGACCGGATTCGGGAATCGGACGTGGACGTGGTGTTGAACCTGACCGCGGGCATGGGCGGCGACATCGTGTTCGGCCCCACGGAATCGCCCTTGCCGGTGAATGAACAGGGGACCGACATGATCGGTGCCGCCGCGCGGGTTGAGCATGTCAAACAATGCCTGCCCGAAATCTGTACGCTGGATTGCGGCACCATGAACTTTGCCGAAGCCGATTATGTCATGACCAACACGCCGGGCATGTTGACGGCAATGGGGCGGATGATGACCCATCTGGGTGTGAAGCCCGAAATCGAAGCCTTTGACACCGGGCACCTGTGGTATGCCAAACACCTTGTGGAACAGGGCGTACTCGACTCGCCCGCGCTTGTGCAGCTGTGCATGGGGGTGTCCTGGGGCGCGCCTGACGATCTCAATACCTTTATGGCGATGGTGAACAACGTGCCTGATGACTGGACGTTCAGCGCCTTTGCTCTGGGGCGCAACCAGATGGCTTATGCCGCGGCGGCCGTTCTGGCGGGGGGCAACGTGCGCGTGGGGCTGGAGGATAACCTGTGGCTCGACAAGGGGGTGCAGGCGACCAATGCCCAGCTTGTTGAGCGGGCCGCGACAGTGGTCAGCAACATGGGCGCGCGGGTGATCGGCCCGGCCGAGGTGCGCGAAAAGCTGGGGCTTGTGAAGCGGGCTCCCCAGGGATGAAACGGGCGACCGTCCTTGCCCCGCTGTCAGTGCTGGCCGCCCGATACCGGATGCCGGAAAGGTCTGCACAGGTGATAGCGACTGTAGCGGTTTTGGCATGGTCGACTCCCGCACCTGTTCCCGGGTGACGCCCCTGTTCGGGTGCTCCCGGAGTGTCAGAGAAGACGGGGAAGAGGTCGAAATCTGCACCGACTAAAGCGTTTCCGCATGACGTTGACTCAGCGTGATGTGGAAACGCTTTGGGACACATGTACAAAGAACCCAGGCACAAAGATCAAACCGCCGGGGTCAACACGAACCGAAAACGGGAGATGAAACCATGAAACGAGCGGCAATTATTGGCGGCGGCGTGATCGGTGGCGGCTGGGCCGCGCGATTTGCGCTCAATGGATGGCAGGTCCGGGTGTTCGACCCCGACCCCGAAGCGGAACGCAAGATTGGCGAGGTGCTGGACAATGCCCGCCGGTCTTTGCCCGGTCTTGGAAATGTGGCCCTGCCGCCCGAAGGCGCGATCACCTATCATGACACGCTGGCCGACGCGGTGGAGGGGGCCGACTGGGTTCAGGAAAGCGTGCCCGAACGGCTTGACCTCAAACAACGGGTGTACCAGGAGTTGATGCAGGTGGTGCCGGATACCGCCATTATCGGCTCCTCCACCTCCGGGTTCAAACCCAGCGAATTGCAAAAGGGCCTGTCGCGCCCCGGTCAGGTGGTCGTGACCCATCCGTTCAACCCGGTCTACCTTCTGCCGCTGATCGAACTGGTGGGAACGGATGCCAATGCGCCCGACCTGATCGACCGGGCCAAGGCCACGCTCAAGGGGATCGGCATGTTCCCCCTGCATGTGAAAAAGGAAATCGACGCCCATATCGCGGATCGGTTTCTCGAGGCGGTGTGGCGCGAGGCGCTGTGGCTGGTCCGCGACGGCATCGCCACAACCGAAGAGATCGACGAAGCCATCCGCATGGGGTTCGGTATCCGCTGGGCCCAGATGGGGTTGTTTGAAACCTACCGCGTGGCGGGGGGCGAAGCGGGGATGCGCCATTTCATGGCCCAGTTTGGACCGGCGCTGAAATGGCCCTGGACCAGACTGATGGATGTGCCCGACTTTACCGACGATCTGGTCGATCTGATCGCGGATCAGTCCGACGCGCAATCCGGGGCGTATTCCATCCGTGAACTGGAACGCATCCGCGATACCAACCTGGTTGGTATGATACGGGCCCTGCTGCGCGAAAACTGGGGCGCGGGGGCGGTGCAAAAGGCCCATGACCAGACGTTGGAGGCCGGGGCCGGGCTGATCACCCATGTGGATGACGCAGAGGACCTTGGACAGCCCCTGTTGACGGGGCGTCGGGCGGTGCCGCTGGAATGGCTGGATTATAACGGCCACATGACCGAAAGCCGCTATCTTGAGGCCTTTGCCGACGCCACGGACAGGTTCATGATGATGATCGGCTGTGATGCCGACTATATCGCCAATGGCGGCAGCTTTTTCACGGCCGAAACCCACATCCGGCATCTGGACGAAGTCCATGCCGGGGCGGTGATCGAACTGCGCACCCAGGTGTTGTTGGGCGAAGGCAAGAAGATGCACCTGTTCCATACCATGATGGAGGGGGACAGGCTGTTGGCCACCGGGGAACATATGCTGTTGCATGTGGACCTGACCACGCGCCGCTCCGCGCCGCCCGCCGCGCCGATTGCCGAGGCGCTGGGCCGGGTGGCCGCCGCCCATCGCGCCCTGCCGGTGCCGGACGGCGCGGGGCGCGCGATCGGGCTGCGGTGACGCGGGTTCTGATCACCGCCGCCGGGGCAAATGGGATAGGCCGGGCCATGGGCAAAGCCCATGCGCGGCGGGGGGCACGGGTCCGGGTCACGGATGTGGATGAAACGGCAATCGCCGGTTTGCCATCGGGGTGGCGCGGCACGGTCTGTGACGCATCCGACGAGGGGGCAATGAAGGCGCTGTTTGACGCGCTTGGCCCCTTTGGTATTCGCGTCAACGCCATTTGCCCGGGTGCGGTGGACGGTCATACGGAAAACCCGGACCCGAAGTTTTGACCTGGCTCTGCGGTCGCGTGTGGTCGCGCCGGGTTGCCCGGCACCACCTCTTGCTTTTTCCTGACATACATCTTTCCCGGCAGCTATCATGCGGAAACGTTTTATGACCCGGCCTTTTCGGAAATCCTGACTTTGGTGGAATGTCCGGCCCTGACCGTTGCGCCGCGTGCGCCAGACGCGACCGGTCTGTTCATATTTTGGGGTATTGGTATCGGGTGCCTTCGCGGTGTCGCTTCGGTGCCGCGCAGATGCGCAAAAGTCACCCCCCCGATTCGGGTAAAACCGGGAAGGGTAAACGCAGTTCGGTTTTTTCTGGCTCAACCGGGGTCAGTGTCAGTTTCCGCGACCCGGTAGAGTGTGCCAAGATGGTCCGACAGGTCCCTTGCTGGTACGGCCGCTTCGCGGACCTTCTGGTCGAAATGACGCGTGAATGTATGCACCCGCTCTGGTCATCCCCCGACTAAAGCGGCAGATAGGCAGGTATGATCTGGATTCTGCTTTCAATCGCCGCTGCTGCGTTTCAAACGCTACGCTTCATGATTCAGAAAAGCCTGAGCATGACCACGCTCTCCCCTGGCGGAGCCACGCTGGCACGGTTTCTGTTTTCTGCCCCCTTCGTGGCGGCGCTTCTTGTTGCCTATCTGGCGATCCGTGGCGCGGGTTTTCCTTCCGTCGGAGAACGTTTCTGGATTTACGGTGTGACAGGTGGTATCGCGCAAATTCTGGCAACCTGGTGTGTTGTGGCGTTGTTTGCACAGCGCAGCTTTGCCGTAGGGATCACGTTCAAGAAAACCGAAGTCATGCAGACTGCACTTGTGGGTTTTATCCTGTTGGGAGACACGGTGTCGTCGATGGGGATCGCGGCGATTTTCCTGGGATTGGTCGGGGTGCTCTACCTGTCCAACCCGACCAGAAAACAGGGTTTGTTTCTTAATCGTGCGGTGGCTTTGGGGATCGTGTCGGGGGCCCTGTTTGCGGTTTCCGCAGTGGCCTATCGCGGGGCGACGTTAGAAGTGCAAAGCGGGGACGCGTTGTTGCGCGCGTTACTGGCGCTTGCGGTCGTGACGTGGTTCCAGACGGTTGGCCTGTCTGCATGGCTGGTCTGGCGTGCGCCGGGGGAATTGGGGAATGTCCTGCGATCATATCGCAGTTCCGTGTGGATGGGGCTGACCGGAATGGCCGGGTCCATCTGCTGGTTCACGGCCTTCACATTACAGAATGCGGCCTATGTCTTTGCTGTCGGACAGGTCGAGGTGATTTTCTCGATCATGGCGTCCGTGATGTTTTTTTCGGAGCGGATGAGCCACAGGGAAATGACGGGGATCGCCCTTGTCACCTCCAGCATCCTGTTGCTCGTGGTCGTTACGTGAGGGTGATGACCCGTCCGCCCGCCCCGTTTATTCGTCGCTCAGATCGCGCCCGGACAAGGGCCCTTTTCCGTCAAGTCGCAGGAACAGGCTCTGTTCGGCCCCATTGAAAAAGAACGGAACATTTCTGGGTGGGGTGTTATCCTTGGCGCGCCCGGCAACTTCGGCCAGAACAACCTCGGTGATGAAGGGCAGATCGAATTCACGCGCCTTGCGCAGCGGGACCCATTGCAGATGGGAAAGCTCGTCCTCGGCCTGGGAAAAATCGTCCAGATCATTCACCACGTTCTCTGCATCCACCAGGAAGAAACGGGCATCAAACCGACGTGGGCGGCCCGGAGGGGTGATGGCGCGGAACACGAATTGAAGACCGTGGGCGTCGGGGAGATAGCCAGCCTGAGCGAATTTCTGCCAGCCATCAACGGGTGGCTCTGGCCAGGTGCCGGGGCGTCCGAGGATCAGCCCGGTTTCCTCCCATAACTCGCGAATGGCTGCCACGGACAAGGCGTGGGAAAAATCGGCCGCCGAGTCCTGGCGCAAACGATCAAGACAGGTTTCGGGCACCTGCCGGGCAAGAGGTACGATTGCGTCCTCCTTGTCCACGGCCCCTCCGGGGAACACGAACTTGTTGGGCATAAACGCAGCCTTGGCCCCCCGTTGACCCATCAGCACATGGGGGTCTTCGAACCGATTGCGTAGAACAATGACCGTCGCAGCGTTGCGAATGGCCGTTTTGTCGGTGCTGCCCTCTTCCGATGGGGTGTGATGGGTGCTCATGTCGCCTCTTTGTACTTGCTTACGTGCACAGGGGCCGGATCAGCCGTCATCAAACCCATGCATACGCCGTGCCCATTGAAAACCGACGACGACGCCCTTCATTCTTGGCAAAAGGTATAGCGATAAGCCGACGCATCCAATAGCGAAGATCGTGAAAAGCGTAAGCGGTTCGGGACGGAACTGTACAAATACGATGTGCAGCAAAGGCGCCAGCAGGTGGCCCACGATCAGAATGGTGAGGTAGGCCGGGCCGTCATCTGCCCGGTGATGGTGCAAAGCTTCGTCACACACCGTACAGGTGTCGCGCACCTTCAGGTATCCTTTCAAAAGCGGCCCGGATCCGCAATTTGGGCACCGTCGCCGCCATCCTTTGCGCAATGCCGGTCCCAACGGGCGTTCCGGTTTGGCCTGCATTTCCACTCCTGACGGCACGGAGAACATAGTATTTTCGGTCATAAGTCACCTCGCGTTTCCCAAGGCAAGAATGTGAAGGAAACATGCACCCGGTAAAAGGGTGCGGATCGACCTTGCGTCGTGATGTCACATGGATATGGCGTGACCTGAACTCTCCCGAATTTTTTCGACGGAAGCCCACAATCCCCGCGTAGAAGTCTTTGGAAACGGGATGAAAAGCCCGGTCCTGAAAAGGGACAACGCACAGAGAATAGCCTGGAGAGATACATGTTGAAACAAGCAAAAATCATCACTGCTGTAACCGCAATCGCGCTGATCTCGACCTCGGGTGCCGCGTTGGCATTCGGGGGTGGCCAAGGTGGGCACAAAGGTCCGCGCGGCCCGAAGATCAACTTTGAAGAAGTGGACAGCAACAAGGACGGCAAACTGACCAGGGCCGAGATGGAAGCCCATGCCAAGGCCCGGTTTGACAAGGCCGATACTGATGGGAACGGATCTCTTTCAAAGGCGGAAATGCAGGCCCGGATGGAAGAACGCATGAAGGAGCGCGCCAAAAGATGGGCCGAAAAAATGGCGGGCAAGATGCTGGAACGTCACGATACCAACAAGGATGGCGCGCTTAGCTGGAAAGAAAGCAACCGCGAGAAACGTGTTGATCGAATGCTCACCTATCTGGATGCCGACAAGGATGGCACTATTTCGTCGGAAGAGTTCGCCAGGGCCAGGGAGATGCGCAAGGGCTGGAAGAAGAAAGATTAAGGTGCAGTTGCAGAGAAACGGGGTGGGCGGCGTTGTTCGCCCCCTTCTGACCGGATAGACTTTCTGGACCATGAATATGCCGTTTGATGATCGCTCGGATATAGGTGATGACGCATTGTTGGTGCTGTTTGCGAATGGCGACCAGTCTGCGGCACGGGACCTGACCATGCGCCTGACCCCTGTGGTCCTGGCCCATGCGTTCCGTCTTTTAGGAGATCGGGCGGAGGCGGAAGATGTTGCCCAGGATGCGATGATGCGCCTGTGGAAAATCGCACCGGACTGGCGGCAAGGAGAGGCCAAGGTGACAACCTGGCTTTTCCGCGTGGTGGCTAACCTTTGTACGGATCGGTTGCGCAAACGCCGGTTTTCCGGGCCGGGACTGGACGAAATACCTGATCCCGCCGATCCGTCCCGATCCGCTGCGGAGCAGATACAGGAACGGACGCGGGCGGCGGCGCTGCAAGCTGCGCTTGCGGCATTGCCCGAACGACAGCGGCAAGCCGTGGTGTTGCGCCATATCGAAGGGTTGGGGAATCCCGAGATTGCCGAGGTGATGGAAATCAGTGTGGAAGCAGCGGAAAGCCTGACAGCACGTGGGAAACGCGCATTGGCCGCTCGGTTGGCCGCGCGAAGAGATGAACTGGGGTATCGCGATGATCGATAGAAAATTTGACGATCTGGAGCTGGACGAGCTTTTCAATGCAGCGAAGGCCACGCCGGTAGAGCCCGGCGACGACCTCATGGCGCGTGTTCTTGCACAGGCGCTGCACGCGCAGGCCGATCAGCAGATGATCGAACCCGCGACGTCGACATGTCCCATATTGCGAAGCCTGTTTGCGGCGATTGGTGGCTGGCCAGCCCTCGGGGGGCTGATTGCCGCGGGTGTAACGGGCATCTGGATCGGGTTCTCTCCGACTTTGGGGGTCGGATCCGTGATGGCGGGCGTTTACGGTACTGAAACCGAACAGAATGCCTATATGATTGATTTGTTTCCGGAGTTTGACTTCGGACTGGCAGAAGGGGATGCGGGATGAACAATGAGCTCCAGAGCAATCAGGGGAATGAAAAACCCAAGCCCTTGCGTCGGGGCGTGCGGATTGTTTTGTTCTTGTCCCTGGCGTTGAACCTGGTGGTTGTTGGCCTTGTTGTCGGGGCCGTTGCGTCACATCGCGATAGAGACCGCCACCCGCCGCGATTTGACCGTATCAGTGGTCCGCTGATTCGCGCGCTGAGCAAACAGGATAAGCGGTTCATTGGCAGGGAAATGCGAAATTTCTACCGCGCCAGTGCGAGCAAATCGGTCACGTTACGTGCGCAATATGACGACGTGCTCGAGGCTCTGCGCGCGGATCCTTTTCAGGTGGATGTGGTTCAAGGGGTGATGGATGCGCAAATGGATCAACTTGTTGGTCGCGCGCGATTGGGTAAATCTGTCCTGCTGGACCGATTGAAGTCCATGACCCCGCAAGAGCGCGCAGCCTTCGCGGATCGTCTTGAAGAAGAACTGGAACGGCCCCGGCGGGACAAGAAACGCACGCATGGCCCGAAAGACGGGCGTGATGGGAGACGATGGTTCGATTGACAGCGAGGATTCGTCAATCCAGCGTTGATCCGACAGCTTAAAGCGTTTCCAGTTCTTGTTGGATCATAGCAATAGCTGGAAACGCCCACACTCCTGGTATGTTGTGCGGGGTTTCCACATCACGCTGAGTCAACATAATGCGGAAACGTTATAGTCGTTTCAGGCGGCGGTCCGGTTTGAAAAGGTGACCTGATTGCGCCCCTGAGATTTCGAGCCATATAGGGCCGCATCGGCATTTTCCAACACGTCCGGTGGTGTCAACCGCCGAGTGTCAGAGTCTTGGGTCGTTCCCCCCAGAGCAACCCCAATGCTGACCGTGATATGAATCGGAGCAGCGTTCCCCGGAATGTGAATAGGGGCCTCGCGGATAATTCTGCAAAGGCGGCGCGCGGCAAACTCTACTTTACGGTGATCTGCGACAGGCATGACAATCAGGAACTCCTCACCGCCGATGCGTGCTACAAGATCCTCGGGTGCGAGATTTTCGCTCAACAGTTTCGCTACCCGGACCAAAACCGCGTCCCCAGCGGAGTGGCCATAGCGGTCATTGACCAGCTTGAAGTGATCCAGATCCATCACCATCACGGCGTATTGCTGACCGCTATTCGAAGCGTGTTCGGAAATTCGGGCAAGCTGGTGCATGGCATACCGTCGATTGTGCAGGCCGGTCAGTGGGTCAGTCACGGCCGCCCGGAGGCCGTCGCGCATGGATTCCCTGAGCCGTTCGGCCCGCTGGCGTTTCTGGACTTGAGTGTTCAAACGCAGCGCAAGTTCGCCCGGCTCACACCCACTGGACATAACATCGTCGGCACCTCGGTCCAGGGCCTCCGCGAGAATTTGTCCGTTCGGATTCGAGACTACGGCCAACAGCCCACAATCGCGGGTTTCGCTGTGAGCGCGCAAATCGGATAGCAATCGAAGGGCAAGGCTGTGGTCTTTGGGGGTGCTTCCTGTCGCGATGGCGTAGGCATCAGGCAGACAATCGTCAAAAGCCTGCCGCATCGTGTCTTTCAGCGCGAGAGGCAGCAAACGATGCGCAAATTTCGGCCCAAGCACAGTTTTCCACTTGATCGCTTCGGTGCGTGTTGGGGCAACAAGTGCTACCAATCCGGGCCGACTAAAATCTTGCATGGGCTCAGCAAGTCCGAGTGCCTTGCTTGCACCATCGCGGAGTCGGATTTCGTCTGCAGTTTCCCCGGACCTCAAAAGGCTCCGCAACCGGGCCAGCATGAGCGGTTCGTCCAATGGCTTGGTCAAGATGTCGTTTGCACCGCTTTCAAGAATTTTGAGCCGAAGCTGGCAGCTTCGGCTCGCGGTGATAACCAGTACGGGAATAGTGGAGCACAGGGGATCGGACCGCAGGGTTCGCGTAAATTCCAGCGCGTCCATATCAGGAAGCCGATCTGAGCAAAGGATCACGTCTGGGTGAGATTTTCTAGCAAATTCAAGGGCTTCCATGCCGGATGCGCTCTGCGCCACCTGATAGTAGGAGGTCGCCAGCTTGACTTTGAGAACGATCCTATTCGTTGCGATGTCGTCTACGATTAGAACATTTCCCGGCACGTGGGCACCTTTCGCACTTGTGTTTTGTTCCCTAGACGTATCATTTCGTCAGAGTGGTTAAGAAATCCTTTCCGGGTCCAATAAAAATGTCGATATCGCAAGAATCCGCCGAAACCCTTGCATTGAACGCCCTGGCCTGGCTGGTCTCCAACGACGAACTCCTTCCCGTGTTCCTCGGTGCCACCGGGGCTGGCATTGATGATCTGAAAGCCAACGCATCGAACCCGGCCTTCCTGGGCTCTGTGCTTGATTTTCTGCTGATGGACGATGCCTGGATCGTCGGGTTTTGTGATCAGACTCAGACCGCCTATGACCAGCCGATGCAGGCCCGCGCGGCACTGCCCGGAGGTGCTCAGGTCAACTGGACCTGACCTCCCGATATTCCCTGATCAACCAAAGGTACACATATGATAAAGGCACTTCTTTTCGACAAGGACGGCACGCTGTTTGACTTTGGCGCAACCTGGGAAACCTGGGCCGAAAGCTTCCTTCTCCGGCTCTGCAACGGCGACCGATCCGAGGCCGCCTCGATCGGGCAGATCCTTGGGTTCGACCTTGCCACGTCCCGTTTTGATCCGGGCAGCGTGGTGATCGCGGGCACACCGGAGGACATCGCGAAAGCCTTGGAAAAACCTTTGAAAAACAAGGCGCTGTCTGCCGAATACGTGATCGGCCTGCTGAACGAAGAAGCCGCCCATACCCCGCAGGTCGAGGCGGTGGAACTGGTCCCTTATCTCGATCATTTGCGCAGCCACGGGTTGAAGCTGGGCGTGGCAACCAATGACGCGGAGGCCCCGGCGCTGGCCCATCTGGGGGCTGCGGGCGTGGTCGGGAAATTCGACTTCATCGCCGGGTTCGACAGCGGCCATGGGGCCAAGCCCGGCCCGGGTCAGCTCCTCGCGTTTTGCGACGCGGTCAACCTTGTGCCTGAGCAGGTCGCGATGGTGGGGGACAGTACCCATGACCTGATCGCGGGCGCGGCGGCGGGGATGCGCCGTGTGGCGGTTCTGACGGGCATGGCAACCCGGGCGGACCTGACCCCTTACGCGGATATTGTCCTGCCGGATATCGGGCATATTCCGGCGTGGCTGGGGCTTTGAAATCCGGCTAATCCATAGGGGGGAGGTCCGAAATTCAGACCTGCATAACGGCAAACCTCAAAGGTTAACGGGTGCGGTTCGGGCCGGGTCTGGCGGGGCATTTCGACGATTTTCGTCTGATAAAAGTTAACGGATACGCGCAAATTGTTAACGGTTTGCGCCGTCGCCGGACCCAATCCGGGGTCCGCGTTAACCTGTTTGAAGACCGGTCCGTGACGCCCGGTCCGGGGGGTGCTTTTGCGGCACCGGGGCGGCACCGAAACGGCAGCGCCCGCGAGTCGCGCAATTGCGCGTATTTTCTTAAGGCATCGACCGTTTGGGTAACGGTGGGGGAGGCCGGGATTTGCTCAAAGACACAGGGTGGCATGTTCGGCAAAGCCGGGGGGGACAGCAGATGGCAAGACCGGCAGGACGGCGGCGCGGCGGGGGACGCACAGGTGCGGCAGAGCGGTGCGGGGCGTCGGTCATTGAACAGATGCCATGGCGGTTGCCCATCAATCATGACCGCCCCACCGAACCGCCTTATGAAGAGGGGGGCAGGCGATCCATGAAGGGGCCAGGCGGATTCTCGAAAAGGTGGGGATCGAAATCCCGAATGCCGAAGCCATGGACATTTTTCGCGAGGCCGGGGCAGCTATGGATTATTGAGGGAAGGGACCCAGAGGAGTGCCTTTCAGGCACACAGGATGTCTCGTCCTCCGCCTCTGGCGTCGTCCTCGGGATTGGTGCCTGTGGCGGGGGAGCGGTTACCGCCAGAGATGGGCGTAGGTTGCAAAGGCACCCTGTAGCTTGGAGAGCAGGCGGTTCACGGCGCCGGGGTGTGGGATTTTGCCATGGGCAAGTCGTTCGAGCGCGATTTCAGGAGGACAGGGCAACCCGGTCTGTGAGTCCATGTAACGCGGATAATCGATCAGAGCCGCATGGGCGAGGCCGTGCAGCGTGGGCCGGGCAGTGCGGCGCGGGGGCAGGGTGCCAAGGTCGTGCGTCAGCCCCCATCCGGCATAGAAGGGCGCGCCAGTGGTGGTCACGGGCAGGCCACGGATCAGCGCTTCGAACCCCAGAAGAGAGGTCATGCTCCAGACCTCGTTCACCCGTTCCAGCAAATCCATCGGGTCGGTCTGTGACAGGGTCATGTCCGCAAGTCCGGACGCATCCAGCGCGCCGGGGCGAAGCCCGGCTTCTACATCCGGGTGAGGTTTGTACAGCACCACCGCATCCGGGTTTTCGGCCCTGACCCTTTCCAGAAGCGCACGGTTCGTGTTCACCTCGCCTGCTCCGAGCCGAATGGAGGCGTCGTCTTCCACCTGGCCGGGAACCAGGATCCGGTGGCCGCCTGGCAGGTCCGGCGCGGTTCCACCCAGGTTATACTTGCTCACCCGTGCCGTCTTTATCGCCCTCAACAGGCGCTCGATCCGCAAATCCTGATCCGGCCTAAGCGAGGCCCGCCCGGCAATAAGGCGTTCGAGACGGCTTTCCCGGGTGGGATCATAGTAAATACCAAGATCGTCGCAAACCAGCGACAAGGGAGGGACGAGCGACGCACCAAGACCGCGAGACCGCAAAAACCCATCTTCAACCCTGACCGCATCCTCCCCCGCGCCCGCCTTGCCGGCCCAGACCATGTGCCTGCGCGCTGCGTCGGTCCGCGCGGTGTCCCGAAACACCATGCGCCGATGACGACCAAAGAACCGTTGTAACGGTTCGCGTTTCCACAGCCGTATGCCATGACCGACCCATCCCGCGTGATCCTCGCGCCACGCGCGGGTCTGGGCTTCGAGACAGGACATCGCCTCTTCCAACTCGCATAAACGTTCTCTGTAAGGATCATACCAGACCGGATGCAGGATCATCGCCGCCGCAAACAATTGCACCCGCGTGAGCACCCGGCCGCGGCGGGGCAGGGCGTGGGGGTTGCGATCATCGGTCAAACCCCAACCGGCATAAAACGGCTGGCCAAATACCACCGGCTTGTGACCGCTCAGTATCGCCTCGAACCCCATCTGGCTGCTGACCGTATATACTGCGACGGCCCCTGAAAACAGCTCCCACGGGCTGACGGCTGCGTCAAACAGGGTGATGTGGCGGCGTTTGGCATCCTCTTCCCCGAAATAACCGCCGCGCAGACCCTGCGCGGTTTCCGGGTGGGTTTTGATCACGATGCGCGCGCCGGGATTGTCTTCCTGTGCCATATAAAGCATCTCGCGGAACGTGTTCCCATCCGCACGACCGTGTCGGACCGAAGCATCGCCGCGGGTTTGATCAATCACCAGAACATAGCCGGGGTCGGGCACGGGGGTTGCGGGATCAAACCCGGTATATTTGCTCAGATGCGCCTCTTGCAGACGCGCCATCCCCCCCCGTGCGCGGTTCAGCAATGCCGTATCGTCAAGGGGATGGGTCGCCAGAAGGGTTTCAATCTCCGAAGGGCGTGATGCATCAAAATGCACACCGCCAGACCGATCAATCAGAAGCCCCAGCGGCGGCTGGCCCCCGGCGCGGCCCGGAAACAGCGACCTGAGGAAAGCATCTTCGATCCGAACGATCCCGGCACCGGTCTTTTCGGCCACCGCTTCGCCTCGTTTGGCGTAAGGTGAATGGCCCCAGACCGCGATCTGATCCTCGGTGCTGGGCTTGCCCAGACTTAACCGATAGCCCGCCAGTTCAACGATCCGACGCACGGTTTTCTGACGCAGGAAACCGGCGTTGAAATAATAGAGCCGCCGGGGATTCCTCCCGGCGGCCGATGTGTTTTCGTGATCCATCAAGGGATTAGCCGCCGAGCGACTCAAGACCCGTGCTGACCGTGCCCACCGAACCCAGCGTACCGGTGATGGCCGAAATGGTTTTGTTCCATTGGGTGAACGGCGCTTCGGTCACATAAAGCGTGTCGCCATCGCGCACGGCGAAATCACGGGCCATGAACATGCCGTTGGGCTGGGTCAGGTCCAGCACGTAGACAAGCCGTTGCGCGCCCTGAAGGTCATTGCGCCCCAGAACCGCATTGGCGATATCGGCCGGTTCGTTGCGGAAGATGAACACGCCTGTGGGATCCGCCGAGGAGGTCAGCAGGCCGCCGACCTGGGCAATCGCCTCAACCGCGCTCAGCGTCTGGTGATCAAAGGGCACGCGGCTTTGCGTTCCCGTGGCACCAAGAGCGGTAAAGGCGCGGCTGTCTTCTTCGACCAGAATCCGGTCACCGCCGCGCAGGGCGATGTCGAATTCCGGGTGTTCGTAAAGATCCTGGAACCACACCTTGGACCGCATCTTGCCCCGGATCACGGTGATCTGGGCGATTTCGGGTTCAATGGTGATCCCGCCCGCACGGGCCAGCATGGTCGACAGGGTGCGGGTGGGGCGTTCGATGGCGAACACGCCCTGGGTTCCGATCGAGCCCACAAGGGAAACGGTGGAGCCGTCCCCGGCAAGGCGGCGCACCTCGACCTGAGGATCGGGGGTCTGATCGCCCAGCTTGCGGGTGATGATCTGGCGAATCGCGTTGGGGGTATTGCCCGCCGCCCTGATCCGGCCCGCATAGGGAATGAAGATGTGGCCGGAGCCGTCCACCTGAACCTCTTCCAGCACAGCCGCCGCCGTCCCGGCGGGCCCGGAGGAACCAAGAAGCGGGTCGTCCACGTTTTCCCAGACGGTGATGCCAAGCGTGTCTCCGGGGCGGATCGTATCCGAGCCAAGCACCGAGGTTTTCTTGAACTGGTCCGAGAAGCCAAGCGCGGGCATCACGGCGGTGGTTTTGGTCACGCGGTCGTTGACGGCCACGATGAAGGCGTCGCCGCTGCGTTGCACCGACCCTTCGAAGATTTCACGTTTATTGGGGCCGACGCGGGGCAGGCCGCACGAGGATACGACGGCCAAAGCGGCAACAAGGGCGACGGTTTTCGCCCAGCGGGAAGATGTGGGTTTCACTGCTCGGTCTCCTCGACCTGTTTTTTATTCTGCCTCGAACTCAACGCTTTGTGCGTTGTAATTGACGTACAATCTAGACGATTTCAGAATGAAAATCCAGCGCTAGACCTTGTGTCTGTCAGTTGACGAGCCGCAACTGTTGCCTTGGAGCCGCGGTGCCCGATGCCAGCGCGTCATAGGGATCTTCGTCTGCAAGCATCATATCGACCACCATGCGCATGAGCTGGCGGCGGCCCCGGGCCGAGTAGAATCCGCCCGCGACCTGGCTGGTTTCCAGCAGGTAGCGGCGGTAATCCTGATACGCGCGCCGGTCGGGGCGCGAGGCCCCGGCAAAGAAGTCGGGCAGCGGCTGGGTCGAGACAAATTCAGGTTTGTCATAAACCGCCGCGCCAAAGGTTTTGAGCGGGATACCGCGCCACAGCACCTGTTGCGCGGCGGTGGAGTTGACCGTTACCGCGCTGCGCGCGTCGTTGAGAAGCTGTGCCAGTTTGCCGCCGCGCACATAATGCACACGGTTGGCGACGTCATAAAGCCGGGAGAGCCGTTTGATTTCGCGCCGCACCGGCACGCGGCCATCTTCCAGAGGGTGCGCCTTGAACACCAGGTGATGGTGCCCCGGCGCCCCTTCGGCAAACCCCTTGATCACAACGTCAAGAAATTCGGTCATGGTGGAGAAGGGGGAGTGCATTTGGAAGCTGCTGTCATGTTCCAACTGCAACAGCGCCAGGTGATAGGGAAAGCCACCCCAGCGAATGCGCAACTCGGCCACGCGCCGCTCGGCCGCCTGAAACGGCATCAGGAGCAGGCGTTTGACGTAAAGCTGGAATTCCTTGGTCACGGACAATGCCCGGTGGGGGCGGAAGTTGCGGTAGTCGCCGTTCCGGAACATGACGAACCAATGATAGAGTGCACCGTAAAACACATGCTGGCGCATGTCACCCCAGCGGGCGGGGGGCAGGGGGGCATCCATGTCGGAATGGGCCAGAACGCTGCGCATCTGTGCCACGGACATATCCATCAGCCGCGAATGCCCGTTGGAACCGCCGCGTTCATATGTCACCCAGTAGGGACGCATGTAGCCTTCTTCGAACACATGCACGGTGAGCCCAAGTGCCCGCGCCCGGTCCACGGCCCGGGCATGAATGCCGCGGGTGTCACCATAAAGCACGATGTCGGTGATGCCCTTGTCCGCGACGATATTGCAGAACGTGTCGGGCCACGTTTCCTGAGTTCCGCGAAAGGGGATATAGCTTTGCGGTTCGAACCAGAAAGCGCGGTCCCCGGCGTTGAACCCGACGCGCCATACGTCCACCCCGGCCCGGCGCAGCATTTTGCCCAGTCGGTGGAAAAACGGCCCGTGCGGCCCCTGGAGGAACAGGAAAGCGCGGGAATGTCCGGTTGGCGTGGCCATGGGTCTCACGTAACTTGGAATGGTTTCTGCCCTCTTTATACCTGGTGAACCCGGCCAAAATATGGCGCGGGCCGGGCAAAAAGAACAGGGGTTTCTTGCACGCCCGGACGCGGCGGGCTAGGGCTTGGCCATTGGGTCGCAAGCTGTTGCAAAACGGAATCGCAAAGAGGGATCACATCATGTTCACGGGTATCATCACGGATCAGGGCCGGGTTGCAGCGTTGGAAAAACGCGGAGATCTGCGGGCGCGGATCACGACCGGATACAACACCGACAGCATTGATATCGGTGCGTCGATTGCGTGCGACGGCGTGTGCCTGACCGTGATCGCGTTGGGCGCGGATTGGTTCGACGTGGAGATTTCCGCCGAAACCGTATCGAAAACCAACCTTGATGCCTGGGACGTGGGGCGGGTTCTGAACCTCGAGCGTGCGCTCAAGGTCGGGGACGAGTTGGGCGGACATATCGTTTCGGGTCATGTGGATGGGGTGGCCGAGATTGTCGCCATGAAGGACGAGGGCGACAGCACCCGCATCACCTTTGATACCCCCGAGGCTCTGGCGCGGTTCGTGGCCCCCAAAGGGTCGGTCGCGCTGAATGGTACATCCTTGACCGTGAACGAGGTGGAGGGCACCCGGTTCGGGATCAACGTGATCCCCCACACCAAGGAGGTGACCGGCTGGGGCCGTGTTGCTGTGGGGGACCGGATCAACCTGGAGATTGATACGCTGGCGCGCTATGTGGCGCGGCTGCGCGAGTTTGATTGAGACCGCGGGCGTGGATGTTCGGGGCCAGATGAAAGGGGGCTGGTCCCGATCTTACACATATCAACATATTCGCAAAACATGTTGCGTTTCGGGCGCGCGCGTTTATCCTGTGGAGCAACCTGTGCCAGGAGGAGCCCCGACATGAGTTTGATCCGTCCCAGCCGTCGCGACATGTTGAAACTGGCCGCGGCCATGCCGGCCATGGCGCTGGCGGCGCCCGCGCGGGCGATGCTTGGGGCACCGGAGGGCGAAAATCCGGGCTGGTTCCGGTTTACCCTTGGCGAGGCGAAGCTGACCATTCTGTCGGACGGGTATTTTTCCATTCCGGGGACCAGGTTGGGGGTGAATGCGGACCCGGCAGAGGTGAAAGCGTTTCTGTCCGCGCATTTCCTGCCTGAAGAGGCGGGGTATTCCCATACCAACCACCTGTTGATCGAGATCGGCGCACACAAGGTTCTGGTGGATGTAGGGTCGGGCAACCGGTGGTTTGAAACCACGGGCCGGCTGTTGGACAACATGGAGGCCGCCGGGGTGGATCCGTCCGGGATTACCCATGTGGTGATCACCCATGCCCATCCCGACCACATCTGGGGCATTCGCGATGATTTTGACGAGCCCCTGTTCCCGGATGCCGAATATATCATGGGCGAGGCCGAGCGGGCCTATTGGACCCAGGAGGGGCTTGTGGATCGTGTGACGGAGACCGAACAGCAATTCGTGTTGGGCGCGGTGAATTCGATCAATGTCGAAGGGGCCGAATGGCGGCTGGGCGGTGACGGGTTGGAGGTGGTGCCCGGGGTGCGGATCATCGACACGCCCGGCCATACGCCCGGTCACATGAGCGTGGTTCTGGAGTCCGGCGGCAAACAGTTGATCGCGCTGGGCGATTGTCTGACCCATGCCTATGGACATTTCGCCCATCCCGAATGGTATTCGGCGCTGGATACGGATGGGGAACAGGCGGTGGCGACACGGCGCAGGCTGTTGGACATGGCGGCAACCGACCGGATGGCGGTTCTGGGCTATCACTTTCCCTTTCCCGGTGTGGGGCATGTCAAGCGCGAGGGCGATGTGTTCCGGTTTGTTCCGGCGCTGTGGCAGTTCGAGTAGGGGGCTGAGGTTCCTGATCTCAAGACGGCCCTGAGTGGGCCTTAATCCCGCCAAAGTGGTGTGATCCTCTCTCTACAACAAATCTGGAGAGGGGGTGTTATGAGTGATCGTGTTGCTCTTTTGGTGGATGGGGAAAACATTTCGAGTGCTTTGGCGGGTAAGCTGCTGATCGCTGCGCAAACACTGGGATCTCTTGTGATCAAGCGCGCTTATGGAAGCGTCGCCCGTATTCCCGGTTGGGATGCCGCGCCGGGCATCAGGTTGATCCATTCCGGGGCCGGTAAGAATTCGGCCGATCTGCTGCTTACGGTTCAGGCGATGGAATTCGCGGCACAAGCCCGGGCGGATGTGTTTGTCATTGCCAGTTCGGACGGGGATCATTCCCACCTTGCGACGCATCTGCGGGAGCAGGGGTTTGGTGTTGTGGGTGCGGGCGAAGCCAAAGCCCCAGAGTCGTTTCGGCGGTCGTGTACGCAATGGATAAGAATAGAGGCTACGGTGCAGGACACCGAGACGCGCATTTATGAAGAGATGCAGAAACACCCGGGTGGATTGCTGATCGGGGGGGTGAACGCGGCCATTCGCAACGCGCTTGCCGTGACGCTGAGTGATCTGGCCGAGCCGAGTTGGCGCAAGTATTTCGAAGCACGCCCTCAATCCTATCAAATTTCCGGCGAGGCCCAGCAAACCCGCATTCGCGCAATCTGAGTCGTCCCAACGTCGCCCCTTTCCAAGCTTGCTTACCTGCGGTATCTGCGCAGTGATATTCCATTGGGGGCGCGAGATGACCGAGTCAGCATTTGAGAAACCGGGGGCGGTTGAGGCCAGCCTGAGCGACGCGATTGCGCCGATTGAGGACATTATTGCCGATGCACGCGCGGGGCGGATGTTCATTCTGGTGGATCACGAGGATCGTGAAAACGAAGGTGATCTTGTGATCCCGGCGGAATTTGCCGATGCGGCGGCGATCAATTTCATGGCCACATATGGGCGCGGGCTGATCTGTCTGCCAATGACGTCCGAGCGTATCGACCGGTTGGGATTGCCGATGATGGCGGTGAATAATTCGAGCCGGATGGAAACCGCGTTTACCGTGTCGATTGAGGCGCGGGAAGGTGTGACCACGGGGATTTCCGCGGGGGATCGCGCGCTGACCGTGGCGGTTGCGATCAACGAGCAGAACACGCAGGCCCATATTGCCACGCCGGGGCATGTGTTCCCCCTGCGCGCGCGCAATGGCGGCGTGTTGGTGCGGGCAGGCCATACCGAGGCGGCGGTGGATATTTCACGCCTTGCCGGATTGAACCCCAGCGGCGTGATCTGTGAGATCATGAAGGAAGACGGCACAATGGCGCGTCTGCCCGACCTTGTGGAGTTCGGCGCGCAGCACGGGTTGAAGATCGGAACGATTTCCGACCTGATCGCTTATCGCCACAAACATGACAACCTTGTGCGGGAAACCCGGGCCGATACGGTGGTGTCCGAACATGGCGGCGAATGGTTGATGCGGGTGTTCACCGACCAGATTTCGGGAACCGAACATATCGCATTGATCAAAGGGGATATTTCCACCCCCGAACCGGTATTGGTGCGGACCCATGCGTTGAACGAGCTGGAAGACGTGCTGGCGCTTGGCCCAAGCCCGTCGGATGAGCTGCCCCGCGCCATGCAGGCGGTGGCCGAAGAGGGGCGCGGCGCGGTGCTGTTGTTCCGTGAACCTCACCCCCGGCTGGATTTTGGCGATGAAGAGGACACCCCGAAGACGATCAAGCGTACCGGGCTGGGGTCACAGATCATGGCCACGCTGGGGCTGACCGAGCTGATCCTGTTGACCGACTCGCCCGCGACCAGATATCTGGGCCTTGATGCCTATGGGCTGTCGATTGTCGGCACCCGACCCATTCACAACGGAGGCTGATCTCATGGCCGGAAGCGAAACCCATTACATCCTGCCCCGTGCGGAATTTGACAAGCCGGTCAAGGTTCTGATCGTTGTCGCACCCTACTACAAGGACATCGCCGACAACCTGGTCGCCGGGGCCAGGGCCGAAATCGAAGCGGCGGGCGGCACATGGGAGATGGTCGAGGTGCCCGGTGCGCTGGAAGTGCCCACCGCCATTGGCATCGCCGAACGGATGAGCAATTTTGATGGCTATGTCGCGCTGGGCTGTGTCATTCGTGGGGAAACCACCCATTACGATACCGTGTGCAACGACAGTTCCCGCGCGATCCAGTTGCTGGGCCTTCAGGGGCTGTGCATTGGCAACGGCATCCTGACGGTTGAAAACCGCTCTCAGGCCGAAGTGCGTGCCAACCCGGATGAAATGAACAAGGGCGGCGGTGCTGCGGCGGCGGCCTTGCATCTGATCGCGCTTGCCCGTAAGTGGGGCGGCCCGCGCAAGGGCGTGGGATTCGTGCCCGCCGATGGGGAATACTAGGTGGCGGGCTTTAGCAAGGATACGACCAAGGCATGACCCTTTCGGGCAACCAGAAACGCAAGATGAAATCCGCCTCACGGCTTTATGCCGTGCAGGCGTTGTTTCAGATGGAGCAATCCGGCCAGACCGTGGAACAGGTGATGGTGGAATTCGAAGACCACCGGTTCGGTGCCGAATATGATGGCGATGAAATGGCGGAAGGCGATTCCAGATTGTTCCGCAGTCTGATGAACAATGCGGTGAACTATCAGGCCCCGATCGACCAGATGACCGACCGGGCCCTGGTTGCGAAATGGCCGATTGACCGGATCGACCCGACCCTTCGGGCGCTGTTTCGCGCTGCCGGAGCCGAGTTGACCCAATCCGATACCCCGCCCAAGGTGGTCATCACCGAATTCGTCGACGTCGCCCGTGCGTTTTTCCCGCAAGGGAAAGAGGCGAGCTTTGTCAACGCCGTGCTGGACCACATGGCGCGGGAAGCCAGGCCCGAGGCGTTTAAGCCCCGGTGACGTGCCCAGACTATTTGGCCCGGGTTACTTAATTTGCTTTAGCGCACCCGTGCCACGACATAGTCCGCCAGATCACGCAGCATGGTGCGGACCGGGTGGTCGGGCAGGGCGTTCAGCGCGGATTTCGCGGTATCGGCCCAGAACAGCGCGTCCTGTTTGGTGGCGGCAAGGGCGTTGTGCCGGTGCAAAAGCGCCATGGCGGTTTCAAGGTCGCCGTCGCGTTGATCGCCCTTTTCGATGGTGCGTTTCCAGAAGGCGCGTTCGTCTGCATCGGCCCGCGCCACGGCCTTGATCACCGGCAGGGTCAGCTTGCGCTCGCGGAAATCATCGCCAAGGTTTTTGCCCGTGGCCGTCGTATCCCCGGCGTAATCCAGAAGGTCATCGACGATCTGGAAAGAGATGCCAAGCGCGTCGCCATAGGCATAAAGCGCCTGAATCCGATCTTCGGGGGCGGAGGCAATCACGCCGCCCACCTGGGTTGCGGCGGAAAACAGGGCGGCGGTTTTGCCACGTACCACCTGTAGATAGGTTGCTTCGTCCGTGCGCAGATCCTGGGCCGCGGTCAGTTGCAGCACCTCGCCTTCGGCAATGGTGGCCGAGGCGTTGGCAAGGATGTCAAGCACGCGCAGCGAGCCGGTTTCCACCATCAACTGGAATGAGCGGGAAAACAGATAGTCGCCAACAAGCACCGAAGATTTGTTGTCCCACAAAAGGTTCGCGGTGGGGCGGCCGCGACGCTGGCCGCTTTCGTCGACCACGTCGTCATGCAGAAGCGTGGCGGTGTGGATGAATTCCACGGTCGCGGCCAGATGCACGTCATAGGGGCCGGCATAGCCACACATATCCGCCGCCGCGAGGGTCAGCATGGGGCGCAGACGTTTGCCGCCCGCTTCGACAAGATGCGCCGTGACTTCGGGGATGCGCGGCGCGTGTTCCGAGGCCATGCGTTCGCGGATCAACCCGTTCACGGCGTCCATGCCGGTGGCCAGATACGCGGCCAGTTGTTCATGCGGTTTGGTTGCTGCCTGATCCAAAGCGGTCACACTCCCGTTTGCAGCTCTCGACAAAGTCGCGCCGATGCCCTTATGTCCCCATATGAAACAACTGTTGCGCACCACCGATCCGACCGTGCTTGCCCTTGCCCGGGCGTTGCTTCAGGGCGAGGGTATAGACTGCTTTGAATTAGACGTAAATATGAGCGTTCTGGAAGGGTCCATCGGCATTTTGCCGCGCCGGATGATGGTGGCGGATCGCGATTACGGGGCGGCATTGCGGGCGATCAAGGACAACGGGATCGACCCGGATGGGTGAAACGGCGACCCGGGACGCGTTTCTTGGCGGGCGGGTGCGGTTATGGCAACCCCGAAACGGGTATCGCGCGGGGGTGGACCCGGTTTTGTTGGCCGCAAGCGTGGAGGCGCGGGCGGGGCAGAGCGTGCTGGATCTTGGATGTGGCGTCGGGGCGGCGGCGCTGTGTTTGGCGGCGCGGGTGCCTGGGGTTGAGGTCACGGGGCTGGAGCGGCAGGCCGATTATGCGGCGCTGGCGCGGCGCAACGCGGCGGAAAATCACGCCGGTTTCGAGGTGGTCGAAGGGGATCTGTCTGCGATGCCCGCGGCATTGAAGGCGTGCCAGTTCGACCACGTGATCGCCAACCCGCCCTATTATGACCGTGCGCGGGGCACGGCCGCGCGGGACCGGGGGCGCGAGGCCGCGTTGGGCGAAGCAACCCCGCTGGCCCTGTGGGTCGAGATGGCGGCGAAACGCCTGTGCCCCAAGGGCTATGCCACATTCATCCAGCGCGCGGAGCGTCTTCCCGACCTGCTGAGCGCCTTTCACACCCATCTGGGGTCGGTCGAGCTTTGGCCCCTGACCCCGCGGACGGGGCGGGCGTCGCAATTGATCCTGATCCGGGGACGCAAGGGGGGGCGGGCGGATTTCCGGCTGCATGACGGGTTGGTTCTTCATGAGGGCGCGGCGCATGATGGCGACCGGGAAAGCTATACCCCACCCGTCCGCGCGGCGTTGCGGGACGGGGCGGCTCTGCGTTTTCCACGTGATCCTGACAGGCACGCGTTAACGCAAACTTAAGCACCTCATGTCGATCCTGCGTGACAGAGCGCAATTTTTGTGCTGCACTTGTCATATGGCTTTTACATTGAGAGGAGAACGCCCATGAGCTTGAGTTCGCATGTCGAGGAACTGAAGAAGAAACATCAATCCCTCTCGGATCGGGTCGAAGAGATCCAACGCTCCCCTGGGTCCAGCGATGCGGAAATCGCCGAGCTTAAGAAGCAGAAACTCAAGATCAAGGAAGAGATTTCGCGGCTCGAAACCGCCTGATATCGCTACTTTGACAGGCTGGCGTGTGCGGCAAGACCCGCGCCGCCAGTGATAAGCAAGGCCGCCAGCGCCAAGGTCCAGCTTGGCGCGGCAACCCCGGCCAGAACCAGGGCAAGGGTGCTGAGCAGTGGCGCGGCATAAGAGATGACTCCCAAAAGCTGAATATCGCCGCGTTTCATCCCGATATCCCAGACGTAGAACGCAAGGCCCACGGGTCCAATCCCAAGCCCGATGGTTGCGGCCCATCCCAGTGCGCCTGTGGGCCATACCGTGTCTTCGAGCATCACATGCAAGCCACCCGACAGAACCGCCGTGGCCACGCAAAATATCGCGACGGTTTCCGTGGGTGCCGCTTCCAAATGCCGGGACAGCACGGAATAGCCCGCCCAGGTAAAGGCACAGGCCAGCGCCAGCCCATATCCCGGCAGGGCGCTCAGGTTAAATCCGGCCCCGCCCCCCGCGATGATCACTGCGGCCCCTGCAAAACCGATCAGACCCCCAAGGATATGGCCGGATTTCAGCCGTTCACCGGGCAGCACCCCGGAAAACAGCACGATCAACAAAGGCCAGAGATAGGCGATCAACCCCGCCTCGGCCACAGGAGCCAGGCGCAGGGCCGAAAAATAGAGCGCGTGATAGCCGAAAAGACCAATGGTGCCAAAGGCGTAAACCTTCCAACCGACCCGTTTCAGCGCCCCAAACCCGGCGCCCAACCCGGTCCAGATCAATCCCAGCGTGCCGCCAATCGCGAAACAGATCGCGTTGAGCAAAAGCGGCGGGGTTGGCGCGCTGCCCACCGTGAACAGGGCCAGCAAGGCCCAGAGCAGAACGGCGACAAAGCCGATCACGGTGGCGCGGGATTGGGTCATTGAGGGGCTTCCGCAGCGGGGATAAGCGTGAGCGTGTCGGTGACGCTACCTGTTTTTTTGATTTCCGCAAGCAGCCATTCACGAAATGCCTTGATGCGGGGGTGATCCTCGGTGCCTTTGCGGCACAGCAGCCGAAACCGCCCCTCGGTGGACAGCGCGACATTGAAAGGGGCGATCAGACGCCCGTCGGACAAGTATTCAAGCGCGAAAGTCCGTCGCCCCAATACGACGCCGCCCCCGGCCAGCGCCGCGTCGAGCGCATGGTCCGGCTGTGAAAACACTGAGGCAATACGCGGCACTTGCGAGATTCCGTTCGCCCGAAACCAAGCGGGCCAATCACAGCGCGGTTTGAGAAAATCGTCCGATGTGTTGTGGATCAGCGGCGCGTTCAAAAGGGCGTGTGGCGTGGGGTAATCCTCGACCATCTCGGGCCGCATCAGAGGTGTCAGCCATTCATCGGCGAGCGGTTGGGCAAACAAGCCATCATCCGGGCCATAGCCAAACCGAATGGCCACATCAACTTCGTCCCGGTTCAGGTCAAGGATTTTCAGGCCCGCAGTGATGCGCAGTTCGATGTCCGGGTGAGATTGGGCAAAATCATACAGGCGCGGAGCCAGCCATTTGGACGTAAAGGCCGGCCCGGCGGTGATGGTAAGCGTCGATGTGTCCTGAAGCCGCCGTGCTGTACGCCAGGCGGCGGTGAGGGTTTCGAACCCATCCCTGGCACCCGGGGCCAGCGCCTGACCCGCTTCGGTCAGGGCCACGGCGCGGGTCAGGCGGTGGAACAGGGGCACCCCCAGATGTTCCTCTAACGATTTGATTTGAAACGACAGGGCGGCAGGGGTGACGTGTAGTTCCTCTGCGGCCTTGGCAAATGACATGTGGCGGGCTGCGGCATCAAAGGCGCGCAGGGCAGTCAGTGGGGGCAGGGCGTCGGACATGGTTTAGTTTTACTTAAGTATATGAAGATAAATACTCGTTTGTAACAGGTATATGGATTTCCTTATCACTGACACATGAAAAATACTTATGCAAGTGAGGACACTGTGTTGGAAACTGCGACCACCGGAACCATGTACATCTATTACGAACGCGCCCATGCCGAACGTGCGGCGGCATTTGCGGCAGCGTTGTGCTGGCTGCGAGCCCGGATCGCGGGACGCCACGAAAAAGGGCCACACCATGCGGCGCGGCCCCGGGAGTGTTGATTTGGACGGCTTAGACGAAGAACTGTGCGCCATTGGCCGAGATGGTCGAACCGTTCAGGGAGCGCGCCTTGCGCGCTCCGCATCCCGGTTCAGTCAGGCCTAGACGAAGAACTGTGCGCCATTGGCCGAGATGGTCGAACCGTTAATGAAACCCGCCTCGTCGCGGGCCAGGAAGGCCACACAGTCCGCGATCTCTTCCGGTTTGCCCAGACGACCGGCGGGAATGCCCGCGATGATTGATTCGCGCACTTTTTCCGGGATTGCCATGACCATTTCGGTGCCGATGTAACCGGGGCATACAGCGTTGGCGGTGATCCCGGCGCGGGCCCCTTCCTGGGCCAGGGATTTGATGATGCCCAGATCGCCGGCCTTGGTCGCGGCATAGTTCACCTGAGCAAACTGACCCTTTTGGCCGTTGATCGACGAAATCACGATAACGCGGCCGAACTTGCGTTCGCGCATACCGGGCCAGATCGGGTGGATGGTGTTGAACACGCCGGTCAGGTTGGTGTCGATCACCTGGTGCCACTGTTCCGGGGTCATCTTGTGGAACGGCGCGTCGCGGGTAATGCCCGCATTGGCAACCACTACGTCGATGGGGCCAAGATCGGCTTCGACCTGAGCAATGCCCGCAGCGGACGATTCGTAATCGCCGACGTTCCATTTGTAGGTTTTGATGCCGGTTTCGGCGGTAAAGGCGGCGGCGGCTTCGTCGTTGCCCGCGTAGGTGGCGGCGACTTCGTAACCTTCGGCCTTCAGCTTTTTCGAGATGGCTTCGCCAATACCGCGCGATCCGCCTGTGACCAATGCAACTCTTGCCATGATGTCCTCCTCATAAATGGCTCAATTCATTGGTAACTCTGTTACGCAACTTGAGAGGGATGCGCAATATTGTTGCGCAAAGAAAATGCGGCGTCGCAGCTTTTTTGCGCGGGCAGGGCCAGCCCCCCGTTGGCGCATGAAAAGGAAAAAAGGGCACCGAATTGGTGCCCTTTCCTGTCTGTTCGCTGTAAGGGGATCAGTCCCGCTCAAGACACATGGCAACGCCCATGCCGCCGCCGATGCACAGGGTGGCGAGACCCTTCTTGGCGTCGCGGCGCTTCATTTCAAACAGCAGGGTGTTGAGGATTCGGGCACCGGAGGCCCCGATCGGGTGACCGATGGCAATGGCACCGCCGTTGACGTTGACGATGGCCGGATCCCAGCCCATCTCCTTGTTCACGGCACAGGCCTGAGCTGCGAAGGCTTCGTTGGCTTCCACAAGGTCAAGGTCCCCGGTCTTCCAGCCCGCTTTGGCCAGCGCCTTTTGCGAGGCATAGATCGGACCCGCGCCCATGATCGACGGGTCAAGACCCACTGTGGCAAAGGACGCGATCCGCGCCAGCGGTTCGATACCACGTTTTTCGGCATTCTCCGCAGTCATCAGCAGGGCACCGGCCGCCCCGTCATTCAGACCCGAGGCGTTGGCCGCAGTCACCGAACCGTCCTTGGTAAAGGCCGGGCGCATCTTGGACATGGCCTCAAGATTTGCGCCGTGGCGGATGTATTCATCAGAGTCCATCACGATATCGCCCTTGCGGGTCCTGATCGTGAAGGGCACGATTTCATCCGCGAATTTTCCGGCCTTTTGAGCGGCTTCCGCCTTGTTCTGCGATGCAACGGCGAATTCGTCCTGCGCCTCACGGCTGATCTGCCATTTCTCGGCAACGTTTTCGGCGGTTTGACCCATGTGATAGCCGTTGAAGGCATCCCACAACCCGTCACGGATCATCGAATCGATGTATTTCACATCGCCCATCTTGGTCCCGGCCCGCAGATGCGCCACGTGAGGCGACAGGGTCATGTTTTCCTGACCACCGGCGGCGACGATATCCGCGTCTCCAAGGGTCACGTGCTGGGCCCCCAGCGCAACGGCGCGCAGACCCGAGCCGCACACCTGATTGATGCCCCAGGCCGAGCTTGTCAGAGGCAGGCCAGCATTGACATGGGCCTGGCGCGCAGGGTTCTGGCCCTGGCCACCGGTCAGAACCTGACCCAGAATGGTTTCGCTGACCTCATCCTTTTCGATACCGGCACGGACGACCAGCTCGGCCAGCACGGCAGCACCCAGATCGTGGGCGGGGGTGTTGGCGAACGAGCCGGAAAACGAGCCGACAGCAGTACGTGCAGCGGATGCGATAACAACGTTGGTCATGGGGTATATGTCCTCTTGCCAGTTGGGGCAGGGCAGCGGACACGGCGCGCGTAAACGAGGCGGTCCTCCCTACCAGTCGGGGCAAGCCATAGCGGATTTGCCGCGTTGCGGCAACTGCGCAGAATTGTCGGGATCAGGTCCGCGCGCGTTTTTCCGAGGACGTTTCCCAGACAGGGTGGATCGTCGGGGCCCCGAAATAGAAGCCCTGAAGACAATCGATTCCGATGCTGGCAAGATATCTTGCATCGGCTTCGCTTTCGACAAATTCGGCCACGGTGAACATGTCGAACTGTTTTGCGATCGAGACCATGGCGCGGGTAATCGCCTGATTGTCAGGGTCCGCATGAATGTTACGGATGAATTCGCCGTCGATTTTCAGCACATCGAAGAAGAAATTCTTGAAATACCGGAACGAGGTATGACCCGCGCCGAAATCGTCCAACGCGAAACTGATCCCTTCCATCTGTAGCTCGGTCATGAAGTTCACCACCAGCTCCGGCACAGTCATCGCGCTGCTTTCGGTGATTTCAAGGATCAGGCGTTCGGCTATGGTCACATCGCGTTTGAGCCCGTTTTTCAGGGTGCGCATCCAGCGGGGATAGCCAATGGAGCGCGCGGACATGTTGATGGACAGCCGCAGATCGGGCTGGTCCGCGAGGGTTTTCAGCCCGAATTCGAGCGAAAGGCAATCAATGATGCGCCCGGCTTCGGTTTCTTCGACCTGGTTGATGAAATCCCTGGCCGGAATGATCCGACCGGTGGGGTCCATCACCCGAATCAGCCCTTCGTAAAACGCAACCCGCCCGGGGTCGATCGCTGTGACGACGGGTTGAAAGGCCAGCCGGACATGGCGGTGGCGTAGCGCGTCGTTCACCATCTGGATCACTGACCGGTCGCGCGCCTCTACCGCATAGGAGAGGGGGTCATGGTGGGATACCGGGATATCCTTGAGTTTTGCACGTTCTTTATGGTTCATCGAAGCCTCCGCACTCGCGCTTGTCCAATTTCTGACAAACCTCCTAATAATCATTTAAAGGGAAAGTTTGCTCCGAATTGGGTCTGTCGCGGCAGGTGGGCGGATTGATTTGCGTTTTCAGGTGGTTGGCTGCCGCCTCGGTGATTTGAGAAAAATTGCGTCGATTCCGCAGGGGGGTTACTTCAGTCTTTCCAGCAGGGATTTGGAGGGCACTCCGGTTTCGCGCAGCCCCGATTTGCGCTCAAAGGCGCGAATGGCGGCGCGCCCCTTTTCGCCGATGACCCCGTCGGGACGCCCGGCGTTGAACCCGCGAGCATTCAGGCGCTTTTGCAGCTTGACCCTTTCAGGTGTGGTCATGCCCCAGGGGTTCCTGGGGAATCCCGAACGGATCTTGCCACCCCCGGAAAGGCGATCCGAAAGATGGCCGACACCAATGACATAGCTGTCGGCGTAGTTGTATTTTTTCAGCACGTGAAAATTGTTGTAGATCATCAGGGCCGGGCCGGTGGGACCCGCGGGCAGGATGATCGCGCCGGGACCGTGGTCGGGAAGTTGCCCGGCGGGGGTTTTGACCCCAAGTTTGCGCCAGTCGCTGGTTTTCCGGGGGAATACCCGACCGGTGAGTGCCGGGTCAAACCCCTTGGGAAGCGTGATTTCTATGGCCCAGGGCCGGGATTTGCGCCAGCCTTCGGCTTTAAGCAGGGCCGCCGTGGAGGCGAGCGCATCGGTGGGGTCATCAGACCAGATATTGCGCCGACCGTCGCCGTCGAAATCAACCGCATATTGCAGGAAGGTGGAGGGCATGAACTGGGTATGGCCCATGGCCCCGGCATAACTGCCTTTCATGGCTGCGGGCGAAATGTCCCCGGATTCGAGGATCCGCAGGGCGGCAAGAAGCTCGGCTTCGAACAGGTCGGCGCGGCGTCCGTCATGCGCCAGAGTAGCAAGGGCCGAGATCACAGGGGTCGAGCCACGAAACCGGCCAAAGGAGCTTTCCATCCCCCAGATCGCGACGACCACTTCTTTTTCAACGCCAAAGGTTTTTTCGATACGCGCCAGAAGGGACTTGTGGCGGGCGAGGGCCTTTTTGCCGCCCGACAATCGTGCGGAGGATGCGGCGGTGGCAAGATAGTCTTGGAGAGATCGGGCGGTTTCGGCCTGTTTGTTGTCATTGGCCACGATTCTGGGCAGGCGCTTTACCCCGGCAAAGGCGGTGTCGAGGGTGGCGTTTGAGATACCTGCCTTTGCTGCGCGTTTGCGAAACCGGCGGATCCAGGCGTTGAATCCTGGTTTGGCGGCCAAGGGCGATGCGACAAGGCTGGCGGTGAGGCCAAGGACGAAAGCGCGGCGTGTAGGGGTCATGGTGTATCCTCGTTACATGGTCAGACTTTAGGCGACCTGTGCGGTGGTGGAAATGCATCAATTGGATCGCTCGCTTCGATCCAGGTGCCTCACGATTTTTAGCTAAAAATCGTGCCCCCGGCGTCTAATGGCGCAGCTTAGTCCGCTGGGAGACGGTCGGTTTCGAATCCCGGGCCACCCCGTTTTTCGGGGTGTCGGGCCAGATGGTTGGCGCGAATCGTTTCGGACGTGTCGCGAGAGGCGTCGTGGCTCCAGCCCGGGGGTTTGACGCAATAGTTCAGGCGCTGTTTCAGCGTCAATCCAGGTTGCGTGGCATCGCGCCAGATCCCGACCCATTCATGAAACGCCACCCTGAGCGGGTTGAAGGTGCCAAGATTACGGACCAACCCATAATCAGGTTTCTCTTCGTCCAGTTCCGGAACAAAGGTGCCGAATATCCGATCCCAGATGATGAACACGCCGGCATAGTTTGCATCCAGATAGCGCGGATTGCGACCATGGTGTACGCGGTGGTGGCTGGGCGTGTTCATCACCGTTTCGACCCAGCGGGGCAGGCGGCCGATCGTTTCGATATGGATCCAGAATTGATAGATCAGGTTCAATCCACCGCAAAACAGCCCCCTTGCCGTCTTGTGAAACCGGGCACCTGTCAGGAACCGTGCGGTGCTGTCTGCGCCCATGGCAAACACAACCCCCGGATCCTGTGCCGTCATGATCAGCGCCGCGTGCTGATCCCGGCATAGGATCACGCGGATCGGTGTGACTTCGGGAAATTCATCGCGCCACGCGATACGCGCGGTTTCGGCGCTGTCGATCCGCTTGCGCGAGGACAGGCCAAGCCCATGCAGCAGGAGCGCGATAAAGGTGATCCCGCCGATGACCAGCGGTAACAGGATGCTGAGCGGCATGTTCTCTCTCTCCCTCCCCCGACAGAGGGCCCTTGCCGGGGAAGGGCTGTCAAAGGTGCCGCAACGGCACGCGGGTTACGTGACCAGGTAGGTAAGCGTCTTGCCTTTGTCGGCGTTGCGGATACCCTGCATCGCGGTACACGAGGCATTGGCTTTGATCACCTGGCACTCCATTGGGATTTCAGGGCTACCCGGCGTTCCCTTGCGGCAGAACGGTTCGGTCTGTGCTGTGGGCGTAAGCCATAGAAAAAAGGGCGGCCGGGAGGACCGGTTCAATAAACGGCATGACAAATCCCAGTGTCAAAATTATGTGCGAAGAAATAGGTTCCGCATCGTTATTATCGGAAACGCAGTTTGGCGTCACTCGCGGGTGTGGGCCAGTTCTTTGTGGTTAACAAACAGTTCACCAAAGCAGGGGTCACTGTTGGACAGAGGTGGGCGGGGCAATCAGGGCGCGGATGATCGCACGGGCGCTGTCGCTGGCCCAGTCCGCATCCCCCAGCATTCGGGCGATTTCATGCCCGTCTGGCGACAGGATAAGCGTCACCGGAAGGCCAAGCACCGCCATTTCGCGGGCAAGCGCCGACTTTGGGTCCCGGTGCAGGGGCAGGTTGGTGACGTTGATATCGCTCAGGAACTTCTCCATCGCCTGGGGCATATTCTTGCCCGTGGCGATGGTCAGAACCTCGAAATGGTCTCCGCCGAACTCGTCCTGTAACGCCGACAGCATGGGCATTTCCTTGCGACAGGGGGCGCACCACGTGGCCCAGAAGTTGAGCAGCACGTATTTGCCCGCGTGATCGGCCAGCGTGGCCTCGCCCCCGGTTTCGGTCACATAGGCCGATTTGCCCACGGGTTTGGGCACCGGGTGGAAGGCGAGCTTTTTCATCGTACCCTTGCGCAGCCCTTCCAGATCTGCACGGTTTTCCATGGTCGCGGGCAAGGGCCGGGCCGGGTCGCGCGTGACGACAAAAGACACCACGGCAATTGCGATTGCGGCGATGGCGGTATAGATCAACGCGGAACGCGACATCACAGGCTCTCCAAAGGTTTCAGCATCATGACCGACAAGACCAGTAACGCAATGTGGGGTGGCCGTTTTGCCGCCGGACCGGACGCGATCATGGAGGCGATCAATGCCTCGATCGGGTATGATCAGCGGATGGCGGCCCAGGACATTGCCGGTTCCCGTGCCCATGCGGCGATGCTGGCTGCCACGGGCATCGTGAGTGATAGCGATGCGGAGGCGATGAGGGAAGGGCTGCTCACCGTTTTGTCAGAGATCGAGGGCGGGACGTTCGAATTTTCGGCTGCTCTGGAAGACATCCATATGAATGTGGAGGCGCGTCTCAAGGAGATCATTGGCGAACCTGCGGGTCGTCTTCACACCGGCCGGTCGCGCAATGATCAGGTGGCCACCGATTTCAAACTGTGGGTGCGAGACCAGATTGATGCGGCGATTGCCGGGATCGAGGCGTTGATTGCCGCCTTTCTTGATCAGGCCGAGGCGGGGGCCGATTGGGTCATGCCGGGCTTTACCCATCTGCAGACGGCCCAGCCGGTCACATGGGGGCATCACATGATGGCCTATGTGGAAATGTTCGGGCGCGACCTGAGCCGGTTTCAGGATGCGCGCAAGCGCATGAACGAAAGCCCGCTGGGGGCGGCGGCGCTGGCCGGGACCTCGTTCCCGATTGATCGCGATATGACAGCCGCCGCGCTTGGGTTCGACCGGCCTTCGGCCAATTCGCTTGACGCGGTATCGGACCGTGATTTCGCGTTGGAATTCCTTGGGGTCAGTTCGATCTGTGCCATGCACCTGAGCCGGTTTGCCGAGGAATTGGTGATCTGGTCCTCGGCCCAGTTCCGGTTTGTCACCCTGTCGGATCGGTTCTCGACCGGGTCGAGCATCATGCCGCAAAAGAAAAACCCCGATGCCGCCGAGTTGATCCGCGCCAAGATCGGGCGGATTTTCGGGGCCAACGTGGCGTTGATGACGGTGATGAAGGGGCTTCCGCTGGCCTATTCCAAGGATATGCAGGAAGACAAGGAACAGGTGTTCGACGCCGCCGACAACCTGATGCTGGCGCTGGCCGCGATGGAGGGCATGGTCAAGGACATGTCGGCCAATCGCGAGAGCCTGACCGCCGCCGCCGGGTCCGGGTTTTCGACCGCCACCGATTTGGCCGACTGGTTGGTGCGCGCGCTGAACATGCCGTTCCGCGATGCTCACCATGTCACGGGCGCTTTGGTCGCGCTGGCAGAATCCCGCGGGTGCGATTTGCCGGACCTGACGCTGGACGATATGAAGGCTGTGCATGAGGCCATCACCGAGGATGTGTTCGGGGTGCTTGGCGTGGATAATTCGGTGGCCTCGCGCCTGTCCTATGGTGGTACGGCCCCCGCGCAGGTGCGCGCCCAGATCGCGCGTTGGCGTCAGGGGTAAGACAAGTAACGTAGAGGTAACGTAGAGGGTAGGGGATGCAACGGATCATTGTGACATTGGGCTTGGCCCTGGCTCTCGCGGCTTGTGGCGCGGATGGAGAGCCCATCACGCCGTCGGTCAACACGTCGTTGAGTGTGGGCAGCGGCGGCGTGTCCACCAGCACAAGTATCGGTGTCTCTCGTGGTCCGGTGTCGATTGGCATAACCCTGTAAGCCGTGGGCGCGGGACGTGTGACTCGCGCCTCAGCCGCACAGGGTTTCACGCAACCAGGATGAGCGACGTGGCCAGCGAGGCGGGCCTGGCGCGTTTTTCGACCACCTAGGCGTGTTGTATACACGGGGGCTTGAGGCGCTTGTCGCTGCGGGAGAGGTGGTGCCCTCTGTGGACTGCGCCGCGCTTGGCCGGGCGCTGGCGGCGATGCTGGACGGGTTGGTGTTGCATCTTGCCATGTTCCCGGATCAACAGGTGCCGTTTGACAAGCAATGCGCGGCGGCGTTGACTGTTCTGGACGCCGGGCGCGGAGCAGGGAGCGGAGAATGTCGGGACTGAGACGGGTCTATCTGGGGTTTGCGATCATCGGGGCGGTGGTTCCGATGATCTATTTCGCCCAATGGTTTGGCGAATATGGGGTGTCTTTGTCGGGCCTGATCGAAGGGTGGCGCGCCAATGCCGCGTCCAGGGGCGCGGCGATGGATCGGTTGATGTCCGGGATCGCGTTGACGGTGTGGATACTGGCGGAAACCTCGGTGCGCCGAAACTGGAGCGCGTTGTGGGCGATCCCGGCCACCTTCTGTATCGGGGTAAGTTGCGGATTGCCGCTCTATTTGTTTCTGCGCACAAGGCCGGTTTGAAAGTCGCGCCCGCGCAGCCCTTCGGGTGTCAACAAACGGATCCGGACCTATCCCAGCAGATAGAGCAGCGCGAACAACGTCACCGCTCCGCCGCCAATCGCGGAAAGAACGTTGCGGGTGATCAGACCCAGCCCCAGTGTGACCACGGCCGCCGCCATACGGGCCGGATCCGGGGCACCGCCCGTCGCCGCAGGCCACACCACCATGGGGGCCACAAGCCCGGGAAGAACCGCAACGGCCGTATAGCGCAGGTGGCGCAGCACCCAGGCAGGCATGGCGCGATCACCCACCAGCCCGAGAAACAGAAAGCGCAGGCCAAAGCTGCCCGCACCCAATACCGCAATGACACTCCAGAGTTCGGCGTGGTCGATCATTGGTCTGCCCCTTCGGTTCGCAATTCGACAAAGGCCCCGGCCATCATGCCGCCAAACCCGGCCACCAGCAGCCCAAGATTATAGGGCAGGAAGACAAAAGCCAGCGCAAGCGATACAGACACAAGGGCCGCTGCCACGTGAGCCGGTGTGCGCAGCATCGGCCCGATCATGGCCAGAAACGTGATCGGCACGGCAAAGTCCAGCGGCAGGCTTTCGGGGATGATGTTGCCCATCAGGGCACCGGCATAGGATGCCCCGAACCAGATCGGCAAAACCGGGGTACAGGTTCCAAAAAAGAAGGCAAGTTTCTGGGGCAGGTGCCAGTCCGGCTGTCGGTCATAGGCCGCAATGGAACAGGCATAGCTTTGATCCACCGTCATATAGGCAACAAGCGCACGTTTCCAAAGCGGCGCAGCGCCAAGATGCGGGGTCAGCGAGGCGGAATACATGGCCATGCGCAGATTAACCGCGAGGGCCGAGACGATGACTATCAGCGTGGGGGTATTCTCCTGCATGAGTTGAAGGGCCGTAAACTGCGCCGCTCCGGCGATGACCGCAACCGAAAACATCATGGTTTCCAGGATGTTGAGACCGGCCTCGGTGGCCACCACGCCGAACAGGGCGGCAAAGGGCAGAACCACCAGAACAAAGGGCGATCCGTCGCGAAAGCCCTGCCAAAAGGCGGATTTGGTGGTGGTTGTGGTCATGCCTTGCCCCTAGATTGATTGCGATACCGCCCTATCCCTGAACCGGAGCAGATGCAATTGGCACAACAGGATGACATTTCCGACTATCTGATCGCTCCGAGCCCGAACGCGCCGCAGTTGGCGCGCGGCGTGGTTGGCCGGGACCACAGGGGCGCGGAAATTGCATTGAACGTGGTGGAAGAGCGCCCGCTGACCATTTATCTCAACCGTCAGGAAATCGTCACGGCGATGACGATTGGTGACTATCCCGAGTATCTGGCGCTGGGGTTCCTGCGCAATCAGGGCATGCTGCTGGCGGAGGATGTGGTTACGGGCGTCGACTATGACGAGGATATTGATACGGTGGTGGTGCGTACGGAGCGCGAGACCTCCTATGAGGACAAACTGCAACGCAAAACCCGGACCAGCGGCTGCGCGGTGGGCACTGTGTTCGGGGATATGATGGAGGGATTGGACAAGGTGCGGTTGCCCGAGGCCACCGTGCGGACATCCGATCTTTATACCCTTTCGGCACGGATCAACCGCACCCCGTCACTCTACCTTGAAGCCGGGGCAATCCATGGCACGGTCTTGTGCCAGGGCGCGCGCCCTTTGGTTTATATGGAGGATGTGGGGCGTCATAATGCGGTGGACAAGGTGGCCGGCTGGATGTTTTCGAGCGGTGCCGCGGCAGGGGACAAGCTGCTTTACACCACGGGGCGTCTGACCTCGGAAATGGTGATCAAGACCGCGTTGATGGGAATCCCGGTCCTGGCCTCCCGGTCGGGGTTTACCGCCTGGGGCGTTGAGATTGCGCGACAAGTCGGGCTGACCCTGATCGGACGGCTCAAAGGGCAGAGGTTCGTCTGTCTGAGCGGAGAAGAGCGGTTGCAGCGTGATGTGGATCTGTCCAATGCACCCCAAGAGCGCGCTCGCCCGTGGCGCAAAGGAGAAGAAAGCGCATGACGGTGAGGTTGGACACGAATTTTACGATAAAATTCTTGACTGCGCTGCGATGAGCGGGTCCGTGCAAATTGTACTGGTTGTACCGGGTTTGTTTGCCGGGCTGATGGTTGCTTTTGGCACTGGGATCTATGTTCTGTGGGCGTCGCGGCGGCACTATCAGGCAATGGTGATAGAAATGGCGCGTTTGACACGACACAAGCGCGAGGTGATGGGGTGGCATCTCGAACACCCGCTTCCGAGCCTTGATTTGCTTGACCGCGAAACTGGCAAGCTGACCGGGCAGTTTGGCTATGGATGGAAACGGGGGCTGATCCTGCGGCGTGTTCTCTTTCGGGGGGTGCCGCGTCATGCGGGGATACCAAATGCGGCACGTGAGGCGGCGCGTGGATACCGGCGGGTTTGTCTGGTTCAGTTCCTGCCGATCATGCTGCTGGCACTGATTTGGCCCGGCTTTGGTATTCCATTTGCCATCATTGTTACCATACTTCTGTTGATGGGCCCGGTGCTGACGCCATGTCGGCCGGACATTTCCTCCGCCGCAGCTAGCGCCCCCACCGCCCCGGCCCCTACCGCCTTCAAGACAGAGAGGGACGCATGAACAAACCACTTGGTATCATCCTTGCCGGAGGGCTGGCCACCCGCATGGGTGGCGGGGACAAGGCGCTGTTGCCTTTGGGTGATGGCGCATTGTTGTCCTATGTACGCAACCGGTTGGCCCCTCAGGTGGGCGGGCTTGCCATCAACGCAAACGGAGACCCCGCGCGGTTCGCGGCCTATGGCCTGCCGGTGTTGGCCGACAGTATCGAGGGGTTCCCGGGCCCCCTGGCCGGGGTGCTGGCGGGCATGGACTGGGCTGCTGAACAGGGGGTGGATTGCGTGGTCTCGGTGGCCGGGGACACGCCGTTTTTCCCTTCCGATCTTGTGGCCCGCCTAAGCAGCGCCGCGCAGGGCATGGCGCAGCCGCTTGTGCTTGCCGCCACTCCGGATGGCCGACAACCCACCTTCGGCCTCTGGCCCGTGGCGTTGCGCGAGGATCTGCGCGATGCGCTTAATGGGGGGTTGCGCAAGGTTGTGCAATGGAGTGATGCCCATGGCGGTCGTGTTGCGGAATTCGAAGGTGGCGATCCGGGGCCGTTTTTCAACATCAACACCCCCGAGGACCTGATCCGCGCACAGGGTATGATACAAGGGTATGGGGCAGGGATATGAGGCAGGGCAAAAGACATGATACGGGGCGCGCCATGCGGGTGATGGGCATTGTGGGCTGGAAGAACAGCGGCAAGACCGGGCTGGTCGAACGGTTGGTGCAGGCGTTGACCGCGCGCGGCCTGACCGTTTCGACCATCAAAAACGCGCATCATTCGGTGGATGTCGATCAGCCGGGGCGGGACAGCTACCGCCACCGACAAGCCGGGGCGGGGCAGGTGCTTCTGGCATCGGCGCACCGCTGGGCGTTGATGACGGAACTGCGCGGTGCCCCCGCGCCGGATCTGCCTATGCTGTTGGCTGAACTGGCCCCGTGTGACATTGTCCTGGTCGAAGGTTTCAAGCGCGAAAACCACCCCAAGATCGAGGCCTATCGCGCCGAGGCCGGGCACGAGTTGCTCGCCCCCGGCGACCCCACGATCCGGGCTGTGGCATCAGATACGGATCTGGTGCTTGACCGACCTGTTCTGCATCTTGATCATACGGCCCAAATCGCTGATTTCGTAGCAAAGGAGGCCGCGCCATGGCCGACCTGATTCCACCGCCCCTGCGCGACGATTGCTTTGCCCTGCCGCCAGGGATTGACTGGACCCCGGTTGAGGTGGCACAGGCCCGGTTGCGCGACCGGTTGCACCGGGTGACGACCGCGCAAACCCGACCGCTTGGCGCGGCGCTTGGCGCGATCCTTGCGCAGGACGTGGTGGCCAGGCGATCCAACCCGCCTCTGCCCAATTCGGCAGTGGATGGGTATGGCTTTGCCTTTGACAGCTTGCCCACGGGCGATCCGGTTCTGCCCCTGTCCGAGGGGCGTGCAGCGGCCGGGCTGGTCTTTGACGGCGAGGTCGCGGCGGGTCAGGCGATCCGGGTTCTGACCGGGGCCGCGCTTCCCAAAGGCGTGGATACCGTGGTTCTCGAAGAGGATGTAACGCGCGGGGACGGGAAAATCGCGTTTCGTCAGGGCGTCAGGAAAGGGGCAAATACCCGTCAGGCCGGTGAGGATGTGACTGAGGGTCAGGCGATCCTCAAAGCCGGGCACAGGATCGGCGTGGCGGACCTTGCGCTGTGCGCTGCTGTGGGCGTGGCGGACCTTGACGTGTTTTCGCGGCTCCGGGTTGCGGTGATTTCAACCGGGGATGAGTTGATCGAAGCCGGAGAGGTCGCGCGCCCGGGGCAGATCCACGATGCCAACCGCCCGATGCTGTTGGGCCTGTTGGCGAAGGCCGGGTACGAGGCGGTGGATCTGGGGCGTATCGGTGATGATCGCGACAGGCTGCGCGCCGGGCTGGACGCGGGTGCCATGCGGGCGGATGTGATCCTGACCTCGGGCGGGGCGTCGGCGGGGGATGAGGATCACGTGTCGGCCCTGCTGAACGAAAGCGGTGCCATGGGGCTTTGGCGGATCGCCATCAAGCCGGGGCGTCCCCTTGCGCTGGGGATGTGGAACGGGGTGCCGGTGTTCGGCTTGCCCGGAAACCCGGTTGCCGCGCTGGTCTGTGCATTGGTGTTCGGCCTGCCCGCGATGGGCCTTCTGGCCGGGCAGGGGTGGCGCGATCCTTTGGCCTTTCCGCTGCCTGCGGGCTTTAGCAAGCGCAAGAAGGCGGGGCGGCGGGAATACCTGCGCGCACGGGTCCGGGATGGAAAGGTCGAGGTGTTCGCCTCGGAAGGTTCAGGGCGGATCAGCGGCCTAAGCTGGGCCGAAGGCTTGGTGGAACTGCCCGATCACGCCATGGAAGTGCATATGGGTGACCCGGTGCGGTTCCTGCCCTGGGGGAGCTTTGGCGTGTGACCTTGTCTTGTAAAGCTGACGGGAGTGGATTTTGATCCCAAAATCCACGAAGCATCAGCGTGAAATCAGAGACCTATAGTAAAAAGGCACAATCAGAATTGTGTCGTTTGGCTATAGCTTGGCCGGGCGGCTTGGCTGGGCTGCGCTGCCCCGTGGGGCAGCGCCCGGCCCAACGGGACGTGCTGCATCTTTGATGCAGGGCGGACGGGCGGGAGCGCCCCTGAGCGCCTCAGGCCGATCCCGTTGAAGTATTTCCAGTTCTTGCTGTGATCCAACAATACCTGGAAACGCTTTAGTCAAACGTGCCGGACACACGGCCGATCAGCATAAAGGCGCGGGCGGTGCGGGTGTTGGCAAGCTCAGTAATTTCCGCGTCCGTCGCGGATTGTTCGAATTCCGTGAACATCTGGTCGAACTTACGCAGGAAGTGATGGGCGCTGTCGCGGAAAATAGGATCTTCGCGCATACGTCCCGCGGTCAGCGCCAGCGACGAGCGATCCCGCACCCCACCCAGCCCGGCGATCAGCCGCCCCCGTTCTCCGGCAGCAAATTTGCGCCAGATTTCGGGGCGCGCCATGTCGGGGCGCAGGTCATCCATGTAAATCCCGTCCTGGCTCAGCAGGGTCAGAATATCCTGGCTGGCCTGGATCAGTTGAGATGCCTTGCGATCCTTCAATGCCTTGCGCAGCGCGGCAAAGCCAACCGTGTCGTCGGCAGTTTCCGGGAAGTTGATCGCACGGATGAAATCGTCATGATCCAGCGGCGGTGCCATGTCTTCGGATGTGGTGCCAAGCGGCAGCGGGGCCTGATCCCGGGTCTCGGCCTTGGGCTGGTTGATCGTGATCGACGGGCGCGGCGCGGATGTATCCCGGGTGGAGTGGAAGGTCGCCAGCGCCGTTTCGGTCTTTTTCTGTGCCGCTGCGATTTCGTCCAGTTTGCGTGAAACCGAGGGTTCGGACAGAACTTCGCGCCCCTGGGCCTGGATCAGATAGGCCTGACGGATTGCGTCGATAGCAGCCTGCAAACGCTGGCTTTCTTCCCGCATTACCCGCGAAGATTTCGCCGCCGTCGCCGCCACCCAGATCATGGCCACGGGCATGAAGATCGCCAGCATGGTCATGATGAACCGCAGGCTGTCCACCCCCGCTTCGCCCGTCGGTGCGGGCCGTTCAAGCGTCAGAAAAAACACGGCCGCACCGATCAGCCACAGGGTCGAAAGCGCAAGCGCGATGATCTCGATCGCCGAGATACGTGCGTGCGTGGGCCGGTCATAGATGCCCAGCGGCGTGGGTTGGCTTTGTTTGGGATCCGCCATGGCGGGGCCTCGCTTAGGAATAGTCGATTTTCAGGACTTCATAGCTGCGTTCCCCGCCGGGGGTGCGCACTTCAACGCTGTCGCCTTCTTCTTTGCCGATCAGTGCGCGCGCGATCGGGGATTTGATGTTGAGCAGACCTTTTTCGATATTGGCCTCGTGTTCACCCACGATCTGCCAAGTCTTTTCCTCGTCCGTGTCTTCATCCACCAGCGTGACCCTGGCCCCGAACTTGATGGCTCCGGAGAGGCCCGAAGGGTCGATCACGTCCGCAAGGCTGAGCACACCTTCAAGCTCCTTGATACGGCCTTCGATGAACCCCTGCTTTTCCCGCGCCGAATGGTATTCTGCATTTTCCTTCAGGTCGCCAAGTTCGCGCGCCTCGGCAATTGCCTGGATCACGGAGGGGCGCTCTACGGTTTTCAGCTGTTTCAATTCAGTTTCCAGCGCGGTGAACCCCGCGCGGGTCATCGGAAGCTTTTCCATGGTCGGTTCGTTCTCTTTGTATCTGCGTCATCTGCGGGCGTTCTTTTTGAAACTGCGTCCGCTTGCGTTCATTCTCACACTGCCTGCAAAGGGCTTGGCTTTGCAATAGTGGATGGATGATGGAAGGGCAATGGGGCGTTGGGTCAGGCCCCGGGGCGGCGATGTTCCGCGCGGAATTTCGCAATCTCCTGCGCCGTAAACCGCAGTTTCCTGCCTGTATCCGCGCGAGACAGCGTTGCCCCCGCATCGTCCAGCAGCCGGATGGCAGGATCAATCCGCGCCCGGCCAGCCACCCGACCCGGTTTGGGGTGCCCTTGAAGTTTCCCCCGTTTTGTCGTCCCATTCGTCTGCCTGCCCGCAGAGCCGGGTTTCATGGCCTTGCGCAAGATCACTTCGCCGGGCGACCCAGAGAGAGAGAAATTCCCCATATCGGTTTTGAAAAACCCCCAGGTCGGGTCCGCATCCGGTGACAGCACGAGGTTGAAATCAAAGAAAGAGGACCGCAGCATCGGGCGCGGTTGCTGAACCCGTCCCGCCGTTGCGCTTCTTTGACTGTGCTTCTTTGACGTTAAGTGCCATCCAGTTCCACCCCTGCCGGATCAGGTTGGCAAGGGGTAAGGACAAGATGTTCGGCCCCTTCCAGGGCGAGGTCGAAATTCTGCTCGATCAGGTTCCCGGAATTGCCGATGAATTGCGAGAACCCACCATTGCGCGCCTGTGCGTCAAGATAGTCGAGATGATATAACGCGCTTGGGTTCCGCGGCAGCGTGTCGGGTCCAAACCCGCCCTGCAAGAGCGGGTTGGTATAGCTGACAAGTGATGAAATGGGGCCGTAAACACTGGCTCAAAGCGGGTCCCCGGGATAAGGAGAGGAATGCTTCTGGTCATTGCGAACTCTTGAAAGCGGATCGTATGCGTGTGGCATAGCTTAAGCAGGCTGCGGCGAACAGACGCGATTTGGCGCGGATTCTATGCCCAACTACCGGGAAACGCCCAGTTTACGTCGCGTGGCAATTGACGCAGTGCAGCATCGGCGTGTAATCGTCGTTGAAATTTTCTTAGCCACTGGCGCACGGGGGGATACCTAGATGTCCGAGATTGAACGCGAAGCGATGGAATATGATGTTGTGATCGTTGGTGCAGGACCTGCGGGCCTGTCTGCGGCGATCCGGCTTAAACAACTGGACGAAAATATTCAGGTTGTCGTTCTGGAAAAAGGGTCCGAAGTGGGCGCGCATATCCTGTCCGGTGCCGTGCTGGACCCTTGCGGGTTGGACGCGCTGATCCCCGACTGGAAGGAAAAGGGCGCGCCGCTTAACACGCCGGTCAAGGAAGACAACTTTTATATGCTGGGCGCGGCCGGTGAAATCCGTGTGCCCAACTTTCCGATGCCCCCCCTGATGCACAACCACGGCAATTACATCGTATCGATGGGGAATGTCTGTCGCTGGATGGCCGAACAGGCCGAAGAGATGGGTGTTGAAATCTTCCCCGGCATGGCCTGTTCCGAGCTGGTATTCGACGAAAACGGCGGCGTCAAAGGCGTTGTCGCCGGTGTGTTCGGGTTGGAAGAAGACGGCTCTATCGGTCCGAATACCGAACCGGGGATGGAGCTGCATGGCAAATACGTGTTCCTGTCCGAAGGGGTGCGCGGGTCGCTGTCCAAGGAAGTGATCGCGAAATACGACCTCGCCAAAGGCTATGAGCCGCAAAAATACGGCGTGGGCATGAAAGAGATCTGGGAGATTGATCCGGCCAAGCACAAGGAAGGCACCGTAACCCATACGATGGGTTGGCCTCTGGGATCCAGGGCCGGGGGCGGGTCTTTCGTGTACCACCTTGAAAACAATCAGGTTTATGTCGGGTTCGTGGTTCACCTGAACTACAAGAACCCGTATCTCTTCCCCTATATGGAATTCCAGCAGTTCAAGCATCACCCGATGATTGCCGAACTGTTGGAAGGCGGCAAGCGCGTGGCCTATGGCGCGCGGGCGATCACCGAAGGGGGCTATCAGTCGATGCACAAGATGGTCGCGCCGGGCGTGGCTTTGCTTGGCTGTTCGGTGGGCATGGTCAACGTGCCGCGGATCAAAGGCAACCACAATGCGATGCTGTCCGGCAAGGCGGCGGCGGAAGCGGCATTCGAAGCGTTTGCTGCGGGCCGGTCGGGTGACGAACTGACCGCCTATGAGGACGAGGTGCGCAACGGCGCAATCGGCAAGGACCTCAAGAAGGTCCGCAATGTCAAACCGATGTGGTCGAAATGGGGGCTGCTGCCCTCGCTTGCCCTGGGTGGGTTGGACATGTGGACCAACACGTTCGGCTTTTCGCTGTTCGGCACGTTGAAGCACGGTAAAAGCGATGCACAGGCCACGGAAGAGGCCAGCAAACACAAGCCGATCAACTATCCCAAGCCCGATGGCAAACTCAGCTTTGACCGGTTGACCAACGTTTCCTTCGCAATGACGAACCACGAAGAGAGCCAGCCCTGTCACCTGAAGCTGACGGATCCAGACATACCGATTTTGAAAACCCTGCCGAAATATGCCGAACCGGCGCAACGCTATTGCCCCGCCGGTGTTTACGAGGTCGTCGAGGAAGACGGCAAAGACTCGCGTTTCGTGGTCAACTTCCAGAACTGTGTCCACTGTAAAACCTGTGACATCAAGGACCCGGCCGAGAACATCACCTGGACCACTCCCCAGGGTGGCGACGGGCCGAACTATCCGAACATGTGATCCCATTCGCGAAATGGCAAAATGCGGGTGGTCCGGTCGGGCCGCCCGTTTTTTGTGGCCCGTTCTTGATCCGGGCGTTTCGGGCGGCCTTTCATTGCGTTTGGCGTCAGGTGTATTAGGTTGAGGTGACATAGCGGGCCGCATTGGGCCGCCCGCCCACGAATTTGCGAGGCGAGAGCGCGTGAGAGCACTACTGAAACGCAGCACTGCAATCCTTTTGGCCGTTCACCTGGCGTTGCCCGTCTTACCCGCGCAGGCCGAAGGGCTGGCGGGGGCCTACCTTGCCGGGCGACAGGCCCGCTATGACGCCGATTTCAAGGTGGCGGCGGAGTATTATACCAAGGCGTTGACCCGTGATATGACCAACCCCGCTTTGATGGAATCCGTGGTCTTGTCCAACCTGGCGCTTGGGCGTATCGACCGGGCGCTGCCGGTGGCGCGCAAGATGGAAAGCGAGGGGTTGAAAAGTCAGATCAGCCACATGGTGCTTCTGGCTGACGAGGCCGCGAACCGGGATTTTGATGCGCTTTTGAAACGCGTGGACGACAAACGGGGGATTGGCACCCTGATTGACGGGCTGATCCGGGCCTGGGCCTTGCTTGGAAAAGGGGCGATGGCCGATGCGGTGGCCACGTTTGACAAGGTGAGCGAGGAGAAGGGCCAGCGGGGCTTTGGCCTGTATCACAAGTCGCTGGCGCTTGCTCTGGTTGGGGATTTTGAAAGCGCGGAAGCTATTCTGGGGGCAACCGGCCCCGGCTCGGCGGTGCAAACGCGACGGGGGGTGATCGCCCGGGTTCAGGTGTTGAGCCAGCTGGAAAAGGATGATGAGGCGCTCAAGGTTCTGGATGACAGTTTCGGGACGTCTCTTGACCCCGAATTGCGCGCGCTGCGTGAGGCGCTGTTGCGGGGCGACACGCTTGATTTCACGCTTGTTGGCAATGCCCAACAGGGGATGGCCGAAGTTCTCTACACCGTTGCCGGCGCGTTGCGGGGTGAGGCGCGGAACACCAACACGCTTTTGTTTTCGCGCATGGCCGAACATCTTGACCCGTCCCATGTGGACGCGATCCTGTTATCCGCCGAGTTACTGGACGGGTTGGAACAATACGACCTTGCCACCGAAACCTTTCGCCGGGTGCCGCGTGGGCATGGAGCCTATCACGCGGCCGAACTTGGGCGGGCCGACGCCTTGCGCAAGGCGGGCAAAGAGGACGCGGCTATCGAAGTGTTGCACCAGCTGGCCGACAGCCATGGCGATTTGCCGGTGGTCCACACCACGCTGGGCGACATGATGCGGATGCTGGACCGTTTCGAAGAAGCGATCGAAGCTTACGATCACGCGCTTGCGCTTTATGGCGAGGAAAGAAACGGCAAGTGGTTCCTGTATTACGCACGCGGCATAAGCCACGAACGCATGGGCGATTGGCCCAAGGCCGAAGCGGATTTCCGCACCGCGTTGAAAATCCAACCCGGTCGCCCCGAGGTTCTGAACTATCTCGGCTATTCCATGGTCGAGAAGAAACAGAATCTGGACGAGGCGCTGGCGATGATCGAAGAGGCGGTCGCTGCGCGCCCCAACAGCGGCTATATCGTCGATTCCCTTGGCTGGGTCCTGTACCGTCTGGGACGGTATGACGAGGCGGTCGGCCATATGGAAACGGCGGTCGAACTCATGCCGGTTGATCCGATCGTCAACGATCACCTTGGCGATGTGTATTGGGCCGTGGGTCGCCACCTTGAGGCCAGATTTCAATGGAAACGCGCATTGTCCTTTGTGGATTTCGGAGAAGCGGCGGAAGACGCGGACCCGGACCGCATTCGCCGCAAGCTTGAAGTCGGGCTTGATGTCGTTCTTGAGGAAGAGGGTGCGCCACCGTTGAAGGTGGCGGGCGAGGATGGCTGAGCCTCTCGCGCCCCGCGATCCGGGGTTTGCACCGGCCAAGGTGAACCTGTCGCTCCATGTGACCGGGCAGCGGGCGGATGGGCTGCATCTTCTGGACAGTCTCGTGATGTTTGCCGATGTGGGGGATCACCTGTCCCTGTCGCTTGCGGACGAGATGGGTTTGACAGTGCAGGGACCACGCGCCGAAGGGGTGCCCGGGGATGGGCGCAATCTTGTACTCAAGGTGTTGCGCGCGATGGGGGTGAGCGCACAGGTGGTTCTGGACAAACAGCTTCCCGCTGCGGCGGGGATTGGCGGGGGGTCGTCCGACGGGGCTGCGGCGCTGCGTCTGGCGCAGGCGGCAACCGGCCGGGCGTTCAGGGGCAATCTGATGGCGCTTGGCGCGGATCTGCCGGTTTGCATGTTGGCCCGCGCCGCACGGATGCGGGGCGCAGGAGAACAGGTGGAGGCGCTGTCCGGGTGTCCGGTACTGCCCGCCGTTCTGATCAACCCCGGCGTCGAGGTGCCCACGGGGGCCGTGTTCGCCGCGCTGGAACGGCGGGACAACCTGCCAATGCCCGACAGGATCCCGGGCTTTGACACCGTGGAGGAGTGCGCCGCATGGTTGCGCAATCAACGCAATGACCTGGAACCGCCTGCCATGGCGCTTGTCCCCGAGGTCGCGGCGGTTTGTGAGCGATTGCGCGCCCACGGTGCCCTGTTGGCCCGGATGTCCGGGTCCGGGGCGACGTGTTTTGGCCTGTTTCCCACCGCGCAAAAGGCAAGGGAGGCCGCCACAACGCTCCGGGAACACCACCCGCGATGGTGGGCGAAACCGACCCTGTTGTCGTGACACAGGCGAAATAGCGCCCATGAACCTGCGTCTATCAACTTGTCACATGCCAATTTGGCGATATCATTGCGCACAGAGACTCACCCAGAACAGGTCAGATCATGCCCAAGCTTATCCGGCTTTACATCGTCAACGTCGCCATCGGGTTCGGCATTTCTGCCGCCTTTGTCGGGATGTTGCTCTATTTCAACATCGCCAATCTCTGGCATCTGATCACGGCATCGGACAAGGGGTGGCTGGCCGTTCTTATCCTGTGGATTTCAAATGGTATCATTTTTGCCGGGGTGCAGTTTGGGATCGCGGTGATGAGGATGAAGGACGACGACGATGACGGCCCGCGCGGGGGGCATCGTCAACGGGTTGCGCCGCGTCCCAAGGGGCCGATCCCGGTACGTGTGGCCGCAGGTGGGCCACGGGCAGACCTCAGGCGGGGTTAACGGGCCGCCTGTTGCGCGGATATTCGGGTCACACCGAAAACGTTGGACAAGTCGGACAAGACGGGCAAACAGAAAAGCAGCGGAACCACCCGGACCGTGAGGTTCTCTCATTCCCGAGGACCTGTATATACAGGTGGGTGCCAGGTAACAGGGCCAAGACCCTGACAGAGCCAGCTCCCTCGGATTTGCTTAAGGCCACCGGAATGCAACCATACCACAAGAGGGGCAGAACCGCCGCCCCAGTAGTTAGGCGCGTCAGCGCGCAGTGGCAAGGCCAAAGGTGTCGTTGCAATCACCCCTGGCCACTACCTTTGTCAAAAGCTCACGTTTTGTTCATGCCGGGCACATGGTTGATATTCCCCCGTCCTGCATACTCCAATCCGGACAGCTTCTCGCCCGACGCAGCGCCCGCCGCCAGCAGGCGCTGCGTGATCCGCGCCTGTGACGCAAGGTGGGGACGGCTTGGCCCCGAACGGGCGAAACGGATGATGTTCAACGGCGACAAGATCACCGGCCATTCGCCTGAAGGGTTGAATTTCAAAACCCCTGCCGAGGATTTGGGATGGAAACAGGCCATGGACGATCAAGATCAGGGCAGGTTCGACAGGACCGCAAACGTGCGCCCGCCCAAGACCAACAGATAAGGAGGCAGCATTGAAGTTTTTTGCAGTTTAGCTCTTGCCAAGCTGCTCGCATAGGTCTATCTCACGCCTCCACGGACCGATAGCTCAGCTGGATAGAGTACCTGACTACGAATCAGGGGGTCGGGGGTTCGAATCCTCCTCGGTCCGCCACTTCATTCTTGTTGAATGTCATACGAACCTGACCCAAGTGTCATAACGTGACCCAATCCCCATCTTTGCCCGTGTGGCCTGTTGCGTTGATCTGACTTCCCTTTCTGG
>PDRZ01000015.1 GCA_002747035.1 Rhodobacterales bacterium
TAGCAACCCGTTACGACAAGAGAGCCGATATCTTCCTGTCGGCAGTCTTCCTGGCCGCTGCCATCGTCTGGTGGACCAATTGAGTCCCGACCCTAGTCCGCGAAAAGGTAATCCGTCCGGGCAATTTCGTGCGCCTTGTCATGGCCGATTGAAAGGAAATTGTCCAAGGCCCGGGCATTGGCCTCGACCTCTTCGACCTCGCGCATTTTGTGGTGGTTGTCGAAGTTGGCTTCGCGGATCCGGTCGCTTTCGAACACCATGTCGCTACGAATGGTGGGGAGCAGCCGGTCCAGCGTTTCCTGCGGGGTTTTCTCACCCGCCAGCCCGACACGCATGGCGTGGCCGATCAGGTAGTCGTCGGAAAACTGGCATTCGATTTCAAGAAGGCGGGTCACGGAGCGGTCACCACAGAAATCGTTGAGCAGGTCAAGGTTGCCCGGATCCATGCAGACGATCAATCGGTCGGTGTCGTAATAGTCAAACAGCATCCGCATCAACGCGCGGCGGTGGCGGTGGCGTTTGTCCATGGTGGACTGAATGCCGCCGAGATCGGGCAGAGAGCAGCTTGCTTCATTGAACAGGTACTCGATGCACGGGATGTTGGTCATGTGCCGGATGCGATCCACCAGCCGCTTGGCCACGTGCCATTTCTTGCAGACGACAATCAACAGTTCGCGTTCCCGGCCCAACGTGCTTTCCGTTTCCCAAAACCGCATCCCGAACCGCCGCCCGATTCGCCCGCGTTCGGTGAGAAATTTGAAAAGCGACCGCCCTTCGTTGGAGATTTTGAAATCCCAGCCCCGTGTGGCGTAAAGCAGGCCAAGGCGGCGTTTCAATTCCCGCGCCTCGGGAGAAATCTTGCGCGCGAACAGAAAATCCTGGGACAACAACAGGTCATAGTGATCGTTATAGAAGGTCACCGGCATTCCATAGTCGGTGAACATCAGAAAGGTCAGCGTCCGTGTGTGGATTTCGTTTTCCGGCACGAGATGGCGCACAAGCGTCTGGAAAAACGTTTCATCGGGAATCCAGGTGGTGCGGAAAAACCGCATCACGTCTTTGCGCTGGCGTGTGAAATCCAGGATCCATTCGATGGTCCGGCGGCGCAGGCACCACCATTGGCTGCCAATCTGAACCTGCAGGTCATGGGGGATTTCGCGGGTCAGCCCCAGTTTCTTTTGCAGGTTATAGGAGGTGTAGAACCGCCATTTCTGTGTGCGTTCGTTGAAGAAATGGCGATAGATTAACCGCTCTTCCTTCATTCCCGTCTTGATCCAGTCGCTTTCGAAATAGTCGAAGCTTTCGATGTAATCAGCGTCGTCACGATCTAGGAAATCATGGGCATATTCGGCGGATTTGATCGCCATGCAATCACCCGATAACATATAGAAATGGGTGGCGCGGGGAAACGCCTCGACCGCGCTTTCCACGGCGTAAAGTGTTGCCTGAACCAAGCTCCATTCGCCCCAGCCGCATTTGATCCGTTTCTTGGCGAAGGTCACGTTTGGATTGCCGTCAAGCGCGGTGCGGATCATGTCGTAATGTTCCGGTTTGGCACGCGCATCAAAGTGGATCGACATATAGTCGCCCACGGCCGTCAACCGCTCGGCCTGTTTGATGATCGCCTCTGGATCCTTGTGACACAGCAATATGAAGGCAATTTTTGCCATATTTGAAACGTTCGGCCCCTATTTACCCGTATTGTTTACCTTGATAGATGTGAACGGGCGTTGAATAAACCGAATTTATTTGCTTTTTTGTGGCTAATCGGTGCGGGCAGCTAACGATCTGCACGAAATAACGGAGACGAAGCAGTATGGGCTTTCCCGGAACATGGATGACCGAAAGCGAAAGCGTGGTTTATCGCGTGGTGCCAAAATGTGCGTGTTCGACCATTGGTCAGATCATGTACTATTCAGACCACGGCGAATTTTTTGACGGCGATATTCACGACGCCGAAGACGGGCTTCACAAATGGGCGCGGGATGAAAGCCAGCCTTTGATCAACGCCAATGTAAAGACACACAGTTCTTACGCCTTCACCTGTGTACGCAATCCGTATACCCGCATCCTGTCGTCGTTTTTCGACAAGATTTGCGGGATTCAGCGGAATGGCAACCGGTATCGCGGCAATCTCGTGCCGCTGCTGATCCAGAAATACGGGATCGAAGTGGGTGGCGATGATGGCAAACAGGAGTTTGACCAGATCAAGAGCTTCCGCCGGTTTCTTCTGTTTGTGCGTGACACCATTCGGTTCCGCCGCCCCATGGACCCGGATATCCACTGGTCGGCCATGTCGGGCCATGTCAGCACCTTCATCGTGAACGGTGGGCGCTATGACAAGATTTTCTGGACCGAACGGTTCAACGACGGAATGCAGGAGGTTCTGGACAATATCGAAGTGCCCCATGCCGTCGATCTGTCCAGCATTCCGCGGTTCAATGAAAGCGAAGGCCACGGCCCCAAACGCGCCCATCCGGTCGAGGATTATTTCGACGACCTGTCCATGCATCTGGTTTATGAAATCTTCAAACGGGATTTCAACCTGTTCAAATATGATTTCGAAGACCCGTCCAACAAGATGCCGGTCGGGGAAATTGATCTGGATGAAATCCACGCCAAGCTTGGAGAATAAAGCGTTTCCAGTTCTTGTTGGATCACAGCAAGAACTGGAAACGCCCACATCCCTACTGTGTTGCGGCCGCGTTTCCACATTGCGCTGAGACAACGTAATGTGGAAACGCTTTAGGGTGGGGGCGTTACAGCCCCGGCCCGGGCCGGGTCCTAGATCGCCTTTCCCTTTTTGATATGATCGGTTTCAGGTCCGTGTTTGACGCTTGGTGGCCTCCGCTTGCCCGGCGTCATGGCCGGTCAGATCAAAGTGTTTTGCGGTAAATCAGCGAGGTAGGGTGATCAAACCCCTTGTGGGTGGCTTCCCCCACATATTCAAATCCCATGGCGTGGAACGTGGCGTGGTTGTCGACAAGCTCGACCCGGGTATTCAACGTGATCGAAGACAGGTTCAACGCCTGCGCCCGATTTTCCGCAAGGGTCAGCAGTTCGCGCGCCAGCCCTTCTTGTCGGTGGGTGGGTGAGGTGGCCAGTTTGTCCAGATAGAGTGTGGAGTCGGTCGGAGTCAGGGTGACGCTGGCGATGGGGCGGTCGGCTTCCTCGATCACCCATATTTCGCTGGCTTCGCTGGTGTTGCGCAGATCCTCGACCGACATGTTGGCCATGGAAGAGGGTGGGTCGATCCGTCCTTCCATATAGGCAAACGCGCGGCGCAGCATGGTGTGCAGGGCCGCAAAGTTGTCCCGGGATGTCATCTGGCGCGATTTCGACATATTCACAGGATGACGCAGTTTGCGCAAACATGGCAAGCCCGGTTTTGGTTCCGTGCCACATTTTCAGCGGGCACCAGGAGATTCGGTAATAGCTCCGATCCGCGCGCGTGCCGAGTTTGAGCGGGGGGTCCACAAACTGCGGTCGATAGCTTCCTGCAACCTCTCGGCAATCTCGCGCAGGGCAGCGGGGTTGTGCTCTTCTATGAAGTCCCGCGTGGCCTCGTCTTCCAGGAACGCGCTTTCCACCATGTCGAAATGGTGCCCCTTGACCACCCCGGTGGTCGCGGCAAAGGCAAAGAGGTAATCCACCGTTGCGGCAATTTCAAATGCCCCTTTATAGCCATGGCGTCTGACGCCTTCGATCCATTTCGGGTTAACCACGCGAGAGCGCACAACCCGGGCGATTTCATCGTCCAGCGTGCGGATCAGCGGGCGTTCGGGGCGGGAATGGTCGTTGTGATAGATCACCCGGTCGCGGCCCTGAAGCGTGTTGACGGCCGCCGCCGCGCCGCCTTCGAACTGGTAATAATCGTCGCTGTCCAAGATGTCGTGTTCGCGGTTATCCTGGTTTTGCACAATGGCTTCGGTCTGGGTCAGGCGGGTTTCAAACGCCTTGCGATCCTTGCGACCGTCGCCTTCGGCACCATAGGCATAGGACCCCCATTCAAGATAGGCCTCGGCCAGATCGGATTTGTCAGCCCAGAGCCGTTCGTCGATCATCGCCTGAAGTCCCGCGCCATAGGCCCCGGGTTTGGAGCCGTAGACGCGGGTTTTGTTGCCCTCGTTGCGGGCGCGTGCGGCGGCGGGGTTCAGGTCTTCGGGTTCGTCCAGCGCCATGACGGCGCGCGCGGCGCTGTCCACCAATGCGATCAGTTGGGGAAAGGCGTCGCGGAAAAAGCCCGATATGCGCAGGGTGACATCAACGCGGGGGCGACCAAGAACCGATTGAGGAAGGATTTCAAATCCGGTGACGCGGCGGTTTGCGCTGTCCCATCTCGGTTTGACCCCCATGAGGGCCAGTGCCTGAGCGATGTCATCACCACCGGTGCGCATATTGGCCGTGCCCCACGCGGTGAGCAGCATGGTGCGGGGCCAGTCGCCATGGGTTTGCAGGTGTTTTTCGATCAACAGGTTGGCTGACTTCCAGCCCAGTGCCCAGGCGGTCGGCGTAGGCACCGCGCGGCTGTCGACGCTAAAGAAATTCCGCCCGGTGGGAAGGGTGTCCAGACGTCCCCGCGTGGGCGCGCCGGATGGTGCCGGGGCGACGAAGTGCCCTGAAAGGGCGGTGAGGAGCCCCGCCCCTTCGTCCGGCCCGCAAGCGCGGACCATCGGTCGGATGACAGTTTCAATCTCTTGCAGAACCGCCCGGCTCGCCGCGCCTTGCGGCGGCGTCTCGCTGTCAAGAAGGGCAATTGCCAGTGTTTCCAGCCGTTCCAGCGTATCCCCGTGGCTGCGCCATGTCCCGGTGAAATTGGCCAGTACCTCGGGCCGTGGTCCTTCCCACGGTGCGGCCATGTCGCAATCCAGCGGGTCGAATCCTAGGCCAAGGTCATTGGCCAGCGCCCGGATCAAAGAGGCGTCGCCGCCATTGCCGTCTCCGCGTGGGACGCGGGTCAGGGCGATCAACAGATCCCGCTCCTGTTCTCCGTCGGGCGATTGCCCAAAGATATGCAGGCCATCGCGGATCTGGGCTTCTTTCAACTCGCAAAGATAGGCATCGAGCTTGGCCAGGTCGCTGTCTTCGTCTGTGCCGTCCATGCCCACATCGGTGTCCAGCCCGGTGACAGAAGACAGTGACAGAATCTCGCGCCGCAAATGTTCGATCCGGCGCGGGTCAACCCCTGCCGCCTCGTAATACTCGTCCACCAGCGCCTCGAGATCGCGCATGGGGCCATAGCTTTCCGCGCGGGTCAAAGGGGGTGTCAGGTGGTCGATGATCACCGCTTGCGCACGGCGTTTTGCCTGCGTGCCTTCGCCCGGGTCATTGACGATGAATGGATAAACATGGGGCAGCGGGCCGAGCACGGCTTCGGGCCAGCAGGCCCCCGAAAGCGCCAGCGCCTTGCCTGGAAGCCATTCCAGGTTGCCATGTTTGCCCATGTGGATCAGGGCATGGGCCCCATGAATGTGACGCAGCCAGATGTAAAAGGCGAGGTAATTGTGGGGCGGTACCAGGTCGGGCGAGTGATAGGTGTCGGTCGGGTCAATATTGTACCCGCGTGCGGGTTGCAGTCCCACCACCACGTTCCCGAAGGTCAGGATCGACAGTTTGAAACCTGTGCCGGGTTCAAAGAACGGATCACTTTCCGGCGCTCCCCAGCGATCGGTCATCGCTTCTTTCTGCGCCCAGGGCAGGGCGTCGAAGTGCCGACGATAGGTGGCAAGGTCCAGAACCTCGCCGCCGGTACGTTCAGCGCGATCGGTAAGCCAGTTGGTTGGCCCGGCCATCACGGCTTTCATCAGCGCATCGCTGTCGCGCGGCGCGTCGTCAACCGCATATCCCTGTGCGGCCAAAAGAGACAGGGCATGGACCGTGGCAGCAGGCGTGTCGAGTCCAACGCCATTGGCCAACCGGCCATCTTTGTTGGGATAGTTGGCGAGGATCAGCCCAAGTTTGCGCCCGGCTTCCTCTGTGGCGCGCAACCGCGCCCAGTTTGCGGCCAGTTGCGCCACGAACTCAATCCGGTCCCCCTGCGCGCGGTAGGTGGCGATGGGGCATTCTGTTGCCTCGTCAAAAAACGCCTCGCCCTTGAAGCTGACAGCGCGGGAAAGAACGCGCCCGTCCACCTCGGGCAAGGCCACGTTCATCGCGATGTCCCGTGCGGAAAGACCGGTTGATCCCTGCGTCCACGCCTCTTCGGTCGAGGATGCGAACACTACCTGGAAAACCGGCGCGTGTCGGGCGGCCTGCATTTCAAGGGGGTTCGATGCCCCCTTGGAATGCTCTCCCTGATGGGGTGATCCGACGGCAAAGGAGGTGCAGTTCAGGATGACCGAGGGCGGCGCGGCGGTGAACAGGGTTTCAAGGGTCGCAACCGAAACCGGATCTTTAAGAGAGGCCACGAAAACCGGCAGCGGGTTCAGCCCCTGACGCAGCAGCGACTTCACCAGCCGGTTGACCGGGTTCAACCCTGCCCCCTGAACCAGTGCCCGATAGAAGATCAAAGGCACAATCGGGGTACCTTCGTGCCATGCCGATTGCGCCGCAGCCAAATCCGCGACGCCTTCGCCAGGCCAATAGACACCAGCGCGCAGAAGAGGCGCAGCGGGTTCAGGTTTTTCGCCGCCGTTCAGCATGGCCCCTGCATAGGTCAGGAAACGTGTGGCATTACCCGGCCCGCCCTCGACCAGATAGGCCCAGAGCGCGTCGTAGTCTTCGTCCGATACCGTGGACAGCCCCCGCAGATCCGCATCGGGTTTGTCATCACCGGGCAACAGTGCCAACGGCACATCCGCATCGTGACAGCGCGCGGCATATTGTTCGACCCCGTATTTCCAATAACCGGTTCCGCCCAGCACCCTTGCGACCACCAGTTTCGACCGTGTCGCGCATTGATCCAGATGCAGGTCGACCGACATCGGGTGTTGCAGGTGGGTGAGGTTGGCCAGTCTGAGCGTCGGCGGGGTGTTCATTTCGCCCCGCGCCTCGGACAAAGCGGCCAGTTCCGTATCTGCGGCAGAGATAAAGATGATATCGGCGGGGGTTTGGCCCAGATCGACGGGCTCTTTGCCGTCGTCGATGCTTCCGGGAGTGGCGGCGAGGAGGTGCATGGGGGCGAGCCTTGAGATGGGCGGAGAGGTTGAGAGTCTCCAGCGAGGGTATCTGGGGAAAGACGAAACGGTTGGCCCGTTTTACGTCGGCGATTTTTCCATGAAAAGACTGTAGGGGGCGTTGGGGGCGTCGCCAGAGGGCGCACACCGTGCAAAGCCGTGACGTTCATAAAGCCTGTGCGCGGCGTCGAGCCCGAATCCGGTTGCAAGCCGGAGATAGGGCAGGTTCAACGCCCGCACCTGATCTTCGTTCTGGCGCAGCAGCGCGGCGGCGATCCCTTTGCCACGGGCTTCGGGGGCGGTGAGCATGGACTTCACCTCTCCGTAATCTTCGTTGACAGCCAAGGCACCGGCCCCGAGGGTTTCCGCCCCTTCACGCGCGATGAAGAAATGTATGTCGGGCGTGCAGGGCGCATCGCCCGACAGGACGTGGTTCGAACCCGCCGGGAACAGCGCTTGAATCAGGGTCTGTGAGGCTTGCAAAAGCGCAGGCACCTGTGACTCCTTTGGGTTCCCGGGTTCAACGCTGATCATGCAGCGTTCAGCGCCTTTTCGATAGCGGCGCGGTCGAGCCCGGCCTGGCCGATCACCACAAGGCGGGTTTCGCGGGGGGTATCACCGAAAGGTTGATCGAAATAGCTGTCCACGCGCGGACCAACCGCCTGATAGGTGAGCCGCATGGGTTTGCCCGCCACCGCCGCGAACCCTTTCAGCCGCAGGATGTCATGCGTGCGGATCACGTCGGCCATGTGGGTGGCAAATGCGGCCGGGTCGGAGATTTCGCCGCGTGTGACCACGAAGCTTTCGAATTCGTCATGGTCGTGATCGTGGTGATGGTCCTCATCGTTATCATGGTGATGGTGGTGAACCTCGTGGCGTGATTGCAAATCGGTTTCTGACCCGATCCCCTGACCCAGCAGCACATCCACCGGAAGCGCCCCCATCGTGGATTTGATCACCTGCACGCCATCGCGGCTTTCTGCACGCAGTTGCATGGTCAGCGCCTCGGCCTCGTCCGCGCCCAGCAGGTCGGATTTGTTGACCACGATCATGTCGGCGCAGGCCACCTGATCCTCGAATAATTCCGACAGGGGTGTTTCGTGGTCAAGGTTTTCATCCATCGCCCGTTGCGCATCCACCGCCGCAACATTGTGGGCAAAACGCCCCTCGCTCACCGCCTTGCCATCCACCACGGTGACAACGCCATCAACGGTGACCTTGGTGGAAATCTCGGGCCAGTTGAAGGCACGCACCAGAGGTTGCGGCAGGGCAAGACCCGAGGTTTCGATCACGATATGATCCGGGGCGTTGTCGCGTGCGAGCAGTTTTTCCATGGTCGGCACGAAATCTTCGGCCACGGTGCAACAGATACAGCCGTTGGACAGTTCCATGATGTCATCTTCGGAACAGGTTTCGTCGCCACAGCCTTTGAGGATGTCGCCATCTACACCCAGATCACCGAATTCGTTGATGATCAGAGCGATGCGACGCCCGTCGGCATTGTCCAGCATGTGGCGGATCAGAGTGGTTTTACCAGCCCCGAGAAAGCCGGTGACGATGGTCGCAGGGATCTTTGCAGGCATATGTTCAAACTCCATTCCCCGTCTTCCCCGACGGGTGGTTGCAGGGGCGCATGGCAGGTCTCCTGGCTTCGTGGGTCGCTGCGCCCGGTCCGGCCTTCCCGAGCGGATCCTCAGTGGCGTAACTTGGCGGGCGCTCTCCACTTACAGTCGCGGGGGCGGCTTTGGATTTGAACCCCGGATTGGGTCGTTCGCACCAAATTCCCTGTTGGGCCCGGATGGGCACCATGCCGGGTGGTTTTGCCTGTTTCGGTGTCAGGGGGTCAAGCCGGATTGCGCCTTAAGGTGATGGAAAAGCGGCCTTGGTCGTGGGGCGCGCGCACTAAAACGCAATATTTTGTGGATAACTCCACCGATTTCCCAAGATCGTGGGGGCGTGGCGTTGACTCGAAGGGGATTCACCCGCCAAATTCTCTGAAATGAGTGGAATCAGAACCATCAGGCAGGGCATTTGCGTTTTTCCAAGCTTAAACTGACCGGCTTCAAAAGCTTTGTGGACCCGACCGATTTGATTATCGCCGACGGGTTGACGGGGGTGGTGGGGCCGAACGGCTGTGGCAAATCCAACCTGCTGGAGGCCCTGCGCTGGGTAATGGGGGAAAACCGGCCGACCGCGATGCGGGGCGGTGGCATGGAGGACGTGATTTTTGCCGGGGCGGCGACACGTCCGGCGCGCAACTTTGCCGAGGTCCAGCTACAGATCGACAATTCCGAGCGGCTGGCCCCGGCCGGGTTCAACGATTCCGACATGCTGGAGATCGTCCGCCGCATTACGCGGGACGTGGGCAGCGCCTATAAAACCAATGGCAAAGATGTGCGGGCACGGGATGTGCAGATGCTGTTTGCCGATGCCTCTACCGGGGCGCATTCCCCGGCTTTGGTGCGTCAGGGTCAGATTTCCGAACTGATCAACGCCAAGCCGAAAAACCGACGCCGTATTCTGGAAGAGGCGGCGGGGATTTCGGGCCTGTACCAAAGGCGCCACGAGGCCGAACTCAAGCTGAAAGGTGCCGAAACCAATCTGACCCGTGTTGACGATGTGATCGAACAACTGGCGGCGCAGTTGGCTCAACTGGCCCGCCAGGCAAGACAGGCGGCGCGGTATCGCGCGATTGGTGAAGACCTGCGCCGAGCCGAAGGGTTACTGTTGTTCCGCCGCTGGAAAGAAGCCGACGAAGCCCGACGCGTGGCCGAAGACGAGCTGCGCAACCGCACAACCCTGGCGGCGCAAGCCGAAGGCGCGGCGCGGCTGGCAGGCAAAAACCGGGTGGCGAAAGAAGATGCGCTGCCGCCCTTGCGCGAAGAAGAAGCGATCGCCGCTGCCGTTCTGCAACGGTTGCAGGTTCAGCGTGATACCTTGAATGATCAGGAAGCACAGGCACTTCAGACCATCGAGGCTCTGAAAAGCCGGATTGGACAGCTTGGCGCGGATATGGAGCGTGAGGCCGGGCTGAACCGGGACGCGGGCGACACCATCGAGCGGCTGGAATGGGAAGCGCGCGAATTGGCCAGGGCGGGCGAAGGACATGAGGCGCGGTTGAAGGACGCCAGCGAAGACGCCGCCAATGCCGCCGGGATACTGCAATCGCGCGAGGCTGACCTGACCCGCCATACCGAAGACGTGGCGCGGCTGGCCGCCCGCCATCAATCGGCGCAACGATTGGTCGAAGACAGCCGTAAAACTCAGGCCCGCAGCGAAGCAGAGGCCGAAAAGGCCCGCGCCAGCGCGGCACATTCCCAAGGGGCGCTGGACAAGGCCGCACAGGATTTCGAGACTGCGACAGCGGCCGAAGCGGCAGCCACCAAGGCCGCCCGCAGGGCGGAAGAGGCGCTGGCCGAGGCCGAGCGTCAGCGGGCCGAGACCCAGACCTTGGAAGCCGAGGCGCGGGCCGAGCGCAGCGAGGCCGAGGGCGAGGTCAACGCGCTGCGCGCCGAAGCGACCGCGCTGGCCAAGCTGGTACAGCGGGACACAGCCGAAGGCGGGCAGATCCTTGACCGCCTGCAAGTGGAACAGGGGTTCGAAAAGGCGTTGGGCGCGGCCCTGGCCGATGACCTTCGCGCGCCTCAAGTTGAGGCCGACGGGCCCTCGGGCTGGTCGCTCTTGCCCGGATATGACCGCGCACAATCCCTGCCCGACGGTGTCGATGCCCTGACCAATCACGTTTCGGTGCCCGAGGTGCTGGAACGGCGGATGAGTCAAATCGGTTTGGTTGATACGGATGAGGGCGGGCGTTTGCAGCCCTTGTTGAAACCCGGTCAACGTCTGGTGTCGCTCGAAGGGGACCTGTGGCGGTGGGACGGGTATCGCGCCTGGGCCGAAGACGCGCCAAGCGCGGCGGCGTTGCGGCTGCAACAGCTCAACCGCCTGGAGGCGTTGAAACAGCAGATGGAGGCGCTGACGGCTCGCGCCGACGGGGCGCGGCAAGCGCATGAGATGCTGACCCAGAAGCTGGCGGATCAGACCCGCGCGGATCAGGACGCGCGGCAAGCGCGCCGCGATGCGGATCGGCAGGTGGCCGAGGCCGCCCGTGCGCTTAGCCGGGCCGAAGCGGATCGCAACCTGGCCTCGTCGCGACTGGAGTCGATGGGCCTTGCCGTGACGCGCCACGAAGACGAGGCCACAGCCGCACGTCAAACCCTGCTTGAAGCCGAGCGGGCCTTGGCGGATCTGGGCGATCTTGAGGCCGCACGGGCCGAGGTCGAGGACGTCAAGATGACCGTCGAGGCTGCGCGTATGACCATGATGGCGAAACGCTCGGCCCATGACGAACTGCGCCGGGAAGGTGAAGCGCGCACAAAGCGCAGCCAGGAGGTGACCAAGGAGGTCAGTGGCTGGAAGCACCGGCTTGAGACGGCCGGAAAACGGATTGCCGAACTGGGCGAGCGTAAGGAAGAGAGCGAAGCGCAACTGGCTGCGGCCACCGCTGCTCCAGCGGAGATTGCGGCCAAGCGGGAAGAGTTGTCCGATGCAATTTCCGAAGCCGAGGCACGGCGCGTCAGGGCCGCTGATGCGTTGGCCGAAGCCGAAACCGCCCAGCGGGATGCCGTGATGGCCGAGCGGGACGCCGAACGGTTGGCCAGTGAAGCCCGTGAGGCGCGCGCCCGGTCCGAGGCCCGATCCGATGCGGCCCGTGAGACCGTGGCCTATGCCGCCGAGCGCATCGCCGAGGATCAGGAGATGACGCCCGAGGCGCTTCTGACATCGCTGGATGCCGACCCGGAGAAAATGCCAGCGTCGGAGCAGATCGAGGCGGATGTGAACCGGCTTAAACGTCAGCGCGAGTCGTTAGGTGCTGTCAACCTGCGCGCCGAAGAGGACGCTAGGGAGGTGCAGGAGGAGCACGACAGCCTGGCCAATGAAAAGGCCGATCTGGAAGAGGCAATCAAGACCTTGCGGGGGGGAATCGCCAGCCTGAACCGTGAAGGGCGCGAGCGGTTGTTGACGGCATTTGAACAGGTGAACGGCAACTTCACCCTGTTGTTCCGGCATCTGTTTGGCGGTGGTGAGGCCAACCTCGTGCTGGTGGAAAGCGACGATCCGCTGGAAGCGGGGCTTGAGATCATGTGCCAGCCGCCGGGCAAGAAACTGTCCACCCTGTCTTTGTTGTCCGGGGGGGAGCAGACGTTGACCGCGCTGGCCTTGATCTTTGCTGTGTTCCTGGCAAATCCGGCCCCGATCTGTGTGTTGGACGAGGTGGATGCGCCTTTGGATGATGCCAATGTCACAAGGTTCTGTGACCTTCTGGATGAGATGTGCCGCCGCACCGACACGCGATTTCTGATTATCACCCACCACGCCGTCACCATGAGCCGCATGGACCGTCTGTTTGGCGTGACCATGCAGGAACAGGGCGTTAGTCAGCTTGTCAGCGTGGACCTGAAAAAGGCCGAACAGATGGTGGCCTGAGGTTCCATTTGACAGGGTGCACAACGTGAATTGGGGATAGTCACATGACAGAACGAGACTTTGAAATCGCCGGTCTGGGAGAGATCGCCATTCGCTGTGCGGATATGGAGGCGATGAAGGCGTTTTATGGGGATCTGCTGGGCCTCAAACCGCTCAGCGGCAACAGCAACCCTGACATTCAGTTCTTTCGCATTGCCGAAGGGGTGGCGGGACATACCGCCGTGCTGGCGCTGTTCCATCAACCGGGCCATGTTCTGGTGCCCGGGTCGTCATCGCTGCACCATCTGGCGCTGAGCCTGCCATATGCCGGGCAGGAGGCCGCGATTGAATGGTTTGAACGTCAGGGCGTGACCTACCGTATTGAGAATTTTGACTGGGTCGGTTGGCGGGGCGTGTTTGTCAAAGATCCCGAAGGCAATACGGTGGAATTGGTGGCTTTTGATCCGGGCCATGCCGATCATTGATCCCTGACGGGGCGCGGTTTTTCCAATAAAATATAGGGTTTGAAGGTGTTTTCAGAGAGTCGGGAAACGCCTGTTTCACCGTTTCCTTGCCATGAACGATCCGCGACATTACCCCGATATTATCCAATCGCTGCCCCGATTGCGCCCGATTTGCTCGCGATAACCGATGCAAACGAAAGCACGCAGAGGGATCACGAGCATGGACCGCTTGACCGAAATGGAAGCCTTTGCCACCGTGGTGGACCAGGGTGGTTTTACAGATGCAGCCAAGAAGATGGGGATTTCCAAATCTGCCGTTTCCAAACATGTTTCATCGCTGGAGGCCCGGCTTGGTGCACGTCTTTTGAACCGCACCACGCGCCGGGTTTCGCCGACCGAAATCGGTTTGGCCTATTACGACCGCGCCCGCCGCGTTCTGAACGATGCCGGCGAAGCGGATGCCTTGGTTTCTTCAATGCAATCAGACCCTTCGGGTCTTCTGCGGATCAGCGTCGCGACGGATTTCGGGGTCAATCACCTGTCTCCGATCCTTGGGGATTTCCTTGCTGATTTCCCTGATATTACCGTCAACATGGTGCTGAACAACCGCTACGTGGAACTGATTAGCGAAGGGTTCGATATGGCCATCCGCATCGGTGAGTTGGAAGACAGCACCCTGCGGGCCCGCAAGCTGACCGAGACCACCAAGCGTATGATCGCCAGCCCCGAGTACTTCAAACGCTATGGCCGCCCCGAGCGGATCGACGATCTGAACGAACACAAGTTGTTGCATTATTCCAGCCAGTCGGCGGGGAACATGTGGAAGCTGACCGCCCCTTCAGGTGAAAAACGTCAGGTGCGCACCGCCGGGTGGCTGAGCGTCAATGATGGCCAAAGCCTTCTGAACGCAGCGATTTCCGGTCTTGGTATCGCCTATCTTCCCAGCTTTCTTTACGCGGATGCGATGAAGGAAGGCTTGGTCGAAGACGTGATCCCCGATCTGCCGATGGAGACCCAAGGTATCTATGCGGTTTACCCGCCGGGCCGGTTTACCCAGCCCAAGGTCCGCGCCTTTATCGATTTTCTGGTCCATGAGTTTGCCGAAAAAGGCCCCAGCGAGTGGTGATCTGACCCCGCATTCGGACCATTTCTGTTTTTCCTCTGCAACCAACTGCCCCGGACATTGTCCGGGGCTTTTTTCGTCTCGTTTCGAGGAGTGTTAACCCATGGCGGCATAGCCTCGAATCGGGGGGGGTGACCTGTGCGCAGCGCGGCGGCACCGGATTGGCACCGTCTGGGGCGATGTTCGAAGGGCACCAAAACGGGCTTGATAAAGACGGATACTTTAATTGGTGTTGAGCAGGATCACCTCGACCCGCCGGTTGGCTTCGCGCCCTTCCAGGGTGAGGTTGGTGGCGATCGGGGCTAGGTATCCCATCCCTTCTGCGGCAAGCTGGCCACGCCCCACGCCAAATGCCGAGACAAGCCGCTCCAGAACAGATGCGGCGCGGCGTTTGGACAGCACGATATTTCCCGACAGGGCACCCACCGCATCGGTATGGCCTACCAGCGCCACCTTGCGCGTTGTGTCGGTCTTTAGATATTCGGCCAGTTCGGCAAGCGAGGCGAACGGCCCTTCCCCCAGGGAGGACGAGCCGGTTTGGAAGGTCAGGTCCGCCAAAACCGCGTGGCCCCGGCTTTCCAATTGCAACACCACGGGAAGTCCGGACAGATCGGGGGCCACCGCGATCGTGGCCGATTGGGTTGCTGCGGGCAGCGCGCCTTTGGTTTTAGGTTTTGCCGTGCCTTTTGGTCTGGCCTGTATGATCTGGACAAAGGCTGAATTGGCGGTGCGAGAGATCAGCAGGGATATGAAATCGTTGCCTTTTTGCGCCGAGAGGAAACGGTAATCGAACAGGTCCACATGCATTCCGGGCGCGGGCATCACGTCGATATCGAACCGGAAATCAAATCCGCCACAGTCGCGGTCGCTGCATTCGAACAGAATCTGATATCCCGTTTCCTCCAGTTGATTGCGCAGGGGGGTCAGGAGTTGCAGAGTGGTCAGCCCCTGAGCGTCAATGCGCCAGGCCTGGCGGCTGACGCTGCCTTCGGTCACCCGCGTGGGCACGCCGTCGCCGTCATGGGCTCCGATCGGGAGGGCATAACTGTCCAGTCCCGAATGCTGATCCGCCAACAGCCGGGCGTTGGAGGGCAATGACAGGTCGATCGCCTGTACCGGGCCGACAAAGCCGAAACCGAACAGGGCAACCGCTGCCGTCCATGTCGTGGCAGGTTTAGCGTGTTTTGGCGTGGTATTCGGCATTCGGGCGCATATCGGTGGCCGAGGCCACACGGTTGGTCATATTATAAAAACCCGCCACGTTGGCGATGTCCCAGATATCGCGATCCGAAAACCCGACATCGCGCAGCGCCTTGCGGTCGGCTTCGACGATCTTGTGGCTTTCCACCGTCATCTTTTCGGCAAAGGTAAGCATGGCGGTCTGGCGTGCGTCCAGATCGGCGACGCGCCAGTTCATCACCAGCATTTCGCCAAGGATGGGGTCGCCCGACAATTCCCGCACCGCCTGACCATGGGCGGTCAGGCAGTAGAAACATTTGTTGATCGAGCTGACCGCCACGGCAATCAGTTCGCGTTCCAGTTTGGAAAGCCCGCTGTCGCCGAGCATCAGGTCGTTGTAAAGCGCCGTGAAAGTGTTCAGCTTGTCGATATCAAAGGCATAGGATTGCAGGACGTTGGGAACAAGACCCAGCTTGTCCTGACAGATGTCGAAGTATTTCTGTGTGTTTTCGGGCAGGGGGCTGACCATGGGCAGGTCAAGCGCGGTGGGTTCCTTGGGGGTGCTCATGGCTTACTCCTTTAGCTTGCGGTAATGATACTGTCCCACAAGAGTCATGCCGAGGGAAGTATAGAGCGCGTTTGCGCCGGTATTGGACCGGGTACAGATCGTGGCCATGCTCTGTGCGCCCTTGTCGCGCGCCCAGAAGGCCAGTTCGCGCATCGCGTAGCTGCCCATTTTCTGGCCCCGCTGGTGGGGCAGCACCTCAAGCGCGTGGACCATGGCGACGCCGTCGTGGATGGCACAAAAACAGGCCCCGGCCGGGTGGTCGTTGATCCGCCCGATCACACCGGTTTTCGGTCCTTTGGCGCGGTGCATGACGTTGATACGGTTCTCTCCGATCCCGCCTTGCTCCCAGATTTCACGCATGATTTCAAGCGGTTCCCAGGCCAGGAGCGCAGAGACGCGGGGCGGGCGGTCGGTGGCCATGTCTGCAATGGGGGCGGCGTAGAGATTCACCGGATCGACGATGTCATAGCCGCGTTCGGCAAGTATCCGATCCAGATCGTCCTGACCTTCGCGGATCATGAACAGGCAGGGTTGGCCCATGTCGCGCATCGCCGTTTCGGCGTCGTCGATCACGGTCTGCTCGTCAGCCCTTACAGGCTGCCTCGCGGTGGTGGCGCTGACTCTTTGGCCACCGCCGTTGCCACGGCGCAGGGTCAGGGGGCCAAGGGGAATGTATTCAGCCGCCGGCCAGGTGCCGTCGATCACGTCATAGAGGGTTTGGGCAGTGGGCAGGGTCATTCGGGAAACAGCTTTGCCAGGGTTTGAGTGGCGGCATCGACGCGGGCACCTTCGGGGCCGCGGATGACGATGTTGACCCCGAACACGCCGTTATGCACATAGGGGTAAGAGCCGATGGAGAGGTCATCATACTGTTCTGCCAGATCGGCTAGCGGTCCGGCAATGTCGCCTTCGCCACGGTTGATGCGCAGGGTCCGGCTGAGCAGCGGTTCGCCGCCGGTCAGCGTGGGCAGAACCGAGGCCACCATCGTTTGGAACACCGCCGGGACTCCGGCCATGACATGGACGTTTTTCAGCGTGAAGCCGGGGGCGATCGACACCGGGTTGTCGATCAGCGCCGCGCCTTCGGGGATGCGGGCCATGCGCAGGCGAGCCGCGTTCAGTTCCTGTCCCTGCCGGTCATAATGGGCCTGTAGCAGCGCCCGTGCGTCGTCGCGTACGTCGATGGGTGTGTCAAAGGCGCGGGCGACGCATTCGGCGGTTATGTCATCATGGGTTGGCCCGATCCCGCCGCTTGTGAACACATAGTCATAGCTGTCGGACAGGGCGCGGGTCGCTGTTTCGATGGCCGAGGCGTCATCGGGCACGATCCGCACTTCGGCCAGGGTGATGCCGTGTCTGGTCAGCTCTCTGGCCAGGTGATGCATGTTGGCATCCCGTGTGCGGCCCGAGAGAATTTCGTCCCCGATCACGAGCATGGCGGCGGTTGGGTTGGTCATGGGTGTTCCTTGGGCGTTCCTTGGGTGACGGCTCACTTTGGTATAGGCATGGTCTGGTATAGGCGCGGTGGCCGGTGCTTTCAAACCCCTGTTGCGTCCGCCGTGCTGATCCGCCGCGTTTTTGGTGGCAAGACGCAACAGCGGTTTCTCGTGCCCGGTGAATACGGGTTGGCCAGTGCGGGGCGCTGCGATAGCGTGGCGGCATGAAATTTGCCAAGCCCCTCATTCCCGCGACTCTGGTGCGCCGTTACAAGAGATTTCTGGCGGATTGCACGCTGGAAGACGGGCAGGAGATCACCGCCCATTGTCCCAATCCCGGATCCATGCAGGGTCTGGCGGATGCGGGGATGAAAGTGTGGCTTGAGCCCAATGACGACCCCGGGAAGCGGTTGAAATACGGCTGGCGGCTGGTGGATCATGGCGCGGGCCATTTCAGTTGTGTTGATACGTCGGTGCCCAATCGTGCCCTGCGCAGGGCGCTTGAGGCGGGGGAGATTGCCGAGCTGGCCGCCTATGGTACCGTGCGCCCCGAGGTAAAATATGGTGAAAACAGCCGCGTTGATTTTCTGTTGCAGCAGGAGGGGTTGCCCGATTGTTATGTTGAGGTGAAGAGCGTCACCCTGATGCGCCAACAGGGGCTGGCCGAGTTTCCCGATAGCGTGACCAGACGGGGAACCAGGCATCTGGGTGAATTGGCCCGGGTGGCAGAGCAGGGGCACAGGGCGGTGATACTTTACCTGGTGCAACGGACCGATTGTCATGGTTTCCAGGTGGCTGCGGATATTGACCCCGGCTATGCTAGGGCCGCGGAAACCGCCGCCGGTTGTGGGGTGGAGCGGTTGGTTTACACGGCCCGGATCAGCCCGCAGGAGATCACCATCGCGGGCGCGCTGGTGGGGGCGTAGGGTTTGCCGCCCTCTGGCGTCGCCCACCCACCCATCCCGACGCCAGAGGGCGGCATCTTGAACAGGCATGGGATCACGGCGTTGAGCAGAGGCCCCCGAACCATTCCGATGCGTCATCCCATTCGGGTTTGCATCGTGTGTCAACGTACTCCTGAAACAGATTTATGTCGAAAACGTCTCTGGTACAGACAGGCGTTCCGGCCTACATAGAACCATGATCTTTAACTTTTCCAAGAGGTCCAGACCTGTGAGCGACACACATCAGGGGCGTATGACGCGCGACGGTATCCGCATTCACGACAAGGCGGATTTTGCCGGTATGCACGCGGCGGGTGCGCTGGCGGCGCGAATTCTGGACGAGATTGCCGAACATGTACAAGCGGGTCAGACGACGGGTGAACTGGACCGGATCATCGAGGACAAGGTGACCGCCGCCGGGGCTAAATCGGCGACCATCGGGTATAAAGGGTACAAGCACGCGAGCTGTATTTCGTTAAACCATGTGGTGTGTCACGGCATTCCCGGATCAAAGGTGCCCAAGGGCAAGAATGAAAAGACCGCGCGCAAGCATGACGAGTTGATTGACGGTGATATTCTGAACATTGATGTGACCGTGATTGTCGATGGGTGGTTCGGGGATACATCGCGCATGTACAGCGTGGGCACGATCAAACCCTTTGCCAGGCGGTTGATCGAGGTGACCCATGATGCGTTGATGAAGGGGATCGACGTTGTGCGCCCGGGGGCCACATTCGGCGATATCGGTCATGCGATCCAGGCCTATGTGGAAGCCCGGCGGATGAGCGTTGTGCGCGATTTCTGTGGCCATGGGTTGGGGCGTGTGTTCCATTCGCCGCCCAATGTGCTGCATTATGGCCGTGCAGGCACCGGGCCGGTGTTGGAAGAGGGCATGTTCTTTACCATCGAGCCGATGGTGAACCTTGGCCACCCGGAAACCAGGGTATTGGCCGATGACTGGACCGCGATCACGCGGGACAAAACCCTGTCGGCCCAGTTTGAACACTCTATTGGTGTTACGGCGGATGGATTCGAGATTTTCACGCTGTCGCCTGCGGGCAGGTTCCACCCGGCGAATTAAAGCGTATTGCGTGTGCATTGGTGTCAAAGCCTCTGCCTTTCGCCTTTGGCGTGGGCGCGGCTGCATGTATATCTGACGGGAGGGGATTTTGATCCCAAAATCCACGAAGCATCAGCGTAAATTCAACAACTTATAGCCACAAGGTACGGTCAGAAGTGTGTCGTTTGGCTGTGACCAGGGCTTGTAAACCTCCGCGAGCGGGCACATGATTGGTCCTTGCAACGCTTGCAACGAATGAGGCGCGCGACCATGGAGTTGAAATTCCCACGAGAGAGAGATGATGAGCCTTTTGCCTGGGGTCTGTCCGGTGCGGAGCCGACAAAAATCTGGGAGCGGTTTTCCCCGGCCTATGAGGCCCAGTTGGAGCGGCTTGTGATCGTGTTGCGGGAACTGGGCTTTGATCCTTACGTGGGTGGTGCAGGTTCGGAGGATGGCGAATATGTGCGGGCGGAGTATAAGGCGAACGACCGGATTGTTTTTTTCCAGCATCTTGAAGACCCGACCGAAGCGAAGTTTATCAAGGGGTTGAGCAGGGATGGCTTGCGACGCTGGATCAGCGAGACATGGGCATTGCCCGGGGCGGGTCCCGGGTGATCCGGGCCATCGCGGTGTTCAGACGCGGAACAGGGAAATCGTCGTGTCGCCATAGCGGCGGGTGTCGAGTTGCTTCAGAGCCTCTGGCGGGGTCAGCGGGGCGCTGTCTTCCCACACCACAAACGCGCCGGGCGCAATCCATCCCCCGGCAAGAGCCGCCGCCATCGCCTTTTCTCCCAGCCCTTTGCCATAGGGCGGGTCAAGAAAGATCAGGCCAAATGGTGTATCCTCCTGCAACGGCAATCTGCGCGCGTCGCGGCGGATAAGCCGCGCGCGGTCCCCGACGCCAAGAAGGTCGATATTCTGACGGATCAGCCGTTGTGCCACCCGGCCATCGTCAACAAAGCTGGTATGCGCCGCACCGCGCGACAGGGCCTCAAGCCCCAGCGCACCCGTACCCGCAAACAGATCAAGCACCCGCGCCCCCGTCACCGGGTCACCATACCGCCCGCCCAACAACACGTTGAACAGGCTTTCGCGCACCCGGTCCGTGGTTGGGCGCAGATGCGCGCCCTTGTCGCCCTTGCCCACAGAGGCCAGCGCCCGGCCCCGGAAATCGCCGCCAATGATCCGCATTTACATCAGCGATTTAAGCGGCACCCCAGGGTCCGCCACAGCCGCCGGATCGGGGGATTTCCCGCCTTCGATCAATCGTTTCCCGATCATGTAGGCGCGCGGATCGTTGGCCGCGTCTACGGCCAGCAGGGTATCCCCGCCATAGTACCAGAACGATACCGACCCATCCTTGTCTCCGGGGCGTGTCACCACGCGGTCATAGCCGGTGTTCAGCCCGGCAATCTGCAATTTGACGTCATACTGATCCGACCAGAACCACGGCTTGGCCTGGTAATCCTTGCCCGCGCCCATCATGTTTTCGGCCACCACTTCGGCTTGATCAATCGCGTTGGGCACGCTTTCCAGCCGGATACGCGTGTCACGATAGGGGAAGCTGGCGCAGTCTCCGGCGGCAAAGATAGCAGGATCGCTGGTACGCCCCTGGGCGTCGGTCCTTATCCCGTTTTCCAGCACCAGCCCGGCCGCTTCGGCCAGCTCCGTGCCCGGCACAATCCCTACGCCGACAATCACGAAATCGACCTCAAGTTCGCGCCCATCCGTCAGGCGCGCACCGGTGACGCGGGTGTCGCCTGTCAGGGTTTCAAGCCCCACGCCTTCGATGATTTCGACCCCGTGGCCGGTATGCAGGGCGCGAAAGAAGTCGGAGGTTTCCGGCGCGGCGACCCGTTGCAGGATGCGGTCAGCCATTTCAACCAGCGTGACCTTGACCCCTTTCCTGGCGGCCACCGCCGCAGCCTCAAGCCCGATATAGCCGCCCCCGACGATCAGAACCCTGCGGCCTTCGGCGAACTCTGCCGCCATCCCATCAACATCCGCCAGCGTACGGACAACATGCACCCCCTCAAGATCCCCGCCAATTGCGGCGGGCAGGTGACGGGGCGCGGACCCGGTGGTCAGCGCCAGTTGGTCATAGCTCAGCACCTCGCCGCCCACGGTGACGGTCTTGGCTGCGGGGTCGATCACCTCAACCCGTTCCCCAAGGCGCAGGGAGATGTTGTTGTCGGCATAAAAACTTTCAGGACGCAGATAGAGCCGCTCCAGTTCCATATCGCCCAGCAGATAGGCCTTGGACAGGGGGGGGCGTTGATAGGGGGGCGCAGTCTCTTCGCCGATCAGCGTGATCTCACCCTCATACCCGGAATTGCGCAGCTTGGCGACAAGCGACGATCCGGCCTGACCTGCCCCGATGACGATGATATGGCCCATGGTAAATGCCTCTCCCGATGATAATCTCTCGCCCTGAGGCGTCGCGAGAGCCTATAACCGGACCCAGGGAAAACGCAATGACGGAGGATGTGGGAAATGGCGATTTCAGTAGGGGATCGGTTGCCGGGGGGCGAAATGTGGCGGATGGGCGAAGGCGGTCCCGAAGCGGTGGATATGGAAAAGCTGACCCAAGGGCGCAAAGTGGTGTTGTTCGGCCTGCCCGCCGCGTTTTCAGGCACCTGTAGCGCGGCGCATCTGCCCAGCTTCATGCGCACACGCGACGGGTTTGCAGCCAAGGGCGTGGACGAGGTGGTCTGTATGGCCGTGAACGACGCCTTCACCATGGCCGCCTGGGACAAGGACATGGGCGCGGCCAAAGCGGGTGTGACGATGTTGGGTGATGCGGACGGGTCCTATACCCGCGCCCTGGGTCAGGAATTCGACTTTCCCCCGGCGGGACTCTACGGGCGCTGCAAACGGTTTTCGATGGTGATCGAAGACGGCACCGTTACCCATTTGATGGAAGAGCAAGAGGGCGGGGTATGTGAACTGACCGCCGGTGAGGTTCTTCTGGACCAGCTCTGAGGATACGAGCGGGCGGGACTTGGGGCGGCACCTGAAGAAACGAATTGAAGAGATCGTGGTGCGCGTTGCATCAATGGGGTTTCAACCCCGCTTCAAAGCCCATCCAGTTTACGCGCCAGTTTCGCATCCAGCGCCGAAAGCCCGCCCGCGTCATGGGTGGTCAGAACCACGTGAACCCGACCGTACACGTTGCTCCATTCCGGGTGGTGGTTCCATTTCTCGCACCACAACGCGGCGCGGGTCATCCAGCCGAATGCCTCGGTGAAATCTTCAAACCGATAGGTTTTTTCGATCGCATCGCGCCCCTCGACCATGGACCAGCCGGTGTCGAACAAGGCGGGCAACAGGCTTTCCCGTGCGGTGTCGCTTAGAATTTCGTTCAATCGTGCTCCTCCTTCTGTTCGCGTCGGAACGGGCCATAGGCAGTCAGGATCTCGATCTCTTCGGCCACGGCGTTGCGTTCGGCCTCAAGATAATCGCCCACCGCCCTGGCAAAACCCGGATCGGCAATCCAGTGCAGCGCGTGACAGGTGGTGGGCAGGTATCCCCGCGCCAGCTTGTGTTCCCCCTGCGCCCCGGCTTCGACCGTTGCCAGACCCTGTGAAATCGCAAAGTCGATGGCCTGATAATAGCACAGTTCGAAATGCAGACAGGGGTGATCTTCGACACAGCCCCAGTAGCGGCCAAAAAGCGCGTAGCGTCCGATCATGTTGAGCGCGCCCGCCACATAGGCCCCGTCCCGTTCGGCGAGAATCAGAAGGATATCGTCGCGCAGTGTCTCCTGCGCGATGTCAAAGAAAGACCGGGTCAGGTAGGGCGCGCCCCATTTGCGCGCGCCCGTATCCTGGTAAAACCGCCAGAACGCGTCCCAATGATAGGGTTCGATCTGATCCCCGGTGAACGCCACGATGCGCCCGCCAAAGGCCTGTGCCCGGGCACGTTCCTTGCGGATATTCTTGCGTTTGCGCGAACTCAGCGTGGCGAGGAACGCGTCGAAATCCGCGTAACCGCGGTTTTCCCAGTGGAATTGCTGGGTGGTGCGATGCAGCAACCCCATCTGTTTCCCCGCCTCCGCCTCGGCCCTGGTACAGAAGGTCAGGTGAAGCGAGGACAGTTCGTTTTCCGCCGCCAGTTGCACGGCACCCTGTATCAGCGCGGCTTGCCCGGTTGCCTCGTATCCCGGGCGGGTCAGCAACCGCCGCCCGGTGACAGGGGTAAAGGGCACGGCCACCTGTAGTTTCGGATAATACCGCCCACCGGCATTTTCATAGGCATGTGCCCAGTTGTGATCAAAGATATATTCGCCCTGGGAATGGGATTTCGCATAAAGCGGGGCACAGGCGATGGGTAATTCACCCGCATAGGCCACAAGATAGCGGGGCTGCCATCCGGTGCCGGCGCCCACCGAGCCGCTCTGTTCAAGAGCGGAGAGGAACCTGTGGGTGGTAAAGGGGTCGAGGGGGTGCTCTGTTTCAGTGTCCGCACAGGCGCAGGCGTCCCAATCGCCTGCGGCGATCTGGGTCAGCGAGGTCAATACGCGGATTTCAATGGCGGTTTCGCGGGTCATCAGGTGTTGAATGTGGGCCGTACGGGGGCACAGATCAAGATGGGCGCGCGGCCATGTAGCCCTCGAAGGTGATGTTTTCAGCGATGTTGCGGGCCTCTGTCTCTTGCCGGGCCGAGGTGACGGTCCAGCACAGAATATGCGCGCCACCTGCCTTCAATTCGCCAAGGCGCGGGTTATGCAGGTCATGCACATTGTGGGATACAAATCCGGCGCCGACACGGGCGTAATCCGGGATCCGGGCAAGGCGATCACAGGTGGCGGGGGGCAGAAGGGGCCAATTCTGAGGATCATAGGCACATGTGGTCAGGCCGCGTGGAATTTGGGGTGCCATGCGCGCCAGCGCCGCGACGGCATGGGGGTTGAAGGACATGAGGGCAACGGGACCCCGGTAGTCCTTCAGCGCCTGTGCCGTGGCATGTTCCAACGGACCCACATCGGGGCCCATCGCGCCGTCCTGATCCTTGATTTCAAACAACAGAGGCGCGTGGCCTGCCACAAGGTCAAGGATGTCGGTCAGGGTGGGCACCCCTTCGCCATCGCCATGAAGCAGGGGGATGTTGGCCAGCGCGTCGGCTGTTTTCTGACGAATCGGCCCCGGGGTGCCGGTGAGCCGGGCAAGGTCATAATCGTGGAACACCATCGCCTGCCCATCCATGGACAACTGCAGGTCGATCTCGATGCCATAGCCTGCCGCGACCGCCGCCCGAATGGCCGCCCGGGAGTTTTCCGGGCGGCCCTGGGAGATGTCGTGCAGGGCCCGGTGGGCCAGCGGTTGAGTCAGAAAGGCAGGATCGAGATCGGGCATGGAGACGAGTCAGGCGATTTGGAAAATCGCTTCGATTTCAACGGCCACACCCAGCGGCAGGGACGCGGCGGATACGGCAGACCGCGCATGGCGTCCCGCATCGCCCAAGGCTTCGACCATGAAATCCGAGGCCCCGTTGATCACCATTGGCTGTTCGGTGAAATCGGCGGTGGAGTTGACAAAGCCCACCAGTTTGACAACCCGCACAAGCCGATCAATATCGCCGTCGGTCGCCGCCTTGAGCTGGGCCAGGAGCGAAATCGCACAGGTGCGCGCAGCGGCGGCCCCCGCGGCGGTGTCCATGGTATCGCCCAGCTTGCCGGTGATTAGCCCGTTGGCGTCGTTGGAAATCTGCCCCGAGACGTGGACAAGATCACCCACCTGTACGAATGGCACATAGTTGGCGGCAGGGGCCGGGGCGTCGGGCAGGGTGACACCCAGTTCGGCAAGGCGGGTTTCGATTTTCGAGGTCATGGGGTACTCCTATAGTTCGGCTTTGGGGGACGCTAGACCAGAACACCGGCCGACGACAAACGCGAAATGCGCATCTACGACAAAACCAGCGAAACTGGTGCCATTTGCTGTTATATAGCTGACGGGAGGGGATTTTGATCCCAAAAGTCGCGAAGCATCAGCGTAAAATCAAAGATACATAGCGTAACGGCGGGATCATAATTCCGCCGTTACGCTGTATTGCAGGATCACTCGACGCATGGACTTGGGTGACCTGATGCCCCGCCCCAAGGGCCCAACCATCGAGGATCGCGCTTTAGCGCGACCACAGTGGGCGGGAGCCCCCCGGTTGCCCCCGGTCGCCGTGTGTTTGCCGTGGTTTGGGGCTGCTAGCCTTGGCGTAACGCTGCACGGTTACGAAAACAGCCCCGCATAGGTTTCTCGCAGGGCCTTTTTTTGGACCTTGCCCATGGTATTACGGGGCAGTTCGGGCAGGAAAAGCGTTTGTTTGGGTTGTTTGAATTTCGCCAGTTGAGCGCCGGTCACCGCCGTTACGTCCTCTGGAGTCAGCCCGTCGTCTTCTTTTACAATCACCGCCACCACCGCTTCGCCAAAGTCGGGGTGCGGTACGCCGATCACCGCACTTTCCAGCACGCCGGGGATGTCGTCAATCAGGCTTTCGATCTCTTTGGGATAGACATTGAACCCGCCGGTGATGATCAAATCTCTGGCGCGCCCCACGATCGAGACATAGCCGTCATCGTCCACCATTCCAAGATCACCGGTAATGAACCAGCCGTTTTCCCGCAGCTCTTCCGCTGTTTTCTCTGGCATCTGCCAATAGCCCTGGAACACATTCGGCCCGCGTACTTCCAGCGTACCGATTTCGCCCTGCGCCACTTCCGTATCGCCATCCATCACGCGCAATTCGACCCCCGGCAGGGGAAAGCCCACAGTGCCAGCGCGCCGGTCGCCGTCATAGGGGTTGGAGGTGTTCATGTTGGTTTCGGTCATGCCATAGCGTTCGAGGATGCGGTGGCCCGTCCGCGCCTCCCACTTTTCGTGGGTATCCACCAGCAAGGGTGCCGAGCCCGATACGAACAGCCGCATATTCCCCGCCCGGTCGCGGGTCAGGCGCGGATCGTCCAGCAGGCGGGTGTAGAAGGTTGGCACCCCCATGAGCGACGTCGCCGTCGGCATCGCCTCTAGTATCGCGCCCGTATCGAATTTCGACAGGAACACAACCGAGGCCCCGGCCAGCAGCGCCACGTTGGTGGCCACGAACAGCCCGTGGGTGTGAAAGATCGGCAGGGCATGGATCAGCACATCCTCGGATGTGAACCTCCAGTAATCCCGCAGGGTTTCGGAATTCGAACTGAGATTGTCGTGGGATAGCATGGCCCCCTTGGACCGCCCCGTGGTGCCCGAGGTATAGAGGATCGCGGCGAGATCATTGGCCGTGCGTGCCACCGGATCAAACCCGGGTTCGGGCAGGTCGGCCATCAACGTTCCCGTACCGTCAATGGCCAGCGTGAACACCCGTGCCGCCGCCGCCAGCGGGGCAATATCACCTTCCCGGGCCGGGTCGCAGACCACAACCGACGGCGTGGCGTCAGAGAGAAAATAGGCGACCTCGGCCCCGGTATAGGCGGTGTTGAGCGGCAAGAATACGCCCCCGGCCATCACCGTGGCAATATAAAGCTGAATCGCCTCAAGCGATTTTTCCACCTGAACCGCCACGCGGTCGCCCGGCACAAGCCCGGCCGCGACCAGCGCCCCGGCCATCCGTTCCGCCCCGGAAAACAGGTCACCAAAGGTCACATCCGCCGCGCCGGGGCGGGTGGCGAACACCTTGCCCGGCTGCGCCGTCACATGTTGCGCCAGCTTGCTGCATAGGTGGTTTGCGTCATACATCGCTTGTCCTCCGGGCTTTGGCCTGTCATCCAATGTATGCGGCACAAGATCAAGCGAAATGGTGAGGATTCAATGCAACCGCTCAGGGGAATTGCGCTGAAACTGATTTCGGTGACGTTGTTCGTGATCATGGCGTCGTTGATCAAGGCCTCGGCCCCCCATGTGCCCGCGGGCGAAGCGGTGTTCTTCCGCTCGTTTTTCGCGCTTCCGGTGATTCTTGGGTGGTTGGCCCTGCGCGGGGATCTGCGTACCGGGTTGAAGGTCGTGTCGCCCATGGGCCACTTTTGGCGCGGTTTCGTGGGGACGGCGGCGATGGGGATGATGTTTGCAGGTTTAGGCTTGCTGCCCCTGCCCGAGGTCACGGCGATCGGGTATGCTGCGCCCCTGCTGACCGTCGTGTTCGCGGCGATGTTTTTGAACGAAGAGGTGCGGTTGTTCCGCATGGCCGCCGTTGCCATGGGGTTGGCTGGTGTTCTGGTGGTGATCTCGCCGCGTCTGAGCACATTCAGCGGTGACACGGTGGAAACCACCGCCGCCATGGGGGCGGTTCTGGTGTTGATGGGGGCGGCCTGTGCGGCGCTGGCGCAGATCTACATTCGCAAGCTGGTCGCCACGGAACAGACCAGCGCGATTGTGTTCTATTTCTCGATCACCTCAACCCTGTTGTCGCTGTTGACCCTGCCGTTTGGCTGGGTCTGGCCCACGGGGGGCGAGGTGATGTACCTGATCCTTTCCGGGCTGTTTGGCGGGACCGCGCAGATTTTTCTGACCTCGTCGTATCGCTATGCCCCGGCGTCGGTTGTGGCACCGTTTGATTATGCCTCTATGTTGCTGGCCCTGCTGGTCGGGTTCTTTGTTTTTGACGAAGTGCCCACGGTGCGGATGCTGGCGGGGGCGGCGATTGTCATTGCCGCCGGGGTGTTGATCATTTGGCGGGAACACGCGCTTGGGTTGGAACGCGGGCGTGCGCGCAAGGGGATGACCCCTCAGGGGTGAACGGTGCCACCAGCGACGCCGGAGGGGAGGAATGGGATCTGACGGAGCGGGATTTATTGGTGCGGCAGGCTGGCCCGTTGTGCTGGTGCGGCATGGGCCTTAATACTGGGCCTGTATAACAGCAGACAACCCTTACCAGTTGCCGCCCGAAAAGGACCCGCCCCATGGAGATCAGACAGCTTTCCGATGAAATCGCCGTATCCCCCCAGATCACGGCCAAGGACGTGGCCGCCATTGCCAAGGCCGGGTATCGCGCGATCATCTGTAACCGTCCCGATGGCGAAGCGCCGGACCAACCCAGCGCAAATGCCATCGCCAGGGCGGCGAAAAAGGCGGGGCTGGCGTTTCGCGATCTGCCTGTGGACAAGGGCATCGTGACGGACGCCAATGCCGGGGACATGAAAACCGCGTTGATGGAGCTTCCTGGTCCGGTTCTTGCCTATTGTCGCACCGGGACGCGATCGGCCACGGCGTGGTCTTTGGCCGTGGCGGACACCAGACCGTTGCCTGAAATCCTCGAAGCTGCCAGCGCAGCGGGGTATGACATGTCCGGCGTGGCGCGGCGCATCGTCAACGGCGGCAAGACGCCGACCGAAACGGGGGATGCCAAATATGACGTGGTGATTGTCGGGGGCGGGGCCGCCGGGATTGCCGTGGCCTCCAGCCTGCACAGCCGCCGACCCGACATTTCCATCGCCGTGATCGACCCGGCAGGAACCCATTATTACCAACCTGGCTGGACCATGGTGGGGGCCGGAATTTTCGAGGCTTCGACCACCGCGAAAACCATGGGCGGGCTGATCCCGCGCGACGTGCATTGGATCAAAACGGGCGTGGCCGCGTTCGAGCCGGACAACAATGCCGTGCTTCTGGATGGCTGCCGGGTGGTGAAATACAAGCGGCTGGTGGTGTGCCCGGGGCTCAAGCTGGACTGGGGCGCAATCGAGGGGCTGGAGGAAACGCTGGGCAGCAACGGGGTGACGTCGAATTATCGTTTTGACCTTGCGCCTTATACTTGGGAGCTGGTGCGCAGGCTGCATCGGGGCCGGGCGGTGTTCACGCAACCACCGATGCCGATCAAATGCCCCGGTGCGCCGCAGAAGGCGATGTACCTGTCCGCCGATCATTGGCGCAAGGGCAACGTTCTGCCGGGCATGGATATTCAATTCATGACCTCGCTGAATACCCTGTTCGGGATCAAGGATTACGTGCCGGCGCTGCAAAGCTATGTCGATCTCTACGGGATCGACGTGAATTACACGACGACGCTGAAGGCGGTGGATGGTGCTGCGCAGAAGGCCTGGTTTGACAAGGTGGATGCTGCGGGCAATGTCGAGCGGATCGAAACCAGCTTTGATATGCTGCACGTGGCACCGCCCCAGACCGCGCCGGATGTCATCCGGGTATCGCCGCTGGCCGATGCCGGGGGCTGGGTCGATGTGGATCAGGCCACGCTGCGCCACAGGCAATACGAAAACATCTGGGCACTGGGCGACGTGGCCAACACACCCAATTCCAAAACCGCCGCCGCCGCGCGGGCACAGGCACCCGTGGTCGCCGAAAACATGGCGGACGACATGATGGGCAAATCCCCCACCGCCGTTTACAACGGCTATGGCTCCTGTCCGCTGACCGTGGAGCGGGGCAAGATCGTGCTGGCCGAATTCGGCTATGGCGGGGTGTTGATGCCGACCTTCCCCAAGTGGATGATTGATGGCACCAAACCGTCGCGCATGGCCTGGGTTTTGAAGGAACAGATCCTGCCCCCGGTCTACTGGAAGGCGATGCTGCGCGGCAAGGAATGGCTGGCCAAACCCGAAAAGATTTCGGCGGGGTAAGCTCTTCACATTCGTGTCGCTGAATGTTTAAAGGACGCGAGCCGAGTATAACGGAGCGCGCCCTTTCATGTCCCGCCGTAGATCCACCCCTCTTGAACGTCATCTGCCGATCCTTGGATGGGCGCGGAGCTATTCCCGCGATACGGCGCTGTCCGATCTGGTTGCGGCGGTGATCGTGACGATCATGCTGATCCCGCAATCGCTGGCCTATGCCATGCTGGCCGGGTTGCCCCCCGAAATGGGGCTTTATGCGTCGATCCTGCCGCTTGTGGCCTATGCCGTGTTCGGGACCAGCCGCACATTGGCCGTGGGGCCGGTGGCGGTGGTGTCGTTGATGACGGCCGCCTCGGTCGGGCAACTGGCGTTGCAGGGCACGGCGGAATACATCGCCGCCGCTATCGCGCTGGCCTTTCTCTCGGGTCTGATCTTGTTGGTCATGGGGCTGTTCCGGCTTGGGTTTCTTGCCAATTTCCTGAGCCACCCGGTGATTTCCGGGTTTATCACTGCCTCGGGCCTTTTGATCGCGATAAGCCAGTTGAAACATCTGGCGGGGATTGAGGCACATGGTCATTCGTTGCCCGGCCTTTTGGGGTCGCTTTGGGTGCATCTGGACGAGGTGAATTGGTACACGGTGGGGATTGGCGGGGCGTCGGTGGCGTTCCTGTTCTGGGTGCGCGGCGGGTTGAAACCATTGCTGTTGGCGCGCGGCATGCGCCCGCGTCTGGCCGATATCCTGGCCAAAGCCGGGCCAGTGGGGGCGGTGGTTGTGACCGTGGCCATCACCGCGCTGTTCAGATTGGCCGACAAGGGGGTCAAAATCGTCGGTGAGGTGCCCATGGGTCTGCCGCCCTTTGCGTTTCCCGGCTTTTCCGCCGAGCTATGGCAACAGCTGTTTCTGTCTGCTGTTCTGATTTCCATCATCGGCTTCGTGGAAAGCGTGTCGGTGGCGCAAACGCTGGCCGCGAAGCGCCGTCAACGCATCGACCCGGATCAGGAACTGGTGGGGCTTGGGTCCGCCAATATCGCCTCGGCCCTTTCGGGGGGGTATCCCGTCACCGGCGGATTTGCCCGGTCGGTGGTAAATTTCGACGCCGGTGCGGAAACGCCCGCGGCGGGGGCGTTTACGGCGGTTGGCATCCTGTTTGCCGCGGCCCTTCTGACCCCTCTGCTGTATTTCCTGCCAAAGGCGACGCTGGCGGCGACCATCATCGTGGCGGTGTTGAACCTTGTGGATTTCAGCATTCTGAAAAAGACCTGGGGCTATTCGCGGGTGGACTTTGCCGCCGTCGCCGCGACCATCCTGCTGACCCTTGGGTTCGGGGTTGAGGTGGGCGTGTCGGCGGGGGTTCTGATCTCGCTTGGCCTGTTTCTTTACAAAACCTCGCGCCCCCATGTGGCCGAGGTGGGGCTGGTGCCGAAGACTCAGCATTTCCGTAATATCCTGCGCCATGATGTGATCACCAGCGTCAACATGCTGACCCTGCGGATCGACGAAAGCCTTTACTTTGCCAATGCGCGGTTCATGGAGGATTATATTCTGGACCGCATCAGTTGCGACCAACCCATCCGCCATGTGGTGTTGATGTGTTCGGCAGTCAACGAAATCGACATTTCGGCGCTGGAAACCCTGGAAGAGCTGAACCGGCGGCTGGGTGAAATGCAGATCAGGCTGCACCTGTCCGAGGTAAAGGGGCCGGTGATGGACCGGCTGAAACGCAGCCATTTTCTTGATCAATTGACGGGGCAGGTGTTCCTTGCGCAATATGACGCGATGAAAACGTTGACCCCTTCGGCGTTGACAGAGACGGGACAGCCATGACCAGAACCCCCGCGCCTGCGCTGCCCTAGGGGGCGGCTGAGCCTTTGACCCAGGACAGGCCAAAAGGGCGGATGGAGGTTGAACCGCGGCTGGCTATTGCGGGGTTCCTGTTGGCCCATCCCAATTGGGACGGGGTTGCGGTGGTGGTGGGCGATCCCACCCACTGGGCCCAGATCAGCGCGGACGAGGTGGTAAGTTTTCAATCATTCCTGACCCTGCGTATTGCCGCCGCACTGGGCGCGCGGGGGGCTGTGGATGGTGGAGGCCGCGTGGATGGGGCAGCGATGGCAGAAACCCTGTCGCGTCCCGAACGGTTGGCCGCCCATCTGGCCAGCGCCGAGATCGGTGGCGCGCCCGGCGCTGCGCTGGGCCATCTGATCGGGGCCGAGCTGGGTGCCGCGCGACCCTATTGGCTGGGTCAACAGGTGGTGGTTTTGGGAACGGGTGCGATGGCCGCAGCCTATGCCGCCGCGTTGGAGGCCCAGGGCGTTCCGGTGCATTGTGCGGAGTTTGACAACTGCGTGGCCACGGCCCGCGCACGGCTGGCGCAGTGAACTGATCCGGGCACGGGCGCGGGATCAAAGCCTACTTCCGTCAGCTTTACGTGCGGCGGGTGGGGCGGGCGTCGCCGCTTTTTTTGCCCTTGGAACGCGCCTTGGCCTCGGCGGCCGCTTTGGCGCGGGCGCGGTTTTTCTTGCTGGAAGGTTTGCCAGCGGGCGGTTTTGGCCCTGTGGGTTTGCTGTCGCGTTTTCCATAAGGTTTTCCAGCGGGCTTTCCGGCTGGTTTTCCGGTTGGTTTCCCCGGGGATTTACCCGAGGGCTTTCCGGTTGGTTTGCCAGATGTCTTCTCGGATTTCGGTTTTTCAAAACGCGGCTTTTCGGATGAGTCATCCGACCGTTTGCGGGGGGCGGTGACGGCACCATCGCGATGGGCCGCGCTTTGTTTGCCGGTTTTCTTGGGGCTGGGTTTGGGGCCGGATTTGTGACTGGGGTCAGGGCGATCCTCCCATACCCGCTCAGCGCCCCCTTTGCGATGGGGTTTGCCCTTGGATTTCCAATCGGGTTTGCCACCCTTGCCCCCCTTGTAAGGTGGTTTGGCGGGCAGGTCCGGTTTGCCGTCAAGCTGTTCCACCACGCCAACCCCGTTCACGGTCATCGCCGCGCCCAGGGACGCGACGAAGCCGGGCACAGAGGTTTCGCGGATTTCGAACACGGATTCGTTGTCCAGAATGCGGATTGCGCCGATATCGTCGCGGGTGATGTCGCCGCCATCGCACAGGCGGGGCAGCAATCGGCGCGGGTCGACGTTTTGGTTGCGCCCGCCCTTGATGCTGAACCATGTGCTTGGGCCAAACGCCTCGCGCGGGGCGCGGGGGGTGGGGGTGCCGGGATCAGAAAGCTCTTCCGGGGCGGATTGACGGATGCGGTACAGGCGCAGATAGGCGGTGGCCAGTTGATCCGCCGTGAAAGCGTCGCGCAGCTTTGCCGCCGTGATCTCTTCGCCCTTGCTGGGCGCATCGGTCCAGATCGGGTCGGCCAACATCCGCGCTTCGTCGCGTTCATTGACCGCCTCGGCAGAGGGCGCTGGCCCCCATGTGGCGTTCAGCCTGGCCATCCCCAACAGCCGCTCTGCCTTGCGCCGTACCTTGGGGGTGACGATCAGCGCGCTGGCCCCTTTGCGCCCCGCGCGCCCCGTGCGTCCCGAGCGGTGCAACAGGGTTTCGTGGCTGGACGGCAGTTCGGCATGGATCACGAGGTCAAGGTTGGGCAGGTCGATCCCCCGCGCCGCCACATCCGTGGCGACACAGACCCGCGCACGCCCGTCGCGCATGGCCTGCAGGGCGTGAGAGCGTTCCGCCTGTGACAGCTCACCGGAAAGCGACACCACCTGAAATCCCCGATTCGACAGGCGGGTGGTCAGGCGGTTGACCATGGCGCGGGTATTGGCGAACACGATGGCATTGGGGGCCTCGTGATAGCGCAACACGTTGATGATTGCGTTTTCCCCATCCCGTTGCGCCACGTTATGGGCAAGATAGTCGATATCCGCGTGCTGTTCCTTTTCAGCCAGCGTTGTGACGCGCACGGCGTCCTTTTGATAGCTTTTGGCCAGGTTGGCGATGCCACGCGGCACGGTGGCGGAAAACAACAGGGTGCGGCGGGTGTCGGGCGTTTCCGACAGGATGAATTCAAGGTCTTCGCGAAACCCGAGATCCAGCATTTCGTCGGCTTCATCCAGCACCACGGCACGCAGGGCGGACAGGTCGATGGAGCCGCGCATGATATGGTCGCGCAGCCGCCCCGGCGTGGCCACGACCACATGGGCCCCACGGGCCAGGGCGCGGCGTTCGTCGCGCATGTCCATGCCCCCGACACAGGAGGCCAGAACCGCCCCCGCCTTGCCATAAAGCCAGGCCAGTTCGCGTTTCACCTGAAGGGCCAGTTCGCGGGTGGGCGCGATGACCAGCGCCACGGGCGCGTCGGCGGGGTCGAATGCTTCGCCTTCGCCCAACAGGGTCGGCGCGATGGCAAGGCCGAAGCCCACGGTTTTGCCCGATCCGGTCTGGGCCGATACCAACAGGTCCGCGCCGTCCAGCTCGGGGTTGGTGACTGCGGTCTGAACCGGGGTCAGGTCGGTATATCCGCGCGCGTCCAGCGCGTCTTTGATGGCATGTTTCACCGGTTTGGGTGTCCTATCGGTTGGGCGGGTTGGCGCGGAACGCGTACAGCCCGTTGAGAGTGTGGCCGCTTCGAACTGGCTTGTCACTCAGGCCGGTTTCGAAACGCTTTATAAACGAAAAAACCCGCCCAGGGGTTGGGCGGGGTCGTCCGGGATATGAGGCCGGGATCAGCTCATCAGCCCCGCGTGGCGCAGGGCGTCGTCGATCATGGCTTTGGTGTCATCGGTCAGCCCGGTCAGGGGCAGGCGCACTTCGTCATTGCACAGGTCCAGTTTGGACATGGCGTATTTCGCGCCCACCAGCCCGGGTTCGGCGAAGATGGCCATGTGCAGCGGCATCAAACGGTCCTGGTATTCCAGCGCCTTGGTATAATCTCCGGCCAGCGTTGCCGCCTGAAACTCGGCGCAGAGGCGCGGGGCGACATTGGCCGTGACCGAGATGCAGCCCACGCCGCCATGAGCGTTGAAGCCCAGCGCGGTGGCGTCTTCGCCGGATAGCTGGATGAAATCGGTGCCACAGGTGATGCGCTGTTGCGGCACGCGGGACAGGTCGCCGGTGGCGTCCTTGACCCCGGCAATGCGCGGCAGCCTAGCCAGTTCGCCCATGGTTTCCGGGGACATGTCCACGATCGACCGGCCCGGGATGTTGTAGATGATGACCGGCAGGTTACAGCAGTCATGAACTGCGGTGAAATGCGCGATCAACCCACGTTGGGTGGGTTTGTTGTAATAGGGCGTCACCACCAGAATCGCGTCGGCCCCGACCTTTTCGGCATGTTGGGCAAGCCGGATGGATTCCAGCGTGTTGTTGCTTCCTGCCCCCGCGATCACCGGCACACGCCCCGCAGCGGCGCGCACGGTTTCTTCGACCACGGTTTCGTGTTCTTCATGGGTCAGGGTCGGGCTTTCGCCGGTGGTGCCCACGGGTACAAACCCGTCGGAGCCTTCCCCGATATGCCATTCGACCAGTTTCTTGAGCGTCTCGACATCCAACGCGCCGTTCTTGAACGGCGTGACCAGGGCAGGAATGGATCCTTTGAACATGACACGCTCCTTTCGTCATATGGCGGGCAGGCGGCCCGGGGGTGGTCGCGCCGGACCCTAGCGGGAGATTGCCGCCCTGCCAAGTTTGTGCATGGCGGCGGGGGACGTGGCGCGGTATGCTGGGGCCGTTCTATCCGGGTTCGTTCAAGGAATTGCAAGAGATGTTGCGGATCGCTGCGTTGATTTTCTGCGTGTGTGCTGTGCCTGTGGGGGCAAAACCGCTGGCTGAGACCGCGCCACGCCCGCTGGCAAGCGCGATTCACGCGTTGCAGCGGGGCGATTGGGACCGGGCGGCGGCGCTGGCCGCGCGGGATGGTCCGGCGGCGCAAGAACTGGTGGAGTGGTATCGCCTGTCTGCCGGGCGGGGCAGCGCCAGCGAAGTGGCCGGGTTTCTCGCCGCCTATCCCAACTGGCCCGGGCTGAAACGGCTGCGGCGCAAGAGCGAACCGGCGTTTCGCGACGCCGGGCCGAACACGATCATCCGGTTCTTTGGCGAAGAACCGCCCCAGACCGGCAAGGGCACCCTGATGCTGGCCCGGGCGCTGGAGGCGGCGGGCGAACAGGGCGAGGCCGAGGCGAATATCGTGATCGCATGGCGCAGCTTTGATTTGACGGCCACCGATACGGCGGTGTTTCTGGAGAGGTATGGCGCGTTGCTCGCGCCTCATCACGAGGCGCGGATGGATATGGCGCTGTGGCGGGGGTTAAGTCAGGACGTGAACGCGGTGCGCCCTCTGGTCAGCCCCGGCTGGCAGGCGTTGGCCGATGCGCGGCTTGGGTTGAAAAGCGGTGCGCGCAATGTGAACGCGTTGATCGAAAAGGTGCCCACAGAGTTGCAGGACGATCCGGGGCTGGCTTACGAGCGGTTCAACTGGCGATTGGGTAAGGGTCTGGGTGACGAGGCCATCGCCCTGTTGATCGCACGCAGCGCGGCGGGGACCCTTGGTGAACCGGCGCGTTGGGCCGGGTGGCGCCGCGCGCTGGCGCGGCAGAAGATGCGCGAGGGCGACGCGGCGCTGGCCTATCGGATTGCCACCAACCATGGGCTGGTGGAAGGCAGCGCGTTTTCCGATCTTGAATGGCTGGCCGGGTATCTGTCGCTGACCTATCTTGGCAAACCGTCCCGGGCGCTGGCGCATTTCGAAACCTTCCGGGGGGCGGTGGGCTCGCCCATATCGCTGGGTCGTGCCGGGTATTGGTTGGGCCGCGCCCACGAGGCGGTGGGCAATAAAGAGGCGGCAATGGCGGCCTATGGTGAGGGCGCGCAGTATCAGACCAGCTTTTACGGGCTGCTTGCGGCGGAAAAGGCCGGGGTCGGTTTTGATCGCTCGCTGGCCGGGCGCGAATATTTCCCGGCTTGGCAAGAAGCCCGGTTCGCGCGGGACATGCGGGTCAGGGTGATCGAACTGGCGCTGGCGATGGAGAACCTGACACTGGCCGAGAAATTCATGCTGACCCTCGCAGAGGAGTTGATCGAGACCGGGGACCGCAAGGCGCTGGGTCAACTGGGCAATATGCTGGAGGATCTGGATGCGCCGCATCTGGGCGTGATGCTGGGCAAACGCGCGGCGCGGGCCGGGATCATGTTGCCGGCGCCCTATTACGCGCTGCACCCGATGCAAAAGATGCAGGTGCCCGTGCCCATGGAAATGTCTCTGGCCATTGCCCGGCGGGAGAGCGAATTTGACCCGAATGTGGTCAGCGGCGCGGGGGCCGAAGGGTTGATGCAGCTGATGCCCGGCACCGCGCGCGAAGTGGCACAGGGGCTGGCGCTGGACCATGACCGGGCCCGGGTGCTGCGGGACTGGCGGTACAATGCCACCCTGGGCAGCGCCTATCTGGCCGAGCTGGGCGCACGGTTTGGCGGCAATGTGATCATGGTGGCGGCGGGGTATAATGCCGGGCCGTCGCGACCCGAGCGGTGGATGGAACGGTTCGGAGACCCGCGCGGCGGCGCGATGGACATCGTCGACTGGATCGAACATATCCCGTTCCGCGAAACCCGGAACTATGTCATGCGGGTGTCCGAATCCCTGCCCATTTATCGCGCCCGGTTGGGGCGTGACCCCTTGCCGGTTGCGTTTTCACGCGAACTGGTGGGGGCCAGCGTTGCGCCATTGCGATAATAGGGTCTCACCCGCTTTGACGTTCGCGCCACAGGGTGAAGAGGCCGGCGGCCACCACGATCCCGGCCCCGATGGCCACATTCATCCGCAGGGTTTCGCCAAAGGCCGCCATGCCAAGCGCGGCGGCAAAGGGCAGTTGCAGATAGGCAAAGGGCTGCACCGCGCTGGCCTCGGCCGCTTCGTAGGTTTTGATCAGCAGCCAGTGGCCTGAAACGCCTGTCAGGCAGAGCAGAGCCATCCACGCCCAGTCCCGCCCCACCAAGGGTTCCCAGAACCAGATCCCGATCGCGGTCATCACCACTGCGCCGATCGTGCCGGTGTAGAAAAAGCTGGTCGCGCTGCTGTCATCCCGGGCGACATAGCGGGTCAGCAGACCATAAAGTGCGAACATTCCCGCACCCAGAAGGGGGATGGCGGCAACCGGGCGGAACACCCCCGACCCCGGTTGCAGGATGATCATCACGCCAACCAGCCCGATCAGGATCGCGGCCCAGCGGCGCCAGCCCACCTGTTCGCCCAACACCGGCCCCGAGAGGGCGGCGATGATCAGCGGATAACAGATGAAAACCGCGTGGCTTTCGGTCAGACCCAGAAGGGTGAACGACAACACGGTGACACAGATTTCAAGGGCAAGCAGCGCGCCGCGCGTGATCTGAGTCCACAGGTGGTTCGAGCGACGCACCGAGGACAGCCCTCCGGGACGGCGGGCAGAAAGGGCGATGACAAAGGCAGCAAAGAACCAATAGCGGATCATCACCACCATCAAGGTGTTGTAATGCCCGGCCAAATGGCGCGAAATCCCGTCCTGCATGGCAAAGACAAAGGTGGTGGCGATCATCAACAGGATGCCAAGGCGGGTGTTCTGTTGGCTCATCTGTCGTGCTCTTGGCGGGTGGCGGCCATGACCGCCTGGGTCATATGGCGTTTGCGTCCAAATCCGGGGCGGCGGGAAACGGCGAACCCGGCGGCCTCTAATTCCCGGCGGACAAACCCGGCGGCGGTGTAGGTGGCCGCCGTGCCTTCGGGCGCGGTGTGGCGACCGACCTCGGCCAACAACGCGGCATCCCACAGCTCGGGGTTCTTGGCCGGGGAAAAACCGTCGAGGAACCACGCATCCGCGCACCCGCTCCATACGGGAAGGGTGTCGCGCGCGTCCCCTTGCACAAGGGTAAAGTCCAGATCGGGCAGGGCGATGCGGTCCTGTCCCCAGAACGGAGCCAGTTCCGCCGCCAAAGGGGCAAGATCGGTAAAGGCGGCATGGGCGCGGCGCATGTCGTCGGGGGCCATGGGGAAAGCCTCGAAACTGGTGAAACACAGCCGCCCCGCCTGACCCGTGGCGCGCCACAGGTGCAGCGTGGCCAAAAGGTTCAGGCCCGAGCCAAAGCCCAGTTCGGCGACGTGGAACCCATCGCGAAACCGCGCGGGCAGGGCGTTGCCATCCAGAAACACGTACCCCGTTTCGGCCAGCCCGTTCTCAAGGCTGAAATAGGGGTCATCAAACCGGGTCGATACCGGCACTTCGCCATCGCGCCATTCCAGATCTGCCTGCTGGCCCATTCTTTCCCTGTCCCGTAAAGGTGATTGCAAACCAGACGACAATGCAGAGGAGACCGGGATTTGGCAATGGTCGAAATCACGATACGCGGGGCGGGGATATTCGGGCTGTCCATCGCGTGGGAATGCCTGTTGCGCGGGGCTTTGGTCCGGGTGGTGGACCCGTTTGGCGTGGGGGCGGGGGCGTCCGGGGGCGTTGTCGGGGCGCTGGCACCGCATGTGCCGGAAAACTGGAATGACAAGAAGGCGTTTCAACTGGACAGCCTTCTGGCCGCGGAAACCTTTTGGAACAGTGTTGTCGCTGCGGGTGGCCTGTCGCCCGGATATGCGCGCACCGGGCGGCTACAGCCGGTGGCGGATGAAAGAACGCTGGCGCTGGCCCGCGCGCGCGAGGGGTCGGCGCGGGAGCTTTGGGGCGACCGGGCCAGCTGGCAGGTGGTGCGTGCCGGCGCGGAATGGGCACCGCAAAGTCCCACCGGGTGGCTGATCCACGACACGCTGAGTGCGCGGATGCATCCGCGTATGGCGGGGCGTGCGCTGGCGGCGGCGATCACGGCGCGGGGGGGCGAGATCGTCGAGCAGGCCCCGGACGAAGGCCGCGTGATCTGGGCCACCGGTGTGGCCGATCTTGACCGGATCAGCGCGGCGCGGGGCCGGACCGTGGGCAATGGGGTCAAGGGACAGGGCGCGGTTCTGGCCCACGAGGCCCGTGACCTGCCCCAGATCTATGCCGAGGCGGTCCACATCGTGCCCCACGAAAATGGTACGGTTGCAATCGGATCCACCAGCGAGCGCGATTATGACGACCCGAGCTCGACCGACAGCCAGTTGGACGAAGTGCTGGAGCGCGCCTTTGCCGCCGTTCCGGCGCTGCGTCAGGCCGAGGTGGTCGAACGCTGGGCCGGGGTGCGACCACGGGCGCGGTCGCGGGCACCGATGCTGGGCGAACACCCCCTGCACCCGGGACAGTTCATCGCCAATGGCGGGTTCAAGATCGGGTTCGGCATGGCCCCCGGCGTGGCCCGGGTCATGGCCGACCTTGTGCTGGACGGGCGGGATGCGATCCCCGAAGGGTTCCGGGTCGCCGCATCGCTTTGAGAGATGGCGCGAGGCGCGCGCGAGGGGGCGGCAGGACGCGCGAAACACATAAAGGTCGAACGCTTTATCCCGCCTCGGCGATCATACATTGGCGGCCGTCATCGGCGCGCACCCACGCGGTGCCGTCTTTCCAACACAGGGTCGCGCCCTGATCCAGCGTCAGGGGCGATGTGGCGCGGAAGGAAAAACGCGTCAGTGTTCCAAGCTGCTCTTCGGCCAGCAACATCAGCAATTGCGCCAGAAGCGGGCCATGCACGACAAGCCCGCCATACCCTTCTACATCGCGGGTATAATCCGGATCGTAATGAATGCGGTGGCCGTTGAAGGTGAGCGCGGAATAGCGAAACAGCAGGGTTTCGTTGAATGTGACCTTGCGCGCGACCTGTTCGTCGGTGGCGGCCATGGGGGGTGTCGGCGCGGGTTGGCCGGGTGCGGGGTCTTCACGATACACCAGATCGTGCCATTCGGTAGCACAGATGCGCCCGTCCTGTGCCACCTCGTGGCGCAGGGTGACAAAGGCGAGCGGCCCGGTGCGTCCCTGTTTGCGCGCCGTGCTTTCCACATAGGTGGTTTTGACCGCTGCCACCCCGGCCAGCAGCGGTGCCGCAAACTTCAGCCGCCCCCCGGCCCACATCCGGCGGGGCAGGCCCATATCGGGGATGCCGCCCTGACCGGTCCGGGGATGACCATCGCGACCCAGCCGGTCGGGCGGCAGGGCCTGCCAGAAATAGAGCTGGTGATAGAAGGGGGGCAACGGTGTGCCCTGTTCTATCGTCTGTTCCTGTCCCAACGTCGCCTGCATCGCGCGGGCGCGGGCCGGGTCCATGATATCGTTGAAACGGGCGGGGTTTTGACGCGGGGGATCGGGTTTGGCATCTTGCATGGGCTGATGGTAAAGCCACGGAAGAACGGGTGCAATGACAGCGACAACACCAGCCATTGAATCGCTGGACCATCTGGTCCTGACCGTTGCCGATTTCCCGCGCACGGTGGCGTTTTATATCAGGGTTCTTGGCATGGAGATCGAAGAGTTCCACCCGGCGGATGGGTCCATGCGGGTGGCGTTGAAATTCGGATGGCAGAAGATCAACCTGCATCTGCACGGGGCGGAATTTGACCCCAAGGCAGACTGCCCCATGCCCGGCAGCGCCGATTTGTGTTTTCTCAGCGCAATGCTATTGGCGGACTGGGCGTTGCATCTTGCCGAACTGGGGGTGGATGTGGAAGAGGGGCCGATCCTGTCGCTTTATATCCGTGATCCTGACGGCAACCTGATCGAGGTCTCCAACAGAAACTGAACGTTTGCCCGCGTTCAGATTGGACCAGATCGGCCCCTTTGCCGTTACACCGCACCGCCGGTGCCGGTGGTACGCACCGCTTCGTATTGTTCAACCCAGCGCGAGATCACCGACCGCGCCGCCTCCGAATCCAGCGTATCAATCGCCTGACTCAGCACTTTCAGCGCGTTGGCCATTTCAAGCTCGGACAGGAACCCTTCCTGTGCCCGCATGATCTTGGTGTGTGGTGTGGTCAGCATATCGGGTGAAATCAACAGCTCTTCATGCAGCTTTTCGCCGGGACGCAGACCCACTTCCACGATTTCGATATCGCCGTTGGGATTGTCGGCATCCATCACCGTGAACCCGGCGCCTTCGATCATCTGGCGGGCCAGTTTGCGGATCGGGACAGGCGCACCCATGTCCAGCACAAAAAGGTCGCCCCCCCGGGCAAAGGACCCGGCCACAAGCACAAGCCGCGCCGCTTCGGAGATCGTCATGAAATAGCGCGTGACATCACCATGGGTCAGCGTGACCGGCCCCCCCCGCGCGATCTGTTCTTCGAACAGCGGAATGACCGAGCCGGAAGAGCCCAGCACATTGCCGAACCGCACCATGGAAAACCGCGTGGTGGTCGAGCGGGTCGACAGGTCCTGGATCACCAGTTCGGCCAGCCGTTTGGACGCGCCCATCACGTTGGTCGGGCGCACGGCCTTGTCCGAGGAGACGAGAATGAAACGCTCAACCTCGGCCGCGCGGGCGGCGTCGGCGATGATCTTGGTGCCAAACACATTGTTTTTCAGCCCGGCAATCTCGTTCACCTCGACCAGCGGCAGGTGTTTGTAAGCGGCGGCGTGCAACACCACGTCGATCTGGTGTTCGGCGAGAACCTTGTCCAGCAGGGGGCGGTCACAGACCGACCCCAGAACCGGGTGAATCTGAAGATGCGGGGCCAGCACGCTTAGTTCTTTGTTGATATTATAAAGCGCCAGTTCCGAATGATCGAACAGCACGATGCAGGCAGGTTGGCACGAGATCAGTTGCCGGCAAAGCTCGGATCCGATTGACCCGCCGGCACCTGAAATCAGAATACGGCGACCGGAATAGGTGTCGGACACGGTGGGCAGTTCTTTTTCCAACCGCCCCCGGCCCAGAAGGTCGTTCAATGACACCGGTGTCATACGGGTGCCGATGTCGCCTTCGGAAATCATTGCGGCGAACGAGGGCAGGGAATGCACTTCGCAGCCAAGCAGGCGCAGCTTGTGGGCGATCCGGGCCTGTATCGTCTGTGAGGCCGACGGCATGGCCAGAATGACCCGGTCGATGCCTTCCTTGGAGATCAGTTCCCGAACCTTGGACGGGGCATAGACGGGCAGGCCGGACACCACCAAGCTTTGCAGTGTCGGGTTGTCATCGACAAAAGCCACGGGTTCAATCGTGTCGTCGGTGCGCAGGGCGGCGGCAAGCTGTTGTCCGGTCTGCCCGGCTCCATAGACCAGCACGCGCATCCGGTCACCGCCGCTGCGATAAATCTGGATCAGCAACTGGCGCAGCAGCATACGCGCGGATACGGCCATGATGATCAGCATCATGGTGAAGATAAAGAACGTCTCGCTTGTCACGGGGCGCCTGAAGGCAAAGTTGAGCAGCAGTCCGGCCAGACCAAGACAGGCGGCAAACACGGCGGTGCGCATGATCCCCTGGATTTCATAGGCGTTCAGCTTGATCCGTGGCAGGCCAAGGAGATGCGATGTAACAAGCGCACAGGCCATGAGCAGAAGCGCGAGGGGGATCATGCTGGTCAGCAGGGGCCAGGACAGGGACACCGAAGCATTCAGCAGGATAGACAGCACCAAGGCGACGGGCACCATGATGGCATCAAGCACAAGAAAAATGGCCCGTTTCTGATAACGGGTCAGATTTGTAACGGTGTCATAGAAGAAGATGTTCTTCACAGTTCCCCCAAAATTCTACTGGCACAACATCGAAACAAAAACCGGTAGTCAAAAAACAAAACGTTATGGCGAGCCGACCCTATGGAAGTAGTCCATTGCCCTGATTCGCCTTTTTAAATCCTGAGAGAGTTTAGAGTGTGGCGCAGGTTTTAAGCAAGGTCAGGAATACTGCACTTGCAAAGCAAACTGTCACAAGTGACAGGTCCACGACAGGCCCACGGGGATGGGAGGGACGTGCAATGTCCTTGTAAATCAAGCTCCCGATGCGCAGAGATCGGGAAAAATCATCGCATTTCACGGGAGTTGCCGCATTGCAGTAATCGGCGGGGAACCGCCAGTGTGTTGCGCAACATTCAGGCCGCCATCCGGGATTTGCATGACAATTGAGCGATTTACGTGCCAGTGTTTTGGGCACCAACCCGGCAGGGGCTTAGCGTCCTTTCCATATCGGGTCGCGTTTTTCGGCAAAGGCACGGGCCCCTTCCATGTTGTCTTCGGACCCATAGAGGATATCGACCGTGCGCAGTTGCCGTTTGGTAATCCGGTTCATCGCATCCTGGAATTTGGCATCCTCGGCGTCACGCACGATTTCCTTGATCGCGGCGTAAACAAGCGGGGGCCCCGAAGCGAGCAGGCGGGCCATCTCCCACGCCTGATCCATCAGCGCGTTGGCGGGGTGAATATGGTTGACGATGCCCCAGTTGCACGCCTCCTGGGCATCAAACCACCGCCCGGTCAGAAGCAGCTCCATGGCGATGTGATAGGGGATGCGCTTGGGCAGTTTCACGCTGGCCGCATCGGCCACGGTGCCCGAGCGGATTTCGGGCAGGGCAAAGGTGGCGTGATCGGCGGCCAGGATGATGTCGGCAGACAGGGCCAGCTCCAACCCTCCGCCACAGGCGATGCCGTTCACGGCGGCGATCACGGGTTTGTTCAGATCACGCATCTCCTGCAGGCCGCCAAAGCCGCCGACGCCGTAATCGCCATCAACCTCGTCGCCATCGGCGGCGGCCTTGAGATCCCACCCGGGGCAGAAGAATTTATCCCCCCCGCCGGTCAGGATGGCGACACGCAATTCCGGGTCATCGCGGAACCTGGCAAACACGTCGCCCATAATCCGGCTGGTGGCAAGGTCGATGGCGTTGGCTTTGGGGCGATCCAGAGTGACCTCGAGAATCGCGCCGTCGCGGCGGGTTTTGACGGGGTTTTCGGTGGGGGCGGTAGGGGTCATGTGGTGGCCTTTCGTATCAGGGCATCTGCGGCGATAGCGGTGGTGGGGGTGCAGATCAGCGGGTTGATCTCAGCTTCTTCCAGCGTGTCGGCATTGGCAAGCGCATAGGCTTGCAGGGCGTCCACAGCGTCGAGGATGGCGGGCAGGTCGGCAGCCGGTTTGCCACGGAACCCGGTGAGCAGCGGGTGGATTCTGAGCCGGGAGAGGGCAGTGGCCACCGCATCGCGGCTGGCCGGGACCAGAAGCGAGGTGCTGTCAGCCAGAAGCTCGGTCATGACCCCCCCGGCGGCGAGGGTGAGGACAAAGCCGTGGGCCGGGTCCCGGGTGATCCCGATCAGCAATTCGGCGACGCCGCCGGTCACCATTTCTTCGATCAGGACGCTGTCGGTGGGCATGTCCCGGGCCGCTGCTTCGATTTCGGAGGGGGTGAGGTTCACCCGGACCGCGCCGGCGTCGGATTTATGGGCGATGCCCTGAGCTTTCAGCACGAGGGGGGCGGACAGCTCGTCGCTCGCTTGCGCGCACGCCTCGCGGCTGTTGGCGATGCGTGACGCCGGGATGGCAAGCCCGTGCGCGGCCAGGTCGGATTTCGACCGGGCTTCAGTCAGGGTCGTGCTCTTGCTGTGGCGATCCCTGGGGTTGCCGCGCGCGGGGCCGGGCAACAGTAGCGGATCTGCCGAGGCTGGGCGTGTGCGCGCCGCAACTTCGGCGGCGATGATGGCTTCGCTCAGCCCCTGAAGCGGCACCACCCCGCCAGCGATCAGCCGCGCGGCGATGTCCATGGGCATCAGTTCGGGCAGCGTGGACACGACGGCCAGCGGGCGCCCCGTTTGGGCGCGGGTGGCCAGCGCGGCCTTGGTGGCACAGTCCCAGTCGGTGGCATCGGTGTGGGGATAGTCGACGATCAGCAGGGTCAGCGCCACCCCGGGATCGGCCATTGCCGAAAAGGCCCGGGTCATCGCATCCGTGTCCCGCCAGATATAGGTGTGGTAGTCCAGCGGGTTGGCCAGTGCCACCATGGGGCCAAGCGCGGCCCCGAGGTCGGCTTTCTGGCGGCTGTTCAGCGCTGGAAAGGACAGCGCGCGCCCATGGGCGGTGTCGGCGGCAAGGCTGGCTTCGCCGCCCGAGCAGCTGATTGCGGCCAGCGTGGGGTCGGGCAGGGGTCCCGCCACGTGCAGCAGTTTCAGCGTTTCGAGAAAGCCGGACAGGTCGGCCACGCGGGCGATGCCCAGTCGATCCAGCAGAGCCTGTGCCCCCGCATCCCCACCCGCAAGGGATGCGGTGTGGGACACGGTTGCGGCCCGCGCCTGTTCCGAGCGCCCCACCTTGAGCGCGACAAGGGGGATATTCCGGTCGCGCGCCTTGGCTGCCAGCGCCTCCCAGTCGCGCAGATCGGAGAAGCCTTCGATATGCAGCCCGATGGCCGTGACCCGATCGTCATCCAACAGGTCAAATGCCATGCGCGCCTGGCTTGTCTGGGCCATGTTTCCGCAGGTGACAGTATAGGCCAGCGGCAGCGCACGCTGTTGCATGGTCAGGTTGATGGCGATGTTCGAGCTTTGCGTCAGGATCGCGACCCCCCGTTCAACCCGCGCACAGCCGTGTTGATCCGGCCAAAGCAACGCCCCGTCCAGCGCGTTGATGAACCCATAGCAGTTCGGCCCGAGGATCGGCATATCCCCGGCCGCCTCCACCAGAGCCGCCTGTAAATCGTCGCCCGTGGCGTCTTCGGCCGCGGCTTCGGAAAACCCGCTGGCGAAACAGACCGCCCCGCCCGCGCCCATCCATGACAGCACCTGGACCGCCTCGATCGTCGCGGTCCGGTTGATCCCCACAAACGCGGCGTCGGGCGCGGCGGGCAGGGCCTCGAGGCTTTCATAGGCCTTGACACCCGCGATTTCACCGCCCTTGGGGTGAACGGCCCGGATCGCGCCGTCATACCCCATCTTTTGCGATTGACGGATCACTTCCGCGCACCACGCCCCGCCGCCGATGACAGCGATGGAACGGGGGCGCAGCAGGCGGGAAAGGTCTTGTGTCATGGTCGAGTCCGTGTGTGGCTGGTCGGGTCGGAGCGGCGTATTCGTGGCAAAGAGGGACGGGACATATGGGCCTTTGCCTTTCTTCAAATCCTGTTGGGAACCTGTGAACCCGGGAACAAGCGGGGACAGGGGCGCCCCCCATCATCCCGCCAATCACCCCCCCAGCGGGCGCAGCAATTCGCGGCTGATGATGTGGCGCTGAATCTCCGAGGTGCCTTCCCAGATCCGTTCCACCCGCGCATCGCGCCAAATCCGCTCCAGCGGCAGTTCATCCATCAACCCCATGCCGCCGTGAATCTGAATTGCTTCATCTGCGACCATGGCCAGCATTTCGGTGGCTTTCAGCTTGGCCATGGACATGTCACTTTCCGTCACGGTGCCTTGATCGAATTTCCACGCAGCTTCCCAGGTCAGCAGGTTGGCGGCCTTCAACTCAAGCGCCATATCGGCCAGCTTGAAGCTCACACCCTGGAATTTGCCGATCTGCTGGCCGAACTGGCGACGTTCGGCGGCGTATTCGATTGCATGTTGCAACGCGCGGTCGGCGCGGCCAAGGCAGGTTGACGCAACCTGAAGCCGGGTCGCCCCCAGCCAGTCATTGGCGACCTGAAACCCTTTGTGTACCTCGCCTAACACGGCGGATTTGGGCAGGCGGCAATCGTCGAATTCCAGCACGGCATTGGTATAGCCGCGGTGGGATACGTTGCCATAGCCCTCGCGCAGCTCGAAGCCGGGGGTGCCCTTGTCCACAAAAAATGCGGTGATCAGCTTCTTGGGGCCGCGCGGCGTGTCTTCTTCGCCTGTGGCCATGAAGACGATGGCAAAACCGGCAATGTCGGCGTGGCTGATGAAATGCTTGGTGCCGTTGAGGATGAAATCGTCTCCATCCTGCTTTGCGCTGGCCTTCATGCCGCGCAGATCCGACCCCGCCCCCGGTTCGGTCATCGCCAGACAATCCCAGGTTTCTCCCTTCATACAGGGTTCCAGGTATTTCTGTTTCTGTTCCTCCGTACCGGCCAGAAGGATGTTGGACGGGCGCGCCACACAGGTCCAGTGCAGGGCATAATTGGCGCGGCCAAGCTCTTTTTCATACATCAGCCATGACAGGGTATTGAGCCCCGCCCCGCCGACCTCTTCGGGCATGTTGGCGGCGTATAGCCCGGCCGCCATGGCCTTGGCCTGAACCTCTCGGATGATCTCCATCGGCAGGTGGCCGGTTTTTTCGATCAGGGCTTCATGGGGGTAAAGCTCATTCTCAACAAAGGCGCGGGTGGTATCCACGATCATCTGCTGTTCTTCGGTCATGGCGAAATGCATCGTCGCGGTCCTTTGCCTGTCCTGTCGGGTATCCTGTCCTTTTCGCCGTTACCGGGGATTGCAGGGGCGTATCATGCAGAGTTAGAAGAAATCATGCGAAATTGGATGAATCAAAACGCCGCGGCGCAGCAAGTGGACGTGCTGTTGTTCGACGATTTCTCGAACCATTGCCTGGCCAATACCGTGGAACCGCTGCGTGCCGCGAACGGGTTTGCCTCAGGGCAGGTTTATGGCTGGCGCTTCCTGACGTTAGAGGGGGCGGCGGTGGCCTCGTCTTCGGGGTTGCAGGTGGCGGCGCATGGGCGGCTGTCGCAGGCGTCGGGCGATCTGTTGATCGTGATGCCAAGCTATCGGGCGCGCGACCACGCCACCCCGGCCACGCGCCGGGCGCTGCGGGCGGCGGCGCGGCGATATGGGGCGCTGGCGGGGTTTGACATGGGCAGTTGGCTGTTGGCCGATGCCGGGTTGCTGGACGGGCGGCGGGCGACGATCCACTGGGAAGAACTGGACCGCTTTGCCGAGGCTTTCCCGGATGTCGACGCGGTACGCGCCCGCCACGTGGTGGATGGCAACCGGCTCAGCTCGTCGGGCGCGCTGGCGGCGTTCGATCTGATCCTGGAGCTGATCGGCGAACAGCACGGGCAGGCACTGAGGCTTGAGGTCGCCACCCTGTTCATGGCCCCCGAGGCGGGCGGCGCGGCCACGTCGCTGGCCCGGTCGAAATCCGTGGCCCGTGCGGTCGCGTTGATGCAGGAGCACCTTGAAACCCCGCTTGCCATTGCCCGGCTGGCGCGCATGGCGGGGCGCACACAGAAAGACCTTGAAACCCGGATGAAGGCCGAATTGGGCGAAACCCCACAGGCGGTCTACCGCCACCTGCGGCTGATCCATGCCCGCAAGCTGGTGCTGGAAACGGATCTGGCCATCGCCGAAATCGCTTTGCGCTGCGGGTATCAGGACGCAAGCGCCATGACCCGCGCTTTCCGGGGCGCATTCGGCTTGCCGCCGACCCGACTGCGCAACACGGGCGGGTGACAGACACCCTTTGACCCGGGCACCCGCGCTGCGTGGGTCCGGTTTGCATCGGAACGCTGATCCGGGCCATCGAACTGGCCGCCCTCGAAACGGCTGCAATCATAACGCATCCCAAACCGGAGCCGCGCGGTCATCCTGTGTGCGCATCGCGCACGCCGCGCGGATCGTTTCGAAATCCATCTCTCCGCCTGCCAGGCGTGGCGCGCCAGCTTGACCCCCGTGCACCCACGTGTCAACGTTGCTGTAAACGCGAGGATAGGATGCGGGACCAGACCGGATTGATATTGCCCGACCATGGCGGGCAAGCAAGCTTTACTGACGCACGCGCCGCCGTATCGCGGCTGATTACCCTGTATGATCAGGCGGTATCGCATCTTTGCGCCCGGTTCGCCGCCGCCATGGCGGGGGATCTGCCCCCGGCGCGGGTGCGGGCCTGTTACCCCCAGATCCGGTTTGTCACCACCAGCTTTGCCAAGGTCGACAGCCGGTTGAGTTTCGGCCACGTTTCCGAACCCGGCACCTATGTGGCCACGATCACCCGGCCCGACCTGTTCCGGCACTACCTTGAACAACAGATCGACCTGTTGATCGCCAATCACGGGGGTGCCGTGGAAATTGGCCCTTCGGACACGCCCATGCCGGTGCATTTCGCCGTTGCCAACGATGCGGGGATCAGTGTGCCACAGGAAGGGGCCGCCGCCTTTACCCTGCGGGATATTTTCGACGTGCCCGATCTGAGCACCACCAATGACGATATCGTTAACGGCACCCATGTGCCCGGCCCGGAGGACGAAGGGCCGCTGGCCCCGTTTACCGCGCAGCGCGTCGATTATTCGCTGGCCCGTCTGTCCCATTACACCGCCACCGATCCCGAACATTTCCAGAACCATGTGTTGTTCACCAACTACCAGTTCTATATCAGCGAATTCGAGACCTATGCCCGCGCCATGCTGGACGATCCTCAAAGCGGGTATGACAGTTTCGTCGGGCCGGGCAATTGCGAGATTCTGGAGGGGACATGCGCCATCGACACGCCCGCCAAACTGCCGCAAATGCCCACCTATCACCTGAAACGCGCCGATGGATCGGGGATAACGCTGGTCAATATCGGGGTGGGGCCATCCAACGCGAAAACCGCCACCGATCATATTGCCGTGCTGCGTCCTCATGCCTGGATCATGTTGGGGCATTGCGCTGGCTTGCGCAATTCCCAGTCGCTGGGGGATTTTGTGTTGGCCCATGCCTATCTGCGCGAAGACAAGGTGTTGGACGACGATTTGCCCGTTTGGGTGCCCGTGCCCGCGCTGGCCGAAATCCAGATCGCGTTGGAACAGGCGGTGGCGCACGAAACCGCGCTTGAGGGGTATGACCTGAAACGGGTGATGCGCACCGGGACGGTGGCCAGCCTGGACAACCGCAACTGGGAACTGCGCGATCAGTCAGGCCCGGTTCAGCGCCTGTCCCAGTCCCGCGCCATCGCGTTGGATATGGAAAGCGCCACCATCGCCGCCAACGGGTTCCGGTTCCGCGTGCCCTATGGCACCTTGCTCTGTGTCAGCGACAAACCGCTGCATGGGGAATTGAAGCTTCCCGGCATGGCCAGCGATTTTTACAAGACCCAGGTAGAACGCCATTTGATGATCGGGATTCGTGCCATGGAACATTTGCGCGACATGCCGCTTGAACGTATCCACAGCCGGAAATTGCGTAGTTTTAGCGAAACAGCCTTCCTCTGACCTCGTGTTTTCCGGCGAAAATTGATCAAATAGGCAAGATTTTATACCTTTCCCCTCCACTATTCGTTGTGTTGCACCCCTATATCCCGTTATATGACGCCAATGAGGCCCAAGTATCGGGCACCTACAGGAGATAAAAAAAATGGCAAAACCGATGACCAAAACCCAACTCGTCGCCGCTCTGGCCGAGGAAATGGGCAGCGACAAGAAATCCGCCAGCGGCGCGCTGGACGCGATCATCGCGATCATCACCAAGGAAGTATCTGCCGGCGGTGCTGTGACCCTGCCCGGCGTTGGCAAAATCTATTGCCGTGAACGCCCCGAGCGTATGGTGCGTAACCCTGCCACCGGCGAACAGATCAGGAAAGAGGCCGACAAGGTGGTCAAAATGACCATCGCCAAGGCGCTGAAAGACAGCGTGAACGGCTGATCCTGCATCTGATCCCAGTTTGCGAAAGGGTCGCCCGGCGGGCGGCCCTTTTTCGTGAAGGGCACGTGGGCCGATAAACGCCGATAACAAGGGGGACAGGGCATGAATGCCAAAGCAATATTCATGGGCATGGCATTTGCCTTCATGTGGTCAAGCGCTTTCACCTCGGCCCGTGTGATCGTGGAATATGCGCCGCCCATGGCGTCGTTATCGTTGCGGTTTTTTGTCTCTGGCCTGATTGGCGTCGGTATTGCCCTAGCGCTGAGACAAAACTTTCGGCTGACCCGCGCGCAATGGCGGGCGACGATCATTTTCGGAGTGTGCCAGAACGCGCTGTACCTTGGATTGAACTTTGTTGCGATGCAGTGGGTCGAGGCGTCGCTTGCCTCGATCATCGCATCCACCATGCCGTTGATGGTGGCGCTGGCCGGATGGGTGGTGTTCCGCGAACGCCTGCCGCGACTGGCCGTGCTGGGGTTGATTGTTGGCGTGATCGGCGTGGCGATGATCATGGGCACGCGGATTTCGGGGGGCGTGGATTTGACTGGCGTGGCCTTGTGTTTCATCGGCGCGGCGGCGTTGACGGTGGCGACCCTGTCGGTGCGGGGCGCGTCCTCGGGCGGCAACGTCATGATGATCGTCGGGTTGCAGATGTTTGTCGGGGCGGCGGTGCTGGCCGTGGCCTCGGGGTTCATCGAAACCGTCCATGTGACGTGGAGCTGGCAGTTGATCATCGCCTTCCTCTACACCACCTTCGTGCCCGGCCTGTTGGCCACATGGGTGTGGTTCACGCTGGTGAACCAGATCGGCGCGGTGCGTGCGGCGACCTTCCATTTCCTCAACCCGTTCTTTGGTGTGGCGGTGGCGGCGGCATTGCTGGGCGAAACCCTTGGCCTGCTGGACGTAATCGGGGTGGTGATCGTGGGGGCCGGGATTCTGGCTGTTCAGCTTTCAAAACAGGCCCCGGTTCAGTCCCCGCCACAAGACCCGTCATAGGCGGCGAAACAATCCCCACGCGGACGTGATCATGCGTGGGGTTCGACGGGGTCGCCTTGTGCGGAAATGCGGCCTACACCCATAGGTAATGGACCTTCTTTTCGCATATTTCGCCGGGCTGCTGACTTTGATCAACCCATGTGTGTTGCCGGTGCTGCCCATCGTGCTGGCCGGTGCGCTTCAGGCCGGACGGGCCGGGCCGGTTGCGCTTGCGGCGGGGATGAGCCTTTCGTTTGTCACCCTTGGATTTGGCGTGGCCGTGTTTGGCCGTGCGCTGGGGTTGACCGAAACCATGCTGGCCCAGACGGGGGCGGTGTTGATGATTGGTTTCGGCCTGATCCTGCTGGTTCCGCGGTTCAGCGTGGCCTTTTCCTCCGCGACCGCCGGGGTGTCGGCGGGCGCAGATGTGCGTATGAACGATCTGAATGGGCAAAGCCTTTGGGGGCAATTCCTTGGTGGCACCCTGTTGGGCGTTGTCTGGAGCCCCTGCGTTGGTCCCACCCTGGGCGGTGCGATTGCGCTGGCCAGTCAGGGTCAGAACCTGGGCTGGGCTTTTGCGATCATGATCGGCTTTGCGCTTGGCGTGTCCACCATCATCCTTGCGCTGGGCTATGGCGCGCGGTCGGTTCTGCAACAACGTCAGGCTTTGATGCGCAAACTGGCCGGGAAATCCCGCCCGATCATGGGGGCGATTTTCGTGGCTGTGGGGCTAATGATCCTGTTCCGCGTGCATCATATGCTCGAGGCCTGGGCGCTGGATGTGCTGCCCTATTGGCTGACCGATTTTTCCGTAAGATTCTGATGAAGGAGACCGAAACATGCAACGACGTGACGTTCTGGCGCTTGGTGCCGCCGCTCTTATCCTGCCCCGTGCCGCTTTGGCCAAAGGGGTCGAATACACCCCGGGGTTGGTGAAAAAACATCTGGACGCGGGCGACACCGTGTTCCTTGATTTCAAGACCAGCTGGTGCAGCACCTGCCGAGCACAGGAGCGTGTGATCAATGCGCTTAGGGCGGAAAACCCGGCTTATGGCAAAAACATTGTGTTCATTGATGTGGATTGGGATGTTTTTGGCGCGTCCGAGCTGTCCAAAAGTCTGAATATTCCGCGCCGCTCAACCTTGGTGGTGTTGAAAGGGGACAAGGAACTGGGCCGTATCGTCGCGCAAACCAGCCAATCGTCGATCAGGGCGCTGATGGATGTGGCTCTGAACGCCTGAGGGTGGGCTGTGCCCGGCGCGCGGTTTGTGCGGGATCAGAGCAACTCAGAGCAACACCAGCAACAGGATGTTGAGCGTGACGAACGCCCCCACGGTGGTGCCCAGTTGCGCGAGAGAGGCCATGCCCTCGTGTCCGGCACTTTGGGCAAACAAGGGGTAGATCCCGAAAATCGGCATTGCAGTGGAAAGAACCACCGCCACCCACAGTTCCGGCGCAAGGCCAAACCCGGCCGCAGCCAGCACCATGGCCACCCCCGCCGTCGCGGCGGGGTGCAGCACCAGCTTGCCCAGCATGATGTCGCCCGCCACGGCCCGGTTGCCTTTCAACGGTACGCCCACCAGCGCCCCGCCGATGACAAAAAGCGACAGCGCGCTGGCCGAGGCGGCCAACATGCCCATCCACCGCCCCACCGGGGCGGGAATGGCAAGGCCGGACAACGACACCAGCAACCCGGCGGCCAGAGCCAGCACCATGGGGCGTTTGACCACATCCCATAAAACCCCGCGCAGCTTGGTGCCCAGCCCGATCTGAACATCGCTGCGCCCCAGTTCGATCAGCACCATCGAGATCGGGATCAGGACGAAGTTTTCGACCAGCATGTTCAACGCCAGAACCTGTCCCGCCAGATCGGGATAAAGCAGCAACAGCATGGGATAGCCGACAAAGCCGGAATTGGGACAGGTGGTGCCCATGACCGCCACGGCGCGGCGGGTTGCCGTCACCCGGCGCAGGGTGAACCACGCATAGGCCACGGCGATGGTCACCAGCCCGCCAATCAGGAACACGGTCATATAGGCCGGGTCGAACACCTTGCTCACATCCCGCGTTGCCACGGCGTTGAACAACAGGGCGGGCAGGGCAATGTTCAGTACATATTGCCCAAATACGCGCATGTCGGCGGGTTTGAACACGCCCCGCGCCACGATGACATAGCCAAGCGCGATAGAGGCGAAAATCGGGAAGGTGATCGACAGGACGTTCAACACTGGTTTGCGCTCCGCTCGTTGGCCAGGTTCGCAAGGTCATGGGCGTTGCCCCGTGCCATATGCGTCACCGCAATCTGGCGCAGGGCGCCCCTTATCCGATCCGGCCCTGGTTTTCCCCAACCTGTCCACGATGCAGCAACAGGTGGTCCAAGATGACACAGGCCACCATCGCCTCACCCACCGGCACCGCGCGAATGCCGACACAGGGGTCGTGGCGGCCCTTGGTGATCACCTCGATCGGGGTGCCGTCGCGTCGGATCGACTGGCGCGGGGTCAGGATCGAACTGGTGGGTTTCACGGCAAAGCGCACCACCACGTCCTGACCCGTGGAAATCCCGCCAAGGATGCCGCCCGCATGGTTGGATGAAAACACCGGCTGTCCGTCATCGCCAGGATAGATTTCGTCGGCATTGTCCGTGCCCGAAAGCCCGGCTGCCGCCATGCCTTCGCCGATCTCGACGCCCTTGACGGCGTTGATCGACATACAGGCGGCGGCAAGGTCGGTGTCCAGCTTGCCATAAACCGGCGCACCCAACCCGGCGGGCACACCACGGGCCACGATTTCAATTGCCCCACCAACCGAATTTTTCGCCTTGCGAATGCCGGTCAGATAATCCTCCCACGCCTGTGCCACATCGGCACCCTGCGGAATCCAGAACGGGTTTTCGTCGATCCGGTCCCAATCGAACGCCTCGCGATCGATCTGCATCTCGCCCATCCGGGTCATGTAGCCCTTGATTTCCAGCCCGGGCACCAGCGCCCTGATCGCCTCGCGCGCGACACCGCCCGCAGCCACCCGCGCGGCCGTTTCCCGTGCCGAAGACCGCCCGCCGCCGCGATAATCCCGCACCCCGTATTTCAGGTGATAGGTAATGTCCGCATGGCCGGGGCGAAAGGTTTCGGCGATGTCGCCATAATCCTTGGAACGCTGATCGGTGTTTTCGATCATCAACTGGATCGGCGTGCCGGTGGTCACACCCTCGAACACACCCGACAGGATGCGCACCTGATCGGCTTCCTGTCTTTGGGTCGTGTTCTTGTTCTGCCCGGGGCGGCGTTTGTCGAGCCAGTGTTGCAGCATCTCCGGCTCCAGCGGCACACCGGGCGGGCAGCCATCCACCGTGGCCCCCAACGCAGGCCCGTGGCTTTCACCCCAGGTGGTGACGCGAAACAGATGTCCGAAAGAATTCATGCTCATGGCGCGGGCTCCTTTGGATCACCTGTTAGTGCCCGCGCCGGTTTTCTTCAACCCCGGCGGGTTGTCTTGATCCGTCTGAAGGGATTTGAAAAACAAGGGGGGACAACGCTCGCGCACTCGCGCAAAGGAAAAGCCACCCACACCGCAGAAGTGGCATCGCTTATCGCCAAACGACACAATTCTGATTGTGCCTTTTGGCTATAAGTCTCTGATTTTACGCTGATGCTTTGTGGCTTTTGGGATCAAACCCACTCCCGTCAGCTATAGCCTGCCAGCCGTGAACAGGCTGGCAAAGTCCTGTGCCATGACGGGGGGTGGATCCCATAGTTCCAAATCCCGCTTGTGCCGCCTGCTGCTTTGTGGTCTCACCATAGTCACCTCGGGGTGCGCTGGCATGGGGCCAGGGCTGAGATGCATATCGCGAACCCGTTGAACCTGAACCGGTTAAGACCGGCGGAGGGAAGGTTTTGGACATCCCAAACTTGCTCCGCCCGTCGCATATTGGAGGATGACATGAAACATCTTGCGTTTGCTGCGGGACTTCTGACCATGGGCGCTGTTGCGGCCTCGGCGGAGACCCCTGTTCTGACTGTTTACACCTATGACAGCTTCATTTCCGACTGGGGCCCGGGCCCGGCGGTGGAAAAGGCGTTCGAGGCGACCTGTGGATGTGATCTGCAATTCGTTGGTGCGGGCGACGGGGCCGCGCTTTTGTCGCGTCTCAAGCTGGAAGGCGCGCGGAGCGAGGCGGATATCGTGTTGGGGCTGGACACCAACCTGACCGCCGAAGCCGAGGCAACCGGGCTGTTCGCGCCCCATGGCAAGACGGTGGAAACCAACGTACCGGGCGGCTGGTCGGATGCGACCTTTCTGCCCTATGACTGGGGCTTCTTTGCCTTTGTCTATGACAAGACCAAGCTGTCGGAGGTGCCGGCAGACTTTGATGCGCTGGCCGCTTCGGACCTTAAAATCGTGATCCAGGACCCGCGCTCTTCGACGCCTGGGCTTGGGTTGTTGCTTTGGATCAAGGAACAATATGGCGACAAGGCCGCCGATATGTGGGCGGCCCTGGCCGACAATATCGTGACCGTCACGCCGGGCTGGTCCGAAGCCTATGGGCTTTTCCTTGAGGGCGAGGCCGACATGGTCCTGTCCTACACCACATCGCCCAGCTATCACGTGATTGCCGAAAGCGATGATACCAAGGCGGCGGCGATGTTCCCGTCCCACTACATGCAGATCGAAGTGGCGGGTAAAGTGGCCGGAACCGATCAGGACGCATTGGCCGATCAGTTTCTTGAGTTCATGATGTCGGAAGGGTTCCAATCGGTCATCCCGACAACCAACTGGATGTTCCCGGCGGTGACCCCGGCGGCAGGGCTTCCCGAAGGGTTTGCCACACCGTTGGCCGCGGACAAGGCGCGCATCGTTGCGCCCGACTCCGTGAAGGCGCTGCGCGATCAGGCGCTTGAGGAATGGCAGAGCGCCCTTTCGAAATAAGAAGGGGCTTCGGTCTCGGACAGCTCGCGGCGCTTGTCGTCGCGGGTTTTGTGCTTGTGCCGCTGGCCGCTGTGCTGATCTATGCCGGAGGGGCCAGCGGATTGCGCGCCGCCGATTGGGCGGCCTTGCGGTTTACCCTGTGGCAGGCGGTGTTGTCGGCTGTGATCAGCGTGGCCCTGGCCGTGCCGGTGGCGCGGGCACTGGCGCGGCGGCGGTTTGTGGGCCGAGGGCTGTTGATCACCCTTCTGGGCGCGCCGTTCATATTGCCGGTCATCGTTGCGGTTCTGGGTCTGCTCGCCGTGTTCGGGCGGGCCGGGGTGTTGAATGTGGCGCTGGGCTGGCTGGGTCTGCCTCCGGTGCAGGTCTATGGGCTGCATGGTGTCGTGTTGGCCCATGTGTTTTTCAACCTGCCACTGGCCACGCGGATGCTGCTCCAGGGGTGGCAGGCGATCCCGGCCGAGCGGTTTCGCCTTGCTGCCACTCTGGGCATGGGCGCGCGTGATGTGACACGGGTGTTGGAACGTCCGATGTTGCGACAGGTCGCGCCCGGGGCGGCCATGGTGATCTTTGCGATCTGTCTGACAAGCTTTGCGGTGGCGCTGACCCTTGGGGGCGGGCCCCGGGCGACCACGGTGGAGCTGGCGATCTATCAGGCGTTTCATTTCGAATTCGATCTGGGCCGGGTGGCGGTGATGGCCAGCCTGCAGATGGCGTTGGCCTGTGTTGCGGCGCTGGTTGCCTTGTGGGTTGCGGTGCCCACGGGGCTTGGTGCCGGGCTGGACCGGGTACCTCTGCGGTGGGATGCGGCGGGGGTCGGGTTGCGGGTGCTGGACGCGGGGGTGCTCGGGCTTGTGGCCCTGTTTCTGGTGACGCCGCTGGCGATGGTCGTTCTGCGAGGGGCCGTGGCTCTGCCGGGGCTGGACGCGCCGGTATGGCGTGCGGCGGGCGTGTCGCTTGGGATCGCGATTGCGAGCGCGTTTCTATGTGTGGCTCTGGCGCTGGCCATGGCACAGACCCGGCGCGGCTGGGTGGAAATGGCGGGGTATCTGGGTATCGCCGCGTCGCCGCTTGTGATCGGGGCCGGGCTGTTCCTGATCCTGAACCCGGTGTTGCGCCCTTCGGATTTGGCGGTTCCGGTGACGATTTCGGTCAATGCGCTTGCGGCGTTGCCCTTCTGCCTGCGAATCCTTTCGCCGGAATTGCGTGCGGTCGAAAGGGATTTCGGCCAGCTTGCGGATCAACTGGGGATGGCGGGGCGCGCCCGGTTGCGTTTGTTGATCCTGCCCCGGTTGCGCCGCACGCTGGGGTTCTGTCTTGGCCTCTCCGCGGCACTATCCATGGGGGATCTCGGGGTGATTGCCCTGTTTGCCGACCCGGATTTTGCTACCCTGCCGCTACAGATCCTGCGGCTTATGGGGGCCTACCGTATGGAGGATGCGGCGGGGGCGGGGCTGTTGTTGCTATTGCTCAGCCTTGCGCTGTTCTGGAGCTTTGACAGGGGAGGACGCGGTGATGCTGAGCGTTGAAAATCTGGTCCTGCGACAGGGGACATTTTCGCTGGAGGCGAGCTTTGATGTTCCGGCAGGGGCGCGGGTGGCTGTCGTTGGGGCCTCGGGGGCCGGGAAATCGACGCTGCTGAACGCGGTTGCGGGGTTTCTGATGCCGGTTTCGGGCCGGGTGATGTGGAAGGGCAAGGACCTGACCCAACAGCCCCCCGGCGCGCGGCCCATCGCCATGCTGTTTCAGGACAACAACCTGTTTCCCCACCTGAGTGTTGCGCAGAATGTCGGGCTTGGTCTGCACCCGGGTTTGCGGCTTTCAGGGGCAGAGCAGGACAAAGTCGCCAGCGCGCTGGCCCGTGTCGGGCTGGCGGGGTTCGAGGCGCGCAAGCCGGCCGAGCTCTCTGGTGGGCAACAAAGCCGTGTTGCGCTGGCCCGCGTGCTGGTTCAGCGCCGTCCGCTGGTTTTGCTGGATGAACCCTTTTCGGCGTTGGGACCGGCGCTCAAGGACGAGATGCTGGACTTGGTGCGCGACGTGGCGGATGAGATCGGCGCGACGGTGTTGATGATCAGCCACGACCCGGAAGATGCGCGGCGGTTTGCCGACCTGGCGATGTTTGTCGGGGACGGGGTCGCCCATCCCCCGCGCGCGGTTGAGGCGCTGTTTTCTGACCCACCTGACGCACTCCGCACCTATCTGGGTTCGCCCAACGGTTGAGCCGGGCAGACGCATTTTAATGCGTTTCCACATCACGCTGCTTCAACGCAATGCGGAAACGCTTTAGCTAAAATTCGTAACTACTGCACAAAAGAAAACCCCCGCCCTGTTGGTCGGGGCGGGGGTCAGATTTGTCCGGTCAGAGAAAGCTCAGTGCTTTTTCTTGTGCGGTGCCCAAAGCCTCTTGTTGGTCAGGTACAACAGCACCGACAACACGGTCAGCATCAGAACACCGATAAAGCCCGATTGCTTGCGCGCCATCATCTTGGGTTCCGCAGCCCACATCAGGAATGCAGCTACATCTTCGGCCTCGTGATGCAGGTTGTTGCTGTGACCATCCGCGAAATCCACATCCTCGCCCGACAGCGGCGGTGCCATGGCGATCCAGCCCCCCGGGAAGGCCGTGTTTTCATAGAAGGTCGTGCCCGCCTCTTCCTTTTCCTTTCCAGTATAGCCGGACAGGATCGAAACGATGTATTCCGGGCCGCCCATACCTTTGAACAGCTGGTTCAGGCCGGTGCCCATGGGGCCGTGGAACCCGGCACGGGCCTTGGCCATCAGGCTCAGGTCCGGCGCGTTCGGGTCGCCGCCTTCGGGAAAGTGGTCGGTGGGTTTGCGCGGACGGTCATCTTCCAGCTCTTCGTCATAGATGTCGAACTGGGCCGCATAGGCGCGCACTTCGTTGTCCCCGTAATGCGGGCCACCTTCGTCACCCAGGGTCCGCAGCGGCACGTATTTCAGACCGTGGCAAGCTGAACAGACTTCGGTATAAACCTGAAGCCCGCGCTGAAGCTGGCTTTGATCAAAAGCGCCAAACGGGCCTTCGAACGAAAACGATACGTCATGGGTGTGACCTTCGCCACCTCCGGCCATCGCCCCCCCTGTCGACACGGACAGGGCAGCGATTGCAGCGATGCTAAGTTTCTTAAGCATTGATCCTGTCTCCTTACTCAGCAGGTTTGCCGTAATGGGCTTCGAAATCTTCTTCGATCGTTGCCGGGGCCTGGGTCGGTTTCTCGGTCACACCCAGGATCGGCAGGATCACCAGGAAGTAGGCGAACCAATAGGTCGAACCGATCAGCGAGTAGGTCGCATAGGGTTCTTCCGCAGGCATGGCACCCAGCCACATCAGGAATACGAAATCCAGAACAAGAAGATAGAACCACCACTTGAACGCCGGGCGGAAACGGCCCGAACGCACGCGGCTGGTGTCCAGCCACGGCACCAGCGCCATGACCAGAATCGCGCCGAACATCGCCAGAACGCCAAAGAACTTCGCGTCGATGATGCCGCCGGTGATCCAGCTTGCGAATTGCACGATCCACACTTCCGAGGTGAAGGCGCGCAGGATCGCATAGAAGGGCAGGAAGAACCATTCCGGTACGATATGCGCCGGGGTCACCAGCGGGTTGGCTTCGATATAGTTGTCAGGGTGCCCCAGATAGTTGGGCATGAAGCCGACAACCGACATGAAGATCGCCAGGATGACAGCCAGCGCAAACAGGTCCTTGATCACGAAATAGGGCCAGAAGGGCAGGGTGTCTTTCTTGACGTTTTCCTTGCTGTCGGTGCGCACATCAACACCGGTGGGGTTGTTGTTGCCCGTGGTGTGGAACGCCCAGATATGCACGATCACCAGCGCCGCGATGATCAGCGGCAACAGGTAGTGCAGCGAGAAGAAGCGGTTCAGCGTGGCGTTGTCCACCGCGGGCCCACCCAGAAGAAAGGTCTGAAGCGGTTCGCCAATGAACGGGATCGCACCGAACAGGCCGGTGATCACGGTCGCGCCCCAGAAGGACATCTGACCCCAGGGCAGAACATAGCCCATGAAGCCTGCGGCCATCATCAGAAGGAAGATGATCATGCCGACAATCCACGTGATTTCACGGGGTGCCTTGTAGGAGCCATAGTAAAGACCGCGGAAAATGTGGATATAAACGGCAAAAAAGAACAGCGCCGCGCCGTTCATGTGCATATAGCGGATCATATGCCCGCCATTCACGTCCCGCATGATGTGTTCGATCGACGCAAACGCCAGATCGACATGGGGGGTATAGTGCATCGCCAGAATGATGCCGGTGACAATCATGTGCACCAGACAATAGGCAAGAACGATGCCCCAGATCCACCACCAGTTCAGGTTCTTGGGGGTGGGGATCATGAGTGTGTCATAAACCAGGCCAACAACGTTCAGACGTTTGTGCAGCCACTTTTCGATACCCGTCTTGGGCTCGTATTCGTCGTGGGGAATTCCGGACATGCGCGCGTCTCCTTAGCCTAGAACCAGTTCGTCGCCTTCGAACTTGGCGATTGGAACCCAGAGGTTTTCGGGGGCGGGACCTTTGCGGATGCGGCCCGATGTATCATAGTGCGACCCGTGACAGGGGCAGAACCAGCCGCCAAAGTCACCGGCACCGTCCCCGATGGGAACACAGCCAAGGTGGGTACATACACCGATCATGACCAGCCATTCACCGGCCTCGTCCATCGCGCGGTTTTCGTCCATCGCGTCAAGCGCCATATCGTTGCGGTTCTGGGACATCTTGTCGATGGTCAGTTCGTCCAGCGTAACGGCACGCGCTGCTTCGATTTCTTCGGCGGTGCGGCGGCGGATGAACACCGGTTTACCCAGCCATTTAACGGTTAGCTGCGTGCCAACCTCGATACCGGAAATATCTACACGGATCGAGCTGAGGGCCTTTACATCGGCCGAGGGGTTCATTTGATTGACCAAAGGCCATGCTGCTGCACCTGCGGTTACGGCACCGGCACCTGCGGTGGCGTAGTAGAGGAAATCTCTCCGGGTGCCTTCGTGATCTTCTGCGTGGGACACGAGGTTCTCTCCGTAGTTTTGGCCGAATTCGACCTATGCACGACGAGGCCGCAGAATCCCGCAGCCTCTCCGGGCCGTTTCTTAGCGGCGGTTTTGATGTGCGTCCAGCGTGTTATGGCCTCAAACGCGTGTATGGGGCGCATGTGTCGCGCTTGTCTGCGCCGGAAAACCGGGTGGCAGCGGGGCCGGGACGCCGGGTTTTTTGGGAATCGGCGGGGGCTGGTTGCCAAAAGACTCGACAAGCCGGGGTGTGGTGCGGTCCACTGGGTCAAGCCGACAATTTGAACGGGACCCGCCGGAAGGCCGGGGCACCCGGTGGGTCGTGTCAGGGAGGGTGAGATGGAATTTGACTACGTAATCGTGGGCGGGGGGGCCGCCGGGGCGACGATCGCCAGCCGACTGAGCGAAGACGCGGATGTGACCGTGTGTCTGCTGGAGGCCGGGGGCGGAGGCAACGGCATCCTTGTCCGCGCACCCATGGGCGTGGTGGCGATGCTGCCCGGACGGCCGGCCAGGATCAACAACTGGGCCTTTGAAACGGTGCCCCAGCCCGGTTTGAACGGGCGCAAGGGGTATCAGCCGCGTGGCAAGGCGCTGGGCGGGTCCTCGGCTATCAACGCCATGCTCTACCTGCGTGGTCAGGCGGCGGATTACGATGGCTGGGCCGCGTTGGGATGCGACGGCTGGGGCTGGGACGATGTGTTGCCCTATTTCCGCAAGGCCGAAAACAACGAACGCGGTGCCGATGACATGCACGGGGCCGAAGGGCCGTTGCAGGTGTCGAATCAGAAGGCACCGCGCCCGATCTCACAGGCGTTTGTTGACGCGAATGCCCGCAACCAGATCCGCGCAGTGGCGGATTTCAATACGGGCGACAACGAAGGGGCGGGGCTTTATCAGGTGACCCAGTTCCACCATGCCGACAAGAATGGCGAACGGTGTTCTGCGGCGGCCGGGTATCTGTTTCCGGTGATGGACCGGCCGAATCTGACCGTGATCACCAGAGCCCACGCCACCCGTGTTCTGTTTGACGGCAAACGCGCCGTGGGGGTGGCCTGTCGCGTGGGCAAGGAAGACCGCGAGCTGCGCGCGACGCGCGAAGTCGTGCTGTGTGGGGGGGCGTTCAACTCGCCGCAGCTGCTGCAACTGTCCGGCGTGGGGCGGCCCGGGGATATTGTGCCGCACGGGATCGACATGGTGCATGAATTGCCCGGTGTGGGGCAGAATTTGCAGGATCACCTTGATTTCATTCTGGCCTATAAAACCCGGGACCGGGATACAGTGGGGCTTGGCCCGCGCGGGGGGGTGTCCTTGCTGCGTCATGCGTTGAAATGGCGGCGCGACGGGGTGTCCATGGTGGCCTCACCCCTGGCCGAGGCCGGAAGTTTCTTCAAAACCGACCCGGCGCTGGAGCGTGCCGATGTCCAGACCCATTTCGTGATCTCCGTGGTGGATGACCATGCGCGCAGGCTGCATATGGGGCACGGCTATTCCTGTCATGTCTGCGTGCTGCGCCCCTATTCGCGCGGGACGGTGGGATTGAACAGCGCCGATCCCATGGCGGCCCCCCGGATCGACCCGAATTTCCTTGGGGATGAACGCGATCTGGCCACGTTGGTGGCCGGGGCCAAGAAGACCCGCGAGATCATGGAGACCGAACCGATGAAAGGGTTCAAGGCCAAAGAGCTGTTCGGCGTGTCCGACACGACAACGGACGCGGAATGGGAACAGCATATCCGCAACCGCGCTGATACGGTGTATCACCCGGTGGGCACCTGCAAGATGGGCGTGGATGATCTGGCCGTGGTTGACCCGCAACTGCGTGTGCGGGGGGTGGAGGGGCTTCGGGTTGCGGATGCTTCGGTGATGCCGCTGCTGGTATCGGGCAACACCAATGCGCCAACCATCATGATCGGCGAAAAATGTGCAGATATGATCCGGGCAGAGCGTATGTCGGCCTAAAGCGTTCCCGCATTACGTTGACACAGCGTGATGTGGAAACGTTTTAGCGCCCTTGCCCGGCCCGCCTCCCGCCCACCCACCCCGGCGCGCCGGGCAAGGGCGGAGCAGAACCGACAGTGCCATGGTGGATTTTGGAATTCCCCTTTTTCGGGTCCCTCTTTCGGGTCAGGGTTCGCGCGGTGCCGATGAAGGCGACAGCCCTGAGATTCGCAGCCCGAGATGTGCGGAGGGGTAAGCGAGATGGCCCTTGATGGGTCTCACACCGCCCCGGTCACCCTGTCAACAGGGTGCGGGCCTGATCGGCGATCACGCGTTCTTCGTTGGTGGCGATGACATGTGCGCTTTTGATGGGGGGCTGGCCCGCGTTTTGGCCTGTGTTCTGGCCCGCGCTCTGGGCTGGCAGCGTGATTGTCGCCGCACCCGCGTCATTGGCGGCCTCGTCCAGTTCAAAACCAAGCCATCCCATGGCCCGCACGATTCCGGCGCGCACAGGTGCTGCGTTTTCGCCGATCCCGCCGGTGAACACCATGGCGTCCAGCCCGCCCATGGCCGCGGTGATCGCGCCCAGCTGTTTGGCGGCGGTAAGAATGAAAAGCTGCACCGCTTCCTGTGCCTCGGCCGCGTCACTGGCCAGCAGATCCCGCATGTCGCTGCTGATCCCCGACACGCCCATCAAACCGGATTGATTGCCCAACAGGGCCTCGGCCTCGTCCACGCTTAACCCGCGATCCCGGATCAGGTGGAACACCACGCCGGGGTCCATGTCGCCACAGCGCCGGCCCATCATCAACCCGTCCAGTGCGGTGAACCCCATCGAGGTGGCAAAGCTCTGGCCCTCTACCATGCCACAAATGCTTGCTCCGTTCCCAAGATGCAGAACGGCCACCTTGCCTGCGGCGCGCTCTCCCATCACGCGGGGCATCTGCGCGGCGATGAAATCATAGCTCAACCCGTGAAACCCATAGCGCAACACCCCGTCATCAAGCAGGTGCCGGGGCAGGGCGTAAAGCTGTTCCAACCGGGGCTGGCTACGGTGAAATGCGGTGTCAAAGCTGGCGAATTGCGGCAGGGTTGGGTGGTTGCGGGCCACGGCCTCGATGCCTGCGATGTTATGGGGCTGGTGTGCGGGGGCCAGCGGGGCCAGGGCGTGTATCTTGGCCAATGCGTCTTTGTTGATCCGTACTGGTCCGTCAAAATCCTGGCCGCCATGGACCACGCGGTGCCCGGCGGCGATCAACATGAACCCGCCGCGCGCCGACAGCATGTTCAACAGCCAGTCCAACGCGCCCGCATGGGTATCGGCAGGGAGGGCGGTCACGCTCCCGTCTTCGGCCCGGTGTTGCGCCCCGACCCCGATCCGTTCGATCAATCCGCGCAGGATGCGTTTGCCGCCATCCACCGGATAAAGCCCGTATTTGATGCTGGATGAGCCCGAATTCAGGACGAGGATACAGTCGGTTTTTGCCTCGCTCACACCTTGATCCCCATGTTATAGCGTTGCATCAACAGCGCCAGCGTCGCGCTTGTCACCCGCGCCTGGATCGTGTCCGCGCGGCTGGTCAACATCACCGGCACCCGCGCGCCCAACACGATTCCCGCGGCCTGGGCCCCGGCCAGGTAAATCATCTGTTTCGCGATCATGTTGCCGCTTTCAAGATCGGGCGCAATCAGGATATCCGCTTCGCCCGCCACATCCGACACGATGCCCTTGGTTGCCACCGCCGCCGGGGACACCGCGTTGTCAAAGGCCAAAGGCCCGTCCAGCAAGCCGCCGGTAATCTGGCCCCGGTCCGCCATCTTGCACAAAGCCGCCGCCTCGATGGTCGAGGGCACCTTTGGGTATACGGTTTCCACCGCCGAAAGGATGGCCACCTTGGGCAGTTCCACCCCAAGCGCATGGGCCAGCCGGATGGCGTTTTGCGTGATATCCGCCTTGGTCTGTAAATCGGGGGCGATGTTGATCGCCGCATCCGACACCAGCAGGGGTTTGGGATAGCTGGGCACGTCCAACGCGAAAACATGGCTCATCCGCCGTTCGGTGCGCAGCCCGTGCCGACGGTCCACCACCTCGCCCATGATCTCGTCCGTATGCAGCGCGCCTTTCATCAGGGCTTCGGCCTTGCCTTCCAGCACAAGGTCCACCCCCTTGCGGGCGGCGGCGTGGCTGTGGGGGACGTCGATGATCTGCACATCGCCAAGGTCGATTTCGGCCTTTTCGGCGGCGGCTTTGATCCTGGCCTCCGGTCCGATCAGGATGGGTTCCACAAGATCCAGTTCGCGCGCCCGCATCGCCCCCTCCAGCGACGGGCCGTCACAGGGATGCACAACAGCCGTTTCCAGCCGGTCCAGAGGTTGGGTTTTGGCCAGCAGGGTTTCATGTTGTGATCCCGGGCGCTTGAGGCTCGCCTCCGGCATCACCCTGCGCTCGCGCCGGATTTTCTTGGACGGCGCGATGACAACCGCCATGCCTTCCAGAACAACGCCGCCATCCCCATTGGTGCACACACAGTCCAATGTGACGCGACCTTTGTCGCCCTTGGCGGTGACCGTGACCTTGGCCTTGATCCGTGCTCCCAGGGTGACAGGGCGGCGAAAATGCAGTTGTTGATCCACATAGATCGTACCCGGCCCGGGCAATTCGGTGCCCAGAACGGCCGAAATCAGCGACCCGGACCACATGCCATGGGCGATCACGTCGTGAAACCGGCTTTCATGGGCATAATCCGGGTCCACATGGGCCGGGTTTACATCGCCTGATACGATCGCGAACAGGTCGATGTCACGCGCGGTCAGAACCCGGGACAATTCGGCGCTGTCGCCGATTGCGATTTCGTCAAACGTGCGGTTTTCAATCATTTCAACCATTTGCAAATCCCCTTCAGGACATCACGTGATACCCGCCATCCACATGGATGACGTCGCCGGTCAGGGCCGCGCCCTGATCGCTGGCAAGACAGGCGGCCATGGCGCCAACTTCGTCAATCGTGACCAGACGGCGCAGGGGTGCGCGGGTTTCGGCACTGGCCATCAGATCGTCAAAGTGGTCAATGCCCGATGCGGCGCGGGTCATCAATGGCCCCGGCGACAATGCATTGACGCGAATGCCCCTGGGGCCAAGCTCGGACGCAACGTAACGGGTCACGCTTTCCAGCGCCGCCTTCACCGGGCCCATGATATTGTAATGGTCCACCACCTTTTCCGCGCCGTAATAGCTGACCGTGGTCAGGCTGCCGCCCGCCGTCATCAATGGCTCGGCTCGCTGCGCCATGCGCAGGAAGGAATGAACCGAAATGTCCATGGCGGCCGCGAACCCGTCGCGGGAACAATCGGTCACCCGGCCATGAAGATCGTCTTTTGGGCAAAAGGCGATGGAATGCAGCAGAAAATCCAGTCCGCCCCAGTTTTGCGCGATCCATGCGAACACGGCATCCATCTGGGCGTCGTCCCGCACGTCCAGCGGCAACAGGGCCTCGGCCTCCACCTCCTGGGCCACCGGGGCAACATGGGGGTGGGCCTTGTCGGACAGAAAGGTCAGCGCCAGCCGCGCCCCAGCCGCCGAATAGGCCCGCGCGCATCCGGCGGCAATGGAACCGGTATTGGCGACCCCGACAATCAGGCCGCGTTTTCCTTGCAATATCATGGGGTTTCCTCGTTCTCGGGGTTAGGGCATCATCACATAGGTGCCCGGCGCGTCGCACAGCGCCCTGGCCATCTTCGGCGGCTTTCCAGGCGCGCCCGAGCGGGCGGTCAACCACGCGCTCCATTCCGGCCACCACGACCCGTCCTTCTTTTCCGCCTGTTGTTCAAAGGCAAAGGATGACAGGTGGTTATCCCCCTGTGCGTGGGTCATCACCCGGTAATGGCGGCGCGGGTGGCCGGGTTCGGACACGACGCCCGCATTATGCCCGCCATTGGTCAGGACAAAGGTCACCTCGCTCTGGGTCAATGCCTCGATCTTGTAGACCGATCGCCACGGCGCAACGTGGTCGGTTTCGGTGCCCACGGCAAAGATCGGCACGCGGATATCGCTGACGAAAATGTGGTGCCCGTCGATTCGGTATTTTCCGGTGGCCAGCTTGTTGCTGAGAAACAGTTCACGCAGGTATTCGCTGTGCATCTTATAGGGCATCCGCGTGGTGTCAGCGTTCCACGCCATGAGGTCGTTGACCTTGGTCCGCTCGCCCAACATGTACTGCCGCTGAACCTGAGACCAGATCAGATCGTTACTGCGCAGCAACTGGAACGCGCCCGCCATCTGTTTGGCATCCAGGTATCCGGTGCGCCACATCATGTCTTCCAGGAAGGCAACCTGACTTTCATTGATGAACAGCATCAGCTCGCCCGCTTCGGTGAAATCCGCCTGGGCGGCGAACAGGGTGAGCGAGGCAAGCCGGTCATCCCCATCCCGCGCCATCCTGGCGGCGGTGATGATCGACAGGGTGCCGCCAAGGCAATAGCCGGTCAGGTGGACCTTGTCCGCCCCGGTGATCCGCGTCACCTCGTCCAGCGCGGCCATGGAACCCTGCTCCAGGTAATCCAGCATCGCCAGATCACGATCCTCCTTGTCGGGGTTGCGCCAGCTGATCATGAACACCGTGTGGCCCTGATCGGTCAGGTATTTCACCATCGAATTTTCGGGGCTGAGATCGAGGATATAGTATTTCATGATCCAGGCCGGGGTGATCAGGATCGGTTCGGGGTGCACCTTGTCGGTGGTGGGGGTGTATTGGATCAGCTCGATCAGATGATTGCGGAACACCACCTTGCCCGGGGTGACGGCAAGGTTTTCGCCCACCTTGAACCCGTTCATGGGCATTTCATAACTGTCGGTGGTCAACGCCTTGAGGTCTTCGAAATAGTTCTGCGCGCCCCGGAGAAAGTTCATACCGTTTTCCTTGACGGTGGCTTCGATGATCTCGGGGTTGGTTGCGGGAAAATTGGTGGGGGCAAAGGCGTCCAGCACCTGACGCACCATGAAAGTGGTGGCATTTTCGCTTTGTGGGGACATGCCGCGAATGCCGGTGGTGGCGTCATGCCACCAATCCTCGGCCAGCAGGAAGGATTGCTTGTAAAAGTTAAACGGCGGGCGGTCCCATCCGGCGTGACGCCAGCGGCGGTCGCCCTTGTTCGGGGTAATCGGGTCTTCGGGATGAAACCCCAGAGAATACTGAATGGCATATCTGGATAGATTCATCCAGTTTTCCACGCCCGTGTAGATCAGCTCGCCCCGCTTTCCGGGTGACATGACAAGGTGGTTGCGCCAATCGTCCCACGCATCCATGATCGCCGCAGGAGACAGGCCAGACGTGGCCCTGGCCATCCGCGACCGGGCATCGCGGTCCAGCAGATCGGCGATCTGGGCGCGGCTGTCCTCCGGCACAGGGTCCTCCGGCACAGGGTCTTGCGGTGTGTTCTTATCTGACATGCTCATTCCCGTCTTATTTTGCCTGACCGAAGCGGTCGACGCCTGATTGTGCAACGAGGCCGCCTGTAAGGGTGGACGCGTGTATTTACCATCGCGGTCCGCGCTTAATATCGCCTAACATCTTAACATCGCCTAACATAGAGAGTGTGACGCGCATTTGACAGATGTCAGAGAAGAGAAGATACGCCCCGGCTTTGCAACACGGTCATGCACGAAACGCATGGGTCGTGCCCGGCTGTTAAGCGTCTGGCGAAGACGTGCCCAAACTGTCGCAGGGGTCGTCCTGCGCGCGCATCCGGGCAAGGAATATGGTCAGCGACTTGTCCCGCTCGTCGCGGAAACCTTCGCCGGGCTGCATGGCGCTGATACGATCCACCCGAAACACCCGGAAATCTTCGCGCAATTCACACCACGCCACCAGGGTCCAGACCTTGCCCCAGAACCAAAGCCCCAGCGGGCGCAACACCCTTTGGGTCGTGACTCCATCCTTGTCGGCATAGTCCACGATCAACCGCGTGCGGGCATTCACATGGCGCTCGATTTCGTCCAGCCGCGCGCGCAGCGCGTCGGTCATGACTGGCATCTGGAAGGCGTGGACCTGAACTTCGCCCGCACGTTTGCGCGCCGCGTCGGGCAGGACTGCGTTGATCTTGATAAGCGCCTCTTCTGCGGCGCTGGCCATCGTGGCTCCGCCCCAGGCGCGGACCATCCGCGCTCCGGCGACAAGAGCGACAATTTCGTCAGTGGTGAACATCAAAGGCGGAACATCATAGCCATCGCGCATCACATAGCCGACCCCGGCCTCGCCCTCGATCGGCACGCCCGACCCCATTAGGTCAGCAATGTCGCGATAGATCGTGCGCCTGGTGACCTCAAGCCGCTCGGCCAACTGGGCCGCCGTGACAAGCCGACCGCCACGCAGATACTGCACGATCTGGAACAGGCGGTCGGCCCGGCGCATCAGCTGGCCACGCCCTGGAACAGGCCGATGGAATTGCCGTCCGGGTCGGTGGCATAGGTCCAGCGACCAAAGGGCATCTCGACCAGAGGCCCCCCTACGGTGCCGCCCTGGGCTTTCACCCGGTCGCTGGCCTCCTCTACGGTCAGGCCCCCGGGCAGCGCAAGATGCACAGTCGGCCCGCGCCCGTCACCGGATGGGGTTCCGGGGTAAAGATTGCCGGCGGTCTGTTCGGTTTCACCATTCAGAATGGCCATGGGGTTGGGGCCTTCGGTGGTGATCTCCATACGGTACCCGAACACGGTACTGTAAAAGGCACAGGCCCTGGTCATGTCGGTCACAGGGATTTCACACCAGACGAGAACGGGGGAATTGGACATGTTGTATCTCCTTTTGAGAACAGGGTTTGATACGACCCTTATCTCATACCCCTGCTGACAGGGTACTGTCAGCAATGTTGTGGCCGGGTTGTGAGACTTGACCCATTCGCGGTGTCCCTTGGCTTGGGGCGGGAAAAACCAGAGAGGTTAGCCAGAGAGGTTCGTGAGTGTGCATCGCCCTTTGCAAGGGCAATGGCGCCTGCGGCGGGCGGGGGGCGGTTATCCGTATGGGCGCAGCGCGCCCATACGGATAACCGCCGGGCCCAACCTGCGAGGATTGCATCTTTGATGCGACCGCAGCGGGCGGGAGCCCTCCCGGTGATCCGCTGCCTAAAGTGTTTCCACATCATGCTGAGTCAACGTAATGCGGAAACGCTTTATCTGCCGCGACATTTGCAGGGGTCAGTAATCGTTCCGCACTGTGTTATCCAGCAGCGGGACTTCGATTGTCGGTCCAACAAAATCTTTCTGCAGCGAACACCGGGCACGGATATAGATCACCCGCACACCGTCCGGCACCATCACGTTGGACAGCGAGCGGGTAAAGGGCTGTTCCTTGACATGGGGGTGTATCAATTCGCGCGTCGCGATGTGGTTGCCTTCGGCGTCCAGCACCTCCCACCCATTGGCATAGTGGTCCCATCCCGTATCCGGGTGGGACAGCGTCACGTCAATTCGCCATCCCATCCCGGATCTTGTGGTTTTGACGTCCAACACCTCCGGGGTGTCGGCGACCACCATCAGGGTGGAAAGAAGCACAGCAGCCAGCGCCGCAAGGGGGGAAATCATCCATCGCATGGCCGCCACTATAACCGGGTGGGTCTGTGTGGGCATGTCACGTCTGTGTGTGCGCCCCTTTGCCTGTGGCCAATTCGTCACATTTTCTTTGCTGGCTTTGCTGGGAGGTCAGCCTTCGGGGGGGTGCAGCAAAACGCTGCGGGACTGGGAGGCAAATTCCCGCCGCCACAGGATCAGAACGGTTATGCCCACCGCCAACATCAACGGAACCGGCCCAAGCATGAAGGCCAGCGATGCCATTGCGAAATAGATCGCCCGCAGCCCGCGGTTAAAGCTGCGCGCGGCCGTGATGTTGATTTCCGCCGCCTTGCGGGCGCGCGATATGCTCACCGGGTCAGTGGGTGACAGGGGCACCGCCGCCATGACCACCATGCAATAGCCAAACAGCCGGTTGCTCCACACGAATTTGAGAAAGGCATTGGCCAGCAAAAGCGCGGTGATCAACAGTTTGATCTCCCACACGGCCGTTGGGGTCTGGTCCAGAGACAGATCGCGGGCGATGCCCTGAATCTGTTCCGCATTGCCGATCAGCGCTAGCGCCCCCCCAAGGGCGATCATCGTGGCCGACGCAAAAAACGCCGTGCCCTGGCGCAGGTTCGACAACGCCTGAGCGTCAAAGATTCGCGGGTCACGAAACAGCATCTGTTGCATCCATTCGCGCCGATACTGAGCCATCAGAACCGAAACCGAGACCTGTGCGCCGGGGTGTTCGATTCGCCACCCGATCCCGATCAATGCGAGGCAAAGCACCGTCAGCGCGGAAAAATCCAGCGGAGAAAAATGGGAAATGACGTCATTGATCTGCATCATGCGACCATATAGCAGAAAACGGAACTTGCCAGATCGCATAATTGGTTATATTTCCTTACCAATTACCAGGGAGCGCCGCAAAATGCAGATGCCAACACCCGATGCCGGGGTGATCGCCAGAAAGCCGAGCCTGATCCAACGTTTGCTGAAGGTGCTGCCACGCGATGCCGTGATCCATGAAGAGGTCGAAACCCGCGCCTATGAATGCGACGCGCTGACTGCCTATCGCTGTCCGCCGCTGGCGGTGGTGCTGCCGTCAACCACCCAGGAGGTGTCGGACGTTCTGCGAATCTGTCACGACATGGGCGTGCCGGTGGTGCCGCGCGGGGCGGGCACGTCCCTGGCCGGGGGGGCTCTGCCCACCGCCGACAGCGTGATCCTTGGGGTGGCGCGGATGAACGAGGTGCTGGAAGCCGACTATGAAAACCGCGTGATCCGGGTTCAGACGGGGCGCACCAACCTGTCAGTCTCCGGCGCAGTGGAGGAAGAAGACTTCTTCTATGCGCCCGATCCCTCGTCGCAACTGGCCTGTGCCATCGCGGGCAATATCGCGATGAATTCCGGCGGGGCCCATTGTTTGAAATACGGGGTGACCACCAACAACCTTCTGGGTGTCACCATGGTCATGATGGATGGCGAGGTGGTTGAAATCGGCGGCGCGCATCTGGATGCCGGGGGGCTGGACCTTCTTGGGCTGATCTGTGGCTCCGAAGGTCAGCTGGGCGTGGTCACCGAAGCTACCCTGCGCATCCTGCGCAAACCCGAAGGGGCGCGGCCCGTGCTGATCGCCTATGATGACATCGTTGTGGCCGGGGAATGCGTTTCGGATATCATCAGGGCCGGGGTGCTGCCCGTGGCGATCGAATTCATGGACCGCCCGGTGATCCGCGCCACCGAAGCTTTTGCCGGTGCCGGATACCCGGATGCCGAGGCGCTGTTGATCGTCGAGGTCGAAGGCAGCCCCGACGAGATCGACGAACAGCTTGCCGTGATCCTTGACATAGCCCGTCGTCACAACCCGGTCGAACTGCGCGAAAGCAGCAGCGCCGAGGAAAGCGCGCGGATCTGGCTGGGTCGCAAATCCGCCTTTGGCGCGATGGGGCAGATCAACGACTATATGTGCCTTGACGGGACGATCCCGGTCTCGCAACTGCCGCTGGTGCTGCGCCGGATTGGCGAGATGAGCCGCGAATACGGGCTGGATGTGGGCAACGTGTTTCACGCCGGGGATGGCAACATGCATCCGCTGATTCTGTTTGATGCCAACAAACCCGGGGACCTTGAACTCTGTGAACAGTTTGGTGCCGACATCCTTCGGCTTTGTGTCGAAGTGGGCGGCTGCCTGACCGGAGAACACGGGGTCGGCATCGAAAAACGCGACCTTATGGTGGATCAGTTCGCGCCCGACGATCTGGATATCCAGATGGCGGTGAAGGACGTGTTTGACCCGGCATGGCTGTTGAACCCGGCCAAGGTATTCCCGCTCGCGGCAAGCGCATCGCGGCGCATCGCGGCGGAATGAACGCGGATGGTGGGGGCGGCCCTCCACGCTGAAAATTCGGGGAAATATCGACCTTCCCCCAATGGATGTTTGAGGCAACACGACAATGATGACACCAGCGACAGAGGCCGAACTGGCCGGGATGGTAGCGACCGCGGACGGGCCCCTGCGCATTCAGGGTGGCGGCACGCGGGACATCGGCGCGCCGGTGGCGGGTGATGTTCTCAGCACCGCGGCCCTGTCGGGAATCGTCGATTACGAGCCGGGCGCGCTGACCCTCGTGGCGCGGGCCGGAACGCCCGTGGCCGAGATTGAAACGGTTCTGGCCGCCGAAGGCCAAAGGCTGGCTTTTGAGCCCATGGATCACCGCGTCCTTCTGGGCACGACGGGCGTGCCGACCATTGGCGGGGTTGTGGCCACGAATGCCAGCGGCCCGCGCCGGGTGGCCGCCGGGGCCTGTCGCGACTTTCTTCTGGGGGTGCGTTTCGTCGACGGGACGGGACGTGTACTCAAAAACGGTGGGCGGGTGATGAAAAACGTGACCGGCTATGATCTGGTCAAGCTGATGGCGGGAAGCTGGGGCACCCTTGGTGTGATGTCCGAAGTCAGCTTCAAGGTGCTGCCCGCCCCCCCCGCGCGGGCGGTTCTGTTGCTGTATGGATTGACCGAACACGATGCGGTCAAGGCGATGACCCGCGCGCTTGCCTCGCCCTTCGAGGTGACGGGCGCGTCCCATTACCCCGTTGGCCTTGACGGAGACCCGGCGACCGTGCTGCGGATCGAAGGGTTTGCGCAAAGCGTGGCCTATCGCGCCCGGCGTCTGGCCGATCTGCTGGCCGATTTCGGCATGGCGCAAATTGAAACCGATCCGGAAAAGACCGCGCAGGGGTGGCAATGGGTGCGGGATGTGGTGCCGTTCCAAACCGCCGAAGGCGATGTGTGGCGATTCTCGGTGAAACCGACCGACGCCCCCGAACTGGTGCGCGGCCTGCGGTCGCGCGGGGTGTCGCAGGTTCTCTATGATTGGGGCGGTGGGTTGATCTGGGTCCTGTGTCAGCCGGGGGCGGATCTGCGCCCCGAAACCTTTGATGGACATGCCACGCTGGTGCGCAGCAATCTGGAAACCCGCCGGAAAATTCCGGTTTTTCAACCGGAACCCGCGCCTTTGGCCACGATATCGAAAGGTTTACGCGCCAAATTCGACCCCAAGGGTATCCTGAACCCGGGCTTGATGGGATGAAACTATGGTTTGGGCGACATTTTCGGTGGTGTTTATTGGCGGGCCTCTGTTGATGCTGGCCCTGGTGAAACCTGCGCCAAGCTTTGCGCGCTTTGCGGTCGGGTGTTCGACGGTGGCCGTACTTGTGCTGGCGGCGCTATTGCTGATGCGACAGGGGCTTTCGCTGGGGGCGCTTGTGGCGATGTGGCTTGGCTGGGTCACGATGGTGGCGATGTGTGTTCAGGCGGTGCGACTTCGGTTTTCCATCCCTGATGCGGTGAGATGGAGCACGGCGATTGGGGCCATGGCCACGGTGATCCCGTGGTTTGGTCTCGCCACGGCTCTGATGATGACAGGATAGCGAACAGGACCATGCAGACCAATTTTAGCGAAGACCAACTGCGCGATCCGGGCATCACGCGCGCGAACGAGATTTTGCGCGCCTGCGTGCATTGCGGGTTCTGTACCGCGACCTGCCCGACCTATCAGGTGCTGGGCGATGAACTGGACAGCCCGCGGGGGCGGATTTACCAGATCAAGGATATGCTGGAAAACGAACGGGTGCCGGATCCCAACACGGTGCTGCACGTGGATCGCTGTCTGTCGTGTCTGGCCTGTATGTCCACCTGCCCTTCGGGTGTGCATTACATGCATCTCGTGGACCATGCGCGCGAATATATCGAACAGAATTACAAACGCCCGCTGATGGACCGGCTGTTGCGCTGGACCCTGGCGCGGATCCTGCCCTATCCCGGGCGGTTCCGGCTGGCCTTGCTGGGGGCCAGGTTGGGGCGGCCTTTTGCGCGGTTCCTGCCCGATCCCCGGCTGCGGGCAATGCTGGACATGGTCCCGCGCGAAATTCCCCCGGTCAGCCGCAATGACGACCCCCAGAGTTTTGCGCCCAAGGCGGCGCGGCGGATGCGGGTGGCGTTGATGACGGGCTGTGCGCAAAGGGCGCTGAATACCGATATCAATGATGCGACCATCCGTCTGCTGACCCGGCTTGGATGCGAGGTGGTGGTGGCCAAAGGCGCGGGCTGCTGTGGCGCGCTGACCCATCACATGGGCAAATCCGATGAAAGCCACGCCGCCGCGGCGTTGAATATCCGCGCCTGGACGGCCGAAATGGCGACAGGCGGGTTGGACGCCATCGTTATCAACACCTCGGGCTGTGGGACAACGGTCAAGGATTACGGTTACATGTTCCGCAACGATGCGCTGGCGGAACAGGCGGCCAAGGTATCCGAGATTGCCGTGGACGTGTCCGAATTGCTGATGAAACTGGATATGCCGCAAGGTGAAACGCGCGGGTTGCGCGTCGCCTATCACGCGGCCTGCTCTCTGCAACATGGCCAGCAGATCAAAACCCACCCCAAAACCCTGTTGAAACGGGCGGGGTTCGAGGTGGTCGAACCTGCCGACAGCCACCTGTGCTGTGGTTCTGCCGGGACCTATAACCTGATGCAGCCCGAGATTTCAGGAGCGTTGAAGACGCGCAAGGTGCGGACCCTTGAGGCCAGATCCCCCAACATCATCGCCGCCGGGAATATCGGATGTATGATGCAGATCGGTTCAGGCACCGACGTGCCGGTGGTGCATACGGTCGAATTGCTCGACTGGGCCACGGGCGGCCCGAAACCACGCGCGATGGCACCGAACGGCGAGCAGCGGCCGGTTCCGGTGCTGACCTGAGCCGTGCAAGGGCAGCCTGACGGCCCAGCGCCCCAGTTCCCCAGTGCTCCGGTGACCCGCGGCATTTGCCCTAATTTCGCCGCATCCGTGGGTTAGGGCGGTGAAAACCTTGTCTTGCGACCGCCGGAGAGCCCATGCTGCGCACCATCTGTATGACCCTGATTACAACGCTGTTCGCCACCTCGGCCCAAGCGGGCGATGCGCGTTTGAAACGGTTGGATACCGGGGATGACAGCCGCGGATGGGAGGCGGTGGGCCGTCTTGACGTGGACGGGCGCGCCTTTTGCACCGGGGCGCTGATCGCGCCCAATCTCGTGCTGACGGCGGCGCACTGTCTGTATGACCGCAAGACCGGTGCGCGGATCGCGCATTCCAAGATCGAATTTCTCGTCGGGTGGCGCAACGGGCGGGCCTCGGCCTATCGCTGGATCAAACGGGCCGTGGTGCATCCGCAATATGATTTTTCGGGGGATGTGACTGCGGACCGTGTGCGCAATGACGTGGCGCTGTTAGAGCTTCACCACCCCGTGCGCAACACCACCGTAAGCCCGTTCCGCACAGATCAACGCCCGCGCAAGGGCGACCGGATCGGGGTTGTGTCCTATGCCCAGGACCGCTCCGAGGCCCCGTCGATGCAGGAAGTGTGCCGCGTCATGGCGCGCCAGCAGGGGGTGTTGGTGATGTCCTGTGACGTGGATTACGGCTCCAGCGGCGCGCCGGTGTTTTCCTTTGGCGAAGATGGCGAGGCGCGGATCGTGTCCGTGGTTTCGGCCAAGGCCGAGGTGGAAGGGCGCCGCGTGGCGCTGGGTACGCAACTGGAACAGCCGCTGGCGCTGCTCAAGGCCGAACTGGCCAATGGCGCGGGCGTGTTTCAACATGCTGCCCCGCGCAGCAACCGGTTGATAGTGGGCAGCGCGCGCCGCGATACCGGCGCAAAGTTTATCAAGCCCTGAACGTCGCGGAATATGCGGTGATACGCCACGCGTGACCTGCGGGCGACCCCGCCCCTTGAAATCCGTGGTCCCGCTTCCCAAATCTGCTCCATCGGGGTGCTTCCAGAAGGCCCCGTCATTTGAATGGCCCGTCCCGTTGGGAGGGTCACCCAAAGGTATCGCTCATGATGGAGGATAACCCATGCGTAACTTTGATTTTGCCCCGCTCTATCGCGCCACTGTCGGCTTTGATCAGATTGCAGACATGATGGATCGCGTTCTGACCAATGATGCCGGAAACCAGAGCTATCCCCCCTATAATATCGAAAAAACCTCGGATGATAGCTATCGCATCTCGATTGCCGTGGCCGGGTTTTCCGATGCTGATCTGTCGGTTGAGGTCAAGGAAGGTGCCTTGATCGTGACCGCCCGCAAGGCGGATGAGACCGGCGAACGGACTTTCCTGCATCGCGGTATCGCCACCCGCGCGTTTGAGCGCCGGTTTCAGCTCGCCGACCACGTGCGCGTGACCGGGGCGACCCATACCGATGGCATGCTGCATATCGACCTTGTACGCGAGATCCCCGAAGCGTTGAAACCGCGCCGGATCGCGATTGCCTCGGGAGATGCGGCAGAGAAGGACGTGGTAGACGCCACTGCGGTGAACTAACCCCTTCCTGATTTCCCCCTAACCCTCCCCCAGTCATGGGGGAGGGCATGTCTGTCCCCAATTTGTTCGCGACATATGTCAGCTATTTTGACTTGAGCTGAACGACTCCCGGCACCAGCCGGGGGTCGTTCCGTGGGGCGCTTTTGTTCCAACAGGGGGTATAAAATATAAATCCCCCTGTTTTATTGGGCATTTCACACCGACATACAGATGTATTTCAACTCAAGGTAATCCTCGATCCCGTGGTGGCTGCCTTCGCGGCCCAGGCCCGATTGCTTGACCCCGCCAAACGGGGCAAGCTCGGTTGAAATGATCCCGGTATTCACACCGACAATCCCGTATTCCAGTGCTTCGGCCACCTTGTAAACGCGGCTCAGATCGTTGGCATAGAAATAGGAGGCGAGGCCAAAAATCGTGTCATTGGCCATGGCGATCACTTCGTCTTCGTTTTCGAATTTGAACAGCGGCGCCATGGGGCCAAAGGTTTCGTCCCGCGCCACCATCATGTCCTGGGTCACGCCCTTGACGATGGTGGGCTGAAAGAACGTGCCGCCCAGATTATGCCGGGACCCGCCGAATACCACCTCGGCGCCTTTGGATACCGCGTCGTCGATATGTTCGCGCACCTTGTCCACGGCAGAGGGTGTGATCAGCGGGCCAAAGGCGGTATCCGCCTCCAACCCGTCGCCCACCTTCATCGTGGCCAGTTTCGCGGCCAGCTTTTCGGAAAATTCCTCATACACTCCGGCCTGCACATAAATCCGGTTGGCACAGACACAGGTTTGGCCGTTGTTGCGGAATTTGCACATGATCGCGCCGTCGACAGCGGCGTCCAGATCGGCGTCGTCAAATACGATGAAAGGTGCGTTGCCGCCCAATTCCATACTGCATTTCAAAACGTTATCTGCCGCTTGCCGCATCAGGATGCGGCCCACCTCGGTGCTGCCGGTAAAGGTCAGCTTGCGAATGGCGGGGTTTTCACAGAACTCCTTGCCCACCTCGGACGACCGCGAGGACGGCACGATGTTGAACACCCCCGCCGGGATGCCCGCGCGTTCGGCCAACACGCCCATAACGGTGGCGGACAAAGGCGTTTCGGCGGCGGGGCGACCCACAAAGGAACAGCCCGCAGCCAGCGCAGGCGCGGCCTTGCGGGTGATCATCGCGTTGGGAAAATTCCACGGGGTGATGGACGCGGCCACGCCGATGGGTTGTTTCAACACGGTGATCCGCTTGTCGCGCTGATGGCCCGGAATGGTTTCGCCATAGATGCGTTTGGCCTCTTCGGCAAAAAACTCGATGAAGGACGCGCCATAGGTGATCTCGCCCCTGGCCTCGGCCAACGGTTTGCCCATCTCGGCGGTCAGGATCACGGCCAGATCATCGGCATTGTCCATCATCAGATCAAACCATTTGCGCATCACGGCGGCGCGTTCCTTGCCCGTCCATTTGGCCCATTCTTTCTGGGCCGTTTCGGCGGCGGCAATGGCGTCGCCCACCTGGGCGCGGGACAGGTCGGCCACATTGGCGATCACATCCCCGCGCGCCGGGTTGGTCACGGCAAAGGTGTTGCCGTTTTCGCCAGCAACCCATTGGCCGTTCACATAGGCCAGTTCCGCCAGCAGGCTCGGGTCCTTGAGCAGACCGGCTAGATTTGTAACTGTATCAAGCATGGGAATCCTCGTCTTTCTTGTCATGTCATCGGGTCGTGTCCGTCCGGCACCCGTGCGGTGGGGTCGTGGAAACGACATGTTTCATATCCATACCGTGGGTGGTTCGATCGCGTCGCAAGATTCGGATTTGATCAAAAAACGGTTGCCAAAGCCAAAGCATTCCACGCCTGGCTTGTCCAGCCCGCAATTTATGCGCCAAACAGATTGGAGCAAGTCATGACCGATCTTGATGCCGCCTATATCCCCGATGGCGACGCTTACCCCGACCGCTGGCGCGGCTGACTCGGCTGCGGTCCGGGGTGTCCTATGGTTCAGGCGCGCGGGTGGTTAACGATTGCCGGGCTTTCCGGTGGCGTCAAAGGGGTGCTGCATCTGTGCCGGGGTGCTGCACGTAAATCACCCCCCGATTCGGGTGCCTGTGCCAAAAGTTAAAGGGACAGCGCCGCCAGGGCTTTTTCCGCGGCGGCGCTTGGGGTCATCTCACCGCAAGCAACCTTGTCGGCCATCTCTGTCATGAGCCGTTTGGCAGCACTGGTTTCCAGTTGGGCCAGAAGCCGATGGCGGACCTCCTGGACGAACCAGTACCTCGCCTGAGCCTCGCGCGCAGCTTGATAAAAACCGTTTTTTTTCCGCCAGTTAGCTAGTTTTTGCATTTCAGCCCAGGCGATGTCCAGCCCGTCATGCTCTGTTGCCGAAACCATCATCGCCTTGGGGAAACCTTCGGGATCCTGGGGCCGTTTGCGCAACAGACGCAGCGCGCCCGAGTAATCGGCGCAGGTGCGGGTCGCAGCGGGTTTGAGGTCTCCGTCAGCCTTGTTGACTAGGATCAGATCGGCCATTTCCATGATGCCCCGCTTGACGCCCTGAAGCTCGTCCCCGCCTGCTGGGGCCAGCAAAAGTATAAATAAATCAGACATTTCCGCGACAACGGTTTCCGATTGCCCGACCCCTACGGTTTCGATCAACACCACGTCGAACCCGGCCGCTTCGCAGAGCGCAACCGCTTCTCGCGACCGCCGGGTGACACCGCCAAGATGGCTTTGGCTGGGGGAGGGACGGATAAAGGCGTTGGGGTCTCTTGAGAGGTCCTCCATGCGGGTTTTGTCCCCAAGGATCGACCCGCCCGAACGGGTCGAAGACGGATCCACCGCAAGCACCGCAACCTTGAGCCCAAGCGAAGTCAGATGGCATCCGAACGCTTCGATGAACGTGGATTTCCCAACCCCGGGTGTGCCCGAAAGGCCGACTCTAAGAGCTTGTTTTTGTGTGGATTTCAGGGCTTCCAGAAGTTCGGTCGCCTGGGCTCGGTGATCGTCGCGCCCGCTTTCGACCAAGGTGATGGCGCGGGCCAGAGCCCGGCGGTTGCCCTGTGAAATCTTCTCGGCTGTGGCGGCGATGTCCATGCGGTCCTCCCGGAAATTTGTCGGATTACATGCCCAATTCGCGCGGCCAAGTCCAGCAAAAGCGGCCATGGACGCGGATGCGAAATTGGCTGATAAATGCGCCATGATTTCCGGTCTTCCGATTGACGACGCGCTGACCCCTTTGTTGCAGGCGCTGGAGGCGCGAAACCGTGCCGTGCTGCAGGCCCCCCCGGGGGCAGGCAAAACCACGGTTGTTCCCCTGGCGATGCTGGAAACCGGACGGTTCCGCGGACGGATATTGATGCTTGAACCCCGTCGGCTGGCCGCGCGGGCCGCTGCCGAAAGGATGGCCCAATCCCTTGGTGAAAACGTTGGAGAAACAGTTGGTTACCGGGTGCGGGGTGACTCGCGTATGGGCAAAGGCACGCGGATCGAGGTGGTGACCGAGGGCATTCTGACGCGCATGATTCAATCCGATCCCGAACTGTCCGGGATTGGTGCCGTGATTTTTGATGAATTTCACGAACGCTCGCTGAATGCTGATCTTGGGCTGGCGCTGTGTCTTGAGATTGCCGAAGCGCTTCGCGACGACCTGACCCTTGTGGCCATGTCCGCTACCCTGGACGCGGCACCTGTTGCCGCGTTGATGGGCGATGCCCCGTTGATCACCTCGGAAGGGCGGAATTACTCCGTGGACATTCGGTGGCTGGACGCGCCCATACCCAAAGGGCGCAGTCTCGAAAACGCCACGGCCGAGCTTGTGCTCCGCGCGCTGAGCGAAACCGACGGGGGCATGTTGGTGTTCCTGCCGGGAGAGGGGGAAATCCGGCGCGTGCATTCGGCGCTTCAGGGGCGTGTGCCCGCCAACGTGTCGCTTTTTGACCTGTTTGGCAACCTGCCGTTCAAGGATCAACAAAAAGCTATTCAACCCATTGAAAATGGAAGAAAAGTAGTTCTTTCCACATCAATTGCAGAGACGTCTTTGACGATCCGGGACGTGCGCGTCGTGGTGGATGCAGGGCGCGCGCGACGGGCGCTGTTCGATCCGTCTTCGGGCATGTCGCGGCTTGTCACTCAACGGGTCACGCGGGCCGAGGCAACCCAACGTACCGGGCGCGCGGGCCGGGTTGCAGAAGGGGTGTGTTACCGGCTTTGGACCAAGGGCGAAGAGGGCGCGCTGGCTACCTTTCCCCCGGCTGAAATCGAGGCGGCGGATCTTGCCGGTCTCGCACTTGAGCTGGCGGTCTGGGGGGCGCAACCTGGCGATTTGCCGTTTCTGACGCAACCGGGTGAAGGGCCGTTTGGCGAGGCGCGGACCTTGTTGACCCTGCTCGGCGCATTGGACGGGAAGGGGCGGATCACCGACCATGGCCGGATCCTGGCGGGGCTTCCGCTTCATCCCCGTCTGGCCCATATGCTGGCCGTTGCCGGAGAGGCGGCCGCCCCGCTTGCCGCGCTGCTGGATGACCGCGATCCGCTGGCCCGGTCGGCCCCAAGCGACCTGTCGCTGAGGCTTGAGGCGGTGACAGATTTCAAGCGGTTCCAGAGCGAACGCCCCTATCAGGTGAACCGGGGCGCGGTGGAACGGATCAGGCAGGAGGCCCGCCGATTGGCACGACGCCATGGCGCGCGATCCGACGGCTTGAACCTTGCTGAAATGGCGGCGCTTGCCTATCCCGACCGCATCGCGCAACGGCGCAAGGGCGATGCGCCGCGCTTTGTCTTGTCCGGCGGAAAGGGCGCGGTGATGGAGGAAGGCGATCCGCTTGCCAACAGCCCGTTTTTGGTGGTCACCGATACCGATGGCAATCCGCGCGAGGCGCGGATACGCTTGGCCGCGCAGATTTCCCAAAGTGAAATCAAAGGGTTGTTTGCGGATCAGATCGCGTGGGTCGAAAGCTGTGAGTGGTCCAGACGCGACCGGAGGGTCGTGGCGCGGCGGCAGGAACGGTTCGGGGCCATCGTGCTGGATGATCGCATTTGGAAAGATGCGCCCGCCGAGGCGGTGGCGCGTGCCATGCTGGACGGTGTCCGCGACCTTGGGTTGTCGCCATCCCCCGCCGCCAATCGGTTGCGCGCGCGCGTGGCCTTGATGCGGGATGCAGGCCATGATTTGCCGGACATGTCGGATACGGCCCTGGTGGACAACCTGGAGACATGGCTTCTGCCTCATATTACGGGCGTGAAAACGGCGGCGGACTGGAAGAGGTTCGACATTCTGGACGCGCTGCGCGCCATGTTGGATTGGGGCCAGATGCAAAAGCTGGATCAACATATACCCGCGCATTTCACCACCCCGCTGGGGCGTCGTATCCCCATTGACTATGATGGAGAACACCCGGAAATTCAGCTGCGTTTACAAGAGCTTTTCGGCCAGACAACCCACCCTGTGGTAGGGCGCACGCCGCTGCGGGTGACGTTGCTTTCCCCTGGGGGCAAGCCGGTACAGACGACTATGGATCTTCCCGGATTCTGGGCCAGTTCTTATGCCGATGTGCGCAAGGACATGCGCGGGCGTTATCCCAAACACCCCTGGCCCGAGGACCCGACACAGGCGGACCCCACCCTGCGGGCCAAGCCGCGCAAACGTTAACGCGCGCACGGATCGATTTGGCCGGTTTTGTTTGTCGCGCTGCATACGCTTACGTATGGCTCTGGGCGAATACCGGGGCGCTTGGGTGCCATGCGCTTCGGTTTCCCGGATGGCCACGGTGATGGCGCGACAAAAAGGCGTGTCCATCCCCTGAGCCCGCCCCATTGCGATCACCTCGCCCTGAAGCGCATCAATTTCGGTTTTGCGCCCGGCCATGATGTCCAGCACCATCGAGGTGCGCGCCGTCGGGTCGATTGTCAACATGGGCGACGCCACGCGTTTGAAAACCGGGGTGGGCAGACGCAGAATCCACGGCAGAACCCGGGCGGGAACCGGTGCCCGGCGGCCTTGAACACCGCCAACGCCTCTTGTATCTGATCCGCGATCACCCGACGCCAACCCGGTTGACGCAGCATGTCATATACGGTCAGGCTCGACAGGGCGTTGACCGCATTTGTCAGTTTGATCAACAACTTACCCATCTGAATCGGTTTGATGCCATCCGACAGACGGGTTGTGAGATGTGAGAGGTTCAGCAAGGCGTCAACATCGCCCTTTGCGTCCTCAATCACCACCTTGCCGTGGTGGATTGGTGGAACCGTCTCTGTCCCATGGGCACCACGTTGAATTCAACCATACCGGCGCGTAGGTCATGGTCGGGCAGCAACCCGCGCAGGATGTCGGCGTTTTCGGTCCCGTTCCGCAGGCTGATGACAATGGCCCCGGTTTCGGCCACTACGATCATCGGGCCTTCTTTCCTGTCCATGATCACAGGGTAGTTGAACACCCGGAAATTGCACGCGCGCAGTTGCAGGAGCGGTGGAATACCTTGCGTCAGGGAGGGTAATCCCATTAGCTCGCGCCCAACAACTCACGCCCAACAAGGAGCCGCCTCATGACCCAGTTTCTGTTTTCATTGCCGGAACGCCCCAGCCTTGCGGTGATGGGGAAACAGGCGCGATTTCCGGTGCATCGGGTGTTCTGTGTCGGGCGCAACTATGCCGCCCATGCCGCCGAAATGGGGGGCGAGGTGGATCGCGAGGCACCGTGGTATTTCACCAAGGCCGCGGCACATGTGGCCCTGTCGGGCCAAACCCTGCCCTATCCCCCCGGGACGTCGGACTATCATCACGAGGTGGAATTTGCCCTGGCACTTGGCGCGCCGGTGTTCGAAGCGACCGAGGAACAGGCGGAGGCGGCCATATATGGCTATGCCTGTGCGTTGGACATGACCCGGCGTGACCGGCAACAGGATGGCAAGGATCATCGCCGCCCCTGGGATTTGGGCAAGGATGTGGAAGGCTCGGCCATACTGGGGGCGCTCACCCGGAAAGAGGAGTTCGGCCCGGTGGCAGATCAACGCATTCACCTGATGGTGAATGGCCAGTCTCGGCAAAATGCGACGCTGGCCGATATGGTTTGGTCCTGCCCTGAAATCGTGGCTCATCTGTCCCGGTATTACCACCTTGTCCCGGGGGATGTGATCCTGACCGGCACCCCCGCCGGGGTGGGTCCGGTGCGGGCAGGGGATCAGATCATCGGCTCGGTTGAGGGGCTGTCGCCGGTCACGGTGACCCTGTCAGAGGCGGCGTGAACCGAGGGGGCAGTCGGGATCGTCACCCGCACTTGTGCCGTCATGTGCCCCGGAATTCAGGCCGGAATGCAGGCTGGCGCACGCGACCTGGCACGCCAAACGGTTTTGGCACCGCGCGCGGGACGTTGACGGGGATCGGCGCGGCGGAACAGCGCGCCGGGGAAAGAGGTTTGGCAATAGGGCTCTATCCCTTTGGTCGCCCCCGCCCGGGGCCGCGCAGAGGCAGGCGGCGCAGGACCGTGGCGGCCATGAGCCACAGATCCCAGCCCACAGACCGGTTTCGGGCGTAAATCAGGTCCAGCCGCGCCTTGGTCGGGACGCATCGCCGGGTATAGACCGCCTCGGTTTCTTCCGGTGTTGCACAGGGGGCCAGCAGACGTTCCTCGGTACGGTGATAGGCAAGCGTGGCCAGACCGGTGACGCCGGGGCGGGATTTCAATACCTTGCCGTATAGTTTCGGGAACATGTCCACGTACCGGCGCAACGGTGGGCGTGGGCCGACAAAGCTGATATCTCCACGCAGGATGTTAAGCAGTTGTGGCAACTCATCCAGGCGCGTGCGCCGCATGAACCGCCCCATCGGGGTGATCCGCGCGGATTTGTCTCCACCTGACACGCCCGTATCGGTGGTCACGGTGGTCATGGTGCGGAATTTCCAGAGTTGAAAGGGCTGACCCGGCGCGCGCATCCGTTCGGAGACATAGAAAACCGGACGCCCCTCTCGCAGCAAAATGGCGATGGCCAGACCCAGAATGACGGGCCACAGGATGACCGTCAGCAGAAGGGCAAGAAATATATCAACCAGACGTTTGCCAATGGTCATGACTGTTTCCACCCGATTTGGCGCAATTGCTCTTCGAGCCCTTGCGGGCTCGCCTCGCTGTTTCCCCGCAGGGCCGTCAGGCGCGTCACGTCAAGTTCGACGAGCGGCACGGCAGAGGCCGGCGCATCGCGCCATTCGATGTGACAGCCAAAGGCACGGGCGATGTCCTCCATTGCCATGGCTCCGGCGGCGGCGATATTGACCACTGCGGGTAACGCCGCGCGGGGACAGTTCAGCAGCGCCTCGATGGCCACGGCCAAACCGCGCGGGGAAAGGTAAGAACGGCGCGGCCCGGTTCCGTCGGCGAAGCGGTCCAGCGTGATCGTGTCTCCGCCAGAGATTGCGGCGAACAGGCTGTCTGCGCCAGCGACATTGGCGATGCGCATCGCGCATTGCGCCGGTCCCTCGGGGTGCTCTGCCGCCCATTCCGCCACCACGGCTTCCATGTCAAGCTTGGCACGGCCATAGGCGTTGCCACGCTGTTCGGCCCCCGCCGCCCCGGATGCCGCCCCCTGTGCGGCGGATTCGGGCAAGGGATAGGGGGCCGGATCATAGACGGCCGCGCTTGAACAATGCAGCACGCGGTCCGCGTTCAGGGCCGCCCCAAGCTCCATCGCAGCCAGCGCCAATGTGCGGTTTTCCGCCACGTCGCGCCCCGGTCCGGGGGTAATCCCCCACAAGGCGACAATCGCGCCGATTTCGGGCAAATCGGTGGGCACCGGGTCGCCCGGTTGCCAAACAAGCCCGACCCCGTTGAAATTTTTTCGGGCCTGCCAATGCACTAGCCGCCCTTCGGGTGGGTGGGCGTCCCAGATCCGGGACAGCAGCCGCCCCAATTTACCATTGCGCCCAAGTACCAGAACCGCCGGTTTCTGCTGTTTATTCGCCACGGATTGCCCTTCTTTGACTCAAACGTGTTTCAGGGGTGTTTATCACCGTATGATGTGTGTAAAAAGACCGGGACAACCAAAGATAGGCTCAAATTCACCCTGGGGGGGATCGTTTTGCGCATTTCAGCACGGGTTTTATTAACGCTCGCCACAGTATTTCTTGTCGCGGCCTGTTCGCTTCCACGCGGGGCGGCGATTGTTTCTGAAGTGATCAAGGAAAACGATAGCGAAACCCCCCAGTTTCAGGTGGTAGAAGTGCACAAGGATACGGTTGCACAGATTGCCAAATGGCCTGCAACAGGGTGGCACGGGCATTACCACTGGCTTTCTGCCAAAGGTGGGTCCAACGGGGCCACGATCCGGCCGGGGGACAAGGTGACGCTGGTTATCTGGGATAACCAGGATAATTCGCTTTTGACGGGGGTGAATGAAAAGGTTGTGACCATGAGCGGTCTGATTGTTTCTCCGGGTGGGACGATTTTTGTACCTTACCTCGAAGACGTGCGGGTCAGCGGCATGTCCCCCAACCAGGCGCGTAAGAAGATCCAGAAGAAGATGGAACCGATTATCCCCTCGGCTCAGGTCCAGTTGTCGCACGAACCCGGACAGGGCAATTCAGTTGACCTTGTCAGCGGCGTGCAGAAACCGGGCAGCTATCCGCTTGCCAATCGCAACACCACGATCCTGAGCGTGATTGCCCAGGGCGGCGGTATCGCAACCACCCTGCGCAACCCTCTGGTGCGGTTGATCCGTGGTGGAAAAACCTATGAAGTGCGCGCCGATGCCCTGTTTTCAACAGCCTCCAAGAACGTTTTGATGCGCGGCAATGACAAGGTTCTGGTGGAAGAAGACAGCCGTTATTTCACCGCTCTCGGGGCCACGGGCAAGGAAGAACTGGTCTATTTCGAAAAGGAACAGATCACCGCGCTTGAGGCGATGTCGATTATTGGCGGCCTCTCTGATGCACGGGCCAATCCCAAGGGGGTTCTGATCCTGCGCGACTATCCGGCCAAGGCGTTGCGCAGCGACGGCGCGGGGCCGAACATGCAGCAGGTGGTGTTCACCTTTGACCTGACCACGGCGGACGGCCTGTTTGCGGCGCGGAATTTCAGCATCAACCCAAAGGACACGGTGTTGGCCACGGAATCTCCGGTCAATGCGGCACGCACCATCTTTGGCCTGCTGGGCAGCCTGGTCGGGATTGCGAATTCCACCAGCAATTTGTGATCCTTTACTGTGACCCTGACGTGACCTTGCGTCGCGTGGCGCGTTCGGGCGTTCCCAAACCTATATTCCGCCTCTAGGCTTACCTTGACGTCAATCGGCAGGGGAGGGCCGGATGCGAGTATTTCAAAGCAGAATCGACCGGGGCGCGCCGGGGTTTGCGGGTAATCGCGCCGATATGCTGGCGCTGGTTGACAAGCTGCGCGGGCTGGAAGCGCGGGCCGAGGCGAAATCCGAAGAGCGCCGCCCGGTGTTTGACAAGCGTGGGCAATTGTCGCCGCGCGAAAGGCTTGCTGCCTTGTTGGACCCGGGGATGCCGTTTCTGGAACTTTATAACATGGCGTCCTATCTCGTGGATGATCCCGACCCCGAAACTACCATCCCGGGGGCAAGCGCGATCACCGGGATCGGGTTCGTGTCCGGCGTGCGCTGTATGATCTATGTGGATGACGCCGGGATTAATGCGGGTGCCTCGACCACGAAAACCGTGGACAAGGCGCTGGGCGTTCTGGATATCGCGTCAAAGCAGAAGCTGCCTTTCGTGCATTGCGTGGAAAGCGCGGGCGCGAACCTCATGGCCTATACGGTTGAGCTTTGGGCCCATGGCGGCGGGATGTTTGCCGGGCTGGCGCGGCTCTCTGCGGCTGGCATTCCGGTGATCACCGTGTTGCACGGGGCTTCGACCGCGGGCGGGGCCTATCAGCCGGGGCTGTCGGACTATGTGATTGGGGTCAGGGGCAACGGCATGGCGATGCTGGCCGGCTCTGCGCTGGTCAAGGCGGCAACGGGCGAAGATGCGGATGACGCCACCCTTGGCGGCTCGGAAATGCACGCCGTGACCACGGGCCTTGTGGAATATCTGGCCGAAAACGATGCCCACGGGATTGAAATCGCGCGCGACGTGGTGGCGGGGCTTGGTTGGGGCGGCGGCCCTGTGCCCCGTCCCCATGACGCACCGTTGCATGACCCCGATGACATCGCCGGGGTTGTGCCCGTGGATTATCGCAAACCCTATGACATGCGCGAAGTTGCGGCGCGGCTGACCGATGGCTCGCGCCTGCGCGATTTCAAACCGGATTACGGCCCGGCCACGGTGTGTCTGCATGGTGAAATCATGGGGATGCCGGTGGGGATCATGGGTAATAACGGCCCCATTGATCCCGATGGTGCCACCAAGGCAACACATTTTCTCCAGGCGATGGAACAGGCCGGGACTCCTGTGATTTTTCTTGGTAACACAACGGGTTACATGGTTGGCGCCGAATATGAGCATGGCGGAATGATCAAACATGGATCCAAGATGATCCAGGCCGTGACCAACCTGACCGTACCTAAGATTTCGCTTTATATCGGGGCCAGCTTTGGCGCGGGGAATTACGGCATGTGCGGTTATGCCTTTGGCGCGGATTTCCTGTTTTCCTGGCCCAATGCTATGACCGGGGTGATGGGCGGGGAACAGGCCGCGACAACGATGGAACAGGTTGCCCTGCGCACGGCGGCGCGCAAGGGGGTGACGCCCGACCCGAAGCGGATGGCAGCCCAGCGGGCCAAGATCACCGCGCATTTTGATGCGCAATCGGATGCCTTTTTTACCTCGGGGCGGATGCTGGATCACGGAATTATCGACCCACGGGATACGCGGCGGGTGATCGGGTTTTGCCTGCAAACCTGTGCCGAGGCGCGGGGGCGGTCGGTAAACAAGCTCAGCTTTGGTGTAGGGAGGGCCTGAACCATGGCATTTGACACGATTTTGATTGCCAACCGTGGCGAAATCGCCTGTCGCATCATGCGCACGGCCCGGGCGCGGGGGCTGCGCTGTATTGCGGTTTATACCGATGCAGACGCGGGCGCGCCCCATGTGGTCATGGCCGATCTGGCCATCCGCATCGGCGCAGGACCGGCGGGAGAGAGCTATCTTTCTATCGAGCGCATCCTGCAAGCGGCGAAAGACGCCGGTGCGCAGGCTGTGCATCCCGGTTATGGCTTTCTTTCCGAACGACCCGATTTTGCGCGGGCTTGCGCCGAGGCGGGGCTGACATTTATCGGCCCCTCTGCGGATGCGATTGAAAGCATGGGAAACAAGGCCGGGGCGCGGCGGGTCATGGACCGGGCGGGGGTGCCCTGTGTGTCCGGCTATGACGGGGCGGATCAAACCGACATGCGGTTGCAGGACGAAGCCGAGAAGATCGGCTTTCCCGTGATGATCAAGGCCGCGCTGGGCGGCGGTGGCAAGGGGATGCGGGTGGTGCCCGACAGCGCCGGTTTCGCCGACGCGCTGGCGCTGGCGCGGTCCGAGGCGGCGAATGCCTTTGGCTCGGACGAGGTGATCCTTGAGCGCGCCGTGATCAACCCCCGTCATGTCGAGATACAGGTGTTCGCCGATACCCATGGCAACGTGATCCACCTGGGCGAACGGGATTGTTCGGTGCAACGCCGTCACCAGAAGGTGTTAGAGGAAGCTCCCTGTCCGGTGATGAGCGAGGACCTGCGCGCGCGTATGGGTGCGGCGGCGATTACGGCGGCACAGGCGGTGGGCTATGTGGGGGCTGGCACGGTGGAATTCCTGTTGGAGGAAAGCGGGGCATTCTATTTCCTTGAAATGAATACGCGATTGCAGGTGGAACATCCTGTGACGGAAATGGTCACCGGACTGGACCTTGTGGCGCTGCAACTGGATGTGGCGGCGGGGTTGGCGCTCCCCTTGTCCCAGTCGGAGGTGACCCTGACCGGCCATGCGATCGAAGCGCGGCTTTATGCCGAGGACCCCGCCCACGGGTTCCTGCCCTCGACGGGGCCTATCGTGAAATGGTCCGCGCCTGTGGGCGATGGGCTTCGCGTGGATGCCGGGATTGTGGAAAGGCAGGAGGTGTCGCCCTATTACGACCCGATGCTGGCCAAGGTGATCGCCCATGGGGCCACCCGCGAACAGGCGCTGGATCGGTTGCAGGGCGCGCTTGCGGATCTGGTGCTGTATGGTCCGGTGACCAACCGGGATTTTCTGGGTGAACTGCTTGGGCTGGCGGCGATGCGCGACGGGCAGGCGACGACCGGTCTGATTGCTGCTGAATATGGCGATGCCGGGCCGCAGGCCCATGGCGACGTTGCGCTGGCGGCGGCTGTGCTGTTTGACGCGCTGCAATCCCGCGCCACAGCGCGGGCGGGCGGGGTCGCCGATGAACTTGTCGGCTGGAGCAGCAGTGGCGCCCTTGCCTCGCGCCTGAAACTGTCCCTTGCAGGGGGCGAGGTGCAGCAGGTGACGGTTCGGCTAAACCGCGATGGCGGGCTGGAGGTCAATGGCGCGCGCTTTAGCCGCGAGAGTGGCTGGCGCAGGGACGGCATACGGGTCGATCTGCGCGACGTGCATCTTGATGGCGATACCCTTTATGTGATGACGGGTCGGCACAGTTTCTCCGTGACCCGGTTGCGTGAAGGCGCAGAGAGTGAGGGGGCCGGGGACGGCACGGTGCTGGCCCCGATGCATGGGCAACTGCTTGAGGTTTTCGTGGCCGAAGGCGACCGTGTCTCCGCCGGGGACCGGCTTGCCGTGCTCGAGGCGATGAAGATGCAACACGAAATTCTGGCCGAAACGGGCGGTGTCGTGGCGCGTGTTCCCGGGGGCGTGCCGGGGCAGGTGCGGGCCGGAGACATCCTGTTTGAAGTGGAAGACAAAGGGTAGGACATGCAGGCAGCCACGGATTTACGCGAAGAGATCGAGGTGCTGTCGGATGTTGTGACACCGCTGAGCCAGCCAGAGCTGGACCGCGAAACGCTGTTCAAGGGGTGGAGCGTCGAGGACATCCTTGGGCATCTGCACATGTTCGATGTCGCGGCGTTGAAAGCTTTGCAAGGTCCCGAGTTGTTTGCCAAAATGGCCGGTCCGATCCTGGCCGGGATGAAGGCGGGCAAAACCTTTCGCGAGATGCAGTATGAGTGGCTTGACGGCTTGTCCGGCGTGGATTTGCGCGCGGCGTGGTATCAAACTGCGGTTGAGCTGGCTGATGGGTTCGCGGCACGGGATCCAAAGGACCGGGTCCAGTGGTTTGGCCCCGGGATGAGCGTGCAATCGGCGGCAACCGCGCGACAGATGGAGGTCTGGGCCCATGGGCAGGCGGTGTTTGACCTGTTGGGGCTGCGGCGCAAGGAAACGGACCGCATCCGCAATATCGCCCATCTGGGGGTGGTGACCTATGGCTGGAGCTTTGCCTGTCGTGGACAAGAGGCCCCGGAGCCTGCGCCCCATGTGCGATTGATCGCGCCCTCCGGTGCCGTTTGGGAGTGGAATGAAACACAGGACGACAACCGGGTTGAAGGCCATGCGGTGGAGTTTGCACAGGTGGTGGCACAGACGCGCAATGTTGCCGATACAGGGTTGAAGACGGTTGGTGACGCGGCCACCCGCTGGATGGCAACGGCCCAGTGTTTTGCGGGTCCGCCCAGCGATCCGCCCCTACCGGGTGCGCGCCATATCAGCGGGGGCTGATTTTCCCGTTCGCCAACGGCCCACCCGCCCACCCCCGTTGCCGAACGGGTGGGGGGGTATCGGCGGTTTTCGCTGAGAAGCGAGACGGCATCCGGTGAGATGCGCTGGACGTATTTGACCAGGAGATCATTGCCGAGCCGCACCACATAGGTGATGCCATCGGCGGTCTCGCATTGTGCCCGATCCACAAGGATGAGGTCACCATCCGAGAGCCGGGGCTCCATACTGTCGCCGCGTACCGATATCCGTTCGCGGGCAGCCGAATGATGAAAGGTCTTTTGCGCCAGGAAGGCTTCACTACCGGACGATTGCATGTAGCCACCTGCATGAAGCGGATGGGCATCCAGGTCTTGTACCGCAGGCCGAACACGTCAAAACCGGCACCCGGCCACAAGATCGGCAAAGGTTGATATGAAACTGGTCAGCGCCGAGGCCAAGGCAATACGGCTCTTCAAGGGCCGGAACTAAACCGTGACAAGTCCACCATGGTATCATATTAGGCTAGACGATCCCTTCGCAACCAAAGGTTTGTTGCGATCTTGTCCAAGGCCCACCGCCGAGTTAGAACACCCAGAACCACGGCTTGCAGGAGTTTGCAACCTTGCCTAAGAGAACACTATTCGTCGATGTTGGCACCCACATGGGACAAGAGTATCGCGCCCTCTTCGGGACCACTGCTTTGGGCTACAGGCGTCAGTATCTTCATCATTATGGCCACGTTCTAAGGAAAGGCGGCGAAAAGATATCTTTTGCGCGCTGCAACCAAATGATAGCGGACGCTGCCTACCTACGCTCACGTCGTGCTGATGTGACCTATGTAATGATCGAGCCAAATCCCAATCTGTTTGCCCGGCCGATCTATCGCGAAGCGGACATAGCTCTTTGCATAGCACTATCCGATAATCCAAATGCCGCTTCACTGATGAAGCTCTACTTCGCCAACAAAGACCGCACAGGTCAGGGCAGTTCGCTCTTCGAGGCAAAGCCGAATGTTAGCCTCGACGATTACACGACAGTAATCAACGTCAACGCCAGTCATTTTGCACGCATGATCAAGGACGCCTATGAAGCAGAACACGGCACCGATTATTGCGTAATCCTACGCCTCAACAACGAAGGCGCTGAAGTTGAGGTTATCAAAAGCTTCGAGGCTACTTTCGGCCCTCGCCTCGAAGGAGTGCTCGGCTCACTCGCCGATGTTGCCAAAGTGCATGGACAGCCTGAACTCAACGCGATTTATGATTTCATGAAAAGCAAGGGGATACCCTTCATCCCACTTTATTCCGCCTTTACTTCATGGCCCGACGCAATTGCATTCGTGCGAGGTAAGGTAGAAGGCACCCTCTAGGCTACATCGTCACACTAGACTGAGATGCCCCTGGATTCTTGGATTCTTTGCCTGTTAATTCTGACCTGGCAATTCTGGAAGGTGAACCGCTCCGGGTTTGCCGGAGCGGTTCATATCGCCATAACTGAGCCGCCTCCCAGAGATGGCGTGCCCAAATGGATATCAGGCCAGTCAGTACGAGCCTCCATATTGACCCATCTGAGATGGTGTGCTGCAGTGGGCTATGGTTGTAGCACTTGACAAGTAATCACCTGAACACCAGTCAGGTGCCAGCCACAGGAGCCTGCTATAGTTCCGAAAGCCAACAACGTTGTGATTGTTCATGGAATAAGGCATGCGGGGCAAATTGGTTTTCGGCACGGCATTTCTGGCGCTCCTTTCCGTTGCAAATGTTGCTGTGGCCGTGGCGTGTAACGGGCTGTTATTGGATAGTGACACGCTATTTGCAGGCCCGCATTGTCTGGAAAAGCGGCCAGAGCGTGTGGTGGTATTGGATCCTTTGTTCAGTCTGGGCATTGGCTTGGACGTAGGTTCCCCATTGTTGGCGCGCCATTGACCCGGATGGCGGATGCGGCGCTGCATGGGCGTGGCGTGGCTGCAAATATCGAGGATTTGGAGTTTGTGACCGAACCGAGCCTGGAGCGGATTGAGGCGCATGGATGGAGTTCAACGGGATTTCCTCGGCTCATAAAATTCTCGATGATATTGAGGTCTATGTACTTGATGCTCACTGACCCGCGCTGGCGGGCGAAGCTCTGGATGTTGCTGTCGTTGTGTCTGGGGCTTGTCGTGCTGTCTATCTGGCCTCTGTCTGTCGGCTCCTCGGGTTTTTTCATATACGGAATGGCTAGAGGCCATAGGGCGGCCAAACGGCACGGACCGCACCGCGATTGTTGTATGGCACAACCCACGCCGACGCCACTCAGCCCCCGGCTGCAAAAGCGCCGTGACTTTCGAACGGAAAGCAGCCTAAAATGAGAGCGCTTGGTCCGGAACCAAGCTGTGACAAGTCCATGGTGCCCTGCGGGGCCGAGAAGACGCTGGAGAACTGCGCATGTTTACGATGTTAAAGGCACCTAAGCTTTTACTGAAACGATATTATTACGGTCAGCGCATTAAGAAATTTGATGCAAAACTGGACGAATTGGTTGATCCGGCCAATTGTGGGCTTGAAAAGGGGTTTCTAAAGCTACCTATTGATGAACTGTTGGGCGATGGAATGACCGAGCGGCTCAAGAGTTCGGAGTTGCGTGTTACACCGCAAGGTGAGAAGCGCATTTATACCAGTTGGGATATCCCCGCATTTCTTTGGAAAGCGGTTCTAACAAGCGACAAGCTGGGTCAAATTGTACGTGATTATCTCGGGCCGAACGTTCGGCTGGATGATCTCTATGTCAAGACTGTTTCAGATGGGCTGACTTCTGTGTCAGAAGGCTGGCACACGGATCAGGTGGGCTACCGGATCAAAGTGTTTATGGTGTTTGATGCCGAGGGCGATCCTGCGGGAACGTTGATCATACCAGCGGATCGTCCGAATCCCTACAAGATCAATTTTACAGATGAGTTCGCTCGGATACTGCGCCGCCCTAATAAAGAAGACCGTACCGCGGCAACTCGCGTTACGTACGAGGCAGGGGATTGTCTTGTGTTTGACACCAACATACTGCACCGCGGTGACTATAGCTCTGGTGCAGGCACCCGCTATTGCATCGTCGCTGAGTTTATCGATCGGCGCAAAGCAGACAAGATCGTCAAGTTTGCACCATGCGGCCCGGGGCAGGGCGCGCGCAACATTACCATCCCCGTGCTCGATGGGGTGGATGTTTCGCAGCACCCCTTGATCGACAGTCGTTTATTGAAGCCTGCGGAGGGTGTTTTCAAGTATGGTTACAAGGCAGCCTGATTTCATCATTATTTGGTGATGTCGGTAGACGTCGGGTGGCTGCATTCGTCTGGTTTCGCCGCAATGACGTCCTACTCCCTCAAACAGCGCTTCGGCGATGGCGAGCCTTTGGCGTGGTGGACGCACTCCGTGTGCAGACAGATGCTGCGCCAGATTACTTTTGCAGATCATCACAGCAGCGCTTCTTCCACGCGCTGCTGTGACGTGCGGCGCGTGAGGATCTGGCGTCTTACAAAGGCCACGATGAACAGTGCAGTCAGGATCAGAATGATTGTGGGTGCGGGGGCACTATCAAGCAGAAAGCTGGCGTAGGTTCCCAGTAGCATCGACGCCATACATACCATGACAGACACCCAAAGCATCGTCGAAAACTTACGCACGACCAGAAACGCAATGGCACCCGGTGCAATCAGCAGGCCAATCGCAAGGATCAGACCCGCAGCAGATAGCGTGGCCACAATGGTCAGTGAAAGGGCCGCCAGTAATCCGTAGTGCAGCCAGTTCACCCACAGCCCGGATGCGCGTGCCTGTGCCGGATCAAAGCTGTGCAGCAACCAGTCTTTCCACTTCAGCACCAGCATCAGACCAACGCCAAGCGATATGATGCCAGCGGTCCAGAGCTCATGTGGTTCTACGCCCAGCATGTTACCAAACAGGATGTGATCAAGGTGCGCGTTCGTCTCGATCGAGACATACAGCACGATGCCGGCACCAAACATGCCGGAAAACACCACGCCCATGACGGTATCCTGCTTCACGCGACTGTTCGTTGACAGATAGCCGGTCGCAAGCGCACAGGTCATGCCCGCAGCGAATGCGCCGATGATTAAAGGAAGGCCGATGATATAGGCCAGAACAATGCCCGGCAGCACCGCGTGACTGACTGCGTCACCCATCAGCGCCCAGCCTTTCATCACCAGAAAACATGACAGCAATGCGGTTGGCACCGATACAATCATGGAGATCAGGAACGCATTCTGCATGAATGGAAACTGGAAAGGCAGCATCAGGTATTCGATAGTCATTATTGGAACTCCGCTGCAAGGTCGTCCGGGCCGCGTTCCAGTGCTTGTCTGGCTTTGCGTTTCGCAGCCAGCAGCCCGTGTTTAGGCGCAAGAATGAAGACGACGAGAAAGATGAGAGTTTGCAAGGTTACGATGATGCCGCCCGTCGCGCCATCCAGGAAATAGCTGGCGTAAGCGCCGAGAAAGCTGGTAACAGACCCGATTGCGACGGAAACGATGATCAGACGCGGAAACCTGTCGCAGACCAGATAGGCGGTCGCACCGGGTGTGACGACCAGAGCAATCACCAGAAATGCACCGACCGTTTGCATGGCGGCAACAACGCATGCGGACAGCAGGATGAAGAAGATCGCTTTCAACAGACCAGGGCGCAATCCGATGGTTCGTGCATGGTTTTCATCAAAAAACGTGACCATCAGGTCTTTCCACTTTGCCAGCAATATCGCCAAAGACACAAAGCCGATGATCGCCAGTTGCAGCGTGTCTTCGGGTGTGATCGCCAGGATATTGCCCATCGTAATGGTCTGGATCGACACTGACATCGGGTTGATCGACACGATAAACAGACCAAGCCCGAAAAAGGATGTGAATATAAGACCGATGATCACATCGACCTTCAGACCGGACCGTTCAGACAGAAACAACATCGCGCCAGCGGCCAGCCCGCCTGCGATAAACGCACCCAAAGCGAACGGCAGGCCAAGAATATAGGCACCGGCCACCCCCGGCACGACCGAGTGCGACAACGCATCCCCGATCAGAGACCACCCTTTCAGCATCAGATAGGCGGATAGAAACGCACAGACCCCACCCACGAGGGCGGAAACCCACATTGCATTCGTCATGTAGCCATAGGTAAACGGCTCAAGCAGATAGTCCATCAGTTGCCTCGCTTTGCACGCTGGGTTTTGTCGCCGTATTGAACAAGCGGGCGTTCGTCATCGGTTAAGATCGTGACCGATCGCGCATCATCATCCTCATGCAGCATATCGCCTTCAAGCGTGAAGTGGCGAAGCACACCGCCAAAAGCCTCTTCTAGGTTTTCGCGGGTGAAGGTTGTTTCAGTTGGTCCGTGGGCCAGAACAGTGCCTTTGACAAGCACTGTGCGATCACAAAATTCAGGCACCGAACCCAGGTTGTGGGTTGATACCAACATGACGCGACCTTCGTCGCGCAACTCGCGTAGCAGGCCGATGATCTGTTCTTCGGTTTTTACGTCTACACCAGTGAATGGCTCATCCAGCAAAATCACCTGACCGTCCTGTGCCAGAGACCGGGCCAGAAACACGCGTTTGCGTTGGCCGCCGGACAACTCGCCAATCTGGCGGTTTCTGAAATCCTGCATGTTGACGCGGCGCAGGGCTGCGTCAACCGCTTCATGATCTGCTTTCCTGGGGCGGCGTAGGAAGCCCATGTGACCATACCGGCCCATCATGACCACGTCTTCGACCAGAACCGGAAATGCCCAGTCGACCTCTTCGGATTGCGGCACATAGGCCACCAGATTCCTGGCAAGAGCTTTTTGCACGTCCAGCCCGAGGATCTTGATTGCTCCTTTGGCTACCGGCACAAAGCCCATGACTGCTTTGAAAAGTGTTGATTTGCCTGCGCCATTCACCCCCACAAGGGCGGTCACCGTGCCGCGCGGCACCTCAAAATTGGCATTCCACAGGGCGGTGTGGCCGTTGCGATAAGTCACCGTTACATTCTGTGCGGAAATGCCCACTTTATTATTGATACCCGGGATACTGATATCCGCATGGTCGGCTGGAATTTCGTCGTCGCGCATGTTTTTTCCTTTGGCGTACACTGCCCTTGCAGTTTAACGCAGACGACCTGCGACACGAAAGCCGCAGGTCAATTGAATTATTATTTTGTCGCGGATGTCAGTCCATCAGCCACTGTGCGCGATGTCACGCTCAGAAGATCAAGGTATGTTGGCACCTCACCATCCGGTTCACTCAAGCTGTCAACATACAGGACGCCACCGTAGGAAACACCGGTTTCTCGTGCCACCTGTTCGGCCGGGGCGGTGTTGACCGTGCTTTCACAGAACACGACAGGAATGTTATGTTTCCGCACACCATCGATAACGGCGCGCACCTGCTGGGGCGTACCGACCTGATCAGCGTTCATTGGCCACAGATACAATTCCTTCATGCCAAAATCACGCGCGAGGTAGCTGAATGCTCCTTCGCAGGTTACCAGCCAGCGGCGATCTTCCGGGATTTCTGCAATGGCGGCGCGCAATGGCTCAATAGTTGCGCGAAGCTTTGCCTTGTAGGCGTCGGCATTCGCCATGTAGGTTTCAGCATTTTCAGGGTCTTGCTCAATGAAGGCCTTCACAATGTTGTCGATGTAGATAAGTGCGCTGTCCAGGGCCATCCAGGCGTGGGGGTTCGGCTTGCCCTGGTAGCTACCCGAAGAAATGGAGATTGGATCAATCCCTTCGGTCAGCGTGGCGGATGGCACGCCTTTCAGATTGGTCAGGAACTGTTCGAACCAAAGTTCCAGATTCATGCCATTCCACAAAATCAGGTCAGCATCAGATGCACGCACGATATCTTGCGGTGTCGGTTCATACCCATGAATTTCAGCGCCTGGCTTGGTGATGGACACCACATCTGCCGCGTCCCCCGCCACATTCGAAGCCATATCGGCAAGCACTGTAAAGGTCGTGACAACCTTCATGCGCTCCTCTGCCAAAGCACCGGAGGCACAGGTCGCTGTGATCGTCGCGACGGCTGTCGCTTTAAGGAATCGGGATAGCATTTGGTTCTCCTATGAGTGAATTCACGCTCACTGTAAATGCAAAGCATTCGCAATTGTCAATTGGTATTGCGAGGCATTCGCAAAAAGTTCATTGGCTGGTTAAAGCGTTTCCAGTTATTGTCGGATCACAGCAATAGCTGGAAACGCCCACACTCCTGATATGTTGTGCGGCGTTTCCGCAACACGCTGAGTCAACGTCATGTGGAAACGCTTTAAGAAGCTTAAAACGCTTAGGATGCCAAAATGAGCGCAGTGCCCGATGAAATAGATTGCATGCTACGCGAAGCAGGCATCCGCGTCACACAACAACGACGAACAGTTATCGCCGTTTTGGTTCAAAGCGATGATCACCCCAGTGCTCAAGACGTTTATGCACGTACCAAATTGGTAGACAGCAGTGTGTCTTTTGCGACCGTTTACCGCGCGCTCGCTATTCTGGCAGGTGCTGGCATTGTCCAGCGCATTGCTGTAGACGATGGTCCTGCCCGATTTGAAATGGCACCAGAAACCGAACATGATCATTTAGTTGATGTTGACAACGGTGAGGTGCTGGAACTGGCATCTGAAGAGTTGACTGCTCTAAGATCGCGTCTGGCTGCTGAGCTTGGTTATATAATTATCAGTCAGCATTCGGTTCTTCGAGTGCGTAAGCTTAAAAAGTCATGATGCTGTCAAATTTTAAGCAGCGTCAGGGGGCTAACCCTCATACACGGAGTTTCGGATACGCCCCCCATAGATCGGTCAAAGTAGATTCTTTGCCATCCTCCGCTGCATGATGGACATATAAAACTCTATATATTGACACTCGCCTGACCTATGACGCAATATACCGTTGCTTCGGTTCTTTCGATTCCTGTCGAAAGCTAAGAGGGAAACCGGTGAAACTCCGGCGCTGCCCCCGCAACTGTAAGCGGAAAGTTCGGCTGAATGCGCCACTGAAAGCACAGTTTTGGGAAGGCCAGTTTGAACGATGATCCGCAAGTCAGGAGACCTGCCGTAGCCTGAATGATGACCACGAACGGAGGGTTCGGGGGCGTGTGGCGGGACTATCCCGTGGCGTCCTCGGATTTGATAAAAGAACAGAGGACAAATGAGCATTACCGTGTATTCAAAACCCGCTTGCGTTCAATGCACCGCGACGACCCGTGCATTGGACGCCAAAGGTATCAGCTATGATGTGGTTGATCTGACCGAAGATGACAGTGCAATGACCCGCGTGACTGAACTGGGCTATCGTCAGGTCCCCGTGGTTGTTGCGGGCAGTGATCATTGGTCGGGTTTCCGCCCCGACATGATCGCGCAACTGGCCTGATCCATGGTCGCGCCGATCCCGGCGCTGGTCTATTTCTCATCGAAATCCGGAAACACCCATCGCTTTGTAACGCGGTTGGGACTGCCCGCTTTCCGCATTCCGGTTGAGGCCGATCAGTTGCCTGACCCTACGGACCCTTATGTTCTGATCTGCCCAACCTATGCCGATGGCGACGGGCGCGGGGCCGTTCCGAAACAGGTGATCCGTTTTTTGAACGACCCGGCCCGCCGCGCCGGGATCATCGGGGTGATCGGCACCGGCAATCGCAATTTCGGGGCGACCTACGCCCTGTCCGGTCGCATCATTGCGCAGAAATGCAAGGTGCCACTGCTCTATTCCTTCGAGTTGGCAGGAACTGAAACAGACATCGCCCGCGTCCGCGCCGGGCTTGAAAACCTAGGGAGACACCAATGCTCGACAGCAGCATAAACGAACAGGACTATCACGCACTGAACGCGATGCTGAACCTGTACGATGGTGAGGGGAAGATCAGGTTCGATGCCGACCGCATGGCCGCGCGGCAGTATTTCCTGCAACACGTGAACCAGAATACTGTATTTTTCCATTCGCTGGATGAAAAACTGGGCTATCTGGTGTCGGAAGGCTATTATGAAGAGGCCGTTCTGGATCAGTATTCCAAGAACTTCATGCGCAAAATCTGGGACGCGGCCTATGCCAGGAAATTTCGGTTCCCGACCTTTCTGGGCGCGTTCAAATATTACACCTCTTACACGCTGAAAACCCGCGATGGGCAGCGGTTTCTGGAGCGTTACGAGGATCGCGTTGTCATGACCGCGCTGGCGCTGGCGCGCGGTGATGAGGCGCAGGCCATGTCTTTTATGGAAGAAATCCTGGATGGCCGATTCCAACCCGCCACCCCCACCTTTCTGAACGCGGGAAAAGCCTCGCGCGGTGAGCTGATCTCATGCTTCTTGCTGCGTCTGGAAGATAACATGGAAAGCATCGGTCGTGGCATCAACTCGGCCCTGCAGCTGTCCAAACGAGGCGGCGGCGTGGCGCTGCTGCTGACTAACATCCGCGAACATGGTGCCCCGATCAAAGGCATCGAAAACCAGTCCTCGGGCGTGATCCCTGTGATGAAACTGCTGGAGGACAGTTTTTCCTATGCCAACCAGCTGGGTGCGCGGCAAGGCGCGGGTGCCGTCTATCTGAACGCACATCACCCGGATATCATGCGGTTCCTCGACACCAAGCGTGAAAACGCGGATGAGAAAATTCGTATCAAAACCTTGAGCCTTGGGGTGGTGATCCCTGACATCACCTTTGAACTGGCGAAGAAAAACGCCGACATGTACCTGTTCTCGCCGCATGACGTGGAAAAGGTTTATGGCGTGCCCTTCTCGGACATCTCGGTCACCGAGAAATATTACGAGATGGTGGATGACAAACGCATCCGCAAATCCAAAATCAACGCGCGTGAACTCTTCCAGACCATTGCTGAGATCCAGTTCGAAAGCGGCTATCCTTACGTGATGTTTGAAGACACGGTGAACCGGATGAACCCCATCGCGGGCCGCATTAACATGTCTAACCTGTGTTCGGAAATCCTGCAGGTCAATGAGGCGTCCGAGTTCAACGACGATCTCAGCTATGCCCATCTGGGCACGGATATTTCCTGCAACCTCGGCTCGCTGAACATTGCCAAGTCGATGGATGGCGGAGATCTGGGCCGCACAGTCGGGGCTGCGATCCGCGCACTGACCGCGGTGTCCGAGATGTCGGCGATTGACTCGGTGCCGTCGATCCGTCGTGGCAATGATGAAAGTCACGCCATTGGGCTGGGGCAGATGAACCTGCACGGATTTCTGGCGCGGGAACATATCCACTATGGCTCGCCCGACGGGGTTGAGTTCACGTCCGTGTATTTCGCCACTGTAGCTTACCACGCAATCCGCACTTCCTGCGATCTGGCGCAGGAGCGCAAAGCGTCGTTCAAAGGGTTCGAAGATTCGGATTACGCCTCGGGCACGTTCTTCGACAAATACACTACCCGCGATTGGCTGCCCGAAAGCGACCGTGTAAAAGCGCTGTTTGAGGGCATGACCCTGCCCACACGCGACGATTGGGAGGCGTTGAAGGCTGATGTAATGAGCCATGGCCTCTATAACCGGAACCTTCAGGCCGTGCCGCCGACCGGGTCGATCAGCTATATCAACAACTCGACCTCTTCGATCCATCCCATCGTATCCAAGATCGAAATACGCAAGGAGGGCAAGATCGGTCGTGTCTATTACCCCGCAGCCTTCATGAACAATGACAACCTCGAATACTACCGCGATGCCTATGAGATTGGGCCCGAGGCGCTGATCGACACATACGCGGCGGCCACCGAACATGTCGATCAGGGCCTGTCCCTGACCCTGTTCTTCCCGGCTGAGGCCACAACCCGTGACATCAACCGCGCGCAAATTTACGCGTGGAAGAAAGGCATCAAAACCATCTATTACGTGCGTCTGCGCCAGGAGGCCCTTGAGGGGACCGAAGTGCAAGGCTGCGTATCCTGTACGTTGTAAGGGGCCACGGACATGAAAGACACGACTCAAATCAGGATCCCCCGCGCGATCAACTGGAACCGTTTGGAGGATGACAAAGACCTTGAGGTCTGGAACCGCCTGACGGTGAATTTCTGGCTGCCTGAAAAGGTGCCGCTGTCCAACGACATCCAAAGCTGGGCCACGCTAACCGACCACGAAAAGCAACTGACCATCCGCATTTTTACTGGCCTGACCTTGCTGGACACAATCCAGAACACGGTCGGAGCCCCTTCGCTGATGCCTGATGCGGTGACGCCGCATGAAGAGGCCGTTCTGACCAACATCGCCTTTATGGAGGCGGTGCATGCGCGTAGCTATTCCTCGATCTTTTCGACGCTCTGCTCAACCAAGGAGATTGATGAGGCCTTCCGCTGGTCCGAAGAAAACCCGCACCTTCAGGCCAAGGCCGAGGCGATTCTGAACACTTATGCGCCCGGCAATGATCCGTTGAAACGCAAGATCGCGTCGGTGTTTCTTGAAAGCTTCCTGTTCTATTCCGGCTTTTACCTGCCGATGTACTGGTCCAGCCGCGCCAAGCTGACCAACACCGCCGACCTGATCCGCCTGATTATCCGTGACGAGGCGGTCCATGGCTACTACATCGGCTACAAATTCCAGCGCGGTTACGAAAAGCTGTCCGAGGCTGATCAGCGGGAGTTGAAGGACTATGCCTTCAGCCTGATGTTCGAGCTTTACGGCATCGAAAATCAGTACACCGAGGAACTGTATGATGAGATCGGCCTGACCGAGGACGTCAAAGTATTCCTGCACTATAACGCCAACAAAGCACTGCAAAACCTCGGGTTTGAGGCCCTGTTCCCGCCCGAAGTCTCCGAAGTGAACCCGGCCATTCTGGCCGCGCTAAGCCCGGACAGCGAAAACCACGACTTTTTCTCGGGATCAGGCTCATCTTATGTCATCGGCAAAGCTGTCGCGACCCAAGATGAAGACTGGGATTTTTGATGCCGAAAGACACCCTGAAAATCGTTAAAGCGTTCGACCTTTAACCTGAGACAGGGAAAAGGGCGAACGCCTTGGACCAAGCGGAACGATCCAAAATAAAGCGATCCGCAATCTAAAAAATTTGGGGCGGTCCACGGGAAAATCACCGCGTGGTCGGGAGGAAGCGTGTTCCGTGGCGCGGGGTCAGACCGCGTGGCCCAGATGTTTTTCGCCGCGTTTTTCCGCCAGCGCGATTTGTTTCTGGCGTTCGCGGAACCGGGCCTTGTCTGCGTCGGATGTTTTGTCGATGCACAGGTGGCAGCTTACTCCGTGTTCGTATTCCGGGCGTTCGCGATCTTCCGGCAGGATCGGGCAACGGCAGGCATGGCACAGCTTGTGCGGTCCTTCTTCCAACCCGTGCCCAACGGATACGCGCCCGTCGAACACGAAGCATTCCCCGTCCCAGGTGCTGGTTTCCTTTGGCACCTCTTCGAGGTATTTCAGGATCCCGCCCTTGAGGTGATACACCTCGTCAATTCCCTGGCCCAACAAGAAGTTGGTGGACTTCTCGCACCGGATACCTCCGGTACAGAACATGGCGATACGCTTGTTGTGGAACCGGTCCTTGTTCTCTTCCCACCACGCCGGGAAATCGCGGAAGGTTTCGGTTTTCGGGTCGATTGCGCCCTGGAACGTACCAATGGCCACTTCGTAATCGTTGCGCGTGTCGATCACTGCCACATCCGGGCTCTGGATCAATTCGTTCCAGTCTTCGGGGGCCACGTAATGCCCGACGCCGGCCCGCGGATCCACATCCGGTTGCCCCATGGTTACGATCTCTTTCTTCAGCTTCACCTTCATGCGACCGAAAGGCTGATCGGTGGCAGTGCTGTCTTTCCAGACGATATCGGCGCAGCCCGGCAGAGTCTGAATATGTCGCAGGACCTGGTTCAGCCCCTCGGGCTGGCCCGCGATTGTGCCATTGATGCCTTCGCGGGCGAGCAAAAGCGACCCCGTGATCCCATGAGCCAGGCACAGGTCGACCAGCGGTTGGCGCAGCGCGGCGGGGTCATCGAAACGGGCGAAGTGGTAGAGGGCGCGAAGTGTATACATGAGACGCGATTTACGCCTGTTGCGCCTTTTGAACAAGGGGGTGCGACCATTGACGACAGCGGGTCCGCCCCCTACCCATGGGGCAAAGAAGGAGACGCTCATGACCCAGGCGCTGATTGTTATCGACGTACAAAACGATTTTTGCCCCGGGGGGGCGTTGGCCGTGCCGGGCGGGGATGACATTGTTGCCGGGGTCAACGTCTTGATGTCGGATTTCGACCATGTGGTGCTGACACAGGACTGGCACCCGGCCGGGCACTCTTCGTTTGCCTCGTCGCATGGCGGCGCGTCTCCGTATGAGATGATCGACATGCCCTATGGGGCACAGGTGTTGTGGCCGGATCATTGTGTTCAGGGCACCGGTGGGGCGGCGTTTCACTCCGATCTTGAAACCGCGCCTGCGCGGTTGATCCTTCGCAAGGGGATGAATCCGGGCATCGACAGTTATTCCGCATTTTTTGAAAATGATCGTGAAACCCCCACGGGGTTGGACGGATACCTGCGCGGGCTTGGGGTTTCACGGCTGACCATGGTGGGGCTGGCCACGGATTTCTGCGTGCAATACTCGGCGCTGGACGCAGCCCGGCTTGGGTTTGACGTGACCGTGCGCACCGATCTGTGCCGGGCTATCGACCTTGACGGATCGCTTGCGGCGGCGATGGCGGCGATGGCGGCCGAGGGCGTGACGCTGAGTTGATTCGGTTTCGGGAAAGTTGGGCAAATCTTAAGGAATCGCGCGGTATCACGGTGAGGTGCATGAAAACCTTTGTGGCCTTCCGGGATGATCCTGAACGAAACCGATACTGCGACACGCCTGACCGAATTTGACGCGCGCCATTCGCCCGCCGGACGCTTGCGCAGCTATGCGCGTGGGCGCGTACAGTTTTTGTTGCCGCGTTTTGGGTTCGAGGTGAGCGTGGCCTTTGGCATTGCGCTGTTCTATTCCCTTCCTCTTGGTATGGTGTTGTTTGCGCTGCTGGTTGTGGGTGAGGCGGTCGATTGCCTCTACCTGCGCACTGTACCGGCCAAGCTGGACGCTGGCGCGCCGGTTTCGCGCCTGATAAACATCAGCACGGCGGTGGGGCTGTTCCACGGGGTGACCCTTACCCTTTCGCCCGTCATAGCCTGGTTCGTTTCCCCTGATCATGCGGTGTCGAGCCTGTGCCTGGCCTATCTCTCGGGGGCCTCGATCAATGCTGGGTTGATGATGCCCTATCTCCGGCTCCTCTCCATCTTGCGCCTTGGACTTTACGTGATTACCGGGGGTGTGCTGTTGCTGAGCGAAGTGTTCGAGGGCGCACATTTTCACGAGCACTACTATTATGATCTTTTGGCCGGGATCATCATGCTTTATATCGTGCGGACCTTCCGCAAATTCTCGACCGACCGGTTTGAATCGGATCATTTGGCCAAACGCGAGCTGTTGGTGCAAAGTCAGCTTCTGGCCCTTGCAAACCGCGAAATGCGCAGCCTGGCGGTCGTGGCCCAATATGCCAACGAAAGCGTGATCCTGTCGGACGGCAAGGGGCGTATCAAATGGGTGAATGATGCCTTTACCCGCATCACCGGATTTGCGCGCCACGAAACGATTGACCGGCGGCCCGGTGATCTGCTGAACGGGGAGGATACCGACCCGGAAACGGTGGCAGGTATCGACGAAGCGATCAAGCAGGGTCTGCCGCATCGCGCCGAGATATTGAATTACACGCGCGACGGGCGCCAGATCTGGGTCGAAACCAATCTTGTGCCGCTCCTTGATGCCAAGGGGCGGGTGGAACAGGTCATCGCGATTGAACACGACATCACACAATCCAAGGAACAGCAACAGCATCTGGCCAATGCCAAGGAAGCGGCAGAGCGGTCCGCAGAGGCCAAATCACGGTTTCTCGCCACGATGAGCCACGAAATTCGCACGCCAATGAACGGGATCATTGGTATGACCGAACTGCTTGGGGCCTCTGATCTTTCGCCAGAGCACCGGCGGTATCTGGATACGATCCAGGAATCGGCCGAGGCGCTGTTGACCCTGATCAACGACATTCTCGAATATTCGCGGTTCGAATCCGGGCGCCCGTCGATCCATGCCGAAGAGTTCGATATTCAGTCCTGCCTTGACGGTGTTGAGGCGCTGATGCGACCCCAGGCCGAGCGGAAGGGTCTGTACCTGAACTTCGGCTGTCGCGATGTGCCAACCCTGCCCCGGCGCGCAATCGGGGATGGTGGGCGTATTCGTCAGATCCTGCTGAACATCGTTGGCAATGCGATCAAGTTCACGTCGTCCGGGGGCGTGTCCGTGGCAGTCGAATGCGAAGAAGAGGATGGGCACTTCCGGCTGGCCTTTATTGTCACCGATACCGGGATCGGCGTGGCGGATGACAGGATCGAACAGATATTTGAAGAATTTGTTCAGGCCGAATCCGACACCACGCGCAAATATGGAGGCACCGGATTGGGGCTGGCTATCTCGCGTTTGCTGGCGCGGGAAATGGGCGGAGACATCACAGTCACCTCGACACTTGGAAAAGGGTCCTGCTTTCGCGTCGAAATCATTGTGGGGCGGGCGCAACAGGATGGTGCGGAACGCGGGGTACAGGTGCCGGAGGCTGCTCACCAATCCAGACCGCTTCGCATCCTCGTCGCCGAGGATAACAAAACCAACCGGCTCTTGATCCACAAGTATCTGGACCAGTCCGACACGATTACCTATTTCGCCGTGAATGGGGTCGAAGCCGTTGAAATGGCGGCCGAGCTGGCGCCAGATCTGATTTTCATGGACATGTCGATGCCGGAAATGGATGGTCTTGAGGCGACGCGCGCCATCCGCCAACTGGACATTCCGCAACCCCCCATCGTGGCCTTGACTGCAAATGCGTTCGCCTCGGACAAGGATGCCTGCAAAAAAGCGGGTATGACCGGCTTTCTGACCAAACCGTTGCGCAAGAAAGAGCTTTTTGCCGTTCTGGCCGAACATCAACCGCTAAACGCTCAGGAAACTGGACAACCGCGAGGGCAATTGCTTTAACCGGGCGACAACTTGTTGCAAGGGCTTCGTCATGGTGGATATCGCAACCCGCGTCTGGAACCATAAATGGAAGATTGATCCGATCGTACGATCACTGATTGACAATGACTTCTACAAACTCCTGATGTGCCAATCGGTGTTTCATAACAAACCCGATGCTCATGTGACGTTCAGCCTGATCAACCGATCCAGGGATGTGCGCCTTGCCGAACTGGTTGACGAAGGCGAGCTGCGCGAACAATTGGACCATATCCGCTCACTCTCTCTCACACGGGGCGAAAGCACCTTCCTGCGCGGTAACACCTTTTATGGCAAACGCCAGATGTTCCGCCCGGATTTCATGGAATGGTTCGAAAACCACCAGTTGCCCGACTATCACCTTGAAAAACGTGATGGTCAGTATGAGCTGACCTTCGAAGGTAAATGGCACGAGGTCATGTTGTGGGAAATTCCGGCGCTGGCCGTTCTGATGGAACTGCGGGGCCGCGCCGTGTTGGACGACATGCGCAAATTCGAACTCCAGGTGCTTTATGCCCGCGCCATGACCAAGATATGGGAAAAAATCGACCGGCTGCGCAACCTTCCCGATCTGCGCATCGCCGATTTTGGCACCCGGCGGCGGCATTCCTATCTGTGGCAGGATTGGTGTGTTCAGGCGATGATCGAAGGGTTGGGGAACAAATTCATTGGCACGTCGAATTGTCGGATCGCCATGCAGCGCGATATCGAGGCGATTGGCACAAATGCCCACGAACTGCCCATGGTCTATTCCGCGCTGGCCGAAAACGACGCCGATCTTGCCCAGGCACCTTACCAGGTGCTTGAGGACTGGCAACGCGAACACGAAGGTAATCTGCGGATCATCCTGCCGGACACGTACGGCACAAATGGGTTTCTTGAGCGCGCGCCCGACTGGCTGGCGGGCTGGACCGGCATCCGTATCGACTCGGGCGATCCGGCGACGGCGGCCGAGGGGGCAATCGAATGGTGGACATCCCGTGGCGAAGACCCGCGCGAGAAGCTGATCATTTTCTCCGACGGGCTGGATGTGGACCGGATCATCGAACTGCACACCCTGTTTCATGGCCGGGCCAAGATTTCTTTCGGTTGGGGCACCCTGTTGACCAATGATTTCCGTGGGCTCACCACGGGCGACAACCTCGCCCCTTTCTCTCTGGTCTGCAAGGCGGTCGCGGCGAACGGACACCCGACCGTCAAACTGTCCGACAACCCCAAAAAGGCCATGGGGCCTGCGGAAGAAATCGACCGCTATAAGCGCGTGTTCGGGGTGGGCGATCAGCGCAGCGTGGACGTCATTGTTTAAACCTGCTAAGTGCGAAAAAACTGTTAAATCGTTTCCAGGTATTGTTGGATCACAGCAAGAACTGGAAACGCTCACATCCATACTGTGTTGCGCAGCGTTTCCACATCACGCTGAGTCAACGTAATGCGGAAACGCTTTAGGTGGGTGGCTTAATGAGTTCGATTACTCACGCCTTTGCGCGTCTCCATCTTCGCATCATGGGAAAGTCTCCGGGTCCTGTGAGACAGAGTATGGCGCTGTTTTCGGGCGATCTTGTAAGCTCTAAAATCCTTCTTGATGGTGCCTTCGCCGGTTACGAGCTTGACGCGTTTCAACACAACGTCACCCTTCGATTGCCGAACGAGTCAGTGATGTTGGATATCGGGGAGAATATCGGCAACCACTCCCGGGTTCTGTCGCAATTCTTTTCATATGTCTTCGCGTTTGAACCCCACCCGCCCACGCATTGATTTGACTTCGCCGCGTACCTTCTTGGCCTTCAGGCGGCGTTCCTTTGATCCCCGTGTTGGTTTCGTGGCGATGCGGCGTTTTGGGCGGATCAGCGCCTTTTGTATCAGCTCCACCAACCGCTCGCGTACGATTTCACGGTTGCGCCCCTGTTGCCGGGTTTCGTCGCAGAACAGGATCAGAGCGCCTTCTTTGGTCCACCGCCGACCGGCCAGTTTGCGCAGTCGGGTTTTGACATGTGCGGGCAGGTTGGGCGAGCGCGCGGCCTCGAACCGCAATTCTACCGCCGTGCTGACCTTGTTCACATTCTGCCCGCCCGGACCCGAGGCGCGCACGAATTGTTCGGTCAACTCCCAGTCTTCTATCTGGATCTGGTCGGAAATGGTTAACGGCATGGTGGAGTCCAAAAGGGGTGCCGGTTTAGTGCCGCATCGGTGCGCAAAAGTCACCCCCGGCGGTTGATGGGTGTTGCATTCATGTCTTAAAGCGGCGTGCGCAGATACAAAAAGGGCCGCTCCACGTGATGGAGCGACCCTTTGAGATTTAAGGAGGCGCGCCGGTTAGGCGGTCACCAATTTTGGGGTGTTCAATACCCAAGGATTGCCTCAGGTTCGTGTCTCCCAAACTGTTCCGACACCTTTCTCCATGATCCCATTAGACACAAGAGCACCTCCTTTCGTTTGTTTCACGTATCTCCAGCCTGCCACAGCTTGGGGATAAGTCAAACAAAATCATGTGGTGCGGGCGGTCAGAGACCCCACGATGATGCGGAAGGGCACAAGAGCGATCAAAGCAAGGGCCAGTTTGACCAGCCAATCGGCAAAGCCCAGCGTGACCCAAAGCGGCGCAAGCGGGCCGGAGTTCATGAAGGGCACCACCTCCCAGGCCCAGTTGATTGCGGCGTCCGCGCCGGGGCCAAACACCGTGATGCTGGCCGAAAAGGCGATGGTAAAGAACAACGCAGTGTCCAATGCGGATCCCACAAGGGTCGATACCAACGGCGCGCGCCACCACTGACCACCCCGCAAGCGGTTGAAAATGCTGACATCTGTCAGTTGCGCGATCAGAAACGCGGTGCCCGAGGCGACGGCGATCCGCAGGGGAACTGCGGGGCCGAATTCCAACATGATCTGGCTGCCGATCAGCGAACAGGCGACACCGGTGACGAATCCCACGAACACCACCTTGCGCGCCGGTCCCACGCCATAAACGCGGTTCATGACGTCAGTGACCAGAAAGGCCAGCGGATAGGTGAAAGCGCCCCAGGTCAAAAGACCGTCAAGGATCAGGAATTGGACGAGAATATTGGAGGCCACGACGATGGCGGCCATGGCAAAAATGCCAGGAAGGTGCGTGCGGTTCATGATATGTTAAGCCCGTTTTATCAAGGTTGCGGCGACTTGGTTCCCGAACGGGAACAGGCGGCCTTTAGTCCGTTAAATCGTTTTTTGCAAGAGGAGGCACGGTATATTCGACAAATTCGGTCCGTTGGAAAAATCGGAAATTGTCGTCGGAAATCATGGTGAGCCGGATGTTGCCATCCTCATCGCGCCAGACGGAAATGCCTTCCAGATTGTCGTGTTGGGTCGTTGAGGTGACCAACAGCTCCTGTTCTTCACGGACTTCTGTTGGGGTGATCCGAAACCGACGTACGCGGCTGCGAAACCCGATGCCGGTAAAGTCGCGTTCCAGCAGATAGAACAATCCGTCCGGTCCGAAATCCGCTCCAACAGGAAGAAAGCTTCCGCGCCGTGGGATTGCAAGATCGCGGTCCCAATATCCTGATTTGTAACGATAAAGCGGAAAGGGGCGGATCATGGAACCGGATCGCTCGGGCAGGGTGTAAAGCCATCCGCGTTTGTCGATGGCTAATGCTTCGAGCGAGGAATTGCCTTGAAGCCCGGCAAAATCGTGATGCCGCGGTAACCACGCACCGGGCGCATCTGCGTCAAGATAGGCCCAGACGCGGTGGAACCCTTCGAAAGACACGAACACACGCCCGTCGGCACGCAGAGCCAGCCCCTCTGCATCCGTGTGCAGCCCTTTCAGGGGGTGGCCTTTGGGATCGCTCAGGGGTAACTGAGACGAAATTTTCACTCCCGTAATGGCTCTGTCACGACGCTGCAATTCTCCGTCATATCGCGTACCCCGGTCGGATATGGCGATGAATTTGCGACCGTCAGGCCCCAGTTCCAAGCCGGAAAATCCGCCAAAGGCCGGATCGTCCAACAGCCAGGTATAGCTGCCCACATACTTGGCGCGGTTATCCGGCCCGGCCCAACCGGACAGGCCATAAACCGCACCCAGCGCCGCGCCTAGCGCGACCGCAACACGCCAGCGCATTGGTTGGGAAGGTCCTTCAACACGTATTCACGCCGCTTCTTGGGCTTGTAATTGGGGTCGGGCGGCGGCGGGTTCAGGATTCTATCCACCCAGCCTTCGGCCTCCTTGCACCCGTCCCCCTTGGGGATCGGGTTCTGATTGACACAGCCTCTGGCTCCCTTGGGACACTTCAGGCGGACGTGGAAATGATAGTGATGCCCCCACCACGGCCTGATCTTGCGCAGCCATTTGCGGTTGCCCTTTTCATCCTTGCACATTTGCACCTTGGCGCCGGGGAAAACGAATATCCGTGCCACCCGTTTGTCCTTGGCCGCAGCTTTCAGGATTTCGTGATGGGCCCGGGTCCAGTGTTTGTTGACATAGGCCCCTTTGGCCCGACGCATGGAGATGGACGAGATGTTTTCCCGCTGTTTGCGCGACAGTTTAAGTGTGTCGGCCGGACGCATCCAGATATCCACGTCCAACCCGATCTGGTGACTGCGGTGCCCGGTCAACATGGGACCGCCGCGCGGCTGGCTGATATCCCCGATATAAAGCCCGTTCCACCCGGGTTGTCGTGCTGCCTTGGCGCTTAGATCCTTGATGAAATCAATAGCCTCGGGATGCCCCCAGTTGCGGTTGCGCGACAGGCGCATCGCCTGCCATGTCGGACCGGTTTCAGGAAGCTGCTCGGCCCCTGCGACGCAGCCTTTGGAATAGCTGCCAAACGGCGCAGGTTTCTGTTTTGACGCCTTTTTTGCGGCACCAAACTGTTGTTTGGCCAAGGGATCGGCAAGGGGGGGCGTGGCCAGCCCAAGGATCAGTGCGATCGTGACTAGGATTCGGACCATTTGGTGTGATCTCCTTCGGGTTTGACCCACCATAGCAAGACAAGGCCAAGAAGGAAGAGACCGGCAATGGGAAGGATGCCAATCCGCTGGCTTCCGCTTATGTCCGATGCAATCGCGATCAGCATAGGCGCAAGGAAGGTGGTTGCCTTGCCCGAAAGCGCATAAAGGCCAAAAGCCTCGGTCATCCGCTTGGGGTTGGATTGCCAGACCACCATGGTGCGGCTGGCCGATTGGATCGCGCCCCCCGCCGCGCCAATTCCGGCACCACACAGGTAAAACAGGATGTCAGGCAGGGCCGACTCGGTCCCGACATGGACAAAGAACACGGCATCGCGCGAAATCATGACAACGGTCACGGCCACCACCAGCAGCACAAGGATACAGGTGATGATTACGGGTTTGGGGCCAAACGTCCTGTCCGCTTTGCCGCCCAGCCAGGCGAACAACGCCCCGGTCAGCGCGGCCACGATCCCGAAAATGCCGATTTGCATGATGGACCATTCCAACACACCCACGGCGTAGATGCCGCCAAATGTGTACATGCCGTTCAACGCGTCGCGATAGAACATGGACGAGGTGAGATAGGCCAGCAGGCTGGGGTGTCCGGGCAATCCGCGCAGCGTTGTGCCCAGATCCGCAAGCGCCTTGCTGACCTTGTGGGGCGCGTGGTTGGGGTCTTTCACTTCGCGCACCCAAAGAAAGAAAGGGATCATGAACACCGCGTACCAAAGGGCAGTCAGCGGCCCCACTGCGCGGGTATCGGCCCCTGTCGCCGGGTCAAGCCCAAGGATCGGAGAGATGCCCAGCATGGTTTTACCATTGCCTCCGGCCTGTAGCAGCAACAGCATGATCGCCAATGCCACAACTCCGCCGATATAGCCAAAAGCCCAGCCCTTGCCGGAAATTTCGCCAATTTCGTGCTTGTTTCCCAACGAGGGCAGCATGGAGTTGGTGAAGATGGTCGCGAACTCCATACCGATCAGGCCAATCCCGAAAAAGATCAGGGTGCGGGTGACGTTGAAATCCTGGGGCGCGGAATACCAAAGCGCCCAGGCCCCGATCACGTAGCATAGCGAAAACACCCAGATCCACGGCATCTTCTTGCCCGTGGAATCCGCAAAAGCCCCAAGGATAGGTGCCAGAACGGCGATTGACGCGCCAGCCACTGTCAAGCCGTACCCCCAATAGGCCTGGGCCTGTGCCCTGGCTTTCGCGGCGTCCATGCCGGTGCCGATCAGGTTTTCGGCCACCACCTTGGCAAAATACGGGCCAAAGATGAAGGTCAGGATCAGCGTGTTGTACGGCTGGCTGGCCCAGTCAAAAAAATACCATCCCCAAATCCGCTTGCGCGTTGAAATCCCCATAATCACAAATCCCCATTTGTTAACAACCTTTAGACAGGGGAATGCGGATTCGGGCAAGGGTTTTGCAACTATCCCTGCATCGGAGGCCAGGGACGCAATGCTTCCGTTTCGATCCATGAGGCAATCCAGTCGGGGAGGACGCAATCGGGCATGTCCATCCCCATTTCCTGCATCACCTGTTCCGGGGCCACTATGCCGTTTTTGCCAACGGTTGCGGCACGATACACAATGTGGTTGGCGCATTCCCCATCCGCCTTCCACATGGATTGTTCGATATAAACGAATTTGTCATCCCAACACAGGGCGCGGGATCGCATGGTGATGGTTTCAAATATACGCACACGGCGGCGATAGCGCACCATTGCCCCGGCCATGGTCAGGTTCCAATGCTGGCGTTTCAGCGTCCCGATCAATCTGATCCGCTTGGCCAAAACCAGCCGTCCAAGGTCATAAATCGTCAGCGTGCGCCCATTGTTCAACTCGCGCCACAGATCGATATCCCAAGGCATACACATATGGGTGGAGACATGTTCGCCCAAGGGGGGCAGATCAGGGGCGTTACGAAATTTAATGAATTCCTTTGTAAGTCTCACAACTGGATACATCGGCCTTTCCTTTCGCATCTTCATTGGCCATGTGCGGTGGGGAAGGTCAATCGAAACCTTGCCGCGCTCTTGCGGTTTTCACGGGACGCGCTTACCTGTGTTGGCGTAATGCAAAGAGAAGAAGGAAGCCTTAGTATGATGGCAATCTATGGGCCGCTCGCGTTGATTCTGAACGTGATGTTTTTCATTCTGCTCGCCCATATCATCATGAGCTGGCTGATCAATTTTCAGGTGCTGAACCTGCATCAACCGCTGGTCTCCCAGATATGGTATGGGCTGAACCGGTTGCTTGAGCCGATTTACCAACCCATCCGCAACATTCTGCCCGATACGCGGCCTCTGGATCTTGCGCCGCTGGTGTTGTTTATCATCATTATCTCGCTGCGCGATTATATCCTGCCCGAACTGCTGTTCTGACCTCGCCGGGGCTTGCCCCGGCATCGCTGACATGGGATGGTCTGTGAAATCAAAGAGCAGACCACAGAAACAGGACTCTCATGACAGGCGCTGCCACGCTTTTGAGTGATGTATTCGGCTTTGACGCCTTCCGCCCCGGGCAGGAAGAGATTGTCACAGCCGTGGCCGACGGGCAAAACGTTTTGGCCATCATGCCCACGGGCGGTGGGAAATCCCTTTGTTTTCAGCTTCCTGCGCTGATGCGTGACGGGGTTACCGTGGTGATTTCGCCGCTGATCGCGTTGATGCGGGACCAGGTGCGAGCCCTGCGCGAAGCAGGGGTAGAGGCCGGAGCCCTGACCAGCGGCAACACCGACGAAGAAACCGAAATGGTTTGGAACGCGTTGAATGAGGGGCGGCTCAAACTGCTTTACATCGCGCCCGAACGGCTGGCGGCGGGCAGCGCGCTCAACATGTTGCGCCGGATCGGGGTTGGCATGATCGCGGTGGATGAGGCTCATTGCGTATCCCAATGGGGGCATGATTTCCGGCCCGACTATCTTAGGATCGGGGAATTGCGCCGGGTACTCAATGTTCCGCTTGCGGCGTTTACCGCCACTGCGGACGCCGAAACGCAGGGCGAAATCGTCAGCCGCCTTTTCGATGGCCAAGCTCCACAGATATTTCTGCACGGCTTTGACCGCCCCAACATTCATTTGGCCTTTGCCGCCAAGAACGGCCCGCGCAAACAGATCCTTGATTTTGCGGCGGCGCGCAAAGGTCAATCCGGGATCGTGTATTGCGGTACGCGGGCCAAAACCGAAGGCTTGGCCCAGGCGTTGCGCGAGGCGGGGCATAATGCCTGCCACTATCACGGCGGGATGGAGGCCGAGGACCGGCGCATCGTCGAAACAAGGTTCAGCCGCGAGGATGGGCTTGTCGTCGCCGCAACCGTGGCCTTTGGCATGGGGGTCGACAAGCCGGATGTGCGTTGGGTGGCCCATGCAGACCTGCCCAAATCCATCGAAGCCTATTACCAGGAAATCGGGCGTGCCGGGCGCGACGGGGCTCCGGCGGAAACGCTGACGCTTTTTGGCCCGGAAGACATCCGCCTGCGCCGGTCCCAGATTGACGAAGGGCTGGCCCCACCCGAACGCCGTTTGGCCGATCATGGGCGTTTGAACGCGCTTCTGGGGTTGGCCGAGGCGTTGGAATGTCGCCGCAAAACCCTGTTGGGTTATTTCGGCGAAGACGACGTGACCTGTGGCAATTGCGATTTGTGCGACACTCCGGCCGAAGTTTTTGATGGCACCGAAGCCGTCCGCAAGGCGCTGTCGGCGATCCTGCGGACCGGGGAATGGTTCGGGGCCGGGCATCTGATCGACATCCTGATGGGGAACGCGACCGACAAGGTGGTACAGCGCAACCATGACCAATTGCCGACTTTTGGTGTGGGCAAGGATTTCAGCAAACCCCAATGGCAGGCCGTGTTTCGCCAGATGATGGGCCATGATCTGGTCCGCCCCGACCCCGAACGCCACGGGGCGTTGAAGATGACCAAAAGGGCGCATCCGATCCTGAAAGGCGAGGAAAGCATTACCCTGCGCCGCGACACGATCAAATCGGCGCGCAAGGGGCCAGCGGTCAAATCGCTTGTCTCCGAGGAAGACGCCCCTCTGTTGTCGGCTCTAAAGGCAAAACGCCGCGCCCTGGCAGAAGCCGCGCGGGTCCCGGCCTATGTCATTTTCAACGACCGCACTCTGATTGAAATGGCGGAAACCCGGCCCGCTGATCTTGACCAGATGGCCGGGGTTGCAGGGGTTGGTGCGAAGAAGCTGGAACGCTACGGTCTGGAGTTTCTCAAGATCATCAACGGAGAAGCCGAGGCATTGCACCCTACGCGCCGCAAGCTGGCCGGGCGCGAGGCCGGGGATGTTTATGACCGGTTGCTTGAGGCCCAGGCGACTCTTGCGCGCGGTGAAGCGGGGATCGACAAACCGATGAGTTGTTCGGCTTCGGTTCTCGCAAAGGTGGCGGCACAGCGACCCGGGGACACGGCGGGGATGCAACGTCTTTTGGGGGAACGGCACGCCGAACGGTTTGGCGCGGCGTTCCTTGAAGTCCTGCGCGACGCGGGATAGGGCGCATTGCAAAGGAGCGTTGAATGCTAATCGTCATTTCCCCTGCGAAACGTTTGAACGAAGCGTCTGAACCGCAGATTGCAGGCACGTACCCGCAGTTTCAAAAGGAGGCCGCGGCGCTGGTTGACGTGGCACGCGGGCTTTCGGTGGGGGATATTCAGAAGCTGATGAAGCTCAGCGACGGTCTTGCCCAATTGAACCACGACCGGTTCCGGGAGTTTGGTTCGATGCCCCAACAGCCTGCGGCGTTGATGTTCAATGGTGACACCTATGCCGGGCTGGAAGCCGCGACACTGGATGTGGATGAAATGAGTTGGGCACAGGATCATCTGCGCATTCTCTCGGGGCTTTACGGGGTGCTTGCGCCGATGGATCAGATTGAACCCTACCGGTTGGAAATGGGCAGTCGACTGGCCAATCCAAAGGGCAGGAACCTTTATGAGTTTTGGGGAGACAAGATTTCCATGGCGCTCAATGATGCGGCGCGGAAGGTGAAAACGGACACGTTGATCAATTGCGCCAGCCAGGAGTATTTCGGGGCCGTGGCACCAGAGGCGTTGACCCTGCGGGTCATCACGCCGGTTATCATGGAGATGAAACCCCAGGGTCTCAGGATTGTCAGTTTCTTTGCGAAGAAAGCGCGTGGTGCCATGGCGCGTTACATCATTCAGCGGCGATTGAGCAACCCAGAGGGGATCAAAGAGTTTGACACCGGCGGTTATGCCTATCGCGCTGATCTGTCGGAAGGTGACAACTGGGTCTTTCTGCGCGACGCAGAGGCGTAACAGAACAGAGGGTCACTCCAGCCGGATTTGTGCCCGTGCCGAACGTCCCCGTGCATCGATAATCGACAATTGGACAAATCCCGGGGCAACACCGGGAAGCGCGATTTCGCGGCTACGTGCCCCTGTCACAATCGGTTCGCCATTGGCCAGAACGGTAAACGGGGCTTCACCCTCGCGGATTTTCAAGGTGAGCGGCAGGTCCGGGGCGCGCGCCAGCCGTGCGCCGTCCGGGGGGAAGGCCAGAACAGGTGCGTCTTCAGCGGCCTGGAACACGGCATTCCGCCCGCGGAATTTGCGCAGCGGCTGGGGAAGGTCGGCGGTGGCCACCATCACGGTTTCGGGCGGAGGTGGGAAAAGCGGATCAAACGCGGGTTTCGTGCGTTGAAACACCTTGGCAAGGATCGGCGCGGCCATATCCCCGCCAAATGCACCGGGTACCGGGGTGCCGTCCGGCCGACCAATCCACACCCCGGCCACGTGCGAGCCATCAAACCCCACAGCCCAGGCATCGCGGTGGCCATAGGACGTGCCCGTTTTAAAGGCCAGCCGCCCCTTGCCCGCCCCACCGGGGGGCGTCAGGCCGGACAGGATATGGCCGACATGCCAGGCAGCAGCCCGGCTTAGGACACGCGGGCCGGTCCGGACCGGTTGATCAGGCTGCTCGCGTAGCCGGACCGCTTCGCCTCCGCGCCCGATTCCCGCGTAAAGCGTGACGAGATCCTCCAGGGTGACCCCGACGCCACCAAGCGCAACAGCCAGCCCCGGCTTGCCGTGACCGGGGAGGGCAGGGGACATGCCTGCCCGTTTCATGCGATTGATAAGACGACCGGGGCCGATCTCTTCGGTTAACAGAACCACCGGGATGTTGAGCGACAGGCGCAGCGCCTCGGCCACCCGCAGCTCTCCGCGAAAGGCCCCGTCAAAGTTCTGGGGCGTGTAGGGTCCAAAGGCGACGGGACGGTCATGGATCACGGTCTCCGGGTGCGCCAGCCCAAGATCAAACGCCATGCCATAGACAAGAGGTTTCAGCGTCGAACCAGGCGAGCGCAGAGCGCGGGTCATATCGACGAACCCCTGCCGCGCCGATGCGGTGCCATAGCTGGCCGACCCGACCGCCCCAAGGATGTCCCCGGTTTCAAGCTCCGCGATGACAAGCGCGACGGAAAGCTGTTCTGCATGGTTGCGAAGGCTGGTCCGGGCCAAATCTTCCAGGCGCGCCTGAACATTTGCATCCAGGGTCAGCCTGTGTTCGGTCTTTAACGGGTGCCGGGCGCGCAGACGGTCGGTGAGGTGGGGGGACAATGCGGGAAACGGGCGTCGGGATGTAGGCACCGCAGTTTCCAGCGCGGCGACGGTCGCTTCGTCGCTCAGTACGTCAAATCGCTGCATCCGGTGTAGCACCCGATCACGAGCCGCCCGCGCCGCCGTCGGGTTGCGATCCGGGCGCCGTCTTTCCGGGGCCTGGGGCAGGGCCACCAATAAAGCGGCCTGGGAAGGTGTCAACCGTTGCGGCTCCTTGCCAAAATAGGCAAGCGTTGCCGCACGCAGCCCTTCTATATTGCCGCCATAGGGGGCATGGGTCAGGTAAAGCTCAAGAATTTGCGCCTTGCTGAGTTGTCGTTCCAACGCAAGCGCCACACGGATTTGACGCAGCTTGCCGCGCCACCGTCCCGTGCCGCTGTTCTCTAACAGGCGCGCCACCTGCATGGTCAGGGTTGAACCGCCCGATACCACGCGCCCGTTCCATGCCGCCTGTCCTGCGGCGCGCAGTATGGCAACAGGATCGACCCCGGGATGCGTGAAGAAACGCTTGTCTTCGAAAGCGATCAGCATGTCGATGAACTTTGGGTCCACCGCCCCCGGGGTCATGCGCCAGCGTCCGTCGGCCACCGTGTAGACCCGCATCAGCGCCCCATGCCGATCCCGCATCTCGACCGACGTTTCAATCGCGAGAACGGGCAGCTCGGTACGCGCAACCCAGGCGTCAAAGGCATCACGCGCCAATCCCGCGCTGAACAGAAGCGCAGCGGCAAGGATCAGCGCGATCCGTTTCATTTGGTCACGGTCACCCGGGAAGTCGCGCTATGGGCCTTGTATTGTGGGCGATACATGTCTTCGACCTGCGCCGCCGGGTGATGAAAATCGCCCGGCGACACGGCGCGCACGATATAGGCTAGCCGGAACGCGTTCGATGACCGCCAGTCCACGGCGGCAAGGAACCGGTCCGCGCGGAACTCGGAATGACGCGCCTCGGCGGGTTTGAGCCAGTCGAGCGCCTTGATATCCCCTGAACGCAGAAGGTTGGGATTGTCGATCTCAAACCCAGCCGGAAGCGGGTCGTTGATCATCAAACGCGCCTGTCCCTTTTCAAAGGGTTTGACGGTCAGAACCACAACAAACCGGTCGCCAACCTTTGGGGATAAACGGTCAATCGGGTCGCCTTCGGTGGTGAAATAGTCCCGGTCGATGCGATAGCCATAGCCGCCTGCATCCGGCGCGATCAGCGGCACCCCGAACGTGGTCAGCGTCACGTCCGTATCCGCCGAAGCCCCGTTGCGGATCAGAACCGGTTTTGCATCGGTTTCGTCCTCGATCACCTTGACCAGCGGCCCCTTGATCGGTGCGCCGTCAATGGTCAGCCTGGCAACCGACGGTTCGGAAATCAACGCCTTGGCGGCCAGCAGGGACCATACGCTTTCCTGGGTGGACCGGGTACGGCCATTGCGGGCAAGCCGGTTGGTCAACGCGGTGCGGTCCACGGCGTCGCTACCCGATTCAACAGCGAGAGTCAGGACCCCTGCGACGTCGCGCAGGTTGGTTCCGTAATCCGCACGCCACAGCGCCGGTTCGTTATCGGGCAAAGCCCTCAGCATCCGTGCTGCACGGGTAAACATCGCGTCCGCGCGGGTCTGATCACCATACATTGCCAGCGCGGCACCCAGTTGTGCCGCCGCAATCGGAGTGGCGAAAGCTTCGGCTTTCACATCTGCATAGTATCGCAGGTCCGCCATTGCCGCCGCACCTTCACGGGCCAGAACCATCAGGGCATAGGCAACATCCCCGCCCCCCGTGTCAAAGTCGGGGGCATAGTTGATGCGGTTGCGCAGATTGTCCATGGCGAGGCGGAAGGCGTGGTCGGGCACGTCAAATCCTTCGATCCGTGCGCGGCTCAGGAAATCAGAGACATAGGCATCAAGCCAGAAATCCCCGCTCCCCACGCGCCACAATCCGAAGGCACCGTTGCTGGCCTGTCGGCTCAGAACGCGGTCGATTGCCTGATCCACCCGCTTTTTCACATCGTCCGCCGTGCCCTGTCCCAACGCCTGGGAAACCGAGCTGAAATAGAGCAGCGGCATGGCAACGGAGGTCACCTGTTCGGTACAGCCGTAAGGGTATCGGTTCAGAGCGGTAAGCAGGCCGGGTGTGTCCAGCTTGGCCAGAGGCCCGGCGGACATAATCGCCGATCCGGTGCCGTTGCGCATATCCGCAAAAACATTACTGTCCAGCGTGAACGTGTCCCCGGCATCCAAAGCAAACCGCTGGGTCACGGCGATTTCCGGGTCGTTGGAGCGAACCGGAAGCATCACGGTTTTGGTCAACTGCCTGCCGTCTGGTGTGGTCAGGGCGATGCGGATCTGGTGATCTCCGATCTCTCCCCCGCTCAACGGGATCTCGAACACGGCTTTTTCCTTGTTCTCAAGGTGAAGCCCCGATGGCACGTTGCCAAGCTCTACGCCGCCCGCAGTGACGTTCAGCCCCATGTCGCCGCTCGGGCCATCCGCATGGACGATTTCCAGCAACAACCGGCTGGTGTCTCCGGGGGCAAGGTATCGCGGCAGGCTCGCGGTTACGACCACCGGATCGCGCACCAGAACTTCGGCCTCGGCTTGTCCCACGGCTTTGTCGGACCATGCCACGGCCATCAGCCGGACGGTGCCATTGAACTCGGGCAGGTCGAACGAGACCTGTGCCGTGCCATCCGCGCCGATTTCCACCGGGCCGGTGAAATAGGCGACAAGCTCGTCCGTCGGAGGCGGCGATTGCAGACGCGCGGCGGGACCCGCGTCGCCCCCGGATCGCACGGCTCCCATGGCCCCGTTCATGCCATTGATCAATCGCCCGTACACATCCCGCATATCCATCCCCAGCCGACGTTGGCCAAAGTAATGGGTCGAGGGATCCGGGCTTTCGAACGCGGTGAGGTTCAGGATGCCCACATCAGTCGCGGCGACGGTGACAAAGGCGCTGTCGTTCGCGGCAATCCCGTCTACCTTGACCACCGCGCTAAGCGGGCCACGTGGCGCGGCCTCGGCCGGGGTGTCCAGCGTGACCGAAAGTTGTTTCGCCCCCGGATCAATCGCAGCATAGGACAGGCCCACAGACCGCGCCGGGTTCTGTCCTGCCGCAATATCCATCGGGCGGATGACTGACGCGGTGACATAGGCCCCGGCCCCCCATTCCTCGGTCACATCCAGAGGGATCAGGTTCTCCCCTTCCTTGACCTCAACTGCTTTCATCGCAATCAGACGGTTGGACATGACCATGACCAATGCCTTGCCCGCATGGCGCGGGACCATGCGCAGGGTCGCCGTGTCACCTATGCGGTAATCCGGCTTGTCCAGCGACAGTTCCAGCGTGTCGGGCGTGGTGCTGACATCTGCGGGCGCATACCAGCCGGCATAGAAGCTGACCGAGGCACCGATGTCGCTGCCATCTTCGGCCTCCACGACCAATTCATACTGGCCCCATTCCACGGCGCTTGTGATCTCAAGCGGTTCCTGGCCCAAGGTGGCGGAGCCCGAAGCGACCTTGCGGCGGCTGGTGATGGGTTCCCAGTTCCAGCGGCCATATTCCTGATACCATTGATAGCGTGTGCGCACCCGGTTGATGGTCCAACGGACGGGCATGGCGGCAGGTTTCAGCGATGGGTCAAGCGCGATAACGCGGAACGCGGCTTTCGTTCCTTCCGCGACCACGTCTTCGAAGTCCTTGCGAATACCGATCATCGCCCCCTGAGAGGTGATCGCGCGGATGGTGCGCCGTTCTACCGGGCGGCCCGACCCTTCGGTCACGCGGGTGGTGACGACAAGCTCAAGCGGGCGGTCCCTGGCCGGAGCTTTTGGCAGGGACAGCGAGATTTTCGCCATGCCATCCGCATCGGTCCTCTGGGTGCCGAAATATCCCCGGCGGGCCGAGACGCGGGTGTCATGGCGGCCAAAGAGGTAGCCGTTGAACCCTTCGACCGACCGCCTGGCACGCAGGGTCAGGTCGCCTTCTACCGGGAGGTTCCCGGCAGGCGCACCGAACAGGTAATCCGCATCGACACGCAACACAGGCGTGTCGCCCGGATGGATTGGCCCCTTGGGCAGAGTTTGGGAAAAGTCGATCCGTTCGGGTAGAAAATCCTCGACCAATACGGTTTGGCTTGCCAATGCCGGGGTATCCACGTCGGCCTTGATGTCCAGTCGCCAGGCCCCACGGGGCACCGCCGCACCCACGGGCATGGCAAAGACATGCCCGCCCGCTCTGGCGCTGTCCGAAAGGTGGCGGGAATACTCCACACCATCGGGGCGTGTCAGAATCGCGGTCAAGGGAAGATCATTGATCGCGACCGCCACACCATCCCGCGCCAATGCGGTGGCATATATGGTTTCCCCGGCACGATAGGCCCCGCGGTCTGTGGTCAGGAAAAGGTCGATGGGCCCAGCAGGTGCGCGCCCTTCCACCCCACGATCCGACAGGTCAAAGGCCGGGTCGGTCAGCGACAGGAAGGCAAGATCCGTGTCACCATCCTCGACCAGGATCAGCGCAGGTTGCGCGCCCTTCAAACCCCGCGTCAGCCCGGCATCAAACCGGGCATAGCCCTGTTCATCCGTCACCGCCGTGCCCAATACCCGGTTAGAGCGTGACAGCAGCGTCGCCTTGACTCCGGCGCGCTGGCTGGCATCTCCAAGGCTACGCACGAATACGTGTACCCCATCCGCTCCCGACAGGGACGAAACCCCAAGATCGCTAAGCACGAACCACTGGGTTGCCGCCGGATCATCATAAGGATCGGCCCCGGGTACCGAAGCCGACAGAGCATAGATGCCCGGCGATAGGTCTGCCACGATATCCCCAACCGGAAGACGGGTTGTCATGGTCTGGTTCAAACTGTTCTGAACCTCGCCTTCTCCCTTCCAGATGTCTTCGCCAATCTCGCGCGAAAACTGCAATTCGGCATAATAGGACATGGGTTTGCCGAAAAAGCTTTGCTGGATCGCGCGCACCAGATTGCGGTCACTGACCCGGCGCAGTTTCAAATCCACGCGGTCAAGGTTCACTGTTTCAACAGGCAACGCCGCGTCGGCGGCTTTGGGAAGCACATAGGCGCGCCCGGGGAAGGCCACCTTTGGGTCGCGATCCTTGACGTAAAGCGTCAGGGTCACGTCTTTGACCAGCTTTTCGCCGCTGGCTGCCGGAAGCCCTTCGCGGAAGGTCAGCGCATATCGCTGCCCATGGGACACACCTTCGACGCACAAACGCTTATCTTCGGATTGCACGACAAGACGGTGATCGGGAAGCTTGAGATATTGCGCGTAATCGGTGCCCCGCTTGGCCAGAGGTTCCGAGAATTCGGCACAAATGCGTGGTGTCTCCTGATTGTTCTCCACAAGGTGTTCGGTGATGCGGAAGCCGTATTTCGAAATTGCCTTGTCCAGCGCGGCGGTGACGTCCGCGCGGGGGTGTATCCCTTCGGCAAGGCGCAGCACCGGGATCATGTCCCGCCCGCGCCGCCCGCGTTCCAGCGCCTGTGCCAGAACGGTCAGGGCAGTCACACGCGCGGGGTCGTTCCCGGCCCGCAGATACCCGTTGATTGCCCCGCTGATGGCGCGTTGTGTGTAGGTTCGTTTCTCTGACGATTTTTTGGTTTTGACCTGAAGAGCAAGCCGGGCATATTCCACCCATTGATCGCTGGCATCCGTTTGCGCCACGGCGGCACCGGTCCAACGCATGGCGTTCAGGGGGTCAGCGGTTTTCCGACGGTCATCGGCGGCCTGCAACAGGGCCTTGACGCTCCATTGCCCGCCCCGGTGTATGGTTCCGATCAAGCGGGCCTGAACCAATGCGTCCTGCAAATCGCGTTCAGGCAACATGTCAAGATCGCGCGCGCGCGCCTTGGCCTGTGCGGCAATCTCCGGAGCAAGCCCTAAAACCTCGGCTGAAATCGCCCCTTCATAGGGTTGCCGATCGCTGATTTCGCGTTTCGGGAAACAGGCGTTGGATTTGCTGTTGAAGGTGAATGCTCTGCAATTCGGATCGGCAAGACAGGCGTTTTGACAGGAGCTCAGATCAGTATCGAAAAGAGATTGAAGATCAGACCCATAGAAATCGACATCGTTGGTCATAACCAGCCGCCGTTCAGGAACCGGAGAGTCAGCCAGCGCCGCAGCCGGAAAAGAAAACCCAAGGCACAAAAATACCACCGCCATCAAACGTTGCATAATAACCTCCATCTACAATGGCTTCATGGTCGCACAAGCGAAACGGATTTGGCAACGATTCCCCGGTCTTCGTTTAAATCAATGTTTACCAAGCTTTGGGATGCTGCCCCAAATTGTACCGGGTTGGGCCCGGATGGCCGGAGGGTGTAGATGACGCTTGCCAACAAATTGGCGGAAGAACGCAGGGCGCGATTGGCCGCGCAGCGGTTGTTGGAACAGAAACAGGCCGAGCTTTTTGCAGCGAATCGCAAACTTGGGCTGCACGCCCGGGCGTTGTCTGATGAAATTGTCGAAACCCGTGCCGAGGTGGAAACGGTCCGGGACGAAAACCGGCGCGTTAAATCGGACCTGACCGTCGCACATCAGAAAGTCGAAATCGCAGAACGCCGCCTATGGCATTCCATCGAAACCTTTCAGGACGGGTTTGCCTTTTTCGACGCGGATAGTCGGATGATCGCCGCCAACAACTCGTATCTTTCAGTGTTCGATGGGTTGGAGGAAATTGCGCCCGGCGTGGCCTATTACCGGTTGTTACAGTTGATCACCGAAGAGGGGATCGTTGATATCGGGGATATGCCTGCCGCGGATTGGCGGTCGCTGATGCTAAGCCGCTGGCAGTCCCAGAATCCCGAACCTACCGTTTTGCGGCTTTGGAACGGTGAGTATATCAAGATGATCGACCGGCGTGGTCATGGGGGCGACGTGGTCACTCTGGCGCTCAATATCACCGACACCGTGCGCTATGAGAAAGAGCTTAAAGACGCCCGGGAAAAAGCGGATGCCGCGAACCGGGCCAAGTCGGCGTTCCTGGCGAATATGAGCCACGAAATCCGCACCCCGATGAACGGCGTGATCGGTATGGCCGAGTTGATTCTGGATTCGAACCTGGAAGAAGAGCAACGGGTTTATGCCGAAACGATCAAAAGTTCTGGTGAGGCATTGCTGGTTATTATCAACGACGTTCTGGATTACTCCAAGATCGAAGCGGAAAAGCTGGCTCTGCATCCCGAACCTTTTGATCTTGAACGTACAATTCACGAAGTTGCGATGTTGATTCAACCGGTGGCACAGGGCAAGGGGTTGAGCCTCCAGGTGGATTACGACCTGTTCCTGCCCACTGTTTTCGTGGGTGATCCGGGGCGCATCCGGCAGGTGTTGACCAATCTGATCGGCAATGCGGTCAAGTTTACGCTGGAAGGCCATGTCATGATCCGGGTGGTGGGATTCCAGCCGGAAGACTCCATGGATACCCGGTTGCATATTACAATCGAGGATACCGGGATCGGTATCGAGCGGCAGAAAATCGGGCTGATATTTGGTGAGTTCAATCAGGTCGAAGATGAACGAAACCGACAGTTTGAGGGAACCGGCCTGGGTCTGGCGATATCTAAACGTCTGATCGAGTTGATGGATGGTGAAATCTGGGTCGAGTCCGAGCTGGGGATGGGGTCCACATTCGGGTTCTCGGTGACGTTGCCAACGCGGGATGACAAACCCGAATTTTCTGCAATTCAACAGGATCCGCGCAAGATCGTGTTGGTCAACGGGCTGGATACCGATCGCAATCTATTGGCCCGGCAGTTGGTCAAGCTTGGACAAAAACCTGTGGAGTTCGAGTCGGGGCTTGCGGCATTGGAGCAGTTCCCGGGGGATGCCGATATCGCGCTCGTCAACCATGTGCTGCCCGATATGAACGGATTTGAACTGGCCGAAAAGCTGTCTGAACAAGGCCATAGCGTGCCTGTCATTCTCACGAGCCCGACCCCGCTTGCCAATGCCACCGATAACCCGTTGATCAGGAAAGTCGTCCAGGTTCCGATTTCGCGGCGTGCGTTGATGCGGTTCCTGCAAGGGGTGCGTGAAACGGAGCATGTGGTTGTTGAGCATGAAGCGCCGACAGATGATCAGGCGGTCACAACCGACGAACGGCGTCAAATGCGGGTTCTTGCGGCAGAGGACAACAAAACCAATCAGCTTGTTTTCCGCAAGATGGTCAAGGACCTGGACATCGATCTGCGCTTTGCAGCGAACGGGATCGAGGCGGTGGATCTCTATAAAAACTTCATGCCTGATGTCGTGTTTATGGACATCTCCATGCCCAAGATGGATGGCAAGGAGGCAACAGGCCATATCCGTGAGATCGAGGAAATGACGGGTCAGCGCGTGCCCATCATTGCGCTGACCGCCCATGCCATGGCGAGTGATCGCGAGGTGATACTGGCGGCGGGGTTGGATCAGTATCTGACCAAACCCCTGCGCAAGGCCGAGATTGTGTCGGCCATCGGTCAGCATCAGCCCGAAGGGGTGCGAAACATCGCTCCGGGCTGATGGGGGCAGGTTAGATCACAGGCGTTCGATGGCCAGAGCAATCCCTTGCCCACCTCCGATACACATGGTGATCAAGGCTTTGGACCCCCCGATCCGCTCAAGTTCGTAAAGCGCCTTGACGGTGATGATGGCACCGGTTGCACCAACCGGGTGGCCAAGCGCGATGGCTCCACCATTCGGGTTGACTTTGGCCGGGTCCAGCCCAAGCTCCTTGTTCACGGCCAAAGCCTGCGCCGCGAAAGCTTCATTGGATTCAATCACATCGAAGTCATTGATATTCAATCCGGTTTTCGCCAGAAGATTTTCAACGGCGGGGATCGGACCAATGCCCATCACCTCGGGACGCACTCCGGCATGGGCATAGCCAAGCACCCGGGCGCGGGGTTTGAGCCCGGCCTTTTCGGCGGCATCGGCGCGGGCCAGGACAAGAGCGCCAGCCCCGTCATTGATGCCCGACGCGTTGCCCGCGGTGACGGTGCCGTCCTTCTGGAACACAGTGCGCAGGCCGGCCAGCGCCTCGGCTGTGGTCGCCTTTGGATGTTCGTCCGTGTCAAAGGCGACAGTGTCCCGACGTATCTTCACCTCGACCGGCACGATCTGATCCTTGAAATACCCCGCTTCGATCGCGGCTGCGGCGCGGGTCTGGCTTTCCAGGGCAAAGGCGTCCTGATCCGCGCGGCTGATGTCATATTCGGCGGCCACGTTTTCCGCGGTCACGCCCATGTGACCGGTGCCGAAGGGACAGTTCAGCGCCCCCAGCATCATGTCCAAGGTCTTGATATCCCCCATTTTTTGGCCCCAGCGTTGGTTCTGGATGATATAGGGGGAGCGGCTCATGCTTTCGGCCCCACCGGCCAGGCCGAAATCGGCGTCGTTCAGCATGAGAGACTGGATCACCGACACGATGGCCTGAGCCCCGGACCCGCAGAGCCGGTTGACGTTCATCGCAGGGGTGGTGTCGGGAATGCCCGCATCCATGGCGGCGATCCGCGACAGGTACATGTCACGTGGTTCGGTGTTAATCACATGTCCGAAGACCACATGCCCGATTTGCGCGCCTTCCACGCCAGAGCGTTCCAACGCGGCCTTTGCGGCAATCGCGCCCAATTGCGACGGAGGCGTAGCGGCAAGCGCGCCGCCAAAGGTTCCGATTGCTGTGCGTGCGCCATCAAGAATGACAATATCCGACATGATACCTCCTCGGGGTAAAGAATTCGCTAACAATCATAGAGAAATTTTTCAAAAAAAGTACAGGGGCGTTTCGTCACCGGTCACACTCGTTTGACGCCGTGTTTCGTGCCAGCGTCCGGCCCATGGTTTGGGAAGGTTTTTACCCCTTGTCACCCGCCCAAGAGCGCGTGTTGGCCGAAGTTTCGACCGGACAGCGGATCACGATCGGGGATGGGGAACTGCCGGAGACGGAGACACCCGAGGTTTCGGTGTGCGCAGGCATCCTGCGCCTGTTGCTGACCGCCTGCCATATCGCCCGGGGCGTTGTATCGCTTGCCGGAGCCCATGCGGTATGGTTGCGGGATGAGCCGGAAAGGTCGGGCGCGTCCTATCCGTTGCGGTTGGGGGCACCTGTGACGACTTTTCGCGCCATGCCGAAAACGGGTTTGATAAAGACGGATGCTTTAACCTTTGCCGATTGGGTGCGAATCGGGGGGTGAAAAGGCGGCACCCCATGGGCACCAAATGGGTGCCGGAGCGGTGCCGTTTGCAAAAGGGGCAAAGGTGAACGCGGCGCGCGCTGCGCCAGGCATTCCTTTAGGGTTTCAGCGCAACCCGCCCCGTTTCGGTCAGGGTCCAGACCTGCCCGTTTTCGATCACGGCGGTGGTCAGCGGGTGCCCCCACCCGGCACCGGAATCAAGGTTCACCCGGTTGCCACAATGTTCGGGCGTTTCACGCCAGGTGTGGCCATGGACCACCAGCCAGTCGAACGCAGCCCGGTGATCGAGAAAGGGTTCGCGGATCCAGATCAGATCATCCTCGGATTGCCATTCCAGCGGCAGGCGCGGTTGAATCCCGGCATGGACAAACAGCACCCCATCGGCGACGTGATACAGCGGGCAGGCGGCCAGAAACGCGCGATGGGACTGTGGCACCGCCGCCCGCGCGGCCTCCAGACGGTCGGGTTCGGGCAAATCCGGATCAACACCATAGGACGCCAGCGTTTCGCGCCCCCCCATGACCGGGTCATCCCAGCTTCGTTTGGAACGGATCAGGGGGTGATCCAGCGCGCCGGTGTCCAGATAATCCATGAACAGCCGGTCATGGTTGCCGCGCAGGGTGATCCAGGGTTTGCCGGCCTCGGCACCGTCCATGAGGGTCTGGATCACGCCGCAACTGTCAGGGCCGCGATCTACCAGATCGCCCAACACCACCAGCGGCGCGTTTGCGCCTCCATCGCGGTTGATCCGTTCCAATGCCTGATCCAGCATGGCGCGTTGGCCGTGCAGGTCGCCCATGGCGTAGATCGGCCCCGAAGGATGACCGGGCCGGGTCATGGGGTCAACCGTTCGCGGCCGTTGTCGGTGAGGATAGATACCTCGCCCTTTTCAAAGACAGCAGCGGTCAGAGGGTGGCCATATCCCGCGCCGCTATCAAGGTTGACGCGGTTGCCGTGATGTTCGGGGGTGGGCACATGGGTGTGGCCATGGACCACCAGCCACGGGTGCGGGCGGGGGTCATCAAGGAACGCGCCCCGGATCCAGATCAGGTCATCCTCTTTCTGATCCTGCAACGCGACACCGGGGCGAATTCCGGCATGGACGAACAGCAGATCGCCCGCTTCGTGGAAATTCTGTAACCCGGCGAGAAAGTCGAGATGGGCCTGTGGCACCGCCGCGCGCACCTGTTCATGCAGTTGGTAGGTGCGAATGCCATCAGGCACCGCAACCCCGTAGGAGGCCAGCGTTTCCACCCCGCCGATGCGGGGGTGCAGCCAGTGATAGCCCAGCAGAAGCTGGTTGTCCTGTTGCGGATAGGGGCCACAGAACAGGGCCATCATGCGGTCGTGATTGCCGCGCAGGCAGGTCCAGTTTCGGCCTTCGGCCTGCCCTGTAATCAGCCGGTCAATCACGGCGCGGCTGTCCGGTCCGCGGTCGGTATAGTCGCCAAGGAAAACGATATGCGCACCGGGTCCGCCATCGCGTTCAATACGGGCAAGCGCGGCGTCGAGTTCGTCAGGGTGGCCGTGAATATCGCCAATGGCATAAATCGGTTTGGTCATGGGTCCGGGCTTGAAGCGTTTCCAGTTCTTGCCGTGATCCAACAAGAACTGGAAACGCTTTAACGCAAAAACGCCCCGCGCGAAAGGCGGGGCGTTTGCAAGGCGTTTTGTCAGCGGTGTTCAGACGTCAAACGACATCGAAGTGACCTGTTGGAACATGCCGGTGGCGCGCAGTTTGTCGAGTACATCCGGGGCAACAGGTGCATCCACATAGAGCAGCGCAATGGCAGCCCCACCGGGCGCGTTACGGCCCAGCGTGAAGTTGGCGATGTTGACGCCGTTTTCGCCCATCATGTTGCCCAGGGTGCCAATAATGCCGGGGATGTCGTCATTGGTGGTATAGAGCATGTGCGCGCCCACTTCGGCGTCGATATTGATGCCTTTGATCTGGATGAACCGCGGCTTGCCGTCCGAGAACACCGTGCCGCCGATGGACCGTTCGCGGGCATCGGTCACAACGGTGACCTTGATATACCCTTCGAAGGCACCCGATTTGTCCTGGCTTGTGGTGCTGATCCTGACGCCGCGCTCTTTGGCGATGACGGGCGCAGAAACCATGTTCACATCCGGGTTTACCGATTTCATGATCCCCGCGATGGTGGCACAGTTCAGCGCTTCGAGGTTCATGCCGGACGCGACGCCATCATACAGGATGTTGATCGCTTTGATCGGTTCATCGGTGAGTTGGCCGATGAAGCTTCCCAAATGGTCCGCCAGCTTGATCCACGGGCCCATGACTTTGGCCTCTTCCGCGGTCACGCTGGGCATATTCAGCGCGTTTTCCACGGCACCCGTCAGCAGATAGTTCGACATCTGCTCGGCCACTTGCAGGGCGACGTTTTCCTGGGCCTCGGTCGTGGCGGCACCCAGGTGCGGCGTACAGACCACGTTGGGCAGGTTGAAAAGCGGGTTTTCGGTGGCCGGTTCAACGGAGAACACGTCAAAGGCCGCGCCTGCGACATGGCCGGATTTCAACAGGTCGGCCAGCGCCTCTTCGTCGACCAGACCACCACGGGCACAGTTGATGATACGCACACCGGGTTTGGTTTTTTCAAGGTTCTCGCGGGAGAGAATGTTCTTGGTCTGCTCGGTGAAGGGGACGTGCAGGGTGATGAAGTCAGCACGGGTCAGAAGGTCGTCAAGCTCAACCTTTTCCACGCCCATCTTGTCGGCCTTTTCTTCGCTGAGGAAGGGGTCAAAGGCGATGACTTTCATCTTGAGGCCCCTGGCCCGGTCACAGACGATGCCGCCAATGTTGCCCGCGCCGATGACGCCGAGGGTCTTGTTGGTGAGTTCGACCCCCATGAATTTGGATTTCTCCCACTTGCCGGCATGGGTGGAGGCGCTGGCCTCGGGGATCTGACGGGCTACGGCGAACATCATGGCGATGGCATGTTCGGCGGTGGTAATCATGTTACCAAAGGGCGTGTTCATGACGATCACGCCCTTCTTGGACGCGGCCTCTTTGTCCACGTTGTCGGTGCCGATCCCGGCACGGCCAATGACCTTGAGGTTGTCTGCCTTGGCGAGGATGGTTTCCGTCACCTTGGTCGCACTGCGGATGGCGAGGCCATCGTATTGGCCAATCACTTCGGCCAGCTTGTCCTTGTCCTTGCCCAGATCGGGTTCGAAATCCACGTCGATGCCGCGATCACGAAAGATCTGAACAGCGGTGGGAGAGAGTTTGTCGGAAACGAGTACTTTGGGAGCCATGGGTTTGGTCCTTTATGAGAGGGGGGAGCTCGTCGCGCCCTTGCGGGCGCGCCTCGCGAGGCCGCCTGTAAGGGCGGACGAGCAGTCAGGTTATTGTGCTTTGATTTCGGTTTCGAAGGCCCAGGCGAGCCAGGGCAGCATCGCCGCGACATCGCTGGTTTCCACCGTGCCGCCGCACCAGATCCGCAGACCGGCAGGCGCGTCGCGATAGGCACCGATATCAAGCGCGATGTTCTCGGCCTCCAGCCGCTTGGCCACGGCCTTGGCAAAACTCGCGCCATCGGCGATCCGGTCATCGGTGAATTTCAGGCACACGGACGTGTTGGAGCGCGTTGCCGGGTCCACCGCCAGGTTGGCGATCCAGTCATTGGCGGCACAGAAATCATGCACCGCCTGTGCATTGGCATCGGCCCGGGCGATCAGCCCTTGCAAGCCACCCACCGACCGCGCCCAGTCCAGCGCGAAAAGATAGTCTTCGACGGCCAGCATCGAGGGCGTGTTGATCGTGGCACCGGTAAAGATTCCGTCGATCAGCTTGCCGCCCTTGGTCAGGCGGAAAATCTTGGGCAGGGGCCAGGCCGGGGTGTAGCTTTCCAGCCGTTCCACGGCGCGGGGGGACAGGATCAGCATCCCGTGGGCCGCTTCGCCGCCCAGCACTTTTTGCCAGCTGAACGTGGTGACATCCAGCTTGTCCCAGGGCAGGTCCATCGCAAAGGCCGCCGACGTGGCATCACAGATGGTCAGGCCCGCGCGGTCGTCGGCGATCCAGTCGCCATTGGGTACGCGCACACCGGCGGTGGTGCCGTTCCAGGTGAACACGACATCATTGTTGCAATCGACCGTACCCAGATCGACGATTTCGCCATAGTCGGCGGTTTTCACCTCGGCGTCGATTTTAAGCTGTTTCACAACGTCGGTCACCCAGCCCGAACCAAAGCTTTCCCAGGCCAGCATTTCCACTTTGCGTTCACCCAGCAGCGACCACAGGGCCATTTCCACGGCACCGGTATCAGAGGCGGGCACGATGCCGATTTTGTAATCGGCGGGAATGCCCAGAACCTCGCGCGTGCCTTCGATGGCATCCTTCAGCTTGGCCTTGCCCACGGCGGCGCGGTGCGAGCGACCCAGGGCGGCGTCGGCCAGTTTATCAAGCGTGAATGTGGGGGGTTTGGCGCAGGGGCCAGAGGAGAAACGCGGATTGGCCGGCCGCGTTGCCGGTTGTTCAATAGCCATTTGTAGCTACCCTTCCAGATAAGCGCCTCTCGTTGGGGAGAGGTGTCCCACGGACCGAATTACGGGGGCTTGGGGGCTTTCACAAGGGGCAAATCGGGTCTAGAACGCCGCTTGGGTGTCGGAATGCGACACGGAAAGACTACGATCGGAAACTTCGTAAATGTATATCGTCACGCTGTTAACTTCGCCCGCCGCGCCGGGCCTGACCGCCGCGCTGGTTGATTCGCTGCGCAATGCCTGGGGGGGCGGCGATGCGGTATGGCTTTCGCCGGACGAGGCGGTGGAGTTTTCTGTGGCCGAGGTGCCGGGCAACCGTTGGGAGGTCTGGGCCGATCTTCAGGGCATGGGGGTGGATCTGATCGTGCAGCCCGGGGCCGGGCGGAAGAAAAAGATGCTGCTTGCGGATATGGACAGCACGATGATCCGCCAGGAATGCATTGACGAACTGGCCGATGAGGCGGGTGTTGGCGAGCGAGTCAAGGAGATCACGGCCCGGGCGATGAATGGAGAGCTGGATTTCGAGGGGGCGTTGACCGAGCGGGTCGGGCTGTTGGCCGGGCTGGATGAGGCCGTGATTGCAGAGGTGTTGGAAAAGCGCATTACCCTGATGCCCGGCGGGCGTGCCTTGGTGGCCACGATGAAGGTCAACGGGGCCTATGCCGCGCTGGTGTCGGGCGGGTTCACCGCCTTTACCGCATCGGTTGCGGCGCAGTTGGGGTTTGACGAGACCCGGGCCAATACGTTGCTGGTTGAGGGCGGCAGGCTGAGTGGTGAGGTCGGGCGGCCTATTCTTGGGCGTGAGGCCAAGGTGCAGGCGTTGGAAGAGATCACCGCAAAGCTGGGGATCGGTGAGGCCGATGTGATCGCCGTGGGCGATGGGGCCAATGATCTGGGCATGTTGGGGCGTGCCGGGGCAGGCGTGGCGCTACATGCCAAGCCAAGCGTGGCGGCGGAATGCGATATCCGGGTGAATTTCGGCGATCTGAGCGCGCTATTGTACCTGCAGGGGTATGCGCGCACCGAATTCGCAGCGTGACCCAAAGGCGTGCCCGTGCCGGGCACCCATGATGTCTCGATCCTCCGCCTTGCGGCGTCGTTCTCGGGATTGGCGCGTGAGGCTGGTGTTACGCGCTGACGGATGGCATCGGAAACAGTTCAACCTGTTGCGGCAGGGTGATCAACATGCGCCCGTTCATCGTGTCCTTTATGCCGAAACCGTTGCGTTCCAGCCTGCGTTCGAGGTCACGTTCATCTGTGGCCGCGTGGAGTTCGCGCCGTACAAGCGCCGCGATCTGTGCCGCGGCCAGCGGGTCGGTTTTGTGAAACATCTTATGCGGCCTCGGCCTGATCTTCGGGCAAGGCACAGAGTTCGGTGCCTTTCAGAAGCGAGGTGATCATGCAGCCGTGATCCGTATCGCGGATGCCATATCCATAGCCACGCAGGCGGAATTTCCATTCCCGGTCCGACAGCGCCATTTCGCGTTCCCGCATGACGATTTCACAGACCTTCCGGGTCATTTCAAAGTCGGGAGCTTCGTGTTTCATGGTTTTCATCCTCGTTTACAAAACATACTGTTGATGAAACGAGGATGATCCGGCCGGATGGCAGGAATTCAGCACAATCAAGGCAATTTCGAGAGATTGTTTACGGGGCCTGCCCGGTTTCCGCCGCAATTTGTGCGCGGGATTTGCGGGCGCGTTCGGTGGCCGATTTGAGTTGGCCACAGGCCGCCATGATGTCATCCCCCCGCGTTTTGCGGATGGGCGAGGCATAGCCCGCCTGGTAGATGATATTGGCAAAGGCGCGAATCCGGTTGTTGGAACTGCGTGTATAAGGCGATCCGGGCCATTCGTTGAACGGGATCAGGTTGATCTTGGCCGGGATGTTGTGGCGTTTGATATGGGCGATCAGCCTGTGGGCGTCTTCGTCGCTGTCATTCACGCCGTTCAGCATGACGTATTCAAAGGTGATGCGTTCGCTGTTGGACGCCTTGGGATAGGCGGCAAGCGCCTTTAACAGCTCTTCGATATTCCAGCGTTTGTTGATGGGAACAAGCACGTTGCGGGTGTCGTCGGTGGTGGCGTGGAACGAGATCGCAAGCAGGCAGCCGATCTCTTCGGCTGTGCGGGCGATTTCCGGGACGACGCCAGAGGTGGAGAGCGTGATACGGCGGCGGGACAGCTGGATGCCTTCGGGGTCCATGGCGATTTTCATGGCGTCGCGCACGTTGTCAAAGTTGTAAAGTGGTTCGCCCATGCCCATCAGAACGATGTTGGAGAGCAGCCGGGTTTCATCCTTGGGCGCGCCGGGGGTGGGCCATTCGTCAAGGTCGTCGCGCGCCATCATCACCTGACCAATGATTTCCCCGGCGGTCAGGTTGCGGACCAGCTTTTGCGTGCCGGTGTGGCAGAAAGAACAGGTGAGGGTACAGCCCACCTGGGAGGAAATGCAAAGCGTGCCGCGGTCGTCTTCGGGGATATAGACCACCTCGACCTCGTGCCCGCCGGCGATGCGGACAAGGTATTTGCGTGTGCCGTCGGTGGATACCTGTTTTGAGACCACTTCGGGAATGTCGATGGTGAAATGCTCGGCCAGTTGCGCGCGATAGCTTTTGGCCAGATTGGTCATGTCGGCAAAGTCGCGTTTGCCCCATTGATAAATCCACTGCCAGATCTGTCCGGTGCGCATCTTTGCCTGCTTTTCCGGCGTGCCCATGTCGATCAGCGCGGTGCGCATCTGGTCCCTGGTCAACCCGACGAGGTTCACCTTGCCATCACGACCGGTGGGCCGCAGACGGGGCAGGGTTTTCACGTCCGGCGTGATCGGGGAATAACTTGGCTTTTCGGTGCTCATGGCGCGCGTCCTGAAAAAAGCGATGGGGGATGCGTCTATATAGAGCGTTTCCCCCCATTGTCGAGTCATCCGTCCGGTTCCGGCATCTGTGGCGGAGAGCCGGGGCGGGCGCGCAGCGCAGCACCTTGGCCAGTGATGCGTGATAAGCCGTGAAAAACTTCCCAGCCCCGGCACCGGTCTGCGGTACAGGGGTGAGAAATCAAACTGTGAGGGGGGGCGTTACTTACAACGCTTCTCGGCGTCTTCCACCGCAGCCGTAAAGCCGGAGAGCGAGAACGTGTCCCTGGTCACCGTACCGCGGCCCGAACGTCCGGTTAAGACGGCCTTGGACCCGCGTTTCAACGCTGTGATGATCTTGGAATCATCCGAAGGAGACGCCGGCCAGGCCCATTCGCCTTCGGTGAACAGGTCAAACGACTTGCCATCGACATTCAGGTTTACCGTTGACCCGCTGGCAAAGGGATAACCGCCGGTAAAGGCCACTTGCCCGGCAACCTTGGCCGAGGGGCGGTAGAAGGCCATGAGCAGGATGTCGCTGCGTTTCACAGCAACCACGCGCCCGTCCTTGGTGTTAACCGTTTCCTTGGGTGATGACACAGCCCAGCATTCCCGTGGGCTTTTCTCTTCGAACACGGACCAGTCGGTTTTTGCTCCGACCTGGTTCGTACTTGTCTGCTGCGCCTCTGCACCAGTTGCCACCAGCGCCAACGCGGCCCCGGCGATTGCATGCGCAAAACGTGATACCATTTGTCCAGCCTCCAAGCTGTACTTTGCCTCAATTTCCGTCTCGGCCCCCAGCGTGCCTTGTTGCGGCATTTTCTGTAGACGGGGACCATTTTCAACTCGACAACACTACAATAGCCTGAAATCTGCCGATAACAAAAGAGGAATTGGCAGAATTTTGCCAGAGATGTGAGCGGGAGGGTCTGAAATGGCGACACCGGCAGAGATGGCCGAGATTTGGCGCGGCGATTTTCGGGAAAGCCTGCATCTGGGTCACGCCGTGATTTGCGGACCCGGGGGCGAGATTGTCGAGTCCTGGGGTGATCCCGATATGGAGGTCCTGCCGCGATCTTCGGCCAAGATGATCCAGGCGCTTCCGCTGTTGGAGAGCGGCGCGGCGCGCGTGGCGGGGCTGAGCCAGCAGCAACTGGCGCTGGCCTGTGCGTCCCATAAAGGGGCGGCGATCCATGTGGACCCGGTGCGCAACTGGCTCCGCGATCTTGGCCTTGGGGCGGATGATCTGCGCTGTGGTGCGCATATGCCCACTGACCGGGACGAGGCCAACCGCATCATTCGCGCCCATGCCGCGCCTTGCCAATGTCACAACAACTGTTCCGGTAAACATGCGGGGTTCCTGACGCTGAACCGGCATCTTGGGGCAGGCCCGGACTATGTCGCCCCCGAACATCCGGTTCAGGTCGCGGTGAAGTCTGCCTTTGAAGAGGTGACCGGGCAGGTCAGTCCCGGCTTTGGAATTGACGGCTGTTCCGCCCCCAATTTTGCCACCACATTGCATGGCATGGCCCGCGCCATGGCGTTTTTTGCCGGGGCTTCGGGGGGCACGGCGCGCTCTGATGCGGCCGTGGCGTTGCGCGAGGCGATGATGGCCTGGCCCGAACTGGTGGCGGGCGAAGGGCGCGCCTGTACAGAACTGATGCGGGCCTGTGGCGGCAAGGTCGCGCTTAAAACCGGGGCCGAGGGTTTTTTCGTCGCGATCATCCCCGAACGCAAACTGGGCGTGGCGTTGAAGATCGTGGATGGCGGTACGCGGGGGGCGGATTGTGCCATTGCGTCGATTCTGGTGAAACTTGGCCTCGTTGCCGCCGATCACCCCGCGGTTTTGAAATTCCGCAACGCGCCGATGCTCAATTGTCGCGGGATCGAAGCAGCGCATATCCGTCCGGGCGCTGCGTTTGCATAAGGTGTCGGGCGGGGTGAAATTTCCTACCGGCGGTTATCGGAGCATTCCGAAAGCCCGCGAGCGGATTCTGTGTCCACGGGTCGAAAGGTGGGCACCGGTTTTCGGATTATCTATTGATCGGAACACCCCGTGCGGCGCTTGCCGCGTGAGGTGTGGCATACTCCGTGAGGGGAAAGGGGGGCGCACCGCAGGTGCGCCCCCCCCGGCGATGCGCGCAGCGCAGCGCAAAACCTGTCCTGAGATGCGCGCAGCGCAGCGCAAACTCTCGCCTTGGAGCTTAACGCCCGGGCAGATCCTCTCGGGCGGGGGCGGGATCCCAGTTCTCGATCAGTGCCATGGCCTCGTCTGCCGAATCCACAAATCGGAACAGGCTGAGGTCCTCGGCCGAGATCGTGCCGGCATCTGAAAGTGCGTCCCAGTTTATGATTCTGGTCCAGAAGTCGCGGCCAAACAGAAGGAAGGGGACACGTTTCATCCGGCCTGTTTGAATCAGCGTGAGCGATTCAAACAGCTCGTCCAACGTACCGAACCCACCGGGGAAAATCGTGATCGCGCGGGCGCGCATCAGGAAATGCATCTTGCGGATCGCGAAATAGTGGAAGTTGAAACACAGGTCGGGCGTCACGTATTCATTGGGTGCCTGTTCGTGCGGCAGCACGATGTTCAACCCGATCGAGGCCCCGCCTGCGTCCTGCGCGCCCCGGTTGCCTGCCTCCATTACACCGGGGCCACCCCCGGTCACGACCACGTTCCTGTGCCCCCCGCTTTCCAGAGATTTCAGCGTCATCAGCCGGGCAAATTCCCGCGCCTCGTCATAAAAGGACGAAAGGTCGGCCAGCGTTTGCGTGCGCGCGGTTTGCTTTTTCGCAGGTTCCGGGATGCGGGCCCCGCCAAACATGACGATGGTGCTTTCGATTCCCTTTTCATCCAGCATCATCAGGGGCTTGAGCAGCTCCAGCTGCAATCGCACCGGGCGCAGTTCATCGCGGCACAGGAATTCATCGTCGGCAAAGGCGAGCCGATAGGCCGGGGCACGGGTTTGCGGGGTGTCTGGTACGTGTTCCGCGCTGTCCACATCGGTATGGGCATCACGGAACGGGTTCAGGCGGTCTTCTTTGGTCACTCGGGTACTCCCTGATTGCGCGTTTATCCATGGCCTATACTGCCTTTGGCGGAGGTATTCTAATCCCTTGTTGCCGGACGGGTTCTCGCGGGCTATTTGGGACCGGGCAGGCCAGGCGTGCCGGTACAGTTGGACAGGTCAAACACGAAACGCGCCATTTTATATGTGATCTCGTCCGGGCGGGTGTCGAGGATGTGGATTTTGCCTGTACTCAGTTTCATCTGGAACGGTTGGACCCCCACATAGGCACCATATCCGTTTCTAAAGCGTTCGCCCTTTCACCTGAGACAGGGAAAAGGGCGAAGGCAGCGCGACATTTATGTGTTTCGCGCGTCCTGCCAACACCCCGTGAGTCAGGGTTTTGGCAGGACGTTTTAGGTTTGATGTGGCCACACAGATGGGTCGCATCGCCCACCGTCTGATTGTAGCTCAGGCTGTGATGCTGGGCCGAAAGCGGGTCGCGCACGCCCATATTCGCCAGGGCGATATTGACCCGGCCAAGGGTGCCTTTTTCCAACGCGGCTTCGCTGCCGTCCAGCGTGAGAGGGGTGGATAGGGTCGCGGTGGGGAGGGCCGCGAGCACGAAGAGAAGCAGAATACGCATGTAACGCCCAATAGTTGCTTGGAATTTCCAAATGGATACCGGAACAATGGGACGAAATTGGGGCGTGGCCGGGTTGCGAACCGCGCCAGATCAGGGAGAGCGGGTTATGGAGTGGAAAGACGCGATCAAGGCGGCGCAGGTGCGGATCACGGGCCATGTGGTGAAAACGCCGGTGATGCGGTTTGACGGGTTCGGGTTGGGGGGTCCGATCCAGATCAAGCTTGAACAGGTTCAGCATTCGGGAAGCTTCAAGGCGCGGGGGGCGTTCAATACGCTGCTTTCGGGACCCGTGCCCGAGGCCGGGCTTGTGGCGGCGAGCGGGGGCAATCACGGTGCCGCGGTTGCCTTTGCCGCGCATCGGCTGGGTCATGATGCCCATATTTTCGTTCCCGAGATGGCAGGACCTGCGAAAATCGCGCTGATCGAACGGTGTGGGGCGCAGTTGACGGTGGTGGGCGGGGAATATGCCAACGCCCTGGCCGCAGCGCAGGAGTATGAAGATGCGAGCGGGGCGATGCAGATTCATGCCTATGACGCACCGGCCACCGTGGCCGGGCAGGGCACCTGTTTTGCGGAATGGGAGGCGCAGGGGTTGGAGGCCGACACGGTTTTGATCGCCGTGGGCGGTGGCGGGTTGGTCGCCGGGGCGCTGGCGTGGTTTGCGGGCGGGCGCAAGGTGGTAGCGGTGGAGCCTGAAACCTCCTGTGCATTGAACGCGGCGCTGGCCGCCGGAGCGCCGGTGGACGTGGAGGTTTCCGGGGTGGCCGCCAATGCGCTGGGCGCGCGGCGGATCGGGGAGATTTGTTTCGGTCTGGCGCAGGAGGTTGGGGTCGCGTCGGTTCTGGTCACGGACGCGGCCATCACCACCGCGCAGGCCGCGTTGTGGCGTGAGGCGCGGCAGTTGGTGGAGCCAGCCGGGGCCACGGCCCTGGCTGCGTTGATGTCCGGGGCCTATCGCCCGGAGCCGGGCGAAAAGGTGGCGGTGTTGGTGTGTGGTGGCAATTTCGCGCCGGATCCGTTTGGGTGAGCGCAGGGTAAAGACGCGCTTGGGCGGTTTCCCACCCTTGTGAGCGGGCGGTTGTGGCCAGGGTTTTGCGATCCCACCCCAACCGCCACGCGCGCGTCTTTTTCAGGTTCAGGGCGGTGTCGATTATGAAGGAGGGCGCGTCGCATTGATCCGGGGCAGGATTTGCGCGTATATGCGACGGTAACGCAAGGGACAGACCCAAGGGAGATTCTGAAAACATGTCGAACGCCGCATTGGAAACCGCAATCGAAGCTGCGTGGGATGCGCGCGATAGCATCACCTCCGCCACCACCGGCGAAACCCGCGAGGCCATTGAGGACACGTTGAACGCGCTGGACAGTGGTAGTCTGCGTGTGGCCGAACGTCAGGATAACGGGGACTGGCATGTGAATCAGTGGGCCAAGAAGGCCGTGCTTCTGGGTTTCCGCCTGAAGGACATGGAAGAGCAAACCGGCGGGCCACAGGGTGGCGGCTGGTGGGACAAGGTCGACAGCAAGTTCAAGGGCTGGGGCGATAACCAGTGGAAGGCGGCCGGGTTCCGCGCCGTGCCCAACTGTGTCGTGCGCAAGTCGGCCTATGTGGCACCGGGCGTGGTGCTGATGCCGTCCTTTGTCAACCTTGGTGCCTATGTGGATGAAGGCACCATGGTCGATACCTGGGCCACCGTGGGATCCTGTGCCCAGATCGGCAAGAACGTGCACCTGTCGGGTGGCGTGGGCATTGGCGGAGTGCTGGAGCCGATGCAGGCGGGTCCGACCATCATCGAGGACAATTGCTTTATTGGTGCGCGCTCGGAAGTGGTCGAGGGCTGTATTGTGCGCGAAGGTTCGGTTTTGGGCATGGGCGTGTTCATTGGCCAGTCCACCAAGATCGTGGATCGCGAAACCGGTGAGGTGATGTATGGCGAAGTGCCCTCGGGTTCGGTTGTTGTGGCCGGGTCGATGCCCAGCAGGAACGGTATTAACCTGTACTGTGCCGTGATCGTGAAACGCGTGGACGCACAAACCCGGTCGAAAACTTCGATCAACGAGCTGTTGCGCGACTGATCTCTGCCGTCTTCCCGGTCGTATTCACGCTGCCCCGGACCACCGGGGCGGCGTTTTTTGCGTCCGCAGGAGATTTTTCCGACGGAGCGGCGTTGGCCGAACGTAGCAGGTAGGAACAGAACAAGTCGGGTCGGGAAAAATGGTACGGATCGTAGTGTTGGTGGGGTTGATGCTGTTGGCACAGGTGCTTGACCAGGGGGGCGGCCGCGACCCCGTGCGTACGGGCGGCGCGTTTGGGTCGGCTGTTCCGGTCTCTGTGGTCCCGTCGCCTGTGGTCCGACTGTCTGTGGCGCACACTGCTTTGGTGACAATTTTGGTCACGGTTCGGTCCTGAGACCTAGCTGGTCCTCAGATCAGTCGTGGGTTCCGAACCTGCGGTTTGAAATCCGGGCGCGGGGGCCGTTTTTGCGCAGGCTAAAGCGTTCGGTCTTTAACCTGAGACAGGGAAAAGGGCGAAGGCCGCGCGACATTTATGTGTTTCGCGCGTTCTGCCAAAAACCCGTGAGTCAGGTTTTGGCAGGACGCTTTGGGAAGCGCACGGTTGATGGGCTCGCCCGGGGGTGGACCTTTGCCGCCAAATTGGGCATTTCGGAGCAAAGCAACCGCAAAGGGGCCGTGTGATGGGCGAGAAGAAGAGCGAGAAGCGCAAGTCGCGGCAACAGGTTTACACCTTGCTGGTTCAGATCGGCCGCAAGGACGGGGACGGGTTGCCCGAGGGTGCCACGGGTGCCGCGTTGATGGTGTTTGCCAGCGGTGTGGACGAGGCGGAAGCGGTGCGCGAAACGGTGGCCATTCTGAAACAGGCCGATACCGCGCCTCTGGATGTCACGGGTTATGGCACGTTGGAAGAACGCCAGGCCGAGGGCCATGACATTTCCGACGAGGAGCGCGAGTTGATGGACCGCGCTCTTGCCGAAAATTCCGTCATCGTGGTGCAGATGACCCCGTTTTTCGACGAAGACGAATAAGCCCGCAGGGGCAGGTTTTCCGAATCTTGACGGGGCTTTGACCGATCCCGCGCCCGGAATCCTGGGGTTGTTTCGCTATGCGTTGGACAAGATCGGGTTGGGGGATGGGCCGGACGATTTGAACCGGATCATCGGGTCACCCCTTGGCGACAGCTTTTGCCGACGGTGATGGCACCCATATTGGTCCGGGTTTTTCGCGCATAATTGGCTCTGGTGAGCCATCCTATTTGCAGGGTAATGTCAATCCCACTGACCTGTTTCAGCAAAGGGTAAGACCATGGAGACCCGTACAGTACGTACACGGATTGCGATCAATGGGTTCGGGCGGATAGGCCGGTCCATCCTGCGGCTTTTGCACGGCGCGCGCGCCGGGGAAGGGTTCGAACTGGTGGCGATTAACGATATCGCGCCGCTGGAGAGCTGTGCCTATCTGTTTCAATATGACAGCGTTTTCGGCCCTTTTGCGGGGGAGGTGCGCCACGTGCCGGGCGCGTTGATTGTCGAGGGCAAGCGAATCCCGTTTGCAAATGAACCGGATATAGGTGCGCTGGACCTTGGGGACGTGGATGTGGTGTTGGAATGCACGGGCGCGGCAGGCAACCGCGCCACGGCGATGCGCGGGCTTGAGGCCGGGGCGCGCGCGGTGTTGATCTCTGGCCCGTCGGGGGCGGCGGATGTGACGGTGGTTTCTGGGGCGAATGACGGTGATCTGGGGGATCGGAAGATCGTGTCCAATGCCAGTTGTACCACCAATGCCCTGGCACCTTTGCTCAGGCTGCTGGACGATCATTGGGGGGTGGAAAGCGGCCATATGACCACGGTGCATTGTTACACCGGAAGCCAGCCGACGATTGACAAACCGCGTGACGATCTGGTGCGCAGCCGGGCGGCGGCCCTGTCCATGGTGCCAACCACCACCAGTGCGGCGCGTCTTATTGGTGAGGTTCTGCCGGGTCTGGCAGGGCGGATCGAGGCGCGGGCGGTGCGGGTTCCGACGGCGAGCGTATCGGCCATAGACCTGACCCTTCAGACCCGCGACGAGGTGACGGTGCAAGAGGTGAACGCAGTTTTGGAACGGGCGGCCGGGCAAAGCCCGTTGTTTGGGTTCATCAGCCAGCCACTGGTTTCGACCGACCTGCGCGCACGGCCCGAAAGCATCGTGATGAGCGGGCGGGAGACCAGCGTGTCACTGGGTGGATTGCTGCGCGTGTTCGGATGGTATGACAACGAATGGGGGTTTTCCAACCGGATGCTGGACATGGCCGCGAAGATGAGCGCGCGTGGATGAGGCATCCGGGGGGCGGATGTCCCGCCCACCCACCCCCATCCACCCCCCGGATGCGCAGGATTTGATGGTCTGTGCGCAAACAGTTGCCGTGTCGGCGGAGTTTGTGTTTTCTGCGCGCGGGGCAGTGGGGCGCAACGGGGCAATTTGTGGAAAAGCCATAAACTGTTCCGCCACTCTCGGGGTTGGCCTTTTGTCCGGTGCCGGGCATCATCGCCGCAAAGAGGGAGAAAAGCATGGCCGGGTATCTGACCACTCATGTTCTGGACACCGCGCGGGGATGCCCTGCGCAGGGCGTCAGGATCGCGCTTTATCATGTGTCCGGGACTTCGCATCGTAAGATCGCTGAAGCTGTGACCAATGCCGACGGGCGCACCGATGCGCCGATTTTGCCCGAGGGCGAATTCAAAACCGGCATCTATGAGTTGATCTTTTTCGCCGGGGATTATTTGCGTGACAGCGGGCAGGGAGGGGCGGAGCCCATGTTTCTTGATCAGATCCCGATCCGGTTCGGCATGAGCGACGCCGCCGCGCATTACCACGTGCCCCTGTTGCTGTCGCCTTTCGGCTATTCCACCTACCGGGGAAGTTGAAGGGCACGCGCGGGGGCGGTCGGGTGCGGTAAGCTTTCGGCAGAGCATTTCCTTTTTATGTGAGGAGGTGAATACTCTGCGCTGTTGATCATCGGTGCGGTTTTGGCGTTTGACTTTGGCTCTCTGACACTGCCATCGCACATGGTTTTGCCTGCAAACAGGCGCTTGAGGGCCAATGGGTGTGTCGCCCTCTCAAATACCCCGTCAGGCCCGCTTCAACCGTTCCGCGATCCTTTCGGCCATGAAGTCGAGAAACAGCCGGGCCTTTGGGTCCTGGCGTTTGCGGTGGGGGTACAGGGCGGCGAGTTGCACGGGGATCGGGGGCATGTCGGGCAATACCGGGACCAATGTGCCCGCGTCCAGATGCGGTGCCAGTTCGAATTCGGGTTTCAGAATGATCCCGTGCCCGTCCAGCGCCCAGTTGGTCAGCACATCCCCATCATCGGATTCATACGGGCCTGACACGGCAACACGTTTCACCCCGTGTGAGGTTTGGAGAGGCCATTGGAATTCCGGTGCGCCGGGATAGCGCAGGTTCAGGCAGTCGTGATTGTCGGTCAGGTCCCGCGCATCGCCTGGCGCGCCACGAGCCGCGATATAGTCCGGCGCTGCACATAGAAGGCGTGGGCAATCGGCGATCTTGCGGATTTTCAACGTGCTGTCCGTAGGGGTGCCCAGAAAAAAGGCGATATCCAGCCCTTCTTCGGTCAGGTCCAGCTTGCGGTCCGAGAGACGCAGACGCAGAGTGATCAGCGGGAAGCGCGCCTTGAATTCCGGCACCAGGGGGGCCACCAGGCGGCGGCCGATCCCAAGTGGTGCGGCCACGTGCAAGGTTCCGCGTGGGGCGTCGGTTGTGGAGGCTATGGCGGCTTCGGCTTCATGGACCGCTTCGAGAATGCGCAAAGCGCCGTCATAGAAGATCCGCCCCTGTTCCGTGGCCGACAGTTTCCGGGTTGTGCGTTGAAAGAGGCGGGTGTTCAGGTGTTCTTCTAACTGTTGAATGCGCGACGAGGCCACGGCGGGAGAGATGCGTTGATCCCGCGCGGCGGCGGACATCGAACCCAGTTCATGGACACGCACAAAGGTTCGGATATTGTCCAGATATGACATGAAGTCCCCGGTTTTCAGGTTTTGTTTGAAAGTGATGGGGATTTATTGGTGGTTCAAGGGAAAACCGCGTGCCCATAGGATCGGGATTGCGAAAACAGGGAGCAAACACATGCTGGAGGCGATACTGTGGGAGTGGCTGGAGTTTGCCATTCGGTGGCTGCACGTGATCACCGCGATCGCCTGGATCGGGTCGTCCTTTTATTTCATCGCTTTGGACCTTGGGCTGCGCCGCGAAGGTGATCTGGGCGGTGCGGATGGCGAGGAGTGGCAGGTCCACGGGGGCGGGTTTTACCATGTCCGAAAATATCTGGTGGCGCCCAAGGCGATGCCCGAGCATCTGACATGGTTCAAATGGGAGAGCTATTCCACATGGTTGTCCGGGGCGGCGTTGTTGATGGTGGTTTACTGGGCGGGCGGGGAGCTTTACCTGATTGATCCGCAACGGGCCGAGTTGCAGCTTTGGCAGGGGATCGCGATTTCGGCGGTGTCGCTGTCCCTTGGCTGGGTGATTTACGATGTGCTGTGCAAATCGGCGCTGGGGGAAAGGCCGACGGTGTTGATGCTGTTGCTGTTCCTCATGCTTGTGGCCATGGGGTGGGGGTATACGCAGGTGTTCACGGGCCGGGCGATGATGTTGCACCTTGGCGCGTTTACGGCGACGATCATGACGGCGAACGTGTTTTTCATCATCATGCCGAACCAGCGGATCGTGGTTGCCGACCTGAAGGCCGGGCGCAAGCCGGACCCGAAATACGGCAGGATTGCCAAGCTGCGATCAACCCACAACAATTATCTGACTTTGCCGGTCATCTTCCTGATGCTCAGCAATCACTACCCGCTTGCCTTTGGCACAGAGTATAATTGGGTCATTGCCGCGCTGGTTTTTCTTATGGGGGTGACGATCCGGCATTTTTTCAATTCGATGCATGGGCGCCGGGGCATGAAATGGTGGACCTGGGCGGTGACGGCGGCGTTGTTTGCGGCGATCATCTGGTTGTCGGCGCTGGGCGTGCCGGACGCCGCGCGGGCCTATGACGCCGCCGAGGCGCGCGATCTGACCCCGGCGGAGCAGCGGTTTGCCGAGGCCGAGGGGTTCGCGGATGTGGCTGATATCGTGTTGGGGCGCTGTTCCATGTGCCATGCACGGGAACCGGGATGGGACGGGATTGGCCATGCCCCGAAGGGTGTGTACCTGGAAACCGCGCAGGACGTGGCGGCCTATGCGCGGCAGATTTATGTGCAGTCGGGGGTGAGTGTGGCCATGCCTCCGGCCAATGTCAGTTGGATGGAACCCGAAGAGCGCGCAGAGATCGCGCGTTGGTATTTGGCGGCTGGATCGTAAGCGGGTTTGTATGTGCCCCCCTCCGGCTTTGTTCCCTGTCATCAGAGCGGGGTTTTGGAAAAGAGGGTGAGCGCGGTAGGATAAGGCAGCGGAAAGCAGCGGCAGGGGAGGAAGGTGGACATATGAGGGCAACTCGGTCGGAGATCCGGTTCGTTCTGAATGGAGAGGACATATCCGTGGCCCGTGTATCCGCGGGCGATACGCTGTTGGATTTCCTCAGGCTGCGCCAGAGGTTGACGGGAACCAAGGAAGGCTGTGCCGAAGGGGATTGCGGGGCCTGTACCGTTCTGGTCGGGCGGCTGGCCGGGGGGGTGTTGGTTTATGAAGCGGTGAATGCCTGTATCCGGTTTCTGGCCACGGTGGACGGGTGCCATGTGGTGACCATTGAACACCTGCGCGGCGCAGATGGCGGATTGCATCCGGTTCAGAGGGCCATGGTCGCGCATCACGCAAGCCAGTGCGGGTTCTGTACGCCGGGTATCGTGATGGCGCTTTATGCGCTGTGGATGCGCCGCCCGAGTCCCAGTGTGACCGAGATCGAGATGGCATTGCAGGGCAACCTGTGCCGCTGTACCGGCTATGCGCCGATCATCGCGGCGGCGCGGTCGGTTGGGGCCGAAGCGGACCCGGTGCAGGCAGAGCGTGCCGAGATCACCGCGCGGCTGACCGGGATGCGGGACGGGGCGCGGGTGACGCTTGGGGTGGGCGCGGATCAGGCCGTTTTGCCCGCGGATGTGGATGATTTCGGCGCGTTGCTGGAAGAGATGCCCGAGGCGACGGTTGTGGCCGGGGCAACGGATGTGGGGCTTTGGGTCACAAAGCAGCTGCGCGAGATCGGCCCGGCCCTGTTCATCGGTCACCTTGGGGGGTTGCGGCAGGTGGTGCGCACGGAAACGGAGATCACTCTTGGGGCCGGGGTCAGTTATTCCGAGGCGGAAGAGGCCATGACAGAGGCGTTTCCACACCTCGCCGCATATTGGCACCGCATCGCGGGGTGGCAGGTGCGCAACATGGGGACGATCGGCGGGAATATCGCCAACGGGTCACCCATCGGGGATATGCCGCCGGTGTTGATTGCTCTGGACGCCCGGGTGATCCTGCGCCGGGGCGCGGCGCGGCGGGAGCTGCCGCTGGACGCGTTTTTCATCGACTACGGCAAACAGGATTTGCGCGCGGGAGAATTCGTGGAAGCCATCCGGGTGCCGTTTCCCGCCGGGGATGTGCGCCACGGGGCGTGGAAAGTGTCCAAGCGCCGGGACGAGGACATTTCCACCGTTGCCGCAGGGATCGCCGTAACAGTTGAGGGCGGGCGGATCGTGGCGGCGCGGCTGGCATTTGGCGGTATGGCTGGTGTGCCCAAACGCGCGGCGCATGCCGAAGCCGCATTGATCGGGGAACCGTTCGGCGAAGCGGCGTTTCGGGCCGCTCTCCCGGAATTGAGCAAGGATTTCACGCCGCTTTCTGATCATCGCGCAAGCGGCGAATACCGCATGACGATCGCGCGGAACCTGTTGTTGCGGTTCTGGGCAGAACAGTCCGGTGTGGAAGAAGCCGGGTTGCCGGAAAGGGTGGACGCATGAGCGAGAGGACCCGGGGCGGGGTGACGCATCAGAGCGTGGTCCATGACAGCGCGCATAAACACGTGACCGGCGCGGCCTGCTATACGGATGACATTGCCGAACCGCTGGGTACGTTGCACGCCGCGCTGGTCCTGTCGCCGGTGGCGCGGGGGCGGATTGAAACGCTGGACCTGTCCGCCGTTCGGGACGCACCCGGCGTGGTGGGGGTGATCACCGCAGCCGACATTCCCGGGGTCAATGACATTTCGGCCACCGGGGCGGGGGACGAACCGCTTTTCCCTGAAACCGAGGTGCAGTTCCACGGTCAGCCGTTATGCGCTGTCATTGCCGATACTCGTGCGGCGGCGCGCCGTGCGGCGGCTCTGGCACGGGTCGAGATCCTGCCAGACGACCAGCCGCCGGTCATCGGGATCGAGGCAGCGCGCGAACAGGGCACGCTGGTCGCGCCTCCGTTACGGTTGGCGCGCGGCGATGCGCAGGCCGGGTTGGAGGCCGCCCCGCACACCATACGGGGCCGCATGGAGATCGGTGGGCAGGACCATTTGTATCTTGAGGGTCAGATCGCTTTTGCGCTTTCGGGCGAAGACGAGGACGTGATCATCCACTGTTCCACCCAGCATCCCAGCGAGGCTCAGCACATGGTGGCCCATGTTCTGGGCGTTCCATCCCATTCGGTTGTCGTGAACGTGCGCCGCATGGGGGGCGGGTTTGGTGGCAAGGAAAGCCAGATGAACCTGTTCGCCTGTATCGCGGCACTGGCGGCAAAGAAGTTTGATCGCCCGGTCAAGCTTCGTCCCGACCGGGATGAGGATATGATCGTCACCGGCAAACGCCACGAATTCAGCGTGGATTACGCGGTTGGGTTCAACGAAGAGGGTCGCATCCACGCGGTGGACGGTGCTTTTGCTGCGCGCTGTGGTTTTGCCGCTGATCTGAGCGGGCCGGTCACGGATCGGGCGCTGTTTCATGCGGATAACGCCTATTACTATCCCAACGTTCTGCTGCGATCCCTGCCGTTGAAAACCAATACCGTTTCGAACACCGCGTTTCGCGGGTTCGGAGGGCCGCAGGGGGTCATCGTTGCGGAGCGGATGATTGAGGAAATTGCATATGCCCTTGGGCGCGATCCGCTGGATATTCGCAAAGCCAACTTTTACGGGCCCGGGCGGGATGTGACGCCCTATCACCAGGTGGTCGAGGATAATATCATCGCCCGCGTCGTGGATGAGCTGGAGGAGAGTGCCGGGTATCGCGCCCGCCGCGCTGCGATTATCGCGCAGAACGCCAGGGGCGGGATTGTGCGGCGGGGGATTGCGTTGACGCCGGTGAAATTCGGCATTTCGTTCACCGCTACGTGGTACAATCAGGCGGGTGCCCTGGTTCATGTCTATAGCGACGGGTCGATCATGTTAAATCATGGTGGCACAGAGATGGGGCAGGGGTTGAATACCAAAGTGGCCCAGATCGTGGCGGACGCCTTTGGACAGGATATTGACCGGGTCAGGATCACGCAGACCACCACCGAGAAAGTTCCCAACACCAGCGCCACAGCGGCGTCATCGGGTACTGATCTGAACGCTATGGCCGCGTTGGATGCCTGTGAGCAGATCAAGGCGCGGATTTCCGATTTCACCCGCGACACCATGGGGGCCGAGGCCGAATTCCGTCCCGGAACCGTGCGGGTCGGGGCGCAGGAGTTCCCGTTTAACACTTTGATTAAAATGGCCTATATGGCGCGTGTCCATCTGTCCGCAGCCGGGTTTTACAAGACGCCGAAAATCCATTGGGACCGCGACAAGGGGCAGGGAAGGCCGTTTTACTATTTCGCCTATGGCGCGGCCTGTTCCGAGGTGTCCGTGGACAGTCTGACCGGAGAGTATCAGGTTGACCGGGTTGATATCCTGCATGATGTGGGGCGGTCTCTGAACCCCGCGCTGGACAAGGGACAGGTCGAGGGCGCGTTTGTGCAGGGCATGGGGTGGCTGACCAGCGAGGAATTGGTTTGGGATGCCGAGGGGCGGCTGCGCACGCATGCTCCGTCAACTTACAAGATCCCGCTGGCTTCGGATATCCCACGGCAGTTCAACGTGCGGCTGGCCGAGTGGTCCGAAAACGCAGAGCGCAGCATCAAGCGGTCCAAGGCGGTGGGCGAGCCGCCGTTCATGTTGGGTATCTCGGTGTTTGAAGCTCTGTCCATGGCGGTGGCCAGCGTGGCCGATTACCGCGAATGCCCCCGGCTTGATGCGCCGGCCACACCGGAACGGGTGCTGATGGCCATGGAAAGGCTGCGCGGATCATGAGCGGGCTGGCCGGGTTTTTCGCGTCCGAGCGAGAGGTGGTGGTGCTGTGCCTCACACGCGTACAGGGATCGTCGCCCCGCGAACAGGGGGCGTGCATGTTCGTCGCGCCAAATTCGGTGTGGGGCACGATTGGTGGCGGGCAGCTTGAATACATGGCGATGGACCATGCACGGAACATGTTGCGAAACGCGGGCAGACGCGATGTGATGGACGTGCCATTGGGCCCGGCGATCGGCCAGTGCTGTGGCGGGCGGGTTGAGGTGACGTTGACCCGGCTTACCGCAGCGGAGCGGCGCGACGCGTTGGCAAAGGAGCGGGCGGACCGGGCGGCCCAGCCCCGGGCGATGATTTTTGGCGCGGGTCATGTGGGGCGGGCTTTGGCGCGGGCGCTGCTGCCCTTGCCCTATCGTTCGGTTCTGATCGACAGCCGCCCGGAAGAGTTGGCGATGGGGCAGGGCGACACCCTTTTAACCCCTTTGCCCGAGGCCGAAATTCGCGGTGCCCCGGCCGGGGCGTTCTTTGTCATCGCCACCCATGATCATGCCTTGGATTTCCTGTTGGCATCCGAGGCGCTGGCGCGGCGCGACGCGGCCTATATCGGGATGATCGGATCGACAACCAAGCGGGCGCGGTTCGAAAACTGGGCGACCGGGGTGGACAGTTCGCGGTTGACCTGTCCCATGGGCACAGGGCACAGCCGGGACAAGCGCCCCGAGGTGATCGCGGCGTTGATTGCCGCCGAAATGCTGACTGTTACGGCCAAAACAAGCGAAGGCATGGAGATGGATCGTGGGTGAAAAAATCATACGCGGGCGGGTGCTGAATTTTACCGGAGAGCCCTTTGGCCCCGAAGATACGGATGCGTATGTGTATATCGAAGACGGGGCTGTTCACCTGCGTGACGGGCGCATCGTGTCGATTGGCGACTTTGCCCCGGTCGAAGAGGGCGAGGGGGGCAAGGAGGTCGAGGTGGTGGATCACCGTCCCCACCTGATCCTGGCCGGGTTTATCGACACGCATATCCATTTTCCACAGGTTCAGGTGATTGCATCCTGGGGGGCGCAGCTTCTGGATTGGCTTGAAAACTATACTTTTCCGGCCGAAATGAAATATGCCGAGACGGGTCATGCGGCGCGTATGGCTTCGGCCTATTTCGATTTGCTGACCGGGCATGGCACCACCACGGCTGTCAGCTATTGTTCGTCCCACCCCAATTCGGCCCAGGCCTGTTTCGCCGAGGCCGCGCGGCGCAACATGTGCATGATTGGCGGCAAGGTGATGATGGACCGCAATGCGCCCAAAGGGTTATGCGACACGGCCCGGACGGGATATGACGACAGCAAGGCCTTGATTGACCGCTGGCACGGCACAGGGCGTTTGCACTATGCCATCACCCCCCGGTTCGGGATCACCTCGACCGAGGCCCAACTCGAGGCGGCGGGGGCGTTGGTGGCCGAGCATCCGACCTGTTTCATGCAAACCCACATGTCGGAAAACCGGATCGAAATCAGCGAAACGGCGCGTCTGTTCCCCTGGGCCCGCGATTATCTGGATGTTTATGAACGTTATGGGCTGGTCGGGCCGCGGGCATTGTTGGGCCATTGCATTCATTTGGAAAATCGCGAGGTTGAGCGGATTTCCGAAACCGGGGCCAAGCCGGTATTCTGTCCCACCTCGAACCTGTTTCTGGGCAGCGGGTTGTTTGACAATGGGGCGCTGAGGGCGCGGGGGATCGCGACGGCGATCGCCACGGATATTGGCGGCGGCACCAGCTTTTCCATGCTGCAAACCCTGAACGAAGGCTACAAGATATTGCAGTTGCAGCGGCAACAGATGCACCCGCTGACCGCCTTCCACTGGATCACCCGCGGCAATGCTGTGGCTTTGGGGATGGAGGAGCGGATCGGCACGCTGGCACCGGGGTCCGATGCGGATCTGGTCGTGTTGGATTCCCGCGCCACACCCGAAATGGCGCTGAGGTCGGAAACCATTGAAACCCTGTCCGAAGAGCTTTTCCTGTTGATGATCTGTGGAGATGACCGGGCCGTGCGGCAGACCTATGTCGCCGGCGAGGCCATGAAAAAGGAGAGCGGTGATGTGTGATCTGGACCGGCTGATTGCCGTGGCGCGGGGCGATGCCCCGGCGGATATTGTGTTGACCGGAGGGCAGGTTTTCGACGTTGTCACCGGCGAAATGATCGTGGGCGATGTGGCCATTTGTGGAGATAGGATTGCCGGGATCGCAGGGCGGTACGAGGCGCGGCAGGTTATTGATATCACGGGTAAAACCGTGGTTCCCGGCTTTATCGACACCCATCTTCATATCGAAAGTTCTCTGGTTACCCCTTTCGAATTTGACCGCTGTGTCGGCCCGCGCGGGGTGACGACGGCGATTTGCGACCCCCATGAAATCGCCAATGTGCTTGGCGTGCCGGGGATCACCTATTTCCTTGAGGCCAGCGCGCGGACGCTGATGGATATCCGGGTGCAGCTTTCGTCCTGTGTGCCCTCGACGGACATGGAAACCTCGGGCGCGCGGATTGAGGCATCCGAGCTTGCGGCGTTGAAGGACCACCCCCGGGTGATCGGGCTGGCCGAAGTGATGAATTATCCCGGTGTGATCCATCGCGACCGTGGCATGTTGGCCAAGCTTGAAGCGTTTCAGGACCGGCATATCGACGGCCACGCGCCGCGTTTGTCGGGGCGTGACCTGAATGCCTATGTCGCGGCCGGTATCCGCACCGAACACGAGGCAACCAGCGCCGAGGAGGCGATGGAAAAGCTGCAAAAGGGGATGCGTGTGTTGATTCGGGAAGGATCGGTGAGCAAGGACATGGTGGCGTTGGCCCCGATCCTGAATGACTATACGTCAGCGTATTGTTGCCTGTGCACGGATGACCGCAACCCTTTGGATATCGCGGAACACGGGCACCTGGATTATATGATCCGGTCGCTGATCGCGATGGGGGTGCCCGTGCGGGCGGTGTATCGCGCCGCCACACTTTCGGCGGCCGAAGCGTTCGGGTTGAAGGATCGCGGCCAGGTGGCACCGGGCAAGCGCGCCGATCTGGTGGTGCTCGACAGTCTCGAAGAGTGCCGTGCCGAGCGGGTGTTTTCGGGTGGTGTCGAGTTGACGGAAGACGCCTTTGCCGCGCGTCACCCTGTTCCGCCAATCGGTCGGCATTCTGTTCAGGCACCGAGTGTCAGGGCGGCGCATTTCCGCACTGGCGGAAACCGGGAAGAGACTGATGTGATCGGGGTGATCGAGGGCAAGATCATCACCCGGCATGACCATGCCAGCCTGCCAATTGTGGATGGGGACAAACGCCCGGATCCGGCGCGGGACCTGATCAAGATCGCTGTGATCGAACGGCACGGCAAAAATGGCAACATATCAACCGGGTTCGTGACCGGGTTCGGGTTGAAACACGGGGCGATTGCCTCGTCGGTCTGTCACGACCACCACAACATCGCCGTCGTGGGGGCCGACTATGACGACATGGCAATCGCTGCCAACCGGCTGGGTGAAATCGAAGGCGGGTTTGTCGTGGTGCGGGACGGCATCGTTCTGGCCGAGCTTGCCTTGCCCATGGCCGGGTTGATGAGCCTTGAGCCATATGAAACCGTTCGGGATCTGCTGATCCCGTTGCGAAGCGCGGCGGCCTCTCTTGGTGTCACCCTGGAAGAGCCGTTCCTGCAACTGGCTTTTCTGGCCCTGCCGGTCATCCCTGCGCTCAAGATCACGGATCGCGGGTTGGTGGATGTCACACGGTTCGAAATTCTGAACGCTCATGTCACATCGTAGCAACGAGAGGAGAACGGAAATGCGCGCGATCACCTATCAAAAATTCGGTGAGGCCAGCGACGTGCTGAGCCTTGAAACTCTGCCCATTCCGACACCGCAGGGGGGCGAGGTTCTGGTGCGATTGAGGACCTCGGGCGTGAACCCGTCGGACATCCGTGCGCGGGCTGGCGGGCGGCCGGGCGTCACCAGACCCCCGTTTGACACGATTATCCCCCATAGCGACGGGGCCGGAGTGATCGAAGCCGTGGGCAACGGGGTTGATGCGGGGCGGGTTGGCGAGCGGGTCTGGATCTGGAACGGGCAATGGCAGCGCGCCTTTGGCACAGCCGCAGAGTATATCGTGGTGCCGGAAGGTCAGGCCGTGCGTTTGCCGGGGTCGACGAGTTTTGAACAGGGGGCTGTTCTGGGTATTCCCGCGCTGACGGCGGTTCACGCGGTATTGGGATACGGGCCGGTGGCGGGAAAAACCGTGCTTGTCAGTGGTGGTGCCGGAACCGTGGGACGGTTGGCCGTGCAGGTGGCCGCGGCATCCGGGGCGCGTGTGATTGCCACCGCGCATGGCGATGCAGCGAAAGAGGCTGCTCGTGCGGCGGGGGCCCATCACGTGGCGGATTATGCGTCCGAAACGCTGGCCGAAGATATTCTGGCGGTAACGGGTGGGCAGTTGATCGATGTGGTGGTCGAGGTGGAGTTTGGCCGGAATATCGAAACCATCGCCACCCTCATCGCCAATCGGGGGCGGATCGTAACCTATGGATCAGCACAGGAGATGGCACCGGTGCTGCCGTATTATCCGCTGTTGTTCAAGGCGGTGTCGATCCATTTTGTGCTGGTCTATATGCTGAGCGACGAAGAACGGGCCAGCGCAATTGCCCTGTTGACCGGGATGCTGGAACGCGATGCTCTGGATCTGCGGATATCACGGACCCTGCCACTGGAGGAGTGTGCCAAGGCTCATGACATTGTTGCGCAGGGTGCGCGGGCCGGATCCGTCATCCTGACAATATAGAGCCCGGGGGCGTTGTCGGATCAGTGTACCACGAATTCCGCATGGAGCGCGCCGGCGGCCTTGACGCTTTTCAGAATGTCGATCATGTCCCGCGGAGAGACGCCAAGCGCATTCAGTCCCGCGATCACCTCGGACAGCGATGTGCCTGGTTGTACCTCGGCCAGGCCAATACCCGGTTCTTCTTGCAATTCGGCCTGGGTGCGCGGGATCACCACGGTTTCGCCGTCGGAGAACGGGTTGGGCTGAACGGTCAGTGGCGTTTCTTGAATCCGAAGGGTCAGGTTGCCCTGTGACACGGCCACCCGGGAAATGCGCACATCTTCGCCCATCACGATCGTGCCGGAGCGTTGATCCACCACGACCCGGGCCTTGCGTTCGGGGCTGACCAAAATGTTTTCAATCCGGCTGAGTGCATGAGCCGGGGAGCGCGAATTGGTGCGGGTGATATTCAATTGAACCGTGCCCGAATCCAGCATCAGTGCAACCCGCGATCCAAAGCTGCGGTTGATTTCGCGTTCAATCCGGCCCGCAGTTGTGAAATCCGGGTCGCGCAGGGCAAGCCGCAGGGTTTTGAGGGACGCCAGATCGAATTCGATCTCTTTCTCAACGCGTGCACCAGAGGGAATGACCCCTGATGTTGGTACGCCTTGAACCACGCCGCCCGCGTCACCTTCGGCCGAGGCGCCACCAGCGATGATCGTGCCCTGGGAGACCGCATAGATTTGCCCGTCCGCAGCGTTGAGCGGGGTCATGATCAGAGTTCCACCCAGCAGGCTTTTGGCATCGCCAATTGCCGAAACGGTCACGTCAATCTGCGCCCCGGCTCGTGAAAAGGGCGGCAGTGTGGCAGTGACGAACACGGCGGCCACGTTTTTGGGCCGGAACTGTTCGCCGGTGATGTTCACGCCCAACCGTTCAAGAATGTTCGACATGATCTCTTCGGTAAAAGGTGCGTTGCGGATGCCATCGCCCGTCCCATTCAACCCGACAACCAGACCGTACCCCACCAAATCGTTACCACGCACACCGTCAAATTCGACCAGATCCTTGAGACGGACCGGGTTGGCGTTTGCTGATAGAGCCGAAAGACACAGGGCGATCGTCAGAGAAAGGAACGGGAGGATGGATCGGATCATTGCATATACCTCACCAGCGACAGGCTTGAGAGTTTCACGGTCACGGCATAGAGGCTTTCCAGTTGAAACTGGACTGCTTCGAGTTGCGTGGCCGTTTCGAATTGGTCAATCCCCAGAAGTTCGCCCTTGGCGTATTCCAGGCTGGTCTTTTCCGTGGCCATGCGGGTTTCCGCCTCTTCAATCCGTGCCTGAGCATAGCCAAGATCGGCGCGCAGTTCGGTCACGTTGCCCTGGGACGCGAGCAGACCTTCGCCCGCCTCCATCAGCAGGCTGGACTGCAGGTCGAGCGAATACCCAAGCGTGCTGTCCGCGGCCAGTGCCGCCAAGGCGGTGTCGCGCAGAAGATTGCGGAACGTGTCGTCATCGGCGCGCAGGCCAAGTGTCACGGATTCCTCATCGCTTAGCCGCATGGCCGCGAGGTCCGTGTCCGACCCAAGATAGCCGATGGTTTCGAAACCACCGCCGGGGGTGTTGAACCAGTCATCCACCGCAGCGACGATATCCGAGTGGGTCGTCAGCCCGGTCACGGCGGTGCGCAGATCGGCCATCATCGAGTCAGCATCGGCCAGCGGTTGGACATTGGTCGTGGTCCCAGAGAACAGGGATTGTCCGGCCACGCTTGTGTTCAGGGCGGAAATCAAGGATTGCATATCCCCCCGCGCCTGGGTCGACGCGTGGAGCTTGGGTTCCGCCAACTCCGTGGCACCGGCTGTCAGCATCGCGGTGCTGAGGTCCGCAGTGCGGGTTTGAACGTTGTCCAGCGCCAGTTGCATGGCATCGGTAAATGTTGCGGCCTCGGCCGCGTTGGTCTGAAAACTGTCCAGCACACGCAGGCTGCGTTCGATGTCGCCAAGGTAGGAAAAGTTGCCTTTGAGATGGGCCGACACATCCGATGTTGCGCCGGTGGTCAGCTCCTGTGACAGGCGGGTCATTTCGCTGGATAGCCTGACGTTATTGTGCCGCAACATGAAGCTTTGCGCCATATCACCGAGAGATAGCATTGGCATGGGTGTCAGATCCTCATCAGGGTTTGCATCATTTCGTCAATGGTCGTCATGACCTGAGCATTCGCGGCATAGGCCTGTTCTATCAGCATCAGCTTTTGCATCTCCTGATCCGAATCCACCCCATCTTCCAACACCAGGGCTTCTAATTCGTTAAGCTGGGTGGTGGCGAAGGTCAGGTTTTGATCGCTGAGGTGCCGGTCGGTGCCGATCCGGGACAGCATGTTGGCTTGTAAATCTGCGACCGAGTAGGCCGAGCCGCTAAAGGCCCCCGAAGCCGGGCTGCGCAGTGTTGTAAGCGCCGCGCCGAGATCCTGAAGAAACGATGCCTGGCCCACATCGCCGGGAGCGGCGGCACCCAAGCCATCGCGCAGGCGCCAGGTTGCGCCGCCAGCAGAGGGATCCACCGCCGCATTGATCGACAGGCGGGCGGACAGGCCAACCTCGTCCGCTGCGGCAAATGCTGCACCGCCGTCAGTGAACAGGCCCGCATCGCCGGGAAAGAGAGTGGGGTCGAGCCCGCTATCTTGAAACCTCTCCACCAGATCGCGCGCGTTGGCGTCAAGCTGTGCCTGTGCCGCCGGTGCAAGTTCATCCCGGATTTCAAACAGAGCGGCGAGGCGACCGCCGTGGATGTGCCCCTGTTCATTGTCCAGTGACAGGTCGATCCCGTTGATGGACAGGCCAGACAGATGCCCGGCACCAATGGTCATGTGCTCGGTTACAAGGTTGACCGGGGAAAATTCGAATTCCGCCGCCGTGCCATCAAGGATCACCGCACCGCCCGGCGTGAACAGGGCAACGGCACCCAGATCGCGGGGCACCTGTTTGACCGGAACGATTTCCGAAATCTCGTCAATCAGCAACTGGCGTTGGTCTTCGAAGGCCGAGGTGTCACGGCCCTTGATCGTTGCCGTGGCGATTTTGAGGTTCAGCTCGCGGGTTTCGGCCAGCGCGTCGTTAAGCCGTTCCACCGTGGTGCCGATTTCGGTGTCGGCATCGCTGCGCATGTTCTGGATCCCCCTGGAAACCGAGGCGAAGGTGTCCGCGACAGACCGGGCGCTTTGCAATACCGTGTCCAGCCGGTTTTCAATATCCGGGCGGCTGGCCGCCGAGATCAACGCCGATTCGAAATCGGCGATACGGGCGGAAAGGGAATCACCGTCGCTTGGTGTGCCAACCAGATTTTCCAACTTGCTGTAATATTCCGCCAACCGGTTGGTGTTGGCAAAGTCCGAGGTGGCCGCGCGCCGATCCGAGATCAGGCCCAGATCCACGTGACGCACGATGCCGTTGACCGACACGCCGCCAACTCCGCCAAGCGCACGGGCACCTACATCCAGTTCGCGCCGGGCATACCCATCGGTCATCACGTTCGACAGGTTCGAAGCTGTAAGCTGAGCCGCCCGCGAGGCGGCGTTCAGCCCGGAAAGGGCGTTGGAAAATGCACCTGTGAGGCTCATGATCGTTCCTTGTTCTGGTTGGTCGGTCAGAGAGTGTTGGCCCGGCTCCGCAGAAGAGGTCGGGACAACGGGTGCCGAAGGGTTTCGGGTGCGGGGTGTTTCGGAGCGCGCCGCAACGCGGCCCTATCCGAAACGCGCCCGGATCACCGGATTATCGTTTGATATTGGCCGTTTCCTGAAGCATCTCATCCACCGTCTGGATCACTTTGGCGTTCGAGGTATAGGCCCGCTGAGTTTCAATCATCGCAGTCAACTCACCCGCCACGTCGGTGGTCGATTCCTCGCGCGCATAAGAAACAATGTCACCGGTTGGCCTATCCGCGGCATCCCACAGGAAGTAGGAGCCGCTGTTCGGTGAAGGCAGGTAGGTCTGTTGGTCCAGCGCCACAAGCCCGTTGGGGTTGGGCAGGTCGACCAGCGGAATCTGATAGATTGTGCGGGTCACACCGGTGTCAAAGAAGGCGTGAACCATGCCGTTTGCATCCACCTCGACCGAGGTCATGTTGCCGACCGGGAAGCCGTCCTTGGTGATCGACACGGGGGCAAAGGTGTCCGACAGTTGCGTCAGCCCGTCCGATTCCCCGATCATGCCGATATCGATTTCCATCGGCCCCCCTTCGACATTCACCAGCAAGGTGCCATCCGTTGCGTTATAGGCGCCGCCGCTGACTGTCGCGACGCTCAGCAAAGTGCCCGCATCGGTGCGCGAATCCGAGAAGGTGAGGGTATATTCACCGATCACCACACCCGGTTGCGCGGTGTCTTCGATCACCATGGTCCATTCGTTCGAGGTGCCGGTTGCCGGAATCGTTGGTGTAAAGGTGACATTCAGGTTTTCGGACGTGCCCAGATTGTCGAAATATTCGATTGAGGACACACGCGGATCGCCGGAGGCGGTGGAATCCGTATCAGTCGCGGGCAGGTTGATGCCCAGGCCGATCTGTGTCGTGGGTTCGCCCGAGAACTGGTTTACATTGATCTGCACCGGTTCAAGGCCCGCCGCCGTGTCGCGGGGATAGGTTGGCACCGTGCCATCGGCCAGCGCCGGCCATCCCAGCAAAACAAGGCCCGATTGGGACACCAGATACCCGTTGCTATCCGTACGGAAAGACCCGGTGGTGGTCAGGTGCATTTGTGGATCACCTTCGCCTCTTACTTCCGTCATCCGGGCAACGGGAAGCATCCCCCGCCCGCGCACCGCCAAGTCGGTAGAGTTTGATGTGGCCACAAGCGCGCCGCGTTCGTCAATCAGACGTTGGGTTGTCGTCCGCACACCCCCGGCGGAATAGGTGCCGGTATTCGAAGACAGGACCATCGAATGAAAGTCCGCTTCGATCCGTTTATAGCCATAGGTGGCGGAGTTCGCGATATTGTCGGAGATTGTCGCCAACCGGGTTGCATTGGCGGCAAGACCCGCCACACCGGCATTTAGCGAAGATGAAATCGTCATGGATACGCCTTTCTGCTGCATCGACCATCAATTGCCGAACAGAGATAAGGCCCTGCCATTAACAGCGGACTAACATCTAAAATGCTTCAGAGTTTTCTCCCCTCCGCCCATAAATGCGCGGAGGGGAGAGGTTTGAGAAGGCGGGCCAGAGCCGGGTTGTTATTCGCCTCCCCTGAGCAGCACGATCTCCAGCCGATTGTTGCGGATCGACATAGGATTGCGCGAGATCGGATCGCGGTCGGCATGACCGGTCACGCGCTCCATCCGGTTGCGATCCATACCGAGGTCCTGAAGCAACAGTCGCATGGCGTTGGCCCGTGATGCGGACAGGTCCCATACTGGATTTTCAGCCAAAACAACAGGTTGCGACCGGGTGTGTCCGCCAATCGCGATCTGGTTTTCGACCAGCGCCAGAACCCTTGCGAGCATATTGGACAGGTCCAGAAGCGTTTCGCTTGGCCGGTTGGTGTCCCCTTCAAACAAGGTGCGCCCCTCCAGGTCGAACAATTCGATGACCAGACCTTCGTCCGTGACCCGGGTCACGATATGTTTGAGCTTTTCCGGGCTGACCGTGCTTTCGCCGCTGCGCCCGGCAAGCGCGTCTTCGACGGATTTGAATGCTTCGCTGTCACGGTCTTCGCCCATGCCCTTTCCGGCGCTCGACTCGCCGCCGTCGGAGGAGACACCGGATTCGCCACGGGCCTTGTTTCCTTCGGTCGGACGCAGGTTGGTCGCCCCGGTTCCGTTTTGCGGAAGGGTCATTTCCGAGAACACATTATCTCCGCCAAAAGACCCGTCCCCGCCACCGGAGACCCGGTTGATCGGCACCGTGGGGCTGAAATAATCAGCCACACCTTTTCGTTGTTTTTCCGTCGTTGCGTTCAACAGCCACATCAGAAGAAAGAAGGCCATCATGGCCGTCACAAAGTCCGCATAGGCAACTTTCCATGCACCACCGTGGTGCCCGTCGCCGCCCACGACCTTTTTCTTCTTGATGATGACTGGAGCCGCATTGCTTTGCGCGCTCATTTTCACCACCTTTTTCAACTCACCCAGGCCAAGGGATAGCGGAGAGGAGTTACCGGGACCTTAAAGTTAAAATTTTTCCACGTGGCCCCATTGTTGACATAATTCAATAAAGACAATGAGTTGCGGTGTTTTTCCGGCGGTGTGCCCGGGGCGGAAGATCACTCGACCGAGCGGATCAGTTTGCGTTCAAGAACCCGCAGCACGGTGCGCAGGTCGTGGCCGCGTTTAAGGATCCGCCCATCCACGCCGATCACCGAATACTGACCCTGGCGATTGCGAAGTTTCGGTGTCTTTTCAATGCGGTAAAGCGGGTGTTCGGCCGTGCGCCGAAAGATCGAAAAAACCGCAACATCGCGCAGGCAGGAAATCCCGTAATCGCGCCATTCCCCGGCGGCGACCATGCGGCCATAAAGGGACAGGATCACCCCAAGTTCGGTGCGGTGGAAGGCCACCTGGGTTCGCGGTGCAGGCCCGGGAAAGGGCGTCGGGTCTTGTATCGTCATGACAATCAGAGTTGCGCTTTTGGCGACACAAATCAAGCCCCGGCAGCGAACCGGACCGGGAGCAGCGCGCGATGGGGTAGGACACTGACGGCAGTCTGACAGGACAGGACGAATCGGGGGGTGACATTGGCGCACCAAGGCGGCACCGGCGCGGCATCAGGATTTCTGTCGGGGTATCAGGCGGAAAAGGGTTAATTCGAAGCGTCGCGCGCGGGGAGGGCGATCAGCCGCACCACAGCCGGACGACGACTCGGTCCTTATCCAGATCCACGTTCAGCCGATCGGGCCGGAGGTCCGTGGTCACCATCGCACCGGGGGGGATAATCCGCACGGGACCGGTTCGGTCATGGACATCCGCGTCCGTCAAACGCCGCCCGATCACATGAGTCAGCCCGTCGCCACCACAGCCCGCAAGGCGGGCGGGATCAACGGCAGGTGAGTCAGGGGGTGTTTCGACTGCTGGCAGACAGGCGGCCAATGCAAGCGGGAAGACCGCCGCCAATGGTAGTTTGCTTCGCATGAGGCTGACTCCTGTTTTTGCAAAGACATAGATCAGATTTTTGGAAAAACATAGATCAAACATGTCGGAGATCGGCAGGCGGGGGGCGTGCCCCGCTTGAAAACCGGCGCGGATTGGCGCAGGGTCAACCAAAGCCACTGATCGCATTTGAGAGAGGAATTCACCCATGCGCACCCGAGCCGCTGTTGCCGTAGAAGCCGGCAAACCGTTGGAAATCATGGAGGTGAACCTGGAAGGTCCCAAGGCCGGAGAGGTTTTGGTTGAAATCAAGGCCACCGGGATTTGCCACACCGACGAGTTCACCCGGTCGGGTGAAGACCCCGAAGGGCTGTTCCCTGCGATACTGGGCCATGAAGGCGCAGGCGTGGTGGTTGAAGTGGGTCCCGGCGTGACCTCGTTGGAAGTGGGGGATCACGTGATCCCGCTTTACACCCCGGAATGCCGGGAATGCGAATACTGTCTGAACCCCAAGACCAACTTGTGCCAGTCGATCCGCGTGACTCAGGGCCAGGGGTTGATGCCCGACGGAACCAGCCGGTTCTCGATGCTGGATGGCACCCCGATCCTGCATTACATGGGCTGTTCCACATTCGCCAATCACACGGTTCTGCCTGAAATCGCGCTGGCCAAGGTGCGCAAGGACGCGCCGTTCGACAAGATCTGTTACATCGGGTGCGGCGTGACCACCGGCATTGGCGCAGTGATCAACACGGCCAAGGTGGAAATCGGCAGCCGGGCGATCGTGTTCGGTCTTGGCGGTATCGGGTTGAACGTGATCCAGGGACTGCGCATGGCCGGGGCGGATCAGATCGTGGGCGTGGACCTGAACCCGTCAAAAGTGGAGATGGCGACGCGGTTCGGCATGACCGATTTTGTCAATCCGGGCGATGTGAGCGGCGATCTTGTCGGCCACCTTGTCGAACTGACGGGTGGGGGCGCGGATTACACATTTGACGCCACCGGGAATATTCAGGTGATGCGCACAGCGTTGGAAAGCGCCCACAAGGGGTGGGGCGAAAGTGTCATCATCGGCGTGGCACCGTCGGGGGCCGAGATTTCGACCCGTCCGTTCCAGCTTGTTACGGGTCGCGTATGGCGTGGGACCGCGTTTGGCGGGGCGCGGGGCCGGACCGAGGTGCCCCGGATCGTTGATTGGTACATGGATGGCAAGATCGAGATCGACCCGATGATCACCCACACCATGGGGTTGGACGACATCAACAAGGGGTTCGATTTGATGCATGCGGGCAAAAGCATCCGCAGCGTGGTGGTGTATTAAGGGTCAGCCATCTGGCCCTTGCCTTTTACCCTTACCTCGTGGCCCGTGCCATCAGGGGCCTGACGGCAGATTGGAAGGCGCGTTCCCGGAGGGGCGCGCCTTTTTCTATCGGGTTTCTATCGGGCGCATGGGTCAAGGGGCGTGTTCAGTTCGCCCCGGTCACGGGTCTCAGGGGTGCCCGGGTGGAACTGTCTCTTTGTCGCGGGGGTTGTGTCGGGAGGGTGTGGGGGTTACTATTTAGAATAATTCTAAAGTGGAGGGCCCCATGCGGTTTTGGTCTCAGCGGCGCAGGCTCACGGATTTGTCGGATCAGGAAATTCTGGCGCTTGCGATTTCATCCGAAGAGGACGATGCGCGGATTTACCGGACCTATGCGGAACATCTGCGCGCTGAATTCCCCGACAGTGCTGCGGTTTTCGAAGGCATGGCACGGGAAGAGGACGCGCACAGGCAGGCGCTGATCGAACTGCACAGGGTGCGGTTTGGAGAGGTGATCCCGCTGATCCGCCGCGAACACGTGGCCGGGTTTTACGCGCGCCGCCCCGTGTGGCTTATCGAAAACCTTGGCCTTGAGCGAATGCGGGAGGAAGCGGCGGCCATGGAAGCCGATGCCGAACTGTTCTATGTCGCGGCAGCGGCACGCAGTTCTGATGCGGCGACCCGCAAGCTGTTGGGTGATTTGGCGGCGGCAGAGGCGGGGCACCAGAGATCGGCGCATGAGATGGAAGAGCGGCATCTGAGTGGCGGGGCGCGCGAACGCGAAGGCCGCACCGCCCACCGCCAGTTCATCCTGACATGGGTGCAACCGGGATTGGCCGGGCTGATGGACGGTTCGGTGTCGACGCTGGCACCGATTTTTGCCACGGCTTTTGCGACACAGGATACGTGGACCACGTTTCTGGTCGGGTTGGCGGCCAGTGTCGGGGCCGGGATTTCCATGGGCTTTACCGAAGCCGCCAGCGACGATGGTGAATTATCGGGGCGGGGCAGCCCGGTAAAACGTGGTTTTGCCAGCGGGATCATGACCACGGTGGGCGGGCTGGGACACGCGCTGCCCTATCTGATCCCTGATTTCTGGACAGCGACCATTACGGCGATCATCGTCGTCTTCGTGGAACTGTGGGTGATTGCATGGATCCAGAACCGGTATATGGAAACCCCCTTTTTCCGCGCGGCTTTCCAGGTGGTTCTGGGGGGCGCGCTTGTGTTTGCTGCGGGCGTCCTGATCGGCAGCGGATAGTCGGGGTTGAAATCTGTAACACCGCCTGCGGCGTGCGGTGGGCGGTTCCCCCTATGGGCGCAGCGCGCCCATAGGGGGAACCGCCGGGCCCAACCGGCGAGGATCGCATTTTAATGCGATCGGAGTGGGCGGGAGGGCTGTTTTCAGGGTCTGTGCGTCATATGTGCGGGATCAATCGGGGCCACCTGCCTTAAGGGCCGCGACATAAGCGGGGCGCGCGCGAATCTCTGCCACGAAGCGGGCGAGCTTGGGATAGCGGTCCCCATGGCCCTGTTTCACGGCGATTTCGGCTGGGAAGCTCAGCATGATATCCACGGCGGACAGATCATCCAGAACGAAGTGTCCAGAGGGGCGCAGGATCTGATCCATGAAGGCGAAGTGGCTGTGGACCTGTTGTTTGATCCGCGGCCCCAGGGGTTTGCCTGCCTCTCCCAGTGTGCGCACATAAAGTGCCAGCAACAGCGGGGTCATGGCCGATCCTTCAGCAAAATGCATCAGCTCGAGATGGGTGATATAGGCATCCGTGTTGCGCGCGGGGATCATACCCGGTGCGAAACGGTCACAGAGAAGTTCGGTGATCGCCCCGGATTCCACCACCAAACGCCCGTCCAGCTCGATCATGGGTGCTTTCCCCAGAGGATGGATATTCAGCAATTCGGGTGGTGCGAGGTTGGTGGTGGCGTCTCGCTCATAGCGGATGACCTCGTAAGGCTGGCCCAGCTCTTCGAGCAGCCAGAGAATGCGGTGGGAGCGAGAGCGGTTGAGGTGGTGAACCCTGATCATGGGTGCTGTCCTTTCGTGTAGGGGCCTGAAGTGCAGGGACAGCCCGACCATAGGCGGCTGGCGGAGAATGACCACAGGCTGTCAGAAAAACGCAACGTCGCTGAGGAGACACGATTTTTACGTAATAATCGTGACCAGCGTTTAGCCTTGCAGGTTTATGACATCTTCATAAAAGGCGCGGTTCAGCGCCCTTGCCTTGTCCAGTGCGCCTTCGGCAATATTGGCTTTGCCGATGAAGTCGGGCCAGTTATCCGGGTCGGCCATGGTGGGCGGGTCGGGGAAGAAGTGGAACTTCTGGCTGAACGGAACACAGATCACCCGTCGTCCCAGCAGCAGCGCCCAATAGGTGCCGTGATACGAACTTGTCACCACCGTTTCGCCAGATGCGATATGGTGGATCGCCTCTTTCAGCGACACGTCCACGTTGGAAATCTCGGGCACGCCCGGCAGCCGGCGGATGTGGTCGGAATAGCCGGCATGGGCGAACATCACCACCTCGTGGCTGGGCGCGGGGGCGGTATCGAAATGTTCGGACATCGCGCTGACACAGGGCACGTAACGCGCGCCGAGGTGTTCGAGTCCGGCACAGCGGGTGCCGATCAGGGCGCATCTCTCCTGCATCATTCTGAACGCGTCGGATTTGGCCGCCGTGCTGGCGATCCCCACCCCCCACAGCACGATATCATGTGCCCTGGACGCCCGGCGTTCCACGGTGCGCACGCAGGCCTTCCATGTCTGTCCCCCTCCGAGCACCGTCAGGGGGACATCGGGGATCTTGGCCCCAAACGCCGCCGCTTCGGTGACACCGAAGTCGAAATAGTCGCGAGGAGAACAGGCGAGGTCGCCTATGTTGGTTGTGTCGCGGTGGTGCAGGAAAAAGGCGTCAAGCATTTACGTGTGTCATCCTGTGGTTTCATTCCATCTTCGGGTGGATTGCGATTGATGTTGTTCCAAGCTGACCCTAGGAAAAGGCATGGTCGAGATTTTTCTCAAGACGATTCCGTTCTTTTTGCTGATCGCGGTTGGATATGGCGCGGGCAGGACACGGTTTTTCAGCGAAGAGGCCACCGCCGCGCTGACCAGGTTCGTATTCTATTTCGCGCTGAGCGCGATGTTGTTCCGGTTTTCGGCCAACCTGAGCCTTGGCGAGATTTTCGATTGGCGGTTCCTGGTCGCCTATCTCTGGGGCACGGGGTTCGTTTACGGAATTGCCACCGCCGTTGCCTTCCTGCGCGGGTTGAGCGTGGCAGAGGCCGCGATTGAGGCGCAATGCGCGGTCATTGGCAATGTCGGTTTCCTTGGCCTGCCCATGCTGGCGCTGCTGCTGGGCCCCCAGGCGGTGCCTGCAATCATGATGGTGCTGTCTGTGGATCTGATCGTGTTTGGCAGTCTCGTGGTGATCCTGATCACCGGGGCGCAGGATGGGCGTATGGGGCTGGTGGTATTGAAAACAGTGGGGCTTGGTCTGCTCAGGAACCCGATGATCATGGCCATTGCTCTTGGCCTGTTCTGGTCGGGGTTCAACATGCCGATGCCCCGGCCATTGAACGAATTCGCAACAATCCTTGGCGCTGCCGCGACGCCCGGGGCGTTGTTTGCGATTGGCGCGTCGCTGGCCAGCAAATCGGCCGAGCGTATGGTGGTCGCCGGGTGGCTGGCTTTTGCCAAGCTGGTGCTGCATCCGCTTTTTGTGGCTGGTGCCGCGCTGTTCCTGTTTCCGGTCGCGCCCTATCCTGCGGCGGTGATGATCGCCTGTGCCGCGCTGCCCGTGGCGGGGAATGTTTTTATCCTCGCGCAGCATTACGGGGTTGCGCCGCATCGCGCCTCGGCTGCGATCCTGATTTCGACGGTGGCCAGTGTTGTCACCCTGTCTGTGGTAATTGCCTGGGTGGTTGGATTTTATGCGTAGGAGGCGGTTATGACGGTGTTTCGTGAAGGATGGCGGGTGTTTTTCCCTTTGGGGACACTGTTTGCGGGGGTTGCGATCCCGGTGTGGCTGGTGTGGTTCCAAACGGGCGGGCCGGATTGGGTCGAAGACCCGTTGCGCTGGCATCGTCACGAAATGCTGTTTGGCTATCTTTGGGCCGCCCTGGCCGGGTTTTTGTTGACGGCTGTGCCCAACTGGACCGGGCGCAGGGCGCTGGCGGGTGTGCCATTGGCCGTTCTGGCGATGTTGTGGCTTTGCGCGCGGCTGGTCATGGTGTTGCTTCCCGCGGGGGGCTGGCAGACGGTTCTGGCGCTTGGCTTTCCCATCGCGGTTGCCGGGTTCATCACGCGCGAGATCGTGGCCGGAGGCAACCGCCGCAATCTGCCTGTTGTGGGTGCGCTTTGGGCGATGGGGGCGGCGCAGTTGCTGTTCCTGAGCGGGACCGAAGAGATCGGCCAGCGTCTTGGCTTTGGGCTTGCCCTGATGTTGATCATCCTGATTGGCGGTCGGGTCACCCCGGCCTTTACCTTCAACTGGCTTCGGGCACAGGGAAGGTTGCGCGAAGGCGAAGGCAAAGCGCCCTTTACCCGGTTGGATATGGCCGCAATGGGCACAAGCGCCGCCGCGTTGGCGGTTTGGGTGCTGTTTGCCGACAGCCTGTCCGCGCTGGCCGTTCTGCCCGCAGTGGCGGCGGGGCTTTTGGCCGTGCGTCTTGCGCGGTGGCAGGGGACGCGCGTGATGGGCGAGCCGTTGATGGCGGCGCTGCATTTTGGATATGCCTGGGTTGCGGTCAGCATGGCGTTTATCGCGTTTTCGATGCCGGGTCTGGTCACGGTTTCGCAAGCCTTTCATGCCATAGGGGCAGGAGCGATCGGGGCGATGACGGTGATCGTGATGATGCGCGCCTGTCTGGGCCATTCCGGCCGCAAGATCGAAGGCAATGGGGCGGATATTGCCATATTGGCGGCGATCCATCTGGGTGCGGCCTTGCGCGTGGCGGTGCCGTGGCTGGATGATGCGACCTGGGCCTATCATGGCAGCGGCACGCTTTGGGCGCTGGGCATGATCGGGTTTGTGCTGCGCTATGGGCGGATCGCACTGGCACCGCGCGCTTGACATTTCGCGCCGCTTCGGGCGCTGCTGACACCAACAGCCCTGCAGAGTGCGGGGGCAACAGGGAAAAAGGATGAGCACAATGGAAACGGTATCAGAAAACGCATGTTTCGGCGGGGTTCAGGCGGTTTATACCCATGCGTCAGAGGCGACCGGAGGGGACATGACCTTTGGTCTGTTCCTGCCCGAAGAGGCGCGGGACGGGCCGGTGCCGGTGCTGTGGTATCTTTCCGGTCTGACCTGTACCCACGAAAACGCCATGGTCAAGGCGGGGGCCCAGGGGTGGGCCGCCGAACAGGGGATTGCTTTGGTCTTTCCCGATACCTCGCCCCGGGGCGAAGGGGTTGCGGATGACGAAGCCTTTGATCTTGGTCAGGGCGCGGGGTTCTATGTGAATGCCACGCAAGACCCGTGGTCCCCGCATTTCAGGATGTGGGATTACGTGGCCGAGGAGCTACCCCGTCTGATCACCCGTAATTTCGCCGTGGATGAAGAGCGCCAGTCGATCACCGGCCATTCCATGGGCGGGCATGGGGCGTTGACGATGGCGATGGGCCTCGCCGGCCGTTACCGGTCCGTCTCGGCTTTTTCACCGATTTGCCACCCCACGGTGAGCGATTGGGGCCGCAAGCAGTTGACCGCCTATCTGGGGGAAGACGAAGCCACATGGCGGCGTCATGACGCGACGTTGATGATGCGCGAGGTCGGGTTTGACGGCCCGGTTTTGGTGGATACCGGCACCAGGGACCAGTTCATCGATCTGTTGAAGCCCGAAGCCCTGGCCGAAGCGGTGAATGCGCGCCGGCAACAGGCCACCCTGCGGTTGCAGCCCGGATACGATCACAGCTATTTCTTTGTGTCGAGCTTTATGGAAGACCACGTGGCCTTCCATGCCGAAGCTCTTTACGCGGAGTGAGCAGGTGGAACATTACGATCTGATCATCATCGGCTCTGGCCCGGCGGGGCGCGCTGCCGCGATTCAGGCGGGCAAGTTGAAGCGCAAGGTCTTGGTGGTGGATGCCAATGAGCGGTTGGGCGGTGTTTCCGTCCACACCGGCACGATCCCGTCAAAGACCCTGCGCGAAACGGTGTTGAACCTGTCGGGGTGGCGCGAGCGGTCGTTTTATGGCCGGGGCTATCGCGCCAAGGAAGAGATCAGCGCCGAGGACCTTAAGGCTCGGCTGCACATGACGCTGGATCACGAGGTGGACGCGCTGGAGCACCAGTTCAACCGCAACCATGTGGACACGTTGATGGGCCGTGCGGTGTTCACCGGCCCCAACGCGGTGCAGGTCGCAAGCGATGCGGGCAAGGTGGTGACTGTTTCGGCGGATAAGTTCCTGATTTCCACTGGCACCGTCACCTATCGCCCCGACAACATTCCGTTCAACGGCACCACGATCGTGGACAGTGACGAATTCCTTGAGATGGGGCAGATTCCACGCAGTTTGATCGTGGTGGGCGCAGGTGTGATCGGGGTGGAATATGCCAGCATGTTTGCCGCGCTGGACGTGACCGTCACCCTGATCGAGCCGCGCGACAGTTTCCTTGATTTCATCGACCGCTACACCGTGGCCGAGTTCACCCATCAGGTGCGCGACAATGGCATGAGCCTGCGGCTTGGATCGGCCATTGAAAAGGTCGAAGATGGTGGGGATCACGTGGAGGTCAGTCTTGAAAACGGACGCCACGTGCGGGCCGAGATGTTGTTGTTCGCTGCCGGGCGGATGGGGGCGACTGCGGGGTTGGGGCTGGATAAAGTGGGGATCGAAACCGACCACCGGGGCCGGATCGACGTGGACCGCAAGAGTTACCAGACCAAGGTGCCCCATGTTTACGCGGCGGGGGATGTGATCGGGCATCCGTCGCTGGCGTCGACGGGCCTGCAACAGGGGCGGGTCGCGGCCTGTCACGCGTTGGACACGCCCACATTGCCGGAAAGCCCGTGGTTCCCCTATGGCATCTATTCGGTGCCGGAAATCAGCACCTGCGGCATGTCCGAGGAAGAGGTGAAGGAGCGCGGAATCCCTTACGAGGTGGGCATCGCCCGGTTCCGCGAAACCAGCCGGGGCCATATCATGGGGCTGCATCACGGCATGTTGAAAATGCTGGTCAGCCTGAAGACCCGGCGGCTTCTGGGGGTTCAGATCGTGGGCGAGGGGGCGACCGAGCTGATCCATATCGCGCAGGCGGTTCTGAACCTCAAAGGCACGGTGGATTATTTCGTGGAGAATACGTTCAATTACCCCACATTGGCCGAGGCCTATAAGATCGCGGGGCTGGATGCGTTCAACCGGATGCCGATCCCCGAGGAGTACAAGGTGAAGAAACCGCGCAAGAAACCGGCGAAGACAGCATGATCTATGTGGACGCCGATGCCTGTCCCGTGAAGGACGAGGTGGAGCGGGTGGCCACCCGGCACAGAGTACGGGTGGCGGTGGTGTCCAATGGCGGTTTGCGCATGTCGCAGAACCCGTTGGTCGAGACCGTGATCGTGCCCGAGGGTCCGGACGTGGCCGATATGTGGATCGCGGATCGCTGTGGTCCGGGCGATGTGGTGATCACCGGTGACATCCCGCTGGCCGCGAAATGTGTTGAGTCGGGCGCACAGGTGTTGAAGCATAACGGCGAAGCCCTGACCCAGGCCAATGTGCGCGAGGCCCTGGCCATGCGCGACCTGATGGCCGATCTGCGCAGCGCCGATCCGTTTCGTCAGGGCGGTGGCAAGGGGTTTACCAGGGCGGACCGGTCAAGGTTCCTGGATGCGCTGGAGCGGGTGTTGCGCAGTTTCGGGTGAGGCGCGGGCGCTGGCGGAGAGTATTTGGAGCAAGAGCAAGGGCCCGGCATGGTCCGAAAGGGGGCGGTATGGATGTGACGATGATCCCGTTTGAGGCGGGCGAGGCGCGGTTGAGCTGGGACGGGTTATGTGCGGCGCTTGAGGCCGGGCACAAGATGCCCAGGGCCGAGATTGGCGACACGTTTCTCTATCGCGGAGAGGATACGATGCTATCCCGGTCGGCCTGGATCGACGGGATGGGGATCGCGGTGAAGACGGCGAATATCTTTCCCGGCAATCCGGGAAGAGGAGAGCCGTTGATCCACGGGGCGGTCAATCTTTATGACGACAAAACCGGTCTTTTACAGGCGATTGTGGATTTCCACCTTGTGACCAAATGGAAAACCGCCGGAGACAGTTTGCTGGCGGCGAAAAAGCTGGCCCGCCCTGACGCGGGCAGGGTTCTGATCGTGGGGGCTGGTACGGTGGGGCGCAGCCTGGCCCAGGCCTATGGTGCGGGATTTCCGGGGGCGGAGTTCACCGTGTGGAACCGCACCCGCGCCAGGGCCGAGGAGATGGCAGCGGAGTTTCCCGGGATGCAGGTGGCGGACGATCTTGAAACCGCCGTGAGCGCGGCGGATATCGTGACCTCGGCCACGATGGTGACAGAGCCGGTGTTGCACGGGGACTGGTTCAGACCGGGGCAGCATATTGATCTGATCGGGGCCTATCGCCCGGACATGCGCGAAACAGATGACACAGGCATCCGGCGCGCGCGGGTGTTCGTGGACAGCTATGACACCACGGTCGAACATATCGGAGAGATCCGGGACCCGATTGCCAGCGGGGCGATCACCCGTGAAGATCTTATTGCCGATTATTATCAGATGGAGCGGTTCACGCGGCGCTCTGATGACGAGATTACCCTGTTCAAAAACGGCGGCGGCGCGCATCTGGATCTGATGACCAGCCGGTATATCCTTGAAACCTTTCACGCCTGATTTAGCCCTTGATTCGTGGCTGTCGCGGTTATGCGGCATGACGTCAGCCAGACAAGAGGCTAAAGCGGTTTCAGCCATGGCTGTGATCCGACAATAACCGGAAGCACTTTAATTGACAGGGGAAGGATAAGCGGCAGGACGGGACACGCGAGGCGTGTCACGTCTTAGGCTGTTATGGCCATCGGGCGTTCACGTACCGGCAGGTGAACGATGGCCGAGAAGGCTCCGACCCCGACGCCCACCCACCAGACGGCGGTGTAGCTGCCGTAAAGATCATACATCCGCCCGCCCAGCCAGACGCCCAGGAAGCTGCCCAGTTGGTGAGAAAAAAACACGATCCCATAAAGCGTTCCCATGTAGCGCAGCCCATAGATATGCGCGATCAACCCCGAGGTCAGCGGCACGGTGGCCAACCACAGCGCGCCCATGGAGACCGAAAACAACAGCACGGTCATGGGCGTCATGGGAACAAGGATAAAGGCGGCGGCCACAAGCGTACGCCCGGTATAGATCGCCGCCAGCAGATATTTTTTCGAATAGCGGTTGCCCAGCCACCCGGCCAGAAGCGTCCCGGCGATATTGGCAAGCCCAATCAGCGAAATCGCCACCGCCCCAAGCCGCGAGGTCGAGGTGATCCCCATACCATGCAAAATCCCTCCCGGTGCGAGGGGGCCGCACATTTCTGTCACAAAGGCCGGGAAATGCGCGGTGACAAAGGCCAGTTGATAGCCACAGGAGAAAAACCCGAGGAAAATCAGCGTATAGGACGGATCGCGCAGGGCTTTTTTCAGGATCTGGCCCATGCTTTCTTCGATTTCCTGTCTGGAGGCGGTGGGCGCGCGCATCATTGGCAGCACCATCAGACAGCTCAGGATCAGCAGGGCAAACAGCAGGAACACGGTTTGCCAGGGCATCGAGTTCAAAAGCCATTCCGCCAGCGGCGCGCCAATCACCTGCCCGCCTGATCCGGCGGCGGTGGCGATGGCAAGGCTCATGGAGCGGCTGGCATCCGAACTGGCCCGCCCTACCACGGCCAGGATCACGCCGAACCCGGTGCCCGCGATGCCGAACCCCACGAGGATTTCAAGCATCTGGTGCGCTTCGGGCGTGGTGGCAAAGGACGACAGCACCAGTCCCGCCGCATAGGTCAGCGCGCCAAGGATGATTGCCATGCGGTCGCCCATCTTTTCAGCCAACGCACCAAACAGCGGCTGGCCGATCCCCCAGGCCAGGTTCTGGATCGCGATGGCCAGCGAAAATTCGGCGCGCAGCCAGTTGAACTCTTCGGCAATGGGGATCTGGAACACGCCAAAGGAGGCGCGGATGGAAAAGGACACGAGGATGATGACACAGCCCGCGAAGAGAACCGGGGTGAAGAGAGGTGCGGGTTTAGTCATGATCGCTGTCCTAAAGCGTTTCCGCATTACGTTGACTCAGCATGATATGGAAACGCTGTGTAACACAGTATGGATGTGGGCGTTTCCGGTTATTGTGTGGATCACAGGAATAACCGGAAACGACTTTATTCGTCGTGCCGATGAGGATGGAACGTCGCAGGGGATGCGTCAATTCATGATTTGTGAAGGAGCCATCACGGATGGGCAAAGGCACCGCTGTTCTGTCGTGCGGGACGCGGCCTCTACACAATCCCGGCAAGGCGGGGTACCAAGGCACCATGACGCGCGATGTGATTACAGAATATGACACGAGGGTGGCCGCAGGGGGGGTGACCGCTGATCCTGTCCAACGGGCGGTCCTGCCTGAATTTGAACGGATCCGCGCGGGGTTGGCCCAGCCGGTGAAACGCGGGTTTTTCCGCAAATCCGCCGAGCCGCCCAAAGGGCTTTACCTGTGGGGCGGGGTGGGACGCGGAAAATCCATGCTGATGGACCTGTTCGTCGATTGCCTGAACGTGCCCGCGCGCCGGGTGCATTTCCACGCTTTCATGCAGGAAATCCACGCCGAAATGCACAAGGCCCGCGAGGCGGGCGTGCCGGACGCGCTGGCCCCCGTCGCCAAGGCCGTGAGCGACAGCGTGCGGTGCCTGGCTTTTGATGAAATGCAGATCACCGATATCACCGACGCGATGATCGTGGGCCGCCTGTTCGAGGCGCTGTTTGCCGCCGGAGTCGTGGTGGTGACAACATCGAACCGGGTGCCGGATGATCTTTATAAGGATGGGTTGAACCGACAGCTGTTCCTGCCCTTCATCGACATCCTGAAAGACCACATGGTGGTCACCGAAATGGACAGCCCCACCGATTACCGCCAGGGGCGGCTGGAAGGCGGGCCGGTCTATTTCACCCCAAACAACAGGGCGGCGCGGGCACAGATGGATGCGATCTGGCACGACCTGACCGGCGGGATGAGCGCGCCTTATACGCTTCTTGTCAAAGGGCGCGAAGTGGCGATCCCGGGGTTTCACAACGGCGTGGCCCGGGCCAGCTTTTATGACCTGTGCGGCAAGATGCTGGGCCCCGGGGACTATCTCGCGCTTGCAGAGGAGGCCAAGGTACTGCTGCTTGACGATATTCCCTGCCTGGGGCGCAGCAATTTCAACGAGGCCAAACGGTTCGTAACCTTGATCGACGCGCTTTACGAAGCCGGGGTGCGGTTGATCGCCAGCGCGGCGGCCGAGCCGGAAATGCTCTATCTCGAAGGCGAAGGCACGTTTGAATTCGAGCGCACGGCCAGCCGGTTGCGGGAAATGCAAAGCGCCGATTGGGGGACATAAAACGTTTCCAGCTATTTCTGTGATCCAACAATAACTGGAAATGCTGTAGGGTCCGATCCCGGGCACCAATCCCGAGGACGAGGCCGAAGGCAGAGGACGAGACATCATGGGTGCCCGGCACGGGCACGCTTCTGGATCACGTCATGACACCCCCCAATAAAGAAAAGGGGGCCGTTGGTTCGGCCCCTCTTTCCGTCTCCTGCCTATATGGAAACTTGGTTTTGGAATGTCTCAGGTCGAGGTCAGCGCCGGAATTGACAGGCGTTGGCCCACGCGGATGCGGTCCGGGCTCGACAGGAATTGCCGGTTGGCGTTGAAGATCGTCGAATACTGCCCGGCATCGCCATAGAACTTCTGGGCGATCGACCCCAGGCTGTCGCCGGTCTGAACCGTATAGAAGTTATACTGCACGGTTTTACCGGCACGCTGGATCACGCGCACCTCAACCCCTTCGCCACCGGCGATGACTGCGGGAGAAACGGCCTCGGGTGCTTTGCCGGTGGATTTCCTGACCAGCGCGGCCAGAAGGGTGGTGGTATCAACCTTGCCTTCCGAGGTGCGCAGCGCACCGGGCACCTGGACCTGGCCACGATCTGCGGCCTCGTTCAGCAGCGCGTCGATATAGGAATCCGACTGTCCCTGGGCCAGCGCCTGAACAATCAGGGTTTCCATGCTGACATGCGCAGGCGTGTCGGTCTGAGTGGCGTTCAGCCCGGCCAGCACAGAGGAGGTGAGTCCGCGCAGAGCGTTGTCCTGCTGGGGTGCGCTGGTGGCAGCGGTCGGTTTGACTCCCAGTTCGGCCAGCAGAGAAGAGGTCAACGACAACAGCGCCGCATCGTCAGCGGGTGCGGGAGCAGGCGCAGCGGGTTGGACCCCCAGCCCGGCGAGGACCGAATTTGTCATGGCCTCAGACTCTTGCGATCCGGGCGATTCGGTGGCGGGTGCGGGAGCGGCGACCACGGGCGCAACCGGCGTGGTCAGATCGGTGAGGTTGGTTTCAGCCCGCGCCACCTGGGCCGGAACCAAGGCGGCGGCGTCTGCCTGATCGGCATCATCCGAGCGTGGTTGCACCAACAACAACCCCATGGTGACAGTCAGAAAGGCGGCGGCGATGGCAAGAATGCGCAGCATGTCAGCTCTCCTTTAGCGTAAATTCAGGACGTGGGTTGCGTGGTGGTCAGCCCGAGCAGGAGCCAAAGCTGCATTCCGCCCCGATAGTATTTGATTTTCCCGGCGGGATAGCCCACGCCGATCAGATTGCGGATCGCGCGCGGGCTTTGATCGCACCACGGACCGTTGCAGAACAACAGAAGGTCACGGGCCGACGCAAAGTCCCAGCCATTCCCCCGTTGCCGCGCCCCCAGCGCCTTGAGGATTTCGTCGCGGTAAGGGTTGGACGGTTCCAGCGTGGAAAACGGCACATTCACTGCGCCGGGGATCGTGCCCTTGGCAAACCATGCGGGCATCCGGCTGTCGATCAACAGCCCCTTGCCCGCGGTCACGGCGGTGTCGAGAAAGTCCATCACCTCGATCTCGCCCACGGTTTCAACGCCGGGTGCGGCGGAAATCGGGTGGATACAGAAGGGCGGACAGGGGCGCGAGGTCTTGGTGAACTCGGTATCCAGCCGGTTCGCTGTGTCCTGAATGCGTTCGATCACCAGTTCTTTGCCATTCACGATGATGGATCGCGAGGCTATTTCTGGCGTGATCTTGACTTCTTGGGCCAGAGCGTGTTGTGGCACAAGCGCGGGCGCAAGAAGCGCGACGGACAGGCCAAACAAGGTTGGTGTTATTTTGATTCGCGAAATGGCGCGGCGCAATGGTCGCATCATGACTTTACCCCCAATGGACAGGCGCATCGTTATTGCTGGCAGGCAGATGCACTTTGACTGCTCATACAAGATATAGGCGAATCAGAACGAATCGGTCAACATCCTCCGATTCGCTGATTCGCGAATCAGCGGTGAGGAGACGCGAATCCCTTGAGATGATTCGAAATTTTTTTCCGCAGAGAACTGTGTTTCAGCCCAAAAAACCCCGGATTTCGGGGAAAAACCCGGGTTTCGGCCAAGTGGTCAGCGTGATTGGCAGCGTTTTATCACTGAACCGGAAGGGTCAGAACCTGACCAGCGCGCAGATCGTCGGCATGGTTTAACAGGTGCCGGTTGGCTTCAAAAATCTGTTGGAACCGCGTTGCGTTGCCAAGGGTTTTGACGGCGATACTCTGTAGTGTGTCGCCGGGTTGAACACGATAGGTCCGCACGCCGTTTTGCGGCGATGTGGCGCGATCGGTCGCCCCGTCGGCCTCGGCGCGCAGGGCCGAAAGGTAAGGTGTGTTTTCCGCGCTTGTTTCCACAGCGCCTGGTTCGGTGACCGCGCGGGCCACGGTGGCGTGCAACAGGCTTCCCGGCTGTCCGGGTTCGACACGCGCGCCCTTGGCCGTATCCAGGGCGCGCAAAACGTCCCATGTGGCGGCGCGTTGATCATCCGGGGCGGAGGAAAAGGCAAGATCGGGGGCTGTGGTCGCAGTGGAGGTGACCACAGTTTCGCGGGTGTTGTCCGGGGTTGATTGGTTCAACGCCCGGGCCACGACCGACGCCAATGCCGCAGGGGTGCTGTCGGGCGTCGCGGTCACTTTGCCAAGCCGGTCGGCGATCGGCTTAGGGGTCGGGTCCAGCGGGTCCAGCGGGGTATGGGCGTCGCGGGTCACGGTGTTCGGCCCCGTAACGACCTGGGTCTCTGCCCGGTCAATGGCCGCCGCGGTTTCCGCGCGTTCCCGCCCGCCCGGCTGCAACAGCAACAGCCCCACGGTGACAACAAGAAACCCCATCACGATCACAAGGATCGGTGCCAGAGGCGAGGCGTTCTGGGGGGTGGGGTTCATGGGCGTGTTCCTTGTGTGGATGAGGTCACGGTCTGGCCGGGTTGCAGCCAGTTTTGCAAACCGCCCCGGTCATGGCGCAGGACAAGATGGCAGAGCCATCGGCGCGCGGTCAGGCGTTTTCTGGATTGCATCGTTTTTACTCGTAAGCCTCGGCTGGGCAGGCCACCTGATTTGGGGCACTTGGTTTTATTGCGCCGAGATGTAGTGGAGCGACCCACGGGACGTCAAGAGGTGATCCGCGTTCGAGGATCGGGATTCACTACGTGATTCCAAACGTTTACCTTTTGGGGTGTTTCCAGTCCGTGCCGCAACCAGAGGTTCGGCCCGGGTCTTTTGCGTCTCGGGTGCGTCTCGGTGTACACCGCTTTGGGAAAGCCGTGCGGCGGGTCGCACATGCTGGGGCGCGGTTGCGGCCTTTATGCCGACGGGAGGTAAAATCCAATGATCCCGATCAGTATGAGCCTGCAAGAGTCCAAAGGGCGGAACGATCTGCGCCAGATCCTGTTCAGGTTTGAGAACAAGCGCGGCTTTTCTGCCTTTGTCGGGGAGCGGCTATGGCTGGCGTGACCGGGTCCATGGTGCCACTGCGGGCCGCGCGGTTGGGTGGCCCGTTTGGGCGCGACGTCAGCCGTTTTCGCGCAGGATGTTCCCCGCAAGGTAGAGCGAGCCACAGATCAGCACACGGGCGTTCGGGTCCTGTTCCTTGATCCGGTCCAGCGCCTGTCCTGCAGAGTCGGCGGTGGTGGCTGTCATCCCGGTTTGGGTGGCCGCTTTGGCGGTGTCTGCGGCGGGCAGGGTGGCGGCCTCGCCGGGGATGGACACGGCGGTCAGGGTGTCGGCCTGTTGTGCCAGCGGGGTGAGGTAGCCCGAGATGTCCTTGGTATTCAACATGCCACAGATCAGGTGGGTGGGACGTTTGGGCAGGCGGGCGAGATGCGCGGCCAGCGCCTGACCTGCTGCTGCGTTGTGTCCGCCATCCAGCCAGAGTTCCACGCCGGGGGCGCTTTCTGTCAGGGGGCCGGTGCGCAGGCGTTGCATCCGCGCGGGCCAGGTGACGTTTTCCATGGCCGCCTGCGGATCGCCCGCGTTCAGTGTGCGCAAGGCCGCCAGCGCAGCCCCGGCGTTTTCGATCTGATGTGCGCCGGGCAGGGCCGGGCGCGGCAGGTCCAGAAGGCCGGTTTCGTCCTGGAACACCAGCCGTTCGCGTTCTTCGAACACGTGCCAGTGTTGGCCATGGGCAATCAGCGGCGCGCCCAGCCCCATGGCGGTGTGTTCAATCACATCCTGTGCGTCGTCCTGTTGCGGCCCCACGACACAGGGCACCCCGCGTTTGATGATCCCGGCCTTTTCCGCCGCAATCCCGGCAAGCGTGTTGCCGAGGAATTGTTCGTGGTCGATGGAGACCGGGGTGATCACGGTCAGCGCGGGCCGGTCGATCACGTTGGTGGCGTCCAGACGCCCGCCCAGCCCCACCTCGAGCAGGGTGAAATCCGCAGGGGTGCGTGACATGGCCAGCAGCGCGGCACAGGTGGTGATTTCAAAATAGGTGATGTTGGCACCGTTATTTGCGGCATAGCATTCGTCCAGCACCTCGGTCAGGTGGGGTTCGGAGATCAGATCACCGGCCAGGCGAATCCGTTCGTGGAACCGCGCGAGGTGGGGCGAGGTATAGGCATGGACGGATTTGCCCGCCCCTTCCAGCCCGGCGCGGATCATCGCCTGGGTCGAGCCCTTGCCGTTGGTCCCGGCGATGTGGATCACCGGGGGCAGGGCGTTTTGCGGGTTCCCAAGCGCATCGAGCAACCGCCACATACGATCCAGCGTGAGGTCGATGATTTTTGGGTGCAGGGCCATCATCCGGTCAAGGATGAGATCGGACCCGGCGGTCATTTGCCGTTTTCGGGTTGGGGGTCGGGCGCGCTGTCCTGCTCCTCCGCCCTGACAGGCGGCGTCGCATCCGGATGGTCCGCCGATTCTGGTTGCGGCGGGGGCAGGTCGCCTTTGATCGCCGGGGGCAGGCCCAGCAACATGCGGGTGATCGCAATCAGTTCATCGCGCATTTTACCGCGTGGTGTGACCCGGTCCAACATGCCGTGATCCAGCAGGTATTCGGCGCGCTGGAACCCTTCGGGCAGTTTTTCACCCAGCGTTTGCTGGATTACGCGCGGCCCGGCGAAACAGATCAGCGCGTTGGGTTCGGCGATCTGCACATCCCCCAGCATGGCATAAGACGCGGTCACCCCGCCCGTGGTCGGGTGAGTGAGCACCACGATATAGGGCAGGCTCGCTTCTTTCAGCATCTGTACGGCCACGGTGGTACGGGGCATTTGCATGAGCGACAGGATTCCCTCCTGCATCCGCGCCCCTCCGGCGGCGGAAAACAGGATCAGGGGGCGTTTCAACGCCACGGCCCGTTCGGCGGCGGCAATGATGGCATTGCCCACATACATGCCCATGGAGCCGCCCATGAAGGAGAAATCCTGACACGCGGCGACGATGGGGGTGCGACCGATTTCGCCTTCGGCCACCAGCATCGCCTCTTTTTCTTCGGTTGCCTTCTGAGCCGCTTTCATGCGGTCGGGGTATTTCTTCTGATCGCGGAATTTCAGCGGGTCTTCGATGGGCGCGGGCACATCGATTTCGGTGAAGATGCCGCCATCGAACAGGCCGGTGAACCGCTCACGGGGCGAAATCGCCATGTGGTGCCCGCAAGAGGTGCAGACATTCAGGTTCTCTGACAGTTCGCGGTGGAACAACATGGTGCCGCACTCGCTGCATTTCTGCCAGAGGTTTTCGGGCGTATCGCGACGCGAGAAGATCGAGTTGATCCGGGGGCGGACATAATTGGTGATCCAGTTCATGCGGTTTGGCGCCTTTTGTTCGTTGATGCCGTCGGGTCAGCTTGGGTCAGGGCATGAGATAAGCGGGGTTGCAGGGAAATGCAATCGCATGGCGGCGTGTCGCTTACCGGCGCAGGGCCAGCCGCGCGACAAGCCACATCAACGCCACCAGCCCGATTTCGATGATCAGCGCAAACGGGATCAACGGGGCGTCGGCCATCAGATCCGAGAAGGGTTGGCTGACCGCATCCGAGTTGAAAAGCAGGAGGGCAAGACCGCTATCCGGCCCGCCGTCTTCGCCAAAGAACAGGAAGGCATAGACGTTGTTGACTAGGTGGAAGGCCAGCGCAGGCCCAAGCGTGCCGCTGCGCGCTGTCAGATCCGAGGCCGCAAGGCCAAAGCAGAAGGCCCAGAGCACATAGTGCAGGTTCTCGGGAAACGGGCCGCTGACATTCAGATGCGCGAGGCCAAAGAGGATGTTGGGCAGGATCAGCCAAACCCAGGGTCGATTGTCCCAGGCCGCGATCTGTTGTTGCAGGTAACCACGATAGAGCAACTCTTCTGCGCCGGTCTGGATGGTCAGGGCCAGAATCGAGAGCGGCAGGAGCAGAAGCCAGACCAGCGGAGGTGTGACCTGGGCGAGCGCGTCGGCGCTCCACCATGGGGGCAGGATTTCAAGCAGGACGAAGAGGGCGGCAAGCGGCCAGAACACCGCGCGAAACTGGCGCAACCCGGTCATGGGAGGACCGGTCAGGGAAAAGAAACCGCGTCCGTGGGTGCGTTCCACAACCATCACGACAGTGAGGCCAAGGAGGGTGAAGGAAAACAGCTGAACCAGCATCCCGGCGGCGGTGTCGCCATAGGAGTAGGCATCGGCCAGCTCGGGCGCGAGGGTTTCAAGAAGCCAGCCAAACCCGTTTTGGGCAAGGCCATAGAGCGATTCAATCAGGATGAAGGCCAGGATGACCGGACGCAGCCCGGGCGTGCCAAGGGCAGGCGCGATGAACCCGGCATGGGGGGCATAGGCGGCTGGTCCCGTGTGTGTCCAGGGGCGCAGGGGCTGGCGGTTCGCGGGTCCGGGCATCAGGTCAGCGCCAACCGCGCGGCGAGCCAGCTGCAAAGCAGGGTCAGCATATCATAGGGCACCCAGATCGCCCGGGCGGTTGTGTCGTCCATGCCAAAGGGAAGCTGCCACAGCGCAAGCCCGAAATTGTGATCTGCTGGTGCGGTGATCAGCAGGGCGGACACGTTGAAGGCAAGGTGCAGTGCCAGCGCAGGACCAAGGTTGCCCGCGCGGGCCGTCAGGTCCGCAGCCGCAAGGCCAAAGAGAAAGGCGGTGAGGACATAGAGGGGCGCGTTCTCACCCGCGGTCTGTGGATCGAAATGCAGCAGGGCGAACAGGGCCGAGGGCAGGAACAGCCAAAGCGCGGGGTGGGGCGACAGGGCGGCAAGCTGACTTTGCAGATAGCCGCGAAAGATCAGCTCTTCGGCGGTGATCTGCACCAGGATCAACAGCAGCGCGAGCGGCAGAAGGGCGAGCCAGCGCATGGCGGGCAGGTTGGTCGTGGTGGCCATGGCACCCGGTTGGGGCAGAAGCCACAGCAGTATGCCCAGGGCAAGCAGGGCCACGGTCACACGTGTGAACGCGGCCAGCGTCCGCCGGAACGGTCCCATCAGCGTAGCAAGTTGCCGTTGGTGCAAGTTGTGCAGGACAAGAGCGAGCGCAGCGATCAGCAGGGCAAACGAGGCCAGCAGCGCCAACATACCTCGCGGGGTTGAGCCGTGGTCAATCTCGTGAGCCAGCTGTGGCCATTCGGTTTGGGTCACCAGTTCGGCCAGAAGGTTGAAATAGGCAAAGCCGAAGGCAAGGTAGAGCGCCACCAGCAACACGACACCGAAAGCCAACCGCCAGGGTTCGGATGCGGCGCGGGCCGGGGCAACGAGGGTTTCATGGGCGGCATAACTCATGGCAACTGCATAGCCTCCTTGCGCCCTTACCGCCAGATACGACGGTGCGCGAGTTTCAAGACTGTTGCCTTCCGGCGCGCATGATTTGTAGCCAAAGCGTTTCCAGTTACTGTTGGAGCACAGCAAGAGTTGAAAACGCCCACATCCCTACTGTGTTGCGCGGCGTTTCCACATCACGCTGAGCCAACGTCATGCGGAAACGCTTTGATAATCGTGTCTGCGTGAGGCATGGAAGTCAGCGCGAGGGTTTGCGGCCCCTTGTGCCTGCGTCGACCCTTGTTTATGCCGTTTCCTGAGATTTTAGGAGAGGTCCATCAATCCCATGACCAAATTCGACAAGAGCAACTTGCCCAGCCGCCACGTGACCGAAGGCCCGGAACGCGCGCCTCACAGGTCCTATCTTTACGCCATGGGTATTTCTGACACTGAGATTCACCAGCCTCTCGTCGGGGTTGCGACTTGTTGGAACGAGGCCGCTCCCTGTAACATCGCGCTGAACCGTCAGGCGCAGTCGGTCAAGATGGGTGTGAAAGAAGCCCACGGCACCCCGCGTGAGTTCACCACCATCACCGTGACCGACGGCATCGCCATGGGCCACGAGGGGATGCGGTCTTCGCTTGCCAGCCGCGAGGCGATTGCCGACACCGTTGAGTTGACCATGCGGGGCCATTGCTATGACGCCGTGGTCGGGCTTGCCGGGTGTGACAAATCGCTGCCCGGGATGATGATGGCGATGGTCCGCCTGAACGTGCCTTCGGTCTTTATTTATGGTGGGTCGATCCTGCCCGGCAAAGCGCCTCAGGTGGATGAAATCCCGGAAGATTTCCGCACCCGTGACCTGACTGTTCAGGACATGTTCGAAGCGGTGGGGCGTCACCAGAATGGCCAGATGTCGGATGCCGCATTGGATATTCTTGAACGCGTGGCCTGTCCGTCCTCGGGGGCCTGTGGTGGTCAGTTCACGGCCAACACCATGGCCTGTGTCTCCGAGGCCATCGGCCTTGCCCTGATGAATTCGTCCGGTGCGCCCGCGCCCTATGAAAGCCGCGACCAATATGGTGAAGCTTCGGGCCGTGCGGTCATGAACCTGATCGACAAGAACATCCGCGCCCGTGATGTTGTGACGCTGAAAAGCCTTGAGAACGCCGCGCGGGTTGTGGCCTGTACCGGCGGATCCACCAATGCCGGGCTGCACCTGCCCGCAATTGCCCACGAAGCAGGGATCGAATTCTTCCTCGAAGACGTGTGCGATATTTTCCGCGACACGCCCTATTTCGTCGATCTGAAGCCGGGCGGTCAATATGTTGCCAAGGATCTTTACGAAGCCGGCGGGGTGCCGGTGGTGATGAAGGAATTGCGCAAGGCCGGGTTGATCCACGAGGATTGCATGACCGCCAGTGGCAGGAGCATGGGCGAAGAACTTGACCTGATCACGCGCGAGGCCGATGGCCGCGTGATCTATCCCATCGAAACGCCGATTACCAAAACCGGCGGTGTTGTGGGGCTGAAAGGGAACCTGGCCCCCGAAGGTGCCATCGTCAAGGTCGCAGGTATCCCGTCGCAGCACCAGCGGTTCGTCGGCCCGGCGCGCGTCTTTGAATGCGAAGAGGACGCGTTCGAAGCGGTCAAGGCCCGTCAATACGAAGAGGGTGAGGTGATCGTCATCCGCAACGAGGGCCCCGCGGGCGGGCCGGGAATGCGCGAGATGCTGGCCACCACCGCCGCCCTGTCCGGGCAGGGTATGGGCAAGAAGGTTGCGTTGATCACCGATGGCCGGTTCAGCGGCGCAACCCGCGGGTTCTGTGTCGGCCACGTTGGTCCCGAGGCCGCGCATTGCGGCCCCATCGCGCTGGTGCGCAATGGCGATGTGATCACCATCGACGCCATTACCGGCGAAATCAGCGTGGCGCTGAGCGATGCCGAGCTTGAGGCCCGCAAAGCCGATTGGAAAGGACCGCGCGATACCATCTATGCCAGCGGGGCGCTGTGGAAATACGCACAGCAGGTGGGCGCGACCTACAAGGGTGCGGTCACACACCCCGGCGGCAAGGCGGAAAAGCATGTCTATATGGACCTGTGATCCAGCGAGCGGCGCGCGAACCCTGTTTCGCGCGCCGTTGCGTATGAGTGTTCTGGGGCTGGTTTTGCCCCTGGCCGGGTGCCTTGGAGACGGCACCGGGAAGGGCGTGAATTTTTTAAGCGCCATGGTGCCGCTGGACAACCCCGAAGCCCGTCAGGCCCGCAAAGCGCCCAGGGTGAAACCAACCGCGAAGGCATCCAGATTAAGGACTCTGGCTAAACCGGGGGCCAAATCGGGGGCCAAACCGGGGAAAGTGCTGACCGAACTGTCGCTCGCCAAGGGCCGTGTCGTGGTCAAAGGGCCGCGAGGGTATTGCATTGACGGAGGGTCGGTGGAGCAACGCAATTCTGGTGGCTTTGCCTTGTTGGGCAGTTGCGAAATCCTGACTTCTGGGAAAAGCGGTGCGTCGGTTGAACCGGCGGTCATGACGGTTCAGGTTCAGCCGCGCGGATTGCAGCGCAACCTGCCTGATGCCGCAACGCTGGCCGGGGTGCTGGCGTCCGATAAGGTGCTGGCGCGCGAAGACGGGGACGGAATCACCGTTGTGCATCTTGAGGGTGGCGAAGATCACGGGGTCGCCGTGGGGGATCCGAAATACTGGCGTGCGACGATTATGATCAACGGACACCCTGTGGGGCTGGCGGTTTATGGCCCCAAGGGCAGTCCGGTCGCCGGACGCCATGGGCGCGGCCTGATCCTTGGGCTTGCCGAAACCCTGCGGGCCGCGAGCCCGGAAAACCCGGTGCCACAAGCGCGTAATGCCGCAGTTGAAAAACCGGTGAAATCCGGCCGGACGGCGGCGCAAAAGGGCGGTTTGAAAAAACTGTTTCCAAAAATCTTTCAATGAAGCCTTTTCGTTAACATTGTTTCCGGTAAAACTGTGCCTAGGGAAATCAACGCATTGGGTGGTCCGGGTTTGACCGGTCGCCAGATGTTTCAGGCACCGGGCGGCGAAACCGAATGGCAAGACTTGGCAGCAGGCAATTCAGGAAACTGATCCATCGTGCAACGGTACGACGGTGGGCGCGTGCGGCACGCGAGGCGGGGGAAACCGATATCGGCACCCTGCGCGCGCAACGCAGCCGCGCGCGGCAGTTGCGCGTGCATCTGGATACGCTCATCCACAAGGCGGAAAGCCGGTTGGCCCTGCCCATGATCGGGTCGACCGCTTTCCCGAAGCCGTTCGATGCGGACTGGGCCTGGAGACCCGAATTGTGGCGCGGGCCTTTGCCGGTGCCAGGGATGAGTTCGGTCGAAAACAAAAGCATGTTGGGCAACGAGGTTACGCTGTTCCATGACTGTAACAGGTCCGAGCTGACCCTGCGCCAGTTGCGCAACCGGCGCGAAGCGGATTTGGCTCCGTTCGGGCTGCGCCTTGACGTTTTCAATTTCGACGGATCCTATCTTTCGCTGGTTGTGGACCTGCCTGAAGATTCGGTTCGTGGATTGAGGCGCAAACATCTTGTGCGGCTGGATACGATCGTGGAAATGGAAAAGCCGCTGGAAATTTTCGCCCGGCTCAACATCAAACACGGGCCGAACACGGAAACCATCGTGCGCGAACTGCCGCTTGGGTCCGAAACGGTGATGGTGGAATTCGATCTGGCCTATGCCAAGCTGAATGAAAAGCGGCTGGAAAAGATGTGGCTGGACCTGATTTTCGAAGGGCCGGAGATGAACCAGGTCACATTGCGGGACCTGACGTTCAGCCGCCGCCCACGGGCGGAACTTTGAAGGTGAAAACGCGATGGGAAGCGGGATGAGCGAGCTGAAACTGATCAAAACACGATTGAAGGAAGGCGTTTGGGAAGGCGTCTTGCTGCCCGGCGGTGAACAGGACGCGCCCGAGGTGGTTGTCACGCTAGAGGGGCAAACGATCGGTGGCGTTGACCTCGTGGCACGCGAAGAGGGGGGCTGGCTGTTGCGTGTGCCGGTGCCCGCATCCGCCATTGCAGATGGGATACAGACCTTCCTGATCCGTGAAAAGGGTGAGGCAGAGGTGCTGGAGAGCTTTTCGATTCTGGCGGGTGAAGCACTGGGCGATGATATTCGGGCCGAAATCGACTTGCTGCGCGCCGAGCTCGACATGTTGAAACGGGCCTTCCGGCGGCACTGTATCGAAACGATGTAAGGGGTGCGTTCCCGGCAACCCCTGGGCCGAGCCCGGTTGCACCAGCATCGATATCCTGAACGGCTGGACGGTGGCGCGCCGACGCCCCGCGTCGGCGCTTGGCCCAACGGGAAGAAACCTGCCCCTGGCAGGTTGATGACGGGCGGGAGCGCCTGATTGTTGGTCCTTTTGTTTTATCTGGGTCACTGTCATCGAAGGCTTTTCTCTGTCTTGACCTTCGTTTTATATTTCAATACTTCATGAATAATGGAAATAACTAATGCCCTCAACGCCTTTGCCGCCCTGGCACAGCCTACCCGGCTTGATGCCTTTCGCCTGTTGGTCAAACACGGTGGCGACGGGCTGTCTGCGGGTGAATTGGCCGAGGCGCTGGATGTGCGGATGAACACCCTGTCGGCCAACCTGTCCGTGCTGCTGAACGCCCGGCTTGTGCGCAATCAACGCGAAGGCCGCAGCATCCGCTACTTCGCCGATATGGAGGGGGTGCGAGACCTGTTGTCTTTCCTGCTGGAGGATTGCTGTCGCGGGCGTCGCGATCTGTGCCAGCCGGTGATTGATGCCATTGCATGTGAGTGTTGACCCGCTGAAAGGGAGCCTGTTTTTATGACCTGCGGTCTCAAATCCGTTCTTGCAATCAGCAAGGCTCCTTCCGCCCGAACACTGTATGATCACTGATTGGGACAAGCCTGATCCTTCCCCTCTCTGGCCCCCGCACTGCGTGGGGCGAAATCCACGAAACCGTCAAGACACAGGAGACTCCACGTGAGCGATACCCCCAACCTGAACGATGCCAGGTTCCGCGAAATCGACCATGACGCGCTGTTTAATGCGCCTCGTCCGGGCCATGCCCCGCGTATCCTTTTGCTCCACGGGTCCCTGCGCGCCCGGTCGTTTAGCCGCCTGACCAATGAAGAGGCCGCGAGAATCCTGCAAAGGCTGGGCGCTGAAACCCGGGTGTTCGATCCGGCGGGCTTGCCGTTGGTCGACGACCCGACCGGCGGCGACATGTCCAAGGTTGAAGAGCTGCACGATCTGGTCAACTGGTCCGAAGGCATGGTGTGGTGTTCGCCCGAACGCCACGGGGCGATGACCGGGGTCATGAAAACCCAGATCGACTGGATCCCGTTATCCATGGGCGCGGTGCGCCCGACCCAGGGTAAAACGCTGGCCGTGATGCAGGTTTCGGGTGGATCACAGAGTTTCAACGCAGTGAACCAGATGCGGATTCTGGGCCGCTGGATGCGGATGATCACAATCCCCAATCAATCTTCGGTGGCCAAGGCCTTTCTTGAATTTGACGACGACGACCGGATGAAACCCAGCGGGTTTTACAATCGCATCGTGGATGTGATGGAGGAACTGGTGAAGTTCACCCTGCTGACCCGTGGCGTGTCCGATTACCTTGTTGACCGCTATTCCGAGCGCGAAGAGACCGGGGCCGACCTGATCGACCGGGTCAATTCCAAACGCGCGGGATAAAGCAAACAGATACGGGCCCGCCCGCCCCCGGCTGGCGGAAAACAACCGGTCGATCATCCGCGCCACGGTTGCGCTGTTCGCGGCCACGCCCGAGGCAGCAAACCCGGCGGTGGTCATGGGCCACCCTACCGATCAAGGTATGAATATCCCGTTGCCGGATGCGCAACCACGCGCGGCCCCGCCGCGCGCCCGGCCCAACAGGAATATCCGCATCTTTGATGCGGGGTTTCCTGGCGGGAGCCCTCCCTCAGTTATGCCTGTCGGTGTCATGCCCACCTGAACCATGCCCCCCGGTGTCATCCCCCAAGGGGGATGTGCCGGGGACGTTGGGTCAAATCCCCCCCCTGACGCGGCGTAGGGGGTGACAGCGCAATAGGTTTACGTGCAAGTAAAGCACAAAGGATGGAGGCACATTTATGACCAATTACCCACATCTCTTGGCCCCGCTGAATCTTGGCCATACCACTCTGAAAAACCGGGTCCTCATGGGGTCCATGCACACCAATCTGGAAGAAACCGGTGATTGGAATCGCGTGGCCGAGTTCTATGCGGAACGCGCCCGTGGCGGGGTCGGCCTTATGGTGACCGGCGGTATTGCACCCAGCCTGGAAGGTGGCGTGTTCCCCGGGGCGGCGGGGCTTTATACCGACAAGGATATTACCAACCACAAGATCGTCACCGACCGTGTTCACGAAGGCGGCGGAAAGATCGCAATGCAGATACTGCACGCGGGCCGCTATGCCTATGGCCCGAACTGTGTCAGTGCCTCTGCCGTGAAATCCCCGATTTCGCCGTTCCCGCCCAGGGAACTGGACGAAGAGGGGATCGAAAAACAGATCCAGGATTTCGTGACCGCCACCGTGAACGCCCGCAAAGCAGGTTATGACGGGGTCGAAATCATGGGCTCCGAGGGATATTTCATCAACCAGTTCCTGGTGACCCACACCAACAAGCGCACCGATCGCTGGGGTGGCTGCTATGAAAACCGTATGCGCCTGCCGGTTGAGATCGTGCGCCGGTGCCGCGAGGCCGTGGGCGATGACTTTATCATCATCTATCGCCTGTCGATGATTGACCTGATCCCCAACGGGTCCACCCATGAAGAGGTGGTGCAACTGGCCAAGGCAGTGGAAGAGGCGGGTGCCTCGATCATCAACACCGGTATCGGATGGCACGAAGCGCGCGTGCCCACCATTGCCACCAGCGTGCCGCGCAAGGCCTTTGCCTGGGTTACGAAAAAGCTGATGGGCAAGGTGGGTATCCCGGTGATCACATCGAACCGCATCAACACGCCCGACGTGGCCGAAGAGGTGTTGGCCGAAGGCTGTGCCGATATGGTCAGCATGGCGCGCCCGTTCCTGGCCGATGCGCATTTTGTCAACAAGGCGGCGGAGGGCCGGGGGGATGAAATCGCGCCCTGTATTGGCTGTAATCAGGCCTGTCTGGACCATACGTTCCAGGGCAAGCTGACCTCCTGTCTCGTGAACCCGCGTGCCTGTTTTGAAACCGAGCTGGTCCTGTCCCCGGTTGACGCCGCAAAATCCGTTGCAATTGTCGGGGCCGGGCCCGCCGGGCTGGCCACGGCCATGGGGGCGGCGAAACGGGGTCACAAGGTTACCCTTTTTGACCGCGCCGACCGTGTGGGAGGGCAGCTCAACATCGCCAAGATGGTGCCGGGCAAGGAAGAGTTCTTTGGCCTTGTCGATTGGTTTGAAACCATGGTGGACCGGTTGGGCGTCGACGTGCGGTTGAACACGAACGCCACGGCCAGCGACCTTGAAGGGTTTGACGAGGTGGTCATCGCCACAGGTGTCATCCCTCGTGACCCGGGTATTCCGGGGCAGGAGAGTGACAAAGTGCTGTCCTATATCGACGTGCTGAGGGATGGTGCCGAAGTGGGCGGCAAGGTTGCCGTGATCGGTGCCGGGGGGATCGGGTTCGACGTGTCCGAATTTCTGGTACATGAAGGTCAAAGCCTGACCGAGGATCTGGATGCGTGGAAGGAAGAATGGGGTGTGGGCGATCCCTCCACCACGCCAGGCGGGCTTGCCGCTGACGGGCCTCAACCGCATCCGGCGGCACGCCAGGTTACGCTGATGCAGCGCAAGGCCAGGGCATTGGGCAAGGGGCTGGGTAAAACGACCGGCTGGATCCACCGCGCCGCGTTGAAGATGAAGGGCGTCGAAATGCTGGGCGGTGTGAATTATGAACGCATTGATGACGAAGGGCTGCATATCAGCTTTGGCGAAGCGCGCGAGAACCCCAGGGTGATCGCCTGTGACAACATCGTTCTCTGTGCCGGCCAGTTGAGCGAGCGTAGCCTCGCCGATGCGCTGGAAGTGCAGGGGAAAACCGTTCACGTGATTGGTGGGGCGGACGTAGCTGCAGAGCTGGATGCCAAGCGTGCCATTGATCAAGGGACGCGATTGGCGGCCTCGTTCTGATCCAAAACAGGGCGTTTCGCGGTTCCATGGGAACCAGCGACCCGGCACCGAGCGAAGCTCGGTGCCCCCCGCCCGCCGCAGGCGTGGCACGGGCTTTGCCCGTGTCTTCCACTCCTCACGATCTCACGCAGCAAGCTCTAGCATCAGGCCCTAAGACGTTACTTTTCGGCGCGCAAAAGTGCCTCTTTCGCGGCTTTCAACGCGCTATGCGACAGCCCCGCCCGATTGAGGTGCAGGAATTCGGCCCGTAAATCCGCGCTTTGACCTGCGTTTGCCCGTGGCACAGGGCGCAGCCTCTGGCGCAGCGAAGGCGCGATCTCGAACAGGTCGAGTATCGCCGCCGCGGGTCCTTCTGTCCGGCTGGTGTAATCTTCCATCAACACGATATGCGAACGGTCCGCCTTGGCCCTGCGCGCCACGCTGTGCGCCTGTTCCACCAGAGAGGGCATATGCGCGAACCTCGCGCGGAACGCGTCCAGATCCTGGGTCAGTTGGATCGAGCGCAACAGATGCCCATGCACGCTGGCTAACCACCTGTCCTGATCCCGAAGTGTATGCAGGATTTCCACCCGGGCGTCTGGCCCAAATCTGCGGCGCAATTCGGACACCACCACGCGCCCAAGCGGTTTGGCCGCGCGTTTGTAACTCGTCACCGGCTGCCCGCGCCAATCCAGATGGCCGGGCATGACGCCTGAGAAGTTTTCCCGAGAGATCACGATATTGCCCGAAACCGGATCGGGCATCAGAGCCAGCGTCTGGCGGAAGGCGTGCCGAAAACGGTGCAGCCGCCACGGAAACGGGCGTTGGGCATAGATATGCGACAACCGCCCAGCTCCGTTAAAATCGCCAGCCCCGTAATAGTCGAACACCTCGGCCAGCTCTTTGTGATTGCGGGCCAGGAAGTTTTGCAGCGAGGTTGTACCGGTCTTGTGAAACCCGATATGAGCGACGATGCGCACCACGATCAGAAAAGCCCCTCGGGCGGGTCGGCCACAAGTCGGCCCGCGCCAAGGTCCACCGTGGGTACGGCGGCGAGCGTAAAGGGCAAGAGCACGGTGTTCTTCAACCCCGGTCCGTGGATTTCCAGCATATCGCCGGCACCATGGTTTTGAACCGATTTCACCCGGCCCAGAAGGGCGCCACCGGTGTCATAAACCTCAAGCCCCATCAGGTCGGCATGATAGTATTCGTCATCGGGCAGCGACGGCAGGCGGTCCCGCGGCGCGAAAAGCCTGGTTCCGCGTAGTCCATCCGCCTGTTCCTTGGTTGCCACACCGGAAAGACGCGCGGCAAAGCCGTTCTTGATCTGACGGGTCAGGGTTACGTCAAAGTTGACCGCGCCATCTTCGGTGGTCAGCGGGGAATAATCGGCAATCGCCTCGGGATCGGCGGTGAAGCTTTTCAACCGCACCTCACCCCGCACCCCAAACGCGCCCGCAATGGCACCGACACAGATCAGATCAGACATGAGGCCTCACTCATTTCCTTGCTCCACACCGGGGTAGCACCGCGCCTGATCTGTTTCAACCTGTGGGCTGGTCGTGGGTATGGTTGGACAGGGCAGAGCAGTATGGTCGCGACGTAATGAGTGTTCGGTTACCCTCCCCAGAGGGCTCAGCGGGTTTCGACCGGCAGATGGGTGTTGCGGGTTTCCCAGCCCTTTTGGTCCAGTTCGGGCGTATCTGACGCCGCGCGGGGCCAGCCGACACAGAGATAGGCCACCAGTCGCCACGTGTCCGGCACCGCAAGGTCGCGGGTCAGTTGGTCGGGGTCGAGGATCGAGACCCAGCCAACCCCAAGCCCAACGGCCCGCGTCGCCAGCCAGAATTGGGTGATTGCGGCCACAACCGAATAACGGCGCATTTCCGGCATGGTTCCGGCACCAAGGCCCGCGCCCTTGGGCGTGTCTTCATCGCAGAACACCGCCAACTGTACCGGTGCTTCGCGCATCCCTGAAAGTTTCAGCCTGGCATAAAGCGCGGCCTTTTCCCCGGCATAACCGGCAAGGGCATCCTGATTTGTGGCCTGGAAATTCTTCAATGCGGCGTCGCGCGCCGCGTCGCTGGTCACGCGCAGCACGCGCCAGGGTTCCGACAGGCCCACCGAGGGGGCCAGAAGGAACGTGTCGAGGCATTGCGTCAACAACGCCTCGTCCACAGGGTCGGTGCGGAAGTGGCGCACATCGCGCCGCCACCGCATCAACCGGGCAAGGTCGCCCTGAAACTCCGGGGTGAAATCCTGCATCCCAGGGCGCAATTCCCTGCTTACTCTTCTGCCGCAGCTTCTTCGGCAGGGGCAGCAGCGGCTTCGGCAGCTTCGGCGGCCTTGGCGGCTTTTTCTTCTGCGCGTTCCTGAGCTTTCTTGCCCGGGGTGCCTTTTTCGGGGTTGTTACGCTCTTTTTTGGCGACAACACCGGCGGCTTCCAACATGCGCGACACACGGTCGGTGGTTTGCGCACCCTGGTCCAGCCAGTATTGCACGCGCTCCATGTTCATTTTCACGCGTTCTTCGCTGTCTTTCGGGAGCAGCGGGTTGTAGGTGCCCAGCTTCTCAATGAAGCGGCCATCGCGGGGCATACGGGAATCCGCAGCAACGATGCGATAGAAGGGACGTTTTTTCGAGCCGCCGCGGGCGAGACGAATTTTCATAGCCATTGTGTGTTCTCCTTTATAATGGCGGTTGAGGGATGACTCCCTCAGGATTGGTGTTGTTTATGGTGCTGGATAACTTCAGCGATGATGAAGTTCAGGAACTTCTTGGCAAATTCCGGGTCCAGGTCGGCACGGGTTGCCAAATCTTCAAGCCTTGCGATCTGTTTTTCCTCGCGGGCGGGATCGGAGGGCGGAAGGTCGTGTTCAGCCTTGAGTTTCCCCACGGCCTTGGTGTGTTTGAACCGCTCGCCCAATGTATAGACGAGGATCGCATCCAGACGGTCGATGCTTTCGCGGTGCTCTTTCAGAACCTCGGCGGCTTGGGCAACGGGATCAGTCAATTGCAAATCCTTTCGGTTTGAAAAGCGGGTCGATGTAGTTGTGGATTTCCATGTCGATCCCGTGCTGGATCTGGCTGTCCATCAACTCGTCCGGTGAGGGGTGGCGGTAAACGGCGTCCGAGCCGTCGATGGTCGGCGCACCGCGATCTTTGACTGCGCCCAGCCGTTCGGCAAGGCGGATGGAATCAAGGTTCTTGGGGTCGATATAGCTGACCGCGCCGTTCCAGCCCAACTGATCATAGAAATATTTGCGCGCGGCATTCGTGGCTTCAAGCGCATAGCCGTGGCCGGCTTTTTCCGGCCAGATGATCCAGGCAAGTTCCTTTTCCGGCCATTTGGCGGGGAACCAGCCGCCGGCCATGCCAAGGGTTTCGTCCGTCACCCGGTCGTGGATCATCCACATGCCATAGCCGCGAATGTCCCAATGGCCGATTTCGGCGGCATAGAGCATCCAGGCCTCATAGGCATTGAGTGGCCCGCCCATGAAGCGCGAGCGATAGGAGGAAAACGTCGCCTTGAAATCGGGGTAATCCTCGGCCTCGGGGCCGCGCAGGATCAGGCGGTTGGTTTCAAGAACGGGGATGTCGCGAAGTCCCATGTCAGACGGCCTCCGCTTTTGGGTGGCGATAGATGTGGCAGGGGTGTCCCACGACGTGGCCCTCCCGTTCGAAGGTGGCGCCCAGTCGCCGGGCCAGTGCCAGCGATCTGGTGTTGGCCGGTTCGATATAGGATATGACGCCGTTCAGCCCCTGATGGGTGGCGGCATAGCGGCGCGCGGCCTGTGCTCCCTCAAAGGCGAGGCCCTTGCCCTCGAATCCGTCGTAAATATGCCAGCCCAGTTCAGGTTCATCCCAGCCGTCATTGTAAATCATGCCGATGCGACCGGCGGTCTGACAGCTTTGGCGATCCTCGACCATCCACATGCCATAGCCACGCAGCGCCCAATGGCCATAGGTGGCAAGAAACCCGCCCCAGCTTCGAATGCGCGGGTAGGGTCCGCCAACGAATTTCGAACGCTCCGAGGCGCCAAACGCCGCGAAGGCTTCGAAATCCTCTTCACGCGGACCGCGCAGGATAAGGCGTTCGGTTTCAAGGACGGGAATATCTAGGGTGAGAGTCATGCCAGCGCCTCCGGCCCGGGGTGGCGATAGGTCACGTGGTTTGCATAGGGGCATGCGGGTGCGTCAGGGTCGAGCCGCGCACCAAGCCGTTCCGCCAATGCGATAGAGCGGGCATTGTCGCAGTGGATATAGCTGACGAGGGTGGAAAGCCCGGCCGAGTCATAGGCCCAGTGTCGCGCCGCCTGTGCGGCTTCGTAGGCGATGCCTTTGCCTTCGCCCGTGGGTAGGACCATCCAGCCCAGTTCGACCTCGGGGAAGTAGGGGTGGTTGTAAAATCCTATCACGCCGGTGAATGCGCCGCTGTCACGTTCTTCGACGGCCCATGCGCCAAGGCCGGTCAGGGTCCAGGGCGCGGTTTCCTTGCAGAAGTTCGACCAGCTCTGAAGTTCATCCAGAGGCCCGCCCACGTATTGGGTGCGCTGCGATGCAAAAGCATCGCGATAGGCGGGAAAATCCGCCATGGTCAACGCGCGCAGGATAAGGCGCTCGGTTTCAATTACAGGAACATCGAGGGTGAAAGTCATGCCAGCGCCTCCGGCCCGGGGTGGCGCCAGACTTCTTCGGTGCCGTGGGTGACGTTCTCATAGGTGCGCTCCAAGGTCGCGCCCATGCGTTTGGCGAGCGCCTGTGAGCGGGTATTGCCCGGGAAGATGTTGCTGGACAGCGTGGTGAAGCCGAGGGATGAATAGGCATGGTCACGCGCGGCGGTTGCAGCTTCGAAGGCATAGCCCTTGCCTTCGCCATTTTCGAACATGACCCAGCCAAGCTCGGTCTCGGGCCAGCCTTCGGGGCCCCAGAGACCAACCATGCCAATATGATCGCCGCCCTTGGTCTCGACCATCCAGAAGCCACAGCCTTTCAGAGCCCAGTGCCCTATGAGAGAGGCAAACCAGCGCCAGGCTTCGTTCCGGTTTTGCGGCCCGCCAAAACCCCAGCTGCGTTCCTTATCTGCGAAGAATGAGGCAACGGCCTCAAAGTCGCGCTCGGCGGGGCCGCGCAGGATAAGGCGTTCGGTTTCGAGCGTAGGGATGGCGAGGGTGAGCATTGGGTTATTTCTTTTTCCCAAAGCCCGAGAGGCCCGAAGGCAGGCCCATGCCGCCGCCAAGGCCGGGCAGGCCACCGCCCTTGCCCATCTGTTTGGCTGCCGCTTCCAGCGCCTTGGGGTCCATGCCTCCCTGAACCCCACTGGCCATATCGCCCATGTCGGGCATACCGCCGCCCTTGCCGAACATGCCCTTCATGGCCTGTTTCAACATGCCGCCTTTGCCCCGGCCGAGCTTTTTCATCATGTCCGACATCTGGCGCTGCATTTTCAGCAGCTTGTTGAGGTCGGAAACCTCCATGCCGGCACCCTTGGCAATGCGCTTTTTGCGGGATGCCTGCAAAATCTGTGGATTGGCGCGTTCGCGTTTGGTCATGGACTGGATCAACGCGATCTGTTGTTTGAGCACTTTGTCGTCCATGCCTGCGGCTTCGGCCTGTTTGGCCATTTTGCCCATACCGGGCATCATGCCCATGATGCCTTCCATGCCGCCCATCTTGATCATCTGTTCCAACTGCATCTTGAGATCGTTCATGTTGAACTGGCCCTTCTGGAAGCGCTTCATCATGCGCTCGGCCTGTTCCTGTTCGATTGTCTCCTGAGCCTTTTCCACCAGCGACACGATGTCGCCCATGCCGAGGATGCGGCCCGCGATCCGGTTGGGTTCAAAGGTCTCCAGCGCGTCCATCTTTTCGCCAAGCCCGACGAAACGGATGGGTTTGCCGGTTACCGCGCGCATGGAGAGAGCAGCACCGCCGCGTCCGTCGCCGTCCATACGGGTGAGCACCACGCCCGAGATGCCGATCTTGGCGTCGAATTCTTCGGCCACCTCAACGGCGACCTGACCGGTCAGGCCATCGACCACCAGCAGAGTTTCGCGCGGGTCAACGACGTTGCGCACGTCCTCGACCTCTTGCATCAGGATTTCATCGATATGCAGACGCCCGGCAGTGTCCAGCATATAGACCTCATACCCCCCCAACGCGGCCTGTTGTTTGGCCCGTTTGGCGATGTCCACGGGTTTCTGTCCGGGGACGATGGGCAATGTGTCGACGCCGATCTGTTGGCCGAGAACCGCAAGCTGATCCATCGCTGCCGGGCGATAGACGTCGAGCGAGGCCATCAGGACCTTCTTGCCCTCTTTTTCCTTGAGCCGTTTGGCGAGTTTGCCGGTGGTGGTGGTTTTACCGCCGCCTTGCAGACCCACCATCAGGATCGGTGCGGGCGGGTTATCGATTTTCAGTTGGCCGGGGTCGTCCTCGCCGGTCAGCGTATCAACCAGCGCGTCATGCACGATCTTGACGACCTGTTGACCCGGGGTCACGGATTTGGTGACGGATCGCCCGGTCGCCTGATCCTGGACCTTTTTGATGAACTCGCGGGCGACGGGTAGGGAGACATCGGCCTCAAGCAGGGCCACGCGCACCTCGCGCAGGGCGGTTTTGACGTCGTCTTCGGACAAGGCACCCTGTTTGGTGAGACGGTCAAAGACGCCAGAGAGGCGTTCGGACAGATTTTCAAACATCAGCGGCCTCCTTGACCGGTTTGTTGGTTTTCCCTGCCGATATGGGAGCGGGGCGGCGAATGCACAATTGCCAAACGACAGGCGCCCCCACGGGCGAAACTCGCTGGTGGGGGGCGATCCCGGCACTGTGGCCATGGGACCGGAAGGTTTTTCACTTCCGGAGGTTTTGCAAGGATTTAGGCACCGCGCCACAAAGTGTCAAGGAGTATTGGGAAGGTGCTGCATCACCGATTGCGTCAATATCCGGTTTTTCCCTGAAACAATCAGACGCATTTGTCTTGACGCATTTGTCGTAATGTTTAATAATGCACAGATTAGAGCCGTTGAGTCACTCGAGTTTCGCCAGGTGGTGAGGGGGGGCCAACATGGTGTTGAAGTATTTAAAGTATAAGGAGTGTGGTTGATGAAAACTAAACTGATGAGCGCGCTGAGCGTGTTCGCCTTTACTGCGACGATGGCAAGTGCTGGCAGTCTGGTCGACCCTGTGGTCGAATCGGAACCTCAAGGTGATCCCTTTGCGGCAGCCCCGTCTTCGGGATCGCTCGGCGGTAACGCCGGTGCAATCGCGGCAGGCGTTGTCTTGGTGGGTCTTCTTATTGTAGCGAGCGACGGTAGCTGACCTTTATTCTCCAAACCAAGCTACTACCTCGGTCCTGGTGCAGTGTTCGCGCTGTGCCGGGATTGCTCGTTCCTGAAGTGCGCCGGGAGCAATGGATCAGGTCGACGGAAGTCAGGTATTGATGGCCTCGACAATTTGGTGGTGTTTGCCGACATTCGAATAGGCTTGGGGCAGTGGAACCGGCCCGGAGACGCCGCCTTTTTCAGTTACCAAGGTGACACGGCAGAGGGTGCCGTTTTCCTTGTTTGTGCTTCCGAAGATGGCGTGTTTGATTTCGTCTAGGTCGTGGCGCGTCTTGGCCTTGCCGCGAAGGGTGGTGCGGCGGGTATCGACCCGTGCATCCATGCATGGGGACGGCAGGACGTTGCCCGTACGCGGCGGAGGAAGATAAAGGAACCTCTGAGCAAGCGCGTTTTGGGTGGTGGGTTGCCGTTTACGTTGTGGTTACTGCTCTCATTTCGAGGCGCTGATCGCCCCGGCAGCAGGCATTTTCGCTTGATTTCACGCTTTCAGGCGGACTCCGCCATCAGCTTTCCCCGCACCATATAGAGTCCGCACCATATAGAGATTGGCCAGAGCCGCCAATGTGAACATTTGAGCCGTATTTTTGGTGTTATAATGCCTATATCTTATGTGGGGGGTTGTTGCTCATAAACACATATAAGGTCGCTATATATGACGCATCAACAAGAAAATGTGTTTAAAGCGTGCTCACCATTCCAATTCATTCGGATCCTTCCCATTGGTCCATAAGGAGCAATCTGACGACCCTGTGCCGAAGGGGTATGGGGGCGTCAGGGGGGTGGTGACGTCTCGCGAACGGGGGCTCGCGACAAGGCTTGCCCTGTGCATTTGGTGGTCATATAAACTGACCAATTAGCGCGGAGACCAATGATGCCGTTCCAGCCCGTTCAATCCGAAAAGCTTTCTGTCGCCGTGGTGCGCCAGATCGAGCTGTTGATCCTGCGCGGCATTTTGCAGCCGGGAGAGCGGTTGCCGCCGGAACGGGAATTGGCCGAAAAACTGGGCGTATCGCGTCCTTCGCTGCGCGAAGCGGTGCAGGATTTGCAGGAGCGGGGGCTTCTGGCTTCGCGCGCCGGGTCCGGTATTTATGTGGCCGATGTGCTTGGGTCGGCATTTTCCCCGGCATTGGTCAAGCTGTTCGCGGCCCATGATGAGGCGGTGTTCGACTATGTTGCCTTTCGTCGGGACATGGAGGCATTGGTGGCCGAGCGCGCCGCGACCTATGCTTCGGATACGGATTTGCGGGTGATTCAGAAAGCCTATGACCGGATGGCAGCGGCGCATCTGCGACCCAATCCTGAGAAGGATGCGGAATTGGATGCGGACTTTCACATGGCGATCATCGAGGCGAGCCACAACGTGGTTATGCTTCACATGATGCGGTCCATGTTCGATCTGTTGCACGAAGGTGTGTTTTACAATCGCAGCCAAATGTTCCAGCAAAACACCACGCGGGATGATCTGCTGGCCCATCACAAGGCGATCAATGATGCGATTCAGGCGCGAGACCCGGCGGCGGCACGGGCGGCGGTCGAGACCCACCTGAACTATGTGGAACGGGCGTTGGCAGCCCAGCGAAAATATGACCGCAACGAAGAGGTGGCAAAGCAGCGAATCCAGCACGAGGACATGCGGTAGCGGGGTATTCTCCACTGCACACGAACTGTGCAGCAGTTGCAGCCGAGTTGAGCAAACCTAAAGCGTCCTGCCAAAAAACTGAATCACGGGTTTTTGGCAGGACGTGCGAAACACATAAAGGTCGAACGCTTTAGGGCAGAATATGGCAATGCTCATTGCCCATCTTCCTGCCGCCTATCTTGTATTTCGTACTGTTGCGCCCTCGCTTCCGAGGCCTGTTCTGGTTGCGGGGCTGATCGGAAGTGTTGCGCCGGATCTGGATATGTTCTGGTTTGTTTTGATTGATGGTTCCGTTCACCATCACGCGTTCCTGACCCACCGACCGGTGTTTTGGGGTATGGTTCTGCTTATGGGCCTGCTCGTCGGTCGGGGGACCCTCCGGCCTCGCATTGTTGCGCTGGCTGCGGGGGGCTGATCCATCTGGTGTTGGATTCCATTGCGGGGCGGATTGGCTGGGTCTGGCTTGTGTCCGATTGGGCGAGGCCGTTGATTGAGGTTCAGGCGACCCATGGCCATTGGATCCTGTCTTTCATGGCCCATTGGACTTTTCGAGTGAAGATTGAGATTTGTGTGGTTGCAGCCTGTGTGTTTTGGCGGGGGGGGACCAAAAGAAAAACCCGACCATCGCTGACCGGGTTTATCCATATTGATCTATCAAACAGCTTAGTGCAGTTTGGCGTCCACCTCGGCGATGGCCGCGTCGATCAGCTTGTTGCCTTCGGTTGCGGTCATCTGTTTGGCGATCACGTCCTGTGCGGCCCCTACGGCGATCAACACCGCCTGGTCGCGCACTTCCTTGACCGCGCCTGCCTCGGCCGAGGCGATCTGATCCTCCGCCGCAGCCAGACGGCGTGCGATGGATTTTTTCAGCTCTTCCTTGGCCTGTTCGGCAGCGGTGGCTGCCTCTTGCCTGGCATGTTCCACGATGCGTTCCGCCTTACCCTGGACCTCGCGTTGCTTGCGTTCATAAGACGCCAGAATGCTCTGGGCCTCTTCACGCAGTTTGCGGGCTTCGTCCAGTTCGCTCTGGATATCTTCGGCGCGTTTGTCCAGCAGGCCGGTCAGCATGCCGGGCACCTTGAAATACACCAGAATCCCGAGGAACAGGATGAAGGCGATGAGCACCACGAAGTTGGTGTTACCCAGCGAAAAGAACGGGCCACTTGCGGCAAGCGCCGGCGAGGCGGCGGTCAGGGCGAAAAGAGTTGCCAGTTTGCGCATATCCCTTACCCCTTCATCCGTGCGTTGATTGCCGCGGTGATCGACCGGGCGTCGGCCTTGCCACCCATGGCAGCCACGATTTCCTTGGCGGTGTCCTTGGCCACGTCCTTGACGCTTTCCAGGGCCCCGGCGCGGATTTCGCTGATGGCTTTTTCGCTTTCTGCGGCCTTGGCGGCGATCTCGGAATCCGCTTTTGCGATTGCTACGTCAAGGTCGGCCTGAATTTCGGCCCTGGCTTCGGCGACGATGCGGTTCGCTTCTACGCGGGCATCGGCAAGTGCCTTGTTATAGGCCTCTTCCGCCTCAACCGCCTTTTGCTTCAGATCATCTGCTGCGGCGATATCGTTGGTGATTGTCCCCTGGCGATCATCCAGGACGGACTTGATCCTGGGCAGCGCGATGCGCGTCAGGATAAAAAAGATCACGACAAGCGTGATGACCAGCCAGAACACCTGGTTCCCCATCCATTCCGGACAGAGTTGGGGCATCCCGACAGCGCCGCCGTGGGAGTCCACACAGGCGCTTGCTGGTGCGTGCGATTCTGTTGCCATGTCGTCGTCCTCCTCGAACCTGAATTACATCGGGTGGGCTGCTGTTTCCGCGGCCCACCCGAACGTAAGGATGGTCCGTAAGGTCTTAGACGGCGAACATCAGCAGAAGCGCGACGAGGAACGAGAAGATCCCCAGAGCTTCCGCGAACGCGATACCGATGAAGAGGGTCGCGGTCTGGCCACCGGCTGCCGACGGGTTGCGCAGGGCACCCGACAGGAAGTTACCAGCGACGTGGCCCACACCGATCGCGGCGGCACCCGAACCGATGGCTGCCAGGCCTGCGCCGATGAATTGACCCATTTGTGCGATATTGCCTTCCATCTCGATTTCTCCTTACGTTGGAATTGGCTGAATTAGTGTGAAGAGTTTACCCGGGCGGATTAGTGCGACGGGTGCAGTGCGTCCTTCAGGTACACGCATGTGAGGATCGTGAACACGTAGGCCTGGATAAAGGCCACCAGCAGTTCAAGAGCATAGATTGCGGTGATCGCAGAAATCGCGATAGGCGCGATAGCAGCGGCACCAGCGAAGCCTGCGAAAACCTTGATTACGGCGTGACCGGCCATCAGGTTGCCCGCAAGACGAATTGAGTGGCTGACCGGACGCACGAAGTACGAGATCAGTTCGATCACGGCCAGAATTGGACGCAGGGCCAACGGCGCGCTGGACACCCAGAACAAGCCAAGGAAACCGGTGCCGTTTTTCACAAAACCAAGGATGGTTACCGCGAAGAACACGGCAAAGGCCATCACGGCGGTCACGGCAATGTGGCTGGTGGTCGTGAAGCTGCCCGGCAGCAGGCCCAGCATGTTCGCCATCAGGATGAACATGAACAGGGTCATGATGTAGGGGAAGTATTTCAGACCGTCTTTGCCGGTCACGTCTTCGACCATTTTGTAGACAAAGCCATAGGCCAGTTCGGCAATCGACTGACTGCGGCTAGGGACGATGGCACGGCGCGAGGTGCCCAGAACCAGCACGACCACGATGGCCACAACCGCCAGGAACAACCACAGGGTCACGTTGGTGATGGTGAACATGCCAACCGGTCCGTCACCGAACAACGGTTTGACGATGAACTGGTCCATCGGGTGGAAAACCAGGCCGCCGGCCTCTTCTGCGGTTGCGTGCGTATCGGTTGCCACGTCTTATGTCCTCTCGTCATCCTCGGCCGGATTGTCGGCCGTGTTGTTCTTGTGGAACTCGGTCGCGGTGTGCATCATCGTTTTCACACCGGCGATAAAGCCCAGCAATGTCATCAGAACCAAGAAGATCGGGAGCGTCCCGAACAGGATGTCCATCCCGTATCCAAGTCCAAAACCGATCATCAGACCGGAAACCAGCTCCAGCACCATGCGCCACCCCTGCTGGGCGATCGAATAATGCTCTTCCTTGTGGTTCTTCGGTGTCTTGGCTGCTTTGGCCGCCTCGATCCTTGCTTCCAGGTCAGAAAGTTTCTGGCGATGGTCAGGATCGGTCACACGAAAAACCCCGTTGGGAACGTCAGGCATTTGCTATTGGGTGGGGGCCTGTGAGTCAACCGTGCTTAGGGGAATGTTGAAATGTGTATAAGGGGTTGAAAAACAAGGGGAATTGTTTGGATTGAGGTTGGGGGGAGGATTCTGCCGCAGGGCCTGTTTGCGCCAAAGCGGTCCTTTTGCGTTATTCAACCAATCGGTTGACCAAATGCGTGAGCGGACATTAAAGCGTTCGACCTGTACCCTGAGACAGGGAAAAGGGCGAAGGCAGCGCGACATTTATGTGTTTCGCACGTCCCGCCAACACCCCGTGAGTCAGGGTTTTGGCAGGACGCTTTAACGGGGCAGACGCGCCCAGAATACCTGTGACGCTTAACCTGTCGGTTGACTGTTTCGCGGTTTGCGGGCTATCTGGCTGGCATGACCCATGATCTGGACGCAACTTTTGCCGCGCTGGCCGACCCGACCCGCCGGGTCATACTATCCATGCTTCTGGAAGACGATATGGCGGTGACGGATGTGGCCGAACCATTTGACATGTCGCTGGCGGCGATTTCCAAACACCTCGGGATTCTGACCCGCGCCGGGTTGATCAGCCAGGAAAAACGTGGGCGGGTCAAATGGTGCAAACTGGAACCTGATGCGCTGCGCAATGCCAGCGTCTGGATGCAGGCCTTTGGGCAGTTTGAGCCGGTCCACCTTGATGCGTTCGAAAGGTTTCTGGAATCCGAGCTGTCGGACGAATCGGAAGAAGACGGGCCCTAGACCCGGCTCATGCCTTCTGATCCGTCTGCCCGCGCAGGATTGAGCGGATGTATTTCGCGGCGGACCTGTAATGCGAGGGGCCAGACGCCTCGGCCCAGCGACCGGGGGTCCAAGAGTTGCGCGCCCCGGCCATGGGGCCGCCATAAAGCGCGCATTCATCCATGCCATGGATCCATAACACCAGTTGTTCATGGGCGTTTAACAGGCGCTGCCGGGCTTCGCTCCATTGCATTCCGGCCTGTTCCCGGCGCAGGGCTGCGTTATAGGCCGGAAGCTGGTTCCATTTGTAACCGGGGGCGGGAAACGCCACTTCGCGCCCGGCCTGACCATCTTTGTACCATCCCAGAAACAACCCGATCCAATGGGCGCGATGGCCGATGGTTTCGCGGATAGAGGGGCCATTATCCGGCCCCGCCTGTTGGGCCAGCGGGTCCGGGATGCCTTGAATCAGGGTCTCAAGTTTCGAGAACTCGCGTTGTGTCACTTCGAGAAGGTCGATTTTGTTCGTGGCTGCTGGCATCCAAGCCTCCCGTGGGTCTTGGGCGGATCATAGCATGAAGAGGCCGGTGAGGTGTAAATTTTTCAAGTTTCATCTTTCATCATCAGGAAAAGCGCCAATATCGTCAATGCGATACCCGTCAGAACCAGCAGAGGGGGCGCGTGATTTCCCAAGGCGATTTCCCACAATATGACCCAGCTGGGCGTCAGGTAGGTATAGGCCATCACCTTGGCCGAAGGCAGGCGCAGGGTGGCGAACTGAACCAGGACGAAGGTGGCTGCGGAGGCGAAGACAGCGACATAGACAAGGGTGATCCACACAATGGCGGGGAGCCTTGCCCAGTCGGTCGTCCGAATGTCGTCCCATCCCACAACGGTTAAAACCAGCGCCCCGGCAACAAGGGTGCCGAATGTGAAGGTGACTGCGGCCTCCCCCCGGTTCAGCAGCCGTACAAGGGGAACGTAAACCGCATGGGCCACGCAGCCCCAGAAATAGGTCAACTCACCGCTTCCAGGGCGAAAGCCGCGCAGGGCCTGCCAATCGGCGCGGAAAATCACCCAAATCGCCCCGATCCCGCCTAGGGTGAGCGCCAGAACCATGCGTTTGGTCGGTTTCTGGCGCAACAGCACCCAACCGAACAGCGCCGCCATGGGCGGGACAAGTGTGAACACGGCCGCAGCAGAAACCGGCGGCGCGGTTTTCAATCCCTCGAACATCAGCACGAAATAGGCCGCAAAGACCGACCCCAAAAGAAGATAGCGCCAAGGTGATTTCAGCGCGGAGCGATCCAGTTGCCCTGACATGAGCGCGACACTGCCAACAAGCGCAGCGGCAAGGGCAAAACGCGGCGCGGTCAACGCAAGCGGGGAAATGTGGTTCGCCGCCAATGCGCCAAGGGAAAAGGATCCGGCCACCAGCGCCGAAAATGTCAACATGGCCAGATGGCCGTGCCCGGCCTCGGTCACCCGTTCCATCCCTTGTTCACATCTGCGAACCAGGATTTGAGGAATTTCAAAAACGCCTGCACCTTGGCCGTGCGGTGCAGATCCACATAGGCGCGCATCCAGATCGCGAAAGGCGCGTGGGAGTCGCGGTTGGCCACCGCAACAAAGGGATGGCCGTTAAGATCATCAAGCCCGGAAGGGTGCCCCATTCGGGCGATATAGGATTTGCTGGCATAAAGCCCGGTTTGCTGGCGAAAGAAGGGTTGTACGACGTTGTCGGGTTGATCCGGCACAGCGCCGCCAGCGCGGATCGTCACATGGGCTTCGCCATATTCGAGACGAAACAACCGTTCCCCGGTCAGAAAACGGAGCACCACGCCGAGGTGTTCAGTCTGAAACGCGATCAGGGCAGGGACAAGCGCCCGCCCGACCGGGGCAAGCGGGGTGACCACCAGTTCGCCGCTGACGGTGCCCAGCCGCGCCACGTGACAGGCGGTGCGGATTTCATCCCAATTGTCCACGCGGGTCTCCCTTATTTGGCCGCAGGTGACATACGGCACCTGTGCATGGTTGAGCGGGTGGGCCGAAAATCCACACTGTTGTGGAAAATTGCAAGGGCACCTCGGACCCCGGCGTGCGCCTTATTCCGCCACGGCGCGCAGCCCGGTCGGATTGGGGGGCAGGAACACTTCCACGGCTGCGCTTGCAATCAGGGCGTCACCCCCCGTCACCCGCAGGCCACCCGCAACCACGTTGACCGAAACCTGACCAATGGGCAGCAACGCGGCAATCGTCTCGCGCTTGACCTCGCCCGGTGCGGGCACGCCGATTGTAACCTGAACGCGCACCATGTCCCGGTTCAAACCGGGTAATGACAAAATGGCGAGTGACGAATGATGCAACGCGTCCATAACCGCGCGGGTGGCCGCCTTGGTGGCATCCTGCCCGTGAAGATCGGTGCCCATGCCCATTTCAATGATAAACCGCTGATCCTTCATCGCGTGGCCTCCAGAACCAGAGAAACCGATATGGCGGCATTGGCAATCACGGTGGGATTGCCATCCGGGCGCGGTACATCAAGCCCGCCATGCACCACGCGCACAGAAGGGCGACCATAGGGGAACACGGCCTCAAGCGCCGCTACATCCACCTCGCCCGGGTCTTGCACACCGATTTCAACGTCAAGCAACATGGCCGCCCTGGGCGCGCCAAAAAGCTCGGCAAGGTTGATGGAATTGTGCCAAAGCGCGTCCTTCAAAGCGCGTATCGCGGCCTCGGTATAATCCTGTCGACGCAGAGACGTTCCCATTCCGAATTCAGTAACCAGACGTATGTTGGGCATGTGGGGATGGCCTTGAACCGGGTCAGGTTTTCCTGACTTTTCCATGAGTGGGTTTGCGCACATCCTGAAAACTGGGACGTGGGGCAATTTATTCTTTACGCTAGAGCGTCTCGCCAGAAATCTGAATACTGTTTCGACCAAATTTTTCGACGCGCTCGCAGCTTATTTGGTGCGCACCCCAAGACCGGCCCCATTCCGCGCAGCTTGTTATAGGGGGAAATAGAACATGTATGTTACTGGACAGGGCGATTTGGCATCCTGAATTCGCGATGAGGTGGAATTTGATGGTGTCGTGAAAAAGGGCGCGCGCGGGCGAAAGGCCGAACGGGTGCAGGAATGGTTGAACCTGCACGGCGTCGGATTGGTTGTGGACGGCGATTTCGGCCCGATAACCGAGCGGCAGGTGAAAAAATTTCAAACGCTGAAGAACATTGGGCAGAGTGGTCAGGTTGACCAGATCACATTTGAAAAGATGACCGAACCGATGAATGCGGTACTTTCACCCGGCGCACAGGCAGGGGAGAGTTTTGCAGATTGCGTTGTGCGGATTGCAAAACTGCACCTGCAGATACACCCGATGGAAATCGGCGGCCAGAATCGCGGCCCTTGGGTGCGGATGTATATGAACGGGAACCAGGGGATAAATTGGCCGTGGTGTGCGGGGTTTGTTACCTTTTTAATGAAACAGGCGTCTGAGTTGCTGGGTGATGCGATGCCCATCAAGGGAAGTTTTTCCTGTGATAGTCTGGCGGCGCAAGCGAAAGCCAGCGGTCGCTTTGTGAAAGAAAGCAATGCCATTGCAGCCGGGTTGCCGGACGGAAGCCTGTTTCTTGTCCGCAGGACAAGCACGGACTGGACCCATGTGGGAATGGTGCTGGGCGCAACTTCCGGGTTCTTTGAAACCATAGAGGGCAATACCAACGACGAAGGTTCCCACGAGGGTTACGAAGTCTGTAAGCGCGTACGCGGTTATGCCAGAAAGGATTTCATATTGCTGTGATCGATGATCCGTTCCTGTGCGCGGCCAGCAGCCGGTTCCGGATCGGGGACAGGGTCAGAATTCCACGCCGATCTGTGCCTTGATTCCGGCACGGAACGGGTGTTTGATCAACTCCATTTCGGTGACAAGATCCGCAATCTCGATCAAGTCGTCCGGAGCATTGCGCCCGGTCAGCACCACATGGGTCAATTCCGGCTTTTCATCCACCAGAAAGGACACGACGTCGTTGATGTCGATATACTCATAGCGTAGCGCGATGTTGATTTCGTCCAGCAACACCATGCGGTTGCTTTCGTCGCGGATCAGCTCTTTGGCCTTTTCCCACGCGGCCTGTGCCATTTCAATGTCGCGGTCGCGGTCCTGGGTTTCCCAAGTGAAGCCTTCGCCCATGGTGTGGAATTCGCATTTGTCCGAAAAATGCGAGGTGATCAGGTCGCGTTCACCAGTGGACATGCCGCCCTTGATGAACTGAACCACGGCGCACTTCATGTCATGGGCGATACAGCGGAAGATCATGCCAAAGGCTGCGGATGATTTGCCCTTGCCCTTGCCGGTATGGACGATGATCAGACCCTTTTTATCGGTCTTGGTGGCCATGATCTTGTCGCGTGCGGCTTTTTTCTTGGCCATTTTCATTGCGTGGCGTTCGCTGTCGGCAGTCATCTGTCGTATCCTTCTGTTCGAGCGGTGACTGTGCGCAAGCGTGCGCCAAGGTGCAAGTGTTTTCGTGACACGCCCCCTTTCGCGCGGGCCCGGGTTCGGGATAACAGGGGGTATGATAACGCTGTATTTCGCTTTGATCGCTGCGTTTTGCGGGGGTGGCTTTCTTTTGTGGCGCGCCCGGTCCCGCCGCGCCTTGCGCCGCGCCCTGTTAGCCAGTCCGCTGGAGCCGGGTGAGCGGGAGGTGATCGTGGAGCAGGTGCCGCTTCTGAAAACCTTGCCCGAGGGGCTTTGGCCCGCGCTGGAGGGCAAGGTAAACCTGTTTCTGGACCAAGTGACATTTTACGGATGTAACGGGGTTGAGGTGACAGAGGAGATGCAGCTTTCGATCGCTGCGCAGGCCTGTCTTTTGGTGTTGAACACGGACCAGTGGTACAGCCACCTGACCACGATCCTGATCTACCCCGGAGCGTTCAAGTCGAAACAAAGCCGCCGCAACGGGTTTGTGGTGACCGAGGCGGATGAGGTGCGGTTTGGCGAAAGCTGGGTCCGGGGGCCTGTGATCCTGTCCTGGGCGGCTTCGGAACAAGGGGCGTTGAATCCCGAGGACGGGCACAATGTTGTCCTTCACGAGTTCGCGCACCAGTTGGACGGGTTGTCGGGCTATACTGACGGCGCGCCAGTGCTGCCTGATCACACGCGGTTCAGGTCCTGGGAGCGGGTTGTTCTGGAGTCTTTTGACCGCCATGTCATGGCCGTGAAGCAAGGACGGCAGACGGTGATTGACCCCTATGGGGCACAGGGCCACGAAGAGTTCTTTGCCGTGCTGGTCGAGTTGTTCTTTGAAAGGCCCGATATGTTGGAGCAGGCCGAACCGGCGCTTTATCAACAACTGGTCGACCTGTTCCAACTTGATCCGGTGACCTGGAGTTGACCCAAATGCCGTCGCGTTCCGTCCGGATGACGCAACGACGCCGGGCTCACGGCTTGCGCCCGGGGCGCAGGGGGGCAAGTTGGAGGCAACGAAATCCAGGAGGAGATTGAAATGTCGGATCACAAGACATTGGGGGATGCGGTCACATTGGGCACGCTGGAATTGCGCAACCGGATTGTCATGGCCCCGATGACCCGAATGTGGTCGCCGGGGAACGTTCCGAATTCCAGGGTGGTCGAATACTACCGTCGCCGCGCTGAAGGCGGGGTTGGGCTGATCATCACCGAAGGCACCTTTGTCGATCATCCCGCGGCCAGCGGGTATCCCGACGTGCCCGCCTTTTATGGCGAAAAGGCATTGGCCGGTTGGAAAAAGGTCGTGGATGCGGTCCATGGCGAAGGCGGCAAGATTGCACCTCAGCTTTGGCATGTGGGGGGCATCCGCCGCCCCAGGGTGGAGCCGGGTGGAGATACGCCGGGCTATAGTCCCAGCGGCATGGCGCGCCCGGGCAAGGTGACCGGTCACGCGATGACACAGGACGATATTGACGACGTGATTGCCGCCTTTGCCAAGGCCGCAAAGGACGCCATGGAGATCGGATTTGATGCCATCGAATTGCATGGTGCGCATGGATATCTGATTGATCAGTTTTTCTGGGACGGCACCAACACGCGCGACGATGCCTATGGTGGTGATCTGGCCCAACGGTCGCGGTTCGCGATTGAGCTGGTGCGCGCCGTGCGCAATGCGGTTGGACCGGATTTCCCGATCATCTTCCGCTGGTCTCAATGGAAGCAACAGGATTACTCGGTCAGGATGTGCAAGACCCCGGATGAGCTGGCAGCGTTCCTTGCGCCCTTGTCCGAGGCCGGGGTGGACATTTTCCATTGCTCGACCCGGCGTTTCTGGGAGCCTGAATTTGAGGGCAGCGAATTGAACCTTGCCGGATGGGTGCGCAAGCTGACGGGCAAGCCGGTGATCACTGTTGGCAGTGTCGGGTTGAATGCCGACTTCCTGCCCGAGGATAATTTCGTCGAATTCAACGAGGCCGAAACAGCCGCGTTGGACGGGCTTGAGGCGCGATTGGCGGATGGTGAATTCGATCTGGTTGCCGTAGGCCGCGCGTTGATCGCCAACCCGGATTGGGCCAACCGGGTGCTTGCTGGAGAGTATGACGGGTTGAAGCCCTATACCAAGGATATGCTGACCACACTGGTATAAATCGCGACCGACTAGGGTCCGTACTCAATTAGCGGTTTCCCTTTGGGCCGTTGTTCTGCTTCACTTCCGCCAGAAACAGGCGGGAGATCGTGATGGCAAAGACCCTCTAT
>PDRZ01000006.1 GCA_002747035.1 Rhodobacterales bacterium
AATAGCAACCCGTTACGACAAGAGAGCCGATATCTTCCTGTCGGCAGTCTTCCTGGCCGCTGCCATCGTCTGGTGGACCAATTGAGTCCCGACCCTAGGGTTTGACGCCCGGGTGGATCCCAAATTGATCCCGACCCCCTTCAGGGGGTCAGGACGGATGACCCCGCATGGATCCAACCGCCGCCAAGGATGCGGCTGCCCTTGGTCTCATAAAATACACAGGCCTGACCGGGCGACACCCCTTCTTCGGCGGTCAGCAACTCGACCTCGGCTGTCGTGTCACTCAGGGGACGCAGGAGGGCGGGACGGGGAGGGCGGGTAGAGCGCACTTTGACTTTGATCTCCCGCTCCCCTCCGTCAACGAACCCGCCATCCCCCAGCCAGTTCACTTCCTTTACCGGGATGGTGCGGGTGGCGAGCGCCTCTTTCGGGCCGACGATCACCTGTTTGCGGTCTACATCCAGCTTGACCACGTAGAGCGGATCGCCAAGCCCGCCAATGCCCAGCCCGCGGCGCTGACCGATTGTGTAATGGATCACGCCCTTGTGCTGCCCCAGCACATTGCCCTCCATATCCACGATCTCACCGGGTTCCGCCGCACCGGGGCGCAGTTTTTCAATCACGCTGGCATAGTTGCCGTTGGGAACGAAACAGATGTCCTGGCTATCGGGTTTCATCGCCACCGGCAGTCCGTATTTCGCGGCCAGCGCCCGGGTCGCGTCCTTGGAGGGGAGATGGCCCAGCGGAAAGCGCAGGAATTCCAACTGTTCCGGCGTGGTGGAAAACAGGAAATAGGACTGGTCCCGCGCCGCGTCCGTGGCACAGTGCAGTTCGGGCCCCTGTTTTCCCATCATGCGCTGGATATAGTGGCCGGTGGCCATGCAATCCGCCTCAAGATCCCGCGCCGTTTCCAGAAGGTCCTTGAATTTCACCCGCTCATTGCAGCGGATACAGGGCACCGGTGTCGCCCCGGCCAGATAGCTGTCGGCAAATTCGTCGATCACCGCTTCCTGGAAGATGTTTTCATAATCCAGCACGTAATGGGGAAAACCCATTTCCTCGGCCACGCGGCGCGCGTCGTGAATGTCGATCCCGGCGCAACAGGCCCCTTTTTTGGCCAGTGCTGCGCCATGGTCATAAAGCTGAAGCGTGACGCCGATCACGTCATAGCCTTCTTCGGCCAGCATGGCCGCCACAACCGAGGAATCCACGCCCCCGGACATGGCGACCACCACGCGGGTGTCGGCCACAGGCTTGGCGATTCCAAGCGAATTCAACGGGGGGTCCAGCGCCATGACAGGCTCCTTTGATCCGGGTTCTGGTGGAATATAGGAAAATCCTACATACTCTCAAGGCGTCGTTTCACTCCTCATTAACACGCACCGAGGCATCACAGAGCTGCGAATAACAGAGGTTCGAGTGATGTATCTCAAGAAAGTCGAAGGGCCAAGGGCCGTCACACTTCCCGATGGCAGCGTTATGACACGCGCCGATCTTCCGGCGGCCGATACCGTGCGATGGGTGGCGAGCCGCAAAGCGTCGGTCGTTCGCGGCGTGGTTTATGGATTAATTTCCCAGGAAGACGCCCTGAAACGCTATGGATTAAGCAGGGAAGAGTTTTTTGAATGGGTTCATGCGGTTAGCGCGCATGGTGAACAGGGTTTGAAAACCACATTCCTGCAAAAGTATAGACAACCCTAGGGTGATTATGCTATTTTTCTAAACATCGGTAACTTGTGGTTAACCATTTTTGTTCACCTTTAATTCCAGATGTTACATTGAACCGGAGAATCGACAAAATGCGCGTGCTTCTCGTTGAAGACGATCCAACCACTTCCAAGAGCATCGAGTTGATGCTGACCCATGCCAATCTCAACGTCTATACGACCGATCTTGGGGAGGAGGGGATCGATCTCGCGAAGCTATATGATTATGATATCATCCTTCTGGATCTTGGATTGCCCGACATGAACGGCCACGAAGTGCTGCGCCAGTTGCGCCTTGCACGGATTGACACTCCAATCCTGATCCTGTCCGGGGCCGATGATACCGAGAACAAGATCAAGGGGTTCGGTTTTGGAGCCGATGATTACCTGACCAAACCTTTCCATCGCGAAGAACTGGTGGCGCGAATCCACGCGATCATCCGCCGCTCCAAGGGTCATTCGCAATCGGTGATCCGTACGGGCCAGATCAACGTCAACCTGGATGCCAAGACCGTGGATGTGGGCGGCAAGCCCGTGCATCTGACTGGCAAGGAATACCAGATGCTCGAACTTCTGTCGCTGCGCAAGGGGACGACCTTGACCAAGGAAATGTTCCTGAACCACCTTTACGGCGGCATGGACGAGCCGGAGCTGAAGATCATCGACGTGTTCATCTGCAAGCTTCGCAAGAAGCTGAGCAACGCCACGGACGGGGAAAACTACATCGAAACGGTGTGGGGGCGCGGTTATGTCCTGCGCGATCCCGAGCCGATTGAAATGGACGATCCCAAACTGGCAGTCGGGGCCTGAAATCCCAGTTGCGCCGGGGATGGCGCACAAAGCCAAACACTCACGAACAGCACGGACCGCGCATCGAAACTCGAACGATGCGCGGTTTTGTTTTGGCCGCGCGTCAAGGCGGAACAGGGCGGCAGGCAGTGGACAGGTGGTGTTCATAAAGCATTCGACCTTTAACCTGAAACAGGAAAAAGGGCGAAGGCAGCGCAACATTTATGTGTTTCGCGCGTCCTGCCAACACCCCGTGATTCAGGTTTTTGGCAGGACGCTTTAGGGCCGTTCAAGGCGGGTGGACCTTGGCCCCAAGCATGGTATCTGTTTGAACGAAAGGCTAAAGCGTTGTGACTTTTTGTTGGATCACAACAAAATGGCGAAGCGCTTGAGAGCTGTTGCGGTTGTGCGCGTTTCCAGATCAGGCTGTGATCCAATTTAACCTGGAAACGCATTGAGAGGGGTGTGTCGTGTACGAGGCCAAAGACGTCAATAAATTGTCCCGGACAGAGGCAGAAACCGAGCTGGCCCGGCTTGCCGCGGCCCTCCATGCCGCCAATGCGGCCTATCACACTCATGATTCCCCCGAGATTTCGGATGCCGCTTATGACGCGCTGAAACAGAGAAACACTGCAATCGAAGCGCGGTTCCCGGATCTGAAGCGGGACGACAGCCCAAGCGAACAGGTGGGCGCGGCCCCGGCGGAGGGGTTTGGCAAGGTCACCCACGCGGTGCGGATGCTGTCGCTTGGCAACGCGTTCAGTGATGAGGATGTTGCCGATTTTGACGAAAGAATCCGCCGCTATCTGGGGCTTAAGGGGGGCGTTACCTTTACCGCAGAGCCAAAGATCGATGGGCTAAGCCTGTCGCTGCGCTATGAACACGGCGTGCTTGTGGTTGCGGCCACCCGGGGCGATGGCGAAACCGGCGAAGATGTCACCCACAATGCACGCGTGATCGCGGATATACCTCACAGCATCCCCAACGCCCCCGATCTGGTCGAAGTGCGGGGCGAGGTTTATATGAGCCACGCGGATTTCGATGCGTTGAACCGGCAACAGGTCGAGAAGGGGGATAAACCCTTTGCCAACCCGCGCAACGCCGCCGCCGGATCGTTGCGGCAACTGGATTCGAGCATCACCCGGCAACGCCCGCTCAGGTTTTTCGCCTATGCCTGGGGGGCGCTCTCTGAACCTCTGGCCGACACCCAGATGGGGGCGATTGCCCGGCTTGCCGAATTTGGATTTACCGCCAACCCGTTGACAAAGCTCTGCGATGGCCCCGAAGAGATGATCGCCCATTACCGAAAAATCGAAAGCCAGCGTGCCACTCTGGGCTATGACATTGACGGGGTGGTCTACAAGGTGAATGATCTTGCCCTGCAACACCGGTTGGGGTTCCGCAGCACCACGCCGCGTTGGGCCATCGCGCATAAATTCCCCGCTGAACTGGCCTGGACCCGGCTTGAGGCGATCGACATTCAGGTGGGTCGGACCGGGGCCTTGTCTCCTGTCGCGCGCCTGACCCCTGTCACGGTGGGGGGCGTGGTGGTGTCCAATGCAACCTTGCATAACGAAGACTACATCGCCGGACGGGACAGCAAGGGGGACACCATCCGCGAGGGCAAGGATATCCGGGTGGGCGACTGGGTTCAGGTGTACCGCGCCGGGGATGTGATTCCCAAGATCGCCGATGTGGATATTGCCAAACGCCCCGAAGGTGCAAAGCCGTTCCTTTTCCCCGATACCTGCCCGGAATGCGGATCGGTGGCGGTGCGGGAAGAGGGGGATGCGGTGCGCCGCTGTACCGGCGGATTGATCTGCCCGGCCCAGGCTGTTGAAAAATTGAAACATTTCGTGTCGCGCAAGGCGTTCGATATCGACGGTTTGGGGGCGAAGCAAGTTGAGATGTTTTACGCCGACCCAACGCTTCCCATCCGCGAACCGGCAGATATTTTCACACTTGAACGTCGGGACAACGCCCAGTTGACCAAGCTGAAAAACCGCGATGGATGGGGGGACACGTCGGCCCGGAACCTGTTTCGCGCCATTGATGCCAAACGCAAAATCGGGTTTGGTCGCGTGCTTTTCGCGCTTGGAATCCGGCATGTGGGCGAGGCGGCGTCGAACCTGATCGCGCAGCATTACGGAAGCTGGGCCGCTCTTGAAACCGCCATGGATGCCGCGGTGAACGAAGACAGCGCGGCCTGGGCCGACCTGTTGGCGATTGACGGGGTGGGCGCGGTTATGGCGCGGTCGCTGGTCACTGCCTTTGCCCAGGCCGGCGAGAGGGAGAGTATTGATCGGCTCGTCGCCCATCTGGACATCGAAGAAGCAAAACCAGTCGATGCAGGGGGCAGCCCGGTGTCGGGCAAAACTCTTGTCTTTACCGGCACGTTGGAAAAGATGACCCGGGCCGAGGCCAAGGCGCGGGCCGAGGCGCTGGGGGCCAGGGTCTCGGGCTCGGTGTCGTCGAAAACCGACCTTTTGATTGCCGGCCCCGGGGCCGGGTCCAAGGCGAAAAAGGCAGCGGATTTGGGGGTGAAGACTATTGACGAAGACGGCTGGCTGGAGATGATCCAAGGGTTATGAGCACTCGTCCCGAACCGCTGTTTCCGCTTTTCGCGGAATTGGAAACGCTTGAGGGGATCGGCCCCAAGACCGCGGCGCATCTGGGCGCGCTTGGGATCAAGAAACCCCGCGACATGTTGTTCACGCTGCCACATTCCGGTGTGGATCGGCGCAGGCGTGACACGGTGTTGGGGGCGGATTACCCCGAGGTGGTTACGGTCGAGGTTCTGATCGGCAACCATTCCCACCCGCGCAATCGCGGCGGGGCCTATCGCATCAGTGTCGAGGATGCGGAGACTACGTTTCAGTTGGTGTTTTTCCACGCCCGCGACGAATATCTGCGCCGTATTTTGCCGCCCGGCGAGCGGCGTATTGTGTCGGGCAAGGTCGAGCTGTTCGATGGGGTGCCCAACATGGTGCATCCTGAACATGTGGTGTTGCCCAATGAAGCCGGCGAAATCCCGGAGTTTGAGCCGGTCTACCCGCTGACTTCCGGCGTGACATTGAAAACCATGACCAAGGGTGCCCGGTCGGCGGTGGCGCGTGCGCCCGAGTTGGCCGAGTGGATTGATCCGGGGCAGAAGGCGGCGCAGGGCTGGCCCGATTGGAAAGACGCGGTTGAGATGGCGCATAATCCGACCACGTTTGCGGATCTGGCCGCGACGGCCCCTGCGCGGGAAAGGCTGGCCTATGACGAGTTCATGGCGCATCAGCTGACCCTTGCTCTGGCGCGCAGTCAGTTGAAACGGGCCAAGGGGCGGGAAAGCCACGGCACTGGAAGATTGCAGCGTAAGGTATTGGAAAGCCTTCCATATCGGCTCACGGGCGCCCAATTGCGCGCGATTGGTGAGATCGCGGAAGACATGGGCAAACCGCTGCGTATGAACCGGTTGTTACAGGGCGACGTGGGCGCGGGCAAAACGCTTGTGGCGTTCATGTCGCTGCTGGTGGCTGTGGAAGCTGGCGGGCAGGGGGTGATGATGGCCCCGACCGAGATCCTGGCGCGTCAGCACCTTCAGGGGCTGCGCCCCTTGGCCGAAAGCGCGGGTGTTGTGGTCGAATTGCTGACCGGGCGGGACAAGGGCAAGGAGCGCGCGGCCAAGCTTGGCGCTTTGGCCAGGGGGGAGATTCACGTTCTGGTGGGCACCCATGCGGTGTTTCAAAAAGATGTGAAGTTTCATGATCTTCGTCTGGCCATCGTTGATGAACAGCACCGGTTCGGGGTGCGTCAGCGGATGGAGCTTGGCACCAAGGGGGTGGCGGCAGATGTCTTGGTGATGACCGCAACGCCGATCCCGCGGTCTTTGGCGCTGGCGCAATATGGCGATATGGACGTATCCGTTCTGGACGAAAAACCGCCGGGGCGACAACCGATCAAGACCGCCATGGTTTCAACCGCGCGGATGGACGAGGTGGTGGAGCATCTGCGCAAGGCCGTGGCCGAGGGCAAGCAGGCCTATTGGGTCTGTCCGCTGGTCGAGGAAAGTGAAAGCGTGGATCTGACTGCGGCCGAAGACCGGTTCAAACGGTTGCGCGCGGCGTTGGGGGAAGGCGTCGTAGGGTTGGTGCATGGCCAGATGCCACCGACAGAAAAAGACGCGGCCATGGCGGCGTTCCAACGGGGGGAAACGTCGATGTTGGTGGCCACGACAGTGATCGAAGTGGGCGTGGACGTGCCCAATGCCACGATCATGGTGATTGAACGGGCCGAGATATTCGGGCTGGCCCAACTGCACCAGTTGCGCGGACGGGTGGGGCGCGGGGATCAGGCCTCGACCTGTTTGCTGATGTATCAGACCCCCATGTCGGAAGGCGGGCAGAAACGGCTGACCACCCTGCGCGATACCGAGGATGGGTTTCGCATCGCCGAGGTGGATCTTGAAATGCGCGGGGCCGGGGATCTGATCGGCACCGCGCAATCGGGCCTGCCGCGTTTCCAGGTTGCGGATATGGAGGCGCAGGCCGGGTTGATGGCCGTGGCGCAATCGGATGCCCGCGCCTTGTTGACAGCCGACCCGATGTTAGAGAGCGACCGGGGGCGGGCGGCACGGGTTCTTCTTTGGCTGATGGAACAGGATCAGGCGATCCGTTTAATTTCAGTGGGTTAGCAGAAAGTTCACAAATGTTCTCAAAAAGTTCTTTACTTATCGTTAATAAAATGAGAACAAATAGGCAACAACTAAGCCCGAGAGCAGGAGCCGCACCGATGATCCACCAGGTTCGCACCGTCATGAAGAACAATACCGACACGCTTTGGAAAGATTCCGTTGGGGCCGTATCGTTGATGGTCACCTTGATCGGAGGCCTGCATCTGCCCGGGTTGTTCTGATCCTTTTTTCTGCCACGTGAACCCGGTGTTCTGCCGTTCGCGCATCTCTGTCCCAAATCTGATGCGCATCGACTGACACTGCCTGTCCGAAATGTCCCACGGGGTCTGCCTCATTCTCCCCGAATTTACGGCAGGACATACCGGTTTCACGCACCTTGCCGCCGCCTTCCGTTTGGAAGTGCGGCGGTTTTTTTATCGGTTCGCAATCGGAGGCGTTGGGGCTAGGGTATTCGCAACTGCAGCATGACTCGTTTCAAAGGAGCCTTTCCATGACCGCCAAACCGCTTGCCAACAAAACCGCCATTATCACCGGATCAAATTCAGGGATCGGATTGGGGGTTGCCCGAGAACTGGCCCGCGCCGGAGCGGATGTGGTTTTGAATTCCTTTACGGACCGGGACGAGGACCATGCCATTGCCGCCGGGATTGCCCGGGAATTCGGGGTCAACGCCCGCTATATCAAGGCGGACATGTCCAAGGGCGCGGAATGCCGGAGCTTTGTGGAACAGGCCGGGGCCTGTGATATTCTGGTGAACAATGCGGGGATTCAATTCGTGGCTCCGATAGACGAATTTCCCGCCGACAAGTGGGATGCGATCATTGCGATCAACCTGTCGTCGGCGTTTCACACGACTGCGGCTGCGCTGCCGATGATGCGCAAGGCCGGGTGGGGGCGGGTGGTCAACATCGCCTCGGCCCATGGGTTGACCGCGTCGCCCTATAAATCCGCCTATGTCGCGGCCAAACACGGGGTGGTGGGGTTGACCAAAGCCACCGCGTTGGAAACCGCAGAAGAGCCGATCACCGCGAATGCGATTTGCCCGGGTTATGTTCTGACCCCGTTGGTCGAGGCGCAGATCCCGGATCAGATGAAAGCCCACAACATGGATCGGGATAGGGTGGTGCGTGAGGTGATGTTGGAGCGTCAACCGAGTCGGGAGTTTGCCACTGTAGAACAGATGGGGGGCACAGCGGTGTTCCTGTGTTCGGATGCGGCGGCGCAGATCACCGGGACGACGATTTCCGTGGATGGCGGCTGGACCGCATTGTAACGGGAACGGCGGGTTGCTCGTCCCTCCCTTGCGGGCGGGCCTCGCCGTCGCACCGATAGAAGAGAGCGGAGGATCGCATGATCAGGATCAACCTTGCGCTTCAGGGCGGGGGGGGCGCTTGATTTTGGGGGTATGCTGCGCTGAGCGGATCAAATCGACAGACGCGCCGATTGGGATCCGCGTTCGCGATAGGGCGTGGTGTTATAGTGGGACCGGTAGCATTTTGAAAAATGCGATGGTGAGGCAAAGCCACAGGCCAGCGCCACGTTGATCACGCTCATATCTGTTTGCATCAACAGGTTACGCGCTTTTTGCAAACGCAGTTCCATATAGTAGCGTTTGGGAGAGCGGTTGAGATAGCGGCGGAACAGGCGTTCCAGCTGTCGTGTTGACATGCCCACGTCCTTGGCCAGGATCGAGGGGGAGATTGGTTCTTCGATATTGCTTTCCATCATCTGGATCACCATCGACAGCTTGGGATGGCGCACGCCGATCCGGGTCGGCACGGACAGGCGTTGCGTATCCTGATCGGTACGAATGCTGGAGTAGATCTGTTGATCGGCCACCGCATTGGCGAGCATTTCTCCGTGGTCATCCGCGATCAGCTTGAGCATCAGGTCGATGGACGAGATGCCTCCGGCTGTGGTCATCCGGTTACCGTCGATCACGAACACCGATTTGGTCAGTTCGACCTCTTCGAATTCCTCGGCAAAGCTGTCCTGGTTTTCCCAGTGAATCGTCGCCTTTTTTCCGTCCAGAAGCCCGGCTTTGGCCATCGTGTAAGCCGACGTACACAGCCCACCGATGCGAATGCCCTTGCGCGATTCACGCCGCAGCCAACCCAGCATTTTTCTGGTGGTATTGGCCTGAATATCAATGCCACCACAGACAAGGACCGTGTCATCCCGATGCAGGTCTCCAAGATCGCCGTCCAGGTTGAACCCCGTGCCTGCGGAACAGGTGATCTTGCCCCCGCCTTCTCCGATCAGCATCCATTCATAGATTGATTGATCCGTCATGCGATTGGCCAAACGCAGGCATTCCAGTGCCGAGGCGAAGCTGAGCAGCGTGAAATCGTTGAGCAGTACAAAGACGAACCGACGGGGATTGCCGGTTTCGTTTTCGATCTCGACGATCTGCCGTGCGTCGGGCATGGGCGGGACTTTCTTTGGCAGGCGCATCTGACAGGATGCAATTGCAAACTAACTCTCTCACAAGGGCAGAGCAATTCGGCGGCGTCAAGAGTGCGAATCGCATATGGTCACCGGGCGTTGCCTTTTGTATAGAAGAGGTCTTGAATGCAAGAGATCATCAACCGGAGAAAGACGATGAGTGATTGGCAAAAATCCGGATGGCGCAGCAAGCCGCGAGTTCAGATGCCGGAATATACGGATGCGGACGCGCTTGCAGCGGTTGAGGCCAAGCTGTCCCAATATCCGCCGCTCGTCTTTGCCGGCGAGGCGCGAAGCCTGAAGGAAAAGCTTGGTGCTGCGTCGCGGGGCGAGGCATTTCTGCTGCAGGGCGGTGACTGTGCCGAGAGTTTTGATCAATTCAGCGCCGATGCGATCCGCGACACGTTCAAGGTGATGCTGCAAATGGCGATGGTGCTGACCTATGGTGCCAAGGTGCCGGTTGTCAAAGTGGGTCGTATGGCGGGACAGTTTGCCAAGCCGCGCAGTGCGCCCACGGAAACCGTGGATGGACTGGAATTGCCGAGCTATCGCGGGGATATCATCAACGAGCTGGAGTTCACATCCGCTGCCCGGATCCCGGACCCGGAGAAAATGTTGCAGGCCTATACGCAATCGGCGGCGACGCTGAACCTGCTGCGCGCGTTTTCGACCGGTGGCTATGCCGATGTGCATCAGGTTCACGCCTGGACGCTGGGGTTTGCCGAAGGCGAAAACGCCGCAAAATACCGCGATGTGGCCAATCGGATGACCGACGCGTTGGATTTCATGAAATCCGCCGGGGTGAATTCGGGCAATTCCGCCGCCTTGCGCACGGTTGATTTCTATACCAGCCATGAATCGCTTCTGTTGGAATATGAAGAAGCGCTGACCCGTCTGGATTCGACCTCGGGCAACTGGCTGGCGGGGTCGGGGCACATGATCTGGATCGGGGATCGCACCCGGCAACCCGATGGCGCGCATGTGGAATTTGCGCGCGGCGTGTTGAACCCGATCGGGTTGAAATGCGGGCCAACCACCACGGTCGAGGATCTCAAGGTTCTGATGGCCAGGCTGAACCCCGAAAACGAAGCCGGGCGCCTGACTCTGATCGCGCGGTTCGGCGCGGGCGAGGTGGGCGAACACCTGCCGCGCCTGATCCGGGCGGTACAGGAAGAAGGTGCCAACGTGCTTTGGACCTGTGACCCCATGCATGGCAACACAATCAAATCGGCGACCGGGTACAAAACGCGGCCCTTTGACAGTGTGCTGCGCGAGGTGCGCGAGTTCTTTGGCGTTCACAAGTCCGAAGGCACCGTGCCGGGGGGTGTGCATTTCGAGATGACCGGGCAGGACGTGACCGAATGCACCGGGGGCGTGCGTGCCGTCAGCGAAGAGGATCTGTCAGATCGCTATCACACCGCCTGTGATCCGCGACTGAACGCTTCGCAATCTCTTGAGCTGGCGTTTCTCGTGGCCGAAGAGTTGACTGCATTGCGCGAAGAGAAACCGGCCAAGGCGGGGTGAGCTTTACCTCGTAAGAGACTGATAAAACATAAAAGCACCCGCTGCCGGGGACCAAAGAAAACCGGCGGCGGGTGCTTTTTTCGTGGTGGGAGGTGACCAAACCCCGCTGTGCCACGAGTGTCCTCTATTGTCTGACGATCAATCGTCCGACTTTACAAGTCTGAGATAGCTGGGTCTTTTGCGGTTCCCGGTCTCAAACGGGCGCTGTGTTTCGGCCAGCCCCGGGGCGAATTTTTTGCCCTCGGTGACGCTTTCATTTTGTTCAAACCGGAAATCCGGTTTCGCATCTCTCAGCAAATCACGCATTTCGGTGCCGACAAGATCAAAGCGCCGCGGACCGTGGCCAATCGCCCCGTTGGTCGAAAGACACCCGATAACGCGGCTGACATCCCCCATATCGCTTTCCAGCGGACAAAGCAGCATCCGTCCCTCCAGGGCAGGTTTGCCAATGCCGGTTTCCGCGCTCAGGCGCAGCTTGGCAACGGCAGGCGTGCTCATCACCTGTTCCAGCACCCCGGAAAAGCCGCTGCGCGTTGCCGGAGAGATCAGGCTGCTGATCGGCATCCCCCGGGTTTCCATACCCATGAGATCGTTCAAATGCATCCCGGCAATGCGCAACCGGGCAAGACCCGGCGCGATGCGTTCAAGAATAAACGCGTATTCAAGCGCATGTTCGATCCCACGCGGGTCGATATCCGAACGACAGGGAACGACACGCCCACGGCGCAATCCGTCCCAATAGGCTTCAACCTCGGCCACCGCAGGAAATCTGGGTTCCCCGGCAAAATCCGCCATGTCGATCACTTTTCCGTTGCCTTCGTTGTTCTGTACCATCGCCGCCATCCATCGCTTGCACTCTCCGGGCCAAGCGCCGCTGATGATTTGTTAACCATTAGAGCAGAAGCGTTACCCGTTCCTTAATATGCCACGGATTGAGAAAAATTGTCGGGGAAAATAAGGAATTGGTTAACCGTTGCGGGGCAGATCGCGGCGCGCTCTTGCCAGCAAGGGCGCATTGACGCTAGAGCCTTGGAGATCAAGCGCAAGGGAGATTTCAGTGATCAAGTCCATGACCGGTTTCGCCTCGTCCGTCGGGCAGTTCGACAGTTTCAGTTGGCAATGGGATCTGCGCAGCGTGAATGCCAAGGGGCTGGACCTGAGGCTACGTGTTCCCGATTGGATTACCGGGCTTGAAACGGACCTGCGCAAACGGCTGGGCGCTGCGCTTGGCCGGGGCAATGTTGCGCTGTCTCTGCGGCTGACCCGATCTGATGAAGGCGGGCGGATGCGGGTCAATCCCGAGCAGATGCGCGCCGTCCTTGAGGCGATGACCGAAATCGAAAACGCTGCGCTTGACTGCGGGCTGTCGCTGGCCCCGTCGCGCGCGGCGGATATTCTGAGTGTGCGCGGGGTTCTGGACAGTGAGGTTCAGGAAGATGACCCGGCCCCGTTGAAAGCCCGGTTGGTACAGGCGTTTGAAGGGCTGCTTGAGGATTTTCTGCAAATGCGGGCGATCGAGGGCGAGGCGCTTGACGCTGTGCTCACGGATCAGTTGAATCAGATCGAAACCCTTGTCGCAAAGGCCCATGAGGCGTTGCGCACCCGCAAGGAAGACACCACAGCAAACCTGCGCGCGGCACTTGCACGGGTCATGGACAACGTGGACAGCGTGGATGCGGCGCGGCTTGAACAAGAGCTGGCCATGATCGCGGTCAAATCGGATGTCACAGAAGAGATGGACCGGCTGCGCGCGCATATTGACGCGGCACGGGATCTGTTGAACGCTCCGGGGCCGGTGGGGCGCAAGATGGATTTTCTGGCCCAGGAGTTCAACCGCGAGGCCAATACCCTGTGTTCCAAGGCCCAGTCCAAGACGCTGACCACCATCGGGCTTGACCTCAAGGCGGTGATTGATCAGATGCGCGAACAGGTTCAGAATGTTGAATGATTTTGGGGGAAAACGATCGTGACCACACAGCAAAATCGCCGCGGGCTTCTTGTGATCCTCAGCTCGCCCTCTGGTGCGGGAAAATCCACCCTTTCGCGCCGTTTGCGGGATTGGGACCCGACGCTGAGCTTTTCGGTTTCGGCCACCACCCGCACCCCCCGGCCCGGAGAGGTGGACGGCCAGGATTACCATTTCATGACCGAGGACGAGTTCAAACGCGACGTGGCGGCGGGTGAAATGCTGGAACATGCCCTTGTGTTCGGCAACTTCTACGGCAGTCCGCGAGGTCCGGTCCAGACCGCAATCGAAGCGGGGCGGGACGTGTTGTTCGACATTGATTGGCAGGGCGCACAGCAGATACGGAACTCGGCCCTTGCGCCCCACACCCTGTCGATTTTCATCCTTCCCCCGTCGATCACCGAATTGCACCGGCGACTGGTCAGCCGCGGACAGGACAGCGAAGAGGTGATCGCAAAGCGGATGCAGAAAAGCTGGGACGAGATTTCCCATTGGGGCAGCTATGATTACGTGCTGATCAACGACGATCTGGAGCGCACGGATGCGGAATTGAAAGGGATCGTTTCGGCCACCCGGCTGCGCCGGATTCAACAACCGGCATTGACCGATCACGTACGCAAACTTCAGTTGGAATTTGAGGAGATGTCATGACACTTTATGCGCTGGACGGGGTTGCCCCGGAAGTTGACGAGACGGCGTGGATTGCCCCCGACGCCAACCTGATTGGACGGATCCGGATAGATGCAAAGGCGTCGGTTTGGTTTGGAGCAACCCTGCGCGGGGACAATGAGATGATCCATGTCGGCCCCGGATCGAATGTTCAGGAAAACAGCGTGTTTCACACCGATATGGGGTATCCGCTAACGATCGGCGAGAATTGCACGATTGGGCACAAAGTCATGTTGCATGGCTGTGAAATCGGAGACAATTCATTGATCGGCATGGGGGCGACGGTTCTGAATGGTGCCAGGATCGGCAAGAATTGCCTGATCGGGGCAGGGGCCCTGATCACCGAAGGCAAGGAAATCCCGGACGGAAGCCTTGTTATGGGCGCGCCGGGTAAGGTGATGCGCCAATTGGATGCAACAGCGATTGCCGGACTGAAGGCGAGTGCGCTGCACTATCAGGACAACGCGCGCCGTTTTCATGAAGGGCTGGTCGCGCTGTAAGACAGGTCGCGCCCCTGCTCGGCCCGGAGCCTTGGCAAAACCCGGGGGCAGTGGCGCTAAAGCGTTTCCGCATCACGCTGGTTCAACGTGATGTGGAAACGCTTTATGCAGTTAGTTGGAGAGGGGCAGAGAGGATGGCGGTCACGTAAGCCTGTACCGGGGTCGCCAGATCAGCCTCGCGCTCAAATGCGAAGGTTAAGCCGGGGAAGGCCCGTCGAAATTCGCGCTCGACCCGTTCCGGTTTGGGAATCCAACCCGTTACAACATGGAAGACACCTTTGAATTCAGAGGCTTCCAGACGCTCAGCGATATCATGGGCGTCATATGTTTTGCACATCAACCACCCCAGCACGCGGTCGGGCCGCGTCTGGACAAGACGTTCGGGGGTTAGCTGATCAAATGGCAACTCACAGTACATTTCCCCCGTGCGGCTCCCGGTGCGGGAAACACCGGCCAGGTTCGGCCCGCCATGTTCTTTTGCTCCGATGCTCAGTATTTTTGCATCAAGTGGCTGCTCGAATTCACCCATGCTCTTATTTCATCCCCTGAGATGTATTTAGAATTTTGCAAGCATTTTATTCTCCCGCTGATTATCAAAAGGTTAACGCCGAACACATTCCCCCAAAAAAGTAAGTATTGTTCACGAAACTGTTTCTAAAGCGTTCGACCTTTAACCAGAGACACGGAAAAGGGCGAAGGCCGCGCGACATTTATGTGTTTCGCGCGGGGTTGAGTTCGGGGGGGATACGACCTTAACAATGTCGGGCAGGGCAGAGGAGAATGCAGTGGATCTTGAGTTCGGGGACAACCTTCTGGCAGCGTTGCCCTTGCCCGCGCTGTTCGTGGACCGTGGCGAGCGGATTATCGGGGCCAATGCACGCGCGCTGACGATTTTCGGAGAGCAGGTAAGAGGGCGGCACTATGTCACCGCGTTACGCCAGCCGGATACGTTGGACGCCATCGAAGAATGTCTGGCCCAAGGCACGGCGTCGGATACCCGCTATCTGACCAATGATGGCAATACCGATGTGACCTATATCGTAAATTGCGCACTGGTGCAGGGGGGCGGCCTTGATGGGGTGCTTGTCACCTTTGACGATATTTCCCACCTGGAGCAGGCCGACCAGATGCGCCGCGACTTTGTGGCGAATGTCAGCCACGAACTGCGTACGCCCCTGACCGCGATGATCGGGTTCATCGAAACCTTGCGCGGACCCGCACGCAATGACGCAGAGGCCCGCGACCGGTTTCTGGCGATCATGGCACGAGAGGCCGCGCGGATGGAGCGGCTGGTTGGCGACCTGCTGTCGTTAAGCCGGGTAGAAAGCTCGGAGCGGGTGCGCCCGACGGAGCTGGTTGACCTTGGGGGTATTGTTCGGTCGGTTCTGCATTCGCTTGCGCCCCTGGCCGAAGAGGCGGAGTTGAGGTTTGAAACGGACATGCCCGAAGGAGAAGTCCTGGTGCCCGGAGATCAGGATCAGCTGCTTCAGGTGTTCGCCAACCTCGTTGAAAACGCCATAAAATATGGAGGCTCCGGCCAAAAAGTGTCTCTGCGGATTCGGGTTTGCGAACTGAGTGCTGCGGTGCGTGGCCCGGCCGTCATCGTCGACGTGGAAGACGAGGGTCCAGGTATCGAACAGGTTCATATCCCGCGTTTGACCGAACGGTTCTATCGGGTCGACAGCCACCGGTCCCGCCAGATTGGCGGCACAGGGCTTGGGCTTGCGATTGTCAAACACATCATCAATCGCCACCGGGGCCGGCTTAAAATCAGGTCCGATCAGGGGGTGGGTAGCAAATTCTCTGTTGTTCTCCCGAAGAACCAGAACCGGTAAGGGGCTTCATCGCCCGTTGATGAAAGCACTTGCTGCGTAGATCATGGAGGCGAAGACGTGTCCGTCTTGTCGGTCCTTAAAGCGTCCTGCCAAAAACCTGAATCACGGGTTTTTGGCAGGACGCTTCAGGAGAAATATGGGTTAACGATCCAGGACAGCCGCTTTTCCGTCAAGCCGCAGAGGCCTCGGCCTGTGCCATGGCTTCGGCCGTGGCCTCAAGCGTCAGAAGGATCGAGGCATGGCGGTTCTTGTAGTCGCGCGCGGGGCGCAGAACCTCGAGTCCGTCAAAGGGCGCAGGCGGGGTTGGGCCGTCGGATTTCAGCATGTCATGCAGGGCATCGCGGGCCGCTTCAACCTGATCCCGGGTGGCACCAAGAATATTGGCCCCCACCACGCTGGCGGCGGCCTGACCCAGGGCACAGGCCTTAACATCCTGACCAAATTGCGAAATTTTCCCGTCAGTCAGCACGACATCCACCGTGACCGTAGACCCGCACAGCGGCGCGCGTTTCTTGACCGTCGCATCGGGAGACTCGAGCCGGTCCAGATGCGGAATATCCGACGCCAGCGCCAGAATCCGCGCAGAATAAAGTTTGATCAGATCGGTTTCACCGTTCATGGGGCAGGGGTCCTTTGGCGCGTTTCATTTTGGCGCTGTCTGTCCTAGATAGACCCGACGGTGGCGGTTGCAAAGGAAAACGATATGAAATTTGATGTGGATGCGTTGAAATTTGATGAACGCGGGTTGATCCCGGCGATTGCGCAGGACGCGGAGAACGGTGACGTTTTGATGATGGCCTGGATGAATGCCGAGGCGGTGCGCAGGACGCTGGACACCGGGAGGGTAACCTATTGGTCGCGGTCGCGGCAGGCGTTCTGGATCAAGGGGGACACCAGCGGGCATGTTCAGGAGCTTGTCGAGTTCCGGTTTGATTGCGACCGCGATTGCCTGTTGGTGCGGGTGAACCAGACGGGACCGGCCTGTCACACCAACCGCCGGAGTTGTTTTTATACGGCGGTGGAGGCGGGGCAGGAGGTGATCCTGATGGAGCCTGGAGCCTAAAGCGTTCTGCATTACGTTGACTCAGCATGATGTGGAAACGCCGCACAGCATATCAGCAGTGTGGGTGTTTCCAGCTATTGCTGTGATCCGACACTACCTGGAGACGCTTTAAGTAAACGCATCGATTCAAGGGGTTAACAGTAGGATGTTGATCTTCTCTGCCGGGGGTGACTTTTGCGCATTCGGGCGGCACCGGGACGGCACCGCCGCGCTGCGGCATTTGTTAAAGCGTTCGACCTTTAACCTGAGACAGGGAAAAGGGCGAAGGCAGCGCGACATTTATGTGTTTCGCGCGTCCTGCCAAAACCCGTGATTCAGGTTTTTGGCAGGACGCTTTAGTGTATTGTTAGGTTAAGTCACCGTCCGCTCGCCCCTTCCTTACGGGCGGGTCTCGCTTTGCAGTCCAACCATCGCGCGGATGTCGGCGGGTGTTGCACCATCCTCGCGATATGTCGCAATGGCGCGGGCATCGTCACGTTTGGCGAGCCGTTTGCCGGACTCGTCCCGAATCAGGGCATGGTGGTGATAGACCGGTGTTGGCAGGCCCAGCAGCGTTTGCAGGATGACGTGGATGCGGGTTGCCTCGAACAGATCCTGACCCCGCACCACATGGGTAATCCCCTGGGCCGCGTCGTCGAGCACCACGGAGAGGTGATAGGAGGTGCCCATGTCGCGCCGGGCGAGGACGATATCACCAATGGTTTCGATCGCCTCTTTCGCCGTGAATTCAATCAGGCCGGTTTCGCCATGCGGGCCTTGGCCGGTTTCAAGGAAGGAAAACACGGTGCCCCGCGCCGCCGCGAGGGTCATGTTGAGTCTGAGCGCCATATGCGCGGGGGGCGGGCCCGTGCGTGAGGTATTGGCGCGACAGGTGCCGGGATAGATCAACCCGTCAGGACCGGTGGCTGGGGTCGTTCCTTCCTGGGGGGCCGAGACCGCATCAAGAATATCCCGCCGCGAGCAGGAGCAGGCAAAGGCCAGCCCCGCACGCCACAGTTTGTCCAGCGTGCTGCGATAGACCGCCAGCCGTTCGGATTGACGCAGCACCGGGGTTGGCCATGAGAGGCCAAGCCAGGCGAGGTCGTCATAAATCTGTGCCTCCCACTGGGGGCGCGCACGGGATTGGTCGATGTCTTCGATCCTCAGCAGGAATGCACCGCTTTGTGCCACCGCCATGTCAGAGGCCAGCAAGGCGGAATAGGCGTGACCCAAATGCAGCGGGCCGGTAGGAGATGGAGCAAACCGTGTGCGAAACATAATTTTTTTCAACCCCATATAGGATAGAGTTCATGTTGGCACCGGGTTGATAAGGCCCGGTGTCAGTCCAGCGCCGTTTCGCCCAGCCACGCGGTCCAGTGCGCTTTGGCGCGGTCTGTATAGGCCTTGTAGCGTTCGGGGCGGCGTTTGCGCCCGCCCTTGATGCCTGTGACCGGGGGAAAGAGGCCGAAATTGACATTCATCGGCTGGAAGGTTTTGGCCTCGGCCCCGCCAGTGATGTGGGTGATCAGCGCGCCGGTGGCGGTTTCAGCGGGTGGGGCGGCGATGGTATGGCCCCGCATTTCGCTGGCCGCCATGCGCCCGGCCAGAAGCCCCATGGCCGCGGATTCCACGTAACCTTCGACCCCTGTGACCTGACCGGCAAACCGGATATGGGGTCGGGATTTCAGCCGCATCTGATCGTCCAGAAGGGTGGGCGAATTGAGGAACGTGTTGCGGTGAATTCCGCCAAGGCGGGCAAAGGAGGCGTTTTCCAAACTGGGGATCATGCGGAATACATCCGTTTGCGCCCCGTATTTCATTTTTGTCTGAAATCCCACAATGTTATAGAGCGTTCCTAATGCGTTGTCCCGGCGCAGCTGGACCACGGCCCAGGCCTTTTCTTCGGGGCGATGCGCATTGGTCAGCCCGACGGGTTTCATCGGCCCGTGGCGCAGGGTTTCGCGGCCCCGTTCGGCCATCACTTCGATCGGTAGGCACCCGTCGAAATACCGGGCGGTTTCGCCCTCGTGGAATTCGGTTTTATCCGCAGCCAGAAGCGCGTCGATGAAGGCCTCGTACTGGTCCTTGGTCATGGGACAGTTGAGATAGGCCTTGCGCTCTTCTTCGGTCTCGCCCTTGTCATAGCGCGACTGCATCCAGGCCACGTCCATATCAATGCTTTCGGCATAGACAATCGGGGCGATGGCGTCAAAAAACGCCAGCCGGTCGGTGCCGGTTTCCGCCGCAATCGCTTTACCCAGTTTGGCGCTGGTCAAAGGTCCGGTGGCGATGATCCAGTGGCCCGCATCGGGCAGGGCGGTGATTTCGCCATATTCGATTTCGACCCGCGGATGGGCCCGGAGGGTTTCGGTGACAGTGCGGGCAAAGGCGTCGCGGTCCACGGCCAAAGCCCCCCCCGCAGGCAGGCGATGTTTGTCCGCCGTGGCCATGATCAGCCCGCCCGCTTGGCGCATTTCCCAGTGCAGCAGGCCCACGGCATTCTGTTCGCTGTCATCCGAGCGGAAAGAGTTGGAACAGACCATTTCCGCCAGATCGCCGGTTTGGTGTGCAAAGGTGCCGACCGAGGGGCGCATTTCGTGAAGGGTCACGGGCACGCCCATGTTGGCGGCCTGCCAGGCGGCCTCGGACCCTGCAAGCCCGCCGCCAATGATGTGAAGTCGTTTATCCATGGGGGCGGATGTAGGGGGGATTCGTGGTCAGTGCAATGACAGCTTGTCCATGGGCAGGCCGGACGGCACGCGCAAAGGCGCACCCAGCCGCCCGGTGATCGAGCCGGGGTCGGTCAGCGCATGGAGAAAGGCGATGATCTCGGCCACCTGTTGATCGTTCAGCGGGGTGGGCGCGAGCGTGTTGGCGGCGGCGATTCTGGCGGTTTCGGCGGCGCTTGCGCCCGAGGCGGGGACGGTGCCTTCGGCGTTCAGCGACGGAAGCGACACCCCTCCGGCGTCGAACCGGGCCAGAGCGGCCAGCGGATCAAGGTGATGGCGCACGATCCCCTCAAGCGTGGCATAGGCCCCGGAATGGCCATAGGGTGCCGTGAGTGCAATGTTGCGCAAGGACGGGGTGCGGAAGGCGTACATGTCCGCGTCGTCATAGGTCACGCCCGCCCGCCCGTGATCGGTGCCATAACCGTCATGATGTTTGCCGGGGCCAAGTTGCGGCATGGCAATAGCGTGGAACCCGTGATCGGTCTGAAACGGGCCGGAGTGACAGGCGGAACAGCCCGCCTGGCCATAAAACAGTTCCATCCCGCGTTTCTGAGGCGGGGTGAGCGCCCCCTTGCGCCCTTTGAGAAACTGGTCAAAGGGGCTGTCGGTGGCCCGGAATTCATAGGCGATAAAGGCGGCGATGGCGGTGGCGATATCGGTGATATGGATCGGTTCATCCGCCCCGATGATCCGATCGAAACGCCGACGATAGGCGGGGATGTCTTCCACACGGCTGGCCAGGATCTGCCAGGCACCGTGAGGGCCGCGAATCTGTTCCGCCGCGACCGCATCGGCCACGGCGTTTTCACCGGGCTGTCCGGCCATCTCTTCGGGTGACAGGATGGGCAGCATGGCCTGCGCGGCAAGAGCGTTTGGGACGGGCCGCTCGAGGGCACGGCCTTCGGGCATCACGAAGCCGAACCGTTGCGATGGGTCGCGTGTGACCCGGCCGTCATGGAACATCGTGGTGAACTCAGTCGCGCCGGCATTGAAAAGAGCGGGCGCATTGCGCGGAATATGGGCCGGGGCAGGGGCGGCAGCCGTGCCATGGCGGGCCGTGCCCAACCCGGCACCGCCTTCCCCCACGGCCAGGGGCAGTGCATCCGCAGACCCCAGTGCCGAATGGTGACAGGTGGCACAGGCAATATTGCGATTGCCGGACAGGATCGGGTCAAAGAACAGATCGCGCCCCAGCATGACCGTGGAAAACGGAGTGCTCTGTAATGTCGGGAAATCCGAGTGGGTCACTGGTTCCGGTAAATCGGCAGCCAGAGAGAGAGTGGCCTGGAGAGACAATATGCCGACAGTGACCCACTTGTGCATGTCCATGATCTTTCGTCCATGCCTTGGTTGACTAAGCTTTTAACAAAATGAATTGGGGCAAAACAATGGCGAATGTGGAAAAAATAGGGCGCGATTTTGGAAACGATGCGCCTGAACCCTGAAAAACGTTATTTTTACAGTAAGTTAAGTGCCAAAGGCTTGAGCGGGATGATTGCGGCGGGTACATGATTTTTATCTAAAAATCGTTTTTCCGCGCCCGATCAGTCCTGCCAATCCGGTGCGCGCTTCTCGATGAAGGCCTGAATACCTTCTTCTGTGTCGCGCCACAGCATGTTTTCGACCATGATGGCACCGGTATGAGCATAGGCGGCGTCAACATCCAGTTCGATCTGATCGTAAAACGCGGATTTGCCGATCCTGACGGCAGCGGTGAGCTTTGACGCTACCGTTTCGGCCAGTTCAAGGGCCGCGTCTTCCAGTTGCTCGCCCGGCACCGCGCGGTTGATCAGGCCGATGCGTTCGGCCTGTTCCGTGTCGATAAATTTTCCGGTGGTCAGCATTTCAAATGCCTGTTTGCGCGGCACGTTGCGCGACAGGGCGACCATGGGGGTCGAGCAGAACAGGCCGATATTCACGCCATTGACCCCGAACCGTGTCCCCTGAGCCGCGATGGCCATGTCACAGGTCGCCACCAGTTGGCATCCCGCTGCCGTGGCTATGCCGTGGGGGGCTGCGATCACGGGCTGGGGCAGGGTGCGGATCTGTTTCATCACCGCTGCACAGCGTCCGAACAGGTCCGCGAAATAGGCGCTCCCGCCATCTTCCGCCTGTCGTCCTGCGGTCATTTGTTTGAGGTCATGCCCGGCACAGAAGGCCTTGCCCGCACCCGATATGACCACGGCGCGCACGGTGTCATCCGTGGCCAGCCCGCTCAGCGTTTCCCGCAGCGCCGCGAGCATTTCATCCGAAAGCGCGTTCAGCTTCTCGGGGGCATTCATCCGCAGGTGGGCGACGTGTCCCGTGTCGTGACGTTCGAGCAATGCCATCTTGTTCTCTCCTCCAATTAACGGCAACTTTAGTCAGAGACGCGCGGGGAGGAAAGACATGCCGTTACAAATGCAGGCCGACGAGGTGATGGCGTTTCTGGAGCGGGTATTTCCCCAGGTTGGCGAGGATTTCGCGGTGGATCGGTTACAGGACATGGAGGTTGATTTGCGCCTCAAGGTCGCCGACCGGCATTTGCGCCCCGGCGGAACGGTGAGCGGCCCGAGCATGTTCGCCCTGGCCGATTGTGCGGTTTACGTGATCGTTCTGGCGATGATCGGCCCCAGAGCCCTGGCCGTAACCACCGGGTGTTCGATGGATTTCATGCGCAGGCCCGATGGAACGCGCGACATGATTGCGCGGTGCCGGCTGCTCAAGCTGGGTAAGGTTCTGGCCGTGGGGGATGTTTTAATGTTTTCCGAAGGGTCCGACAAACCCGTGGCGCGGGCCAGCATGACCTATTCGCTGCCCCCGCGCTAAAGCGTTTCCGCATTACGTTGACTCGGCCTGATGTGGAAACGCATTAAAGGCCCGCGATGGGATTTGAGAGGGCCATAAAAGATGGTCCGTCTGTGGTAGCTGTTGGACAATTCACACGAGGAAATCACGGGTCAGGCGTGGGGTATAATGATACCTAATTTCTAACCCATTGTTTTAAAGATACTTATTGACGTTTGTTGCGCTTGACTGTGCAGACCCAAGCTTTATAACCCGCCCATCACGAATGGTGCGGGATCTCCCGTGCCGCAACATATCGAACAAACGGGTATCCGAAGATGAAAACCTTCACCGCAACTCCGGCGGATATCGACAAAAAATGGATCATCATCGACGCCGAAGGCGTGGTGCTGGGCCGTCTTGCGTCGATCGTCGCCATGCGTCTGCGTGGCAAGCATAAGGCCACGTTCACGCCCCATATGGACATGGGCGACAATGTTATCGTCATCAACGCCGACAAAATTCAAATGACCGGCAAGAAACGTGACGAAAAATTCTACTGGCACACCGGTCACCCCGGCGGGATCAAAAGCCGCACCAAGCAGCAAATCCTGGACGGCGCGCATCCTGAGCGTGTTGTGACCAAGGCCGTACAGCGTATGCTGCCCGGCAACCGTCTGTCGCGCAAAGTGATGACCAACCTGCGTGTTTACGCCGGTGCCGAGCATCCCCACGAGGCGCAAAACCCCGAAGTTCTGGACGTGAAGTCCATGAACAAGAAGAACACTCGGAGCTAATCAATGGCCGATCAAATCAACTCGCTTGAAGAGCTGAACGCCGTTGCCGGTGAAGAAGCTGTCGTAGTCGAAACCGCAACCCCGCGCGAACCCGTGCGTGACGAACTGGGCCGCTCTTATGCGACCGGCAAGCGGAAAGACGCCGTGGCCCGCGTTTGGATCAAACCCGGTTCGGGCAAGGTCACCGTGAATGGCCGCGAAATGAACAAATATTTCGCCCGTCCGGTGCTGCAGATGATCCTGGCGCAACCGTTTACGGTGGCCGGTGTCGAAGGTGAATTCGACGTCATGGCAACCGTCAAGGGCGGTGGTCTGTCGGGGCAGGCCGGTGCGGTCAAGCACGGCATTTCCAAAGCTCTGCAGCTTTATGATCCTTCGCTGCGCGGGGCGCTGAAGGCCGCGGGCTTCCTGACCCGCGACAGCCGTGTGGTCGAGCGGAAGAAATACGGTAAGGCGAAAGCCCGTAAGAGCTTCCAGTTCTCCAAGCGTTAAGCTTTGGGATTTGCGAATTTCGGGAAAGGGCCGTCCGGTTGGGCGGCCCTTTTTCTTTTGGTCACGGGCCGGGTCACACGGTATAGGTGGGGCTGGTCACAGGACGATCTGGAAGGGCCAGTCAAAGGGGACTTGCTGTGAAACTTTTTGGAACCAAACCGGCGCAGAATCCGGCGGAAACGCGCGAGGTCACGCTTGGCAGGCAAAAAGTGCGCGTGGGGCGTTTCACCTATGGGCATGAACGGATCAGTCTGAGGTCTTGGGGCGAAGGGGCAGAGTTGTCGATTGGTGCCTTTTGTTCCATCGCCGCCGGGGTCGAGATTTTCCTTGGCGGCAATCACCGGACCGATTGGATCACCACCTTTCCGTTTGGGCATGTGTATCAGGCGCAGCTTGGCGGCACCGACATTACCGGGCATCCGGCGACCCGCGGGGATGTGGTGATTGGCAACGATGTGTGGGTCGGGGCGGGTGCGACGATAATGTCCGGTGTTACGATTGGAGACGGGGCGGTGATTGGCGCGCGCGCCGTGGTGTCGCGGGATGTTGCTCCTTATGACATCGTGGTCGGCAACCCGGGCCATGTGGTGAAATCCCGGTTTGAACCAGAGATTGTCGCGGCATTGCGCGGGCTGGAATGGTGGACCCTGCCGGAATCGGTGATCGTGGAGATTGCGCCGCTGTTGTCAGACGCGCCCACATTGTCAGGAATCGCCGAGATCGCGGCGCGGGTGGGGCGGCAGGGGGATCAACGCTTTCGGTAATGGTTCAGCACGAACAGGCGGATTGCCGAAGCCAGACCGGTGTCCAGTTCACGTTCCGCATCAATTTCGGCTGCTAGCATATTGATAGGTTTGCCACTTTCCTGCGCCAATTCGCGGAAGGCGCGCCAGAATTCATCCTCAAGGGACACGCTGGTCCGGTGGCCCTTCAAGGTCAGCGAGCGTTTGACCGGGCGGCTCATGTATCGCGTTCTTTGCCGTCAAGATCGCGCCTGGCCTTTTCGGCCTGAGCCTGTTCCAGCTCTTTCTCGGCCCGTGTGCGACCGAATTTCGCGGCATTGGCATCGGCCCGGGTCTTTTTATCGGCCCGCGCCTTTTGTTTGCGAAACTGGTTGAGGTTGGTGACATTGCTCATGGAACTCACCCTAGACGCACCCGTCCCACAAGAGAAGATGTCAAAACAGGCTGCGCAAAAGCAGGGGCAGGTGTTTGCGTCCCTCAGCAGTCAGGCGATAGACAACCGAAAGCTCGCGCAGCGGTTCGGCGGGAATGTCCTCATCCACCACCATCAGCCCAACCTGCGACAGATGTGCCCAGAACCAATCATTGGGTGCCCCGCGCGCAGTGAGAAGCGCCACGTCGTCGCCCGGGTTTTTGAGCGCGGCGATCAGGGCGGATTTTTCGCCGTCTGACAGGGCGTTGGCCAGTTCCTGAAGCTTTGGTCTCCAGCTTCTGTCGTTCTGCGCGGCCTCGGACAGGCCGCACTGGGGGTCTTTGGGGGTATCGGTCATTTACGCTTTGGGTCCGACCATGTCTTCGGGGCGCACCACCGCGTCAAAGGTAGCTTCGTCCACAAAACCAAGCGCGATCGCCTCTTCTTTCAGCGTCGTGCCATTCTTGTGCGCCGTCTTGGCGACCTTTGTGGCATTGTCATAGCCGATGGTGGGTGCCAGCGCGGTGACCAGCATCAGCGATTCTTTCATCAGCTTGTCGATACGCGGTTCATTCGCCTTGATGCCGTTCAGCATACGTTCGGTAAAGCTGTCTGCGACGTCGCCCAGAAGCTGCATGGATTGCAACAGGTTATAGGACATCATCGGGTTATAGACGTTGAGTTCGAAATGCCCTTGCGAGCCGGCAAAGGTCATGGCGGCGTTGTTGCCCATGACCTGCGCGGCGACTTGGGTCATGGCTTCGGCCTGGGTCGGGTTCACCTTGCCCGGCATGATCGAAGAGCCGGGTTCGTTTTCCGGCAGGATCAGTTCGCCAAGACCCGAACGGGGGCCAGAGCCCAGGAAACGGATGTCATTGGCGATCTTGTACATCGCACCGGCAACCGTCGCGAGCGCGCCGGACATGAAGACCATGGCGTCATGCGCTGCGAGAGCTTCGAATTTATTCGGCGCGGTGACGAAGGGCAGGCCGGTGATTTCGGCCATGTTCGCGGCCACGGCTTCGCCCCAGCCGGGTTGGGTGTTCAGCCCGGTGCCCACAGCGGTGCCGCCCTGGGCCAGTTCGTAAATGCCGGGCAGGGCCGCTTCGACCCGCGCGATGCCTTGGCGGATCTGGTGGGCATAACCCGAGAATTCCTGCCCCAGGGTCAGCGGCGTGGCGTCCTGGGTATGGGTGCGACCGATCTTGATGATGTCCTTGAACTCTTCGGCCTTGGCCTCAAGCCCCTCGGCCAGCTTGGTCAGGCCGGGCAACAGTACGTCGCGCACGGTCATGGCGGCGGCAATGTGCATGGCGGTGGGGAAGGTGTCGTTGGACGACTGGCCCATGTTGCAGTGGTCATTGGGGTGGACCGGGTCCTTGGACCCGATCACGCCGCCGAGGATTTCAATGGCACGGTTGGCGATCACCTCGTTGGAGTTCATGTTGGACTGTGTGCCCGATCCGGTTTGCCACACGACCAGCGGAAAATTGTCGTCAAACTTGCCCTCGATCACCTCGCCTGCGGCTTCAATCACCGCATCGGCGATTTTCGCGTCCAGTTTGCCCGTGGCCTTGTTCCGCATCGCACAGGCCTTTTTGATCACCCCCAGCGCGCGCACGATGGCGACGGGTTGTTTTTCCCAACCGATGGGAAAGTTCATGATCGACCGCTGGGTCTGAGCGCCCCAATATTTGTCGGAAGGAACCTCAAGCGGGCCAAAGCTGTCGGTTTCGGTACGGGTCTGGGTCATCGCGGTGCTCCGTGAAAAACTGTTTGCCTGTGTTTAGCTTACCTGTGTTTAGACGATGGGGCGAAAATATCAATGCTGCATACCACGGGATACCATGCCGGGCGGCGTGCGAATTGTCACGGGACTGAAACAGGCCCTAGGAAAGCCCTATGGACGATCTATATTACAGATGGTGCGTTGCGCGGAAGGAAGCAAACCATGTATCGGGTGTATGAAATCATGTGCCGGTCAAACCTGACCCTGATTTTGCTGTCAGTCACGTTTGTGGCCCTGATGTCCGGAGCCTCGCGGTCGGACACGCGGACGGATGTGAGCCGTTTTGTGGGCACATTTGACGGATCGGCCGAGGTCCAGTTGATCAACGGAGGGCGCGAGGCGCGCGATATGAGCGTTGTCATCGCCCTTACCCGTAAAGGGTTCAACGTCACTTGGAGCTCGGTCACCCACAAGAGCGACGGGCGCAGAAAAACCAAAACCTATTCCATAGATTTCGTAAGCAGCAACCACCCCGGCGTCTTTGCTGCGGCGATGCAGGTGAACCTGTTCGGCCATGCCGCGCCCAATGATCCGCTGGATGGCGAACCTTTTGTCTGGGCCAGCCTGCATGAGGATACCTTGTCGGTTTATTCGCTGTTCGTGAACCCCGATGGAGGGTTTGAGATGCAGCAGTTCGATCGCACGTTACAGGACGGGGGACTAAAGCTTGACTTCCTTAGTATTCGTAACGGCGAGAAGATGAAAACCGTGTCAACCTTCCTGACACGCCGGTGAGCTATGGGGCGCGCCGCGCATCGCGCGGCGCCCGGCCCAACGGGAAGAGACACATCTCTGATGTGGCGCTGACGGGCGGGAGCGCCCTGGAGTTTGAACCCGATGTCCGGGTCACTGGGGTCTTTGAAGAGGCAAGCCCGCAGGGCAGGGCCGGGATGTCGCAAAAGCGTCACCGGGGGCAACCGGGGGGCACCGGGGTGTTTCAAAGCCGCCAAAACTGACCTGCCGTCCGCTGTGGGACCGTGGGACCGGCCTGCAACTGGCCCGCACAGGCCAGAGAGTGCTTATTTGCGAAAACTGTCGAGGCTGACCACTTCGGCATCCTGATTCTCGGGCGCGTCGCCATCCGACTCGTCCGAGCTTTCGTCCGGAATCAGATCATCTTCGTCCTCGTCTTCTTCGTGGGCTTCGAACCGCAGCCCAAATTCGACGGACGGGTCCACAAAGGTCTTGATCGCATCATAGGGAATATAAAGCGGTTCCGGTGCGTCCCCGAAATTCAATGTAATCCCGAACCCGGTATCACCGACATCAAGATTGTCGAACCAATGCTGCACCACCACCGTCATCTCGTTCGGATACCGTTCACGCAGCCAATCCGCCAGCTTGGAATCTGGATGTGTGGTGTCAAAGGTGATGAAGAAATGATGGGCCCCGGGCAGCCCGTGATCGGCCACATCCGTCAGCACCTCCTGGATCAACCCGCGCATCGCGCGATGCATGAGCCCGCCATAGTCGATCATGCGTGACATCCCGCCTGCTCCTTTTCGTCCGTGTCCGGTGCGTTGTCCGCTGTTATCCTTACCATAGGGGATTCGCCCCAAAACAAAAGGTGAGCCGGGCAAAAAAGTGCAGACACGATGCCGGTCGCGTTCAGGGCAGGATGTTGAGTCCCCCGAGAATCAGCCCGCCCCCTGCCATCAGGACAAGCGTGGTGAGCAACCCAACCCGGCCCGGCCCCATCAACAGTGCGGCCAGCGCCACGAGAAGGGTGGCGCGCAGATCGAGGCTGCTCCACATGGGCCAAAGCGGTGTCTGCCGCGCCATCCCGGTGAACAGCATATGCAGCGCAAACCACAGCGACAGGTTGGCGATCACCCCCACCACCGCCGCCGTGATCCCGCGCAGCGCACCGGTCAGCCGGGGTTGGGCCATCAGCCAGTCCACGTAAGGCGCGCCCAGAAAAATCCATAGAAAACAGGGCAGGAACGTGGTCCAAATCGCCATGAGACCGGCAAGAAGCCCAAGGGCGGGGCCGCCCGCGCCAAACCCGGCCAGATGGGCGACGAACTGGGTCACAAGGATCAGCGGACCAGGCGTCGTTTCGGCCAGCCCCAGCGCATCCATCATCTGTCCGGTGGTGATCCAGCCATGATCCACCACAACCGTTTGCGCCATCCAGGTCAGCACCGCATAGGCGCCGCCAAAGGTCAGAACGGCAAGTTGGGAAAAGTAAAGACCGATCTCAAACAGGAACTCCGCGTCAGTCGCGAAGGCAAGCACCAGGGGCGCGGCCCAGAGGCCGCCCCAGAGCGCGAGGCTGCGCAGGCTGTGCCCGCCTTTGGGGCGTGGGGGCGGGGTCGTCGTGTCCGCCGCCGAAGCTGTCAAAAACCCCACAAACGCAGCCCCAATAATGACCAGCGGAAAAGGCAGGTTAAAGAGGTAAAGCCCGGCAAACCCCGCCAGGGCCAGGGCAAGCGGAACCGGCCCGTTCAACGCCTTGCCTGCCAGTTTGCGCAGGGCCTGTACCACGATGCCTTGATCCCGAGAAAGGCCGATTGCACCAGCGGCACCTCGCCATATGCGCCATAGATCAACGCCAGCACCGCGATCACCATGACTCCGGGCAGTACGAACAGCCCGCCGGCAATCAGCCCGCCCAGAGTGCCCCGCAAACGCCAACCACAATAGGTGGCCAGCTGCATTGCCTCGGGACCCGGCAACATCATGCAAAAGGACAGGGCACCAAGAAACTGCTGTTCCTCAAGCCAGCCGCGCCGGTCAACCAGTTCGTCATGCATCAAGGCGATCTGGGCGGCAGGCCCGCCAAAGGACAACAGCCCGATCCGACCGAACACGCGAAACAGGTCGCCCAGTGGGGTTAAAGCGTTTGGTGAGGTCATGCGTCACTCCCCCAGAGGCCAACGTGGATTTCCTCTGTGCCATCCATCCCGTCCGCCCCATCCCGGCCCCAGGGGTCAAGCGCGTCATGGAACGCAAGTGCTGCCTGTAGCGGAGTGCAATCGCCGCCATGGAACCACGACAGACCATCGGGCCACGCCAACAGCCCCGCAGACC
>PDRZ01000022.1 GCA_002747035.1 Rhodobacterales bacterium
CTTGGCGGAATTCGTCCGTCCGTTTCAGTCCCATAGTCAGTCTCCTTTGTTGCAGTAAATGCTATCAAAGGAGCGGCATCAAACCGCGACAGGTCCAATCTCGGGCGCGGGGGGCTGCGGCGCCGAGTCCGGATGCGAGGCTCTTCTATCCTTATGACCGGGGCAAGTCTTTCTTAATCCGGATCTTTATGGATATCGTACTCGGCCGGGTGACCGGAGGTAGCCGTGTAGGAACTTCTCCCATGGCTGTTCAAGTAGGACGTCATCGACCGAAAAGCCTATCGCTAATCGCAAAGAAAAGAATCTTTATAAAACAGTCGATTACATTCGACTGGTGAAGAAAGCCACTGGATTTAGCCGTTTTCCACGACTCGTCGAAGAGAGATGAACCCAATCTCCTCTTTGACACCAACAAGGTCGCGAGAAGGACCTGTCGCCGGGATCTCTGGCGGCTACAGCATAACGGCAGGCATATGACCCAAGCATCACCGCGAGCATTCAAAGAAGCAATACCCGCCTTGGCGGACATGAAGCCGCGAGTGCGGGTCAACGTAGTGGTCGAACTCACGGGGTTGAAGCGTCGAACAATCACCGACTTGGCGTCGAGGGGCAAAATTCCCGGCGCCGTCAAACACGGCGAGATTTGGACATTTGATCAAGACACACTCGCTCTCTGGCTCACAAAGGGAAACCAATGGCAAGTAACATCTACAAACCCAAAAACAGCAAGAATTACTACTTCCGAGTCTCTATTGACGGAAAGGAATACCGGGAGTCGCTTCGGACAAATTCTAAGCGGGTCGCGGAAAAGAAAGCGCGAGGCAGGATCAAAGAACTGAAAGGGAAGGCCAAGCGAGGCGAGGCCGACTGGCTCTTCCATGCCGGCTTTACAGGCTTCTACGACAGCCTGGAGCATTTCGATCCCGACCATGGATGGTCCGCGAACACCCGCACAAGGTATCAAACAAGCCTACGACAGATCGGTCTGACGCTGTTGGAGGTCTTTGAAGAGCGGGGCGAGAATGTTGAATTGGCCGGAGCATGGGAAGTGGATCTGAAAACCATTTCGGAATTTGTTGCTATGCGAAAGGATGCTGGAGCTTCAATCGCGACGATCAATCGCGACCTCACCGCTTTCAATCATCTCATGAGTTATATCAAAAACCTGGGCTGGATCGAAATAAATCCAGTTCGGCAATTTGAGAAGACCGGAATGAAGGAAAGCCTGCCGGACATCGTACTCCCCACCGATGAGGCTATCCAAAAGCTGGGATGGCGGGCACCGGGCACACTCTGCTTTTTCCCGGGCTTCCTTGACGCAACCGGGGGGCGTGTTACAGAGATGTCGATGATCAAATGGGCGGACTTGAAAGGTATGGAAAATCCGGTCGAAGGCCATGTTACGCTGACCTTACGACACACGAAAGGCCGCAAGATCCGGACCATCACTCTGCGCCAGCAGGCGATCGACATTCTGCTGCAGATCCGCCGCTCCAATAGCTCGCCATATATCTTCTGGAACAAGACCGAGGAAGGCTACTATCGTAGCGCGGCAAACCTGTTCTGGGACTATGCTCAGGAGACAGATTTCGGTGCCCGCCTCCACGATATCCGCCACAAGTTTGCCATTGAGCGACTTAAGGAAGGCTGGTCGGTCTATCGCGTGCAACGATATATCGGACACGGGTCGGTGAAGACCACCGAGCGCTATTACTTTCGCTACCTCACTCAGGAGCAGCAACTGATCGCCAATGCCGACGGCAATATCGGTCTATAGCGCAGACTTGCCCGAGTTGACGAAAGCCCCGCCCAAAACGGCGGGGCTTTCGTCGTTCGGGATGGGCGCAAAGGGCATCGATCAAGCAAAGTTTGGCAGCGTCACGGCATAGTCGGTGCATGCGGTGACGCAGGAACACGGCATAGTATGCCGACTTCTACTTTATCCAAAGGGATGAGGGGTTAGCCACACTTGGCCGTGAAACCAAACTATCTTAATATCTTAGTGGCGGAGAGACAGGGATTCGAACCCTGGGTCCCCGTGAAGGGACAACGGTTTTCGAGACCGCCCCGTTCGACCACTCCGGCACCTCTCCGCGGGGGCGGGGGATAAAAGCCATAGGTTGCAGGGTGAAACAGTTGAAAATACGAGGTTCCATCATGAAACGCCTGCGCCTTTGCGGGGTTGTTCCGGGTCTTCTGGCTCTGACCGTCCTGATTTTTCTGCACCCGGCCCATGCTGCCGGGCGGGATCGGGTCGAGGCGTTCCTTGAGGTGACCGGTTTCGGTGTTGCGCTTGATTCGATTGCGCTTTCCGCGTCCGACGCGCCCTCCATGCTGGGGCGGGAGCCGGGGGATTTCGGCCATGACTGGACCCGGGTCAGCCGCGAAGTGTTCGATACGGGCGTGATGCGCAGCATGGCCCTGGGGTTTCTTGAAAATGCCCTGACAGAAGAGCTTCTGGATCACGCGGCGGGGTTTTATGCCTCGGATCTGGGTCGGCGGCTGGTCGAGGCGGAAAACATCGCCCACATGGATGACAATGACGAGGCCAAGCGCAAGGATGGCGAGGAAATCGTGGCCGGATTGCTGAAACAGGGCTCGCCCCGGTTGGAGTATCTCAAGCGCATGAACACGGCAATTGACAGCTCGGACACCGCCGTGCGCGCGGTTCAGGAGATCCAGGTGCGGTTCCTGATGGCGGCGGCCAGCGCGGGAGTGATTGACCTCAGGTTGGATGAACCGGCCCTGCGCGCGGTGATGAAGGAAAACGAAGGTGACATGCGGCGGCAGATGGCGGTTTCGGCGCTGGCCAATGCGGCGCATGTGTATCGCGCGTTTTCCGACGCGGATATGCGTGCCTATGCCGAGGCGCTGGAGGATGAGCGGATGCAACAGGTCTATGAATTGATGAACGCGGTCCAGTGGGAAATCATGGCGAACCGGTTTGAAGTGCTGGCCCATCGCATGGCCAATCTGCATCCGGGGCAGGACCTGTGAGGGGGCTGGGCGCGGCGCTGACCGTTTTTGTCCTGTCCGCTTCGTCGGGGCTGGCCCAGTTGCAACAGGCGCAACCAGCGTTGCCGGCGCAACCGGTGCAATCGACACAATCCACGCAGCAGGCCCCCGCGCACCCACCTGCGCAACCTGCGGAACACACCGCGCGGGCGCAGCTTTACGATGCGCTTGGCCTTCCGGCGATCATCGAGGTGATGCATCAGGAGGGCGCGCAGTTCGGTGCCGATCTGGGACAGGATTTCCTGGGCCATGATCCGGCGAAGGGCCATCCGGTCTGGGCGGCGCGGGTGGCGCGGATTTATGACCGTGACGCCATGCTGGCCTCGGTTCGTGCGGCCTTGGACAAGGAACTGCCCGAGGCGGCGATTGCCCCGCTGCTGGCTTTTTTCACCGACGAGGTTGGGGCGCGGATTATTGAACACGAACTGCTGGCCCGCCGTGCCTTTCTGGATCAGGGGACCGAAGACACCGCCCGCGCCGGGTTCAGGGCCGCGCGGGACCGTGGCGAGCGGACAGAGCGCATCGCCCTGATCCGCGCCTATGTCGCGGCCAATGATCTGGTGGGGTATAACGTGGCCGGGGCGCTGAACTCGAACCTGCGGTTTTACCAGGGGCTTGTGGAAGGCGGGGCATTCGAGATGAGCGAAGAGGACATGCTGCGCGACGTCTGGGAGCAGGAAGAAGAGACCCGCACCGATACCGATGAATGGTTGATGGCCTATCTTCTGACCGCGTACGATCCGCTGGCGGATAGCGATCTTGACGCTTACGTGACCTTGTCCAGAAGCGCAGAGGGCAAGGCGTTGAACCGGGCGCTGTTTGCCGGGTTCGATGCCATGTATGGCGATATTTCTTATGCGCTGGGGCTTGCCATTGCCGTTGAAATGCGCGGACAGGATCTTTGATCCGGGCAACAGGCTGATCACGGGTCATCGGGTGTAAAGGAATATGACGCGCAGCAATTTCGCATACGAAGATTGTATCGCTTCGCGTGCGAAAGACATTGCTATGACCCTATCGCCCAGTCTCGGGGGCAGATGGTGGGTTTTGTCGCAAGCCATCACAAGCTGACCCGCCAGGCCTATGTGTCGGTGAGCACAGGAAATATTGGCAGGTATTTCAAATCGCGCGGGTCGTTAAAGCGTCCTGCCAAAAACCTGACTCACGGGTTTTCGGCAGGACGCGCGAAACACATAGATGTCGCGCTGCGTTCGCCTTTTTCCCTGTCTCAGGTTAAAGGTCGAACGCTTTAGCGGGGTTCTTTATGGTGGGGGGGCTCCTGGCAGATGATGCGCCACGGGTTTCTCAAATCCGGCGCGCTGTGAACGGGCGAAGACCTGCCCCCCAGTGGTTTTTGATTCGGTCAGGGCACCGACCGGATTCTGGGTGTTCACAGGTGACGGAATCGCCACGTGACACCCCGCGCAGGATACGTTGTCGCACTATCGGGCCATGGAGAGCTTTACCCTTCTGTGCAGCCCCGCTGACTTGGGCCCGCTGACTTGGGACGGCGCAGAATTGGCCACGAGGGCGCGGTGCGCCCGGGGGGGCAGTTGCCTCGGGAAGAGACACGAATTTTAGCTAAAATTCGTATATCATCTGGACTTCAATGTAACACACCAGGTCCCCGGTTCTGTTTCAATCTAGGTCGGGGCGAGGTCCGGGTTTCGGGAAATTCGCCTTCTGTCATGAAAACGTTACATAGCTGTCACAAAAGCATTGCGTAACGGGCTTAGGTCCGGCCCCAAGGTTTCCCGGGGATGGGGAGCCATTGATCGTTACCCAGGAGCTGGAATATGACATCCATGAAACTGACCGCCTCGGCCGTCGCAATCGCGGCCATTTCGGCCTCTGCTGCAACTGCACGTGACAACGTGCAGGTCGCCGGGTCGTCCACCGTGCTGCCCTATGCTTCGATCGTTGCCGAAGCCTTTGGCGAAAATACCGATTTCCCGACCCCGGTGGTTGAATCGGGCGGGTCTTCGGCGGGGCTCAAGCGGTTCTGTGAAGGTGTTGGCGAGAACACCATTGACGTGGCCAACGCCTCGCGCAAGATCAAGGACAAGGAAATCAAGACCTGCGCCGAAAACGGTGTGACCGACATCATAGAGGTACGCATCGGCTATGACGGAATCGTCTTTGCCTCGCAAAAGACCGGTCCGGCCTATGCAGCCTTTGAACCCATCGACATCTTCAATGCTCTGGGTGCCAAGGTGATGGTGGACGGCAAGCTGGTCGACAACCCGCACCAGAAATGGAGCGATTTCAACGCCGACCTTCCCGCCGAAGAGATTGTCGGCTATATCCCGGGCACCAAGCACGGCACCCGTGAAGTGTTTGAAAAGAAGGTCCTGCTGGCTGGCTGTAAAACCTCGGGTGCCTATGACCAATATCTGGCCATCGCCAAAGGGGACAGCGAGAAAGCCAGAAAGAAAGCCGCCAAGAAAGCCTGCTATGGTGTGCGTGCGGATGGCAAATCGGTGGATATCGATGGCGACTACACCGAAACTCTGGCCCGGATCGACGCCAACCCCGCCGGGATCGGTGTGTTTGGTCTGGCTTTCTATGAAAACAACACCGACAAGCTGAAAGTGGCCACCGTGTCCAACGTTGTGCCGTCGACCGACTCGATTGCAACCGGGGAATACCCGGTGTCGCGCCCGCTCTACTTCTATGTGAAGAAAGCGCATATCGGTGTGATCCCGGGCCTCAAGGAATACGCTTCCTTCTTCGTGGCCGAAGAGCTGGCCGGTCCTGATGGTCCGCTGGCCGAATACGGTTTGGTTGCGGATCCCGAGCTGGAAAAAACCCAGGAGCTGGTCGAAGACGAAGCCACCATGGACTCGAACATGTAAACCGGGAGATCCCGGCGGGGCGGCATTTTTCGCCGCCCCAACCCTCCTTTTAGGACCTTTACCCTGCACACCCGAACGGAGCCACCATGTCCGCTTTCTGGCTTTTCCTGACCATCCTGGGGCTGTCTGCTCTGGGCTTTTTGCTTGGCCGTGGCCGGGCGCTGGCCTCGGCGGGGGGGGATGCGCGCGCGCTGCATTCGCGCCCGCATTATTACGGCGTGAATGTTGCCCTGATGGTGATCCTGCCTGCGCTGACGCTGATGGCGCTCTGGACCGTAGTCCAGCCGCTGGCGATCAAGGCCAATGTGGCCCAGACGATCCCGGCGGAACTGATCCCCGAGGGCGGATCGCTCGATCTTGTCATGACCGATGTGCGCAACGTGGCCGAAGGGCTGGACAAGGCCGTGCGCGCAGGTGTGCTGAGCGAAAATCAGGCCCGTTCTGTCCGGTCAGAGTCCACTGACATTCGCGCCCGGCTGGGCGAAGTGGGCGTGGCGCTTGGGTCGGATGTCCATCCCCAGGTGTTGAGCGGCGCGCAACGTTACCGCGCGCTGGACCGGGCCGGGGAGTTGTGGAAAACCATTCTGGTCATCGCGGCCGCTCTTGGCGGGCTGGGTTTTGCCTATCTGCGCACGACACGCGGGTTTCGCGCCCGCAACGTGGTGGAAAACATCACCCGCTACGTGCTTGTTTTTGCTGCGCTGATTGCGATCCTGACCACCGTGGGCATCTTTTTCGCGCTGATTTTCAACACCGTGGAGTTCTTCCGCACCTATAACTGGACCGATTATCTGTTCGGGACCACATGGCAACCCCATTCGGGCGGTGGCCGGGACCAGCCGCTGGGTTTGATCCCGCTGCTGTGGGGCACGCTTTACGTGTCGCTCATTGCCCTTGTGGTGGCCGTGCCCATTGGCCTGTTTGCCGCGATTTACCTGTCGGAATATGCCACGCCAAAGGTGCGCGGCACGGTCAAACCGCTGCTTGAAATCCTCGCCGGGATCCCGTCGATCGTTTACGGGCTGTTTGCGCTTCTGACGGTTGGGCCGCTGTTGATGACCGTGTTTGGCGGCGGTGGGCTGGGCTGGATGCAGGGGGCCTCTTCGGTGATGACCGCCGGGCTTGTCATGGGCATCATGCTGATCCCCTTTGTCAGCTCGCTTTCCGATGACATTATCAACGCCGTGCCCCAGGCGATGCGTGACGGATCGCTTGGCCTTGGCGCGACCAAATCCGAAACCATCAAACAGGTTGTGTTGCCCGCCGCGCTGCCCGGTATTGTCGGTGCGATCATTCTGGCCGCGTCCCGCGCCATTGGCGAAACCATGCTGGTCGTGTTCGGGGCAGGGGCTGCGGGCAAGCTGTCCATGAACCCGTTCGAGGCCATGACCACCGTGACCGCCAAGATCGTCAGCCAACTGACCGGCGACGCGGATTTCACCCAGCCCGAAGTGCTGGTGGCCTATGCGCTTGGCACCACGTTGTTCGTGGTCACCCTGTCGCTTAATCTTCTGGCGCAATTCATCGTCGGTAAATACCGGGAGCAGTACACATGACCTCAGACAGTTCTGCCAATGCAACCGCCGATTCCGCTCCGGTGCAAAAGACGTCGCTTTATACGCTGAGCGCCCGGACGAAAAAACGCAACGCGGCCGAAGCCCGGTTCAAATTCTACGGTATTGCCGCGATTGCGACGGGGTTGTTCTTTCTCGTCGTATTGCTGAGCCAGATCGTGCTCAACGGCTCGGGCGCGTTTCTTCAGGCGCGGATCACCGTGCCGGTGCATCTGGATCAGGCCAGAATTGAAAAGGCCGAGAAATCGGTGATGAAAACCTCGGGCTATCGCAAGCTGATCGAAGGGGCGTTGCTGGAGCAGATCACCGAACAGGGGATCGCCGGGGACATGAGCAAAGCCAAACATCTGCGCGTCATGTTTTCCTCTGGTGCGCCCAACACGCTGCGCCAATATGTGCTGTCCAACCCGGACAGGATCAATTCCACCGTGACGCTGGCGCTGGCAACGTCAAGCCGGATTGACGGCTATCTCAAGGGCCGGGTCAGCCGCGACAGCATCACCGAGGACAAGAAGATCAATGCCGGTCATCTGGACCTTGCCGATGCCATGCGCGACCGGGGCACATTGAAGAAAAGCTTCAACTGGGGGTTCATCACCGGCAACGATGCGTCGGACCTGCGCCCGGAACAGTCGGGCATGGGGCAATCCATGCTTGGTTCGCTGGCGATGATGATTGTGGTTCTGCTGGTCTGTCTGCCGGTCTCGGTCGCTGCGTCGATCTATCTGGAAGAATTTGCTCCGCGCAACAGGCTGACCAATTTTATCGAGGTGAACATCTCGAACCTCGCTGCGGTGCCCTCGATCGTGTTCGGTATCCTCGCGCTGGCCGCGTTCATCCAGTTTGGCGGCGGGACGTTGGGGATTGAACAACTGCGCGCCTCGGCACCTCTGGTGGGCGGGCTGGCGCTGTCGCTGATGACCCTGCCCACGATCATCATCGCCACCCGCGCGTCGCTGAAGGCGGTGCCGCCTTCGATCCGTGACGCCGCGCTTGGGGTCGGGGCGTCCAAGATGCAGGCCGTGTTTCATCATGTGCTGCCGCTGGCCATGCCCGGGATCATGACGGGCACCATCATCGGCCTTGCCGCGGCCCTTGGGGAAACCGCGCCGCTGCTGCTGATCGGGATGGTGGCCTTTGTCCAGACCGACATTGCCGGGCTTGGGTCATTTCTGACCGATCCCAATGTGGGGATGCCGGCCCAGATCTATATCTGGGCGACCCGCGCAGATGGCGCATGGTACGAACGCGCCTGGGGCGGTATCATCCTTTTGCTGGTTTTCCTCATTGCCATGAATACGCTGGCCATCATCCTGCGCCGCAAATTCGAACGCCGCTGGTAAAGCGTGTAAAACGGAGACACGAGAGAAATGTATGACGCACCAGTCAAAACAGTGGAGAGCGCCGTGACCCAAGACAACACCAAAATCTCGGCCCGCAAGGTTCAGGTCTATTACGGTGACACCCACGCCATCAAGGACGTGGACGTGGATATCGAAGACAAGACCGTCACCGCCTTTATCGGCCCGTCGGGATGCGGCAAATCCACCTTTCTTCGGTGCCTGAACCGGATGAACGACACCATCGACATCTGCCGGGTCCAGGGCGACATCCTGTTGGAGGGCGAAGATATCTACCATGCGCGGGTGGACCCGGTACAGCTGCGGGCCAAAGTGGGCATGGTGTTCCAGAAACCCAACCCGTTCCCGAAATCCATCTATGACAACATCGCCTATGGCCCCCGAATCCACGGTCTGGCCAGGAACAAGGCCGAGCTGGACGAGATCGTCGAAAAATCCCTGCGCCGCGGCGCGATATGGGACGAGGTCAAGGACCGGCTTGATGCGCCCGGCACCGGGCTTTCGGGCGGGCAACAGCAACGCCTGTGCATCGCCCGGGCCGTGGCCACGGAACCCGAGGTGTTGTTGATGGACGAACCCTGTTCCGCACTTGATCCCATTGCCACCGCACAGGTGGAAGAACTGATCGACGAACTGCGTCAGAATTTCAGCGTGGTGATCGTTACCCATTCGATGCAACAGGCCGCGCGCGTCAGCCAGAAAACCGCCTTCTTCCATCTGGGCAACCTCGTGGAATATGGCGAAACGGGCCAGATCTTCACCAACCCCATCGACCCCCGCACCGAAAGCTATATCACCGGCCGGATCGGTTAATCGGCGAAGGAGACCTTCCGATGAATGACGACACACACCATATCGCTTCGGCCTTCGACCGTGATCTGGAAGCGATCCAGGCCCGGATCATGAAAATGGGCGGGCTGGTCGAACGCGCCATCACCGACGCCGCCAACAGCCTTGAAAAACGTGACGAAGAGCTGGCCGAACAGGTGCGCGACAACGACCGGGCGATTGACGATCTCGAGACTCTGATCAACGACGAATGCGTGCGCCTGATTGCGCTGCGGGCTCCCACCGCAATTGATCTGCGGCTGGTGCTGACTGTGATGAAGATCGCCGGCAATCTGGAACGGATCGGCGATTATTCCAAGAATATGGCGAAACGCACCGGGGTTCTGGTCCATATGGCCCAGATCGACGGGGCCAACGTGTCGCTCAAACGAATGGCGCGGGATGTGAAGATCATGCTCAAGGACGCGCTGGATGCCTATATTCAACGCGACGCCGCGCTGGCGCTGGACGTGATCGCGCGCGACAGCGATATCGACCAGCTTTACAATGCCCTGTTCCGCGAATTCCTGACCTTCATGATGGAAGACCCGCGCAATATCACCCCCTGTATGCACCTGCATTTCATCGCCAAGAACACCGAACGCATGGGCGACCATGTGACGTCGATTGCCGAACAGGTGGTGTTTCTTGTGACCGGCGAAGCGCCCGCGGAGGATGTGCGCGACAAGGTCGACCACACCTCCTCGAAACTCTACAGCGAAGACAGGGCCTGACCCTCATGTCCGCCGAACACCCCAGTGTGCTTCTGGTCGAAGATGAACCGGCACAGCGCGAAATACTCGCCTATAATCTACAGGCCGAAGGCTTTGACGTGCTGCGCGCCGCGGATGGCGAAGAGGCGTTGGTGATGGTCAGCGAGGCCCCCCCCGACATCATCCTGCTGGACTGGATGCTGCCCAATGTGTCGGGGATGGAAGTGTGCCGGAGGCTCAAGGCCCGGCCCGAAACCCGCGCCGTGCCGATCATCATGCTGTCGGCCCGATCAGAAGAGATGGACCGGGTGCGCGGGCTGGAAACCGGGGCGGATGATTACGTGGTCAAACCCTATTCCGTGGTGGAATTGATGGCGCGTGTGCGTACCCAGCTGCGCCGCACCCGTCCGTCCACGGTGGGCGAGCGATTGGAATATGATGACATCGTGCTGGATTCCGAAACCCACCGGGTGACGCGGAACGGCGTGCCGTTGAAACTCGGTCCGACCGAGTTTCGCCTGCTGTCGACCTTCATGGAAAAACCCGGTCGGGTATGGAGCCGCGAGCAGCTTCTTGACCGGGTCTGGGGGCGGGATGTTTACGTGGATACCCGCACCGTGGACGTGCATATCGGCCGGCTGCGCAAGGCGTTGACAAGCCAGGGGGGCAGTGACCCGGTGCGCACCGTGCGCGGCGCGGGCTATTCGCTGGGCTAACGGCCATTCCATGGCGCGGCCATGCGGCCATCCGATGTGATCCTGGGCGTTTCATTAAAGCGTTTCCGCATGACTTTGTTACAGCGTGGTGTGGAAACGCTTTAACCTTTCCGGGGAACTTCGCGCGCATTCGCAAAACCCGCGCGGGGGATGCCGCTCCGGTGCCGCCCCGGTGCCGCATTTTCACCCCCTATAAGACTGGGTCAAATAGGGGTTAACCCATACCGACAGGGAATGGATCACCGGGGCAACATGTCTTCGTTGGCGACTTCCTGTTTAAGCCAATCGCGAAAGGCGGCCAATGCGCGGTCTTCCGATTTCGTGTCGGGCCAGATCAGCCAATAGGCCCCAAGGCTCTGCACCGGCCCGCCCGTGGCGATTTTCAACCGCCCCTCGATCAACTCCCGTTCAACAAGGTATTCAGGCAACAAGGCCACGCCCAGCCCGTGAAGGGCGGCCTGAATGATCGTGGAAAACTGGTCGTGAAACGTGCCAATGGTGCGCCCGCTTTCCACCCCCTGCCGCGCGAACCAGTCTTCCCAGGCCCGGGGCCGGGTTTGGATATGCAAGAGCGGCAGGCGCAACAGGTCACGGGGGCCGGTGATCTGCATCCCGGCCAGAAGATCGGGGTTGGCCACGGGCACCACGGTTTCATCCAGAAGTTTCATCTTTTCGGTGTTTGGCCAATCTCCCTTCCCGAAATGTAACGCTGCATCAAAGGGTTCAGTGTCAAAGTTAAAGCTGTTTAGCCGGGTGGTCATGTTGATCGTGATGTCCGGGTGCTGTTCGGCAAATCGGGGCAGGCGCGGAACCAGCCACCGCATCCCGAACGTGGGCAGGATGGCCAGATTGACCGCGCCTCCGCCGGGATTGGTGGTGACGCGCAACGAGGCCTGTGCGATCTGGTGCAGGGCGGTGCGGATCTCTTCGGCATAGCGTTCCCCGGCTCCTGTCAGAACCAGCCGCTTGTTCTTGCGCTGGAACAGCTTGACGCCCAGTTGGGATTCCAGCCCCTGAAGCTGCCGCGACACCGCGCTTTGGGTCAGGGAAAGCTCCTGAGCCGCTGCGGTGGCGCTGCCCAAACGGCCCACGGCCTCCAGCGCCTGTAGGGCCGGGATTGCGGGCAAAAGGCGGCGCGGCGCGGTCATGTATTCCATTTCCTCATGTATTAATGCGAAATATACGATTTCATATGCGTAAAACGCAAGCTAGAATGCCGCCCGAACGCACCGTTTAACCCGCCTTAAAGGATTGCTGATATGACTGAAAAACCTGCCCTTCGCGCCAAGGATGCGCCTGATCTTGGACGTTTTTCCTGGGATGATCCGTTCCGGTTTGACGATCAGCTCTCCGAAGACGAACGTATGATCCGCGACAGCGCCCGCGCCTATGCGCAGGAAAAACTGCAACCCCGGGTGACGGACGCCTTTGAAAACGAAGTGACAGACCCGGAGATTTTCGCCGAGATGGGCGGAATGGGCCTTCTTGGGGTGACCACACCGGAACAATATGGCGGGCTGGGGTCGGGCTATGTCTCCTATGGCCTTGTTGCGCGCGAAGTGGAGCGGGTGGACAGCGGATACCGCTCGATGATGTCGGTACAGTCCAGCTTGGTGATGTATCCGATTTACGCCTATGGCTCCGAGGAGCAGCGCAACAAATACCTGCCCAAACTGTCCAGCGGTGAATGGATCGGTTGTTTCGGGTTGACCGAACCCGATGCCGGGTCCGATCCGGCGGGTATGAAAACCACCGCGAAGAAAACCGAAGGCGGTTATGTGCTGAACGGGTCCAAGATGTGGATTTCCAACGCGCCGATTGCCGATGTTTTCGTGGTCTGGGCCAAGTCCGAAGCCCATGGCGGCAAGATCCGTGGCTTTGTACTGGACAAGGGCACCAAGGGGCTTAGCGCCCCGAAAATACAGAACAAATTGTCCCTTCGCGCCTCGATCACCGGGGAAATCGTGATGGAGGATGTCGAGGTGGGCGAAGAGGCGCTTCTGCCTCATATCGAAGGGTTGAAAGGCCCGTTCGGGTGTCTCAACCGCGCGCGCTATGGCATCAGCTGGGGTGCCTTGGGGGCCGCAGAATTCTGCTGGCATGCCGCCCGTCAATACGGGCTGGACCGGCACCAGTTCCGCCGCCCCCTGGCGCAAACCCAGCTGTTCCAGAAAAAGCTGGCCGACATGCAGACCGAGATTACGCTTGGCCTTCAGGCGAGCCTGCGGGTCGGGCGGTTGATGGACGAGGCCAACGCCGCACCCGAAATGGTGTCGATCGTGAAAAGAAACAATTGCGGCAAAGCGTTGGACATCGCCCGCATGGCGCGTGACATGCATGGCGGCAACGGGATCAGCCTTGAATTCCACGTCATCCGCCATATGGTGAACCTTGAAACGGTGAACACCTATGAAGGCGCTCATGACGTTCATGCCCTGATCCTTGGACGCGCACAGACCGGGCTTCAGGCATTCTTCTGATCCCAAAGCCCATTTTTCCCGCCGGATTTGCTCTCACCCGGCGGGAAATTTTTTGTTTCGGGCATATATCAAAGTCGTATCTTTTGTTTTTCTTCGCGACCCTCCTTGCGCAGACGCCATAATGGCGGGGGCAGGGCCTGTGCCGTTCGGGCCGCGCCCATTTTTCCGGCTTAAAGCGGGGCACTCAGGACCCGGTCACAGAAAAGAAAACCCCGCCGTGCGGATCGCAGGGCGGGGTTTTCCTGAATATCATGAGAGGCTTACCGGCCCCAGCTACGCACCGGGCCGCAATCCATATGAACAAAGTTGGATCCGGAATATCGGCCGACACCGCCGCCGCGACAGGCGCTTGCGGCGCGGGCCATCTGGCTGACCGAGCGCGAGGACAGGCGAAGATCGGCGGCCTGACCTTTCATATGCAGCGAATTCTTGGCAACCCCGCGCGACCGCGACCGCAGCATGGCATTGGTCTTCGGGCTGCGATAGCCCGAGAGCAACATATAGGGTTCCTTGACATCCATCAGGTTGTGCGACGCGGCCATGATGTCGATGGTGCGCAGGTCGATGTATTTCACATCCCCCGTGCGCCAGTCGCGCATGAAGTGATGCACTTCCTTGATCGCCTCTTTGATATAGCTGCCTTCCACCCAATAGATCATGTCGATCTTTTCACCGGTGCGGGCCGAATACATCTTGATACGGCGAATATCGCCTGCGCCGCGCAACACGCCAGCGGCGCTGGAAAATGTGGGGGCCGCGGTGATTGTGGTTGCCGCAAATGCACCAAGCAGTGCACGCCGTGAAATGTTCAACGAGCTTTTATCCGTCATAGTCAAAGCGCCGTCCCGTCGCTTACCTGTTTATATAGCCGGGATGTTACCCGGCACCTGCTTTTACATCCCCAGATGCGCCGCTCTTATTGCATAGATCGAATCGTCAGCAAAGCGCCATTTGGTTCAAATTGAGAGGTATCAAGCTGTTTCGGCAGAAAATTGCTGAAATTCTGCGGATTGTGGTTTCGGTGCGGAGAAACGAAAATTTTTCGTTAGGAAACAATAAGACTCTCGCGTCGCCAGAGGGGAATTTTCGCGATCTTGCCGCAAATAGCATAGTTGTGAATGGACAAAAGGCGGCCGGATAACGCAATAAAGGGCAGAATTTTGCAGAATCTTAATGACAGACAAAATTACAGACGAGCGGGGACTTTGATGACTTTTCTACAGGCAAGACGATCCACAGCCGCGGGGTTGGCCGCGATGTTGTGTACTGCAATCGCCATTCTTTTTGCACCGGTGCCTGCCAGCGCCCAGGTGACGGCGTTCAAACAAGCGGTGGCCGAAGCCGCTGCCAAGGACAAGGACCTGGCCGCGTTTTACCAGGCCAACGGCTATAAATCGCTATGGACCGGCACGTTTGGTCGTGATGCCAGCCGCCGCAAGGCGCTGTTTGCCGCGATTGCCAATGCGGGTGTACACGGGCTTCCGGTCAAACGGTATAATGCCGAAAGCCTGAAGGCACAGCTTAAATCGGTGCGCAACCCGCGCGAGCGTGGCAAGCTTGAGGTCGCGTTGTCCCGCACCTTTGTTCAATATGCCCGCGACATGCAGACCGGTGCCATCAAGCCCCGCACAATCGACAGCGGAATCGTGCGCGCCATCCCGTATCGCGCCCGCAGCTCGTATCTGGTGAATTTCGCCAAAAGCAACCCCAACGGGTTTTTCAAGGCGCTGCCGCCCAAGACCCCGGAATATACGCGGCTTCTGAAGGAAAAGATGAAGCTGGAAAAGCGGCTGGCAAATGGCGGCTGGGGTCAGAAGGTCCCGGCGAAATCGCTGAAACCCGGTCAGTCGGGCAATGCGGTGGTGATCCTGCGCAACCGTTTGGTTGCCATGGGCTACATGAACCGCTCGTCGGCACAAAGCTATGACGCCAAGATGCAAAAGGCGGTTCAGCAGTTCCAGCTGGATCACGGGTTGGCCGCCGATGGGGTTGCTGGTCCCGGCACCATGGCCGAAATCAACAAATCCGTGCAGTCGCGCCTGCAAACGGTCATCGTGGCCATGGAGCGGGAACGCTGGGTCAACCAGCCGCGCGGCAAGCGTCACGTGCTGGTCAATATTCCGGACTTCACGGTCAAGATCATCGACAATGAAAAGGTCACCTTTGAAACCCGTGCCGTGGTGGGGGCCAACAAGGCAGACCGCCGCAGCCCCGAATTTTCGGACGTGATGGAGCACATGGTGATCAACCCCACCTGGAACGTGCCCCGGTCGATCGCGGTGAAAGAATATCTGCCGATGATGAAGAAGAACCGCAATGCCGCCAGCCACCTGCGTCTGGTCGATTCCCGCGGTCGCACGGTCAGCCGCGCCAACATCAACTTTGGTGCCTATAATGAACGCACCTTCCCGTTCAACATCAAACAGCCGCCCAGCCGCCGCAACGCGTTGGGGCTGGTGAAATTCATGTTCCCGAACAAATACAACATCTATCTGCACGATACGCCGGCCAAGAACCTGTTCAGCCGCGAAACCCGTGCCTATAGCCATGGCTGTATCCGCCTGCATAAGCCATTTGAATTTGCCTATACGCTTCTGGCCAAGCAGTCATCGAACCCCCAGGGCGAGTTCAAGGCCTATCTTGATACGGGCAAGGAAAAGGCGGTTGCGTTGAAAGAACAGGTGCCGGTGCATATCATTTACCGCACCGCGTTCACGTCGCCAAAGGGGCGGATGCAATACCGTCGTGACATTTATGGTCGGGACGCGCGCATCTGGAACGCGCTGGCAAAAGCGGGGGTTTCCCTTCGCGCTGTGGGGGGGTAATCCTAGCCCCAAATCATAGGGGCAAGAGCCATGAGTCACACAATTCAGGACATTGCAACGGCGCTTGGGGCAACTGCCCTTGGTGCCGTTGACATTGAAGTGACCGGCATCGCCGAGCCGGGCGATGCCCGGGCCGATCAGCTCGCGCTGGCCATGAAGCCGGAATATGCCGAGGCCCTGCCAAAGGGCGCGGCCCGGGCGGCCATGGTCTGGGACGGGGCCGATTGGCAGGCGCTTGGGCTTGAGGCGGCGATCATTCCGCCACGCCCGCGTTTTGCCCTGTCTGGCCTGTCGGCGATGATGGACCACGGAGCCGGGTTCAGCGATGGTATTCATGACATGGCGGTCATCCATGAAACCGCCAGACTGGGGCAGGGGGTCAGCGTGGGTCCCTTTACCGTGATCGGGGCCGGGGCCGAGATTGGCGATGGGACCGTGATCGGCCCGCAATGCTATGTCGGCACCAACGCCCGGATCGGCACGGATGGATTGATGCGCGAAGGTGCGCGCGTGGGTCACGGCTGTAGCCTTGGCAACCGCGTGATCCTGCAACCCGGCGCGGTTGTGGGGGGGGATGGGTTTTCCTTTGTGACGCCCGAAGAATCCGCTGTTGAGCGCAGCCGTGCCTCGCTTGGGGATCAGGGCGAACAGGACACCCAGAGCTGGGCCCGCATCCATTCCTTGGGCGCTGTTACGGCGGGGGATGATGTCGAGTTCGGCAGCAACTGCAACATTGATCGCGGCACGATTCGGGACACTCGGATCGGCAACGGAACCAAGATCGACAGCCTGGCCCATGTGGGCCACAATGTGATCATTGGCACAGACTGTCTGATCTGTGGTCAGGTGGGGATCGCCGGATCGGCCCGGATCGGCAATAACTGTGTCTTTGCCGGACAGGTCGGGATCGGGGACAACCTGTTCGTTGGGGATAATGTGATTGCCGGGGGGGCGACCAAAATCATGTCCAATGTGCCCGCCGGGCGGGTGATCCTTGGCTATCCGGCGGTCAAGATGGACCAGCACGTGGACATGTACAAGGCGCTGCGCCGCCTGCCGCGCCTGATGACCGAGTTCAAGACGCTCAAAGCCCGGCTTGAGGCATTGGAAAACGGCGACGGGTAAGCTGTCGCAGAAATGTTGCAAATCCACTGTTTTGGTTTAAACCGAAAGCGATTAAGTCTTTGGCCATAATCGAAACGGGCCACGGGAAGGGTTGAAAAGATGAGCATCGCGGAACAGGTGATCGGGATCATTGCGGAACAGGCGGTTCTGGACCCGTCCGACGTGACCCCGGACAGCACATTGGAAAGCCTTGGCATCGACAGCCTCGGGCTTGTTGAAAGTATTTTCGCCATCGAAGAGGCGTTCGATATTTCGATCCCCTTCAACGCCAATGAACCCGAGGCCAGCGATTTCGACATCTCGTCCGTTGCGGCGATCATTGCCGGGATCAAAAAACTGGTGGCGGAACAGGCCGGGTAGAGACCATGAAACGGGTTGCCATCACCGGGGCGGGCACGATCAACGCGCTTGGCCATTCCGTGCCGGATACGCTTGAAGCGATGCGCGAAGGCCGCTGTGGCATCGGCGAACTCTTTATGCAGGACGTTGACCGGCTTGCCGTGCGCATCGGTGCCCAGGTCCGGGGGTTCGAGGCCGAAGGGCTGTTCAACCGCCAGCAGATGGCGCTTTATGACCGGTTCACCCAATTCACCCTTGTTGCTGCGCGCGAGGCGCTTGCCCAGGCGGGGCTGGAATTTCACGGCGAACTGGCGGCGAAATCCGGTGTCGTGCTTGGCAATTCCGGCGGCGGCATGACCACGCTGGATGACAATTACCGCACGGTTTACGAAGACGGCAAAAACCGGGTGCATCCGTTTGTTGTGCCCAAGCTGATGAATAACGCCGCCGCGTCCCATGTGAGCATGGAATTCAATCTCAAGGGGCCGTCCTTTACCGTGGCCTCGGCCTGTGCGTCGTCCAACCACGCCATGGCCCAGGCGTTCCAGATGGTGCGCACCGGCATGGCACCGGTTATGGTCACGGGCGGATCGGAATCCATGTTGTGTTTTGGCGGGGTCAAGGCGTGGGAAGGGCTGCGGGTGATGTCCAAGGATGCCTGCCGCCCGTTTTCCGCCAACCGCAACGGCATGGTTCAGGGCGAAGGCGCGGGGCTGTTTGTTTTCGAAGATATGGATCATGCCAGGGCACGCGGGGCCGACATATTGGCCGAGGTGGCGGGGTTCGCCATGTCCTCGGATGCGGCCGATATTGTGATGCCCTCCAAACAGGGCGCGGCGCGGGCCATTCGCGGCGCGCTGGAAGACGCGCGGCTCAACCCGTCGGATGTCGGTTACATCAACGCCCATGGCACCGGCACGGCGGCCAATGATAAAACCGAATGCGCCGCTGTGGCGGATGTGTTCGGTGCCTATGCGGACAACCTGATGATTTCCTCGACCAAATCCATGCACGGCCATCTGATTGGCGGCACCGGCGCGGTCGAGCTTCTGGCCTGTATCATGGCCCTGCGCGATGGGGTGATCGCGCCGACGATCGGCTATGAAGAGCCCGACCCCGAATGCGCGCTGGACGTGGTCCCGAACCAGGCACGAGAGGCTCAGGTGGACGCGGTGCTGTCCAACGCTTTTGCCTTTGGCGGGCTGAACGCCGTGCTGGCCCTGAAACGGGTTTAGCAGGACGAGCACCTCCAAAGGATGTCCCAGGGGGGCAGGGGTGCGGACCATAGCCCCCGGTTCGCCCGCAGCGCCTGCAATCCGGTTTGCGCCCTGATTTTTACGCGCAGTTCCAATGGGAAGGTTTCGGTTTTCGTGCCATCCCTTTAACCTGATCCGTGAACGGCACCGAAGGGGCAAACATGAGCGATTTCCTGAACTGGGACGCGCTGCGTCTGTCAAAGGCAATCGAGGATCGCCAGATCAGCGCAGAAGAGGTGATGCGCGCCACGCTGGCGCGGATTTCCGAGGTGAATGGCACGGTGAACGCCCTCGTATCCCTGCGGGATCAGGAGGCGTTGCTGGCCGAGGCGCGTGTGGCCGATCACATGCCCCGGCGCGGCTGGATGCATGGGCTTCCGCTGGCGGTCAAGGATCTCGCCAACGCGCGGGGGCTGTCCACTTCGATGGGCTCGCCGCTGTTAGCCGGGCAGGTGGCAGATCACGATGACCTGTTCGTGAAGCGGATGCGTGATGCAGGTGCGATTATCATCGGAAAAACCAATACGCCGGAATTCGGGCTTGGCTCGCATACGTTCAACCCGGTGTACGGGGCGACGCGCAACCCCTATGACTGTTCGCGCTCGGCGGGGGGGTCGTCGGGTGGGGCGGCGGCGGCTCTGGCCTGTCGTATGCTTGCTGTTGCCGACGGGTCCGACATGATGGGGTCGCTGCGCAATCCTGCGGCGTGGAACAATGTTTACGGCTTCCGGCCCAGCTTTGGTCGTGTGCCCTCAGAGCCCGTGGGGGACAGTTTCCTGCACCAATTGGCCACCAATGGCCCCATGGCACGCAGCCCGTCGGACATTGCCGCGCTTCTGGATACCCAATCCGGGCCGGATCCGCGCCAGCCCCATGGCTGTCAGGTTTCACCGGTCCTGCCGCATATCAAGGCCGATATCAAAGGGCGTCGTATCGGGTGGCTTGGCAACTGGGGTGGAGCCTATGAGATCGAACCGGACTTGTTGGCCGCTGGCACGGCGGCGTTGCAGAGTTTTCGCGACTTGGGTTGCGAGGTCGAAGAGATCGCCCCGCCATTTTCCGCAGATCAGATTTGGCAGGCGTGGACCACCTTGCGCAGCTGGGCGGTGGTGGGGGGGCTGGCCCGGTACATTGCCGGGGATGAGACACGCGCACAGATCAAATCGACGGCGATCTGGGAGATCGAGCGGGGCATGGCCCTGACTGCGACAGAGGTGCACAAGGCCAGTGTCATCCGCTCGCAGTGGTTCAGGAAAGCCGCGCAACTATTTGATAAATATGACGCCCTTGTGTTGCCAACAACACAGGTCTGGCCGTTTCCTATAGAGTGGGACTACCCGGAAACGATCAATGATCGCCCCATGGACACCTATCACCGCTGGATGGAAATCGTCATCCCCATCGGGCTTTTGGGGTTGCCCTGTCTGAACCTGCCCGCCGGGTTTGGGGCGGCGGGGCTGCCGCATGGGTTGCAACTGTTTGGGCCGCGTGGCGGTGATCTGGGGGTGCTTCAGATCGCAGAACAGTGGCACGCCGCCACCTCGCATCTGGATCAGCTTCCGCCGCTGCTGTCCTAAAGTTTGATTTTACAATCTTGATTTTACGGTAAAAACCCGCTCTGCTTGCAAAAAGGTGAGTGTGAGAAGGGGGAGGCTCATGTCAGAAACAGCGGCGGCGGCGGAAACCGAAGAAACGCCAGAACTCGGGGTGCCCGAATTGCGCCCGGTCGAATTTTCAATGATGGGCGAGGCGTTGAAACGTGGCTGGGCCGACATGAAACGCGCCCCGGTCTTCGGGTTCATCTTTGCAAGCGCCTATGTGATCGTGGGGTTCATCCTTGCGGCCATCACTCTCGCCACCGGGCAATCTTACTGGTTGGTCTTTGCGGCCGTCGGCTTTCCCCTTGTGGGACCCTTCGCCGCGGTGGGGCTTTATGAAGTGTCACGCCGGATCGAGCTGGGCCGACCCCTGGATATCTACAAGGTGTTCGGCGTGGTGCTTCATCAAGGCAAACGTCAATTACCGTCGATCTGTGCAATCATCATCATGGTGTTTCTGTTCTGGTTCTTCATCGCCCATATGGTTTTCGCGCTGTTCCTTGGATTGTCGACAATGACCAATGTTTCAAGCTCTTACGAGGTTTACCTCACCGCGAACGGGTTGATGATGTTGGGGGTCGGGACCCTGGTCGGGGCCGCCTTTGCGGCGCTGCTCTACATGATCACCGTGATTTCCATGCCGCTGCTTCTGGATCGCGATGTGGACTTTGTGACGGCGATGATTACCAGTTTTCAAACCGTCACGGCCAATCCTGTGCCGATGTTTGCCTGGGCGCTTTTTATCGGGGTGCTGACGATCCTGGCTATGTTGCCCGCATTTCTCGGGCTTTACCTTGTGTTGCCGCTGTTGGGTCATGCAAGCTGGCATCTTTATGACCTGCTGAAACAGCCGGAAACGGACAGCGCCTCCTGAAATGCGCAAGCGGGCCAGCAGGGAGACCGACCTGCGACGCGGCCCTTACCGGAACGGCTCTTCCAGCCGCAGCAGGCGGCGATGAAATTCGTTCAGTTCCTCGGGCGCAACAAGCCCCGATTTGCGCGCGGTTTCATATATCGCCTTCGGGTTGTGTTGAATATGTTCATACGCCATCCGGGCCGCGCGACATCCCGACAGGGATTCCTTGACCGTGCGGGTGGCATAGCCTTCCCAGAAATTGTTGTCATAGGACGATACGCGGGACAGAAAATTGAAACTACAGGTCAGCGCCCCGCGCCGTGAAACAAGTGCGACAATGCCTTGTTCCTGAAACATTAGGATGCCACGGAATTCGCGGCTGATGGGGTCGGGGTACAGCCCTTGCATGCGCATCACTTCGCGCGGTTCGTATCCGCGCAGGAAGGTGAACCCGTCCTTGCGGTAGACATAGACCAGTCCCAGCACAACCCGCGTCACGTCCGTAAAGCTCGGGCGGCTGAATCTGAAGAAACCGGACGGCAGCTGTTCTTCGTGAATGTTCGTTGATCCCTGGCTCAGAAACGGCGCAACCTCCGGGTGGGTGATCAAACCCGCGCCACGCTGGTTGATCTGGTCCACAGGCTCAAGCAGAATACGCGCATCCACATCAAAGAACGTGCAAATCCGGTGCAGCACATCGGGACGGGGGAAACTTTCGCCGCTCAGATACCTGTTGAACTGCGTCCGGTTCACGCCCAGTTCACGGCAAAGCCCGGCGACGGACGGATAGCGATTGGCCAACTGGCGCAGATTCGCACCGAAAATAGATCTCAGTTCGGAAGGGGCGACCGTTGGAGAAGGGGCGACCGTTGGAGAAGGGGCGACCGTTGGAGTTGTCATAGCGCACATTCTGAAACTCCGTATCTGCTGTGGCCTGCATTTGTCTCGCCATGAGTGATGCAGCGATTCGAAATCAGCTTAACAGACTGGCCCTGGAATGGTGACGCAAAAATGCGTCCATTATGACGCAAAACAGCATCGCTTCGTAGCGGAGTTGTCACATTTCCGGGCAATTCAGACACTGATTGAGGAATGGGCATCAGGTGGGAAATGACCGAAAAGTGAGTGATGACTTTGGACTGTATGGAGTTAAGGAAAAATATGTATGGTGTTGTTATCTGGAGCGATTTCAATGATGGCAAAGCGGTTATCTGGTGTGAAGATCACGGTGATTTGGCCTATTTCAACGTGCCCAGTGAAAGCGTTTTCTCCGGTCCCGCGCTTGATCCCGGTGACCTCGTGTATTTTCAGCTTCAGGAACACAATCGGATGCGGTTGGCCAACAATCCCCGGCTTGTAAAAGAATCCGCCTTTCCTGCTCTCGCGGATCAGATCAGTCCCACGCCACCACAGGCAGCAAAACCGGTCACAGACAACGTGTTTGCTTTCCCCGGCTGACCGTAACGCCCCGGGAAACCAAAAGAAAAGGCCCCGTGGGGGGCCTTTTCAGTTTGAAATCCAAGGTTCGGTGTCAACTGCCGCGCGACAGGGCCGCAACCCCGGTGCGGGCCACTTCGACAAGCCCGAGAGGGCGCATCAGATCGGTGAAGGCGTCGATTTTTTCCGGCGTACCGGTGATTTCAAACACAAAGCTCTCAAGAGTGCTGTCCACCACATTGGCGCGGAAAATATCGGCAAGCCGAAGCGCTTCGACCCGCTTTTCCCCATCTCCGGCGACCTTCAACAGCGCCAGTTCGCGTTCCACCGACGCACCTTCCACGGTCAGGTCATGCACCGCGTGCACCGGCACGATCCGGCCCAGCTGGGCCTTGATCTGCTCGATCACCTGCGGCGTGCCGGTGGTGACGATGGTGATGCGGCTGCGATGGCCTTCGTGGTCGATCTCGGCCACGGTCAGGCTGTCGATATTGTACCCGCGACCGGAAAACAGCCCAATGACACGGGCCAGAACCCCCGCCTCGTTGTCGACAACAACAGCCAATGTGTGGGACTCGGTCACATCGCTGAAGGTCGGGCGCAGATTATAGGCCGAATGCTTGTTCGAGCCTTTTTTGATTTTCAGAGCGTTCATGGCTTCAAATCCTTTTCCAATGGGGTCCGGTCGATCAGACCAGAACCGCGCCTTTCGACCCGATAGCATCCTGCGTGCTGGCTTCGCCCAGCAGCATCTTGTTATGCGGTTCGCCCGACGGGATCATCGGGAAGCAGTTCTCGTGCTTTTCAACCATACAGTCGACGATCACCGGTCCATCATAGGCGATCATTTCCCTGATCGCCTCGTCCAGATCTTCCGGGTTGTCCACCCTGATGCCCTTGCACCCGAACGCCTCGGCCAGTTTCACGAAATCAGGCAGGGATTCGCTCCACGAACTGGAATAGCGTTCACCGTGCAGCAATTCCTGCCACTGGCGCACCATGCCCAGACGTTCGTTGTTCAAAATGAACTGTTTGATCGGCAGGCGATATTGCATCGCCGTGCCCATTTCCTGCATGTTCATCAACCAGCTGGCTTCGCCCGCCACGTTAATCACAAGACTGTCGCGATGGGCCATCTGGACACCAACCGAGGAGGGCAGGCCATAGCCCATGGTGCCAAGACCGCCCGAGGTCATCCACCGGTTGGGATCGTTGAAGGTCAGGTATTGCGCCGCCCACATCTGGTGCTGGCCGACCTCGGTACAGACATAGCGGTCGTGATCGCGGGTCAGCGCCTCAAGCCGCGCCAGTGCGTATTGGGGTTTGATGACACTGCCGACCTGTTCGAATTTCAGACAATTGACCGCGCGCCAGTCGTCAATCCGGGCCCACCATTCCTGAAGTCCCGCCTTGTCGGTTTTGCGACCACGGGATTTCCAGACCTTGAGAATGTCTTCCAGCACATGCCCCACATCGCCAACAATCGGGATATCCACGCGGATCACCTTGTTGATCGAACTGGGGTCGATGTCGACATGGGCCTTGGTCGATTTGGGCGAGAAGGCCGACACCAATCCGGTGATCCGGTCATCGAACCGCGCACCGATATTGATCATCAGATCACAGTCGTGCATCGCCATGTTGGCTTCGTACAAACCGTGCATACCCAACATGCCGATCCATTTGTCGCCGGTGCCGGGATAGGCACCAAGCCCCATCAGGGTCGAGGTGATGGGAAAGCCGGTCGCCTCCACCAGCTCGCGCAACAGCTGGCTCGCCGCCGGGCCGGAATTGATCACGCCGCCGCCGGTGTAGAAAACCGGCCTTTTCGCCGTTTCCATGGCTTCGACCAACTCCTTGATCGCCTCCATGTCGCCTTTGACCTGGGGCTGGTAATGGCTGACATCGGTTTTCTGGGGCGGGGTGTATGTGGCGCTGGCGAATTGCACATCCTTGGGGATATCAATCACAACCGGCCCCGGACGGCCCGTGGTCGCCACGTGGAACGCTTCGTGAATGGTCGGAGCCAGCGATTCCGTGTCCTTAACCAACCAGTTATGCTTGGTACAGGGGCGGGTGATGCCCACGGTATCGGCTTCCTGAAAGGCGTCATTGCCAATCATGAAGGTCGGCACCTGACCGGTTAAAACCACGATCGGGATACTGTCCAGCAGCGCGTCGGTGATCCCGGTCACCGCATTGGTGGCCCCGGGGCCGGATGTTACAAGAGCCACGCCGGGCTTGCCGGTGGACCGGGCATACCCTTCGGCCGCATGAACCGCGCCCTGTTCGTGGCGGACCAGAACGTGGCGAATATCATTCTGAAGAAAAATCTCGTCATAGATCGGCAGGACAGCCCCGCCCGGATATCCAAATACCACATCGACACCCTGATCCTTGAGGCACTCAACGATCATTTTCGCTCCGGTCATCTGACGTGTCATGTTTTTAGCTCCAGTTCAAACGTCAACAGTTTCAGCACAAAAAAGCCCCCGCGAATGGCAGGGGCGCATGGGGATGGTTATGGCAATCCGTTACCGGCCCATGCGCCAAGAACCTACAATTACGACGAGCGGTGTCATCGGCAAAAACCCTTTCATGCATTGCGGCGACCTTATGTCTGCGGCGGTGCAGCGTCAACAGTCAAATCTCTGAATAAAATGTCGCAGGGTGTATTTTTTGGGTTCTTTTATTTCTCTCTGCGCGGTGATGGCGAATTATTGATAAATTTCAGGCGGAAATTCTGCCCTCTTTCCTCTCAAAATGTCGCAAAGCCCCAGCGCGGCAAAGCGTCCGATAGCGGGATCGGAAGGAACGGCCATGATGGGCCAGTGAAAGAGGAGCACGCCATGAACAGCCAGAGCCACTTGTTTACACCGCTTGAGATCGGCGGGATGACGGTGAAAAACCGCATCCTGTCCACGGGGCATGACACGACCCTGCCCACCGATGATCGGGTGAATGCGGAGCTGATCGCCTATCACGCCGCCCGCGCGGCGGGCGGGGTGGGGCTGATCGTGTCCCAGGTGGTGGGGGTGCATGAAACCGCCCGCTATACCAATCACGTGCTGATGGCGGTCGAGGATGGCTGTATTCCCGGGTTCCGCGATTTGGCGCAAGCGGTGCAGGCCCATGATGCGCGGCTGGTGGTACAGCTTTTTCACCCCGGGCGCGAGATCATGGAAAGCGCCGATGGCACCCTGCCGGTGGCCTATGCGCCGTCGGCGGTGCCGTCGGACCGGTTTCACACCATCCCGCGGGAAATGTCGGGGGCGATGGTGGAAGAGATCATCGCCGGATATGGTGCCGCCGCCCGGCGCATGGCCGATGCCGGGGTGGACGGGGTCGAAATCGTGGCGTCGCACGGCTATCTCCCGGCCCAGTTCCTGAGCCCGCAAACGAACCTTCGAAGCGACAAATGGGGCGGGTCCGAGGAGAACCGTCTGGCTTTCCTGCGCGCCATTCTCGACGCCGCCCGTAAGGGCGGAGGAGAGGGCTTTGTCGTCGGTCTGCGCATTTCGGGGAATGAATATGTGGAAGGGGGCATGGACGATTCCGCCACCCTGTCCGCGATCCGCGCGCTGGCCCCAAAGCTTGACTATGTGAATGTCATCGCCGGAACGTCGGCGACGCTGGGCGGGGCTATTCACATCGTGCCGCCCATGTTTCAGGGCACGGCCTATCTTGCGCCCTTCGCGGCACAGGTGAAAGCGGCGGTGGAGGTCCCCGTGCTGGTCGCGGGCCGGATCAACCAACCGCAAGAGGCGGAAGCGGTGATTGCCAGCGGTCAGGCAGATATGTGCGGCATGACCCGCGCGCTGATCTGTGATCCGGACATGCCGCACAAGGCGGCGGCGGCCCGGTTTGACGACATCCGCGCCTGTATCGGGTGTAACCAGGCCTGTATCGGCCATTTTCACAAGGGCGTGCCGATTTCCTGTATCCAATACCCGGAATCCGGGCGTGAACTGATCTTTGGCACGCTCCCGAAAACCGATATGCCCCGCCGGGTGATGGTGGTTGGGGCAGGACCCGGGGGGCTGAAGGCCGCCGCTACCGCAGCCCGGCGGGGCCATCACGTGGCGCTGCACGACGCCGCAGCCCAACCAGGGGGACAGGCGCGATTGGCCCAGCTTCTGCCCGGACGCGCGGAATTCGGCGGGATCATCACCAACCTTGTGCGCGAGGCTGAACTGGCGGGGGTAGAGATACAGCTCAACTCCCGGGTGACCCGCGCGATGATCGACGCTGACCGGCCCGATGCGGTGATCATCGCCACGGGTGCCACTGTGCGCCTGCCCGATGACCTTGAAACGGAGGATGCCGCTCATGTGGTTCAGGCGGTGGATGTGTTACAAGGCAAGGCCGATCCGGGAAGCCGCGTGGTCATTGCGGATTGGCGCGCCGATTGGGTTGGCTTGGGGCTGGCTGAACGGCTGGCTGCCGCCGGGCACCACGTGCGCCTTGCCGTGAATGCGCCCCATGCGGGCGAGGCGCTGCAATCCTATGTGCGCGACAGCATGGTGGCCCGCATCCATGCGCTTGGGGTCGAGGTGATCCCCTATGCCCGTCTTTACGGCGCGGATGGGGACAGCGTTTACCTGATCCATCAGGCCAGCGGTGAACCTATGGTGCTGGAAGATGTGGATACGTTGGTTCTGGCTCAGGGCGGCAGGGCGCAAGATGACCTGATCCGCGAACTTGAGAACTGGGACGGCCAAGTTGTAGCCATCGGCGATTGTCTTGCACCGCGCACGGCGGAAGAGGCGGTTTTGGAAGGGCTGCGCGCCGGCTGTGCCGTGTGATCCGGGCGGTGTGATCTGTACGGGTGCGATGCCGTGAAACGCCCTGAAACCGGGGCGCTGCCAGCATGTACCCCGTACCATGCCGTCCCGCACCATACCACGCTGGCGTCGAGTGTCGGCGGTGCTTACCGGCGTTTGGGCACCATGTCCGGCAGGGTGATGCTGGCCACCTGTTCCGCAATTGGGTCGGTGGACAGCGGGTGGATCATCGCCTCGTGATCCGAAGGCTCCCCCAGGGGCTCCCAGTCGCCGTTCTTGTAAACTTCCATCCCGGAAAACTTGGCCTTGTATCCCATCTTTGGCGAACCGGGAACCCAGTAACCAAGATACACGAACGGCAACCCCGCCTCGCGTGCGATGGTGATGTGATCAAGGATCAGATAGGTACCAAGGCTGTCGCGCATCCGTTTGGGTTCGAAAAAGGAATAGACCATGCTGACCCCATCATCCAACACGTCCGTCAGGCACACGGCGGTCAACGACTCGGTTTCGGTATCCGTATATTCAACGATCCGGCTGCGGATCGGGGTCTCTTCCACCATCGCCGCGAATTCGAACACATCCATATCAGCCATGCCCCCGTCGGCATGGCGGCTGTCCAGATATCGGCGGAACAGCTCGTACTGATTCTCGGTGGCCCAGGGGGACGTTGCCTTGCGGCTTAACATCCGGTTGCGTTTCAAAACCCGCTTCTGGCTGCGGGACGGGGCGAAGTCCGACACCCGGATCCGCGCAGACAAACAGGCGCTGCATTCGGCACAGGACGGACGATACAGCACGTTTTGCGACCGCCGGAACCCCTGTTTGGAGAGGGTGTCATTCAAACGACAGGCGTTTTCCCCCTGTAGTGACGTGAACAGTTTACGCTCCATCCGCCCTTCGAGATAAGGGCAGGGTTGCGGGGCAGTTACGTAAAACTGTGGGGCAAGCGGAAGGGAATGGCGCATTTCGGGTCTTAAATCTGTTCGAAAGTGGTGGAAAGAACGATAGCATTCCGCGCGTAATTGTCCATGGTTTGATTAAAATGATCGTTAACGCCCCCGCATAGCCCGGTATCCCTGCGCACACGGGCCAGCCGGGGAAAAACGGGCCGACCGGGAAAAAGAGGGGCCAATCCGGGCAAAAGAAGAGGCCGGAGATGCCAGCCTAGCCCCCCGCGCGGCGGTTGAGCGCAACAGTCCCCATCACGTGATCGGTCAACCCCTGACCCCGCGCCGTGGTCAGCATCAACACCACCGATACCACCTGTAAAACCCCAAAGGACAGGGACACGGAATAGCCCAGCGTGTGCATAAACGCCTCAGAAAGCGAAAACCGCTGGCCCTGAGCCGTGCGGAATTCGATCGCCATCATCCGCATCCCAAAGGTGGCCGACCCGTTGGCCAGCGTGACAACGCGATAGCCAAACCCGATCACCATCCACAGGAAGGGCAGAAAAAACAGCCCCGTAAATGCGGTGAACGGAATGGCAATCACCGTCAGAACCATCACGAAAAACGCATCAAAGACCCAAGCGACAAGCCGCTTCATGGGGACATCGGCGTAAAATTCCGGCTGTGCATGGGGGTCGGGCAAATGCCAGTCGGGGTCGCGGGAGGCGCTGTAATGGGTCATGGGGCTTTCTTATCAGATTTGAGAGGGCTGAACAGGTCAGACGAGATAACAGGTCGAGCGGCGCACGTGACACCGGCAATGCCGCGCTGAACGTCCCCGGCAACGTCGGAGAAGGGAAAGCGCCGTGGCGCTTCCCCCCGAGGATGATCCGGGATCAGGCGTCTTCTTTTTCGTCCTGTTCCTGCGTGGCGGCTTTGGCGCGCTCGTCCATGAACTCGTCAAACTCGGCCTTGTCCTTGGCATCGCGCAGACGTTGCAGAAAGGCTTCGAACTGGTCCTGTTCCTCTTCCAGACGGCGCAGCGTGTCGGCCTTGTAGGCGTCAAAGGCGCTGTTGCCGGTGCCGCCCGTTCTGTGGCGCATATGATGGTTGCGGGATTGGCGGCTGCAGGAACCTTTGAACATGCGTTTACTCCAGATCATGTAGAAGAGAAGGGCAAGCCCGACGGGCCAGAACAGGATGAAACCCAGCACCATGGCAGCAATCCAGGCACCTTTGCCCTTGCTGTCAAGCCAGCTTTCGGCTTTGGAAAACCAACCTTGCGGGGTGGTGGTATGTGCGGTGTGGGCGGCGGTGGTCATGTCTTTCTCCAATGTTAGCGTTGACGTGGTGGCGTTGTGTTTCGGTTGTGATGTTATCGCCATTAACATTGAATAAGATTGGGGGGAATGTGCTCTTTCGCAAGGGGTAATGTGAAAAGATTTTACATTTTTCTTGATTGCGCTTTTATTTCAACGCGTTAATGGCGCGTCGCTGTCAAATGGTGAAATCTGCCACTTGCGCCCCGGAAATCCGGACAAGGTCTTCGGGTGCCACTGAAAACACATGCCGGGGCGTTCCGGCTGCGGCCCAGACCAGCGAAAACTCTTTTAGACGCGGATCAAGGAAGGCGCGGATCGGGGTGAGATGCCCCACGGGCGACACGCCGCCAATGGCAAACCCGGTCTGTTCGCGCACCAGCCGCGCATCGGCCTTGCCCAACGGTTCCCCGGCCAGGGCCGCAGCTTTGGTGCTGTCCACCTGGTTGCCGCCTGCGATGATGAACAGGATCGCCTCGCCACTGTCTTCGCCGCGAAAGATGATGGATTTGGCGATCTGGTCCACGTCGACTCCCAATTCATCCGCCGCCATCTGGGCCGTGCGCGCCTCTCCGGTTTCCAACAGGATCGACGACACCCCCTCTAACGCGGTGCGCACACGGGTAACGGATTTGGACATGACACTCTCCCTTGGACATTTCTGCCTAAGCCTAGCTGACTTTGACTGACCCTGCAATCCGGTTGCGTGGGATACAAGCCCCCAAATTTGCGCGGAATCATTGACGCCACTCTGTCGCTTATCCATGAACAGGACATGAATTTCGCATCCCGTATCACCCGCGCGCCCCGCGCCTTTGATCCCGTTGCCGGGGACGAGGCGCTGACCCTGTTCCCAACCCTGTCCGGCGAAGAGGCCGAGGTGATACGCGGCACCGCCGGATGCAGCCCCTATCTCAAGGGGCTGATGACGCGCGAGGCCGACTGGATGGCGCGCGCGCTGGAGGACCCCGAAGCGGCGTTCGAAACCCTGATGGCGGCGCTGCCCGGCATTGCCGCGCCCGATATCGCTCCGGAACTGCGCCGCGCCAAGCGCCGCGTTGCGCTTTTGACCGGCCTGGCCGATCTGGGCGGGGTCTGGGCATTGGAAGAGGTGACGGGCCGGTTGACCTGCTTTGCCGATCTGGCCGTGGATGTGGCGATGAAGGCCGCGCTTGCGCCGCTGATCAAACGGGGCAAGCTGCCCGGTGCCACCGGGGATGACCTTGAAACCAACGGTGGCTGGGTCGCGCTGTCCATGGGCAAGATGGGGGCGGGCGAGCTGAATTACAGCTCGGATATCGACCTGATCTGCCTGTTTGACGAAACCCGCTATGACCCGGCGGATTTCATGGAAGCGCGCAGCGTGCTGGTCCGCGCCACCCGCAAGATGGCCGCAACGCTCAGCGACCTGACCGGCGACGGCTATGTGTTCCGCACCGATCTGCGCCTGCGCCCCGATCCGGCGGTTACCCCGGTCTGTATCGCCATGGAGGCGGCCGAGCGGTATTACGAAAGCCTCGGGCGCACATGGGAGCGCGCGGCCTATATCAAGGCACGGCCCGGGGCCGGTGATATTGCGGCGGGCGAGCGGTTCCTTGAAACGCTACGTCCCTTCGTGTGGCGCAAACACCTTGATTTCGCCGCGATCCAGGACGCCCATGACATGCGCCTGCGCATCCGCGAACACAAAGGGTTAGGCGGCACGCCACAGCTTGCCGGGCATGACATGAAACTGGGACGCGGCGGCATTCGCGAGATCGAGTTTTTCACGCAGACCCGGCAGTTGATCGCCGGGGGGCGGGACCGGTCGCTGCGTCTGCGTGGCACGGTCGAAGGGTTGACCGCGCTGGCCGCCAGGGATTGGCTGCCCGAAGACACGGCCCGGACCCTGACCCGCCACTATCGCCATCACCGCGAGGTTGAACACCGTATCCAGATGGTGAATGACGCGCAAACCCACAGAATGCCCAAGACCGACGAAGGCATTGACCGCATTGCCGCCTTCATGGGCACCGACCGCGCAACGATGGAGGCCGATCTGATGGCGCGGTTCGAAGAGGTGCATGCGCTGACCGAAGGGTTCTTTGCCCCCGATGCCCCCGATGCGGTCGATCCCTCGGGGCTTGGCGACGGCATCAGCGAAACCGCGTTTGACACCGAGGTGCTATCGCGCTGGCCCACCTATCCGGCGCTGCGGTCGGAACGGGCGGTGGAAATCTTTAACCGCCTGAAGCCCGAAATCCTGCGCCGTCTTCAGAGTGCGGCCCACCCCAATGAGGCGTTGCTGGCCTTCGACGGGTTTCTCGCGGGCCTGCCTGCGGGGGTGCAGCTGTTTTCCCTGTTCGAGGCCAATCCCCAGTTGATCGACCTGCTGGTCGATATCGCTGGCACCGCACCGGAACTGGCGCGCCACCTGTCGCGCCATTCTTCGGTGTTTGACGCGGTGATCGGGGGGGATTTCTTTGCGCCATGGCCGGGGATGCAAAGCCTGCTGGACGAGTTGGCGACACGATTGCAGCACGAAGACGATTACGAACGCAAACTGGATCTGACCCGCCGTTGGGCCAAGGAATGGCATTTCCGCATCGGCGTGCATCACCTGCGCGGCCTTGTCGATGCGGGCGAGGCAGGGGCGCAATATGCCGATCTGGCCGAGGCGTCGCTGGCCGCGCTCTGGCCCCATGTGGTGGCGCAGTTTGCCAGCAAACACGGGACCCCGCCGGGGCGGGGGGCCTGCGTGCTGGGCATGGGCAGCCTGGGGGCAGGGCGGTTGAACGCGGCCTCGGATCTGGACCTGATCGTGATCTATGACGCACAGGGCGCGGAAATGTCCGAAGGCCGCCGCCCGCTGGCCACACGCCCCTATTATGCGCGCCTGACGCAGGCGATGTTCACCGCCGTGACGGCCGCCACGTCCGAAGGCAAACTTTACGAAGTCGACATGCGGCTGCGCCCGTCGGGGACGCAAGGCCCGGTGGCGACAAGCTGGGAGAGTTTTCAAAGCTACCAGATGGGGGATGCCTGGGTCTGGGAACATCTGGCGCTGACCCGTGCGCGGGTGGTTGCAGGCTCCGAAACGCTGGGACAGGACCTTGAAACCTTCCGCCAGACCCTGTTGCGCGACAAGGGCGGCGATCACGCCCGGATCCTCAGGGAGGTGGGCGAGATGCGCGACCGCATCGCCGCCGCCAAATCCGCGTCGGGTCCGTGGGAAGCCAAGATCGGCGCGGGCCGTATGCAGGATGTGGAACTGATTTCCCAGGCGGGTGCCCTGATGGCGGGTGATCCTGCGCGTTCGGTGATCGACGGGTTGGCGTCCGGTGTCGCAATCGGATGGCTGAGCGACGCGGATAGCACAGCTCTCAGCGATGCTTATGGGCTTTGCTGGCAGGTACAGGTGACGGCCAAGCTGCTCTCCTCCAAACCTCTGGATCACGAAGCGTTGGGGATCGGTGGCGCGGCGATGCTGAAACGCGAAACCGGGGGCACGGCGCTCGAGGAACTGTCGGCGCGTCTCGACAGGGTCTGTGGCCGTGCCGGGGATGTGATCGACGCCGCGTTGCGCAGGGTGCCGTCAAACGCGTAAAGGACAACCAGATGAAAGGTGATGCATTGGACCCGAAGGCCTTGATCCGCGAAGCATATAACATCGAAGGTATCTCCGCGCCGGAATGCCGGTCGGTGTTTCTGGACTGGGCGCTGTCCCACCCCGAAGGGTTTGATACCCGCGCAGCGCTGATCCAGTTGCTTGAACGCCATGCCAGCGGGGCCGAGGAACACCCGATGACCCAGGTGCTGCGCGACGGGCTGCAAAAGACAGAGGCGCACGGGCGTCGTGGCGGGCGACAGGCGCGCCTGTCCCGGACGACCCGGTTAAACTGATCGCGCGCGCCTCTGACAACGGTGCCGATCCGCCGGAGGGTCACGTTCACGGCATGATTTGCCCTGCCAAACGCCCGATTGGCGGTCCCAGACCGCCGCATTCTTACGCCATGTTTTCCCTTGCGGTCCAGACAGGGACTCAAGGCAATGTGAGCGACGTCATGACCACACCCAACACTCCCCGCCCGTTGATCCCGCGCCGACAGTGATGGAAATCTGATGTCGGGATCAGGGTCGGGAAGGCACGCGCTTGCCCATGAGGAAATGAACCACCCGGCTTTCGCATTGTTTGCGAGGGCTGTTTCTTCGTTCAAGCCCTTGATATACCTTCCTCTATCGAACCTCTCTCGGCCCAAATCGTGAACAGCACCGGACACGGGCCGGACACAGGGCGGATAGGGGCCGGATAAAGGACAGCGAAAGTTGACATCATGACACGGGATGACTCCCAACTCTTTGCAAATCTTGAAACCTCCGGGCCGCGCCCCTTGTCCGCGCTCCAGAAACTGGGCTGGCAAAACATCTTTTCGGCACAGCTGTCCCCCGAAGACATGACCCGCACCCCGCCTGTGCGCGTCTGCGAAGTTCATCGCAGCGGGTTGACCGTGCGCGGCGATGGCACCATCGCCCACCTGCCGCCAAGCCTTGACGCAACGGTTGGGGATTGGCTGTTGTACAACATTGAAAACCCTGTGCAATCCGTTGTTTTAAAACCCAAAAGCCTGTTTAAACGCCGGGCGCCGGGCCATGGGCGCGAGGTACAGAAAATTGCGGCCAATGTGGACACGGTGTTTGTTGTGTCCTCCTGTAATGCGGATTTCAACGTTGCGCGGCTGGAACGCTATGTTGCGCTGGCGTTCAAGGCCGAGGTGGCGCCGGTCATCGTGCTGACCAAACCCGATTTGTGCGAAGATTCAATGGGTTATGCGCAACAGGCGCAGGCGATATCGAACCGGGTTCCGGTGTTGGTGCTCAATGCGCGGGACGGGGACGCGCAGACTGCGCTCTCTGAATGGTGCAAGCCGGGGCAGACCGTGGCGTTTCTGGGGTCTTCGGGGGTTGGCAAATCCACTCTGGTCAATGCCCTGATGGGCGCGGATGCAACGGAAACGGCGGCGATCCGCGAAGACGATGCCAAGGGGCGGCACACCACCACCAGCCGCCAGTTGTATTTCACGCCCGAAGGGGTGGCCATTTTGGACACCCCGGGAATGCGGGAACTTCAACTTACCGATGTAAGGAGCGGAATTGAAACCCTTTTCGCAGATATGCTTGAGCTATCGCATCAGTGTAAATTCCGTGATTGCAGCCATGAAACCGAACCGGGATGCGCGGTGCGGGCCGCAGTGGAAAACGGTGATCTGGACCCTGCCCGGCTGGACCGCTGGCGCAAGCTTGAGACCGAGGACCGGCTCAACTCGGCCACCCTGGCCGAACGGCGCGCGCGCGATAAACCGTTTGGTAAAGTGGTGCGCAACGCGACGAAACACAAGAAAAAGGGGCGCTGACCCGTCAGCGGAGCCGGTTCAGGGGTCCGCTGCCCGTGAGTCCGGTGGTGATTCTGGTGCCTGTGGTCATGCGCCCGGTTCAGGATCGGACACCGGCTCCACGAACCGCACCTTGCCGATATAGGGCAGGTTGCGGTTCCGCTGGGCAAAGTCGATGCCGTAACCAACAACGAACTCGTCCGGAATCTCAAACCCGATCCAATCGGCGCGCACCCCGGTTTCCCGGCGGCTGGGTTTGTCGAGCAACGCAATGGTGCGCAATTTGCGCGGGTGACGGCTTTCCAGCACATGGATCACATGATCCAGCGTATAGCCGGTGTCGACGATATCCTCGACCACCAGCACATCACGCCCTTCGATCTGGCCGCGGATATCCTTCAATATCCGCACCTCGCGCGAGCTTTCCATGCCGTCGCCATAAGAAGAGGCCTCAAGAAAATCCACCTCGACCGGCATATCCAGTTCGCGCACCAGATCGGCGATAAAGACGAAAGAGCCGCGCAGCAACCCCACCACGACAAGCTTGTCTGTATCGGCAAATTCCTGTTTGATTTCGTGGCAAAGATCTTCGATCCGGGCGGCGATTGTCTTGGCCGAGATCATTCTGTCAATCACATAGTCGCGCTGTGGCATGATATCCCCTTGCATTTTCGCGCGCAGAATACGACATCCTAGGCCACTGTCACGTGGAAAACCCGTCAAGAAGGGGCGTCATGCCGACCCATCACGAAACCCGCACGCTGCCCTATAGCGCCCAACAGATGTATGACCTTGTTGCGGATGTGACCAAATACCCTCAATTCCTGCCCTGGTGCGCGGCGGCGCGGGTGCGGTCGGTATCGCCGATTGATGGCGGAGAAGAGGTGTTGGCAGATCTGGTGATTTCGTTCAAAGTGTTTCGCGAACGGTTCGGAAGCCGGGTGCAATTGTTGCCAGATGTGCCCAGAATCGTGACCGAATATCTGGACGGGCCGTTCAAATACATGAAATCCACGTGGGATTTCAAGGATGTAGAGGACGGCTGTGACGTGACCTTTTTCGTGGATTTCGAATTCAGAAACATCATTTTGCAAAAGGCCATCGGGTTGGTTTTCAATGAAGCAATGCAACGCATCGTGCGCGCCTTCGAAGACCGGGCGAAGGTGCTTTATGGCTGACTGGCTTGCGCCCGCTCTGGTCCCGCCCTCGGACAGGGCACTTGCGGTGATGCGCCTTTCCCTTGTGGACTGGCTGGCCTGTGGCATTGCCGGGGTGGCCGAGCCCGTGTCGCGCGCCACAAGGGCGTTGGCGAAAGAGGAAGGCGGGGCCGGGCAGGCGACGTTGTTTGGCGGCGGGCGGGCACCTGTGCGTATGGCGGCGCTGGTCAACGGGGCCACGTCACATGCGCTGGACTATGATGACACGCATTTCGCCCATATCGGCCACCCTTCGGTGGCGGTGATTCCGGCGGCGCTGGCCATGGGCGAGCGTCAGGGGGCCGGGTTCCACAGCGTTTTGCGCGCGGCCCTGGCCGGGTGCGAAGCGTCAGTTCGGTTTGGTCTGATGCTGGGGCGGGGGCATTACCAGGTCGGGTTTCACCAGACCGCCACCGCCGGGGCCTTTGGCGCGACAGTGGCGGCGGGGCTGTTGCTTGGGCTGGAGCGGTCGATGCTGGATCAGGCACTGGGATTGGTCAGCACCCGCGCCAGCGGTCTGAAATCGCAGTTCGGCACCATGGGCAAGCCCTATAATGCGGGGATTGCTGCAGCCAACGGGGTCGAGGCGGCGGTGTTGGCGGCGCAGGGCTTCGTATCAAATCCCGGCGCGCTTGAGGGGCAGAACGGGTTTTTACCCACCCATCACGCGGATGGCGCGCCCGACATGTCCCCGGGTTTCCTGATGGAGCAGGTCAGTCACAAGTTCCATGCCTGTTGCCATGGGCTTCATGCGATGCTGGAGGCGTTGGAGGCGTTGAAGCCGCTTGATCCGGGCGGGGTCGAGACGGTGGAGATCACCACCCACCCGCGCTGGATGACGGTGTGCAACCAACCCGAACCGGCCACGGGTCTGGAGGCCAAGTTCAGCTATCGCGCCGTGACCGCTCTGGCTCTTCTGGGCTATGATACGGCGGCGCTTGGCAGTTATGACGATGCGCTTGTCCGTGAACCCGCTGTTATGGCGTTGCGCGACAAGGTGCGGGTCGGCGCCGATGACGCGATCCCCGAAACCGCGGCGGTGATCCGGGTCAAGGCCGGGCAATGGCACGAGGCGCGGCATGATCTGAATACGCCCCTGACGCTGGACCAGCGCAGCCAGCGGGTGCGATCCAAGGCAGAGAGCCTGTTGGGCCATGACGCGGCGTGGCAGGCCGTGCAAGAGGGCGATTTGCCCGCTGTTCTTCGTTTGATGCAATGAAAACGGGCCCCGAAGGGCCCGCTCGTCTGACCTTACAGTCAGCCTCGCTTAGGAGGTGAAGTCATAGGCCCGTTCGCCATGGACGCTCAGGTCAAGTCCGTTGGTTTCGGTTTCGACATCCACCCGCAGCGGAGTGATCATGGCGCAGAGTTTGACCAGCCCCCAGCTGACCACACAGGTGAACACACCGACAATGGCCAGCGATCCCAACTGGGCGGTAAAGCTGCCTGCGCCGAACACGGCAATCATGATCGTGCCAAAGATGCCGCCGACGCCATGCACCGCAAACACGTCCAGCGTGTCGTCGATTCTGAGCGTGTTGCGGATCACGTTCACCGCTTCCTGACACAGGATGCCAGCGATGGCCCCAATGGCCAGCGCTTCGATCGGGCCGACAAATCCGCTGGCCGGGGTGACCGAGGCCAGCCCGGCGATGGTGCCGGTCACAAGACCCACAAGCGAGGCCTTGCCGTATTTGATCTTTTCCCACAGCGCCCAGGTCAGCGACGCGGTGGCGGCCGAGATATGGGTGACGGTCAAAGCCATGGCCGCGCCGCCATCCGCGGCCAGTTGCGAGCCGCCATTGAAGCCGAACCAGCCGACCCACAGCATGGCCGCGCCGATCATCACATAGCCGGGGTTATGCGGCGGCGTGGTGCGGTTCTTGCGTGGGCCCAGCACCACGGCAATGATCAGCGCCGCAATCCCTGCGGTTTCATGAACCACGATGCCCCCGGCGAAATCCCTGACGCCGGTTTCACCGAAAATACCACCATCGGCCAGAAAACCACCGCCCCAGATCCAATGGGTCACGGGGGCATAGCAAAGCAGCATCCACAGGCCCGAGAACAGCAACACGAAGCCAAATCCGATCCGTTCCACATAGGCCCCGACGATCAGCGCGGGCGTGATGATCGCGAATGTCATCTGGAACGCAAAAAACAGCACCTCGGGCAGGGTGCCCGACAGGCTGTCAGTCGTGACGCCGTTCAAAAACGCCTTGCCCAGCCCGCCCCAATAGGCACCGCCGTCGCCAAAGGCGATGGAATAGCCAAAGGCAAGCCACAGCAGGCTCATCAGACAGGCGATGGCGTAAACATGCATGAAAACGCTGAGCACATTTCGCGCACGTACCAGCCCGCCGTAAAACAGCGCCAGCCCGGGCAGCGACATAAAAAGGACCAGCGCCGTGGCGACGATGATCCATGCGGTATCCGCTCCGTTCATAATTCTTCCTTCCACAAGGGTGAGTGAGTGTTGGGAAGGGGGTTTAGAGAAGCGGCGCGCCGAAAAAAGCGGCAGAGGTTCTGAGAGGGGGTAAAAAACCGCTCAAACTGTCAAGTGGGCAATTACTGGGCAGAAGCTTTGGGGGCACGCCTAAGAAATAGGCGAAACAGAAACTCTTACCGCAGGGCCGACAGCAGCAGAAACAGCGCATGATCCCGCGCCGCCTGTCGCACATAGCGGCGACCGCGCGGGCCGAACTCCACCGTTTCCACATCCGTGACCCGGCCCTCAGAGGCCAGCCCGAAACACACCCGCCCCTCTGGTTTGAACTCGGATCCGCCCGGCCCGGCAATGCCGGTGATCGACACGGCCATCCCGGCACCCGACCGCGCCACCGCGCCTTCGGCCATTTCCCGCGCCACCTCTTCGCTGACCGCGCCGACCCGGTCCAGCGTCTGGGCCGCGACCCCCAGCATCTCGATCTTGGCCGTGTTGGAATAGGTGACAAAGCCGCGCTCAAACACGTCCGACGACCCCGGCACTTCGGTCAGCGCGGCGCTGACCAACCCACCGGTACAGCTCTCGGCAGTGGCGATGCGAATCCCCTTGGTCCGGGCCAGTTCAAGCACATGTTCAGCGGTCATAGGAACAGGCTATGCCACAAATAGCCGGTGATTCCCACGGTCAGCGCGGCGGCAATCCCGGCAAAGATGTCGTCCAGCATCACGCCAAGCGCATCTCCGCGCCGGTCGGCCCGGCCAATGGGACCGGGTTTCAGGATGTCAAACGCCCGAAAGGCAAGGAACCCAACCACCCAGCCGGGCCACAGCGCCAGCACGTCCGCGCCCGCATGGGTGGCTCCGACCATCACCGGGATCAAGGCGATCCACTGGCCCGCCACCTCATCAATCACGATTTCGCTGGGGTCGTGGTCCGCCATGCCCCGGGTTTCCACGGCCGTGGCCCACCACCCTGCGAAAAAGGCCACCACGGCCCCCACCGCAACCGCAGGCCAACCGCCCAGCTGGAACAGCGCCCAGGCCACGGGCAGCGCGGCCAGCGACCCCCATGTGCCAGGGGCAGGGCGCAGATGCCCGACGTAAAAGAACGTGGCAATCAGATGAGTCATGGTTTCACCAGTGTCGCCGTGGCTATCGCGGCAATCCCTTCTTCGCGTCCGGTGAACCCCAACCGTTCGCTGGTGGTGGCCTTGATGCTGACACGGTTGGGGTCCATCTCCAGGATCCGCGCCATTGCCGCCTGCATATCGCCTGCATGGGGGCCAACCCTGGGGCGTTCACAGATCAAGGTACAGTCTACGTTCGAGATCGTGAACCCCATGTCGCGGGCCATCTGGGCGGCGTGGGACAGGAAGATATGGCTTGCTGCGCCCTTCCATTGCGGGTCCGTGGGGGGGAAATGGCGGCCAATGTCGCCTTGCGCCAGCGCGCCGTAAATCGCATCTGTCACCGCGTGCATCCCGACATCGGCGTCGGAATGGCCCTGAAGCGCCCGATCATGAGGCACCCTGACCCCGCACAGCCAGACGTGATCGCCGGGGCCGAACCGATGCACGTCAAACCCGTTGCCCAATCTAATATCCATGCTCTTGTGAGTCCTTTCTGCCAGGATCTTCCCGACCCGCGCGAAATCCTGTGCGTGAGTGATTTTCAAATTGTCCTCGTGGCCGGGGACAATGGCCACCTGCATCCCGGCATGGCGCGCCACTTCCACATCATCCGCCGCGTCGCCCGGATGGGCTTCATGGGCGGCGCATATGGCGGCGAATCGGAACCCCTGCGGGGTTTGCGCCCGGTAAAGACCGCTGCGGTCCTGGGTGCCGGTGACTGTACCGTCCTGGCCGCGCCACAACGCGTCCGTGACCGCCAGCGCCGGGGCCGCGCCCTCGGCCCAGTCCAGAGCGGCGCTTACGGCCGCGATCACCGTGCCGGGCACTGAGGCCCGCGCCACGTCATGGATCAACACCCGGTCGATGCTGCCATCCTGTCCCCCCGCCAGATCGGCAAGGGCCCGCAGCCCGTTTTTAACCGACCCGGCCCGGGTCTCGGCGCCCGAAGTCACCTGAACGCCCTGGGGCGGGTCAAACCGGTCCATATCATCGGGATGCAGCACAACCATGATCCGGTCCACCTCTGGCGCGTCCTGAAACGCCGCGAGGGTCCAATCAATGACCCGCCGACCGGCCAGAGCGCGCCATTGTTTGGGCGCACCGGGGCCGGCGCGGGTGCCGCGCCCGGCGGCAACGATAAGAGCGGCTGTGATCATGCGCGTGAGCGGTCCGTTTGGTTTCCAGACCCTCAATAGGAGGTGTAACAGGCAAGGGCAATCCTTGGCGCTTTCGCGGGGAATGCCTGTTTTTTGGGCATATCGCTGTTGCAGCCTCAAAATGAGGCATTGTTTCATTGAGCTTTCCGCGAAACAGGCGTAGCCCCAAGGCACTGCACAAGGATAAAGCGTTTGACCGTGACCCGCACCCATTTGCCCGAACAGCCCTCTTTGACCCCACCTGTGGCGCTTGCGCCGCTGGCCGGGATCACCGACCTGCCGTTTCGTAATCTGGTTGGTCGGTTTGGCGCGGGATTGGTGGTGTCCGAGATGATTGCCAGCGGGGAATTCCTCACCGCGCGCCCGGGCAGCCGGGAAAAGGCGGAACTGGGGTTGGATCATGCCAATACCGCCGTCCAGATCGCCGGTCGCGACGGCCCCACCATGGCCGAAGCCGCGCGCATGGTCGAATCGATGGGGGCCCGGGTCATTGACATCAATATGGGCTGTCCTGCGAAAAAGGTGACCGGGGGCATGTCGGGTTCGGCGCTGATGCGGGATCTGGATCATGCACTGACACTGATTGACGCGGTTGTGGCGGCGGTGTCGGTGCCGGTCACGCTGAAAACCCGGTTGGGATGGGATCACGATACCCTGAACGCCGCCCAACTGGCACAACGGGCACAGGATGCGGGGGTACAGCGCATCGTGATCCACGGGCGCACCCGGAGCCAGTTTTACAAGGGGGATGCCGACTGGGCCGCGATTGCGCCGGTGGTCGGGGCGGTGGAAATCCCGGTTTTGGCCAATGGCGACATCGTGGACAGCGCCAGCGCGGGCAAGGCCCTGCGCGACAGCGGGGCACAGGGCGTGATGATCGGGCGCGGCGCACAGGGACAGCCCTGGCTGCTGGCTCAGATCGCCCATGACCTGTTTGGCACCGCGGCCCCGGACATTCCACAGGGAGGCGATCTTATTGACATGATATCAGAGCATTACGAGGACATGCTCACCTTTTATGGGGCCGAGATCGGCACCCGCGTCGCCCGCAAGCATCTGGGCTGGTACATGGATCACGCCCGGTCGCCCGCCCCGTTGCGGCACGACCTGCTGACCACGCGGGATCCCAAACAGGTTCTGGCCCTGATCCCCGACGCGATGACACAGGAAAGGCATGCCGCATGACCGCGCTCCAGGATGCCATCTGGGTTTCCCTGCCCGTTCCCGCGCTGATCGTGGGGGCGGATGATACCATTCTGGATATCAATCCGGCGGCAGAAGGCTTTCTCATGTCCTCGGTCAAATCCATGCGCGGACAGCCGGTGTGGGACAAGGTGATGATCGATGCGCCGCTGGAAGAGGCGTTTGAACGCGCCCGTACCGTGCGCACCCCGCTGTTTGTCAATGACGTGGACGTGGGCACAGGTCAGCGCGCGCCGCTGCAGTGTAATCTACAGATTGCGCCGCTGGCGGGGGATGATGCGGCTATGCTGTTCCTGATTTCCCCACGCGAACTGGCCGGGCGCATGACCCAGAGCCAGACGGTGAAATCGGCGGCGAAATCGGCCATAGGCATGGCTGAAATGCTGGCCCATGAAATCAAGAACCCGCTGGCGGGGATCACCGGCGCGGCGCAACTTCTGAGCATGAACCTCGCCCCGGAAGACCTTGAACTTACGGACCTTATTGTCGCCGAAAGCCGCCGTGTCGTTAAGCTTCTGGAACAGGTAGAGCAATTTGGCAACCTGTCTCCCCCCGATTTCAAACCGGTCAACCTGCATGACCTGCTGGACCGGGCGCGGCGGTCGGCGCTTCTGGGGTTCGGGGCGCATATGACGATTGTCGAGGATTACGACCCCTCGCTGCCCGCGGCCTATGGCGACCCGGATCAGCTGTTGCAGGTGTTACAGAACCTGCTCAAAAACGCATCCGAAGCGACGGGCAAGGGCGGTGGCACCATCCGGTTGCGTAGCTTTTATGAACATTCCTTCCGGCTGCGGCGCAGCAACGGGTCGGGCCAGAACCTGCCGCTTCAGATCGAGGTGATCGACGACGGCCCCGGAGTACCAAAGGACATCGTCGGCGACGTGTTTGATCCCTTCGTGTCGGGCCGTGAAAACGGCACGGGGCTTGGGCTGGCTTTGACGGCCAAGATTCTGTCGGACCATGGCGGCTGGATTTCTGTCAACTCGGTGCCGGGCAAAACCGTATTTCGCATTTCCCTGCCGGTTGCGCCGGATCAGCGCATGTCGGACACCCCGCCAACGCGCAACACAAAGGAGTAGCACCCAATGGACGGCACGGTTCTGGTCGCGGATGACGACCGCACTATTCGCACGGTTCTGACACAGGCGCTGACCCGTGCCGGATGCAGGGTCCATGCCACCTCGTCGTTGACCACCCTGATGCGCTGGGTCTCGGAAGGGCGGGGCGACGTGGTGATTTCGGACGTGGTGATGCCCGATGGTAACGGTCTGGAAATGCTGCCAAAAATTGCCGATGACCGGCCGGGGCTTCCGGTCATTGTGATCTCGGCCCAGAACACGATCATGACCGCGATTCAGGCCGCCGAGGCCGAGGCCTATGATTACCTGCCCAAACCCTTTGATCTGCCTGACCTGATGAAACGCACCGCGCGGGCTCTGGAAAACAGCCACCGCAATCCAACCCGGGTGCAGGATGAAGACGCCGACCGGCCCGACGAACTGCCCCTTGTTGGGCGCACCCCGGCGATGCAGGCGCTCTATCGGCTGGTGGCGCGGGTGATGAATACCGACATGGCCGTTCTGATCTCGGGCGAAAGCGGGACGGGCAAGTCGCTGATTGCCCGGGCGATCCACGATTTTTCCGACCGCCGGACCCTGCCTTTCGTCACCGTCACGGCCAGCGATCTGCGCGATCTCGAAGGCCCGGACCGCATTCTGGCGCGGGCCAGGGCCGGGTCGGTGCTGTTTGATGAAATCACCGATATGGACACGGATCTGCAGGCGCGGATCGTGCGGATGATTGACCATCCCGGTGATCACGTGCCGCGGTTCATGGCGACAAGCCAGGGCGACCTCTCGGCCGCGATGGACGCGGGCACCCTGCGCCAGGACCTCTATTACCGTCTCGACGGGGCCACGATCCAGGTGCCTTCGCTGCGCGAACGGGTGGATGATATTCCCCTGCTGGCCAGCTATTTTCTTGGCAATGACGAACGGGATGGCGCGACCATGCGTTTTCTGTCCGATGACGCGGTGGCGTTGATGCGCAAATACAGCTGGCCTGGCAATGTGCGACAGCTTGAAAATACCGTGCGCCGCCTGGCCTTGACTGCCCGCAGCGATGAAATCACCCGCTCCGAAGTGGAAGCGGTGCTGGGTAGCCAGCCGGGCACCGAACCGGTGCTGGAGGGCAAGACCGACAAGCTCTCGGCCAGCGTCGCCCGCCACTTGCGCCGCTATTTTGACCTGCATGGCAATGTGTTGCCGCCGCCGGGGCTTTATGCCCGGATCCTGCGCGAGGTCGAAGGCCCGCTGATCGAAATCGCCCTGGATGCCACAGGGGGCAATCAGGCCAAATGCGCCGACCTTCTTGGGATCAACCGCAATACGCTCAGAAAGAAGATCACCGAGCTTGATATTCACGTGACACGGCGCCGCAAATTGATGTAAATTGGCAACATAACCGTGGCACGAAGGTCGCAATATGCCTTCGAAGACCATGAAAACAAGGCGGTAGCCGTGGCAACACGGCAGTGATCAAGAGGGCAGCGGGTGGCATCCCGGGCAAAAGATTCGACGTGGAACAAGCTGAGCCGGCTGCGCAGAAAGCGGCGTGCGCAGAATATCGCCACCCTCGGGCTGGTGGTTCTGGCACCTGTTCTGGTGCTTGCGACCTATCTGGTTCTCGGGCCAATGGGGCAGGGGGCGAACTCTTCGGCGCTGCGTTTCGTGCTGCTGGCCGATTTCATCTATGTCATGCTGGTGGCCGCTCTGGTGCTGCAACGTGTCGCGCGGATGATCGCCGCACGGCGCGCGCAATCGGCGGGGTCGCGGCTTCACCTGCGGCTGACCGGGGTGTTCGTGATCATGGCGCTTATTCCGGCGGTGACGGTGGCGATATTTGCCGTGCTCACCGTGAATATCGGTCTTGAGGGCTGGTTTTCGGAACGGGTCCGCCATGTGGTCAGCAGTTCGGTACAGGCGGCTCAGGCCTATCAGAACGAACACCGGCGCGACCTCGAAGGTTCGGCCCGGGCGCTGGCGCGCACCATCGACCTGTCGCGCACTGCCCAGCCCTTTATGACGGACGCGGATATCCGCCAGGTTCTGACCATTGGTCAACAGCGGTTCCAGCCGGGGATGAGCGAAGCCTATGTGATCGACGGCACCGGGGAATTGCGGGCGCGGGGCGAACGGTCCTATTTGTTCGATTTTGAAAAGCCGAGCGCGCAGGAAATCGAAACCGCGCGTCTGGACGGGATCGTGGTGCTACAGGATTGGAACAACAACGAATTCCGCGCCATTGTCCCGCTGTCGGCCTTTCCCGACAGGCTGGTTTATGTCAGCCGCGATGTGGACGGGACCATTTTGAACCTGCTGGATGAAACCCGCGAAACCGCGCTGCTCTATCAACAGCTGGAAAGCGAACGGGGGCGGGTTCTGTTTCAATTCGGGCTTGTCTATCTTGGGTTTGCGGTGATCCTGATCCTTGCGGCGATCTGGCTTGGCCTGTGGTTTGCCGAACGGCTCTCCGGCCCTGTGGGCCGTCTCGCGGGGGCGGCGAAACGTGTGGGGGCCGGGGATCTGGATGTGCAGGTGCCCGTTGAAGAGGGTGATGATGAAATTGCCATGCTGGGGCGGTATTTCAACCAGATGACCAAACAGCTCAAAGGTCAGCGCACCACCCTGTTGGCCAATACCGAACAAATTGAGCGGCGGCGCAGATTGTTCGATTCTGTGCTGGGGTCTGTGACCTCGGGCGTGGTTGGCGTGGATCTTGAGGGGCGTGTCACCTTCGTCAACCGTTCGGCCGAACGGCTTCTGGACTGGCATGAGGATCGTGCCCACACCGCGCTCAAAGTGGCGGTGCCTGAATTCGGGCCGCTGTTTGAAACCCTGCGCAATGGACCGGCCAGCGTGGTGCAGGAGGAAATCAAGGTGACCCGCGCCGGGCGGCTTGAAAACCTGTTGGTGCGCATGTCCACCCGCCGCGGAGAGGATGGGGCCGAAGAGGGGTTCGTGGTGGCCTTTGACGATGTCACCGACCTTGTCAGCGCCCAGCGCATGGCGGCCTGGGGCGACGTGGCCCGCCGCATTGCCCATGAAATCAAGAACCCGCTCACCCCGATTCAGCTTTCGGCCGAGCGGATCAAGCGCAAATTTTCCCGTTATCTGGATGAAGACAATGCCGAAAGCCTGGATCAACTGACCGGTGTGATCGTGCGCCAGACCGGCGATCTGCGCCGGATCGTGGACGAGTTTTCGAAATTCGCCCGGATGCCGGAACCGGATCGGCGTCATGAAAGCCTGACCCGGATCCTGTCTGACGCGGTTGTCCTGCAACAATCGGGCCAGCCGGACGTGACCCTCACGACCGCCCTGTCCGACGATACGCTGGACGGTGAATTTGATGCCACGATGATCAGCCAGGCGCTGACCAACCTGATCAAGAACGCGGGCGAAGCAACCCAGACCTGGTGCGCCGCCCATCCGGATCATGGGGGATATGCCCCCGCGATTCACGTGACAAGCACCCGGGACGCGGATCAGGCGATTGTCACCATTTCGGATAATGGCATCGGCCTGCCCGAAGACCGCGCCAAGCTGTTCGAACCCTACGTGACCACCCGGGACGAGGGCACCGGGCTTGGCCTGCCCATCGTCAAGAAGATTATCGAGGAACACGGCGGCAGCCTGTCTCTTGAAGACGCAGACCCCTTTGCGGGCTGTGATCACCACGGCGCCATGGCGCGTATCATTTTGCCGGTGTCCCGCGCGGACCCGGAACAGCAGACAGAACCAGAACAAAATAACGGTGTGAGGCGCAAATGAGTGATATTCTGATTGTCGATGACGAAAAGGACATCCGCGAACTGATTTCGGATATTCTCGAAGACGAAGGCTATAGCACCCGCAAGGCCGGGAATTCGGATGACGCGATAAAGGAACTCGCCACGGAACAGCCCGGGCTGCTGATCCTCGATATCTGGCTGAAGGACAGCAAGATGGACGGGATCGACATCCTCAAACTGGCCAAAAAGGATTACCCGGACGTGCCGGTCGTGATCATCTCTGGCCATGGCAATATCGAAATCGCCGTGGCCGCGATCAAACAGGGGGCCTATGATTTCATCGAAAAGCCCTTCAATATCGACCAGTTGCTGGTGGTGATCCGCCGCGCCATGGAAACCTCGCGTCTGCGCCGTGAAAACGTCGCGCTGAAACGCAAAGACGGGAATGTGGCCGAGATGATCGGCAACTCCGCCGCCTTCCGCACGATGCTGGGACAGTTGGACAAGGTCACGAAATCCAACGGGCGCGTCATGTTGTCGGGCCCCTCGGGCGTGGGAAAAGAGGTGGCCGCGCGCTATATCCACAGCCATTCGAACCGGGCGGATGCGCCTTTCGTGGTGGTCGGCTGTGCCTCGATCGATGCGGACCGGATGGAGGAAGTGCTGTTTGGTCGCGAAAGCGCCGAGCGCGGGGTAGAGCCGGGCCTGCTGGAAGAAGCCAACGGGGGCGTGATCTATTTCGACGAGGTCGCGGATATGCCGACCGGCACGCAATCCAAAATTCTGCGCGTACTGGTGGATCAACAGTTTCTGCGCGTCGGGGGAAATGACAAGGTGCGTGTGGATCTGCGCGTGATCTCCTCTACCTCGCGCGACCTTGGCGCAGCGATTGAAAACGGCGAATTCCGCCAGGAACTGTATCACCGGCTGAACGTGGTGCCCATCGTGGTGCCGTCGCTGGAAGAGCGGCGCGAAGATATCCCGGTTCTGGCCGAACACTTCATCGAAATGTTCAACAAGACCCAGGGCCTGCCCCTGCGCCCCCTGTCGGAAGAGGCGGCGGCGCTGATGCAGACCATGGTCTGGCCCGGCAATGTCCGCCAGTTGCGTAACGTGATCGAACGGCTGCTGATCCTTGGGGACGGATCCGGCGAAATCGAAGCGCGCGAATTGCCCGGAGAGGAAGACAGCGGCCAAACCGAAGATGGCCGCGTTGTGCTGTCCGGCGTGTTGGCCACGCTGCCACTGCGCGAAGCGCGCGAGGCGTTTGAACGGGAATACCTGCTGACACAGATCAACCGGTTTGGCGGCAATATCTCCCGCACCGCCCAGTTTGTCGGCATGGAGCGCAGCGCGCTGCACCGCAAGCTCAAATCTCTTGGGGTGGTGACCACCTCGAAATCCGGGGCGCGGGTGGCAAGGGTCGAAGACGGGGCCGACGAGGCCACCGGGTAATCCCCCATGTCCAGAACGCTCAAGGCGCAACACTGGCGGCGGCTGGAAACGCTACAGGCGAAGTGCAAATTCGCCCCCATGACCAACCGACCGGCCTGCGCCACGATCAACGGCTTCATTGTTGCCCCTGCCGGAGCGTCTCTGATCACAGGCTTTCTGGATCACGCGCTGGCGGCTGTGGCGACGCGGAAATGGGACAATATCTATTGACTCACGGGTCCCGGTGCCCTGACCTTCTTTCTCTATCACACCCCGGACCCGCCCTGCGAAATTCTGCCACAGGGGGTGTTGAAATCCGAACTGTTTACCCAGATTGACGCCCCCTACAAACACACGCCTGCCAACTGGCGGGTGCATGAACATCAACAGGGGATGACAGATCTGGATGTGCTTGAGGATTGCCTTGCAATCCTTTGAAATAAAATTCTATTTTCCCGGATCAACAATCTGCCACTGGCCATTTTGGCGGATCACACAACTTGTCGGGGTCAGTTTCGGGAACACTTTGGTCTGACCCGGCGCAACCCTGATATTGGCCTTGCAGTGCGGGATCTTCACCCGCTCGTATCCGCCATCCGTCATGCACTGGGCCACCACCTGTTCGCGTAACGGTGCGTTGGCGTCATAGATTTCCACCTGATCCGGTCCGTAATGCCCCGGGATCGTGTAGCATTTTTCATCCGAGTCGCAGATCTGGCGCGACGGGTAGTAGGGGCCGGGAATGATGCGTGTGCGCTGGCTCACCGGCACTTTCTGCGCCCCGCTGACCTTGCAATTCATCAGATCGCGATCCTTGCGCGCCACCTCGACGCCCGGCTTGTAATAGGTGCCAAGCGGCAGACACCCGGTCAGAAACGCCAGCGCGGCGCAGGCCAGTATCGATTTCATCACATACCCCTTGCGTTAACCTCTGCAAATATAGGTCGCAGCAGAGCAAAGGCCAAGGGCGCGCGCGACTAAAGCGTTTCCACATCACGCTGATACACTGATTCAACGTCATGCGGAAACGCGTTAACTTCCCGTTGAACCGGTTGTTTTGGGTTGCAACGGCGAAATGTCTTAACTCCCCCGCTTTCTGTCCCGCTTTCCTCCCTATGTGCGTCCGCGACCCGTCCAAGATCCGCCCGGGCCTCCCGGGCCGTAATGCGCCTTTGGGAATTGACCGTCTGCGCCCCATCTGTCATGCAAAACACCCAATGCACCGGAAACAAACGGGGGTGGTGCCATGAAAGTCATCATTTGCGGCGCGGGACAGGTCGGTTGGCAGATCGCACGCCACCTGTCGGGCGAAAAAAACGATGTCACCGTGGTGGATTCCAATGCCGATCTTGTGCGCCGGGCGACGGATTCGCTGGATGTACAGGGAATCGCCGGCTTTGCCTCTTACCCCGACATTCTGGACCGCGCCGGGGCACGGGACGCCGACATGGTGATCGCCGCCACCTATTCGGACGAGGTCAACATGGTGATCTGCCAGATCGCCCATTCCATCTTTGCCGTACCGCGTAAAATTGCCCGGCTGCGCAGCCAATCCTACCTGACGGCGATCTATTCAGACCTTTACCGGCGCGACCACCTGCCCATTGACGTTGTGATCAGCCCGGAACGCGAGGTGGCCGAGGCCGCGCTGGCCCGCCTGTCGGAACCTGCGGCCTTTGACACGGAAACCTTTCTGGACGGCAAGGCCCAGCTTCTGGGGCTCACCATCGACGAAGACTGTCCGGTGATCAACACGCCCCTGCGCCAGCTCTCCGACCTGTTTTCCACACTCCGGGTGATCGTGGTCGGCATCCGCCGCAACGGGCACCTGTTTGCCCCCGAAGCAAGCGATCAGATATTTGTCGGGGATGATGCGTATCTCTGTCTGGCCTGCGACGACGTGAATCGCACGCTGGAAGTGTTCGGCAAAACCGTGCGCAACCAAGAGCGGGTACTTCTGATCGGAGGCGGCAATGTGGGGCTGGCCGTGGCCCGCGCGCTGGAACAGGACAAGGACCGCATCCGGGTCAAGGTGATCGAACGCAATCGCAAGATCGCCGAGGTGGCCGCCGAGTCGCTTGAACGCACCATCGTGCTGCACGGGGACGGGCTGGATGCCAACCTGTTGGCCGAGGCAAACATCGAACGCTGCGACGCGGTGCTCTGTGTGACGGATGATGATAAAACCAACATGCTCGCCGCCGTGCGGGCCAAGGCCGAAGGGTGTCCCATGGCCATCGCTCTGATCAATGACCCGACGCTGGCCCCGCTGATGGGGCCCATGGGGATCGACGCCTATATCAATCCCCGCGCCACCACGGTCAGTTCGATCCTGCGCCACATCCGCCACGGGCGGGTGCGCGGTGTCTATTCCATCGGCGATGCCGAGGCCGAGATGATCGAGGCCGAAGTGCTGTCCACCTCGCCCATTGCCGGACAACAGCTGCGCGACATCGACTTTCCCGAAGGGGTGCTTGTGGGCGCGGTGTTGAAAGAGGACAAGGTGTACAAGCCCACCGGCGGGCTCAAAATCGACGAAGGCAACGTGATCGTGCTGTTTGCCCTGGCCAAGGACGTGCCCGAGGTCGAGCGGCTGTTGCAGGTGACCATCGACTTCTTCTGATCCCGTTCCCGCTTTGCGAAAGGCGCGCCCATGCTGCGGCTCAAGGACATTCCCCTGTTTCTGATCCTCGCGGCGATTGCCGCGCTGGCCATGTATGTGCCGGCGCTGCACGGGCTGACCTATCAGCGGTTCGCCGAGGCGCGGGCCTTCTTCTATGCCGGAACCCTCGGGCTTTTTGCGGTCAGCATCATCGCCATCGCGATTTCCAACCGGCCACGGCGGCGACAGGGGGGGCTTTCGGACCTGCTGGGGTTGTTTTCCGCCTTTGCCGCCCTGCCGCTGTTCCTGGCGCTGCCGTTCTATGAGGGGCTACGTACCACCAGCTTCGTCAACGCCTATTTTGAAATGCTGTCTTCGCTGACCACCACCGGGGCGACCCTGTTTGACCCGGACCGGCTGTCGGACACCATGCACCTGTGGCGCGCGCTTGTGGGTTGGCTTGGCGGGGTGCTGATGTGGGTCTGTGCCGCCGCCGTGCTTGCGCCTCTGTCGCTGGGCGGGTTCGAGGTGACGGCCAGCGCCGAGGCGGGGTTTGGCGATCTGCAGGCGGCGCGCCCGGTCGAGAGGTTCGATCGCACCGATGCCAACCGCCGCATGGCGCGCACCCTGCGCGCGCTGGTGCCGATCTATGTGGGGCTGACGGCGGTGCTGTGGCTCTGCCTGCTGATCGCGGGGGACACGCCGTTCGTGGCGATAATCCATGCCATGTCCACGCTGGCCACCTCTGGCATTACCTCGCTGGATGGGCTGGCGGCGGGGCAATCGGGGGTGGTGGGCGAATTGCTGATCTTCCTGTTTTTGTTCTTTGCCCTGTCACGCCTGACCTTTTCTTCGGACACGCTGGCCAGCGCCCGCCAGCCGCTGTTACAGGACCCCGAATTCCGCGTTGGCCTGTTGCTGATTTTTGGGGTGCCACTGCTGCTGTTCCTGCGCCACTGGGTCGCGGCGTTCGAGGTGGACGAGGTGGAAAACTTCTCCGCCGCACTGTGGGCGCTTTGGGGGGCGATCTTTACCGTGCTTTCCTTCCTGTCCACCACGGGGTTTGAAAGCGCTGGCTGGGAAAGCGCGCGCGACTGGTCGGGCCTGGGTACGCCGGGGCTGATCCTGCTGGGCCTGTCGCTGATTGGGGGCGGGGTGGCGACCACGGCGGGCGGGGTGAAACTGTTGCGGGTCTATGCGCTTTACCTCAACGGGCTGCGGGAAATGGAGCGGCTGGTGCATCCGTCCTCGATCGGAAGCCCCAAGGGCCAGGGGCGGCGCATCCGGCGGCAGGGGGCGTTTATCGCCTGGATCTTCTTTATGCTCTTTGCCCTGTCCCTGGCGTTGATCACCGTGATCCTCGCGGCCCAGGGCGCAGGGTTCGAAGAGGCCATCCTGCTGTCCATCGCCACGCTTTCAACCACCGGCCCGTTGATCTCGGCCGCCGCCGAAACGCCGGTTACGCTGATTGAACTGGGGGTCGGGGCCAAGCTGACACTGAGCGCGGCGATGGTTCTGGGTCGACTTGAAACTCTTGCCATCATCGCGCTGATCAATCCCCTGCTGTGGCGCGATTGACGCGGTTTTCGCGTTGACTTTCGGGGCGGCGAATTTTTGGGCTGGCATATCGGTAACGCCCGCGACATACTTGGCCCACGAAACCCGACACCAGACCGGGGCCGATACGCGGCATCCCTGCAAGAACAAAGGCAATTTCACCATGGCTTCGGACAGACAAAACCTGCAAGACGCGTTTCTTAATCATGTGCGCAAGACCAAGGTTCCGGTCACCATTTTCCTGATCAACGGGGTGAAATTGCAAGGCGTGATTACGTGGTTTGACAATTTCTGCGTTCTGCTGCGCCGGGATGGGCAATCGCAACTGGTCTACAAACACGCGATTTCCACGATCATGCCGTCCCAGCCGATTTCGCTTTACGAAGGTGAAGACGCGAATTGAGCGATCACACATCCGGGACATTCCAACATGACGAGGGCAAGGCGCGGCCCACCCGCGCCTGGGTCCTGCATCCCGACATAAAGTCAGCCCCCGACCGCCGCGACCCCGATCGCCGCCTAGAAGAGGCCGTGTCTCTGGCTGCCGCTCTTCCCGAACTTGATGTGGCGGGGGCCGAATGCGTGCGCGTCCAGCGCCCCCATCCCGGGCTGTTGTTCGGCAGCGGCAAGATCGAAGAGCTGAAGGCGCGGTTCCACGACAATGAAATCGACCTGGTGCTGATCGACGGCCCGGTCTCGCCGGTCCAGCAACGCAATCTCGAAAAGGCGTGGAAGGTCAAACTTCTGGACCGCACCGGGTTGATCCTTGAAATCTTTTCCGACCGTGCGCGCACCCGCGAAGGGGTGTTGCAGGTGGAAATGGCCGCTCTGTCCTATCAACGCACGCGACTGGTGCGCGCCTGGACCCACCTTGAACGCCAACGGGGTGGGCTTGGCTTTGTCGGTGGTCCCGGTGAAACACAGATCGAGGCCGACCGCCGCGCCATCGACACCCAGCTCAATGCGCTGCGCCGTCAATTGGCCAAGGTGGTGAAAACCCGCGATCTGCACCGCAAGGCCCGGGCCAAAATTCCCTATCCCATCGTGGCGCTGGTTGGCTATACCAATGCCGGGAAATCCACCCTGTTCAACCGCCTGACCGGGGCCGAGGTAATGGCCAGGGACATGCTCTTTGCCACGCTGGACCCGACCATGCGCCGGGTGGTCCTGCCCGATGGCGGCCCCGAGGTGATCCTGTCGGACACGGTGGGGTTTATCTCGGACCTGCCCACCGAACTGGTCGCCGCCTTCCGCGCCACACTGGAGGAGGTGCTGTCCGCCAACCTGATCGTTCATGTCCGTGATATTGCCCACCCGGAAACCGAAGAACAGGCACGGGATGTGGAAGCCATCCTGACCTCTCTGGGGGTCGATGACGACACGCCGCGGATCGAGGTCTGGAACAAGCTTGACCTGCTGGACGCGGCAGAGGCAGAGGCCGTCCGCACCCGCGCCGCGCGGACCGACGGAATCGTGTCCCTGTCGGCGCTGACGGGCGAGGGGATGGACAGCTTCCTCTCTGCGGTGGCCGAGGCGCTGACTGAACAACGCCATGGCGAAACCTTGTCTCTAAGCTTTGCACAGGGCAAGCAACGGGCGTGGTTGTTTGACCAGGGCGTGGTTGAATCCGAGGAACAGACCGACACCGGGTTTTTGGTCGAGGTGCTGTGGACCGACCGGCAAAAGGCGCGGTTCGCGGCGCTGTGACGGACCGGGTACGGGCAAGCTGTGCGGTTTCAATCCCCCCCGCGCTCAATTTCCTTAAAGCGTTCCTAAAGCGTTTCCGCATTACGTTGATCAGCGTGATGTGGAAATACTGCGCAACACAGTAGGGATATGGGCGTTTCCAGCTCTTGCTGTGATCAGAAATAACCGGAAACGCATTTAACAAATGCCGCATTGCGGCGGTGCCGCTTTGGTGCCGCTGAAATGCGCAAAAGTCACCCCTTGGGGTCTGCTGCACTGCAGCGACATTAACCCATTGATACAAAACATGAATTTTTTGCGCAACCCCTACTGAACAGGCTCAAGCCGGGTCACCCCAACCGATGCCGCCCGCGCCAAATCGGGGTCCAATGACATCGGAATATACTCGCCGCGCCGCCAAAGCTGCGCCATGTTGTCATAGTGGCGGGACAGGAAATGCCCCGATTGCCCGGTTGAGGTGATGAAAACCGAACTGTGCGGGTCGGCAAAGTCATAAACCCCCCGGTATCCTGCCCCGTGCACGTTGCGGAACGGGTCCGGCCCGGTGCCCAGCGTCAGACCGCGTTGCAGGGTGTTGTCCCCACCAGACGTGGATTGGCGAATGTTCACGAAGTACCTGAGAAGACGCACATTTCCCAGAACCGGGTGATCATGTGCCGCCTGATGCGCATCGCCCCAGCGCAAGGATTCCAGAGCCACCCCGTAGCGTTCATCGATCCAGATCAATGCGTCATCCAGAGCCGTGCGGGCGATGTCGGTACAGCTCTCTCTGGGCGAAGACTGGATCACGTCGCACCACACACCCGCCCCGGTGACATTGCGAAAAACCCGCTCGATGAATAGCGGTTCTACATGGGTAAATTCTTCCGCCAGCGGGCCAAGCTCATCGCGGATCAACCGCGCCTGAAGGGCGCGCATCCAGGCGGCATAGATCAACGGCTCGGGCATGTGCTCGTTCATCTCACCATTCCAGTTTGCCAGCAATTCCAAGGCTTTCTGGCGTTGACGTTCGGGCGTGCCCTCCGGGGCGGGGGAGCCGGTGAACCACAGGTCGGCCCCCACCAGCGGCAAAAGCGAGCGTGCCGTGATGCTGACCGTATCCAGCTGGGCTTCGATGAAACTGTCCCGAGTATGCACCTGACGGCTTTGCATCAGGCGTTGCCAGCGCGTCATGCGTTGCGTGTCCCCCCAGTCAAAGCTGACATGCAGCGGGAACGGGCGGTTAACCAATTTGTTATTGGTATTGCCTACGATCCCTCCCTGTGGCGCGTCAAAGATGGGGTTTGCGCTATAAGGCGAGAGACCCTGCCACCGGTTCTGCGGCAACCATCCCCGCGTGGGCATCCGGCCCTGGCTGTCATGCCCCGCATCGCGCCGGGGCATGACCCCGATGGTTTTCATGGCAACGCCATGGTGATCCGCCAGAATCAGGTTTTGCGAAGGCGCAACAAACCCGGACCCGGCGGCGATCGCTTCGGTCACGTTATGGGACTGCATCACCCCGATCGCAGCGGACATGGAACTGTCGCGTTCTGAGGTGCCGGTCCAGGCCACACTGGCCACGTGTCCGGCCGGGGTAATCCGGCCCAGATTGGCGTGGGTCCCGGGCAAAACCGGGCCGTTATCGGTCCAGCGCAGGGTCAGCGTCACAGGTTCGCTTTCTGCGATCTTGATGATGGATTTGCGGGTTTTAAAAGGTTTGAACCCGTTCGGGGTGCGGTATTCCCCGGGGTTTTCCGGGTTCAACTCTTCCACATAGACATCCAGATCGTCCATGTAGGATGAGGCGACGCCCCAGCCAAGCCGGTCTGAACGTCCGCTCAGCACCACGGGCATCCCCGGGATTGTTCCGCCGATGACCCCGCCAGAGGCAAGTTCGAGCCGGGCCAGATACCAGATCGACGGCGCGCTCAACCCAAGATGCGGGTCATTCGCCAGCAGGGTCCCGCCCGAGGCCGAACGCGTTTCAGCCGCCGCCCATGCCCCTGAAGCTCCGGCAAAGGCCCGCCGTTGAAAGGGCGAAAGAGGATGGGGTTTTGTTTCGGCGTAATTATTTTTATTCAATGTATTATGCGGCATAATTGATGCAAAATTCGGAAGCGCCGCAACCCCGGTTCCGGGGGCATCGGGCAGAATATCCGACAGCCGATCAGGGTTTGCCAGCGCAAGAGACGTCCGCGCTCGCAGCACCTCGGTTTCCAGATGCCCGGTCATCTGCAACGCCATCAGCTTGAGAATCGCAATCGAATCCGTGGGCCGCCACGCGGAAATCGGTGCGTTAAAGACAAAGAACTCGGGCGCGCCGCGGCCAAGCGAGGCTGTGTTGATTTCCTCAAGCCGGGCGTTGACCCCTTTGGAATACGCCTCCAGCGCGGCCCTTGTCCGGGCGTCCTGCGCGTCGACCGAGCTTTCGGCAAGGCGGTAAAGATCAAACCGCCGGATGGTGCTGTCTGTGGTCAGGGTGGCGGGACCAAACAATTCGGACAGCCGCCCCTGTGCAGTGCGGCGCAGGATCGTCATCTGCCACAACCGGTCCTGGGCATGGGCATAGCCCAGTCCGAAAAACACATCCGCATCGGATGCGCCGAACACATGGGGCACGTTGGCATTGTCGCGTACGATCTCAATCGGTGCTGAGATACCATGTGTTTTCAGTGTTTTATCGTAAGTCGGCAGGGAACGCGAGGCGAGATAATACACCAGCGACACGGCAATGACCGTGAGCACGAGAAACGCCGTGACGATCCGAACAAGCCATTGAAACACCGTAACCATTTTATCTCCTGTCGGGGGCGACTCTGCCGTTCCCCTATACCCGTTTCAACTCTTGAAATCACGAGGCAGCGGCGTTTTTTTCCACTTGCCCTGATTTCCTGATACCGAATTTGCAGCAAAGGCTTTAGACAGATTTAAAACGATGGATTGCAAGGGGAAAGAGGATGGCAAAACTGGCATTTCTGGGTTTGGGCGTTATGGGATATCCGATGGCGGGGCACCTGGCCGCAGCCGGGCACGACGTCACGGTTTATAACCGCACAACGGTCAAGGCCGAGGCCTGGACGAAACAACATGGCGGAGGCTTTGCCGCAACCCCGCGCGACGCGGTGGCAGGGGCCGAAATGGTCATGGCCTGTGTGGGCAATGACGATGACCTGCGGTCTGTGTGCCTTGGTGAGGATGGTGCCTTTGCGGGGATGGGCCAGGGGACGCTGTTCGTGGATCATACCACGGTCTCGGCGGCAGTGACGCGCGATTTGCACGGGGCAGGGGCCGAGTCCGGGATCGGCTTTGTCGACGCGCCCGTATCCGGCGGTCAGGCTGGCGCGGAAAACGCTGTACTTTCAATCATGTGCGGCGGATCACAGGCGGATTTTGACCAGGCAGAGCCGGTCATGCGGGCCTATGGCCGGTCGATCAAACGCCTTGGCGAAACCGGCGCGGGGCAGTTGACCAAGATGGTCAACCAGATCTGTATCGCCGGGTTGGTTCAGGGCCTGTCCGAAGGGCTGCATTTCGCCGAGAAAGCCGGCCTTGATATCCGTGAGGTGGTCGACGTGATCCAGGGCGGCGCGGCCGGCAGCTGGCAGATGGTGAACCGCCACGAAACCATGGCCGACGATGCGTTCGAGCATGGCTTTGCCGTGGATTGGATGCGCAAGGATCTGGGCATCTGTCTTGCCACGGCCAATGAAAACGGGGCGTCTCTGCCCGTGACCGCGCTGGTGGACCAGTTTTACAAGGATGTGCAGAAGCTGGGCGGGGGGCGTTGGGATACGTCGAGCCTTATCAAGCGGTTACGCGCCATGGATTAAGCTCCCTTTGTGTTTGCTTTGTGGGGGCGTGGGGAGTTTTACGGAAGAGGAAAGGGGTTAGTGGGACGCGCTGTCAGAGAACAGCTGGATCACCACAATCCCGGTGATAATCAGCGTTATGCCAAATACAGCAGGTAGGTCAAGCCGTTGTTGGAAAACAAGAAATCCGATCAGGGCAATAAAAACGATCCCCATTCCCGACCACAGGGCATATACCACCCCCACAGGCATGGTTTTAAGCGTCAGGGATAACAACCAGAAGCTGATTCCGTAGGCGCTGATCACAAGCAGCGAAGGCCAGACGCGGGTGAACTGCTGGCTGGCCTGAAGCGCGCTTGTGCCAATGGTTTCGGCAACCACCGCGAGGATCAGGTAAACATAATGTGTGGGCATTGTGTGGCTCTGGAGTTGCTTTGCCTGAAATTGAACGCCAAACCGGGGCGTTCGGCAATGCCAAAAGCGACAGGATAAAGCGTTTCCAGTTATTGTTGGATCACAGCAATAGCGGGAAACGCTCACATCCCTACTGTGTTGTGCAACGTTTCCACATTACGCTGAGTCAACGTAATGCGAAAACGCTTTAGGTAGCCAGAGCGGGTGTGCTGTCGTGCCTCGACAGGCACCCCTTGTTCCGGGATGAAAACGGATTTGTCCAGAGCGCCGTATCCAATTGAAAACGGGCCGGAAAACCCGGCCCGTTGCTTGTTCAATGGTGTTTGGCTTAACCGATGATCGCGTTCAGGGTGGTACTGGGGCGCATAACCTGGGCCAGCTTGGCTTCGTCACTGGTATAGTACCCGCCGGTATCTGCCGCGCCGCCCTGCGCCGCAGCCAGTTCGGCCACGATGGCGGCTTCGCCGTCTGCCAAGGCTTTGGCAACAGGGGCAAATTCGGCGGCCAGATCGGCGTCATCGGATTGTGCGGCCAAGGCTTCGGCCCAGTATCGGGCGAACCAGTAGTGGCTGTCGCGGTTGTCCGGCTCACCCACTTTGCGCGAGGGCGAACGGTTGAAATCCAGAATGCCCTGGGTTGCGGCTTCGGCTGCGGCACCAAGTACGGCGGCCTTTGCGTTGCCTTTGACATCGGCCAGGAAGTTCAGGCTCTCTCCGAGGGCACAGAATTCCCCCATCGAGTCCCAGCGCAGGTGGTTTTCAGCATGCAGCTGTTGCACGTGTTTGGGGGCCGAACCACCAGCACCGGTTTCAAACAGGCCACCGCCGTTCATCAGCTTGACGATCGACAGCATCTTGGCCGAGGTGCCCAGCTCCAGGATCGGGAACAGGTCGGTCAGATAGTCGCGCAGCACGTTGCCAGTGATCGCAATGCTGTCTTTGCCCGCTGTGATGGTGGCCAGCGATTGTGCCGTTGCTTCACGTGGGGCAAGAATCTGGAAAAGGTCCGCTTTTCCAGCGGCCTCCAGTGCGGGTTTCACGTATTTGATCAGCTGCGCATCGTGTCCGCGATTGGCGTCCAGCCAAAAGATCGCTTCTGAACCCGTCAGGCGCTGACGATCCAGAGCCAGTTCGATCCAGTTTTCGATCGGGGCCTTCTTCACGGTGCAGGCGCGCCAGATGTCTCCCGCTTCCACGTCATGCGAATGCAGGGTGTCCCCATTTGCGAGCACAACGCGGATTGTCCCGTCGGCGGGGGCTTCGAAGGTGGTGGGGTGGGAGCCGTATTCTTCGGCTTTTTGCGCCATCAGGCCAACATTCGCCACCGACCCGGCGGTGGTGACATCCAGCGCGCCGTTGGCTTTGAAGAAGTTGATGGTTTCGTCATAAACGCTGGCATAGCACCGGTCGGGGATCACACAGTTGGTGTCGCCCTTGGCCCCGGTTTCATCCCAGCCCTTGCCGCCCGCGCGGATCACGGCGGGCATCGAGGCGTCGATAATCACATCCGAGGGCACGTGCAGGTTGGTGATGCCCTTGTCGCTGTCGACCATATACATGGAGGGGCGGTTCAGCGCCTCGATTTCGGCTTTGATCTCGGCAGCATTGTCCAGCGTGTCAATCGCGGCCAGTACATCGCCCAGACCCGAGTTGGACGAGCCTCCGGCGGCGGTAATCGCGTCGCCATGCTTATCCCAGACCGGTCCCAGCCACGCCTTGACCGCGTGGCCAAAGATGATCGGGTCGCTGACCTTCATCATGGTCGCTTTCATGTGAAGCGAAAACATCGTGCCGTCCGCAATGGTGTCTTCGATGGCACCCTCCAGGAACGCGCCAAGCGCCTTGGCCGACATGAAGGTCGCGTCGGCAATGGTGCCGGCCTCCAGGGGCCAGCGGTCTTTCAACACTGCGACCGTTCCGTCCCTGGCGACAAACTCAATTTTCGCGTCACCGGCCTGGTCTTCGGTGATGGTGGCCGACACTTCGTTGGCATAAAAATCGTTGCCGGGCATGGACGACACTTTGGTTTTGCTGTCCGACACCCAGGCACCCATGGAATGGGGATTTTTTTGCGCATAGTTCTTGACCGCGCGGGCCGAACGGCGGTCTGAATTGCCTTCGCGCAGAACCGGGTTCACGGCCGAGCCCTTGATCGCGTCATATTTGGCGCGCACGGCTTTTTCTTCGTCCGATGCGGGGGCTTCGGGGTAGTCGGGCAGGGCATAGCCCAAGCCCTGAAGCTCTTCGATGGCCGCGACCAACTGGGGGACCGAGGCCGAGATGTTGGGCAGCTTGATGACGTTGGCATCGGCCGTTTTCACCAGTTTGCCAAGTTCGGCCAGGTCGTCGGCGATGCGCTGTTCTTTCTTGAGGTATTCGGGGAAGGCCGACAGGATACGGCCAGCCAGCGAGATATCCCTGGTGCCAACGGTGATATTGGCAGCAGCGGCGAATTTCTGAATGATCGGCAGGAACGATGCGCTGGCAAGCTCGGGCGCTTCGTCGACCTTGGTGTAGATGATGTCCGGGTTGGATGTGTTGGCCATGAGTGATCCCTCTTCGGCTTGCAATTCAACTTCTTCTTGGGCGCCCTATAGCGCGTTTCAGAGGGAAATGGAAGATGGTATGCGAAGGTATACGGTTTTCATTTGAGGTGTTTCGACGCAACTCCGGGACATTGCCAAACCCTGCCGGTTGGCGCACAACCAAGGCCCGGGATCAAGACGACCAGAAGGCACCATGGAACCGCTCAATTTTATCCGTACATCCGTGATGATCGAACGCTCGGTTTCGATTGAAGCGCCTGTGCGGCTGGAGGACAACGTGGTGTTAAAGAGGGTGAGCCGGATTGGACGCTATTCCTATATGAATCATGGCAGCAGCCTGGGGGCTCATTGTACGCTGGGGCGGTTCTGTTCCGTTGCCCGGAATGTCCAGATAGGGGCCATGGATCACCCGACCAGCTTCTTGTCGACACATCCGTTCCAGTATCTTGACTATCATTTCAAACGGGTGCCGGGGTATCGCGATGCGGTGCGGGTGCCGTTTGACCGGGGCGACCCCACGGTGATTGGCAACGACGTCTGGATCGGGACCAACGCGGTGATTATGCGGGGCGTCACAGTGGGGGACGGGGCCATCATCGCCGCCAATGCCTTTGTTGACGCCGATGTGGCACCCTATCAAATCGTTGGGGGACTGCCTGCGAAACCGATCCGGCCGCGGTTTGATGAGACCACGATTGTACGGTTGCTTGCGGTGCGTTGGTGGGATCTGGACTACAGCCAGATTGCAACCCTGCCTTTTGATGACATCCACGCGGCGTTGGACCGGTTGGAAGACATCCGCACAGCCGGGGCGTAACCTGCTACCCCCACGCCTCGACCTGTTTAAGCCAGAGCATCAACAGAACGGCCACGCAGGACAACCCACATATCCCAATGGCAAGGGGCAGGGGAGTTCCATCAAAGGCCAGGCCCAGAGGGATGGCAAATACCATGGCCACCACGGTTGCAGTCCCGGCGATCATCGATGCCGCCAGCCCGGCAATATGGCCCAACGGCTCCATTCCCATGGCGTTGAGATTGCCAAGGGTCATGCCCACCATGAAGAACACCGAAGTCTGCCAGAACACAAACAGGCCAAACCGCAAATCCATTCCAAGCCCGGCGTTTTCCCACAGGATCACCGCTGCCGAAATGACGAGTTGCGAAAACAGGGCCGCTGTCACCAGCCGCCGCATTCCCAGCCGGACCACAAGCATGGCGTTGATCACGCTGGCCGTGCCCGAGATCACGGCCACCAGCCCGAACCAAAGGTGAAAGCTTTCCCCGCGCCCAAAGGACTGGTCATAGACGGGTTGGACGCTGGACAGCATTCCAAACAGGATAGCATAGCACAGCGTCTGTACCGAGATTGAAATCCGAACGCTTGGAATGCGCATCATTTCAAGCAGGGCGTTCCGAATTTTTGAGGCCTGGAACGGACGGCGCGCCGCGCGGGGCAGGGTTTCGGGTTGGCGTAGCCCCATCCAAAGCGCGCCAACCAGAGCAAACAGAATGAAGGCGATGAACACACTGCGCCACCCGGAAAAGTCGATGATCAGCGCCCCCATGGCCGGAGCAATGGCGGGAACCAGGGTGAAGATCAGCATGACGATGGACATCAGCCGGGCCATCTCGCGCCCTTCATACATGTCTCGGATGATGGCCATGGACACAATCCGTGGCCCGGCGATCCCCAGCCCCTGAATGACGCGGGCCAGCAACACAAGTTCAAGCGTCGGCGCAAACCAGGCCAAAGCCGCCGCCGCGATGTAGACCGTTGCGCCCCACAGGATCACCGGCTTACGCCCGAACGTATCGCTGAGCGGTCCGGCAACAAAGGTGCCAAGCCCCATGCCAATGACAAAGGAGGTGAGTATCAACTGCGCGCGATTGGGATCGGCGGGCGACAGTTCGGCCCCGATTTCGGGCAGGGCAGGCAGCATCGAGTCGATGGAAAACGCAATAGTTGAAAACATCATCGCCATCAGCGCGACGAACTCGGCATAGGACAAACGATTGGGCATCTGATTACCTTTGATCAACAGGATCAGCCCCCAATATCAGCAGAGTTAGCGCGCGCAATCGAAAACCATGTGCACAGACGCACAGTCGCGGGTACAACCCGTTTGTGTGGGGTCAGGGTTCAGGATCCTGATCCAGATTGGCCACCGCCTCGTAGTCTTCGGCGGGCTTTGTGGGCTCGCCGTGATGATGATGGTGATGGTGGTGATGATGTTTGTGTTTGCCCTGTTTATGGGCCAGCCGGGCGATCAACCAATCCTCGTGGTCCTGGCGTTTTCGCACCATGTAGGTGCCAAATTCGTGGATTGCGATGGCAAAAATGCCAAGGCCGAGAAAGATGAATATCGTTGTGAACACCTTGCCGATTGCCGTGGCGGGGACAAGGCTCCCGTATCCTACTGTCGATAGGGTGACGACGGAAAAGAAATAAGCGTCAACCCAGTTCCACCCTTCCACATAGTGGAAGAACACCGTGCCGAAGGCGATGATGCTCAACAACAAGGTGGCGATGATGCGGGGCGATATGTTCATGCCTTGGCGCGCCCTTCCGGCTGCTCTTGGCCTGCGGGAGCGAGCTGGGCCGTGACTTCATCAATGACTTTCATCCAGAGCTCGGCTGGTTGCGCTCCGGGGACGGCATGGCGGCTGTCCACGATGAAGGTGGGCACCGAAGTGACCCCTTTCTCGCGTGCATTGCTGTCACGTTTCCTGATGAAGTCCACATCTTCGTCGGTTTTGAGAAGTCGTTGCACCAATGTCGCGTCCAGCCCCACACTGTCTGCGAGATCGGCAAGCACTTCGTGATCCCCTATGTCGCGACCTTCATTGAAATAGGCTTTGAAAAGCGAGGACACCATTGCGGTTTGTCGGCCTTCGATGCCGGCCCAGTGTATAACCCGGTGCGCGTTTAGCGTGTTGGGGGTGCGTGTGATTTGATTGAATTCGATGTTCAACCCAAGCGCCTTGGCATGTTCCATGATCGGGGTATAGGCCTGTAGCGCACCGTCCTTGCCCCCGAACTTGGATTCAAGATAGGTACGGCGATCCATACCCTCGGCGGGCATGTCGGGGTTCAACTGGAACGGATGCCATTCCACGGAAAAAGGGTGGTCCGGGCGTTGTTCCAATGCGCGGTCCAGTTGGGTTTTGCCAATATAGCACCATGGGCAGATCGGATCGGAAAGAATGTCCAGACGGACCATGGCGTGACCTCGTTCATTGTATTCAGTAAACACATAAGGCGGGGGGGCACAAAGGGAAAGCCCTTGCTTCGGGGTCAGCTCTGGTCGCGCGGCACGGATTTCAATGCCTGCCTTTGGATCTTGCCGTTGGGGTTGGTTGGCATCGCCGCGATCCGGGTGTAGATCCGGGGCGTCTTGTACCGGGCAAGCCGCGAGGCAGCGTATTGGGCAAGCGCGTCTTCGTCCAGGGGCTGTTCAGAGCAATAAAACGCGGCGATCACCCGCACATCCTGTTTGATTTCGATGTCCGTGACGCCAATTTCGGTGAGACCGGGAAAGCCATGAAATGCGGCTTCGACTTCAAGAGGAGACACACGATAGCCGCCTGCGTTCATCATGTCGTCCACACGCGCGTGATAGGCGATTTGGCCGTCTTCTTCCATTGCGCCATGGTCTCCGGTCAGAAACCACTCTCCGCGCATCCGGGTATGTAATTCACTCTCTGCCCCGAAATACCCGATCAACAGACCCGGATCGCGGTTGGAGACCGCGATTGTCCCATCCTGTCCAAGAGGGACGGGCGCGCCGTTGTCGTCCACGATGGCCACGCGGCGCCCGGTTTGTGGCTGACCCAACATTCCGGGGCGCGCGGGCGTGGTGGGGCTTGCCGATATAAAGGTTGAGCATTCCGACATGCCATAGGCTTCAAACAGCTTGCGACCTGTTGCGGTGTTCCACTGGTCGCGAAGGCCTCCGGACAGCTTTTCCCCCGCGCTCAGCCCGTGGCGCAGATTGGGAAGATCAAGCGCGGAATGTTGCTTGAGGATCTTCCTGTAAACGCCTGGCGTAGCAGCGAAAACAGTTGCCTTCTGGCTGGCCAGTATGTCAGGCAGCGCTTCTGGTGTGGTTCCTGCGTCGGGAATAATTGCCGTGGCCCCGACACTCCAGGGATCCATCAACCCGGTCCCGAGCGTATAGGTCCAGTTGAACGCGCCCGCATGACACAGCCGGTCGTGTTCGGAAAGGTCGTACCACCCACGGATCATCATCCCGCGCGCCCAAATGGCGCGATGGGCATGGCAGACCGCGCGGGGTTTGCCGCTGGTCCCCGAGGTGTAGACGATATAGGCCATGCGCTCTGGCGCTCCCATGTCCCAGTTACACGGCGGCAGGGTCTGCATCTGTTCAAGCTGATCCTGCGGGATAACCGGTGTTGTGCCACTGCTGCCTGCAATCCCCTTGCCCTGCAGGATCACCGCCGGCGAAAGCTCGGCCACCATGGCGTCCACCTCGCGGGTGGTGAGCTGGCTGGACGTGGGTACGGGAATGATCCCAACAGCGATTGCGCCGAGATAGGCGATCGGAAACTCGACTGTGTTCCCAAGGCGCATCAATGCGATGTCACCGGGGCGCAGACCTGCCTCAAGCAACCCGGTTCCCGTGCCCCGCACAGCCGCCTGCAATGCGGAAAAACGCATGTTTTCACGCCCCGGAACCACAAGGGCGGATTTATCGGCAAGCCGCTCTGAATGGGTCAACACGTGGGCGGCAAGGTTAAAGGGTGCAGGGCAGGGCGGATAGGCCCCCTGATCAAATACGGAAAGGGTCATGGGGCATGGCTAAGCCCCCTTTGGGGCAGTTGCAAGCCCGGCTGCACCTGCCTATGAAAGACGCCATGAACAGCAAAGACCCCAAATCCCTGATCCGCATAGCCCGCGAAAGCGGTGAGGCGGCCGCAGCAGAGCCTCTCAATCTTGGTGAGCGGGTGCGCGATTTGCGCAAGGCCCGTGGGATGACCCTGGAACAGGCGGCCTCGCAGGCGGGGCTGGCGCGCTCCACCTTGTCCAAGATAGAAAACGGTCAGATGTCGCCGACCTATGAGGCGGTCAAGAAGCTTGCCGTCGGTTTGGAAATATCCGTGCCCCAGCTGTTCACGGCCCCCCAGAATGAACAGGTCAACGGGCGCATGTCGGTTACGCAATCGGGGGCGGGGACGGGCCACGTCACGGCGACCTATGAACACGAGCTTCTGGCCGAAAGCCTGACCAAGAAGAATATGTTGCCTTACCGCACCCGTGTCCGTGCCCGCGGGATGGACGAATTCGAAGGCTGGGTACGCCATGACGGCGAGGAGTTTCTTTACGTGCTGACCGGTGTTGTGCGACTTTATACCGAGTTTTACGAACCGGTCGAAATGCGCCGTGGGGACAGCGCCTATTACGACGCCTCCATGGGGCACAACCTTGTGTCCACAAGCGAAGAAGACGCCACCGTGCTTTGGGTGACCTCGCTGGTCTAGAGGCCCAACCAACCTGACTTAGGGGAGCCTAAGGACAGGGCCACGGCCATGGCAGCTACTTTGCGAAACTTTAGCGAAACAGGCGGGGCAGGATAAGCAAAGCCAGCCCGACGCCGACAATCTGCATCACGATGAACATCGCGATATGGCCGGGGTAGATCCCTGCGAACGTGTCGCTGAACCCGCGCGCGATGGTCACGGCGGGATTGGCAAAACTGGTGGACGAAGTGAACCAATAGGCCCCGGTGATGTAAAGCCCGACCAGAGCGGGCACCGCATCCGGTTTTTGCCGCACCCCGCCAAAGATCACGAACAAAAGCCCGAACGTGGCAAGGACTTCCGACGCCCATTGTGCAATGCCTGTACGATGCATGGTGGTCGAGCTTTGGAAAATCGCCATGTCGAACATCAGATGGGTCAGCCAGACGCCAACAATTCCACCCGCGATCTGAACCACCACAAAGGGGACGACATCCTTCCAGTCATGTTCGCCCCGAATGGCAAAGGCCAAAGTCACCGCAGGGTTGAAATGCGCGCCCGATACCGGGCCAAGCGTGGTGATGATGACATAAAGCATCGCGCCCGTTGCAATAGCATTGGCCAACAGCGCAACCGCCACATTGCCGCCCGATAGGCTGTCCCCCATGATCCCGGAGCCGACAACACCGATCAACAGCATCGCGGTGCCGATGAATTCCGAAAGCAGCTTTTGCGTGGTCATGTCAGCTGTCCCACGCGATCCAATGCCGCCTTGAATTCCGCGTGATCCATGGTTTCGATGGGCAACTCCAACAGGGCCGTGGCCCGTTTTTCAAGGATGTCATAGGCGGTGCGGAACGCCGCGTCCCAGTCCGCTTCCTGCGCTGCCGCCGGGTCGTCTACGCCCCAATGGGCGCGCACCGGTGCACCGGGCCAGATCGGGCAGGTTTCGCCGGCGGCAGACGCGCACACGGTGATCACGGCATCCATTTCGGGCGCATCGGCTTGGGCAAACTCGTCCCAGCTCTTGGACCGTGCACCAGCCGTGTCATGCCCCTTTTCCCCAAGCAGCCGCAGGGATTGGGGATGCACCTCCCGCGCCGGATGAGACCCGGCCGAAAAGGCCGTGACGCGCCCGTCGCCAAGCGTGTTGAAAAGAGATTCAAGAAGGATCGAGCGGGCCGAGTTGCCGGTACAAAGCACAAGTATGTTCATGCTGCCCCGCTAATCGGATTCTGTAACATTTTCATGACATGTTCACTCTTCCCACCACCAGACTTCGGGAAGAAACCAGGGTCCATCTCCGTAAACCGGCAGGGTGTCGGGATATTTCAACCGGGCATCATGAGCAATACGACCCACCCCGTATTGATAGGTCGGGATTACATAGCGCCCTGCCATCAACACCCGGTCAAGCGCCCGCACCGCAGCTTCGAATTCGTCGATCCGGCTGGTGCGCAGCATCAGGGCAATCATTTCTTCGGCAGCGGGGGAATTCATCCCCATGAGGTTGCGTGACCCTTCCTCTGACACGCCCTTGGACCCCCAATAAAGCCATTGTTCATTGCCGGGGCTTAACGACAAATCCCTGCGAAAATCGGTCATGTCGAAGTCAAAGCTTTGAAGTCGTGAAAAATATTGTGCGTTGTCAACAACTTCAACTGTAGCCTTGACACCGATACGCTTCAGGGACGTTACAAAGATATTGGCGAAGGCCTGCTTTTCCTTGGCCCCCTGTGGCAACAGGATCGCGAACTCAAAGGGGGTGCCTTTGGCATCTTTCATGATGCCCTGATCGGCCACAAAACCAACCTCTTCCAACAGTTTGAGCGCACGGCGCAGGTTTTTGCGATTGCGCACGGTTCCGTCCGACCGGGGAAGCGCATAGCCCTCCAACGCGCCGGGGGGCAGGCTATCGGCAAAGGGCAACAACAGCTCACGCACCTCGTCTGTGGCCGGGCCGTTGCGCATTCCCAGACGGGTGTTTGAAAAATAGGATGGTATCCGGGTCTGTCGTCCGCCTGTGATGGTATCGTTCATGTATTCGAAGTTGAAAGCCAGCAACATCGCCTCGCGTACCCGCCAATCGGCAAAGACATCGCGCCGGGTGTTCATCACGAACCCGGTCATGCCGCTGGGTTTGCCATGGGCGATCTCTGATTTTACGATTTCGCCCGCGCGGGCCGCCGGAAAATCATACCCGGTCGCCCATTTTTCGGCATTGCCTTCACGATAGACCGATAGTTCCCCGGCCTTGAAAGCTTCGAACATCACCGAGGCGTCGCCAAAATACTCGATACGGATTTCATCAAGATTGGCGGTGCCGCGGCGCAGGGGCAGGGCATTGGCCCAATAGTCGGGGTTTCGCACAAGCTGAACATAGCGACTTGGTTCGAAATCCTTCACCACATAGGGTCCCGTGCCGATGGGCGGTTCAAACCCGGACTCGGCAAAATCCCGGTCGGCGTACTGGGACTTCTTCAGGATCGGGCGCATCCCCGCGATGAGCGCCAGTTCGCGGTCCTTGGTGTTGAAGGTTATACGAACGGAACGCGGCCCCGTTACCGTGATCGTGTCAACCTTGCCCGCAAATCCCAGGTAACGGGGATGCCCCTTGGACCCCAGCGTTTCGTAAGACCACACAACGTCTTCCACGGTCACGGGCGAGCCATCCGAAAACCGCGCCTCTGGTCGCAGGGTGAATTCAACCCATTCGCGCTCGGGTCCAACCCGAATCGATTCGGCGAGAAGCCCGTAAAGCGCGAAGGGTTCCGAGCGATTCCGCCCCATCAGGCTTTCATAGCCAAGAAAGCGAAGCTGCCAGGGCACCTTGCCTTTGAGGATGAACGGATTGAGGCTGTCGAACCCGCCGGTGTTTCCTGTCACCATCCGCCCGCCCTTGGGCGCATCGGGGTTGGCATGGGGCAGGGACACAAAATCCGGTGGCAATTCCGGTGCGCCATACATAGCTATGCCATGCGTCGATTCTGTTACGCCCATTCCGGGCGCGAGAATCAGTGTCAAACCGGTCGCAACGGACCGAAGTTTTCGGAAATAATCTGACGCCATTTTGGCAACAATCCTGATCTGCCCTTGTTTTCTTGACGCTCACCGTAACGGGGGTTTTCCGCCTTATCAAACTTTTAGCTTGGACTCTGAGCGCGCAATTGCTTATAAAGAGGGCACTGCTCGATAGGTTTCTTGCCTGTATGAAACCTGCCTCAATAACTTAACCCCGGCTTCGCGCCGGGGTTTTTTTGTCTGGGCCAATCTGGCAATTCAATAAATATGTGAGGGCAGATTGCGACGGTCCGAGCGGAAGTCGTCATCGCGCGCCATAAAGCGTTTCCAGTTATTGTTGGATCACAGAAATAGCTGAAAACGCCCACATCCCTACTGTGTTGTGCTGCGCTTCCACATCACGCTGAGTCGACGTAACGCAGAAACGCTTTATCTGGAAAGGCTGGCTGTCATCGATGAGACTTCGGTCAAGACCAACATGGCGAAGACAACAGGCTGGGCTCCTCGCGGCCAGCGCCTGATTGATCAGGCACCCTTCGGCCATTGGCGCACTGCGCCATGATCGGCTGGACGCCCCATGGGTCATTGATGGAGCGATGAACAGCGAGATATTTACCCTCTACACCGAAACCCAACTGGTGCCGACCCTGCGGGAGGGTGACGTGGTCATTCTGGACAACCTCTCCAGCCACAAAGCACTGGTTGCCGCTGAAGTTCTGCACAGTATCGGCGCGTGGTTCCTGTTTCTTCCCCGATACAGCCCAGACCTGAACCCCATAGAAATGGCGTTCTCGAAGCTCAATAATCTGATCCGAAAAGCCGCCGCACGAACCTAGGACCAGCTATGGGATGCTGTCGGACAGGCCTGCGACCTCTTCTCCGAAGAAGAATGCTACAACTACTTCAAAGCTGCGGGACATGCACGTGCGTAGGCTCATTCACGCAGGGCGGTCTGGAGTGAGGCGGTAACCCCAACCAACTCGGTCTGGATCGAATGAATAACCTGTTTAAAGATCACAGCTAGAGCGTGCCCGCGAACCGATTGAGGCTCATGCTGACCTGTCGGAGGCTGGATCAACGGTGCAAGTGCGCATCGTCCCTCACCCCCCCAAACACAGGGGGGGTGCGATGTTCAGACCCCGATCAAGCGCCTTACCGTCGTCTGCGGCGACGCCGGCCTTCGCCATTTGCTACGGGATCGCCGCCGGTGTTAAAGGACACGTCGGGCAGGGTGACCGCCGCATTCAGGATCGGGAAGGGCTCAACCGCGTTGGGAATGGCGCTGGCATTCACGAAATGCTCCTGGAACCGGGGTTCGATGGCCGTTTCGATCTTGATAATCCGCCGTACGGTTTCTTCGATTTCGCTGCGAGAGTCCGAATTGAGCAACGCGATACGCGCCCCGGTGCCCGCCGCGTTGCCCGCACTTGTCACCTTTTCGGGCGCGCAATCGGGGATCATGCCCAACACCATCGCGTGTTTTGGCGAGATATGCGCCCCGAATGCACCGGCCAGGACAACCCTGTCCACGGTATCGACGCCAAACTTGTCCATCAACAACCGCGCCCCGGAATAAAGCGCGGCCTTGGCCATCTGGATCGCGCGGATATCGGGGTTGGTGACCGTGATGGTCGGACCTCCTTCGGCGCTGCCGTTCCACAACAGATAGGAATGGGTGCGCCCATCTTTGATACAACGCGCCGTGCCGGTCTGTTCGGCGGATCCGATCAGCCCGGATTGATCCAATATCCCCGCCATCCGCATTTCGGCAATCACCTCGATGATGCCCGAACCACAGATGCCGGTAATCCCGGTGGTGGCAATCGCTTCGGCGAACCCGTCTTCGTCGGACCACAGCTCGGATCCGATCACGCGGAACCGCGGCTCCTTGGTCACCGGGTCGATTTCCACACGTTCAATGGCCCCGGGCGCGGCGCGCTGGCCGCTGGTGATCTGCGCCCCTTCAAAGGCCGGGCCGGTGGGCGAGGAACAGGCCAGCACCTTTTCACGATTGCCCAACAGGATTTCGGCGTTTGTACCCACATCGACAACCAATACGAGGTCGTCGGATTTATCCGGTGCTTCGGAAAGCGCCACGGCGGCGGCATCCGCGCCCACGTGCCCCGCGATACAAGGCAACAGGTAGACCCGCGCAGAAGGGTGAATGCTCAGATCCAGATCGCCGGCGCACAACCGCATGGCGTTGCTGGTGGCAAGGGCAAAAGGTGCCTGACCCAATTCAAACGGATCAATGCCCAGAAACAGGTGGTGCATGACCGGGTTACAGACAAATACCGAATCCACGATCAGATCCTTGTCGACCTCGGCCTCTGCGGCAATCTGCACGAAAAGAGCATTCATGCCTTCGCGCACCGCGCGCGTCATTTCATCGGCACCGCCCGAGTTCATCATGGAATAGCTGACCCGGCTCATCAGGTCTTCGCCAAACCGGATCTGGGGGTTCATGATGCCGGAACTGGCCACCACGGCCCCGGTTTGCAAATCGCACAAATGCGCCGCAATGGTGGTCGATCCAAGGTCCACGGCCAGCCCATAGATCGTCCCGTCGTAATAGCCGGGCCAGATATGCATGATCCGCGGCGGGTTTTCCGCATCGCCAAGATGCACGGCCACCGTCGCCTTCCAATCGCCTTTGCGCAGGATGGGTTGCATGGATTGCAGGATATGCAGATCGGCTCGCACGCCCTCAAGCTGCCATTGCTCGGCCAGCGCCACGATCAGCCGCTCCAGATCGCCAGAGGGGTCGTGCATGTCCGGTTCCTGAACCTCGACATAATAGAGTTTGACCGAGGGATTCATGGTGATGTCCCGCGCCTCGGCCCGTTTGCGCACCACCTGTTTGTGCACCTGGCTTTCGGGGGGCACGTCGATCACCACATCGCCCTGAACCGTCGCCTGGCATCCAAGACGACGCCCGTCGATCAGACCCCGTTTGGATTTGTAGCGTTCTTCAACCGGGTTCCATGCGGACAAGGCGTCCGGCTCTACCGTCACCCCGTGTTTGGGAAACTCGCCAAAGGACGGCGTCACCTGGCATTTCGCACAGATACCCCGACCGCCGCACACGCTATCGACATCGACGCCCAATTGCCGGGCGGCCGTCAGAACCGGTGTTCCAATTTCAAAACGCCCCCGTTTGCCAGAGGGCGTAAAAACGACAAGCACGCGGTCCTGTTGGGTGGTCATGATCTGCCTTTGGTGTTTTCACGCATGTGTTCAGGATAAAGCTGCACTTGGCAAGCGAAAGCTGGCAAGCGGCACGCAGAAGCAGTTTAGCGGCATGTTTCTGTTTTGACCGGGTCCGCTTTGACCGGGGTCGCCGGATTGTCGCACCTCACAAAAGCACCCGAGAGTATAGATGGTGAAAGCCAGACAACAGGGTAAACCCGTTTGGACCCGTCCATCTCCGGTCCGGGACACCACGGCCGAACCGAACAGCAAACGGGTCCTGTCCGCCCGTGGATCAACCCGTGAAACAGCTATAGCCAAACGACACAACTGTGATTGTGCCTTTTGACTATAAATCTTTGATTTTACGCTGATACTTCGTGTGTTTTGGGGCCAAAATCCACTCCCGTCAGCTATATGAACCATGATCGCGTTGCGCCGGACGTGTGCAACCTCATCACGTGACGGGCGACGCGTGACCAGGCGCAGGATGACCCGGTCAAGCCGAAACCCCGTTCAAACCAAAATATTGGCGCGCAATAAAGGGCAGTGACGCGGTTCTCCAATGTAACTGTGCCAGCTAGTCGGGTGTCAAAGCAATCCGTATTCAAATCCGTATTCACCTGTGGTGGATCGTACCTGTGTAACACCGCATGTGCTGGCAGTTCGCTCCGGCTGACCGCACTGGGAAGTCACGCCTTATCCGCTCTGCGCTCATGAAAAATGAACCCCAGCGTATTAAGCAGGAGTTGCGCCGCCAGAATCGACGTGGACCCGGTTGGATCATAGTCCGGGGCAACTTCGACAAGGTCGATGCCGATCACATCGTGACGCATGGACAGGGCCTGCATCATTTCGAGCACTTCGTAATATAGGAAACCGCCATGGCTGGGCGTACCCGTGCCGGGCGCGATAGAAGGGCAAAAGGCATCAATGTCGATGGTGACATAAACCCGCGCACCTTCGGGGATGCGGTTGATGACGCCTTGCGGGCCGTGGCTCCGGGCCTGCCGCACGGATAGAATGTCCGACCCCATCGCGCGCGCCGCCTCATAGCCTTCCTTGGCCGTGGAGCTGACATTGCGGATGCCAACCTGGGTCAACCCGGTGACATAGGGTTTCTCGGCGGCCCGCCGCATGGGGTTGCCGTGGCCATGGCGCACTCCGTGGCGTTCGTCCACGAAATCCAGATGGGCGTCAATCTGCAACACATGAAAGTCTCCCTGGGCGTCAAAGGCATTGATACAGGGGATATTGATCGAGTGATCGCCGCCGATCACCACAGGCAGGACCCCGGCCGACAGGGCCGCACGTACGCCGGTTTCGATATTGGCATGGGACCTGGCGGTATCTGTATGCACGATATCCGCGTCGCCCATATCGACAATACGCACCGATCCGGGCAGGTATGTTGCATCGTCCTCGTGATCATAAGCTCCCGCATGACCGAAGGAAAAAAGGGTTGACGCCTCGCGCACCCCACGCGGCCCGAACCGGGCGCCTGACCGCCATTGCGTACCAAAGTCGAAAGGCGCGCCAAGAATTGCAACATCCGCGTCGATCGCGCTCCAGTCGCTGACATAGGGGCGCTTGCCAAAGGTTGAGATGCCAACAAAGGGAAGGTCCAGCCGCCCCGATTCATATCCATGCCCTGTCATTTCGGGTCTCCCTGTTTGTTTTTACTGACCCTGAGACCAAAAGCCGCCCGCGACAAGGGCGAATTCCCGCGCCGGGCTGAATGGTCAATGGTCATGCCCTGAATTGGGCTTTCCTTGTGCTGCGAGACATGAGATAGGGAAGCGCCAAACGATCTTGCCAATGGAGTTGCCCGATGGAGATTCGCGAGGCCCTGACTTTCGATGACGTATTGCTTGTTCCCGGTGCATCGGAAGTGCTGCCCAGCACCGCCGACACCCGCACGAACGTGACCCGGTCCATTTCCCTCAATATCCCGCTGCTCAGTTCGGCGATGGATACAGTGACCGAAGCGCGTATGGCGATTGCAATGGCACAGGCCGGCGGCATGGGCGTGATCCACAAGAACCTGGACCCCGAAGAACAGGCCCGCCAGGTGCGCCGGGTGAAACGGTTTGAAAGCGGGATCGTCTATAACCCGATCACGTTGACGGCGGATCAGACGTTGGCCGATGCCAAAATATTGCAGGAGCGCTATCGCGTGACAGGGTTCCCGGTGGTGGATGGCGACGGGCGCGTGGTCGGGATCGTGACCAATCGCGATATGCGCTTTGCCACCTCCGATGACACTCCGGTCAGCGTGATGATGACTAGCGACGATCTGGCGATGTTGCAGGAACCTGCGGATCTGGAGGAAGCCAAAAGCCTGATGAAGGCCCGCCGTATCGAAAAGCTTCTGATCACAGATGGCGCGGGCAAACTTACGGGTTTGCTGACGCTCAAAGATACGGAACAGGCGGTTTTGAACCCGACGGCCTGCAAGGATGACCTTGGCCGGTTGCGGGTGGCTGCGGCCAGTTCGGTCGGAGACAGCGGGTTCGAACGGTCCCAGGCGCTGATTGACGCGGGCGTGGACATCGTGGTGGTCGACACGGCGCACGGCCATTCACAGGGGGTGATCGAGGCCGTGCGACGGGTCAAGGCCCTGTCCGGTTCCGTGCAGGTGATCGCGGGCAACGTGGCCACCTCCGAGGCAACGCGCGCGTTGATCGACGCAGGCGCGGATGCGATCAAGGTTGGGATCGGGCCGGGGTCAATCTGTACCACGCGCATGGTCGCCGGTGTAGGTGTGCCGCAATTGACCGCAATCATGGATTGCGCCAGCGGCGCCGGGGGGATCCCCGTCATCGCCGATGGCGGCATCAAGTTTTCCGGGGATTTTGCCAAGGCGATTGCCGCCGGGGCGTCCTGCGCCATGGTCGGCAGCATGATCGCTGGCACGGATGAGAGCCCGGGCGAAGTCATCCTGTATCAGGGCCGCAGCTTCAAGGCCTATCGTGGCATGGGCAGCCTGGGTGCCATGGCGCGCGGCTCGGCGGATCGGTATTTCCAGAAGGACGCAGCCAGCGACAAGCTGGTGCCCGAAGGCATTGAGGGCCAGGTGCCCTACAAAGGCCCGGCAGGGACCGTGATCCACCAACTCGTGGGTGGCCTGCGCGCGGCCATGGGCTATACCGGCTGCGCCACCGTACCAGAGATGCGCCAGAATTGCCGTTTCGTGAAAATCACCGGGGCCGGGTTGAAGGAAAGCCACGTGCATGATGTCCAGATCACGCGCGAAAGCCCGAATTACCGGGTCATGTAAATGACCCCCGGCGCGCGGTTTCAGGCGGCGATAGAATGTCTGGACGCCATTCTAGCGGGCGCTCCGGCGGAAAAAGTGCTGACCGGCTGGGCGCGCCGCTCGCGCTTTGCAGGGTCCAAGGATCGTGCGGCGGTACGCGACCACGTTTATGACGTGCTGCGCCAACGCAATTCTCTTGCGGCCCTGTCGGGACAACCCGGTGGGCGCGGCCTTGTTCTGGGGCTTGTGATGTCCCAGGGCGTGAACCCGGGCACGATCTTCAACGGGGAAGGCCACGCGCCGCCTGTCCTTGAGCCAGAAGAGCTTGAGCCGCAGGAGACAGGAACGGGGTATCCGGGGCAGGCGCTGAATCTTCCCGACTGGCTCATCCCCGTGCTGAAACGATCCCTGGGCGACTCATTTCAAGACACCCATGCCGCGCTTGGTCGGCGCGCGCCGGTCTATCTGCGTGTGAACGGGATGAAATCGACGGTGGAACAGGCTGCGGCTCTGTTACGGAAAGGGGGGATCGAAACCCGCCCCACAACAACCTCCGAGCTTGCTCTGGAAGTGACCATGGGGGCGCGTCGACTCTCTCAATCGGACGCCTATCAATCCGGGTTGGTTGAGCTTCAGGACCTGTCCAGCCAATCCGCGATGGAGGCCGTCCCCCTGTCTCCCGGCGACCGTGTGCTTGACTATTGCGCCGGAGGGGGCGGCAAGTCGCTGGCCCTTGCTGCGCGGGTCAAGGCAAAGTTCTTTGCACATGATATCGCCCCCAGGCGCATGAATGATCTTTCTGCGCGGGCGAAACGGGCGGGTTCGCATATCACTCAGCTTGATCCTGCCGAGGTTGCCCGCCACGCTCCATATGACACGGTTTTGTGCGATGTGCCCTGTTCGGGCAGCGGCACCTGGCGCCGGGATCCGGATGCCAAGTGGCGATTTGATCGCGCCGCGCTGGATCGGCTTCTGGCGGTTCAGGCCGAAATTCTGGATGACACCCAGGCGCTTGTCGCTGAGGGCGGACAGCTCATCTATACCACCTGCAGCCTGATTGACGAAGAAAACGAGTGGCAAATCGACAGGTTCTGTCAGCGAAATCCGGCATGGTCGGTGAAAGAGGCCAAGGGTTGGTTGCCGTCTGGTGGGGGCGATGGTTTCTTTTTTGCACGCTTGACGCGCAACTGATTGCCTGCAAAAACAACCATAACGTTATGCTGGCGCAACATTTCTAACAATTTAACTGTAGTTTAAGCTTTTAGCGCACAGAATGGCGGGACTTGGTTGTCAGGGAGTCGTGATTAGTGGCGGAAAAAGCCCTCAATATTTCATCCACACGGCAGGTTTTGCGCGCTATTCACCCACGGGCTGGTGTGTTGATGGCGACGTCTGGCGTTATCCTTGCCTGCGCAAGCCTCGCGACCCTGTCGAGTGTTCAGCTCTTTCTGATCTTTACCGGAGCTGTTCTCATGCTGTTTTCCGGCAGCAGCCTGTTATTGGGCTGGAAAGACCGACGCAACAGGTATCGGATTACCAATTCGGTCGCTGAGTTTGTTGGTCTCGATGTTTCGGCCTGTTTCGTGTCCGACGAAGACGGTGAAATTCACTACATGAACGCTGCGGCACAGGCGCGTTTTGACAAGAACGATCGCACCTCTGCGGATTTGTTGCGCCATGTTCTCGCCAATCCCGGCGCGATCCTGTTCCGTGTGCAAACCAGGGCGGCGTCCAAGGGGGCCGCACGTGAGGATATCGTGACACGGCAGGGCCATATGCGGCTGAGCGCCCACCGGCTCATCCATGGCGGGTTCCTGTGGCGCGTGGAAGATATTGCCAGCGCCGCTTCGCGTGGCGGAGAGACATCGACCCTCCCAACTCTTACGGTGGGCCGGAATGGCACGGTCCTGTTCATGAATGCCTCTGCGCGCAATCTCGTCGGCGAACGCGCAAAATCACTTGAACGTGTATTTGAAACGCTCCCGGTTCAGGCCGGGCACCGCAATCGGATCATGACACCTGACGGGATGACAAGTTGCCTAGTTGCGGAAATCCCTATGCAGGCCGGGCGCCGGGAACTTGTTCTTTTGCCCCAGAACGACACTGCGGACACACATAACGAGGGCAATCACTATTTTGATGAACTTCCCGTTCCACTGCTCAAGCTCGCGGTTGATGGGAAGGTGATTTTGTCGAACCGAATGGCGAGAGATCTGCTCGGGCGTTCGGATTGTGATGGTGCCATGGTCTATGACCTGATGGAGGGGCTGGGTCGCTCGATTTCAGATTGGCTTACCGAGGTCGCCGAAGAGCGCAACAGCAAGTTTTCGGAATTTCTGCGCGTGACCCGGGAAGACCGTGAGGTTTTCGTGCAGGTCATGCTTAAACGCGTGGTTGAAGAAGGACGTCCTGTGCTCGTGGCCGTTCTCAATGACGCGACCGAGTTGAAGTCGTTGGAAGCGCAATTCGTACAAAGTCAGAAGATGCAGGCGATCGGTCAGCTTGCCGGGGGTGTCGCCCATGACTTCAACAACCTGTTGACCGCGATTTCCGGGCATTGTGACCTGCTGCTGCTGCGCCATGACCAGGGAGATCCCGATTATGGCGATCTGGTTCAGATCAACCAGAATGCAAACCGAGCGGCGGCGCTGGTTGGGCAATTGCTCGCTTTCTCCCGCAAACAAACTCTGCGCCCCGAGTCGCTTGATCTGCGCAATACCCTGTCTGACCTGACCCATCTGTTGAACCGGCTGGTGGGTGAGAAGATAACCCTGACTCTAAGCCACGATCCGTTGCTCAAGGCCATTCGCGCGGACAAACGCCAACTGGAACAGGTGGTGATGAACCTTGTGGTGAATGCCCGTGACGCAATGCCATCGGGGGGGGAAATCACCATCACAACCGAGAACCTTGTTCTGCAAGAACAGATGGAGCGTGATCGCGCCGTTGTGCCTTCGGGAACCTATGTTGCAGTCAAGGTACAGGATCAGGGCTGTGGCATACCTGCCGACAAGATGCAGAAGATTTTCGAGCCGTTCTTTACGACGAAACGCACGGGCGAGGGCACCGGGCTTGGCCTGTCCACGGCCTATGGCATCGTGAAACAGACCGGTGGTTTCATTTTTGCCGACAGTACGCCGGGGCAGGGCACGTGTTTTACGCTGTTGTTCCCGGCAGGTGAGGCAAAAACCACCCGGGTCGAAATACGCGAAGAGACCAGCACCCACAAACCGGCGAAACATGGGGAAGGCGTTGTATTGCTGGTCGAAGACGAGGCGCCGGTACGGGCCTTCGCCTCGCGGGCGTTACGGCTCAGGGGCTATACCGTATTGGAGGCCGTATCCGCCGAAGATGCGCTTAAGGTGCTTGATGAAACAGAGATGACCATTGACCTCTTTGTGACCGACGTGGTGATGCCGGGGATGGATGGTCCCAGCTGGGTCAAGATCGCGCTGGAAAGCCGACCAGGCATTGGCGTTGTGTTTGTATCGGGATATGCCGAAGATGCTTTTGGCGAGGGGCAGCCAAAAATTCCCAACTCTGTTTTCCTGCCAAAACCGTTTTCACTGGCCGAACTCACCAAAACGGTACAGAAACAACTCCACTGATCCCGACCTGGGGCCGCAAAAGGGAGGCTACTCTGCACCCTGCCATAGTTCGAAATCCTTGGGAAAGGCGTGGCGCAGACGCGCCTGGAGCGGTTCAGACAGCGTCAGTTCCATGACAGGCGAAACGTTGACCCGTGGCAAGTCGATCTTTTGACCGAGCCGTTCTTCAAGATAGGCCACCAATCGATCCAGGTTTTCATATCGGAACAGTCGATCAATCGATGTGCCGTTTGGGCGGGGTTCAAGAAATTTGGATTGCGCGCCCACATTGGCAAATCCCGGGCGCGGATCGCTGAGATAGCCTTCCACGAACGCGTCAAAGCTCAGGTCATGCGTGGCATTGGGCTTTCCCTGCATGAACGGGCGCTGGCGGAACCTGTACCAGCTTCCCAGCCAGCTAACCGGCTCGCGGATCACGGCTATGGTTTCAACATCCTCGCCAATGAATTTCTCGATCATCGGTCGGAAGAAGCGGTTATAGCGATAAACAGGCGCATGTTTAAGCTCGGGTGGGTCCATAACGGTGATCGCAGCATGCGGCGAAAGCGCCTTTTCAATCGCGGTTGTCCCGGTTTTGGGCACTGAAAACACAACAAGCTTTTCTTTTGAAAACACCAGCATGACCAATTTACCTTTGCTTGCCAGAGGGTACGCCCAGGTTAGCACCGGTGGGGTGTAAACTACAACACAAACGCAGATTTATCCATTGGCGGGCGGCGTAGTCGGGTCCTTGGAATTTGGATAAACAAGCCCGGCCGATATCACCAGCTTGGCCGCATCCTCAACGCTCATGTCCAGTTCAACGACCGAATGCTGCGGGACGAACAGCAGGAACCCGCTCGTCGGGTTCGGAGTTGTCGGTAGAAAAACCGAAATGATCGGTTCATCTACCGGAACCCGCTGGTCGATTTCACCCTTGGCCTTGGTCGATATGAACGCAATCGCCCAAATCCCCTTGCGCGGGTATTCGACCAGGCAGGCCCGATCGAATTTGGCTTCCGTGGACTGTGAAAACACGGTTTCGGCGATCTGTTTGATCCCGTTGTAGAGTGAACGCACCACAGGCATGCGATCCACCAAGCTTTCGCCCCAGGCCAGGAAGCTGCGCCCGATCAGCCCCTTGGCGATCCATCCCATGATCACGGTGAACATGAGGAACAGAACAACGCCGACGCCGCGGATATTGACCTGAACATCCTCTCCACCGGTCAGCCAGATATACCAGCCCTGCTCTCCGAACCAGTTCTTCAAAACGGCATCGGGGTGATAGGAACCGGGGACGAACGGCAATACCCAGCTGTCGATCCACCCGACAAAGGCCCAGATCAACCAGATGGTCAGGGCAAAGGGGACCACCACGACCAGCCCGGCAAGGAAATTGTTGCGCAGACCGGTCAACGGGCGCCACCGGCGTTTCACCGGATGCTGTTCTTCGTCAAAGGGCGTGGTCATTTTTGGTTGATCTTGTCCTTGCACTTACCGTTGGTCATGTAGGGGCATTTTACCTCGATGCCAATCGGCAACTGTCCGTTTTCCGGGGAATTGCGGGATTCAGGCGCGGATCGCTGATATTTCACGCGCCAATTCTGCCGCGAAGCGGGCATTGTTGCGCACCAGAGCGATGTTGCAGGCAAGTGACCGGCCTTTGGTCAGTTCAAAAATGCGTCGCAGCAGGAAGGGGGTAACCGCCTTGGCGCTGATCCGGGAAACCTCTGCGTCTGACAGGGCCCGCGCGATGATCGGGTTCATCACGTCGCTGGGGATTTCATCGGATTCCGGCACCGGGTTGGCGACAAGCTGTCCACCCGGAATCTGCATCTGCTGGCGCAGGACATGCGCGCGCGCAATCTGGGCGGCAGTTTCCATGCGCAGGGGCGAGGGCAGGGGAGACTGGCGCGACCAGAAGGCCGGAAAACTGTCCTGGCCGACCGTGATGACCGGAACCCCAAGGGTTTCCAGCACCTCAAGCGTTTTGGGCACGTCGAGGATCGCCTTGGCACCTGCCGCAACCACACTGACCGGCGTTTGGGCAAGCTCGTGCAGGTCCGCCGAAACATCAAAGCTTTGTTCGGCCCCGCGATGCACACCACCAATCCCTCCGGTGGCGAAAACCCCGATCCCGGCCAGACGCGCGCCGATCATGGTGGCGGCCACCGTGGTGGCTCCGGTGCCGCCCGTGGCCAGACAGGCGGCGATGTCGGCACGGCTCAGCTTGGCGACGTTCCGGGCCTGTGCCAGCGCCCGCAAACCCGGCGCGTCCAGACCCACATGCAACCGGCCTTCAATCACGGCGATTGTCGCCGGCACGGCACCGTCGTCGCGTATAACCTGTTCGACCCCCTGCGCCATTTCAAGGTTCTGGGGCCAAGGCATCCCATGGGTAATGATCGTGCTTTCCAGCGCAACGATGGGGGCACGGCGGTTGCGTGCCTCAACGACCTCTTGTGAAAACTGCAATTCGATCAAAGCCCACTTCCCCCTGAGACATAGTCAGCCGCAGCTTTCAGGGCGCGTTCCAGCGCTTCGCGCCGCCCCATGCCCCGAACTTCGGCGGCGATATGGGCCGCCATGAATGTGTCGCCCGCGCCTGTGACACGGGTGACAAGAACCTCGGGCGGGGTCAGCTCGATAACACCCTCCGCGCTGCCTTCGCAGGCCGTTTCGCCACCATTCGTCACCAAAACGCGCGCCGCCCCACGAGCAAGAAGCCCTTCGGCGGCCTTGGCGGCCTCGTTAAATTCACATTGGCACAACAGCCCGGCCTCTTCGAGGTTGACGTATAGTACCGCGCGCCCATGGCGGAGGAAGGGCAGCAACCGCTCGGCCTTGCCGGGCGAGGCCGGAGCCACGCGCAGATCGGCATGGGCAAAACGATCATCCCCCGCGATATGATCCAGCAATGTCCAGGTCAGATTGCCGTCGAGCGCGATGGTTCCGTCAAACCTGTTATTTTCCGTTCCCAAACGCCCGTCAAGCAGGGGGTGGAGAATCCTGGCCCCCGCTTGTTCAAGGCTGTGCGCATCGGCGATGGCGGCGACTAACCCGTTGGCCCCTTCCACGGCCATATACCGGTCCGTGGGCAGATCCTGAGACCGATAAAGGAACGAGGTGTTCAGCCCCAACCCCTCGCAGGCGAGCACAAGCTCGTCCCCCTCGGGGTCCCGTCCAACCGCAGAAAGCAGGGCGGGACGCAGGCCGAACCGGGCCAGCGTCATCGCAATATTCAAGGCGACACCGCCGGGCAGGCGGTTGATGCGCCCCGGCATGTCCGACCCCTGGCGCATGTGCCGGTCCGAACGCCCGATGATGTCCCAAAGTACCGAACCGATGCAAAGAATGTCTGTTTGTTGTGTCATATGTTCCTCATGCCGCGCCCGGCGCGGCGCTGCAAATACTGTTGATCGTCATCTTATCGCCTCGTCGGGATGGCGCAAATATCATCAGAACCCAGAGGTGTTTGCACGCCGCGTCGTCGCGCTCTGATCCGCTGCGGGCAGAAGGCTGCGAAACTCTGGGGCAGGGGGGTTGCACCCCCGTCCAAACCCGTCTATACGCGCGCCATTCAATCCGCAGGTATGGGCGGGCAGTTGGGGGAGACATCCCCAGGGGTCCACCGGTTGAAGCATCCGCTTCTCACCCCGTACCGAGGCGAAAACCGGAAAAGGAAAACGGACATGGCTCTTCCCGAGTTCACCATGCGCCAGCTGCTGGAAGCAGGCGTACACTTTGGTCACCAAACGCAACGCTGGAACCCCCGTATGGGCGAGTTCATCTATGGCGCGCGCAATGGCATCCACATCATGGACCTGACGCAAACCGTCCCCATGCTGGACGCGGCGCTGAACGTCATCCGCGAAACCGTTGCCAAAGGTGGCCGCGTTCTTTTCGTTGGCACCAAACGTCAGGCCGCTGGCCCCATCGCCGATGCCGCAGAGAAATGCGCGCAATACTACATGAACCACCGTTGGCTGGGCGGCACACTGACCAACTGGCAAACCGTTTCTCAATCGATCAACCGCCTGAAAGCCTATGACGAAAAACTTGCCGAAGGTGCCGAAGGCCTGACCAAGAAAGAGCGTCTGGGAATGGAGCGCGAGCAGGCGAAGCTGACCGCATCGCTGGGCGGCATCCGCGAAATGGGTGGCGTGCCCGACCTGCTTTTCGTCATCGACGTGAAAAAAGAAGCTCTGGCCATCGCAGAAGCCAACAAGCTGGGTATCCCGGTTGTGGCCGTGGTTGACACCAACTGCTCGCCCGATGGGATTGACTACATCATCCCCGGCAACGACGACGCGGCCCGTGCCATCGCACTTTACACCGATCTGGCAAGCCGCGCCGCGCTCGACGGTATGAGCGCGCAACTGGGCGCTGCTGGCGTGGATCTGGGTGCCATGGAAGAAGCACCGGTCGAAGAGGTTGTGGCCGAAGCAGCCCCCGCCGCAGAGGCCGCAGCCGAGGGCTAAGCCCCGATGTCACTCAACTTTCACGCGGGCGTGCCAAAGACGCGCCCGCGACTATCCGCAAATTCAATATTTCAGGAGAGCCAACATGGCGATCACCGCTGCACTGGTTAAAGAACTGCGCGACACCACGGGCGCAGGCATGATGGACGCGAAAAAGGCGCTGACCGAAACAAATGGCGACATGGAAGCCGCCGTTGACTGGCTGCGCACCAAAGGGTTGGCCAAAGCCGCCAAGAAATCCGGTCGTACCGCCGCCGAAGGTCTGGTGGCCGTAGCGGTTCAGGACGGCAAAGGCGTTGCTGTCGAAGTGAACTCGGAAACCGACTTTGTTGCGAAGAACGAACAGTTCCAATCGATGGTGGCAGGCATTGCCCAAACTGCGCTTGGCGTTGCAGATGTCGACGCGCTGAAAGCAGCCGACATGGGTGGCAAGCCGGTTGAAACCGCGATCACCGACGCCATTGCGACCATCGGTGAAAACATGTCGCTGCGTCGGATGGCGTCGATCGAAGGTGACACCGTTGTGACCTATGTCCACAACGCCGCTACCGCAGGCATGGGCAAAATCGGCGTTCTGGTTGCCATGAAAGGCAGCGACGAAGGGTTCGGCAAGCAGGTCGCGATGCACATCGCCGCTGTGAACCCTGCCGCGCTTTCCGAAGCCGATCTGGACGCCGAAGTGGTAGAAAAAGAAAAGCAGGTCCAAATGGATATCGCTCGCGAATCCGGCAAGCCGGAAGCAGTGATCGAAAAGATGATCGTTGGGCGTATGAAGAAATTCGTGGCCGAATCCACCCTGTTGAACCAGGCATTCGTTGTGAACCCTGACCTGACGGTCGAAGCCGCCGCCAAAGAGGCGGGTGCCGAAATCACCGGCTTCGTCCGCCTCGAAGTGGGCGAGGGCATCGAAAAGAAAGAAGAAGATTTCGCTGCCGAAGTGGCCAAGGCCGCGCAGGGTTAAAGCGTTTTCCAGTTATTGCTGGAAGCGCCCACACTGCTGGTATGTTGAGCGGCGTCTCCACATCACGCTATGTCAACGTAATGCGGAAGTGCTTTAATCTCTCTTTTTACCTATTGGTGAAAGGCCGCTCTGTTATAGGGCGGCCTTTTTTTGATGTTTGACTTTAAATTCTATAGCTAATACGCTGATAAAAAAGAAAAACGACGCCGATTAAAAATTTGATCAGCGCCGTTTTCCGTTTGGTTTTGAACCCACCCCGGCAAATGGGGATGAGAAGGGGCGGTTCAAATGTCGGCCCGAAAGCCGAGGAATAAGCCTCGGACCGACGTCCGGTTAGACCGGCCAGAACAAAGAGCCTTGTTATATCAAGGATTTGCTCTGATGTTCCCTAGCTTTAAGCCACCACTCACGGAACACCTGTAATTTGTCACTAAGTTGGGATTTTCTAAAGTAAGGAAATCCTTACCTGGAATAAAACCGCGTTAGGATAATGGAGGTTAAATCAATAAAAACAATGGATTAAATTCATATCTTCAAGTTACACCCCCGTGAAAAGACCACAGCAATGTTCGGCTTTTCCGAATTTTCAGGGTGAAGACGGCCTCAGTTCAATAATCCACGACATACATCTGGTTCAACATGGCGGCTTTCAACACCGCCTGGGCGGTGGTTTCAACGTTCAAAACCTCACGCGCCAACCGCAGGTGTTTTTCCACCGTAGCCGGGGTCAGCCCCATGAGGAGCGCAACATCCGCCGTGGTCTTGCCATCGCCAACCCAATGCAATGCCTCCAGCTGCCGTTTGGTCAACCCACGCTCGGGGCTGGTATAGGGCAGGGTGAGGATCTTCAGATGAACAACATTGTTCATCACTACCAACTCATGACCATGCTTGGCCCAAACCTTGTCCGCTTCCGCCTGGCTCATGGTTTCATGGCCCGTTAGCGCAATGGCACCTTTGCTACGCGGTGAAATGGATTTGAAACTGATCGTATATCCGCAGGTAAAGTTGAGTTGGGCGTTGCGTTGAACCACGGCCAGCTCATCAGCGGTCAAAAGACCGCTTTCCATCATGTCTTTAATGATGCTCCAGCTGGCAAAACCTTCGTTTTCCAGCGCCCATTTAACCATGGGGGCATGGTAATAGTGGGATTCTCTGATGAACCAGTCCACATACTCTTTGTTGTGATTTGTCAGAATGACGAAATCGTCCGGGTCACCCAAAGACGTGCCGTGGCGATAATTTGTGCGCCCATAGAAAATCCGGGTAAACCCGAATTCACTCATCTTCCGGCAATGCATATCCCACAGCGCTTCTGTCGTGGGGGCATTGGTCACATCCTCAAGATAGCTCACAAGCGTCATCGCGTAGCAGCCCCCTTAACAAGAGGACTCTTAAGCAAACCGACAGATCCCAAAGGACCAACGTTCCCAGCGCGAAACAGGCTCATAAATTTTTCCGTACAGTGCGTCTTATGTCTACCTCGCAGTTTAGGGCTGAGTCGAGGGGGTGCTGAGAATAAATGATGTGTTCACTGTTGCTGTGTTAATGTGTGAGTTTGATAAACACCATACGCGCTGCCGCGCAGGTGAGCGGTTTAAGCATACGGACAATATGGCATCATATCTAAGTTATACAACATAATACTGATTATGCGCATCTCCTTGCCGCAGGGGGCACATTCTAAACTGGGTTACGACAAATCCCCTATCTTGCTGAAAAAGCAAGGAGAACGAACATGGCCAACACAGAGCTGGATCTGCGTGAACGACGCGCAATCGAAGACATGCTAAATGCGAAAGTGCCGGTACCCTCGCAGCGCCACCACCCAAAACCTCCGGAAACTCGGCAAACTCAAGCCGATGGTGCCCGCCGCAGGCTAAGAGTGATGACCAGTACCGGACATCCCAAAAAACCAATGGAGTAACCTGCACTCCACCGGCAAAACCAACGACTTTTTCAACACAATCAGCTCAGAGCAGCCATTCGCCGCGCGTCAATAGAACGTCCGGTATTCGAATTGTGAGAAATTTTGGCAGGTTCTTGAGTCTCAGAAAATCAAAACCCTCAGCTACCGAAATTCCGGGTGGCTCAGTTATCCATTTTAAGCGCAGAGATGAATGCTTCCTGCGGAATGTCCACCTTGCCGAACTGACGCATTTTCTTTTTACCCGCTTTCTGCTTCTCAAGCAGTTTCTTCTTGCGCGTTGCGTCGCCACCGTAACATTTCGCGGTCACGTCCTTGCGCATGGCCGACAGGGTTTCGCGTGCAATCACCTTGCCGCCAATCGCGGCCTGGATCGGAATCTTGAACATGTGGCGCGGGATCAGATCCTTGAGCTTTTCAACCATCGCCCTGCCCCGCATCTCGGCGCGATCCCGATGCACCATGGTCGACAGCGCATCGACGGGTTCGTCATTTACAAGGATCGACATTTTGACAAGATTGTCTTCGCGATACCCGGTCATCTGGTAATCAAAGCTGGCATAGCCCTTGGTGACCGATTTCAACCGGTCATAGAAATCGAACACCACCTCGTTCAGCGGCAGATCATAGACCACCATGGCCCGGGTCCCGGCATAGGTCAGGTCTTCCTGAATCCCGCGCCGGTCCTGGCACAGCTTCAACACATCGCCCAGGTATTCGTCGGGCACCAGGATGGTCGCCTTGATCCGCGGTTCTTCCAGGTGATCGATTGTGCTGGGGTCCGGCATGTCGGCGGGGTTGTGCAATTCGAAATGCGTCCCGTCCTTCATGTAAATGTGGTAAATCACCGACGGTGCCGTGGTGATCAGGTCGATGTTATACTCCCGTTCGATCCGGTCGCGGATCACCTCAAGGTGCAAAAGGCCAAGGAACCCACAGCGGAAGCCAAAACCAAGCGCAGCCGAGGTTTCCATCTCGAAACTGAAGGACGCATCGTTCAACGCCAGCTTTTCAATGGCATCGCGCAGGTCTTCGAACTCGGCGCTGTCCACCGGGAACAGGCCACAGAACACCACGGGTTGGGCGGGTTTAAAGCCCGGAAGCGGCGCGTCGCTGCCCTTTTTGTCATGGGTGATCGTGTCCCCGACCCGGGTGTCGCGTACCTGTTTGATGCTCGCCGTGATGAATCCGATCTCACCGGGGCCAAGCTCGTCCACCGCTTCCATTTCCGGGCGGAACACACCAATCCGGTCGATCAGGTGAATCGAGCCATTCGACATCATCTTGACCCGCTCGCCCTTCTTCATCACCCCATCCATGACGCGGACAAGGACGATGACCCCAAGGTAGGAATCATACCAGCTGTCCACCAGCATCGCCTTCAAAGGCGCATCACGGTCGCCCTTGGGCGCAGGCAGTTCGTTGACAATCGCCTCAAGCGTTTCCTTGATCCCGACCCCGGTTTTCGCGCTGACCTGAATGGCACCGGAGGCGTCGATCCCGATCACATCCTCGATCTGCTCCGCCACCCGGTCGCAATCGCTGGCCGGCAGGTCGATCTTGTTCAGCACGGGTACAATTTCATGATCCGCTTCAATCGCCTGGTACACGTTGGCCAGTGTCTGCGCCTCTACGCCCTGCGTGCTGTCCACCACCAACAGGCTGCCTTCGACCGCGCGCATGGAGCGGCTGACCTCATAGGCAAAGTCCACGTGGCCGGGCGTGTCGATCAGGTTGAGCACATAATCCTCGCCATTCTGCGCGGTATATTCGATCCGCACGGTGTTGGCCTTGATGGTAATCCCGCGTTCGCGCTCGATATCCATACTGTCCAGAAGCTGCTCTTTCATATCGCGATCGGCAACCGTGTTGGTCTCCTGGATCAAACGATCAGCAAGCGTGGATTTCCCGTGGTCGATATGCGCCACGATCGAAAAATTTCGGATATGAGAGAGGTCTGTCATGAAGGGGGATATGAAGTGGTTTTGGGGGCTGGTCAAGGTTGATATGTTCGCCCCCGTATCAGGCAAAGGCTGATATCCGATGGTTTCAAAGCCGACAAATTCCGAAGACGTGGCCTGGACGCCGAGCATCTCTCAAACAGCCGTTTGGCAAACCATCTTATCGCCTATTTCGCTGCGCGTGTTCAAATGATCTGCTTGAAGCAACGGTTCTCGACACAGAAGCTGCGACAGAGCATTTCGATCAAGAGTTGTTTTCCACTCGGCTTTGGCGTCAAACGTCAGAGGAAAACATGAACGCATCTGTTCCATCTGAGTATTGCAAAGCGAGTAATCCTCCTGAAAACCACTGGACTACCGTCCGGGCGGCACGCTTCCCCTACCCTTCCCTCATGATTTCGAACAAGCCGGGCGCGGTCCTTTCGCATCGTTATAATCAAAGCAAAGCAGCAAGGCCAAACATGCAAACGGCCCGTCACTGTCTGGCCTGTGACTGTCTGCTGCGCGATGTTAGCGCAACCTGCGCCAAACCACGCCGCTGTTAACGCCAACACATTGAAAAACCGTGCCTTGCCCCCTTTCGACCCTGCGTCATCCGCTCTATAGCTGCGCATGAATTTGAGACGGTTCCAAGGAGCACACCACATGACCATCAAAGTTGGCATCAACGGATTTGGCCGAATCGGCCGTTGCACCCTGTCCCATATCGCGGCTTCCGGGCGTGATGATATTCAGGTGGTCAAGGTAAACGCCACCGGCCCGCTGGAAACCGCCGCACACCTGATCAAATATGACAGTGTGCATGGCCGTTTCCCCAACGAGGTCAAGATTGGCGATGGCACGATGGATCTGGGCGCGGGCGCGATGCAGATGTTCTCGACCTATGACATGAATGAACTGGACTGGTCCGGCGTGGATGTGGTTCTGGAATGTACCGGCAAATTCAACGACGGGGAAAAGGCCAAGGCCCATCTTGAGCGTGGCGCGAAAAAGGTTCTGTTGTCGGCACCCGGTAAAAACGTCGATAAAACAATTGTTTATGGTGTAAACCATGACAAGCTGGACGCGGGCGACACGATGATCTCTAACGGGTCCTGCACCACCAACTGTCTGGCCCCCGTGGCCAAGGCGTTGAATGATGCGGTGGGGATCGAAAGCGGTATCATGACCACGATCCACGCCTATACCGGCGACCAGCCGACGCTGGACCGTCGTCACAAGGATCTCTACCGCGCCCGCGCGGCAGCGATGTCGATGATCCCGACCTCGACCGGCGCGGCCAAGGCATTGGGTGAAGTGCTGCCGGAACTCTCGGGCAAGCTGGACGGGTCTGCGATCCGCGTGCCCACCCCGAACGTGTCGGCCGTGGACCTGACCTTTGCCGCGTCCAAGGACGTGACCGTGGATGACATCAATGAAATCATGGCTGCCGCGGCCGCTGGCCCGATGAAGGGTGTTCTGGGCTATGAAGAGGCACCGCTGGTCTCGACCGACTTCAACCATACCGAGGAAAGCTCGATCTTTGCCCCGGCCCAGACCAAGGTGATAGGCAACCGTCTGGTGCGTGTCCTGGCGTGGTATGACAACGAATGGGGCTTCTCCTGCCGCATGGCCGACGTGGCCGTGTTGATGGGCAAAATCTGAACCCTTTTTGACAGGTTGTGATTTTCGGCTCCGTGGTGCAAACTGCGGGGCCGGACTGCATTTGAAAGAGCGCCAACATGACCGACAAGATCGCCCTTGGGCTTGGCCTTGTGATCCTGAGCCTGTTAGGGCTGGATTATTTCATGGCAGACAGCGCGAATCTTCTTTTCGTGCTCAAAAAGATGACAGATCTGATCGAATACATCGCCTTCTGGCGTTAAAGCGTTTCCGCATTACGTTGACTCAGCGTGATGTGAAAACGCCGCGCAACATATCAAAAGTGTGGGCGTTTCCAGCTATTGCTGTGATCCAATAGAACCGGAAACGCTTTAATGTATCACATCAAGGTTGCCATCTTAACATGTTGATTTTAAGACTTTTCAAGCTTTTTCATCAACAGGGAATGCACATCCCCGGGAACAAATTTGCTGACATCTCCGTCCAGCCGCGCAATCTCTTTGACCAACTTGGACGCAATCGCCTGATGACGCAGATCGGCCATCAGGAACACGGTTTCGACGCTGGCATCCAATGCCCGGTTCATCCCGACCATCTGGTATTCATATTCGAAATCCGCCACCGCGCGCAGGCCGCGGATGATGATCTGTGCGCCAACATCATGGGCGCAGTGGATCAACAGGTTTTCAAACGGATGCGCGACAATTTCGGTGCCGGTTTCTTTTGACAACGCGGCGCATTCGGCCTCGATCATCGCAACCCGTTCGTCCAATGAAAACAACGGCCCCTTGTCGCGGTTGATCGCCACGCCAATGACCAGCCGGTCAACAAGCGCCGCCGCACGACGGATGATATCGACATGCCCAAGGGTGATCGGGTCAAACGTACCGGGATAAAGGCCAACGCGCATCGGGAACCTCCGCTAAATTGCTGCAAGCGCACAATATTCTTACGCCGCATTGCAGTATCGCGCAACAAAACGCAAGTCCCGATGCCTGCGACAAAAAGAGTGACGGGGCGTCAATGCCCCATAATCATCCCTTCAAGCGCGTCTTTTTCCATGGCCAGCTCTTTCAACCGCGCCGAAACCACGTCGCCGATCGTGACGATCCCGACCAGCTTGTCCCCCTCGATCACCGGCATGTGGCGGAACCGGCCATTGGTCATGCGCTCCAGAACCGTATCGGCATTTTCCGACTTGGCACAACAGACCGGGTTGCGGGTCATCATTTCATCGACCGTTTCCTGCAAACACACCGCCCCGCGCACGGCCAGCGACCGCACGATATCGCGCTCGGAAATGATGCCGATACAGTTTTCACCGTCATCTGAAACGATCAGGCCACCGATGCGGCGCTCTGCCAGAGTCTGCGCCGCATCCGCAACCGACGTACCCGGTTTCACGGTAATCACCCCGTGATCGCCTTTGGATTTCAGGATCTGGTGTACGAGCATTGGCTATCCCTCCGAATTTGCGAGCCTTTCCAACACCGTCCCCCGGAAGGCGCGGGCTGTCAAGTCAGCCGTTCCAACCGCGCCACCTCGCGCCGCACCCCATCCGCCAACAGCGCGGCAAACCGGTTCAGACGTTCCAGCCGCCGGTCGTCCTCATGGCGGACAAGGTAAAAGGCCCGGGTGAGCGAAAACGCGTCTGTCAAAATCTTGCGCACGCCGGTCACAGCAGGCAGTGCGAAATCATGCACAACGCCAACCCCGCCCCCCGAACGGATCCAGTTCAGCTGAACCGATACCGAATTGCTGGCCAGCCCCACCCTGTCAAACCCGTGCCCGCGCAGGTAATCCAGTTCCTTGTCGAAAATCATGTCGGGGATATAGCCGACGATCCGGTGGTCGCGCAGGTCCGACATGCGGTTGATTGGTCCGTGTTTGCGCAGGTAGTCGGTACTGGCGGCCAGATGCAGTCTGTAATCAGAAAGCTTGCTGACCAACAGCCGCCCGGCCTCGGGGCGGCTGACCGTGATCGCCATATCCGCCTCGCGTTTGGACAGGTTGAAGATCCGCGGCAAGGCAACAATCTGAATTTCCAGCTCGGGGTTTTGGGCCACGATCTCATTACAAACCTGGGGCAACAGGAAATTGGCGCTGCCATCCGGCGCGCCCAGCCGGATCTGCCCGGACAACGCACCGCCCTGCCCCGCCATGTCCTCGCTGGCCGATTGCATCACCTGCTCGGCGCGCAGCGCGTGGGCCATCAACCGCTGTCCTTCCGGGGTCAGAATATACCCCGTGGGGGATTTCGAAAACAGCGGCACCTCCAACGCGCGCTCCAACCGCGCCACGCGCCGCCCCACTGTGGCCGGGTCCACCTTCAACAACTTCCCCGCGCCCGACAGGCTTTCCACCCGGGCCACGGCCAAAAAGACTTTCAGATCATCCCATTGCGGGTCCACACGCCCACCTCTTGCATTATTGCAAAACCTCTTTTGGTAACTTGCGCCTTTTCCGGGGAAAATTGCAAGCCTATCCTATACGGGATATTCAGGAGGAGTATGTCCCATGCAAGAATTGACCCATTACATCAACGGCGAACACGTCAAAGGCACGTCCGGCCGGTTTTCCGATGTCATGAATCCGGCCACAGGCGAGGTTCAGGGCAAATGCCCGCTGGCAAGCACCGCAGAACTGGAACAGGCCGTGGCTGTGGCCCAGGCCGCGCAACCCGCATGGGCCGCAACCAACCCGCAACGCCGCGCCCGCGTGCTGATGAAGCTGGTCGACCTGTTGAACCGCGACATGGACAAACTGGCCGAGGCGCTGAGCCGCGAACACGGCAAAACACTGCCCGACGCCGCCGGTGACGTGCAGCGGGGCTTGGAAGTGGTAGAATACTGCATTGGCGCACCGCAGATGTTGAAAGGTGAATTCACCGACTCCGCCGGACCCGGCATCGACATGTATTCCATGCGTCAACCGCTGGGTGTCACTGCGGGCATCACCCCGTTCAACTTCCCGGCCATGATCCCCATGTGGATGTTTGCCCCGGCCATCGCCTGTGGCAACGCCTTCATCCTGAAACCGTCCGAGCGTGCCCCCTCGGTACCCTTGATGCTGGCCGAACTGGCCGAAGAAGCGGGCCTGCCCAAAGGCATCCTTCAGGTGGTGAATGGCGACAAGGAAGCGGTGGACGCGATCCTGCACAATGACGTGATCCAATCGGTCGGCTTTGTCGGCTCGACCCCGATTGCCGAATACATCTATGGCACCGGCTGTGCCAACGGCAAGCGCGTGCAGTGTTTCGGTGGTGCCAAAAACCACATGATCATCATGCCCGACGCCGATCTGGATCAGGCGGCGGATGCTCTGGTTGGTGCGGGCTTTGGTGCCGCCGGCGAACGCTGCATGGCGATTTCGGTGGCCGTTCCGGTGGGTGACGAAACCGCCGACCGGTTGATTGAAAAACTGGTGCCGCGCATCGAAAAGCTCAAGGTTGGCCCCTATACAGGCGGCAATGATGTGGATTACGGCCCCGTCGTCACCGCCGCTGCCAAGGCCAATATTGAACGGCTCGTGCAGTCCGGCGTGGATCAGGGGGCGAAACTGGTTGTCGATGGCCGTGGCTTTGCCTTGCAAGGCTACGAGAACGGCTTCTTCGTCGGTCCCCACCTGTTTGACAACGTCACCACCGATATGGACATCTACAAAACCGAAATCTTCGGTCCGGTGCTCAGCACCGTGCGCGCCAAAACCTATGAAGAGGCTCTGGCCTATGCCATGGACCACGAATACGGCAACGGCACCGCGATCTTTACCCGCGATGGCGACACCGCACGGGACTTTGCCAACCGGGTCAACATCGGCATGATTGGCATCAATGTGCCGATCCCGGTTCCGTTGGCCTATCACACCTTTGGCGGCTGGAAGAAATCGGCCTTTGGCGACCTGAATCAACACGGGCCCGATGCGTTCAAATTCTATACGCGCACCAAAACCATCACTTCGCGCTGGCCTTCGGGTATCCGCGAAGGCGGCGAGTTCAACTTCAAGCCGATGGATTGATCCCGGGTTTGACCTGAGGTGACATAACGTTTTAATGCGCGGGGTTATGCCCCGCGCATTTGTTTATTGCCATGCCGGTGGGGTTCTCAAAACGGACATGCGGGCCAATGAAGGAAAATAATGGCCCATCACATAGCCATCCCGCGCCATCGCGCCGGACGGAAAAGCGGCCTAAAACGTTTCCAGTTAAAGCGTCCTGCCAGAAAACCTGAACCACGGTTTTCTGGCAGGACGCGCGAAATACATAAATGTCGCGCTGCGTTCGCTCTTTTCCCTGTCTCAGGTTAAAGATCGAACCCTAACCGCTTTGCGGGTTGCCCCTTACCATGCCAGGGTCTGCATACCGTCGCGGAACAACCAGCTTTCAACCAACTCCCAATTGCCCATCTTGATCCCGTCGATGTAATCGGTCTTGCTCAACCCGGCCGCCTTGGTACAGGCACCGCACATGATCACGGTGCCGCCATCGGCCATGAACGCTTTCAACATGTCCTGGATGCTGGTCCCGTCCTTGGCCATCAGCCCATGCACATGGCTGGCGCGTTTCTTATCGGCAAGATACACCGCGCGCACGTTCAGCCAGATCGCGGTATCATGCCCGTTTTTCAACGACTTTTGATGGGCAAACATGATCGCCTTGGCCGCGGACCAGGTGTCATCGGTGGTCAGGTTCACGAACAGGCCGCGCTTGTCGTCATCGGCCCTTGCGGCAAGCGGCGTGATCACCAGAGCCAGAGCCAGCAGGATCGGTTTTATCAGAGTTTTCATATCTCGGTTCCTCATGTCAATCGCGCGCGGTCCCTCGTATTCCTATTCCGAAACGTTGCGCAAGCCCAAACCTTTCAGTGCGGGCCAGTGCGGGAAGGTTAACTGGCGCGGGGCGAACGCACTTGCCATTTTTCCGCCCGCCGTTAACCTTGAATCATAGCACAGCGTGGGAGGGCGCAATGTCTCGTATCGAACCCGACTTCACCATTGGGGTGGAAGAAGAATACCTTTTGGTGGACCGTGACAGCCTTGATCTTGCCCCGGTCCCGGAACAGTTGATGGAACGCTGCAGCGCCGAACTGGAGGGCCAGTTCAGCCCCGAATTCCTGAATTGTCAGGTTGAAATCGGCACCCGTGTCTGTGCGAATGTGGCCGAAGCCCGCACAGAATTGAAACGCCTGCGCAGCACCGTGGCGCAGGTGGCGGCGGACTACAACCTTGCGCCCATTGCCGCTTCCTGTCACCCGTTTTCCGATTGGCGGGATCAGCACCACACCAACAAGGATCGCTATAATACGCTACGCGGGGATCTGGCCGGGGTGGTGCGACGCATGTTGATTTGCGGGTGCCACGTACATGTCGGGCTGGACGAACCGGATCAGCGGATCGACCTGATGAACCAACTGTCCTATTTCCTGCCGCATCTCTTGGCGCTGTCTTGCTCTTCGCCCTTTTGGCAGGGTGAAGATACCGGCCTAAGTTGTTACAGGTTAACGGTTTTTGACAACCTTCCGCGCACGGGACTGCCACCCAAGCTTGAGGGCTGGGGCGAATTTGAACGTTCGGTAAACGCCCTTGTCCGGCTTGGTGTGATCGAAGACAGCTCCAAGATCTGGTGGGACCTGCGCCCGTCTTCCAGGTTTCCCACGCTTGAAACCCGGATCTGTGATGTGTCGCCCCGACTGGAAACCGCGCTGACCGTGGCCGCGCTGATCCAGACCCTGACCCGGATGCTGTGGCGTTTGAGCCAGAAAAACCAACGCTGGCGCCTGTATGACAACTTCCTGATTTCCGAAAACCGCTGGCGGGCGCAACGGTATGGGGTGTCCGGTGGGTTGATTGATTTCGGAGACCGCGCCATCGTTCCCTTTGCTGACCTTGTGGAAGAGCTGATCGAACTGGTGTCCGAAGACGCCGATAAACTGGACTGTGTGGACGAGGTGGCCAATGCCCGCGCCATTGTGGCGGCGGGCAATTCCGCCGATCATCAGCGAAAGGTGTATCAGGACGCAATGCACGCGGGCTATTCCAAAGAGGATGCCCTGCGCGCCGTGGTGCGCCATTTGACTGAAGAGTTCCACGCAGACCTTTGAAATCAGAGCGAAAAGCGGGCTTGAAACGCACCGTGAAATGCACCGTCTCCTTTTCCCAGAATGGCCAGCAGGCTTACCACTGCACATGGCACAAGAGCATACGGGGGGATATGGGGCGCGATCACCGTCACCTGATCCTGTCCAGACGGCTTTCAACCGGTGCAACAATCCTGTAAGGATTGGGAATTAAACAAATGTTCAATTCACGCGATCAAGGGACGGAGGAGCGCAAGATGGATTTTGCACTGAGTGAGGAACAAACGCTGATCTTTGACATGGCCAAAGGCTTTGGCGAAGACAACATTGCCCCACATGCCGCTGACTGGGAAGCGGCCGGCACGATCCCAAAAGAGCTTTGGCCCCGGATCGCCGAACTGGGTCTGGGCGGGATTTACGTCTCCGAAGAATACGGCGGATCCGGCCTTTCGCGACTTGACGCGACCCTGGTGTTCGAGGCGCTGGCGATGTCCTGCCCCGCCGTCGGGTCCTTCCTGTCGATCCACAACATGTGCGGCGGCATGATCGACAAGTTCGGGGATGATGAAACCAAACAGAAATGGCTTCCGTCCCTGTGCTCAATGGAGAAGGTATTCTCTTACTGTCTGACCGAACCGGGCAGCGGCTCGGATGCGGCTGCGCTTAAAACCCGGGGCGAAAAAACCAACGAAGGCTACATACTGAACGGCACAAAGGCCTTTATTTCCGGTGGCTCCTATTCCGATGCCTATCTGACCATGGTGCGTACCGGCGAAGATGGCCCTAGGGGCATTTCCGCCATGGTGATCGAAGATGGCACCGACGGGCTGTCTTTTGGCGCGCTTGAGAAAAAGATGGGCTGGCTGGCCCAACCCACGGCGCAGGTACAATTTGACGATTGCAAAGTGCCCGCCGCGAACCTGATCGGCGAGGAGGGCAAAGGGTTTGTCTACGCCATGGCCGGTCTGGATGGGGGGCGGCTCAACATCGCGGCTTCGGCGCTTGGCGGTGCCCAGAACGCGCTTGACCTGACCATGCAATACATGTCGGAACGCAAAGCGTTCGGGAAGTCGATCAACCAGTTCCAGGCACTGCAATTCCGCCTGGCCGAGTTTGAAACCCGGCTCCAGGCGTCGCGTACCTTCCTGCGCCAGGCGGCGTGGAAGCTGGACAACAAAGCACCCGATGCGTCGAAATTCTGTGCCATGGCCAAGCTGATGGTGACCGATGCAGCCTTTGACGTGGCCAACGGCTGTCTACAGTTGCATGGCGGCTATGGCTACCTTGCCGATTATGGAATCGAGAAAATCGTGCGCGATTTGCGGGTGCATCAGATCTTGGAAGGCACCAATGAAATCATGCGCCTGATCATCTCGCGTCAGATGCTGGCGGAAATGGCATGAGTGATATTTCTATCCGCACGGTCGGCCCGGTGGGACGCATCACGCTGACCCGTCCCAAGGCGCTGAATGCCGTGACCTATGACATGTGCATGGCGATTGAGGCGGCATTGGATCAATGGCGCGACGATGACGCCATTTCTTGCGTGGTTATGGATGCGGTCGGCGACAAGGCGTTTTCCGCCGGGGGCGACATTGCCGACCTGTATAAAACGGGTAAGGCCGGGGATTTCGCGTTTGGCCGGACCTTCTGGCGCGATGAATATCGCATGAATGCCAAGATTCATAACTATCCCAAACCCATCGTGTCCTTCCTGCAAGGTTTCACCATGGGGGGCGGCATGGGTGTGGGGTGCCACGGGTCGCACCGTGTCGTGGGCGAAACCAGCCAGATCGCCATGCCGGAATGCGGCATTGGCCTTGTGCCGGATGTGGGCGGGTCCATGATCCTGGCCAATGCGCCGGGGGCTCTGGGGATCTATGCGGGCCTGACTGGTGCACGCATGACTGCTGGCGATGCGATCACCCTTGGCTTTGCGGATATGTATATCCCACAAGACAAATGGCCCACCCTGATCGAAACGCTCGAGCAGTCCGGGGACCCGTCCTGCCTCGCTGCCGAAAGCGAGGCTGCCCCGTCAGGGCAGATGAGCGCCCTCGCCCCCGAAATCAACGCGCATTTCTCCGCCGCGACCCTGCCCGACCTTCTGGCCTCGCTGCGCGCGGATCGTGGTGAGTTTGCGGTTGGGGCTTTGAAAACCCTCCTGCGCACCTCGCCGCTTTCCGCGAGCTATACCATCTGGATGCTGCAACAGTTGCGCGGGGAGACGGATATACGCGCCGCGCTTGATCTGGAATATCGCTTTACATTCCGCGCTATGGAGCACGGCGATTTCATCGAAGGCATCCGCGCCGCGATCATCGACAAGGATCGCAACCCCAACTGGAAACATGATCACGACGCCGTGCCCGGCGATGTGCTTGACTTGATGCGTGCGCCCCTTGGGGACGCGGCACTGACATTCTGACAAAGGAGACATCCCATGAAAATCGGATTTATTGGCCTTGGTAACATGGGTGGCCCGATGGCGGCCAACCTTGCAGCAGCGGGGCACGAGGTGACCGGCTTTGACATGGCCGACGTTGCCATTGACGGTGTCACCCTAGCCGAGTCCGGGGCCGAGGCCGCGACCGGTGCGGATGTGGTCATCACCATGCTGCCCAACGGTGCCATCCTGCGCGCTGTGGCTGCGGACATCATCCCCGCCATGTCCCCCGGTGCCGCGCTTGTTGATTGTTCCACCGTTGACGTGGACAGCGCCCGCGCGGTCGCGGAACAGGCCGCGACGTCCAATATCCTGTTTGTTGACGCCCCTGTTTCAGGCGGTGTTGGCGGGGCCGCGGGTGGTACGCTCACCTTCATGGCCGGGGGCAGCGCCGAGTCCTTTGCCAGGGCCGCGCCCCTGTTTGAAATCATGGGTCAAAAGGCCGTGCATTGTGGCGACGCCGGCGCGGGGCAAGCCGCCAAGATCTGTAACAACATGATCCTGGGTGTCACCATGATTGCCACCTGCGAAGCCTTTGCCCTGGCCGATAAACTTGGGCTGGACCGTCAGAAGATGTTTGATGTCGTATCGACCTCTTCGGGATACAGCTGGAGCATGAATGCCTATTGTCCGGCCCCCGGCGTTGGGCCGCAAAGCCCGGCCGACAACGATTACAAACCCGGCTTTGCCTCCGAGTTGATGCTCAAGGACCTGCGCCTGTCGCAACAGGCCGCGGAAAGTGTCGATGCGGACACCCCCATGGGCCAGGCCGCGATGGCGCTTTACGAGCAGTTCGTCGAAACCGAAGGCGGGCTTGGCAGCGACTTTTCCGCCATGTTGCCCCGGTTTGAAAAACGCGGGCGCGGCTGATGGGGGATTGGCTGGACCGCGTCCCTGCCCTCGCCGGGCTTGAAGCATCGGCGCGTGCAAACCTGTCTCGCCTCATCCCCATGACACTTCCCGCCGGGGCGACTCTGTTTCATCCCGGCGATTCCGTACGCGGCTATGCCATCGTGCTTTCGGGCCGTGTTAACGTTTCCCTGACCGGGGCAACCGGGCGGGAAATTCTGCTCTATTCGGTTGAGCCGGGGCAATCCTGTATCCAATCCACCATGGGGTTGCTGGGCGGCGCAGACTATACCGCCGAAGCCGTTGTGCAAAGAGATACAACGCTGGTTCTGCTGCCGAAAGCTGTCTTTCTCGATCTGATCAACACTTCGTCCGGCTTTCGGACTATCGTGTTTCGCGCGTTCGCAGACCGTATGCAGGACATGATGCAACTCTTTGAAAAGGTTTCGTTTCAAAGGGTTGAATGCCGTCTGGCCGAACATCTTCTGGCCCAGGCCGAAGATCCCCTTCACACCACCCATGCCGAATTGGCGACCCATCTGGGCAGCGCACGCGAGGTCGTGTCCCGTCGTCTTGAAGCCTGGGCGCGGCGCGGTTTGGTCAAAACCGGGCGCGGCACGATTGAAATCCTAGACCGCATCGGTTTGTCCGAGATTGCCCGCAGCACTATGTGACCCAATCACATACAGCACTGCTCACAGGTGTTACCCTTTGTTCAGCAGTCAGACCAAATCAGATCAAAGGAGACAAACCATGTTGGCCAAAAATGTAGGTGGAATTGACAGGATTTTGCGCGTCGTTGTTGGGGCACTTCTGATCTTGGGTGCCCTGATGGGATATGGGGCGTGGATGTGGGTCGGCGTCGTTCCGCTGGTCACAGGCCTGCTCAGCACCTGCCCGATCTACTCGATCCTCGGCATGAGCACCTGTCCGCTTAAGAAATAACCTCTCACGCGGTGCCTTGCAGTCTTGGCACCGCGTCCCCCACTGCGCCGAGGCACCTCCCGGTTCAGGTTGCCAGCCTATCTTCTCCATTTTTCTGACCATTGCCGTGGGGCTGGGTGTCATGGTTGAATTGTGCAAGCCGTTCCCCAAGGGTTTCCGTGGCAAAGCAAGGCTTGTCCACTTCGGATATCACCCCCACGACCATCTCGGCATTTTGTTGGGTGGCGTGGTCAAGCCGCTTCACGCGGCTGTTGATTTCTCCCAACGCGTTTCTGCATTACATTCAATCAGCGTGATGCGGAAACGCTTTAAGGGGCAGAATGGTGGATGAAACCTGAAAACAGGTTGATGCCAAAACGCAAAAAACGGCCTCCCCATGTGTTTCCCCCTTCAAATCCTCGCGCCCTGCCCCTATATCAAAGGTGTCCTTCGGGACTATGGACATAAACGCGCTCGTAATAAGCGGATCGGACCCGGGGGCGGTACCCGGCGGCTCCACCAAACATCCTGTCGTTTGCGGGATTATGGGGCCGAAACAGGATCGACGGACGTCTAAAGGGGTTAGCTTTGTTTCGGCTGTCTGCCACCGTTATCGGCGAAAAAAGTACAATTGCAAACGACAATCGTGCTCCGGTTGCTCTGGCTGCGTAAGCAGTCCGGGTAGAACCGACTTTAAGCCCTTATGCCTAGCCGCGTAAGGCGGGGTTCGCAGGTACCTGGCAACAGAAACCTGCACTTTCTCCTTGGATTGTTGTGATGAATAAAGCGTTCGACCTTTGACCTGAGACCGGGAAAAGGGCGAAGGCAGCGCGACAGTTATGTGTTTCGCGTGTCCTGCCAAAAACCCGTGAGTCAGGTTTTTGGCAGGACGCTTTAGGGTTCCGTAACGGCATCTTTGCGCCTTAAACCTTTGTTCATGGCTCGGGACTAGGTTTTAGCCATAGTGTTAAAACGCGGGGTAACGGTCATGGGGAC
>PDRZ01000007.1 GCA_002747035.1 Rhodobacterales bacterium
ATAGAGGGTCTTTGCCATCACGATCTCCCGCCTGTTTCTGGTGGAAGTGAATCAGAACAACGGCCCAAAGGGAAACCGCTAATTGAGTACGGACCCTAGGCGGAATGCTGGTGCAGGACATCGAAGTTCAAGACGTTCTGAGAGTGTTAGAGCCGATCTGGCACACAAAAACAGAAACGGCATCCCGTCTGCGGGGGCGAATTGAAGCTATCCTTTCATGGGCTACCGTTGCGGGGCATCGGTCAGGTGACAATCCGGCGCGCTGGGCAAACAATCTCAAGGAACTTCTGCCGACGCCCTCCAAGGTTTCGAAGACCAGAAACCACCCCGCAGTGAAAGTCGAAGACGTGAGCCGATGGTTCAGCGCGTTGAGGTTGCGCACTGGTATCGGCAGTCGGGCATTGGAGTTCGCGGCGTTGACCGCCGCAAGATCGCAGGAAGTTCGAGGCGCGACGTGGGACGAAATCGACTTTGACAACGGTCTGTGGATCGTTCCGGCCAGCCGTATCAAGATGGAAAGGGAACACAGGGTTCCGCTGTCCGAAGACGCATTGTCTATTCTGAAGGCACTCCCACGCTTTGAGGGCAACCGGCTGGTGTTTCCGGCTCCACGCGGGGGGCAATTCTCGGATATGTCTCTGAGCGGAACAATGAAACGACTTCACTCGAAAGACTTGGCTGACGGTGGCGCAGGGTTCGTTGACCGAGTGTCGAAACGCCCAGCCGTTCCCCATGGACTGCGAAGCACTTTCCGTGACTGGGTGTCAGAACGCACTCACTTTCCGGGTGACATGGCCGAGGTCGCTTTGGCCCACAAGATCAGCAACGCGGTTGAAGCAGCATACCGGCGCGGGGACATGATCGAAAAGCGTCGGCAGATGATGGAGGCTTGGTCTGACTTTCTATCTGACCGAGAACTACCTGCACAAGTTATCCACCTTTCGAGCAACGCCTGATGCCTAAATCAGCATTGGGGAAAATCCATAGTCTTGCGGACGTTGAGCGCGCAATCCGCAAATTGATCGCCAAACGCTTTCACGACGTTCGCTTTACAAAGGACGGAAATGCCTTGAGAGGCCATGCCTTCAATGTGCGGCTGGCAAATCAATTGTCTCTCGTGGGGGATTGGCCGCGCGGTATTTGGGCCTCGCAAGGCACGGACGCACCTTTTGTCCCACAGTACGAGCGAATTGAAGCGGGAATATCTGCCTATTTGCTAACCGCACTCATTTGGCCAAACGGACCAAATCAGGATGCATCGAATTGCCTGCATTTATGGTCTAACGGCAAGGCTCGCGAATTGGGTAGCAACGATGTTCCATGCGCGAACGAGCTATTCTTTCATTGTGATCCAGCCCCGGCGTTCAAGCCGGACCAAGCCAAGCAAGATGTAATTGCGGTCTCATCACATCATTTGCCCGATTACCCGTTTTTGAACCACCACACTTGGACCGTGCACGACCAGATGAATGCCGCTTCCGCGCAGAGTGATTGGGAGTACCAGGATTTGAGGCAGAGGTGGGAGAAGATCAAAGCATTCTCTGGCGGTGAACTGGTGTATTTGGGGGCTTCAGGACGAAAAAACCGGCTTTGGCGTGCTCCGAGCGAGGTGGCGCGCAAATTCGATGCCCAAATCGACAAAATTCTGAAAAGTACAGCATAGCGCCCTTTAGAGGCTATATATTTAAGGAAATTTGGTTGCGGAACCTCCGTCTGGGCGAGCGTGTATTGCGTTCATATGATGCCCTAAGAAGCGCAACGCATTGGAGGTATCATGAGCGACATTTACTTGCGAGACGTGCACGTCGCAGAACGGTTTGACGTGCATCGTATGACTGTCTGGGGCTGGTTGAAATCCGAACCTACTTTCCCCAAACCCTTTAAGCTTTCCGGGCGCTGCACCCGGTGGAAGAAGTCGGAAATCGACGCTTGGGAAGCGCGGAAGCGCGTGGTGTAGACGCAGCCCTCTTCCCGCAAACCTACTGCAACGGGTTGCAGGGCTTGTCACCTGCACCTTGCGTCAAATCCCGGACAAAATCATGAACCAAGTCATCCCCAAGCCGGTCGGGGGCGTTGAAGTCAAGCCCGACCGTCGCGAAAGCTCCGATTTCTACGCACATTCGATGTTGGTGGAGGGCGACTTCCGTGTCGTCGTCTGCAAGGACAACATTCAATGGATTTTGCAGCGCCGGAGACGCGGAAATCCTCGCGCTGGGCGCGCTTGGGTGTCCATTGGGTACTGCACCTGCCGGGAGAGCCTTGAACGCCTGTGGCGCGGGAAAACCGGCTGCTTTCATGCCGCCATTCGCAGTCTCCCGGAACGCTTTCCCCGCTCCAATTCGGCTTAGCCGTCCAGAACACCAGATCACCCAATCAGAAGGCATTCGCCATTTGAGTTGCAACCAGTTGCAACGCCCAGCGCGAAAGCGACGAAAGGAAAGCTCTATCAGATATCAGTGACCCCGCGCACTTGAACGCGGGGCCTAACCAGCGGTCGGTGACCAGTTCTCTTGGCGGAGATGTGACGGTGGCGCTGGATTGGGAATGCCTACCATGGGGCGGGACCAAAGGCAAAGCGCAGTCCGAAAGAGAGAAGCGCGGTCCCCGGCACAGTGGCTTACGTGTCGCAAGTTGCTCTCAACGGTTTTGGGATGTGCCACCGTCACCAACCGGCCTGATGCGACAGCCCGGCTCCGGCCAGCAAGATCGTGGAAGGTGTAGGACCGGCTCCGGCAACCGCTGGGGCTGGTCGTCCAATGCCTTTCACTCAAACCCTCACCAACCAGCAAGAGCAAAAACTCGAAATGAAAGGAAAGACAATGAGCTATTACGACGACAATCCTGAAGATTGGTTGGCATCCTTTTCCGAACTGCCAGACCTCTCCCCTCCGACGCCTGAAGATGAAGCTGAAGCGGCTTGGTTTTTGGTTGCAGACATGCATTTCGAGCAGCATCCCGAAGGGCTGAAGATCGTTCAGCAGCGTTTCGCACTTCATTTTGAAAGTGACGAACGTAGGGCTGCGCGAATGGGGAAACAAATCTGCATCGAAACCTCCGACCTTTCGCCAGAAGAAACCAAAGCGGCCAAAGCAGAGTTGGCACGGGAGGGAGAGCAAGACCGCGCCTACTTTGCTGAAAAGCACATGCCTCTGGATGAGCGGGAAAAGGCTGTTCGCGCGGCCTTGAAAGCTGAATTCATGACGCGTTTCCGTGAGCGGCAGGGCCTGCAAGATGACTGAGGCAGTGTTTGCACTTCTCTATTTGCTGAACGGGGCCAGCCTTTGGCGCATGATCGTTGTCCCCATGCACATAGACGACCACGAAACCGCCCAGCGCGAACTTCAACAATGGCGGCACGATGCCTTGGCCGAAGAAGCCGCTGGGAACCTCGCAATTCTAATAGCGGCATAGGATCAATGCTCGTTCCGATGCCTGACTTGGAAATTGATGCGGACCCTGAAGACCAACACCAATCCTATATCCTGTCAGGCCCGATCAACACGATGAACGAAGGTGGTGCAATTCCGGTTCTGTACGGTGCGCCCATCGTCGGTTCGACGGTCATTTCTGCCGGGTTGGAGATCGAGCAGATCGCCATTGAGGCCGATGAAGAAACGACGCCGAAAGACGATGACAGCGATCCTCTCTTTACCGGCGCAGACCCCAACGATCCGAACCAAAGTGGCGGTGGTCCGGGCGGATGGGGAGCGAATTCCTGCAACGTATTGCAAACTGAGTGCCCGATCTTTCCTTTAACGGAGGGGTATGAGCCACTGAAAAGGCGAAGAAATCTTAGCGCATGATCCCCGTCATTCGTTTAGCGCGAAACATAGGGAGTCGGTTTCTTCGCTACCTGCCATAGTGGCAAACTAAATTGGCATGACCTTTAGCTCTTCCTTGGGGCGATCTTGGGGCGATTTGCTCCTTGCCTTCACAACCAATCCAATGAACAAATATGAAAAACATTGTTCTAAAGGTCAGTTAGGTCATGCAAGCGTTGGTGTTTTTCGTTTTAGGAATTGGTTTCTTTGCCTCAATTGCTGGATTGATCTACCCTTTCAAACCTTTCGGAACACGAAAAAGAGCCTTGGTTTCGTTCGTCGTATGTACGGTCGCAGTCGGGTTTCTAGCGCCCGAAACCGAACAACTGAACGATCCAAACAATGCTCTTTCGGGAAAATTGGTCGAGGACAGGACCGCTTCGTCTACTTCTTCGGCTGAAATTCAAATTGAAAAGACGCCTGCAAGATCGCCCAGCGCCCCCAGCGAAAAGGAAATCCGAGATGTCTGGCTGGCGTTCGATACTCAAAACTGGGTGCATACTGCACATTTGATCACAGTGATGAAAAACAAGGGCTATTCAATGGAGGGCTTTCTAGCTGAACTGGAAGAAAAAGCGTTGGCTGCTGTCAAGCCGCTGCCAGCTTCCGAATATGACCTCAATCTGTCCGGTTACCAGCTTTTGGCAGCTATCCGCCCTGAGAATGAGAGCTACCAAGCAAAGATTACGCAATATCAGGCTGGCAAAGAAGCTGCTCGCCAACGGTCCATTTCTCGCCTGCGGACGAAGACCGACAAAGTTGAAGGCGTTACCTGGTATCAGCACCCAAACGCTCCGAAATACCTAAACAGCCGGTCAACAGTGTATCTTTACATCGGGCGGCGCGGCGAAAACGGGAAACCGTGGTTGCGGATGAAAGTGCAGTACACGGCATCTAAGTGGCTGTTTGTCCACAATGTCGTGGCTTGGCACGACGGTATCAAAGAGCCTTTGATCTCGGGGCGCTTTGAGCGTGATCACAACGCTACCATTTGGGAATGGCAAGACGCTGTCCCGGAAGGGTACCAGATAGAGGTTTTGCGTTCGCTGGCAAATGCTAACGAGGCGATTTTACGTTTTGAGGGCGACCAATATCATAAGGATGTGACATTGTCTGTGGGCGATAAAAAAGCTCTCAGAGAAGTGTTGTCAGCTTACGAGGCGATGAAGACAGGCGATTAACGTGCCGATGAACTTTTGCACTCGTGTGTGAGCAAAAGAGATTGCAGCAACATTCCCTCCCATCACCGCTTCGAACCCAAATCGCAGGACCGGCACCTCAATCAAACTAATCCGGAGTTTCTATGCCAACTCACCTCAAAGCCCTTTCATTGCAGTTTTACAGAGGGATTGGCCCGGACAAGCAATCAATCGGGCCATTTTCGGAAATGAACTTGTTCATTGGGGCAAACAATTCCGGAAAATCGACAGTTTTGAACTTCATCAGGGATCGACTTCCCTTCATGGCAGGCAGTCAGAAAATCCAACCCTTGGGGCCTGCGGAAGAGTACAGGGGGCAAACGACAGGACAGTTGGCTGCGGCGGTTGGAATTCCGCGTGAAGAGTTCATTTCGACGGTCGATCAACGAATATCTCCATCTGTACAGCAACAGATTGGAATAGCGGGAATGATCGAGGCAATCGTAGAAATGATGATCTTTCGTGATTTCGTGTGGGTGGTTGGAGATTACGGTTCCGAAAAGAAGTATGAAAAAGAAATCGAAGTCGATGAGTTCTTAAAGACTTACAGCGAACCACAATGGAACACACTGTGGAACAAGTTGACCAATTTGCATGGCGGCGGTCCGAAGAATTGGGTGACTGATACATTGAAAGCAATGCTTGGCGCGCAGCGTGTCTCCTTCCCCGAAGTCGCCCACATTCCTGCCGAGCGTGACTTGGGGGAGGGTGCTACTGGCTTCCAAATTCGGAACGACAAGACGCTCATTGACGAGTTGGCGGAACTCCAAAGCCCAGATCATGACCGACGTGAAGACAGATTGTTGTTTGACAAGATCACCAGTTTCGTTCGGGTCGTGACGGGCAAGGACGACGTGACCATAGAAGTCCCTCACGACAGAAAGCACATTCTGGTCCACATCGACAACAAAGTGCTTCCACTGTTTCGGCTTGGGACCGGCATTCAAGAAGTCATTCTTATCGCGGCATTCTGTACAATCCACGACGACATTATCGTTTGCATGGAAGAACCTGAAATCCACCTACACCCGGTTCTGCAACGCAAGCTAATCAGCTACCTCAAAGAGTTCACCAACAATCAATATTTCATTGCTACGCACTCTGCCGCGTTCATCGACACGCCCGACGCATCCATATTCCGGGTTGAAAACGATGGAGTACAAACACGAATAACATCAGCCATCCATCGTGGCGATCAGAAGCAGATTTGCGATGATCTAGGCTACCGTGCCTCCGACATTCTTCAATCTAATGCGGTTGTGTGGGTCGAAGGGCCTTCCGACCGTACATACGTGCGTCATTGGTTGAACGCTGTCGCACCCGAACTCACAGAGGGCATTCACTACACGATCATGTTCTATGGTGGAGCGTTGGTTCGCCATTTGGGAGCAAGCGAAATAGTTGATGAGGAAAGCCTGAAAGAATTCATCGACCTGCGGGCATTGAACCAAAACATGGCGATAGTTTTGGACAGCGACAAAGATGGCCCAAGAGCCAAGCTGAAACCTGCCGTCAGTCGCTTGAAGAGCGAATTGTCTGGCGGCGGTGGGCTAGTCTGGATCACAAAGGGGCGCGAGGTTGAAAACTACGTTGACGCCAACCTCATGCACGAGGCCCTTAAGGAAACCCACCCTTCTTCCTACAAAGGTACCGTCGAAACCGGCCCATATGATCACGCCTTTTACTTTGAGAGGAAAAAGCCGGACAAAAAGGGCAACACTGTCCACAAGGCGGCGGACAAGGTAAGTGTTGCTGGGTATGTGTGTGGGAAACCAGCAAACCTAGACATTCTCGATCTGAAAGCGCGAACTCGCGAATTGGCCGACATGATCCGGAAGGCAAATGGTCTGTAGCCCAGGCTAGCCAAGGTTTGTGCGATGAAGTCCCCTCATTGATTGGCGGAATACGAATTGCATGCCTCACCAGACAAGTTGTCGTTGCAACGCGTTGCAGCGAATGGAAGCGCTATTTTAATGGCGGGTTGGTTGGCGGGTATGCAGTCATGACCTATTATTTGTTCAATAAAATCAATATATAGTGGCGGAGGAGGTGGGATTCGAACCCACGGAGGGCGTTAGCCCTCGCCGGTTTTCAAGACCGGTGCATTCGACCACTCTGCCACTCCTCCGGTCGGGTCTGACTAACTCTGTTGGTTTGATTCTTAAAGATGTAGATTGATGGTTACAAAAATGGGTGTAGTTTGCCGGTCTCTGTAGCACTATTGCCATGGTCCTGCTTGCACACGCATTCAGGTTCGGCATTATAGTGCAATGTCGATACGTCATCAGGGAGGAATAGTATGACACATCGTAGAACACTTCTGGGTTTGGTCGGTGGTGCGGCCATGGCTGCGCTGGCAACCGGATTCACGGTGGGCGCAGCAATGGCTCAGGAGGTTACGCTGAAGCTCCACCAATTCCTGCCCCCTCAGGCCAATGTGCCAAAGCACATTCTGGATGTCTGGGCCGACAATGTCGAAAAGGATTCCGGCGGCACGATCAAAATTGAGCGTTTTCCGTCGATGCAGCTTGGCGGCAAGCCGCCAGAGTTGATGGATCAGGCGATCGACGGGGTTGCCGACATCGTTTGGACCGTGGTCGGGTATACGCCGGGCCGTTATCCTTCGACAGAGGTTTTCGAACTGCCCTTCATGGTGTCCGATGCGGGCGCGGCCTCGGCGGCTTATTGGAAGATGTTCGAAAAACATATGAAAGACACCGAGTTCAAGAACGTGCACATTGTTGGCACCTGGGTGCATGGTCCGGGTATGTTCCATACCAACAAGCCGGTGGCGTCTCCGGCGGATCTTCAGGGTATGAAAATCCGTGGCGGCTCGCGTCTTGTGAACGAGCTGTTGAAGCTGACCGGTGCCACGCCCGTGGGAATGCCTGTTCCGTCGATCCCGGAAAGCCTGTCCAAGGGCGTGATCGACGGCACCACCATTCCGTGGGAAGTGACCGGCGCGCTCAAGGTTCCGGAGTTGGTCGGCAACCATACCGAATTTCAGGGTTCTGCTCTTTATACGATGACCTTTGTTCTGGCCATGAACAAGGATGTGTATGAAGGTCTGACTGCGCAACAGAAAGCAGCGGTCGACAAAAACTCGGGCCTGGAGTTTTCGGTATTCGCCGGGACGACCATGGCCCATTACGATGCCCCGGCGCGTGAAGCTGCGATTGCCAATGGTAACAACGTGGTGACCGTATCGGAAGAACAGGCGAAAGAATGGCAAGCAATTGTTCAACCGATTTATGACAGCTGGCTGGCGGACATGAAAAAGCGTGGTATCGACGGTCAGGCTCTGATTGACGAGGCTAAACAGCTGATGTCCGAGCATAAGGGCTGATCAGTCTTCATAGATTGACGCGAAACCCGGTTCCGAAAGGCACCGGGTTTTTTCGTTGCTGCCGGAGCAGATGTGCAAAGCGCCGCCGATACCCCTTAAATTTCGTTCAAATCCGGGCTGCGCACTTTTCTTGAGACCGGCTTGCCGTTAAGGTGTTAAAAAAATCGACGCGAAACTGCGCGGTTCAGAGTTTGAGGTAACGCTCGGGTCTAGTCCGGGCATGGCGGAGAAACCGTCTTTTGGGCAGAGGAACAGGCATGAAGTTCAAAGGTATTCTCAAGGTGGGCACGGTCCTTTCCCTGACTCTGGTTCTGGCGGGATGTGACGAAAACGGTGAATTCACCCTGTTGCAAAAACCCGAGGCGCGTGGGGATGCCGCTCCAACCGGTTCCACCAAGACCATCGAACGCGATGTCGAGGCACCCGAGGTGTTTCAGGTGACCGAAGCCGGGTTGTGGGATGGTCGCCCGTCGCTTGGCGGTGTCTGGGTGGCGCATCCGGATGTGAAACAGCCTGAGCGGGTGATCCTGCGCAACTCTGCCAATGACAAATTCGTCGTCGGTGCCTTGTTTCGGCGTGAACGGGAAAATCCCGGGCCACGATTGCAGGTCAGCTCGGACGCTGCCGCGGCTTTGGGGATGCTCGCGGGTCAACCGGCCAAGATCAACGTGACAGCGCTTCGAAAGGAAGAAGTTGCCGAAACGTCCGACCCTGCCGCAGAAGGAAATCTGAAAGCGCCCGAAACGGTTGAGGCAACGTCGCTGGATCCCATCGCCGGTGCTGCGGCGGCTATTGACGCTGCCGAAACCAAACCCGCAGAGACGGCAGTTCCCGTTCCGGCACCCAAACCCAAAGCGTCGGGGTTGAGCAAGCCTTTCATCCAGATCGGTATTTTCAGCGTTGAGCAGAATGCGCGCAATACGGCCACGGCGATGCGCCAGGACGGGATGGTGCCAACCGTCAAAAAGCAAAGCCTGAAGGGCAAAACCTTCTGGCGTGTTCTGGTCGGACCGGCGAATACCAGCTTGGAACGCAGTGCGCTGTTGAAAAAGATCAAGGCATCGGGCTTTACTGATGCATATGCCGTCACGAACTAAGGCCCGAGTCGTCCATGATCAAATTGCTGTCCCGTACGCTTGCCGCACTGGTGGCGGTGCTTTGCATTTCGCTGCCCGCTGTTGGATTCGAAACCCGGGCCAAGGCAGCCTATGTGCTCGACTATACGACCGGCACGGTTTTACTGGCAAAAAACGCGGATGAATCCTTGCCGCCCGCGTCGATGAGCAAGCTCATGACGCTTTATGTTGCATTCGAAGCAATCCGCGATGGTCGGTTGTCGCTGACTGAAAAACTCCCGGTCAGCCAGCACGCCATGAACTATGGCGGTTCGACGCTTTTTCTGAAAGCGGGTGAAAGAGTTTCGGTCGAAGACCTGCTGCGCGGTATCATCGTTTTGTCTGGCAATGATGCCTGCGCCGTGATTGCCGAAGCGTTAAGCCCGGATGGAACCGAACGCGGGTTCGCGCGCTTCATGACCCAGCGGGCGCATCAGATCGGCATGACCAATTCGACCTTTGCCAATTCTAACGGTTGGCCCCATCCGGGCCACCGGATGAGCATGCGCGATCTGGCGCTGCTGGCGACGCGGTTGATCGAAGATTTCCCGCAATTCTATGGGATGTTTGCGGAAACCGAATTCCTGTTTGACGAAAAGGAATCCCAGAACCGGTTCAACCGCAACCCGTTGCTCAAGCTTGGGATTGGCGCAGACGGGTTGAAAACCGGCCATACCAACGAAGCGGGTTATGGGCTTGTCGGGTCTGCAAAGCAGGGCAATCGCCGGGTGATTTTTGTCATTTCGGGTTTGGGAAGCGAACGCGCCCGCGCCGAGGAGGCCGAGGCCATCGTGAACTGGGCCTTTCGCCAATTCACGGAACGCAAGGTGATCGAAGCGGGCAAGGTCATCGCCCAGGCGGATGTCTGGAACGGAAGTGAAGCGCGGATCGGGCTTGCGGCACGGGATGCGATCAGCACCTTGGTCCCGGTTTCGGGCGATGGCAAGCTCAAGGCCGAATTGATCTATAACACCCCCGTTCGTGCGCCGGTGAAGAAGGGGCAGGAGCTTGGCCAGATGATCATCCGGCCCGAGGGATTGGAAGAGTTGCGTGTGCCGCTTGTGGCGGATCGCGACATTGAACGGGGCGGTTTCGTTGTTCGTATGAAAACCGTTTCGGGCATTCTGATCGAGCGTCTGAATGCAGGTCCCGAGGGCGCGCTTTGAGCGCAAAGGGTATGTTCATCACTTTGGAAGGTATTGACGGGTCGGGGAAATCGACCCAGGCTCACCTGTTGGCCGACCGGTTGCGCGAGGCGGGGCGAGATGTGGTGCTGACCCGTGAACCCGGCGGTTCACCGGGGGCCGAGCAAATCCGTGCTCTGGTTCTTGAGGGTGATCCTGACAGGTGGTCGGCGGAAACCGAGCTTTTGTTGTTCACCGCGGCGCGTCGGGATCACCTTGAACGCATCATCCGTCCCGCGCTTGCCGCCGGGAAAGTGGTGGTTTGCGACCGTTTCGTTGACAGCACCCGCATGTATCAGGGGCTGAGCCGTGGGGAACTGCGCGGTACGGTGGACAAGTTGCACGACTTGATGATCGGGATCGAAGCCGATTTGACCCTGTTGTTCGACATGGCACCGGATGTGGGGTTGGCGCGGGCCAAATCGCGCCAGACCGCCGAGGAGCGGTTCGAAGATTTTGGTCAGGGTTTGCAGGACCGAATGCGTCAGGGTTTTCTTGAACTGGCAAAAGAATTTGAAGATCGGTTTGAAGCCATTGATGCAAACCAGGATATCCAGAACGTCGCGGCGCAAGTATGGCGCGTGGTGCAAGGGCGGCTGAGATGAGCGCGGGCCAGGAGCAGCTCGAACCAGATCGTATCCCGGGTGCGCCACACCCGCGCGAAACACCGTCTCTCATCGGTCAACAGGCTGCCGAAGCCGTATTTCTTGAGGCGTTCAATTCCGGGCGTTTGCATCATGGCTGGTTGATCACCGGACCGCGTGGGGTGGGCAAAGCAACTTTGGCGTGGTCAATCGCCCGTTTTCTTCTGGCGACACCGGATCCGGATACAGGGGGCGGGTTGTTCGGAGAGCCATTGCCAGCCGCCGTTCCCGACAGTCTGTTTATTGATCCCGATCACCCGGTGGCCCATCGCATTCTGGCTGGCTCGGAGCCCGGGTTAAAGGTGATCCGCCGGGGCGGGGCGGGATCAACGGACCGGGAGCGTGAAAAAAACTATGCCGACGGAAAGTTTTCCAACGACATCCGTGTGTCGGAAATCCGCGAACTGACCCCTTTCCTGAATCTTTCGGCATCCGAAGGTGGGCGGCGCGTGGTGATCGTCGACTGCGCCGATGAAATGAACGTTCAGGCGGCCAACGCGCTTTTGAAGATGTTGGAGGAGCCCCCCGCGCGCACAACCCTGTTGCTGGTGTCCCATCAACCCTCGCGCCTTTTGCCCACGATCCGGTCGCGATGTCGCGAATTGCGTCTGGGTCCCCTGTCGGTGGAAGATTTGTCAGCGGCGTTGATGCAGGCAAATATTGCCATGCCCAATGGGGTTGAGGCGCTGACAACCCTGTCCTCCGGGTCTGTAGGGGAGGCGGTGCGACTGATCAATCTGGGCGGCATAGAGCTTTATGCCGAGCTTGTGGGGATGCTGGGGGCGTTGCCAAAGCTGGACCGCGCCCGGGCGCTGAGATTGGCCGAGACCGCCGCAGCGCGGGGCAGCGAGGCCCGGCTTGATCTTTTGATCGGCTTGATCGAACTGTTTTTGGCGCGCCTGGCGCGTGCCGGGGCGCTTGGCCATGCCAATGCCGGGGAAGGGGCAGCAGGAGAGGCGGCGGCCTTTGCCACGCTTGCCCCTCACGCCCATGCCGCCCGGGCCTGGGCGGAATTGGCAGAGGAGTTGGGCGGGCGAATGCGCCATGGACGGGCAGTCAATCTTGACCCTGCCTCGTTGATCCTTGATACCATTCTTAAGATACAACAAACCGCGCAAAGCCTGACCCGCTGAACGCCAATCGGGGACCCCGATGACAGACGTGAACGATACACCCCATATCACCGACAGCCATTGTCACCTGGATTTCCCGGATTTCGAAGGACAGCTTGACGACATCGTCGCGCGCGCCGCCGACGCAGGTGTGGCGCGCATGGTGACCATTTGCACCAAACTTGCAAACCTGCCCTCTGTGCGGTCGATTGCCGAAGCCCACGCGCCGGTGTTCTTTGCGGCGGGAACGCACCCGATGAGCGTGGCAAGCGAACCCATGGCGACGGTGGAAGAGTTGGTGGACCTTGCCAAACATCCCAAATTCGTCGGAATCGGGGAAACCGGGCTGGACTATCACTATACCGCAGAAAGCGCAGAGGCCCAGCAAATCAGCCTGCGTATTCATATTGAAGCGGCGCGGCAGACCGGTTTGCCATTGATCATCCATTCGCGGGATGCGGATGAAGATATGGCGCGGATTCTGCGGGAAGAACATGCAAACGGTGCCTATTCCTGTGTGATGCATTGCTATTCTTCGGGACCTGACCTTGCGCGGGTTGCCGTCGAGCTTGGGTTCTACCTGTCCATGTCCGGCATTGCCGCGTTTCCGCGAAGTCAGGAGGTGCGCGATATTTTCGCCGCAGCTCCGGTCGACCGGATACTTGTGGAAACCGATGCGCCTTACCTTGCGCCGCCGCCCCATCGCGGCAAGCGGAATGAACCCGCTTACACGGTCCACACGGCCCGTGTCGGGGCCGAGGTGTTCAGGATGGACTATCCTGCATTCGCCGCACAGACCGAACAGAATTTTGAGCGGTTGTTCCACAAGGCGGCAGCCTTTGACGAGGCGGCATGAGCATGGAGCGCAGGTTCACCATTCTGGGATGCGGGTCGTCGGGCGGGGTGCCCCGTCTTGGCGGGCATTGGGGAGACTGCGACCCGGAAAACCCAAAGAACCGCCGCCGCCGGTGTTCGATGCTGATTGAACAGGAAGGCGACAATGGGATAACCCGCGTTCTGATCGACACCTCCCCGGATTTACGGTTTCAACTTCTGGACGCCGATGTGGGAGAGTTGGACGGCGTCGTTTACACCCATTCCCACGCCGATCACGTGCATGGTCTGGATGATCTGCGCATGATTGTGTTCAACATGCGCCGCCGCTTGCCGGTCTGGGCAGATGGCGACACACAGAACGATCTCTTTTCCCGTTTTGGCTATGCTTTCATCCAACCGGAAGACAGTCCCTATCCCGCTATCCTTGAGATGCACACGATCAAGGGGGACATCGTGGTCGATGGGGCCGGAGGGGCGGTGACGCTGTCTCCGTTCAAGGTGAACCATGGATCCATTGATGCGCTTGGATTTCGGATTGGGGAGCTTGCCTATCTGCCTGACGTGGCCAAGATGACGGATGAGGCGTGGGAGGTGCTGGACGGTGTGGAATGCTGGATCGTTGACGCCTTGCGCCGAACGCCGCATCCGACCCATTCGCATCTGCAACAAAGCCTGGACTGGATTGCCCGTGTTGGTGCGCGCCGGGGGGTGCTGACCAACATGCATATCGACCTTGATTACGAAACCGTGGCCAATGAAACGCCGGATCACATCGTTCCGGCCTATGATGGCATGACGCTGACTTATCAGTTGTAACCAAGGGGGCGCAGGAGATGGAGGCCCTTCTGGACGTCATCCTGCCGGTTTTCTGTGTCATAGGGTTTGGCTATGTCGCGGTGTGGCGCGGAGTGTTTTCCGGAGACACCGTCGATGCCTTGATGAAATTCACCCAGAATTTTGCGATCCCCGTCCTGTTGTTCCGCGCGATTTCCAACCTCGACCTGTCCCATTCGTTCGACATGGCGTTGTTGATCAGCTTCTATGCCGGCTCGACCACCTGTTTCCTGTTCGGTTTGTTCGGTGGCCGGTTCCTGTTCCGGCGGGATTGGGAAGAGTCGGTGGTGATCGGGTTCTGTTGTCTCTTTGCCAACTCGTTGATGCTTGGGCTTGCCGTGACCGAGCAGGCCTATGGCGCGGACGCGCTGACCGCCAACTATGCGATTGTCGCGGTGCATTCGCCGTTTTGCTATGCGCTTGGCATTACGGTGATGGAAATCGTGCGGGCGCGGGGGCAAAGCGTTGCCCGCCTGCCGTTCACGGTGTTGAAGGCGATGTTTCGCAACGCCTTGATCGTCGGGATTTCCCTTGGGTTTCTGGTCAATCTCACAGGGTTATATCTTCCGGCGGCCTTGACCCAAGGGCTTGATCTGATTGGGCGCTCCGCGCTTCCTGTTGCGCTGTTCGGGATGGGCGGGGTGCTTATGCAATATCGCCCCGAAGGCGATCTCAAGGTGATTGCCTATGTGTGTTTCGCGGCCTTGATCCTGCATCCGTCTATCACCTGGACACTGGGGAAAACCCTTGGACTTGGGACAGCAGCCTTCCGTTCGGCATTGATTACTGCGGCGATGGCCCCCGGGATCAACACCTATGTGTTCGCGTCGATCTATGGCAAAGGGCGGCGGGTCGCCGCGTCGGGGGTGCTGATCGGCACAGCGATTTCGGTTTTCACGATCTGGCTGTGGCTTGGGGCTTTGCCCTGATCAGGCATTTGCGACGTACCCAACCCCCCGGCGGCGTTGTTGGAGGGACAAGAGATGTCGCAACGCCTGACCGAGGGGGAGTGTCCGAATAACCAGGGTCTGGTCAGGCACACCCTTCCAGAAGCGCGGGGTCCAGCCGGGGATAAACCAGAGGACCGAACCGGTCGTCGCTTTCAAGATGGGGAAACAGGGACATGAACAGGGCGCGCATATTCTGACCTTTGCCCATAAGCAGAGAGGGGCCGGGATGGAAGGTTTCAACCCCGATCCCTCCTGCCTGAATGATGGCATGATGTGGTAAGCACAGGTGGTAGAGGGCAACCGGCGCCGGCGGGGTGATCTCGATCACGCCCATACCATCCACAAAGGCGTCGATGGGGGTCAGAAGGTCGGTCATCCCGATTTCGCCACGTAGCGCACCGGGGACCCGCAACAGGCGTGCGCTGGATCCCAGGATCAGGTCGGGCGTCGGTTGAGAGAGGCCAAAACTGTCGGCCATGATCCGGATAAGACGGGTGTCGGTCTGTGGCGCATTGGGAAGGAATTGCATTGATCCGATCCACATCAGAGGCAAAGGCCCCTGGCGTGTGCTGATCCTCGTGCCGGGTCGCAGGTCCTCGACCGCGCAGGGGCCATCAGGCGTAGATATCAAAGTCCCGCGCGCAAAGGCCGAGAATGCGGCCTCGAACAATGGCGACGCCGGGGCAAGGTGACGGCTGTCGCGGACCTGTCCGTCATGGTCCAGCCACAGCGTTTCATAGCGGCGCATGACTGGTTTGCGGCAGGCTGGATCGGAGAGGCGCGAGAGAGGTGGCACCGCTGTCGCGGCGGGGGCATCCATCTGGTGAGCCGGGGCAAAGGGCAGTGTCATGTGCGTCACCTGTCAAGGTTGGTCACATTCGTGTCGGCCCCCACCGACAACGACGAAAGGACGTGTTGTTTTCGATATGGCTATAATCACAGGCGGCGCTGGGAATTGTCAAAAAACACAGCGTATTCTGCGATGAAAAGAGGCCAATGCCCCGAATTAACCGGGAACTGTTTCCGGGATTCTGGCAAAGCCCGCCATATTCCGATTCGCAGCCTGGCGAAGCCGCAGGGTCAAAACGAAATCGGGCCGCTATCTGTGGCGACCCGGTGAACTTGTTGATTTGGGGGCTGCTCGCTACGGAAGGCTTATGCTGCGTAGTGGACCGGCAAGGATGCGCGCCGTTTGGCGATAAAGGCCTTGCGGCGGTTGCCGCGTTGCCAGGGCATTGCCACGGCTTCGGCGTTTGCCGTGTCGGTGATCGACTTGATCCAACGTTGCTTTCTCATGGCTCTGGTCTCCTGCCTCTGGCACGTCTGCCTGTGCCGTCTTCTATGTTGTTGACCCTAATATGACGGGTGTTTGGGGCCAGTGTTTGACCGCTCTGTGAAAATGTCGAAAAATTCGCCCCCGGTGGGATGGGTAAATCGGGCAGAGCAGGGGCGGGGGAGATTAACCATAAAAAACAAATGGATCGCCGTATTGGCGTGATCAATCCGATGAATTTTCCGGGATTGTTTTCGTCTGAATGGGGCAGAGATGTGGCGCATACAGGCCACCGCTTTGCCCTAATCCGGGATCAAGCGGGATCACAGACGAATAACCGAGACCAGACGTCCATAATCAGCTTCGCCCGCATGGGTGGCGCGCCGATAAGAATAAAACCTGTCTGGATCGGAATAGGTGCAATGGCGGGTCCATTCCGCAGTGCCTACCCCCGCAGAACGCAGGCGATGAAGGCCAAAAGCGGGGAGGTCAAACAGATACCTGTCGCCGGTCCCGTTGGAAAAGAACCGGGTATATTCGGGATCTTCTGCGGTGAAGGTCTCAAGAAATTCGGGACCAACCTCATAGGCGCTCTGGCTGATCGAGGGGCCGATGACAGCGGTGATGTTGTCGCGCGTTGCCCCCAATGCCTCCATCGCGTCCAGCGTGGCCTCAAGCACACCGGACAAGGCACCGCGCCATCCGGCATGGGCCGCGCCCACCACGCCGGCCTCGGGATCGGCAAACAGCACAGGCTGGCAATCCGCGGTGAGAATGGCAAGCGCAAGACCGGGTTGTTTGGTGACCATCGCATCGGCCTTGGGGCGGTCGGTCATGGGCCCGTTCACCGTGACCACATCTGCCGAATGCACCTGATGTACAGAGTGCAGATCGTCTTCTCCCAGATCCATCGCCTGCGCGACGCGCAGACGATTCAGGGCGACGGCCTCGGATTGATCTGACGAGCCCTGACCACAGTTCAACCCCTGGAACACCCCCGAGGACGCGCCGCCCTTGCGGGTGAAAAACCCATGTTTTACGGGGCTTAAACTGTCGGCTGTGAGAATTTCAAGCGTCATGGTTCCAATCCCGTTGGTGGTGTCGCGGTCGTGGGGTAAAGGCCCAGCACCTTGAACAGCGTCCCCATTTCCGAAGGGTGGGTCAAGCGCCGATGTGCGGCAATATGTGCTCCAAGCGGTTCCCCACTTAGAGAACGCGCTAGGGCGCGTGCGCGATCAGTGATGCCCAAACGCTCAAGGAAAACCCCTTGGGGGGTAAGTTTGGTAAAGGCGCTTGGAGTGGCCCGGGTCAGGGCCTCGAAATCCACATGGGCGGTCAGATCGGCCTGACCGGGATGGATCAGCGGATCGGCGGGTGCGTGATCCTTTAGCGCCTGAAACGTGTCGCCAAGGGCACGCCAATCACCATAGTCGATGATCAAAGCTGCACCGCCATATGTTTGAATTCGTTCGCCAATTTCGCCCATGATGCCACTGGCCGACGGGCAGGTTTCGACAATATCCCCATCCCGCGTATCGTCCAGACGATAGGCCAGCGCCGGGTGCTGTGTCATCGGGGCAAGACCAAGCGTCAGCCCGGTCTCGGAAGCGCCGATGCGACGTTCACACCATCCCGGACCCTGTCGCACGAATTGCCGGATGGGCAAGGCATCGAAAAACTCATTGGCAATCAGGTAAAGCGGCTGTTGCGGCAGGTCCGCGGCGTGATCGGTCCAGACAACGTCATAGCCCGGGTCATGGCCCAAAAGCCGGTCTCGTTGACAGGCGCGCAGGGTGTCGGACGCTTCGACCAAAACCACCTGCGCCGCATCGTGAAACCCCGGCACGCTACGCGTGGCGCGCAGAAGATCGGCCATGAGCGTCCCGCGCCCCGGCCCAAGTTCGGCCAGAGTGAACCGCGTGTGTGCGCCCTGATCCAACCACGCCTGCGCGAGCGCAAGCCCGAGAAGTTCGCCAAACATCTGGCTGATTTCCGGTGCGGTGACAAAATCGCCGGTCTCGCCGAACGGGTCACGTGTGGCGTAATACCCAAAATCAGGATGCAAAAGGCATTCGGCCATATAGTCGGCCAAAGAAATTGGCCCCTGTTGCGAGATAATGTCCCGCAAAATGGTTTCCAAATCCTTCATTCCCCGTTCACACGCCGGGCTCGAAGGATCAGAACCGCCCCAACAAGAATCATGGGAAGCGAGAGGATCTGGCCCATGGAAAGCCCGTAGCCGCCCAGATGCACCACGTAACCCATGGGGTTTTCGGGCGACATGAATTGCGCATCGGCCTGACGGAACAGTTCGACAAAGAACCGCGCCGCGCCGTAACCAGCGAAAAACATGCCGGTGATCAACCCCGGCTTACGCAGCCCGCCACGGCGATAGGCCAGCCAGAGAAGGAGGAGGCCAAGCACCAGCCCTTCAAGTATCGCTTCGTAGAGTTGCGAGGGGTGGCGGGCACAAAGTGTCATGATTTCAGGGCAATCCTGTGCCGCAGCCCCCGGAAAGACAACGCCCCATGGCAGGTCGGTGGGGCGGCCCCAAAGCTCGGCATTCACAAAGTTCGCGATGCGCCCAAGCATCAACCCCCACGGGATGCCAAGCGCAATCGTATCGGCGGCAGGCAGCTTGGCGATACCGTGACGGGCGGTATAGATCCAGGCCGCCAGAACCACCCCGAGAAACCCGCCGTGAAAGGCCATGCCCCCTTGCCAGACCTTGAAAATATCACCCGGATTGGAGAGGTAGTAGCCGGGTTGGTAAAACAGCACGAATCCAAGGCGGCCCCCAAGGATCACCCCCAGGATGATCCAGGTCAGCAGATCCTCGACCTGTTCCAGGGTCATCGGCGGCGTGTTGTCGCGCCACAGCACGGGCCGTTTCAACGCCTGCACGGCGATGCGCCAGGCGATGACGATCCCCAATATATAGGCGACGGCATACCAGCGTAACGCAATATCCAGTCCGAATACGGTAAAGGACACGATCTCGTTCGAGATATTGGGAAAGGGGATCACAAAGCTCATGAAACGGGTTTTGACGGGCCGGGCGGGGGGAAGTCAAGCTTGCGGTTCCGGATTCGCACCCCCATATAGGGCAACAGAGCAACGGCGGAGTTTTTCATGCAGACGCGCAACAAATTTCTGGACGATATGAGCCAGTTGATGACCAATGCCATGGGCGTGGCCCAGGGGGCCAAGGACGAGGCCGAAACGGCCATGAAATCGTTGGTTGACAGGTGGTTGGCCGATCGCGACTTTGTCACCCGCGAAGAATTTGACGCAGTACGCGCCATGGCCCAGAAGGCGCGCGAGGAGAACGAGGCGCTCAAAGCCCGCCTTGAAGCGTTGGAAAATGCCAAGGGCTGAGACTCCTGTTAACCATACGACTCACCCCGCAATCGCCCGGGGGTGACTTTTGCGCACCGAGGCGGCACCAAACCGGCATCGCATCGGCCCTGCGCCTCGCCAAATTCCGGGCAAACCGCCAAATGTAACCGGATCGCGCGCCACCTTCAGGTGCCGTTTACCGGTTCCACGGGGCGGACGGGTTCCATCATACGCACCTCTTTGGCAACGCTGCGCGAAACGGGCAGCGCACAACCGTCCGGCAGGTGGGCCATCAGCCGCCCTGTTGTCGTGCCCCGATGTCTTGCACGGTCCCTGTAAAGGCACGGGCCGAGATCCAGTGGGATCGGTGAATCTGTTGACCGGGGTAATCCGCCAGCTCGTCTAAAGCGTTGCCGCATTGCGTTGAAACAGCGTGATGTGGAACGCTTTAACGCGTCCGAGAGGCGCATAGGGATCAGGTCGCGCCCTTTGGCGGTGGTGACTTCTGCGTAGCGCCCTGGCTTATCGCCCGCACCATTGCAGGCCGGGCTGATTGCCTTGGGGGTGATCGCCCTGCGCGAGCGCAGCGCGCCGGTGGAAGGTTGGAAGCCCGGCTGCGGCATCTTTTCGGTCGGTTCCGGGGGGGCGTTAGCGGCGGCGGTCAAGTTTGGTGGAGAGGTGGATCAGGCTCTCTGATCCCTGCACCCCGCGCGCCTCGGCGATTTTGTCCAGGGTTTCGTCAAGCTCTTCGGTCGTGGCGGCGGTGATGCGGGCGATCAGGTCGAAACGACCGCTTGTGGTATGGACCTGTTCCACGGCCGGAAGGCTGCGCAGGCGGGCCAGCACCTCGGGTTGTGCGCGCGGGGCGATGGAGATCAGCGCGGTGGCGCGGATCGAAGGGCGGGCGGTCTGACCCAGCCGCAGGGTGTAGCCGGTGATCACGCCACGGGTTTCAAGCCGTTCGATCCGGGCCTGTACGGTGCTGCGGGCAAGCCCCAGCCGCCGGGCCAGCGTGGCCATGGGCATCCGGGCATTTTCGGCCAGAAGGCTCAGGAGTTTTTCGTCTATATCGTCATTTTGCATGAATAGACCGTCATAATGCAGCTATTTTTCGTCAGACTAGCAGATGCGCCAAGCAAAATCGACACCGTGCCATGGGATAACTGGATAAAACCAACAGATGAGGCGCGCATGTTTTCTTCCACATCCCCGGTGTCTTCGATCGAGACACACCTGAGGGCCAAACGGCCCGACCACGCGGTCATGTTTTTCGACCCTGCGGCGCTGGCTCGTACGGCGGCCCGGTTTCGCGCGGGGTTTGACGGGCTTGTCACCTATGCGGTCAAGGCCAACCCGGCACGGATGGTTCTGGACAATCTGGTCGCGGCCGGGGTCACGGCCTTTGACGTGGCCAGCCCAAGGGAAATGGAGGAGGTTCGCGCCGCCTGTGACACCGCGCGGTTGCATTACAACAACCCGGTGCGCTCGGTGGCCGAGGTGGCCCGGGGGATCGAGATGGGTGTGGCGTCGTGGTCGGTGGATAGTTCTGGCGAGTTGGACAAGCTGGGCCGCCCGCGGTTCGAGGGCGAAGAGGTGACGGTGCGTCTTGCCCTGCCGCTCAAGGGTGCGCATTACGATTTCGGGTCCAAGTTCGGCGTGGGGCCGGAGGCGGCGGAAAGGTTGCTGAACGAGGTGGCCGCGCGGGGGTTCACGCCGTCGATGACGTTTCACCCGGGCACGCAATGCCATGATCCGGCGGTGTGGGAGGGGTATATCCGCGCCTGTGCCGAGGTCTCCGCAGGTGCGGGCGTGTCTTTGGAGCGGTTGAACGTGGGCGGGGGGTTCGCCGCCTATCGCAGCGGAGCCGCGCCCGACCTGGAGCGGATATTCACCCGTATCGGCGACGTGACCCGCGCCCTGTTCAGCGAGGCACCGGAGTTGGTGTGCGAACCGGGGCGGGCCATGGTGGCCGAGGCGTTCACCCTGGCCGCGCGGGTAAAATCGGTGCGCGAGTGCGGGGCCGTGTTCCTGAATGACGGGCTTTATGGTGCCTTGTCCGAGTTGCGCGACATTTGCCCGACGGACAGGGTGGAGGTTGTGGCCGCGGATGGCTCGTCGCGCTCTGACAAGCGCGCCTCGCGGGTTGTGTTCGGCCCGACCTGTGACAGTCTGGACCGGTTGCCCGAACCGCTTGCTCTGCCGGTTGACATCCGTGAAGGCGACTATGTCGTGTTTCAGGGCATGGGGGCCTATTCCCTGTCGATCGCAACGGCATTCAACGGATATGGTCCGGGAGAGGTGGTGACGTTGTCCATGCCCGGCTAGGGTGCTTCAAGCGAGCGCAAGCGGGGGGATATCATGGAGAAGTTCGGGCGTAGCCAGTCGGTGAAACGGGTCGAGGACCTGAGGTTTCTGCGGGGCGACGGGCAATATGTCGAGGATATTGTACCGGAAGGGGCGTTGTTTGCTCATTTCGTTCGGTCGGATGTGGCCCATGGGACCCTGGGCGCGCTTGATCTTGACGATGCGCGCGCGGCACCGGGGGTGCGCCTTGTGCTGGGGGCCGAAGACCTTGCCGCCGCAGGGATCACCAGGGGTATGACGGCGGTCTTGATCGACAACCGGGACGGCACAAGAGGTGCCGCGCCCAAGCGCCCGCTCTTGGCCGAGGGGCGGGTGCGTCACGTGGGCGAGGCGATTGCCGTGGTGGTCGCCGACACGCCCGAACAGGCGCGGGATGCAGCCGAGATGATCTGCCTCGATATCGACGAGCTTCCCGCCATGATGGCCCGCGCGCCGGGTGAACAGGCGTTGCACCGCGAAGCCCCCGACAACCGCGCCTTTGACTGGTTCTTTGGGGATCAGGTGGCCTGTGACGCTGCATTCCATACGGCGGCGCATGTTGTGGAGATGGAGGTTGAGGATAATCGCATCATCGTCGCCCCGATGGAACCGCGCGGATGTTATGCCGAGATGGAGGGCGACCGGCTGCATCTTGCCACCAATGCGCAGGGGGTTTGGGTGCCGAAACGCGAACTGTCCATGTTGCTTGGCATGGACGAAGGCGCGGTGCGGGTGACCAACCCTGATACGGGCGGCGGGTTCGGTATGAAGGGCCAACCTCACCCTGAGCCCTTTGTTGTGGCCCATGCTGCGCGGGTGCTGAACCGCCCCGTGCGATGGATGAGCAGCCGTAGCGAGGCCATGCTGGCCGACAGCGCCGGGCGGGATCTGTTCCACGTGGCCGCGCTTGCTTTTGACAGCGATATGAAGATCACAGGGTATCGGATCAGGACCGCCTGTAACCTTGGTGCCTATAACAGCCAGTTTGCCCAGTTGATTCAGACCCGTCTGTTTTCCCGGGTTCTGACCGGGGTGTATGACATTCGCGCCGTGGCGTTGGAGGTGGAGGGGTTTTTCACCAACACGACCCCGGTGGATGCCTATCGCGGGGCCGGGCGGCCCGAGGCGATTTACCTGTTGGAACGATTGATGGACCGCGCCGCGCGGGAGTTGGAGGTGGATCCGTTGGAACTGCGCCGGCGCAATTTCATACCCGTTTCAGCCTTTCCCTATAATGCGGTGACGGGGGAAACCATTGATGTAGGGGACTTCGCACGGGTTCTTGCCCGTGCGGAGGCGTATGGCGATCTTGACGGGTTCCCCGCCCGCAAGGCCGCCAGCGAAAATGCGGGCAATTTGAGAGGTCTCGGAATTAGTTACTATATCGAAAGCATTCTGGGCGATCCTTCCGAGGGTGCGAAGGTAGAGTTTAACGAGGCTGGTAACGTTACGATTTATGTTGGAACCCAATCGAACGGGCAGGGCCATGAAACGGTTTATGCCAGGTTCCTGTCCGATCAGACCGGGATTCCGGCGGAGTGTATTGAGGTAGTTCAGGGCGATAGTGACCGTATCGCACAAGGTGGCGGCACCGGGGGGTCCCGGTCCGTCACCACCCAATCCCACGCCACGCTTGCCACGGTGGATGCCATGATGGAAGCGTTCATACCGTATTTGGCGGGTAAAATGGGGGTCATGGAAGATGACATCACATTCGATGACCAAACTTTCCGTGCGCCGGGGTCGAACATGACGCCGACCGTATTGGAAGTGGCCGGGATGGCCCGTGAGGACGGGCGTCACGACTTGCTGGCCCATGAAGCGCGGGCCACCCTGCCGGGTCGATCCTTCCCCAACGGGGCGCATCTGGCCGAGGTTGAGGTGGACCTCGAAACCGGTCAGGTGAGGTTGGACCGCTATACCGTCGTTGATGATTTCGGCAATCTTATCAACCCGATGCTGGTCGAGGGGCAGGTGCATGGCGGCGTGGTTCAGGGCGCTGGGCAGGCGTTGATGGAGCATGTGGTGCATGACGAAGACGGGCAACTGCTTACGGCAAGTTTCATGGACTATGCCCTGCCGCGTGCGGGTGACATGCCCATGATTGGGTTCGGAACCGAAGCCGTGCCATCCACCGCAAATCCCATGGGGATGAAAGGGTGCGGCGAGGCCGGAACAGTGGGCGCATTGGCTGCTGTGGCAAACGCGGTAGGAGATGCGGTGTGGACGCGGGGTGTGAGACAGGCGGATATGCCGTTCACCTCTGCCAGAGTATGGCAGATGATGCAGGATGCAGCGGCGGCAGATATAGCCAAACAACACAATTCTGATTGTGCCTTTTGACTATAAGTCTCTGATTTTACGCTGATGCTTCGTGGATTTTGGGATCAAACCCACTCCCGTCAGCTATAGGTAAATCCTTTTACCGGCTGCCTGGACCGGGGCCGAGAACGGGAAAACCCGCTCTCGGGTTGATGCGCGGCGCGGTTTCGCAAAACGGGTGCGTCTGGGCTGCGCCGCGCTGTGCGCGGCGCCCGGCCCAACGGCGGGACAGGCATCTTTGATGCCTGCCCTGCGGGCGGGAGCGCCCGGATCGCGGGGATGCACCGCGATGGAACTTTTGGGAGTCGAGTCAGTCGGTCAGGCTTCGGGGGACGATGAAATCCAGCGTGTGTGCGCCTTTGAAATCAATGTCATGCCAGGTGGGAACGTCGAATTCGGCCACCAGCGTCGCTCCTGTGGGGTAATCGTGAAACCGCGGGTGTTCCGGTGGCGCGGCCACGATCCGGTCGGCAAAGTCGGCACAGCCCGGGTTGTGGGTGATCAGCAGGACCGTGTCCCCGCAGGCCTCGGATTGAAGGGTGTCGAGCAACACGAAGGTTGATGCGTGATAGAGCGCGTCGTGAAACGAAACCGGCACGGTCAGCCCCAGCCCTTCGAAGGTTTCGCGGGTGCGTTGCGCGGTAGAGCACAGCACATGATCGGGAACATAGCCCTTTTCGGTCAACCACTTGCCTAGGGCCTTGGCCGACCTGCGCCCCCGTGCATTCAGCGGGCGGTCGTGATCGTTTGCCATCGGGTCACCCCAACTCGATTTCGCGTGGCGCATGAGGATCAGACGCAGGCTCATTTGAAATGCTCCATGTGAAAGGCCGATTGTGCTGACACTCTGCCACACCGTGCGCTGACCGGGCAAGCGCGGCGGGTGCCGCACCCGTGCGTCATGCAGTCTTGTCCGGGCGGTGTTTCAAGATAGGTTTTACAGCGCCGCACGTCATAGGTGTCGGCCGTCAGCGCGCCCACAGGGCAGGCCGTGACACAGGGGGTATCGGCGCAGTTCCGGCACGGGTTTGCCGCGTGCGGCGGCAGGTCCAGGGTTTCGGCAACCGCGATCGCGCCGCGATAGGACAGGAACAGCCCGGCGCTGTCGTGGACCAGCAACCCCACGGGCGATGGCCAGGCCCGCCCCGACCGGCGCGCCCATTCCGTGAACGCGGGGTAGGGTGGCCCGTCCGAGGGAAAAATCGCTGTCCCTGCGACCTGTGCGGCGATCTTGCCCAACACCCGTTTGGACCAGCGATCCATAGGGTCCGCTGCGCCGTCGCTGAATTCGGGTTGGGCCGTGAAATGCGCCCAGAACCCGGGTTCGCGCGGGCCAAAGAGAACAACCGTGCCTGTGCCCGCCGGCAGGGTGTCATCGCAATCGAAGGGATCTGGATGCAGCGCACCAAAAACGGCCAGCGCATGGGGCGCGGCCCGACGGTCCAGCGCCGCCAGCGTCAGCGGTTGCGAAACGGCAGCCACAAGCTCCACCCCAGCCGGGTCGGGCGCGCGTCCTGCCAGCGCAGCCCGATTTTCATGTCATCATGGCCCTCACCGGGTTGAGCGATATAGGTGCCGAACACGCGGTCCCAGAGCGACAGGGAAAAGCCATAGTTACTGTCATGCTCGGCGGAATGCACAGAGTGGTGAACCCGGTGCATATCCGGCGTCACCAGGACCAGACGCACGATGGCATCCAGCCAGAGTGGCAGGCGCATGTTGGCGTGGTTGAACATGGCCGTGCCATTCAGGATGATTTCAAACAGGATGATGGCCACCGCCGAGGGGCCGATGACATAGACAAGCCCGATCTTGAGCAACATCGACAACAGGATTTCAATCGGGTGGAACCGGATTGCGGTGGTGACGTCAATCTCTACATCCGCATGGTGTACCTGATGCAATCGCCACAGGATCGGCACCTTGTGCGTGATCAGGTGTTGTGCCCAGATCGCAAAATCAAAAAACAGCACCGCGCCAAGGGTTTCCAGCCAGACAGGCCCGTCGATGCGGTTCAGCAGTCCCCAGCCATGGGCCGAGGCATCCAGCGCGGCCCCAACAGCCAGCAGCGGCAAACCCAAGGCCAGTGCGCGCAGCGCAAGCGTATTGAGCAGGGTCATGCCCCAGTTCGTCACCCAGCGGGTGCTGCGCGGGTACAATCGGGGGCGACGCGGGGCCAGCGCCTCGATCCCCGCAAATAACAGGAACAGCCCGGCAAAGATGCCAAAACGGAGAAGGGTTTCGTGTTCCATGGCGTATCCCGGCAATATGCAATATGCGACATGCCGAATGTATGCGCTTCCCGAGCGGCGCGAAAGCCCCGCACGAAAATGTTACAGTTCCGCGCGGATCAGGCTGCCCGCCCCGCCTTCGGTATAGAGTTCCAGAAGACAGGCGTTGGGAGCCCGGCCATCAAGAATGACCACGGCCCGCACCCCACCTTCGATCGCATCCAGAGCGGTCTGGGTTTTCGGGATCATACCTCCGGCGATGGTGCCATCGGCCGTCAGGTCGCGGATGTGATCCACGGTCAGGTCGGTGATCAGGTTGCCGGTGCCATCCTTGACCCCCTCTACATCGGTCAGCAGCAAAAGCCGGTCGGCATTCAGCGCAGCGGCGACGGCCCCGGCGGCGGTGTCGCCGTTGATGTTGAAAGTCTTGTTCCCGGCCCCGGCCCCCAGAGGCGCGATGACCGGGATGGTGTTGGCGTCAAACAGGGTGTGGAGAATCGACGGGTCCACCTGGGACGGCGTGCCGACAAGCCCCAGTTTCGGGTTCGTGGCGGTACAGTGGATCAGGTTTGCATCCTTGCCCGACAGGCCCACGGCCTTGCCGCCCTGATCATTGATCGCCTGCACGATACGTTTGTTCACGCGGCCGGACAGGACCATCTCGACCACTTCCATGATGGGTTCATCGGTCACGCGCTTGCCGTCAACAAATTCGCTTTCGATCCGGAGCCGTCCCAGCATGTCGTTGATCATCGGACCGCCGCCATGCACGATCACGGGGTTGACGCCCACGTGGCTCATCAACACAACGTCGCGGGCAAAGCTGGCCATGGCGTCGTCGCTGCCCATGGCATGGCCGCCAAGCTTGATCACTACGATGGCGTCATCATAGCGTTGCAGGAAAGGCAGGGCTTCGGAAAGAGTGCGGGCCGTGGCGATCGAGTCGCGTGTCATTTGTTTTCTCATCATGTCCTCTTGGGCAGGCTTGTTACGCGGTTCCGCCGCCTCTGCCAAGTGGCGCGTTGTTGTCGCGGGTCGACAGGGGTAGGGTCGGGCAACAACAGAGGGGACAAGACATGAGTCGCAAAACCATGATCCTGACCGGGGCCAGCCGGGGAATCGGTCACGCCACGGTGCGGCGGTTCAATCGCGAAGGGTGGCGGGTGATCACCTGTTCGCGCCACGCGTTCCCGGCGGAATGCCCCTGGGGAGGGGGCGAAGAGAACCATGTGCAGGTCGACCTTTCGGACCCGGCCGGGACAGTGAACGCGGTGGGGCTGCTGGAAGAAAGGCTGGATGGACGGCTGGATGCGCTGGTCAACAATGCCGGGATTTCACCCAAGGGGGCGAATGGCGAGCGTTTGTCGACGCTGAATACGGATCTGTTGGATTGGGGGAAGGTGTTCCATGTCAATTTCTTTTCCAGCGTGGTCCTGGCCCGCGGTCTGAAAGACGAGCTGACAGCCGCCAGGGGGTCGGTGGTGAATGTGACATCGATTGCAGGCAGCAGGGTCCACCCGTTCGCAGGCGCGGCCTATGCGACGTCCAAAGCGGCGCTGGCGGCGCTGACCCGGGAAATGGCCCATGACTTCGGGCCGTTTGGGGTGCGTGTGAATGCGATTGCCCCGGGAGAAGTAGAAACCTCGATCCTGTCACCGGGGACTGAGAAGATCGTGGAGAAGTTGCCCCTTCAGCGGTTGGGCCAACCCGAAGAGGTGGCGGCAGCGATCTATTTCCTGTGCTCGGAAGAGAGCAGCTATATCAGCGGGGCTGAGATCGAAGTGAATGGCGCACAACACGTGTGATGTCGGCCTGACGCGTTTCCGCATTACATTGACTCGGCGTGATGTGGAAACGCATTAGGGTCGGGACTCAATTGGTCCACCAGACGATGACAGCGGCCAGGAAGACTGCCGACAGGAAGATATCGGCTCTCTTGTCGTAACGGGTTGCTATTCTGCGGAAATCCTTGAGACGGCAGAACATCCGTTCCA
>PDRZ01000008.1 GCA_002747035.1 Rhodobacterales bacterium
AATAGAGGGTCTTTGCCATCACGATCTCCCGCCTGTTTCTGGCGGAAGTGAATCAGAACAACGGCCCAAAGGGAAACCGCTAATTGAGTACAGACCCTAGTTCGGTCAATGGCAACAAAGAGATAGAGCTTACCCTCTTCTGTTCTGACCTCGGCAATATCAATGTGGAAAGAGCCAATGGGGTAGCGCTTGAACTTATGGCGCTTGGGTTTGTCACCTTCGACGTCAGGCAACCGGGATATTCCATGCCGCTGCAAACAACGATGCAGGGAAGAGCGCGTCAGATGCGGGATCGAGGACTGCAAAGCATAAAGGCAATCGTCCAATGGCAGCAGCGTATGCCGCCGGAACGCGACCACCATCGCCTCCTCGTCTTCACTGAGAACGGTGGAACGCGGTTCTTGCGGACCGGTCTTCTGATCCTCAACCGCTTGCGCCACTTGGCCACGGTCTTCGGATTGATCCCCAACTCCCGGCTCAGCCCCGCGATCGAAGCTTACCCCTTTCGGGACATTGCTGCGCAATACCCTGTCGGGCAGCGGATCGCTGTATTGCTGCTCTGACAGCGTGCGCTCCTCTCGGTGAATGCAGGCATTCACCTGTCGGTCAACGGGATCGTGGCGCTCCCGTGACGAATTTGTCCCATAATGCTTCCTTCCATTCCAACGAAAGGATCACACCATCAAACCCTGGGACCAAACAGCTAGAGCTGGCTAAAGCGTTTCCACATCACGCTGTTTCAACGTGATGCGGAAACGCTTTATGGTCTGGGTAGGGTCGGGTTCAGACGACAAAACGCGGTGGCCGCAACGCGCAACAGCGACCCCGTCAAAAGATCAATCTGACCCGAACAGGTCGCGGGTGAACACCTTGTCCAACACATCGGTCAGATCGTCGCTCATCCGGTTGGCGACGATCACGTCGGACCTGTCCTTGAACTCTGCGAGATCGCGGATCACGGGGGCACCGAAAAACGCGTCTTCCTCGGTCTCGGGTTCATAGATCACTACCTCGATCCCTTCGGCCCGCACCCGGCGCATGATCCCCTGGATCGAGCTTTGACGGAAATTGTCGGACCCGGTTTTCATCACCAGCCGGTGAATGCCAACGCATTTCGGATTGCGCGCCAGAATCTGGGACACCACGAAATCCTTGCGGGTGCGGTTGGCTTCGACAATCGCCTGAATCAGGTTCTGGGGCACCTTGGCATAATTGGCCAGCAACTGTTTGCTGTCCTTGGGCAGGCAATAGCCGCCATAACCGAAGGACGGGTTATTGTAATGTGTGCCGATCCGCGGGTCCAACCCGACTCCGGTGATGATCTGCCCGGAATCCAGCCCGTGGGCCATGGCATAACTGTCCAGTTCGTTGAAATAGGCCACGCGCATGGCGAGATAGGTATTGGCGAAAAGCTTGATCGCCTCGGCTTCCGAGGGGGCCGTGAACAACAGGTCAATGTCGGTTTTCCTGGCCCCCTGTACCAACAGATCGGCAAAAGCCCGCGCTGCCGGGGTGTCGGCCCCGACAATGATCCGCGACGGGTAAAGGTTGTCGTAAAGCGCCTTGCCTTCACGCAGGAATTCCGGGCTGAAAATGATCTGGTCGCTGTTGAACTCTTCCACCATGCGCGCGGTGAACCCCACCGGTACGGTGGATTTGATCACCACGGTCGCGGTGGAGTTGACGGACAGAACCTCGCGGATCACCGCTTCGACCGAACTTGTGTCGAAAAAATTGGTGTCGGTATCATAATTGGTTGGCGTGGCCACGATCACATAATCCGCGTCGGCATAGGCGGATTTGCCATCGGTCGTGGCGCGCAGGCTCAGATCGTGTTCCGCGAGATAGGTGGAAAGATCCGGGTCGGCAATCGGGGTTTTCCCGGCGTTCACAGCCGCGACCCGTTCGGCGGAAATGTCTACCGCAACCACCTCATTATGCTGGGCCAACAGAACCGCATTCGAAAGGCCAACATACCCGATCCCAGCAACCGCAATCCGCACCATAGCCCGTTACTCCTGTAAAACTGGCAACTTTCTGTCACGTTCAAACAGGGCGCGCAAGGCCAGTCGAGGCAGGTGTCCGAGGGGCACGATCCCGCGCGTAGCGCGGCGTTTGAACCGCTGCTGAGTGCCCTGTAATATGGCCATCACAATGGTCTTGGTGGGCTATTTTCATGACGCTTGGATTTTGGCGTGCTCCCTGTGATCCAAAAGGTGCACAGGGCCGGGCAAACCGGGTAAACTCGGCAAAAGCTCAGGCGAAAGAACGCAGCTTGCGCCCTGCGTCGTTCCCGCTCATCATATGGCGCATCGCCACTGCCCCGAGGATGATCGAGACAAGCGTCAACAGGGCGAGCACCCCAAGGGTCGAAAACCCGCTCAACCCCGCGCCAACGGAACAGCCCCCCGCCAGGGTTCCCCCGGCGGCCATCAACGCGCCGCCGGTGACATAGCGCAGAGTTTCGCGCGGGTCCGAGAAACTGACCAGCGCCAATTCCCCGCGCAGCGCCGCTGACAGGAACGCCCCCAGCAGAACACCCCCCACAAGCCCAACCCCGAACCCCGCAGGCACCGCCGTGGACGCGATGCCCCAGAACAGGCCGTCGGTCCAGGGCAGGGTAAAGGCAAGGGATTGTACCGGGGCCGGGTCGAATTCATCCATCAACAGGGTCGAGGTCCCCACCCATCCCAGCGCGATCAACAGGCCGATAAAGGCCCCAAGCCCAAGATGCAGCACCCGCGCCCGTGATCGGTGGCCCAGCCATAGCGCGGCCCCCAGCACAACAAGAGGGATCAGCACCGATGCGCCGGGCAGGGCGGCAAAACTGCCAAAGGGCAGCTCGACACGAAACCCGCTGAGGCCTGTGCGCAAAGGGGTCAGAACTCCTTTCATCATGGCATGAGCCACAAGCGCGAACAGGATCAACACCGTGGCCGCTCGCAGGTTTCCGGTGGCCGATAACACGGTCAGCCGCGAAATGCACCCCCGGGTCAACACCATGCCCGCGCCAAAGGTCAGCCCGCCAAGCACGATGGCCATGACCGGCAGGTCCGAGGACAGGAACCGATGCTCTCCCAATTCCGCAAACCCGGTGGCGGTGGCCAACTGCACCGCGCCCATCGCGGTGCCAAGCGCCAACAGCCACACGGCCAGCGCCGGACGGTCGGCCCCGTCGTCACCCGCCACGCCCCGGCGCAGGCAGAACCGTGATACCTGTGCCGCCACGCCAAAGAACACCCCAAGAGCCAGCCCAAACAGAAGCTGTACGTTGAGATCGGTTTCCACATAGTCAAACAGCATGGTCGCCTCCGGGCATAGATAGATGCGTTCCCCTGCATGTCTGTTCTTGTGCTGCGAATGTCAAAGCGGGCGCGCGGGACAGTTTTCCACCCACCGGTACTGCGCGGGAAATTTTTCCGCAAACGGGGATGGCGGCGCATCGGGGTTCGCGTCCCCGTGCCGCGCGCCTGTGCCCTGTCCCTATTTCAACGAAATCACAGGTTTTTCAGGGCGCAGGCTTCCGCCCCCCCGCCACTGCCCTTACCGTTTTGCGTTAACATCCCGGGCGGGAAGGGCGATCGCCTGTTTTTGGCCGCCTTACCCCGGATCTGCGCGGGCGGCGTCGCTTGTGTGTATTTCTGAGGTTTTCGTTTCTTTGAATTGCGCCTAGGGTCACCTTTGCGAGCGGAGGAGCGAGACGTGAACATGGCACCGATTGTCGATATCCGGGGGCTGGCCAAAACCTATGGCGGAGGGGTTGAGGCGCTGAAACCTGTCGAACTGGGGATTGAACGGGGCGAAATTCTTGCCCTTCTGGGGCCCAATGGTGCGGGAAAAACTACTTTAATTTCAATTCTGTGCGGACTGGTTTCGCCCTCGGGCGGGACGGCGTTGGTGGATGGGCATGACATCATCACCGACTTCCGCGCCGCGCGCTCGCTGATCGGGCTTGTGCCCCAGGAAATCTCGCTGGAACCGTTTTCGCGGGTCGAAGACACGGTGAAATTCTCCCGCGGCTTGTTTGGGCTGCGTCGCGATGATGCGTTGATTGAATCCATCCTGAAAAAGCTGACACTTTGGGATAAACGCCGCGCCCGCGTGAAAGAGCTTTCCGGCGGGATGCGCCGCCGGGTGCTGATCGCCAAGGCGCTGGCCCATGAACCGCGCATTCTGTTTCTGGATGAACCCACCGCCGGGGTCGACGTGGAGCTGCGCCGCGACATGTGGGAGGTGGTACAAGAGATGAAGGACGATGGCGTCACCATGATCCTGACCACCCATTATATCGAAGAGGCCGAGGCCATCGCCGACCGCATTGGCGTGATCGCCAGGGGCGAATTGCTGTTGGTCGAAGAAAAGGCGGCGCTGATGGCGCGGATGGGGAAGAAGGAATTGCACGTCACCCTGCGCACAGCCATTAACGCGGTGCCCGCTACGCTGGCCGGTTATGATCTGCAACGCTCCGAAGACGGGGTAACGCTGACCTATAGCTATGACACGGGCAAAGACAGCACAGGCATCACCGCACTGCTTTCTGACCTGTCGGCGGCGGGGCTGGCACTGGCCGATCTTTCCACCCGTCAAAGCAGTCTTGAAGAAATCTTTGTCGATCTGGTGAAAGGAAAGACCGCATGAACTGGTATGCCATAAGATCGATCTATGTTTATGAAATGAAACGGTTCCTTCGCACATTTGTGCAAAGCTTCCTGTCCCCGATCCTGTCCACCTCGCTGTATTTCGTGGTGTTCGGCACGGCCATCGGAAGCCGGATCAATCAGGTCGAAGGCATCAGCTATGGTGCCTTTATCGTGCCCGGGCTGATCATGCTTTCGGTGATGACCCAGGCGATTTCGAATGCCTCTTTTGGGATATACTTTCCGAAATTTCTGGGCACCATGTATGAACTCCTGTCCGCCCCGGTGAGTTTCCTTGAAATCGTGCTGGGCTATGTGGGGGCGGCGGCGACCAAGGCGCTGTTTATCGGGGTGATGATCCTTGTCACCGCGACCTTCTTTGTCGATCTCTCTATTGCTCACCCCGTGGCGATGATTGCCTTCCTTGTGCTGACCTGTGTCAGCTTTGCGCTCTTTGGCTTCATCATCGGCATCTGGGCGGGGAATTTTGAACAGCTACAGCTGATCCCGCTTCTGGTGGTGACCCCGCTCGTCTTTCTGGGCGGGTCGTTCTATTCCATCACCATGCTGCCTGAGCTCTGGCAGAAAGTGACCCTGTTCAACCCCGTAGTTTACCTGATCTCGGGCTTCCGCTGGGCGTTTTTTGACAGCGCGGATGTGCCTGTTGGCCTGTCCCTGCTGGCCATCGCCGGGTTCACTGCGGTCTGCCTTGCCTTGATCGCTTGGATTTTCAAAACCGGATATCGGATCAAACCCTGATCCCCCTGACGTTCCACCAGGCCGGGGGCATAGTGACTTTTATGTCCCCGGCGGGGATGTTTTTGATCAACTGAGGGGGCGGGGGCGGTTGTTTGTTCGTGCCCGGGTCTCTACATCACCCTGCATGAAACGTTGGATCCCCTTCATGAAAACCCCGCCGCGCGTGGCTGTTGTGCGCTTGCAGGGGACAATCGCCTCTGGCCCACGTGGTGGGTTGAATGACGCGGCCATGGCCCCTGTCATCGAACGCGCCTTTAAACGCGGCAAACCCGCCGCCGTGGCGCTGGTGATCAATTCCCCGGGCGGATCGCCCGTGCAATCGGCGCTGATCGCGGGGCGAATCCGACGGCTGGCCGAGGAAAAAGATATCTCCGTGCATGCCTTTGTCGAAGATGTGGCGGCGTCGGGGGGGTACTGGCTGGCCTGTGCCGCCGATGATATCTGGGCCGACCGCGCGTCTGTGATTGGGTCGATTGGCGTGATTTCCGCCGGGTTCGGTGCCGAAGGGTTCATAGCCAAACACGGGATTGAACGGCGCGTTCACACTGCGGGCAAATCCAAATCCCAGATGGACCCGTTCAAACCGGAAGATCCCGAAGACGTGGCTCGGCTCAAGGTGATCCTTGAGGACATGCACCAGATATTCATTGATCACGTGCAATCTCGTCGCACAGATCGGCTTGCCCAGGATGATACGCTCTTTACCGGCGAATTCTGGTTGGCCGAGCGCGCCCTTGAAAAGGGGCTGATTGACGGGGTGGGTGAGGTGAACGCCAAGATGAAAGAGCTTTATGGCGACAAGGTTCAACTGATCCCCTATGGCCGTCGCCGGTCGTTGATACAGCTTATGGGCATGAATTTGGCCAGCGACGTGTTGGCAGGGGTCGAGGAACGGGCGGCGTATGCTCGGTTTGGTCTGTAACCTATGTTGTCCAGGATTGTCCTTCTGTTCCTTGTCTTCATTGCCATCCTCGGCATGTTCGGTAAGCTGTCGTTGTTGACCGGCGGGCGGCGGATCGGATCGCGGCGGTGCAGGAAATGTGGCCGTTTCCGGATCGGCAAGGGGGCGTGCCCCTGTGAAACCAAAGGAAGGGGCTGAGCCTTGGATTGGATATTAGCAGGCCTTGGCCTTGTGATCCTTTTGCTCGCGGGCGACAGCTTGGTGCGCGGCGCGGTGAACCTGTCGTTGCGGGTTGGGGTTCCGGCGCTGATCGTGTCGCTGACCATCGTGGCCTTTGGCACCTCGGCCCCCGAACTGTTGATCGCGATTTCGGCCTTGGAGGACGGCGTGCCCGGCATTGCCATGGGCAACGTGGTCGGGTCCAACACCGCCAATGTGCTTTTGGTTCTCGGGGTGCCGGCGCTGATCGCGGCGCTGCACACGTCGGAATGCAACACGCGGAAAAGCTATGGGTTCATGATCGCGGCTACTGGGCTGTTTATTGCGCTGGCCTTTCGCGGGGTGTTCGATTTCTGGGCGGGGCTGGTGTTGCTGGCCGGGCTGGCCTTTGTGCTGGGCGATGCGTTTTATCAGGCGCGCTGCCACCGGCGCGACATGGCCGGTGTCGATGCGCTTGACGACGAAGAAGAGGTTGAAGGTGCCGACCCCGATATGCCGTGGTGGAAGATCGGTGTCTTTATGGTGCTGGGTCTGATCGGCCTGCCGCTTGGGGCGGACCTGCTGGTGGACAGCGCGGTCAATATCGCGCGCATGTTCCACGTGTCGGAAACCGTGATCGGGCTGACCCTTGTGGCCATCGGCACCTCGCTGCCGGAACTCGCCACCACCGTGATGGCTGCAATCCGCCGTCAGGCGGATGTGGCGCTGGGCAATGTGATCGGGTCGAACATGTTCAACCTGCTGGCCATTATCGGTATCACGGCGTTGATCGGAAACATTCCGGTGGACCCGGAATTCCTGCGCTTTGACCTGTGGGTCATGGCTGGGGCGTCGATCCTGTTGATCCCCTTCGTGTTTTTCAAACAGGATATCACCCGGGGCTGGGGCATTGCGCTGACCGGACTTTATCTGGTCTACATCGTTGCGGTTCTGATCTGATATTTCGGAGGGCGTCATGCGGGCATTGGTAACCGGGGCAGGGGCACGGTTGGGGCGCGCCATGGCGCTTGAACTGGGGCGTTTGGGCCATGACGTGGCCGTACACTACGCCTCTTCGGGCGACGGGGCGGAAGAGGTGGTTGCCGCCCTGCGCGCCATGGGCCGTAAGGCGGTGGCCCTTCAGGCGGACCTGCTCGATGAAGCTCAGACCAAAACCCTGATCCCGGCGGCGGCACAGGCCTTGGGCAGGCCGCTCACGGTTCTGGTAAATAACGCGTCGATTTTCGAATACGACACGCTGGCCTCCGCCACGCGGAGCAGCTGGGACCGGCATATGGAAAGCAACCTGCGCGCGCCCTTCCTGTTGCTTCAGGGTTTTGCGGCCCAGGCACCCGGGGCCATGCCGGATGAAAATGGCGAACCCGTGGCCCGTGCAAATGTGATCAACATGGTGGATCAACGGGTGCGCAAGCTGACCCCGGAATTCATGACCTATACGCTGGCCAAATCGGCGCTGTGGACGCTCACCCAAACGGCGGCGCGAGGGCTGGCGCCCGATATCCGGGTCAACGCCATCGGGCCGGGGCCCACCCTAATCGGTGCGCGCCAAAGCGAAACCCACTTTGAAAACCAACGCAGGAATACGGTGTTGGAACGTGGCGCGAACCTGTCGGACATCACCGCCGCCCTGCGCTATCTGCTGGATGCGCCGGCGGTTACGGGACAGCTGATCTGTGTCGATGGGGGGCAGCATCTGGGTTGGAAAACCCCCGATATTCAGGGTGTGGAATAGCCCTGCCGCGCCTTCCCTCGCGGCAAGTTGTGCACGTCCCCTCAAGACGTTACCAAAGTGTTGCTAAAACTTTAATGTTTTCAACGCATTGGCGGGAGCGATAAGAAATATCATTGCAATTCAACCGGTTATCAAGCTGCCTAAAAAATAGGCAAATCAGCGAAATGACCCAAAAACAAAGGAAATCTCCACTTCGCCCAAAGATACCACCAGACTTATCCACAGGAATCGTGGACATGTTTTCTCTTGCCCTCGACCGGGTAAGATTGCAGCAGATGAAAAGAATCATATTTGTGATAGGATGCACGTGACCAACAGCCCCGAACAGGACAGGCCCCACCCTCCGAACCGCCCGGGGCATGAGGTGATCGCCGACTATGTCAGGACCCTGCCCAACGGTCCCGGGGTCTATCGGATGCTCAATGCCCAGAACGCGGTTCTGTACGTGGGCAAGGCGCGCAACCTCAAGGCGCGGGTGGGCAACTATGCCCGGCCTACGGGGCATTCAGGGCGGATTGCGCGGATGATTTCGGAAACCGCGACGATGATGTTCCTGACCACGCGCACGGAAACCGAGGCGCTGCTGCTTGAACAAAATCTGATCAAACAGCTCAAACCGCGCTATAACGTGCTGTTGCGTGACGATAAAAGCTTTCCCAATATCCTTGTCACCGATCACCCCTTTCCGATGATCAAAAAACACCGCGGCGCACGCAAGGAGAAGGGGCAGTATTACGGCCCGTTCGCAAACGCGGGCGCGGTGAACCGGGTGTTGTCGCAATTGCAGCGGGTGTTCCAACTGCGCAACTGTACCGATGCCAGCTTTGAAACCCGCACGCGCCCCTGTCTGCAATACCAGATCAAACGCTGTACCGCGCCCTGTGTGGACAAGATCAGCAAAGAAGACTACGCGGCCAGCGTAGAGGACGCGAAACGCTATCTTTCCGGGCGCTCCACCGAGATTCAGGAAAAGCTGGCGGCTGAGATGGCAGCAGCGTCCGAGGCGCTGGAATTTGAAACCGCCGCCGCCCTGCGCGACCGGATCAAGGCGCTGACCCAGGTGCAGACGGCACAGGGCATCAACCCGCGCAGCACTGCCGAGGCGGACGTGATCGCGCTCCATCTGGAAAAGGGGCAGGCCTGTGTGCAGGTGTTTTTTATCCGTGCCAACCAAAATTGGGGAAACCGCGATTATTATCCCCGTGTCGGGGTCGATATCGACGCGGCCGAGGTGTTAGAGGCCTTTATCGGCCAGTTCTACGACACCAGGGAACCGCCGCGCCAATTGCTGCTGTCTCATCCCATCGAAAATGATGACCTGATGGCCAGGGCGCTGGGGGACAAGCTGGGCCGTAAGGTGGATATCCTTGTGCCGCAACGCGGCGAAAAGGCCGAACTGGTGGAAAGCGCGGCCCGCAACGCCCGCGAAAGCCTGGCTCGCAAGCTGGCCGAAAGCGCGACCCAGACACGGTTGCTGAAAGGGCTGGCCGAAGCGTTTGGTCTAGCCGCCCCCCCCGCGCGGATCGAGGTCTATGACAACAGCCATATTCAGGGTGCGCATGCGGTGGGGGCCATGATTGTGGCTGGCCCCGAAGGGTTCATGAAAAACAGCTATCGCAAATTCAATATCCGCGGCGATGACCTGACTCCGGGTGATGATTTCGGGATGATGAAAGAGGTGCTGACCCGACGCTTCAAACGATTGCTCAAGGAAGACCCGGACAAGGTGGAGGGGATGTGGCCCGACCTGTTGTTGATCGATGGCGGTGCCGGACAGGTCAGCGCGGTGCGCGAGATCATGGAACAGATGGGGGTGGGAGACATCCCCATGGTGGGCGTCGCCAAAGGCGTGGATCGCGACCACGGCAAGGAAGAGTTTCACCGTACGGGCAGGCGGGTCTTTGCGCTGCAACGCAATGACCCGGTGTTGTATTTCATCCAACGGTTGCGGGACGAGGCGCACCGGTTCGCCATCGGCACCCACCGTACCAAACGGGCCAAAGCGGTGAGCGCCAACCCGCTGGATGATATCCCCGGCGTGGGCGCGGCGCGCAAACGCGCGCTGCTCGCGCATTTCGGCTCGGCCAAGGCGGTGAGCCGCGCCGCCCTTGCGGATTTGAAAGCGGTGGAGGGGGTGTCGGGATCGCTGGCGGAAAAAATCTATGATTTTTTTCAGGAAGGGTGAGGCAAACCCGGGCCATCAACGGACCTCCCACCCACCCACCCCGGCCCGTTGATGGCCCTCGCCCTGTGCCTGTGCGCGGTGTGTTAAAGCGTTTCCAGATCACGCTGAGTCAACGGTATGCGGAAACGCTTTAATATTTGAGCGGTGTATAAGAAGTCGATTTGGCGGTGCCGTTTCGGTGGCGGGTTGGTGCACCTTTGTCACCCCCCTTTGGGTTCGGGTTTTTGCGCATTCGTTAATGGCAGGGTTTTGCCCGCTTTCCCTGATCCGCAAACCCGGTTAAAACCGCAGGCGACATGACGATAAATATCCCCAATATCCTGACGGTGATCCGTCTTCTGGCCGCCCCCGGTGTGGCGGTGATGTTTCTTTATTTCACAAGGCCTTATGCCGACTGGTTCGCGTTGATTCTGTTCGTTTTGGCCGCCGTTACCGATTGGTTTGACGGCTATTTGGCGCGGCTTTGGGGACAGGAAACCAAGCTGGGCGCGATGTTGGATCCCATCGCGGACAAGGCGATGGTGGTGATCGCGTTGATGATCATCATCGGGTATTCCGAGGCCAGCTGGACACCATGGCTTGTGTTGCCCGCTACCTTTATCCTGTTCCGCGAAGTGTTCGTGTCGGGCTTGCGCGAATTTCTTGGAGAAACGGCAGGAACCTTGAAGGTCACCAAGTTGGCCAAATGGAAGACTACCTTGCAAATGGTTGCAATCGCTGTGCTTTTTTCCAAGGGTGTGTTTGAACATTACTTTGTCATGTCCGCCTGGGGCATGGATCAGGGCATGGTGGACGCGGTCATGGCCGGGGATATCGAAGACCTGCAGGGGTTACGCTGGAAATATCAGGGCATGTTCTGGGCCGGCAATATCGGCGCGGTTCTTTTGTGGTCGGCGGCCATTCTAACGGTGATCACCGGCTGGGATTATTTCAACAAGGCAAGGCCTTACCTGAAGGATTGAATGTGATGGATGTGCTTTACTTTGCCTGGGTGCGCGAACGGATCGGGGTGGCGCGTGAAGCGGTTGAAACCGAAGCCGCAACCGTAAATGCGCTGGTTGCTGAACTGGTGGCGCGGGGAGAACGGTACGCGGCCGCCTTTGCCGATCTCACGGCTCTGCGCGTTGCGCTGGATCAGGAGCTTTCAAATTTCGATGCGCCACTTGCCGGGGTGCGTGAAGTGGCGTTTTTTCCACCTATGACAGGGGGGTGACCTATGCAAGTTCAGGTGCAATCCGACCCGTTTGAATTCGGTGCCGAAGCCGAGAAGTTTGCTCAGGGTCATCACGAGATGGGCGCTGTTGTCACCTTTACCGGGATCGTACGCAATCTGCCCGGTGGCGGGTTGGACCGGATGGAGATCGAGCACTATCCGGGTATGACCGAAAAGGCGCTGGAAAAGATTGCGGACGAAGCGTTAACCCGATTTAAACTGGGGGACGCGATGATCATCCACAGGTTTGGTACTCTGCGCCCGGGGGAGATGATCATGATGGTGGCCACCGCCGCCCCCCATCGGGGAGATGCTTTTGCCGGGGCAGAGTTTTTAATGGACTACCTCAAATCCTGCGCGCCGTTCTGGAAGAAGGAATTTACCACGGACGGAGCAGAATGGGTTGCTGCGAAAGGGGCGGACGAGGATGCGCTGGACCGTTGGTCTTAACGCAGCTGCGCCTTTCCAACAAACAGGCCCGCTGGCTGTGGCTTGAAACCCAGGGGCTGTCTGTTCAACCGACGGGGCCGCTGGATATTTTGCAACTGATTCGCGATCTGGGATTTGTGCAACTGGACACGATCCAGGCGATTTCCCGATCGCATCATCACATCCTGTGGTCGCGCAACCAGAACTATCGCGAACCCATGTTGGACCGGGCGTTGCGGGCACGACACCTGTTTGAGCATTTCACCCATGACGCCAGCCTGTTGCCCATGGAATTCCTGCCCATGTGGCAGCGGCAATTCCGGCGCAAGGCAGAGTACATCGCCAATGCCGGGTGGTGGACCAATATGCCCGACGCGGCGGGCCGCGCCGAAATCCGGGACCGGATCGCGCGGGAGGGGCCGCTTTCCACCCATGATTTCGATACGAAAATCGTCGGGGGCAAGGGCATGTGGAAACGCCCGCCGCACAAGCTGGCGTTGGATTTCATGTGGTATGCCGGGGAGCTGGCGACCTGTCACCGTAAGGGGTTTGCCAAGTGTTACGATCTGGCAGAACGTGTATTTCCCGACCATCTGCGCCGCCAGCACCATAGAGACGAGACCCAAATCGATTGGCTGTGCCACGCGGCGCTGGACCGGCTGGGTGTGGCAAGCCAGGGGGAAATCCAGCGGTTCTGGGGCGCCATGAGCGCGGCCGAGGCCAAGGCGTGGGTTTCGAAAGCCGATCTGGTCCCGGTCGAGATCGAAGGGCAGGACCGAACCGTCACCACCGCCTGGGCCAAGCCGGGGATTGAGGCGTGGTTGGCGCAGCTTTCCAAACCAACCAGCCGGTTGCGCATTCTCAACCCGTTTGATCCGGCAATCCGTGACCGGGCCCGGATTGAACGGCTGTTCGGATTTGAATATCGCGTGGAAATGTTTGTCCCGGCGGCCAAGCGGCGTTGGGGGTATTACGTCTATCCTCTGTTGGAAGGGGACCGGTTCGTGGGCCGGATCGAGGCCCGGGCCGATCGCTCCAAGGGGGTGCTTTCAATGGAAAAACTCTGGGTCGAGCCGGGCGTGCGATGGACTTCGGCACGGGATGACAAGCTGTCGGCGGAACTGACCCGTATTGCCCGGCTGGCCGGGGTTGGGCGGGTAACGCGCAATCAGGCTCCGCTGATCTTTTCGACATAGGCGCGCAGCTCTTCGGCCTCGTGGCGCGCGTCGCGCAGCCCGTCCATGGCTGCCGACAATTCCGCTTCGGTCTGGGACAGCTGGTTGGTCAGCTCGGCTTCGCGCTGTTGCAGATAGGTGATGGCCTGATCGCGGGTTTCTTCTGCCTCGTGCAATTCCTGGGCCATCTTTTCAAGCTCTTCCATGTCCGATCGGGCCACGCGAGTGAAACGGTGGATCAGCCAGTTGGCAAACCAGCCCATGCAGAAAGCCACGAACAGGATAATGGCGGTTGCGATGATGAACTCAGTCCTTGTCATCGGGCGTTCCTTCGTCTTGCGCCGGATTCTGCCCGGCGTCATCTGCTGGGGCGGTTTGCTCGGCACCTTCCAGCGTTGTTGTGATTTCGGCGACCGGTTTGGGCCGGATCACCTTGAATTCGATGCGGCGGTTGGCTTCGCGCCCCGCTTCGGTCTTGTTGTTGGCGATGGGCTCCGCCTCGCCATAGCCTTTGGCGGTGAAGGTCGAGGTCAGAACCCGGCGTTCCCGCAGCCCGTTCAAAACCGCCTGTGCGCGGGCTTGGGACAGGGATTGGTTCATGGATTCGCGACCTTGGCTATCCGTATGCCCGCCAATTTCCATGCGGATCTCTCCGCATCTCTTGAGCCAGGTGGCAATCTCGTCCAGTGTCTTGCGCGATCCTTCGTCCAGCGTATCGGACCCTGGCTCAAAGCTGATCTTGCTCTTTTGCTGAATCCTGGCGATTTCGGCTTCGCATTCATCTGCCGTAGGCAAGCCCAGCACGGGATCCAGTTTCTTCTGATAGGTCACGTTGATCGCAAAGCGTTGAGTTTCCCCAAGTTTTTCCGAAAGCAGGCGCGAGATTTCGGCATTGGCCTCGGGGTTGCCGGTGTTGCCATGCACGTCCACAAGGTCGGGGGTCACGGTCACGGCCCCGTTGGACAGCTTGGCCAAAGCCTCAAGCCCGGCCAGCACGCGCACGGGCCAATCCCGGGGCAGGTCCGTGTCGATCCGGGCGGAATTATGCACCGATTTTGATCCGAACCGGGCACCGGCAAAGCTCACTGTGGCCTGGCGGGTTAATTCGTTGCTGACCCGGCCACGCAGATGAACCAGCCCTTCGGGGGACAGGGTGGCGACGAATTCGGGGGGGCCGGACTCATCGGCCTCGGGTGCCTTGGGCAGCACCGCGTGCAGCGTAAACACCTCGGGAAGCGCGTTTTCCAACTCGCCCACCACCTGATCAAACAACGCCTGATCGGTGCCCATTGCCGCGTCCAGCGTGATGTCAGCATCGGCAAAGGTCACAACGCCCGCGCCCAGTTTCTTCAAGGCTCCAATCGACATTTCAGCGGCTTTGGCCCAGTTTGGCGATGGCACGCCAAGCCCGATGGTACAGGAGGCTTTGCCCGTCATACCCGCAGCTCTGGCGGCAGTCAGAATGCGGGTGCGGGCAGAGTCGGAATCGGCAGAACAACTGTCGAACCGCGCGCTGTCTTTGTCGATCAGGAAGCGCAGCGAAAATGGCGTGATCACCGGACGCGGGGCAGAAATATCAAGCGCGATCCTGACCGTTTTGGGGGCGCTGCGGCTGAGATCGCTTTCGATCTTGCGTTTGGCTTCGGCGCTGTCGGACATCGCCGTGATCTCAACCCGTTGTGCGTCGATGGAGATTTTTGAACGGGGCAGGGTGCGCAGCGATTGGATGCCATATTCCAACGCTTCGTCCCAACCGGGCGGCACCGGGTAATCGGCGGTTTGCAGAAGGTCGGTCACCGGCGCACCAAGGGCAATCTGGGTCATTTGCTTTGCAATGTCATCGCGGTCGGTCGAGGTGGGGATCAGCCCGATCAGCGAAATCCCGGAATCGTTGCGCAGGATTTCAATGGAAAAACGCGGGGGTGCGATGCCTTTGGTGGCTTCGATCCCCATCCGGTCGATCACGCGTGCAGCATCCACCACGCTGCCCGCTGTCGATAGGGCGATGAACCGTGTCGCCTCTGTCGGCGCGGTGCCGGTCAGGTAAACCCGAAGCCCATCGGCGTGAACTTCGGCCCAGGAAAGCCGCTTTTCATCCAGCGCCTGACGCACACCGATTTCGGAGGTTTCTTCGATCAGGGTGACCGCAAAGCTGGCCGCGAAAAGGCTGGCGATGGCGGCGGCGACGAAAGCGCCCAGAATAATGAACAGTGCAGAAAGGCGCATAGGACCCTGATTGTGTATTTGTCATTCTGGTGTTGTCTAAGGTGACAAGGCTCCGGTTGCAATCACAGGAATGCGGCGATGGCAAAAAACAGCAGGGGGATCAGGCCCGTATCGCGGTTTGCGCGAAACAATAGCATCATTCTGGTTGGATCGTCCAATTTCACACGGCCAAGTTGCCACACCATGTGCCAGCCCATGGCGCAGGCGCCCATCAACGCCACCAGCACCGCAAAGGGGTTGTCGGCATGGCCAACCATGGCCGTGATGATGGCAAAACCCAGCAGTGACACGGTGGCCACCAAAAACCAGCGCAGCCAGACCGGGGAGTTTTCTCCGAAAAGCCGCGCGGTGGATTTCACCCCGATCAACGCGTCATCTTCGGTATCCTGATGGGCATAGATCGTGTCGTAAAACAGGGTCCAGGCGATCCCGGCGGCGTAAAGGATCACAGCAGGCAGCTCAAGCTGCCCGGTATGGGCGGTCCAGGCCAGCAGCGCACCCCAGTTGAAGGCGATGCCAAGGAAAACCTGGGGCCACCAGGTGAACCGCTTGGCAAAGGGATAGATCGCCACGGGGACCAGCGAGATCATGCCAAGCAGAATCGCGTTGGTGTTAAAGCTGAGCAGGATCGCGGTGGATATCAGGGTTTGCAGCCCCATCCACGCAGCGGCCTGTTTGACACTGACCTGTCCGGATGGAATCGGGCGTGACCGGGTGCGCTCGACCTGCGCGTCAAACTCGCGGTCGGTGATGTCATTCCACGTACAGCCCGCACCGCGCATCAGGAACGCCCCAAGGGCACAGCCGATGAAAATCCACAGATCAAACAGGCGCGGTTGTCCGTCATGCAGGATCGCCAGCGCCAACCCCATCCAACAGGGCAGCAGCAGCAGCCAGGTGCCAATCGGGCGGTCGGCGCGCGACAGGCGCAGATAGAGCCGGGCGGCCGGAGGGGCCAGGTGATCGACCCAATTGCCTTTTACCGCGTCCGAAACCTGACCTTTGGGCTGCGAACCGGTGGCAGGCTCTGGCGTATTTCCATCTTGGGTCATATGTAGGGATCCATGAAACAGGGCAAGATCAGGCTTTATGTAGAGCACCCCTTGGGGGAAGGGCAAACGGTTCCTTTGGATCGGGACCAGGCGCATTATCTGTTTGGGGTCATGAGACAGCAGGTTGGCGCGGTGTTCGGCTGTTCAATGGACAGGACGGAGAATGGCTGGCCGAAGTGGTCGAGGCGGGCAAACGGGGCGGGGTGTTGCAGTGTCGCGATCCAAGCGGACCTCAGGTTGCGCCGCCCGACCTGTGGTTGTTGTTTGCGCCGATCAAGAAGGCGCGCACCGATTTTATCGTTGAAAAGGCGGCTGAAATGGGGGCGAGGCGGATTTGCCCGGTTCAGACCGAGTTTACCAATTCCGACCGGATCCGTCAGGACCGGCTTCAGGCCCATGCCGTGGAAGCCGCCGAGCAGTGTGGTGGCACTTTTGTGCCCGAAGTCGCGGCGTTACAGCGGTTGGACCGGGCGCTGGCCGACTGGCCCGCGGGGCGGCAGTTGATGTTTTGCGACGAAATTCTGGCGGGCGGCTCGTCTATCCTTACAGACAGCCTCGCATCCGCACCCTGGGGGATCCTGATTGGACCCGAAGGCGGGTTTTCCGAAGCCGAGCGCAAGCGGCTCGCGGGTTTGGAGTTCAGCCATCCAGTGGCGCTTGGCCCGCGCATCCTGCGCGCCGACACGGCGGCGGTGGCGGCGCTGACCCTGTGGCAGACGCAATTGGGGGATTGGGGATGAGTTTCGTGCGCCCGGGGGCCCGCGCCGCCATCTGGCGCTGGCGCGAGGTGATCGCGGGGGTGGCGGTTATATTGGTGGGCGTGCATTGGGGGTACTGGTCCTTTGGGGTTCTCCAATCCCTTGGTGTTGCGTTGTTTTTCGTCGGACTGGCGTTTGTTGCTGCTGCCCTGCGTCGGGCGCTGGTCAGGCCACGCCAGGGTGGGGCCGGGGTCATCGAGCTGGATGAACGCCGCCTGTCTTTCCTGCATCCTGATCATGGTGTGATTCTTGATCTGCCCGATGTCACGCGTATTGAAATCGAGACCACGGGCGATGGGCCGACCGAGCCGGATCTGTTCTGGGTCTTCACCCATGCCGGAGGGCGGCGCGCCCGCATTCCGGCCAATGCCCTGGGGGCCGACCTGCTGGTGGATGCTCTGGCGAGCTTTCCGGGGGCGGATTACAAGGGGGTCATTACGGCCTCTGGCACCACGGTGCCCCAACACTTCGTGATCTGGCAAAAGGCGCGTCCCACCTTGCATTGACACGGCGCACGTTTCACCCCACTGCTAGTGTTCGAATTCAGGCGAACAGCGGAGATGCGCCCATGTCTATTCCTCAGTCCGGCGGCGGCCCGATCGAACGGCACGAACAGATGGCCGAATATCTGGCAGATGGCTGTAAACCCAAGGAGGCGTGGCGGATCGGCACCGAACATGAGAAGTTTGGCTATTGCAAGGACACGCTGAACCCCATTCCGTATGAGGGCGAACGTTCGGTCAAGGCCGTGCTTGAGGGATTGCGCGATCTCCATGGCTGGGCCCCGGTGGAAGAGGGCGGTAGCCTAATCGGTCTTGAAAAGGATGGCGCGAATGTCAGCCTGGAGCCGGGCGGGCAGTTGGAGCTTTCTGGCGCGCCGCTGGAAAGCATTCACCAGACCTGTGACGAGGTGAATACCCACCTGCGCGACGTGAAGGACATTGCCGACAAGGTGGGCGTGGGCTTTATCGGTCTTGGTGCTGCGCCGGAATGGACGCATGAGCAGATGCCGTTGATGCCCAAGGGGCGTTACAAGCTGATGGATGCCTACATGGAAAAGGTGGGCACCTCGGGCACCACCATGATGCGGCGCACCTGTACGGTTCAGGTGAACCTTGATTTCGGATCCGAGACGGACATGGTGCAGAAACTGCGCGTGGCGCTGGCCCTGCAACCGGTGGCCACGGCGCTGTTTGCCAATTCCCCGTTTTTCGAAGGCAAGCCCAATGGGCACAAATCCTGGCGGTCCCGCGTGTGGCGGCATCTGGACGATGCGCGCACGGGCATGTTGCCGTTCGTGTTCGACGAGGGGTTCGGGTTCGAGTCCTGGGTGGAGTATGCTTTGGATGTGCCGATGTATTTCGTCTATCGTGACGGGCACTATATCAATGCGCTGGGCCAGTCCTTCCGCGACTTCCTGAAAGGCGAGTTGCCTGCGCTGCCCGGTGAAACACCAACCCTTTCGGATTGGGCGGATCACCTGACCACCCTGTTTCCCGAGGCGCGGATCAAGAAATTCATCGAAATGCGCGGCGCGGATGGTGGTCCGTGGCGGCGGCTTTGCGCCTTGCCTGCGTATTGGGTCGGGCTGATGTATGATCAGACCGCGCTGGACGCGGCCTGGGATCTGGTCAAGGGCTGGGAGGCTCAGACGCGCGAGGAGCTGCGTGTGGCCGCCAGCGTTGACGGGCTTCATGCCCAGGTTGGTGGGATCAACATGCGCGACCTTGCCCGCCAGACGCTTGAGATTTCCCGCGAGGGTTTGCGTGCCCGTGCCATGCCCGGGGCCGGGGGGATGATCCCGGATGAACGGCATTTCCTCCATGCACTGGAGGACAGTGTGACCGACGGCAAAGTGCCCGCCGACGAACTGTTGGAGCGGTATTACGGCGACTGGAACGGCGATCTAAGCCGGATTTACGGCGAATTCGCCTATTGATTGATAAGGTGGGGGCCGCGCATTAGCGGATCTCCCACCGACCCATTCTTACCCGCAAATGCGCGAGATTCTGTGTGCGTGGCGGCGACGGGCAAACCGATTAATGTGCCGGGAATTTCGTGTCGAACAGCACGTAAAGGGCTGCAAATGTGCCGCCCCAGAGCGGGGCAAAGATCGACCCGAAGAACAGGTAGACATGGCCGCGCGTGATCAGTTCGGAGTCTTCGATGATCTGCCCCCATGCCCAGGTGCCACCCCCCAGAAACAAGTTGACGCCCAACGCCAGAAATGCCGCTTCGAATACCGCCAGAGGCCCCCGTGTCAGGCGCCAGTACAGCACCGGTCCGCCAAAGGCGATGTAATAGGGGCCGCCCAGCACAAGGGCGACCACCGGGATCCTCAGGATCCAGAAGGTGAGCAGTGCCACCACGATTGGGGCCACCCCGAGTGCGATGATGAATGGTCCGGTGCGCGGTGTCACGGGTGACCTGTCATTTCTGGCCGATCTTCGGTTCAGTGCCGGCCCGCAGGCGGGAAATATTGGCGCGATGGGTGAAATAGATCAAAAGGGTCAGCATAACGCCCAGGAAGAAGGCATGGCCATAGCCAAGCATGTTGAGCCATAGGGTTGAAGACGCCGCCGCCGCCAGCGCGGCCAGCGATGAGATGCGCCCCAACAGGGCCGTGCCCAGCCAGGTCAGGCAACAGGCAACGCCCGCAGGCCAAGCCAGCGCCAGCATGAGGCCAAGGAACGTCGCCACGCCTTTGCCACCCTTGAAGCCCAACCAGACCGGAAAGCAATGCCCGACAAACGCAAACAGCCCGGCCAACTGGGCCGCGTCCTCTGCGGCCATCGTGCGGGCCAACAGCACTGCCACTGCACCCTTGGCCCCATCCAGAAGCAGGGTCAGCGCCGCCGCTTTCTTGTTGCCCGTTCGCAGCACATTGGTGGCACCGATATTGCCCGATCCGATGTCGCGCAGGTTGCCAAGGTCCATGACCCGCGCCAGCACCATGCCAAAGGGGACCGAGCCCAATAGGTAGCCAATCACGGCCCAAAGGCCCAGAAACACAAGGGAGTTTTCGATAACCGGCATTATCCGAACACCTTCTGACCGCCAACATAAGTGGCCATCACCTTACCCTGCATCCGGGCTCCGTCAAACGGAGTGTTCTTGGATTTGGAATGCAATGCGAACCGGTCCAGCATGATCGGCTTGTGAGCGTCAAACAGGACAAGATCGGCCGGGGCTCCCGCCGCCAGCCGACCACAGTCCAGACCCAGCCGCCGCGCAGGGTTCAGCGACATGGCGCGGAACAGTTGCGGCAATGTCAGATTTTCGGCATGATAAAGCCGCAGCGCCGCAGGCAGAAGGGTTTCCATGGCTACCGCACCGCTGGCCGCTTCTTCGAAGGGAAGGCGCTTGCTTTCTTCGTCCTGCGGGGTGTGCATGGAATGGATCATGTCGATCACCCCGTCCGCGATACCCTGAACCACCGCCTGACGGTCTTCTTCTGCACGCAGGGGCGGCTTGACCTTGAAAAAGGTGCGATAGTCGGCCACATCCATTTCGTTCAGCGTCAGGTGGTGTATCGACGTGCCCGCAGTGATATCCAGCCCGTTTTTCCGCGCGCGTTCCAGCGGGGGCAGGGCACGGGCGGTTGTGATCTGGTCCACATGATAGCGCGCCCCGGTCATTTCCAGCAATGCAATGTCGCGGTCCAATCCCATGCGCTCGGCCATGGGGGAGACACCCGACAACCCGCGCAGGGTGGAGAATTTGCCCGAGGTGGTCGCGGCTCCGGCTGACAGGATCGGTTCCTGTACATGGCCGATGACCAGCGCGCCACAGGCGCGGGCATAAGACAGCGCGCGGGAAAACACCTTGGTATTGGTCACAACCCGGTCACAATCGGTGAAGGCCACCGCGCCTGCATCCATCAGAAACCCGATCTCGGTCATCTCGCGCCCTGCGCGCCCCTTGGTCAGGGCGGCCATCTGCAAAACGTTGACCGGGGCGTCGGCCTGGGCGCGGCGGGTCGCGAATTCCAGGGTTTCGGGCGTGTCGATGGCCGGGGCCGTGTCGGGGCGGGTGACCATGGTTGTCACACCCCCGGCGGCGGCGGCGCGTCCGGCGCTGCGATAGCTTTCCTTGTGTCGTTCACCCGGTTCGCACACTTTGACCCCGATATCCACGATGCCCGGGGCTAGGCAATGGCCTTGGCAATCCACGGTGTCTTCTGCCTCGGGGGCCTGCTCGCCCGGCTCTTGCAAGCCGGTCTCGCGGATCACGCCATCCTTGACCAACAGCCAGCCCAGGGCGTCGCTCTGGGCCTCGGGGTCAATCAGGCGGGCGTTTTTGAACAGGGTGGTCATGTGGTTTTGCCCTTTTGAAGTTGGTCTTTCCGGGGGTCCGTATCCATCTTGCCCTGCTGAATGTCACGCAGCAGCCGATATACCTTGGCGCTGTTGTGAATATATTTGAAACCGATGGCCCCGGGATCGTTGGATTTGCGTCGGCGCGCAAGAGGTTTGGCGAAATGGATCGTACCGGGGGTGTTGCCGTCATAATCCAGCACGGTTGTTTCGGTGATCGGATAGCTTTTCAGGCTGCGCACCCCGAACATCGGGGCCACGGCGATGAACGCGCGCTGGTCGGTCAGGGTGTCAAACGTGCGTGACCACGTCCAGGCGCGGGTAATGGGCTTGCCAAAGGCAAGGGAAAGACCGGCAAAGAGGTGGAACAGCCCGAACATCCAGAACTCGCCCCCCGCCTGCGCGGCACCGCCCATCCAGACCAGCACGAACAGGGCAAACCCGCTCCCCATGATCATGGTCGAACCGGACAGGTCGGCGCGGGTCATCGCCCGGTCCGGCACACCCTGCCACAGGATACGCTGGCCCTCGTCAGGGATATGACCCCAGCCGTCCCCGCCTGTCATCCGGCACCTCCGGCCCTGGCCCGTTCGATCCGCGCAACCGTGTCCAACTTGTCCCTCTGGTATTTCAACAGGTGCTTGTCGCCCCCATGGGTGACCACCTGAACCGCGCTGCCCAAATGGTTCACCGCCTTGATTTCTCCTAATCTCACAATGCGCCCGCCGGGGCCCAACAGGCGATGGTTGGTCAGCTCCCAGCGCATGGCCAGCTCGTCAGACGCGATATACCACGCCCGCAGGATCACCGCCGCCAGCCCGCCTATGGCCCCGGTCCACACATGGGGATTTCCCATGATGTAAAGGATCGCCATCCCCGCCGCCATCGCCACGGCGGCCATCCTGACGTGATCGCGGATATAGGTGTCGCGGCTGGGGTGAAAGCTGTGCTGTAGCTCTTCGCCCTCGCCAAGCGGCGTGTTGGGGGTCAGGGCATGGCCGGTCGTGGTAATCTCAGGCATGTTCCCGGGTTCCTCTCTGGGCCGCGTCGACCGACTTAGCCCCCGCTATACGAGCGCGGATCTGGCTGGGACCGCTGACATATTTCATTGTCGTTGTATGGCCGTTGCACAGGCCGATGCGCAAGCCCCACCAGAACCAAAGCCGCATGTCAGTAATATCGCCCAGATACACGGCGGCATTGTCTTCCGGCGCGCCCTTGCGTTCATAAATCAACCGCCTGTCGGTCAGGTGCCAGGTGTCGTTGCGGTGCCGTATCCACGCGCTGAGGTCATCGAAAACAAAGATGTAAAGCAGCGACAGGATGGGCAGCACCACCAACGACTGGTACCAGTTCAGCCACCCAACTCCGCCAAGTCCCAGCGCGGTGGCAAAGCCAAGCAGAATCGCGCGCTGGGCAAAGCTGATCAGGCTGGGGCAAAAGCTGGTCACCAGGTGCTCACCTTCTTCCAGTTCCGTATCCACAGGCAGGGCGGTCACGCGATGATCACCATCATCGCCATGATGGCAAACATCACCAACAGGGCGACCATGGCCACGCGACCGGACATCTTTGGGTCTTTCGGGTCTTCGTCATGGCTCATGACGGGCCTCCAGTAGCAAACAAAAGGATCAGGATCAGCGCCAGAAGCCCCAGGCCGGCAAGCGCGGTCAGGTGCCACGGGGGTCGGGGCGGAGAGGAGGCGGGCACCGCGTTGCCCTCTGTCGCGCCAAAGGCACCGCCATCGGGCAGGGGAGTGAATTTCACCGGCGCGCTCTCCTCGACATAGGTGGCAATCCACCGCAACGGCGGGCGCGGGGTTAGCCTGGTTTCAAACCCGCCAAGCGCCGGTGACAATACGATCAGCACATGGCCCTTGAGGGCGTCGATCCGGGCCCGGTCCTGTGTGATATCCGCCTCCGCGATGCCAAGTCCGTCGATCATGTATTGCGCCAATCCCACCCCATCCAGGTCGTCGACGTGAAACAGTTCGACGAAATCCGTGTCCAGATAAGTGACCCCAAGCGCCTCTCCCACCGGCGAGGCCGCATCCACGTCACTCTCGTCCTCGTCGTCCCGGTCGAAATCCGGTTCAAGAAAATTGTTAGACGCCATCTGGTCCATGGCCACGGAAAACAGGCGTACAATCCCGCGCTCGTTTGCCTTGACTTGGAACTGTGCGCTCACACCATCACCCCATCGGGCACTACCGTTTCGCGCAGGTTACGGGCCAGAAGATCCATCGCAGCCATACGCACGGCCACGCCCATCTCAACTTGTTCCTGAATGACCGACCGGGTCAGGTCGTCGGCAATCTCGCCGTCGATCTCCACACCCCGATTCATCGGGCCGGGATGCATGACAATCGCGTCGGGCCTGGCTTGGGCCAGCTTCTCCGCGTCCAGCCCGTAGCGGTGGTAATACTCCCGTTCCGACGGGATGAACCCGCCATCCATGCGCTCTTTCTGAAGACGCAGCATCATTACCACGTCCACGTCTTTTAACCCTTCGTCCATGTCATGGAATACCTCGACGCCAAACTGGTCGATCTGCGAGGGCATCAACGTGGGCGGGCCCACAAGGCGCACGCGGTTTTCCATCTTGCCAAGCAGGATGATGTTGGACCGTGCCACGCGCGAATGGGCGATATCACCGCAAATCGCGATGGACAGACGGTGAAGCCGCCCCTTGGCCCGGCGTATGGTCAACGCGTCAAGCAACGCCTGGGTGGGGTGTTCATGCCGCCCGTCACCCGCGTTCAGAACGGCGCATTTCACCTTTTGCGCCAACAGGTCGACCGCCCCGGAATGAGGGTGACGCACCACCAACAGATCGGGGTGCATGGCGTTCAGCGTGACGGCGGTGTCAATCAGAGTCTCGCCCTTCTTGATGGAACTGGCCTGCATGGCTATGTTCATCACATCCGCGCCCAATCGTTTGCCGGCAAGCTCGAAACTCGCCTGTGTGCGGGTCGAATTTTCAAAAAACATGTTGATTTGCGTCAGCCCGGCCAGCGTATCGGAATGTTTGGTCCGGCTCCGGTTCATGTCGACATATTGGTCGGCAAGACCCAAGATGGCGGTGATGTCGCCTTGGGACAACGGCTCGATCCCCAAAAGATGCCTGTGTGAAAAGCCCATGGGATTCGCTCCTGTCCGTGTAATTCGCATGGTTATAGAAAGCGCCTCTCCCCCGCGCAAGCCCTGCTTGCGTGTCCTGATACGAACGGAGCAAGCCCGCCTGCGCGTCGATGGACCAACCGGGCAGGCCCCGCATGCGCATCCGGCCCCAGCTTATGCAAGTCCCGCTTGCGCCCCGTGATCTGCCCGCCTAAACCTGCCTTGAGCCTGGTCCCTTCATCTGACCATAAACATCCTTGGGGGGCTGGGGGCAGACAGCCCCCGGCGCGCCCCACAATGCACCGAGTCCCGAAGTTTGAGTGATTGGCTGATCTCTCTGGAAGGCACTGTCTCAGGCCACAGGCTGGCGCTGGGCCTCGCCCTCATGGCGGCGATATTACATGCCGTGTTTGGTGCGCTGCAAAAAGGACGGTACGATCCGTGGCTGACCCGTGGGGCAATCGATTTCTGCTATGGTGCCATCGCCGCACCGTTTGCGTTTTTTGTCGTGCCCTGGCCCGAACCGCATATGTGGCCGATCTTCGGAGCCGCTTTCGTGATCCATGTGGGTTACAAGTACATGCAAAGCTGGGCCTATACCAAAGGTGCCTATACGGTGGTTTACCCCGTGGTGCGCGGAACGGGGTCGCTCTTTACCGTGATCGGGGCCTATTTTCTTTTTGGTGAAAGCTTCACGGGGGTGCAATGGGGTGGGGTGGCCGTGCTGTTGACCGGTATCTATGGGCTTGCCGCCTATAACCTGCGCCATGTGACGGCGGAACGGGACACGCTGCCGCTTGCGCTTGGCCTTGCGGTGGTGACCGGGCTGTTCGTCGCCGCCTATACCACCTGGGATGCCTATGGCATCCGGGCCACCGCGAATCCGTTCACCTTCCTGGCCTGGTTTTTCTTTATCGACGGGCTGTTCTTTCCGATTCTGGCCTATCTGCGTTGGCACAATATGGTAGGACGCCCGGCACCCGGGCCGCTCATGCTGCGCGGATTGATCGGGGCTCTTGTGGCCTTTGCCAGCTTCGGGGCGATCATGCTGGCCACCCGGCTCGACAAGGTGGGAGAGGCAGCGATCCTGCGCGAAACCTCGACCGTTTTTGCCGCCCTTATCGGCTGGTTGGCGCTGAAAGAAACGGTTGGACCGCGTCGAATTGCCCTTATGGCCTTGATTGCGGCGGGCGCAGTGATAGTTGAGGTAGGCGGATAGATTGCGAAAGAGCCTGATGACCAGTACACCCAACGAGATTAACCCTTTCCTGAAGCTGGCGCTTGAAATGGGGCCGGTGGCGGCGTTTTTCATCGCTTACGTGAAACTGAAGGACGAGGTGTTCAACATCGCGGGCACGGATTATGCTGGGTTTATCGTGGTGACGGCGGGGTTCATCCCGCTGATGCTGATCTCGACCGGCATTCTGTGGAAACTGACCGGGCACCTGTCCAAGATGCAGGTATTGACCGTGGTTCTGGTGGTGGTGTTCGGAGGCCTGAGCGTCTGGCTCAATGATCCAAAATTCATCAAGATGAAGCCCACAATTCTTTATGTGGCCTTTGGCGGCGTACTTGGGATCGGGCTGTTGCAGGGCAAAAGCTACCTGCAACATGTCATGGACGGCATGATGCCGCTTGAGGATCAGGGCTGGATGATCCTGACCCGGCGCATGATGCTGTTGTTCCTTGGCCTTGCCCTGGCCAATGAACTGGTCTGGCGCACCATGTCGGAAAGCGCTTGGGTCAATTTCAAGACCTTTGGCCTGACCGTGGCGGTCTTCGTGTTTTTCATGACCCAAGGAAAATTGTTCCGTGACTACGGAACCGGGGATGAGCAGGAAGAGTAACCTGTAGCACTAGCCCCGCCACAGGCAAGGGGGTCCATAACACCCCGGCCAGGCGTCTTTGCGTTTCGATCAGGTTCGCCCGACGCCATAGGTGTGCCCCTTGCAGGGGCACCGCGTACTGCGGGCGAGGGGGCGCTTGCCGACAGGCGCGCGCTGCGCCCCTGCCTGAAAGCGCGGGACCACCGGACAGGGCCGCAAAATACCGCGATATGTGCGCGCGCGGAAAGCCAAAGAAAGTCGCCCTCACCGCAATCATGCGCAAGCTCCTCGAACTCGCGAACGCCCTTGTCAGAGACCGCCGAAAATGGGCGCCAAAACGGGCTTGATAAAGACGGATACTGTAGAGTCTTTGCCGATCAGGTTGAGTTATAGGCTGCGTTTTGGATGTAGTTTGCGCATTCTTGTTGGCTAATCGCGTTGAGGGCTGTTTTGATGGCGTCACACAACGTGT
>PDRZ01000016.1 GCA_002747035.1 Rhodobacterales bacterium
GAATGCACTCTGCCTTGGGCTGGAAAAGCCCTGTCGCATTCGAGCGGAAAGTGGCTTAAACGAGCACTTGGGGCGGCACAAAAACGTGACAGGTCCACATCGTCGCAGCGCTGCAGAATGGATCGGATGTTCGTGGTCATCTCATGTCGCTTGGGGTGGACAGAGACAAACTTGAATTGCTTTCGAAAGGAGAAATAGCCTCCAGACAAAATCTCGACATCATGCCGCGGGACAGCATCGCACGGGTTGAGTTCATGCTGAAAAGATATGATCGGTTTGCGCTGTTTGCATCAAGAAAGCGGCAGGCGCTGTTCGACATGCTTGCCTCAGAGGAGGCGCTCGGACCGAACCGGCTGACGCTTGAAGATCAACCTTGCTCCTCCGGAATGCGACAGATGATCCGGCTATATAGGGTCACAAAAATCGAGCGCGACGCGCCCCTGCTGATGCTCGACGCCGACGCAGATGAGGCGATTGCCGAGAGGTTGGCCCCCGGAACCGTATTCGCGAGGATTGAAACCAAACCGCAGGCCGAGATTGTTCAGATCTCCGATCGAACATTGTCCGACACCTGGTTGCTCGATCCAAAGACCGGGCCGGATCGCAGAGCAAAGGTCCGCGCGATCATCGGTCGTGAGGTCACCCGAGCAGATGGCGCCGATGTCCTTGTCGTGGCGACAAGGCCCGTTCTCACAAAGCTTCACGAAGATGCAGGACAGCCGGTCGGGGACAGTCTGGATGATGACCTTAGGAGAGACCTTATTGGCGCAACGCCGCGCTGGTTCGGCCCCCGAATGCTCGGTGTTAACGATTTTGAACGATATCGGACCATTGTAATCGTGGGCCGCCTGCAACCCGGCCTCAAAGATATTGAGGAGCATGCTCGCTGTCTCTTCAGTGATGCCGAGGCTCCACTACCCCTTTCCACAGGTGGTCCACTTCCAGAGCAGGACTCGGTCCGGGTAATGCATGACGGTTCTCTGCAGGCGGCCAAGGCTCGGTCACATCCAGACCGGCGGGTTGAGGCAGTCCTGCGGCAGACCCGTGAGTGTGGGACCCTGCAAGCGATCGCACGGCTCCGCCTTGTGGCGCCCGATCAGCGCAAGCGCGTTGTTGTTCTGTCCAGCATGCCGTTGCTTGACTTGCCGATCTCGAAACTTACCACTCTGGACGCCCTATATCGCGACCTTGAGGATGAGCCCGATCTTACAGGATATCTTCGTATGGAGCGCGCCCTGCGCGCGACAATGGGTCGACCGGTCTGTGGGGCCCGAGTTTCGGCTGCTGGCCTTGCCGCGGATTTGCCAGAGGATTTTGCCAGCGTGAACGCCGCAAAGGAATTCCGGCGGGGTCGTAAGACGATCGACATCCTGAACCTGATCGGGCGCATCGCCACAAGAAATTCATGGCCGATGGCGCGCATCGAGTTGTTCCGAGATGCACGCGGTGGGCGCGCCACACCTGCGGTTGTCTTCGCGCCAAGTAGCCAAGCCCTGTCGCAGGCGTCACAATTGTGGACCGGCTTCGCCGCGCGCTTGGCCCCACCATAGAAATAATCAAACTTCCGGCGCGTAGAGGTTTTTTGTGCCACCAGATATGAGCCGATCTTACTCATATTGCCCCCGGCGTTAAGTCTCCGAAAACATGTTTCCGAAACCGTTTCAGTAACCACACAAGAAAGGAAAATCCGCGTAAGCAAAAAACAAAGGCGGTCGCCCTCGGCGAATATACGTCAGAACAGGTGGAGGACGCAATTGATCGGGTCGAAGCCCTTGATGACGTCGCCGGCGGAGCCTCTGTGAAAGAAGTCATGCGCGAAGAACTCGGCGTTTCGCCGGGCATTTACGTGGCTAACCTCGATACCGAGGTCCAACGCATTTGCCGCGTCAGAGCGGACGAAAAGGCAAGGCTGCTGGTGACTAAGCTCCCTGACCCGGCGAAGGATGCGGCGGCCAACGTCGGCAACGAGGAGGCACGCACCGTGACGGCTGTGCTTGCCGAGCAATTCGATCAATTGAGCATGGAAAAACCGAAAACGAGAGGCAGAACTCGAAGCCGATCTGCGCGTATTCCGCCGCCATATTCAGAAACTCGAGGCACAAATCGCCGCGCACGAGGCATCACACGCGACCCAAGAGGAGAAGAACCATGATCTTACAAAACAGTCTGCGGCCAAAGATGTGGTGATTGCCGACCTAAATGCACAAATCGCCCAGTTCGGCCGTGACGCCGACCTCGAAGGCAGGTTTGTTGAGATTGTCACAAACTTTCTCGCGGGAAATGTGCAGAAAGCCTTTGATCATGACCTGAAGCCCCCGGCATAGGCCCAACATGTTGATTGTCACTGAGAACTGACTTGGTATTTTCAGCGAGATTTCGGAAGAGACACAGCTGGCTCCCGGTGATACCTTGGCTTTCAGTGGCTTCTTCGAAAGCCTCGAAGGACAATTCGCTGCGGAGCAAAGTCCTCGACGTCTTTTTCCTCCTGAACGGCTGAGAAACCCCGAATGTCGTGCTCGGCTGTCTGAGCATCGGCCAACCGCAGTTTGGTGCACCGACCAAGCCCGCCCATTGGGTATCCGGTCAACCATGGGTTTCGAGAAGAGTGCTCGTTCCGGGCGACAAATGAAGGTGTCGATGGCTCATTTTCGGTGTAATGGCCACTTTGTGAGGTTCGTCTTTGTGCAAACCGTGGTCCGTGTCCCGAAAACAATTCAATGAATTCTTCTCCATCCTCTCAGTACAATTCGATTGGATGTCTCACCTGTGACTGCGTCAGAGTGGGAATTGGTGATAAGCCGTAAATTGAAGAAATTCTGACCTTCGTCCTTGGAAAGCTCCAATTCGTCACCGGATTTTGCCCCGGACCGTCGCAGATACCCGGTCAGACAGGTAAGCCTGAACTCATTTCGGGTGCCGTTTTCGTCGTGGAGTTTATTGTTGTAATAAATAAACTGTAAATCAATCTCCTCACCGTGTTCATCAAGACAAGATATCGTTCTCCGAGGGTTTTTTGTTGCAGGATCAAGTTCGCCGAGGAATGCTCTGAATTCGTGGTCCGCCTTTGGAATGAGCATCCCGGCTTGATGGCTCTTCGTCTCACCGGCATCATTGGCGCTCAGGGTTTTTCTGTATGTCTTTTTCGTCATGGCAATTGTGGCCTGATGTTCAGGGCATTCCTCAAGTCTTCATCATCTCTTGTAGACACCGGGGCTATCTCGTTGCCCATTTTGTTTTTCCAAGCCGATCGATCAAGCATAACTCTCTCGACCGTATCCTCGTAGTAAAGATGGTAGATCGTGACGGGCAGTGTCTGTCCCCTTCTGTGCGCCCTTGCGCTTGCCTGAGCCTCCAAAGCGGGATTCCAGACCGGTGTCATGTGGATGACGACGGTCGCGGCAGTGATATTCAGTCCTGCTCCAGCAGCCTTCGGGTTCAATACCAAAATGGCCGAACCATCCTCGGCAGAAAACTCATCGATTATGCCCTGCCGGTCTGCTTGCGGTGTTCCCCCGTTGATTGCGCCCCAATAGGCGTCAGAAAGGTCAGGAGCTGCTTGCTGAAGCAAATCCCCGAGACGATTGAACAGGGCGAAGACCAAGACTTTCCGGTCTGTCGCGAAAGCCTCCCGGATCAATCGGACAGTTTGCTCCATCTTGGTGTTGATCAGAGGAAGATCTACATCCTCAAAGATGAGGGCATTTTCGTTATCGGTGATATCGGTGCCGGATACTCGTAGCCAAGGGTGTGCGCATACCAACTGCAGCTGCAGGGTGGAGACGAGTGCCCCGGCGACTGGATATTTCTCCAGAGTGGCTTCCCGAACCGCGTTGTAGTGCTCTACGAGAGCGCTCTCCATCTCCAGAGGAATCTCGATATCTATTCGCTCAGGAAGATCGTCAGCTACGTCTGCGACACGACGCTTCAGCATAACTGGTTCGACAATCTTTGCGACTTCTGCCGCCGTCTCTATCCCATCAGGGAAACTGTTCTGAAAATCAGACAATGTGCCGAGAATCCCAGGAATGGCGAAGTCGGCCAGCGACCACAGGTCCACAAGGCTGTTTTCAACAGGTGTCCCGGTCATGGGAATGGTCCGAACGCGGGGAATGGTCGCAACGCAATTTCTCCGGCCCGAGGCCGGGTTCTTGATAGCCTGAGCCTCATCACAAATCACCCAAGACCACTCAAGTGCGGAAAAAATTGAAACGTCGTTCACCATCGTGTCATACGTGGTGATAACTACCTGAGCACTCTGCAGGCCTGTGAACACACCGGTTCGATAGGCGCCGCGGTGAACGAGGATCGACAGGGAGGGTGCAAATCTTTCGATTTCTCGGACCCAGTTCGCAATAAGGCTGGTAGGGCATATGATCAAAGCGGGTGAATGCTCTGGAGGGGGATCCTTCACGAGCAAAGCAATGATCTGCAGAGTTTTCCCAAGGCCCATTTCGTCTGCGAGGATCAATCCTCCGTGGGCTTGGACGGTTTCCCACATCCACGCTACGCCTTTGGCTTGGTAAGGGTACAATTCAGCATTTAGGCCGGGCATTTTCAGCTCATCTGGATATCGGGAAGCGGATTCCGTTCCCGATTGCCCCGCTGCATCGGTGAGTCGAATGCTCAAAGGACCATCCGATGAAGCGATGTGCTGGCGCAGCGGCCCGTATCCTACAGTTCCGTTTTTATCCACGTCCATGGAAGCTCTCAACAATTCCGCAGCATCACGAGGCAACGGGCGAATGATCTTATCATCAAGAACCCAATCGAATTGGTTGCCAAAGGCAAGTATCAGCTTTTCTCTGCCTTTTACTATTCGGCGCCCGGCCATCTTTGCGACAAATTTCCCATTTTCTTTGTCGACGATGACCACCGGATCGAGGACACGACCACTCAAACGAATTCCCTCCGGAAGAGTATCCGGAAGATCAACAAATTTTTCGGGAAGTGAATTCACATCAGTGCACATTCGTATCCATCATACTTATCAGTTCTTCGATTGAATATGGCGTGGGCCGCCGTGTATGGACTGCTCGGTGGCAATTCGGGCAAAGAGGAACAAGGTCCGTCTTTGGATCGTAGCGCTTCTCCTCAGACAACTGAGATACTGGTTGTAGGTGGTGTACTTCGAGAATTTTGCCCGCAGACCCATATTTGAGTTGCGGTTTGAACCCGCAGCAAAAGCACTTGTGGCCGTACACTCTGAGGCACAGGAGCCTGTTTCTCGGGTTTCTCTCTCGCTTTCGAACAAGCGCGAGGGTAAGGGCTCCCTCCAATTCTCCTTGCGTGTCCTCAGGGACTATTTCATCGTAGCCAATCAATTCCGCCATCGCAGCCATAAGGGGCACAATAACCTCTTGGCATGTAGCGACGATCGCATCACCGCTCCCTGCCGTGGTCTCATGTCTTAGGGTGGCTGTTATCGTGAAACTGCCATCATCAACTGTCCAGCATTCAAGGCTCTGACCAGGAATTTCCACGTTGGCGTCAACTCTGATGCTGGTCACGAGGGATCGTGCCAGCTGGATGTCTTCCGCAGGAGCTTCGGAGATTTGCTTCAAAATCTGCCTTGAGAAATTCCCGAACCGAAGTTGCACCCGGTGAGCTTTCAGACCGTGAGAGCGGAGTTCGACAATCGGCCCCTGTCGTTTTTCCAAATCTTGGAACCAAATATCCAAACCTGTCCGCATGCCAGAGGCCACGATGCTCAAAGCGACAGACGCACCCGTACCTTCGCTCAACTCAGATGCAATCAGGTCTGAATATTCTTTCAGCATTTGAAAGCTCTATTCGTCCTCAAGGTCGTCGCCGGTCGGTGTGGTCACGTCGCGCAAGAGCTTTCTCAAGTTTGAGGAAATCTCTTCGCGAATATCTGAAAAGATCGGATCCAGTTCTGCGTTGGTATTGTTCTGCTCGGCTGCCGTGAAGGCCCAAAGCAGGAGATCCATTCCCTGTACGGAATAGCCGCTGTTCGCTGCTCGAAGATAGATTTTTTGGTAGTAGTCGTGGTACTTGTTCAACAATACTGCGCCAACATGTCCCTCGACACCTGCGCTCCTATAGCTGGGTTCCCACAGGTCTCCTGATGTGATCGTGTCAACGGCTTCAATATAGAGATTACCGGGTTGGACGTTGTTTTCAATCTTCTGGCGAATTTTGATCTTCGGCCCGCGATTATTCGAGATCACTGCACTTTGCGTGTCGGGATCCGCACCCTCAACTGTTGCTTGCCGCGTGTTTTTGGTGCCCTCCACGGTTCGGTTTGCAGACGTATGATCAACCTTGGCCTGCGCTGCAGTTTTCTGGGCTTTTTTTCGGTATCGTAGGTTTGCTTCCCGGCGGGCTGGTCCAAGAAGCTTTTCGAGGTATTCGGATAGGGCTGGATCAAATAGAATGCGGGATTTCTTCACGTCGATATGAAACGCCTCATCCAGTTCATGCCCAAAATCAAATTCAACTCGTAGCAATGACATATGTGGGTCGAGACCGCCGAAAACGCTGAGCCATCCACCGCTACTGATTAACCGGCCCTCCCGGTAAATGTAAAAGCCCTGACCCCTGTTGCTTATGCGGGCTTGGGTCTTTTCATCATCGTTAAGGTCGTCGCTGTGGGGGAGAATCCATGCGGCGACCGAAGCATTGTGTACGCTCCCGTCTTCGACCTGCACCTCCATCGCCTGCTGTTTTTCTGCAAGAACCTGTTCCGAGCGTTTACGGAAAAACGGATCCCATGGCCCGACTTTGACGCCATCCACAGAGATCGTGATATTCCGCTCTCGGGTATCGGCTTGATCCAGAAAACGATGATAGATCTCACCTACGTGTTTCTGCAACCCAGTAGAGAGACGGCCAATCGCAGCTTTTTCCTTCGCACCACCGGGTTCATCATAATTCTTTGAGAGGATTCTATCGCATTTTGACCAAACGACGAGTGTCCCACTTCCTTCCCCACACAGTTCTTCGAAAGCTTCTTCCTCATCGACCGTCACCGGCTCCCTGCTCATCTCCCAGAGCCCCGAAGCTTCGACGTGATCAAGGTCCCAGGAAAGCTTGCTCAGGGCTTCATCGGGCGTGTTTCTTGAGATCAGTGTGAACTGACGGCAGACGGAACTCGAGGCCGTCTTCAACCCGAGGCCAAACTTGCCAAGGCTTTCAGGATTTTCACGCTCGGGGGCCCCGTAGCGCATCGCCTTGAACACACCATCGGCATCCATACCAGAACCATCATCGCCGAAATAGACAAGTTTTCGTCCGTCTTGCATCAAGTCGATGCGAACATTGATCTCCTGAGCACCAGCAGCCACTGAGTTGTCTATGATGTCCGCAGAAGCTGTTCGAAAGTCATAGCCTGTATCCCGTAGACCGTTGATCAGCCTTGGGGCGTCTGGTTCGTTAATCAATTCGCTGCTCATTTCTAACGCTCTTTTTGGTTTTCTGGTTTATAATTGAATGGCTTGTCCGCCTTGTGTCAGAAGATATTTCTGCAAATTTTTTGCGGGACCGCAACCCATCGGTGATGTCGGCAATGAGTTTTTCAACCGGAACTTCCCGAGTTGCACATTCCCAAACAATCAAAACACGCCAGCCGCCATCGATAAGACTTTGAACCGCTGCTTGATCGCGCTTTCTGTTGGAGCGAAGTTTTTCTTGCCAGAATTCCCGCCGTGTCTTGGGAAGCTTGAAATATCGACAGCCTTCGTGCGCGTGCCAAAAACACCCATGTACAAAAATTGCTGTCCGATACTTGCTCAACACAAGATCCGGTTTTCCCGGCAGTTCCTTTCTGTGAAGCCTGAAACGGTACCCACAGGCGTGGAGTCCGCGCCTGACGACGAATTCAGGCTTCGTGTCTTTGTGCCCGATCCGCGACATCATCTCTGATCGGCTCATCGGGTACCGTGCTTTAGGCACGCTTCCGCTTCCTTGACCGGATTGCCACCGTGTTGGTAAGCCATGGTTCCATGGCATTCGCGACCGCAATGGCGACCGGTGCGGCCACAGCGTTCCCAAATTGGCGATAAGCTTGGGTATCCGAAACAGGAATGATCCAAGGTCGATTGTTACCCGGTCGGTCAAACCCCATTAGCCGTGAGCACTCTCGCGGGGTTAGTCGCCTCGGAATGTCTCCATCCTGCTCAATCAGGATTTCTGAACCGTCCTTATAATACCTTGCGGACAGCGTTCTGGCGACATCATCAGGCCCCCTCAAACCGAAGCCAAATCCATTGCCCGCTGCTTTGTGTTTCGCGGCGTATCGCTGAAGATAGTCCCAAAGCTTGGGGGTCAGGGTGTATTTTTTCGACACTTCAGCAAGCGAGCCAACGGTAAACGGGGGTTCTGCAATTTCAGATCCATCTTCAGGATGAAGGATATCTCTAAGAATGGGTTTGCGCCCTTCAGGGATCTCCACATCTTCCATGGTGAAGTTGGTCGGAAAATCTCTACGGAAACCGGATATGAAAATCCGTTGCCGATGCTGAGGAACCCAGCTTTGGGCATCTATGACACGATAGTCGACATCGTAGTCGAGTTCGTCCAATGCGTGTAGAATTACACGCATCGTATTCCCCTTGTCATGGCTCAGAAGGTTTTTCACGTTCTCGAGTAAAAATGCCTTCGGTTTATGGTGCCTCAGAATGCGTACTACATCGAAGAATAGCGTGCCTTGGGTTTCGTCAGCAAAACCATGAGCTCTTCCCAAGGCATTCTTCTTTGATACCCCAGCGATTGAAAAGGGCTGGCATGGAAAGCCCGCGAGTAACAAGTCGTGTGCCGGGACGTCTTCTTCACTGATCGCTGTGATATCCCCTTCGATTTTGTGATCGTCGTCCGGGAAATTTGCCCTATAGGTTTCTTGTGAGTATTTGTTCCACTCGGAGGTAAATACACATACTCCTCCGATTGCTTCAAAACCGATCCGGAGGCCGCCGATTCCGGCAAATAGATCAATAAAGCGAAATGGTTCAGTGGTTTTATTCATTCTGCTCGCTGCGCCGTACATTAGAAGGTATGCTCAACGGAACTCGCTCTGAAAAGTCCGCACGGCATGTGGGGTTTAGCTATATATATGCGACAAGCGGAGCTATCACACAACAGTTATGATCGCTCCCCGTAAGGTTTCGACAGATGGACGTGTTTTTGGGGGCTTGGCGCGCTCGGCTTGCGCGCCACACCCGAGTCGCGCGCGCAGCAACTGGAACAGTATTGCGAGGTTGTTTGCGGCTATTGTCATGATGAACCGCGAACGGACGCGCTCGAAGCCACGATACATTGTTTGGGCCATGCCGCCGATAGTTATCGAAGAGTATTGCTTCGAATAGAACCATGTTCCGTCCGACGGATATGAGCCGATAGCCATGCGACCCAAGCTCTCACTCCGCCGCTGGTCCGGCTGCCTTCACGTAAAGGTCGACGAACGCCAGCCGTTGGCAATCTCAGGCCTTTCATTCGTAATGGGAGCTATGCCGTCCAACTATGCCGCCCTGACCCGCCGAGAATGCCGATGCCGCGCATCTGTACCGTCGAAGACCCAATAAAATAAGGCCTTTGGTGCACCAGCATATTCGGAAAACGGTCTCGAAAACCGTTGTCCCTTCACGGGGACCCAGGGTTCGAATCCCTGTCTCTCCGCCACTTGCCTTTGATTTCAATAGGTTACGAGAAATCGTGACATATCAGTATACACAGGCCAGAACCGAACAGTGATGCCCTAGGGGTGATTTGCCGCAGATTGGGGTGATTTGCCGCGCTACACACGTAGTTGGTGACAGTTCTGTAATTGCTGTGCCATAACCAAGCCAAAAACGAGGTTTCAGCAGTGAACACATTTCGTATTGGATTTGACGGACCGGCAGTAGACAACGGTGAGATAGACGTTGCCGACCTCGCACCAGCTTTGCTTGCGTTAGGTGAGTTTTTTGAGGCAGCAAACCGCGCCCTCAACAAAGACCGCGCAGACGTGAAACTGAAAATCCGGGCTACTGAAAAGGGTAGCTTCGTCGCTCTGCTGGCGTTGGACGTAAGCTTTATCGTCGATATTTTGGATGCGGTGGCGGCACATCCTGAAAGGGTGACGGCAGCCAATGATCTGATGGACCTTGTAATCAAGGGGGGCAAGATCGTCGGCGGTGCAGCCGTTGGAACTTATGGGTTCTTCAAAACCCTAAAGTGGCTCAAAGGGAAAAGACCAGATAGCGCCGTTCAAAACGATGACGGCACCACGTCCCTCACAAAAGACGGCACCACGATAATCGTGGATCAGCGCACTATCGTTTTGCTGGAAGACATCGCAACGAGGGAAGCAACCGAAAAGTTCGTCAGGACTTCATTTCGGCAACAAGGAATAAAGACGGTCACTCTGGACGAAGAAGATGGGCAGGACGATGAACCGGACTTGACCTTGACCAAAGCCGACATTGGGTCGGCTACCGTTCCTGAGCCGTCAGAAGATGAAATCACCGAAACGTCCGATACGCGCGAAGCGCTGTTGAAGATCGTCAGTGCGCAATTTGCCGAAGGCTACTTGTGGCGTTTCACTGACGGCACCAATACCTTCACGGCTTCAATGGATGACGTTGACTTTGTGAAGAGATTGGACAACTCGGAAATTGTGCTTTCGAAGAATGACACGCTTCGCTGTGTGATAGAAGAAACGCAACAATTGGCCGGGAACCGTCTCAAGACCGATACCAAAATAATCCATGTGAAAGACCACATCTCTGGGGCGAGGCAACTTCGGCTGTTGTAGGCGCACCCGGTGCGAGCGTGTGTTCGCCTCTGGTTCTCTTGTTGAGGCTGACGCCCCGGCTGCGCCGTCGCTCGCTGCGCTCGCTCTGTAGGACGGGGGGAACCCGTTCGGTACCCGCATTTGGTTGCTCTATCAAAAAGTATGGCATACTTTAGCGCCGCGATGAGCCAAGTTGCGAAAAGATGGCTCAGGTCAGTTTCTTAAAGAGAATTGCCATGATCAAAAAGCTTCTTGTTGTCTCAGGTCTGCTTCTGTCGGGCTGCAGTTCCCTGGACCAAAATCCCACAAGAATGACCGGAGCCTATGTTTTTGGACATGAAGTCCGAAGTTTTCATCCCTGCGGCTCCAGTAAGGCGTATTGGGCGGTTCTGCCCGAGGCCGAGGCCAAGCGGCTGAATAATCTCAGCCTCAAGAAAGCGCAACGCACCGGAAAACCCTATCAACCTGTATTTGTTGATCTCACAGGACATCTGCGCCCGTCAGAAAATGAACAGGGGTTTGCTGCGGATTATGATGCCGTGTTGATGGTCGCAACAGTACATGCTGCGCAAAATGCGATTCCGGCGGGCTGTGTGGTTTCAACAGGAAACTAAAGCGTCCTGCCAAAAACCTGACTCACGGGTTTTTGGCAGGACGCGCGAAACACATAAATGTCGCGCTGCGTTTGCCCTTTGCCCTGTCTCAGGTTAAAAGTCGAGCGTTTTAGGAGGTAATCATGACGCGCAGAAACAGTTTATTCGTAGTGATTGCACTGATTTGTCTGGCTGCCGGGGGCTGGCTGATGATGCGCCCCGTCACGCAGGGTCCGGCAAGTGACGGGTGGCAAACTACGCAAGCTGAAATCACCGCTGTCGAGCCTTTGGGGGACGGCACCTATGCCTATTCTGTCACCTATACACCCACTGCGGCGGATGGACATACGGCGGAATCCATTACGCAACATGCGCTTGGCGTGCCGCGGCCTCCTGTGAAGGGGCAGACATTAAAGATACGATATCGAATTCAAGAGCCTGTTATCTTTGAGATTCTGGATGAATTGCAATGGCGCACAGGTGACTGAGCAATACATGAGCCGGGTCTAAACTGCCCTGCCCGGTACAGACGCGCGAAACACTCTGATGTGAAGCCAGGCGGGGTAACAGCTTTCCTTCGTACACGGCGTCGGCTAAGTGTGCGGAAAAATGGAGACAGAAAAATGATGAGATGGTTTGCCGCTTTGGCCACTGGATTCTTATTGGCGGGGCCGACCTTTGCCAAGGACACGAGCAGCCTGCAAAACTATACTTGCCAGGATGGTTCCGAGCTTTCTGTTGCCTATATCACGGAAGAAAATGGCGGCGCTTTCGCGGTTCTTCTTGTCGATGGGAAGATGCATATCACGTCGGTCGCTGTCAGCGCCTCCGGTACACGTTATGTCGGCATGAATGATGAAGGTGTTTCGTGGCATGTTAAACGCGGCGAGGGTCTTTTGACGCTGTTTGGGGATGAACGCCCGGCGCTGCAATGCTCTGAAACAGAAGTTTCGCAACAAACCGACATGAGCTATTCGATAGGTGGGGATGCGGAATGTGATGTGGAAGTGGTGCGACAAGACGACCGCACCGAATACAGCGTCACAGGCAGCACCACGGGAAATGAGTATTGCGATCTTGGCGTGAAGGCCGAAATGAATCAGACCTTCGAGATCAAATGGCTGTCGCCCACAAACCATACAACATGGATTGTCAGGGATGATGCCAGTGTTCTTCTCACCGAAACGTCACCTTACACCACTCAAGGCGAAGATGAAGTTCGCGTGCGTATCGGGTTGCCGCGCGCCCATGCGCGCCGGGCGAAGTCTCCAAAGCTGTTTTCGCTTATGCTCACCGTTAGATAACTGCCCTGAAAAGGGCAAAGCCCGGACGGCTCTTTTTCCTCCAATTCTCGAAAGACTGAAATGCTCAACCTATTGCGCTGCCTGACGATGGTTATTGCTTTTGCTGCTGGCCCTGTATGGGCAGAGCAACCCTCAGGATCTGAGGTCAGCACAAATAGCACAAATGATGAGTTGAATGCTCTGATCAGCATTCTGGAGGATGACAGCGCCAGAAATGCTCTGATTGAGCGCCTGCGAAAAGTCACTGCTGACCCGGCAGAGACACAGCCTGCACCAACAGCGGTCGAACAGCCGACCTTCAGCCGCCGTATCGCGCAGATGACACAAAGTTTCGCGGTCTCCACAATGAAAAAAGCGGCGAAGGCAGGAAGGCAAATCGCATCCCTGCCCGCAACAATAAAAAGGTTTGACAAACGGGCGCTTGTTGCTCTGTGGGGTACTCTGAAGCACCTTGCGGTCCTTATCTTTGTGACCGCGGGAGTATACTTCGTGCTGCGACGGTATGCCAAAGGTATGTATGTCCATCTGAACGAACGTACCGTTGGGGCCGGCATCGGCAAACGTTTCGGGCTATGGTTGCTTGCGGGCGGCATTGACGCCGCGACCGTCATCGCAACCTGGGCGGTTGGCTATGGTGTGGCCCTGTTGGCCGTCGGAGACACCGGACAAATTGGCATCCGTCAAACCATGTTTCTGAACGCTTTCCTGTTGGTGAGCATGTTCAAAGTTGCCATCCGACTGTTTATCGCTCCGAATGCGCGCGAATTGCGCCCCCTGCCGGTCAGCACCTCCGCAGCGCGGTATTTGTCGCGGCGTATAACTTGGATTTCAGGTATTGTCGGCTATGGGCAATTGTTATTGGTGCCGATTGTAAATGGTAACGTCTCATATAGTTCGGGCCAGTTGGTCTCGACCGTGATTTCCATTTCTGTCTTGCTCTATCTGATCCGGATCAGCATCAAAAACCGTGTTGCTGTTGCCAATTGGATTGCAGGCGGCGCGTCAGAGGATGAAACGGCTCAGGATGACACGACCATTGAGGCGACAGAGACGCATAAGCCAGGCTTGGCACAGCGTTTGTCGGCCTATTGGTATGTTCTTGTTGTCGCATATCTGCTCGTGATGACATTCATTATTCTCGCGCAACCGCCACGCCTTGTGATGAAGAGCTTTATTTCATCAGGCCAAATGCTGCTTGTCGTCATGCTTGGTATAACACTGTCAAGCTTCCTGAACCGGATGACAGCAGATGGTGTTCCGATACCGAATACTCTGTCTCACCGATTCCCTTTGTTGCAAAGTCGTCTGAACAGCTTTCTACCACTGTTTCTGACTGTTATCCGCTATGCGATCGCTATGCTGGCGGGTCTGTTGCTGATGGATGCGGTGTCTGCCATTGACTTGCCAAAGCTGATCTCCAGCCCGCTTGGACTGCAACTTGTGTCAACCGGGCTCGCAGTGCTGATCATTCTGTTTGTGTCGTTTCTGATCTGGCTCGCACTTGTCTCATGGATTGACTATCGGCTGAACCCATCGGTGGGCAAAGTCGCCTCATCCCGGGAACTGACCTTGCTGACCCTGTTTCGAAACGCCGCGACAATCGCCCTGCTGGTCATAACGCTGATGTTTGTTCTGTCAGAGATCGGCCTTGATATTGCGCCCCTGCTGGCGTCGGCCGGGGTGCTTGGTCTCGCCATCGGTTTTGGCGCGCAGAAGATGGTACAGGACATCATCACCGGCATCTTCATTCAAATTGAAAATGCTATGAATGTCGGGGACATTGTCACTGTTGGGAATATCACCGGCAAAGTTGAGAAGCTGACGATCCGATCTGTCAGCATCCGTGACAAGGAAGGCGCATTCCACATTCTGCCATTTTCGTCAGTCGATATGGTGACAAGCTATGCCCGTGATTTCGGCTATTACCTTTGCGATATGGGGGTTGGTTATTCAGAGGATGCCGACGCCGTCAAAACCGCAATGCTTGATGCCTTCAATGAGTTGGTTTCTGTCAAGGAACACAAAAAGAAAATCAAGGGGGATCTTGAGTGGCATGGGCTTCAATCATTTGGTGATAGTGCCGTTGTGTTCCGTGCCAGGATCAAATGTACCCCTGGCGATCAATGGGCCATTGGCCGGGCCTATAACCAGATTATGAAACGGATTTTCGACGAAAGAGGTATCGAAATACCCTTCCCGCATCAGACGCTATATTTTGGCGATGCACAGGAAAAGGAATCTGGTCCTGAGAAGCTCACAAACGCTAACAAAGCTTGAGTGCATGATGGTGGAATAATGTGTTGCGACCTTCCCGGACAGGATTACGCGCAGAGAATGCAGCAATTGGTCAGGCGGCGCGCATCAGCGGGGACAGGCTCTGAACGGCCTTCCCTTACGAATAATATCTCGGCAGCTTACCTTTCAATGCGGCTGTAACCTTCGAAGAAGCGATCATGCCGCTGGTGCCCGACAAGGGCCATGTATTTGCTCCTTGCGCCATGAGAACATGGGTAAATCCTGGGCCATAAAGTTAACGGTAACGGCTTGCAGGGGCTTGGATTTTAAATAATCAAAAACTGACCCTACGTCTCAATAACAGGCTTTAGGCCGCCCTTTGAACGACCGATTGCATGAGCTTCAGCCCCCTCTTTTGCGCCGCGGGCATCCGCGCGGGCCTTGCAGATGGTTGCATCCACAAGGACGTATTCGAAGTCGGGGTCATGAGACAAGGCATTGAAAAGACTCTCCCAAACGCCCGCCAGCGTCCAACGTCGGAACCGGCAATGCGCCGGTCAGGGTTCGTCTGCTCAAGATCGCCTCGGCTTTCGATCTTGAATCAGACCCCCCGCAAATGGGAAAACCCCATCAATGAAGACACCACCTAAGGCGATGAAACCAAAACAGCGCGCCACATCCGGCACCTCTTTCCCTTTGGTTTATCGCCCTTCGAAACGAGGGGGGCGTTTTTCCAGGAAGGCAACAACCCCCTCCTTGAAATCCCGGGTCTGCCCCGCCTTGCCCTGTAGCTTGGCTTCGGCATTCAACTGGCCTTCAAACCCCTCTTCCCAACTGCCGCGAATGGCGCGTTTGGTCAGCGTGTAGGCCCGTGTGGGACCTTGGGCCAGTTGTGCGGCGCGCGCACGCCAACGGGTTTCGAATTCGGCATCCGGCACGGCTTCCCAGATCATTCCCCACTCATCGGCCTGTTTCGCCGTGATTTTGTCGGCAAACAACGCCGCTCCCATCGCCTTGGCCGTTCCCATTTGGCGCGGCATCCAATAGGTGCCCCCCGCGTCCGGGATCAAACCAATACGGGTAAAAGCCTGAAGGAAATAGGCGCTCTCGGCGGCAATCACCACATCTGCCGCCAGGGCAAGATTGGCCCCGGCCCCGGCCGCCGCGCCATTGACAGCGGCGATCACCGGCAAGGGACAGTCATGAAGCTGGCGGAGCATGGGGTTGTATTCGTCTCGCAACCCGCGCTCAAGATCCAAGCCCCCCGCATTGGCGTCGCCCAGGTCCTGCCCGGAACAAAAAGCCTTGCCCGCACCAGTGATCACAATCACCCCGGCCCCGTCTGTTTCGGCCTGGCGCACCGCGTCTGGAATTTCCGCCCGCATCTGCGCTGTCAATGCGTTCATCTTGTCAGGACGGTTCAGCGTAATCACCGCCACCCCGTCATTCACGTCATAGCGTATTGCCTTGTAGACCACGGCATTCTCCCCTTTGCGCAGCTCAGCCCGACCAGCCAAACGCATTTTGCTCGTCGGCCCAAGAAAAACCCTGCGTCAGCCCTTCATGATCTCGTCAAGCCGCCTGGCTTCGTCCACGCTCAGCGCGGCCTCTTCCACCGCCGGGGCCCTGGACCTGCGTCTGAGATAGGCCAGCCCCCCTGCCCCGGCAAGAAGCAGCATCGCGGGGCCTGCGGCCCAGAGAAACCAGTTACTGCCGCGTGCCGTAGGGTTCAACAGGACGTATTCACCATAACGGTCCACAAGGAAATCCACCGCCTCTGTGTCGCTATCCCCGGCCACGAGCCGCTCGCGCACAAGTATACGCAAATCCCGTGCAAGCTCGGCGTTGCTGTCGTCGATGCTCTCGTTGCGGCAGACAAGACAGCGCAACCCCCTGGACAGCTCCCGCGCCCGCGCTTCCAGCGCCGGGTCATCCAGAATCTCGTCAGGTTCAACAGCACCAACCGGGCTGGCCAATACGGCCAGCGCAAAAATCAGACGTCTCATTCCGCAGGCACCCCCGTTGCTGGCACTTTGCGCGCCCCCGCAGCGACGCGATACCGGCGATCCGACAGGCTGAGCGCGCCGCCAAGCGCCATGAGGATCGATCCGCCCCAAATCCAGTTCGCCAACGGTTTGAAATAGGTCCGCATGGCCCATCCGCCGCCTTCCTGGCTATCGCCAATCACAACATAGACATCACGCAGGAAGCCGTTGTCGATGGCCGCCTCGGTTGTTGGCATCGCGGCTACGGGATAGACACGTTTTTCCGGTGTCAGGGACGAAATGACTCTGTCCCCTCTGGACAATGTCACGAAGCCCATGGTCGAGATATAGTTTGGCCCCGGCACCCGCTCAACGGCATCAAGGCGGATGGTATATCCGGCAAGATCAAAGCTTTCGCCAATCCGGACCACCCGGATATCTTCGGCCTCCCACGCCAGAAGCCCGGCGATCCCGGCGATTGTGACGCCCAGCCCGGAATGGGCCACGGCCTTGCCCCAGTCGGCGCGGGGCAGATGTTTTATCCGCGCCCATCGTGCGCCCTTGCGGCCGCGTGTCCAAATATCAACGCATGCGCCAGATACGAGCCACGCCCCAAGCATCAACCCCACCGGCCCAAGCGCGCTGCGTCCGGTTTGCATGGCAAAGACAAGCGCGCCAATTGCGAGGGTCAAAACAAATGCCGGCATCAGCGCCCGCATAGGCCGCCCCAACCGGGCGCGCTTCCACGGAAGCATCGCGCCGATGGGCAAAATCACCCCAAGGGCAACCATGAAGGGTGTGAAAGCCTGATTGAAAAACGGTGCGCCAACCGAAAGTTTACGATCAAACAACATCTCGGAGACAAGCGGCCATATGGTGCCAATGAACACCACAAATGTCGCCACACCAAGCAGGATGTTGTTGACGACCAACGCGGATTCGCGGCTGATCACCCCAAACACCCCCTTGGCCTGCATCACGTTGGCACGGGCTGCAAACAGCGTCAGCGCGCCGCCGACAAACACGCCCAGAATCAGCAAAAGGAAACTGCCCCGCTCTGGATCGCTGGCAAAGGCATGGACCGACGTGATGATCCCCGACCGGGTGATAAACGCCCCCACAAGCGAAAAGCCAAATGCAACAATGGCAAGCAGGATGGTCCAGCTTTTAAGGCTTTCACGTTTCTCAACGACAATGGCCGAATGCAGCAGGGCAACCGAAATCAGCCATGGCATGAACGATGCGTTTTCAACGGGATCCCAGAACCAGAACCCGCCCCAGCCCAATTCGTAATAGGCCCACCAGGACCCAAGGCCGATACCGATAGTCAGGAAAATCCATGCCGCAAGCGTCCATGGGCGCACCCACCGCCCCCAGGCCGCATCGACGCGCCCTTCGATCAAGGCCGCAACCGCAAAGGAAAACGCCATCGAAAGCCCAACATAGCCCAGATAAAGGAAGGGGGGATGAAAGGCCAAACCCGGATCCTGAAGCAAGGGGTTGAGGTCGCGCCCATCAAACGGGGCAACCTCCGACCGCAGAAACGGGTTCGACGTGAAAAGAACAAAGGCCAAGAACGCAACGCCAATCGCGCCCTGAACCGCAAGGATTCGCGCCTTCAGCGTCGGCGGCAACCCATTGCCAAACCAAGCCGCCATCGCGCCGAACAGAGTCACGATCAAAACCCAAAGCAGCATGGAACCTTCGTGGTTCCCCCACACGCCGGAAACCTTATACAGCATCGGCTTGGCCGAATGGCTGTTGCTGTCCACCAGTTGCACCGAAAAATCCGATGTGACAAAGGCATAGGTCAACGCCGCAAAGGCAAAGCCGGTCAGCATGAACTGCACATTCGCTGCCGGTTCGGCCACGGCCATCCAGCCGGGCCAGCGCCGATCTGCGCCTATCAGGGGTACGATCATCTGAACAATCGCCGTCACAAAGGCGAGGATCAGGGCGAAATGTCCAAGTTCTGCTATCATGCCCCGCTTATAGACAGGTCCGCGACAGGGGCCAATCGGTTTCGCCCCCCTGCGCGATCACTTTGTCGCGGCCATGCTGCGCAGCCAGTCTTTCAGGGCCGCATTATCCCCCGGATCAACCGCGTCCAGGGCCAATTCCACATCGTGACCCGCATTGGCAATATCGGGACGTGTTGGAGTTGGGCGGGGATTGGGAGTCTGTTCAGGCCGATCGAGCTTTCCCAGCGTATCAAGGTTTTCCACCACCTGGGGCACACGCGAAAGCGTCTTGGAAATTTCCCGCTGAAACTCCTGTCCCTTGGCCTGATGCCGCGCCCCGAAATAGAAGCTGACAATTGCCCCCAGCAACCACCAAAGCGGTTCGGGAACCAGGGCGATGCCCTGCATCCGTGCGGCGAACCAGACCGGATCGACCATCGCCGCGATGAACAACCCCAGTGTTCCAAGCGCCAAAGCGGGTCTGGGCAGGCGATTCACGCCATCCATCACCCGGTCAAACACCCCGCGTTCACGCGCCGCGAACTCGGCCCCGAATTGGGACAGGGCCGCGTTTTGAAGCCTGGCCGCCCGCTCTGCCCCGCCTTCGGCATTTTCACGAAAAACCTCAACCGTTTCCCGCACCGTATTGCGTCCGCCCCCGAAAATCAGGCTCAAGGCTTTTTCAATCAACCCCATTTCAAAGTCCTTTCCTGAAATTCTGACTGGGTCATGTGGTATTTGGGGGACATGAACGCCTCGGCCCGCCTGATCCACCCCCCCTTGCCCCCGGCGCGGGTGCGCGCATATTTGCGGCTTGCGCTGCGCCCATCCGCAAGGCGGAAATAGTAATTCCGCCGGGCGATTGCGTAGGCATCCGCCAAATGGTCCGGTGCCACACGCGCCGCCATCCGCGCCGCGTCCAACGTGAGGGGTCCGATTGCGCCATCCACGGCCACCTCGAACCCCATCTGGCGCAACAGCCGTTGCAGGATCCTGACCGCGTTCCCGCCCGCGTTGACATACATGTCAAACACGCTGGCCTGTAAAGTTTCGGGAAGTTCGTCGATACGGGGGCGGTGAAAATAGTGATCCATAAATATCTCGACGGCCCGCCCCCGGCTCAGCCGTCTGACATCCGCCACATCCACATCGCCGTCGCGATCCAGGTCAAGCCCCAGACGGCGCATCGTATGTATGGTGACGCCGAAATTCGTCGCCCCGCCCAGATCATCAGGGTCGTTCACGAACCCGCCCTCGCGGGACACAATCTCTTCTGCGATTTGCCGCACACCCTTCATCATCCGGTCCTTCTCTCGTTTCCGGGAGAAAGACTGGCTTATAAAGGGTTAATGCGTGCCTTAGCTACCGTCCGGCACCTGATAAACGCCCTGTTCCTTCAACGCGTCCACAACTTCTTTTGGCATATAAGTTTCGTCATGTTTTGCAAGAATTTCAGAGGCTTGGAAAACACCGTTCACATAGATTCCGGTGCCAATCATGCCCTGGTTCTCTTCGAACAGGTCGGGCAGGACCCCGGTAAATTCAACGGGCACGGTCTCGCCGCCATCGGTCACATTGAACCGGATCGTTTCACCCTGCCCCCGTTGCAGGGACCCTTCTTCGACCAGCCCGCCGATACGAAACACCTCGTCACTGCGCGGAGGCTCAGCGATCACTTCGCTGGGCGAGCGGAAGAAATTGATGCCATCGCGCATGGCATAGCCAATCAACCCTGTCGCCACGATCATTGCAACAACGGCCATTGCAACAACCTGAATCCGCCGTTGTTTCTTCAAACCCTTCATACCGGCCATGATGTGCCTCCTGGCTTTGGGTGATCATGGGAAACAGGGGGCCAGCATCAACCCCTGTGTTTCCTCCAGACCTAGCATCAGATTCGCATTCTGCAAGGCCTGCCCGCTGCTACCTTTTGTCAGGTTATCAAGCGCGCCCACCACCATCGCCCGCCCCGGACGACGATCCCCGACCACTCCGATGTGACAGAAGTTGCTTCCGCGCACATGGCGGGTGCTGGGCACCTCGCCAAACGGCAGAACCTCGATGAACGGCTCATCCGCATAGGCGGCAACCATCGCCTCGTGGATCGTCTTTGCTTCGCCATGGACATAGGCATTGGCCAGAATCCCGCGGTTGGCCGGAATTAGGTGGGGCGTGAACTGGATCCGCACGTCGCGCCCGGCCAGAAGGGAAAACTCCTGATCAAACTCGCCCAGATGACGGTGTGTGCTGCCCACCGCGTAGGGGTGATATCCTTCGGACAATTCCGCATGTAGCAGGTTTTCCTTCAACGACCGGCCCGCCCCGCTGACCGCGCATTTCAGGTCAAGGATGATCTCATCCAGATCAATCACCCCCCCCGCGATCAAGGGGCGCAGCACAAACTGACCGGTGGCCGCGTTACAGCCGGTCCCGGCCACAAGCCGCGCCCCGGCGATGTCGTCACGATAAAATTCGGTCAGCCCGTAAACCGCCTCTTTCTGCATCTCGACTGCGGAATGGGGGTTACCATACCACTCTTCATAGGCCGCCGGATCGCGCAGACGGAAATCCGCCGACAAATCCACGATCTTCATATCCTTTGGCAGGCCCGAAATCACCTCCTGAGAGGTCTTATGTGGCAGAGCACAGAAACACAGGTCCACGGAAGCGAAATCAATCTGATCGAAGGCCACCATATCAGGCAGACTCAGGTGTCGCAGATGCGGGAAAACGCGCGCCAACGGCTGACCCGCTTTGGAATGCGCGCCAAGTGCGACAATCTCCATGCCGCCATGGGTCGCAATCAACCGGATCAATTCGGCACCGGTATACCCCGACGCGCCAAGAATTGCGATTTTCTGGGTCATCTGCCTGCCCTTTCCCGTGGTGTTTGGTGCCTAGCTACTCTTTACCCCGTACAGGGTCAACGTGCCGGATCAACATGCCGGGGGCCTGCACGGATCGGGCGCGGATCGGGGTGGCCATGACCGCGCAGCCAAAAGGCGAAAGGCAGGTGAGCGCCCCCCGCAGTTCACGCTCTGATCCCCAAGTGATCCCCACGCGTTGGCCTCAATGGACGGCAAAGGACCTGTCCTCTTCCTGCCCGCAAACTGTGGCTCGGAGCTCGGTTGAGAAGGTTCAAACCCTGTGGGCGCTAGGCCGCCTGGAACGTGATCTGACGGCGCAGGAACTGGGTTGCCCGGCTGGACACCCGTGCAGGGTCGCCCGTGGTCAGGAACACGCTCTCCTCACCCTGCCCCAACATGTTGGGGTGCCGGGTCAGGTAATCGGCCAGCGACGCGGACACGAGGTTGGCCTGGCTATAGATTTTCACATCCGCACCCAACGCCGCCTGGAATTCCTTTTCCATCAACGGATAGTGTGTGCACCCCAATATCGCCGCCTGCGGATCAGGCATCTTGCGATGCAAGGCATCCACATGGCTTTGCACCAATGCCTCGGCAAGAATCATGTCGCCGTCTTCTATCGCATCCACAACGCCGCCACAGGCCTGTGCCTCTACGTCTACCCCGATGGCGCGGAATGCCAGTTCGCGCTGGAACGCCCGGCTGGCCACCGTGGCCGGGGTGGCGAACAGGGCGACGTGCTTCACCTCAACCTCGCGGGGGGGGGAATTGTCGCCCCAACTGCGCTCGGTCAGGGCCTCGATCATGGGCACAAAGACGCCGAGAACGCGTTTATCGCTGGGAATCCAGCTTTCCTGCATCCGGCGCAGTGCCGCTGCCGACGCGGTGTTGCAGGCAAGAACGACAAGATCGCATCCCGCCTCCCACAGCCGCTCCACGGATTTACAGGTCAGGTCATAGATGTCATCCGCGTCCCGCACCCCGTAAGGCGCATGTGCGCTGTCGGCAAGATATGCAAGCGGCACATCGGGCAAGCGTTTGCTTACCGCATCAAGAACCGTCAGGCCACCCAGCCCGCTATCAAAAATACCTACTGCCATCTGCCCGCCCTCAGCGATGTTGTTCTTCGAAGTCGAAGCCATAGTCGCTTGCCGCCAATGGCCTCGGGGACAGATCATAAGAGGATTGCCGCAGGAAATCCATCATCGCCGTTGCGTCTTTTGAACGCGCGTCAGGCGCGTCCCGCGCAATCGGCTTTCCAATCAGATCGTGGGTCTTGCGGAACACACGATGGGCGAGGATATGGAAATCGCCACGGACCCGTTGCAGGATATGGCCCGTCATCAACCCGTCCAGAATTCCGTAAGGGGGGTTGGCGATCAAGATCAGCGGCCCGGTCTTCGGAATGCTGTCGAGCGTGCCGCCAATGACACTAAAGCGTCCTGCCAAAACCCGTGTTCAGGTTTTTGGCAGAACGCGCGAAACACACAAATGTCGCGCTGCCTTCGCCCTTTGCCCTGTCTCAGGTTAAAAAGGTCGAGCGCCTTAAGGCTCAGCCCATAGCGATCCACTATAAAGGACCAGAAGTCGCGCCCCGCCGCAACTTCATCCTCGTACCCTTTCGCACGTTTGATCAACCGGATGCGACCGGTGGCATTTTCCATGATTCTGATCACGGCCCGTCCACCTTTGGCCGCGACAGACTGGGCGAAAGATATATCACGGGCGGCATGGAGATCGTGTTTCATGGCGCGTGTCATATCCAAAAGCCGGTAAAGCGTATTGACGCGGGGTCACGCCCTTTACGACATTCGAGGCGCGAGCAGATGAATTTTATGTAAAATTCATCCCTGCACCGTTTCACTCCGCCGCCATCGCCGGTGGGATCTGTCCACCCCGGATGCTCGACAACAGTTCTTCCCGACGCTTTTCGGCCTTGGCGCACGCGGCGGCCTTTACCGGGCCGAACCCGCGTATTTTCATAGGCAATTCAGCAAGCTCCAGTACAACGCTCTTGTTGCTCTCATCCACCTTTGGGAGGATTTCGGCCATATCGCGTTCGTATTGCTTGATCAACGCACGCTCCATCTTGCGTTCTTCGGTCCGGCCAAACACATCAAGCGGCGTGCCGCGCAGCCGTTTGCCCCGGGCCAACAACGCCATCCAGCGTCCCATGCCGGGACCGAACGCGCGTTTCATCGGGCGACCGTTGGCACCTTCCCTGGACAAAAACGGTGGTGCCATGTGATAGGATATTTTGAAATCCCCATCGAACATCGCTTCGGCCTTGGCGCGGGTTTGCTGGTGCAACCGCGCCACCTCGTATTCATCCTTATAGGCCAGAAGCTTGTGATACCCCTTGGCGACGGCCTCGCGCAGCGCGGCGTCGCTGACGCTTTCCACCAGCTTGCGATAGCGTTTGGCCAATCCGCGCCCCTGATAGGCCTTCAGGTGATCGGCCCGGAACGCAATCTTTTCTTCCAGCGTCTTATCAGCAACCGCCTGGGCCGGGGTGAGCATCCTGGCCGCGTCTTCGGGATGCGCCACAGCCCAGCGACCAATCTCAAAGGCGCGCAGGTTGCGCTCAACCGCAGCCCCGTTCAGCGTGATCGCCTCGACAATCGCGTCATGGCTAATGGGCAGCAACCCGGCCTGCCAGGCCCCGCCGAACACCATCATGTTGCTGAAGATACTATCGCCCAACGTGATCCGCGCCAGCTCAGTGGCGTCAAACATCGCCAGCCGGTCGCGCAACCGCGCCTGCAACGCCACTTCGAGCCGGTCCATGGGCAGTTTGAACTCTGTGTGGCGGGTAAATTCGCCGGTGATGATTTCGTGGCTGTTGACCACCGCACCCGTGCGACCCGTACTGGTCAGCCCGATGGTTTTGGCCCCGGCGCTGACCACCATATCGCCGCCGATCAACGCATGGGCCTCGCCCGTGGCCACCCGCACCGCCTTGATGTCGTCCGGGTGGTTGGCCAGACGCACGTGGATATGAACCGCGCCGCCTTTCTGGGCCAGCCCGGCCATCTCCATCATGCCCGCGCCCTTGCCGTCGATCTGCGCCGCCTGCGCCAGCACAGCCCCGATGGTGACAACCCCGGTGCCGCCCACCCCGGTGATCACCACGTTATGGGTGCCCCGGATCGTGGGCAGTTCGGGGCTGGGCAGGTCCGGAAGGTCCAACTCGGTCGTCGGCTCCTTGCGGATTGTCGCGCCTTCCAATGTCACAAAAGACGGACAGAACCCGTTGAGACAGCTGAAATCCTTGTTACAGGAGGATTGGTCAATCGCCCGTTTGCGCCCCAGCTCGGTTTCCACCGGAACGATTGAGACACAGTTCGACTGCACCCCGCAATCGCCACATCCCTCGCAGACATCCGTGTTGATAAAGACCCGCTTGTCGATATCCGGGAAGGTGCCGCGCTTGCGCCGGCGCCGCTTCTCCGCCGCACAGGTCTGAATGTAAAGAATAGCCGATACACCCTTGTGATCACGGTATTTTTCCTGAACCGTTTCGAAATCTGCGCGTTCAAATTTTTCGATACCCGATGGGAAATCGCCCCAATGGGGTTCTTCCTTCTGATCATAGACCACCGCGAGATGCTCGATCCCAAAGGCCTTCAATTCCGATGCAATCTGATGGGCGGACAATTCGCCCTCGTGATCCTGCCCGCCGGTCATGGCAACCGCATCGTTATAGAGGATCTTGTAGGTAATATTCACACCGCTGGCGATGGCCGCAACAATCGCCAGACGCCCCGAATGGTTATAGGTGCCATCCCCAAGATTCTGGAACACGTGGTCGGTTTTGGAAAACGGCGCTTCGCCGATCCAGTTCGCCCCCTCTGCCCCCATATGGGTGAAGCCCAGCGTGTCGCGCTCCATCCACTGCACCATGAAATGGCACCCGATCCCGGCATAGGCGCGACTGCCCTTTGGCACCTTGGTCGAACTGTTATGAGGACAACCCGAACAGAAATAGGCCAACCGGCTGGCAATTTCCTCGGCATTATCGGCGCGTTTGGCATTGTCCAGATCGGCCAGGCCCGCCTTGATTCCATCCGTGCCACGCCCCTCTTCCACGAATATTTCGCCCAGCTTCCCGGCAATCATCACCGGGTCCAGCGCCCAGCGTGTGGGGAACAACTCCTCACCGCCATGCTGCTTGAACCAGCCATAAACGCGCCGCCCCCGGCGGTCGTCGAAAATGGCCTCCTTGATCTGAACTTCCAACAGCTTGCGCTTTTCCTCGACCACGATGATCAAATCCAGACCCTCGGCCCAGTCATTGAAGCCCTTCATATCCAATGGCCAGACCTGCCCCACCTTGTAGGTGGTGATCCCCAGCCGCTCGGCCTCGGATTCGTCAATGCCCAACAGGGCCAGCGCGTGTTCCAGATCCAGCCAGTTCTTGCCATGGCTGACCAGCCCGATTTTCGCGCCGGGTTTGCCCCAGACACGTTTGTCAATCCTGTTGGCATGGGAAAACGCTTCGGCTGCGTGGCGTTTGTAATCGATCAACCGCGCCTCCTGCGCGATCCGGTCATCCACAAGGCGGATGTTCAACCCACCTTCGGGCATATCGAACTCGGGTGTCACGAATTGCATCCGGTTTGGTCGGCCATCCACCACCGCCGTCGCCTCGATCGTGTCCTTCATGACCTTGAGCCCGGTCCACACCCCGGCAAACCGGCTGAGCGCGATGCCGTAAAGCCCGTAATCCAGAATTTCCTGCACCCCCGCCGGGCTGACCACCGGCATATAGCAATCCACCAGCGCCCATTCGCTTTGATGCAATACAGTGCTGCTTTCGCCCGTGTGGTCATCCCCCATGGCCATCAACACACCGCCATTGGGCGACGTACCGGCCATATTGGCGTGGCGCATGGCGTCACCCGACCGATCCACCCCCGGCCCCTTGCCATACCAAAGCCCGAACACACCGTCGAACTTGCCCTCGCCCCGCAATTCGGCCTGTTGCGCCCCCCAAAGCGCGGTGGCGGCAAGATCCTCGTTCAATCCCGGCTGGAATTTGACATCCGCCCCGGACAGCGTCTTTTCCGCGCGCGCCATCATCAGGTCCACGGCCCCCAGAGGCGATCCGCGATAGCCGGTCACATAACCGGCCGTGTTCAACCCGGCCTGCATGTCGCGATGTTTCTGGGTCAGCATCAGCCGCACCAGCGCCTGCGTGCCGTTCAACAGAACCTGATCCTTGTCCAGATCATAGCGATCCTGCAATGTCACCTGTTGCTTACTCATCCCACGTCTCCCCTCGTTAGATGCGTTCCGCTTAACTCTAAGGCAATAATAGGTCATTATATCTGACCTACCAAGTATTTTTTCCCCTGACCCGACGTTCTGTTCAAGTTACACATGTAATCGAAACAGTTTTCGTGCATAGATAAAACGCGAATAGAAAGTTGCTGGTATGGACTGGGACAAGCTAAGAATATTTCACGCCGTGGCGGATGCAGGCAGCCTGACACATGCGGGTGACAAGCTGAACCTCAGCCAGTCTGCCGTGTCGCGCCAGGTCCGCGCCCTGGAAGAATCGCTTAACGTCATCCTGTTCCACCGCCACGCACGCGGGCTGATTCTCACCGAACAGGGCGAATTGCTGTTTGACGCCACCCGCGCCATGGCGAAACGTCTGGATACGGCAACCGCGCGCATTCGCGACAGCGAAGAGGAAGTGTTCGGCGAATTGCGCGTCACCACCACGACCGGCTTCGGCACCCTTTGGCTGGCCCCACGCCTGCCCGCGCTTTATGAAAAATACCCCGACCTCAATATCGACCTGATGCTGGAGGAACGCGTACTGGATCTTCCCATGCGCGAGGCCGACGTTGCGATCCGCATGAAAGAACCAAGCCAGGCGGATCTGATCCGTAAACGGTTGATGAGCGTACGCATGCGGCTTTATGCAACCCCGCAATACGTGGAACGCCACGGCACCCCTGAAACGCCCGGGGATCTGCACAAACATCGCCTGTTGTGCCAAAATGTGACCTCGGCACAGGTGGGGGCCGGTGCCGCGCTGGTTCAACATCTGATGACCTACGACCTGCCGTCCCTGCTGACCATCAACAACTATTTCGGCGTGCTACAGGCGGCTCTGAACAATCTTGGTATCGGGGTCCTGCCGGATTATGTGACCGAAGAATTTCCGAATCTCATCCGGGTCCTGCCCGAAATGGAATCGGGGGAAATCCCCGTATTTCTTGCTTACCCGGAAGAATTGCGCCCCTCCAAACGCATCGCGGCCTTTCGTGATTTCGTTCAGGAAGAGATCACCGCCTACCGTAAACAGGTTAAAAATCAGGCAGTTACATAACACAATCGTATAGCCATGCAATTGCAACATGGCCGATATGCCGCGAGTGCAGCATTCTTTTCCTTGAATGTTTCATTCCCGCCCCCTATCTCAATTTGCGAAGGTGATGATTGCCTGACGGCGCATCGCTTTCATACCTCCCTGTTGGACTAAGGCCGAGCTTATTTGCTCGGCCCTTTTTTTTGGCGAAACGTCCGTTTTTCCCCATGTCCCGGCATCGCCATGACCGCCAAACGCGGAATTCCGCCTGCCCCGTACCCGCCTATTGCCTGAAATAACCAAAACGCGTATGCTTGCAACAGGTTGTTAATAAGTTTCCGGAATCTGCTTTTTTCTCTCTGGTGGTCGCTAAATCTCAGGATCGCTTAAATAAGTGGTATTAGCATGTCTCAGGATCAGAATCATTTATATGAAAGTGTCGAGAAGCTAAGATGCTCCTTGCACGCCAAAGGCGTTATTCTTTCCGAATTTCGTAACAAACGCCAATATTTCCTTGCCTTTGCCGGTGCGCCTTTGCCGACACCTTATGCACATGATCTGTCACCAGATCATTCCGTGTGCCTGCACGTGGCCGAAATGGGGGTCCCGTTGGTCATTGATAACGCCTATGTGCATCCGCTTCTGCATGGCCACAAGGCAGTGAGCGAACTGGGCGTCGGTTCATATTTCGGTGTGCCCGTGAAGCTGGGGGAACAAACCCTTGTGCTTTGTGCCTTCGATGACCGAAAGCACATATGGGACGAAGACGACAGGGATCACATCCTGGGCTTGGCGCGACAGCTTGAGGCGGACTACAGCGCGGGCCTGCCGCTACACTGACACGTCTCTGGCACGTCTGTTGTTTTTTGGCCCGGTTTTTGGACGCACTCCCTTGATCTGCCTCAGATCACCGGAATGGCGCCATTTGCCCAGGGAGACAGGATTTCAGGGCCGTTTTCACGGATCACGATATTTTCCTCGTGGACAAGAAACCGGCCTTCCCCCGTGGCAATACCCGGTTCCAGGGTAATGACCATCCCATCGCGCAACACCGTTTCATCGCGCGACGACAGAGACAGCCCTTCTGTCAACTGCATCCCAAGCCCGTGACCAAGCCGCCCGGCGGTTTCATCCGCCCCCACCACGTTCGCCATGGCCCGCCACACATCCCGTGCCCGCGCGCCCGGACGCGCCATTGCCAACCCCGCCTCTGCGGCCTCAAGCAACCGCCGCCAGGCGGCCTGAACCTCGCCGGATGGCGCTTCGCCCACGGCAAAGTTCCTGTCAAAGTCACAGAAATACCCGTTGCACACGGCACCTGTGTCCAACATCAACACCTCCCCCGCAGCCAGAGGCGTATCCCCGGCCGGGGAAATCACGTCTTCGTATCCCAGGGCTCCCGCCCCTCCCGCCAGATAAGGCACCCAATCCGCGCCCTCCTCCAGCAGCAGGCGCTGAAACCCGCGAAACACCTCGGACATGGGGCGGCCAGGACCCGCCACTTCGCCCACCCGAAGAAAGGCCCGCCCGGCAACGCCACAGGCCCGGCGGATCAATGCAATCTCGGCCTCGCTCTTGACCGACCGCACCCGTTCCATGATCCCGGCATCATCGGCCATGGTCAGCCCTGCGGCCTGCAACCGCCCGAAATCGGCCAGCGGCATCCGCAGGTGACTGCCCGGCCCCGAAGGCACGCCGATAGGGGCCTCTCCGGCAACCTCGCGCAGGGCCCCGGCCAACAGGCTGATACCGTCGTCATGGGGATCGGGTGCCGACCATGTGCGTATGTCGCGGATCCACCCCCGCCCCATCAACGCCGCGCCGATGGAGGGGATCACCGCAATCGGATCGCCGCTTGCCGGAAGGACAAGATACCAGGGCCGACAGGGGCTTTCCCAGAACCGGGTCAGGAACCCTGTGAAATACCGCACCTCCGGCTCGTTGGTCAGAAGCAAGGCCCCAAGATCGGCTCGCCCCATCCGCTCCTGCGCCCGCGCCACGCGGGTCCGCAATTCGGTTTCGCTGAAAATCGTCACGCTTCGGCTTCCTCACTCACAATCGCCAGACCCCGCGCGTCGCCGGACAGCTCCGTCATACACAGCATTGCCGCCAGTCCCGCGCCCCCCGACGCCGTAGTGGCCAGCCCTTTCCCGGCCAGAACCGGCAAAGCGTCCCGCGCCTCGGCTTCGCTGAGCGTGACAAACATGTCCGCGTCCCGCGCCAAGCCTTTCAGCGCGATCAGCGAAGGCACCTTGCAGTCCAGCCGCCCCATTTCGGACACCGGCCCGCTGGTTTCCACGCACCGGCCCGCCCGCACGCTTTCAAACAACGCGGGCGCGGCTTCGGGTTCCACCACAATGATGCAGGGCGCATCGCCCCAGGCCTTGCGAAACAACGCCGCCGCCGACGCGGCCATGCCCCCCACTCCGGCTTGCAAAAAGATATGGGTGGGCACATCGGGACATTGCGCCACCGCTTCGGCGGCAAGGGTCAGGTAGCCTTCCATCAATCGGTGCGGCAAGTCGAAATATCCGTCCCAGGAGCTGTCGGATAACAGGGTCCACCCCTTGTCCACGGCGGCCTTCCCGGCCGCATCCATGCTGTCTTCGTAACTGCCCTCGACCCGCACCACCTGTGCCCCGGTCGCCCGCAATCGCGCGGCAAACCCCTCGGGCACGGCGGCGCTCAGATACACCACCGCCTGCGCCCCGAACGCGGCGGCCCCCGCGGCCACCGAAAGCCCGTGATTACCCGCGCTCGCGGTCACATAGGTGCGCCCCTCGGCCTTGCCATCGCGCGCATGACAGGCAATGACATAGGCCGCCCCAAGCGCCTTGAAACTGCCCAGCCCCATGCGCCCGCGCTCGTCCTTGACCCAAACGGTTCCGGCCGATCCCACCCCCTCAACAGTCACCAATGGCGTTTCGCCCGCCTCCGGGTTCAGCGGGGCCAAGATTCCGGCGGGCGGCAATGTAACGCTGGGAACAGGCACATGGGCAAGCCCGGCACCGTCCGGCAGCCCGGCCCCACGATAAGGGTTGTTCATCCGTTCCATATCTGTCCCCGCCAGTTTGACCGGAGCAACTCAACTCTGCCCCCGCAAAAAGGTCAAGCCTCTCGCACCCCGTCCCGGCGGCGGCGCAGGAACAATATGTCGGATTTGTTGCGCGCAAGAGCAATCCCCCGGTCATAGGCCGCCAGCGCCTCGCGCCGCCGCCCCTCCCGCGTCAGGAACTCGGCCTTGGCGGCGTGGAACGGCTGATATGTGCCAAGCTCCGGTTCCAGCCGTAATATCATGTCCAGCGCCGCGCGATTGCCCGACACCTCGGCCAGAACCACCGCCCGGTTCAACGCCACAACCGGCGACGGATCAAAATCCAGCAGCCGATCATAAAGCAACAGCATCTGCCGCCAATCCGGTCCGTCCCCCCCATCGTCCATGTAAAGCGCGGATATCGCGGCCTGAATCTGAAACGGTCCGGGACGGCGGCGCGCCACGGCACGGTCCAGTATGGCCAGCCCGGTCTCGATCATATCCCGGTCCCACAGCCCGCGGTCCTGTGCCTCGGGCGCAATCGGTGCGCCGTCCCGGTCCAACCGCCCACGACGGCGGGCATGGGCCAGCATCATCAGCGCCCGCACCCCTTCGATCTCGGCCACGCGCGGGCACAGACGGTCCAACAAATCGCCAAGCCACAGGGCCTCTTCGCACAACCCCGCACGGATCGGCGCGTCCCCTTCCATGGTGGAATACCCTTCGTTGAAGACAAGGTAGATGACGGTCAAAACCGCATCCAGCCGCGCGTCCCACTCCTCGGAGCCCGGAATGCGGAACGGAATGCCGGCGGCGGCGATCCTGGCCTTGGCCCGGCTGATCCGCTGCCCCATCGCCGCTTCGCGATCCAGAAAAGCATGGGCGATTTCCCGTGTCGTCAGTCCGCCCAACATGCGCAAGGTCAGCGCCACCTGGCTTTTCCGGTCCAGCGCCGGGTGACAACAGGTGAAAATCAACCGCAACCTCTCGTCCGGGATCTCCGGCACCTCTGTGATGGCGTCCTGTTCCATCAAAACAGTCATTTCGGCGGATTTGCGGTGCCAGTTCGCGTCCCGGCGAAGGCGATCAATCGCCTTGCGACGCGCGACCTTCAACAACCACCCCTGCGGGTTTGTCGGGGGACCGTTGCGCTTCCAATGGCGCAGCGCGGCCTCGGTCGCGTCCTGCAACACGTCTTCCGCCAACTGGAAGTCTCCCAGTTGGCGGATCAGAGCGGCCAGCAACCGCCCCTGGTCTTGCTTCATCACCGCAGCCAGCCTGGCTGCGGTGATTTCGGAACCCGTCACCGGGTCAATCCTCAAGCTCCATGATGGGACGCACCTCGATGGTGCCATACTCTGCCACCGGGATCATCGCAGCATAGTGCAGCGCCTCGTCCAGATCCTTGCAGTTCAGGATGTAATACCCCCCCAACTGCTCCTTGGTTTCGGCAAACGGGCCGTCCATGGTTTCTGTTTTGCCATCCCGCACGCGCAGGCTGGTCGCCATTTCAACCGGCATCAACGCATCGCCCCTCTCCATGACACCAGCCTCCACATAGGTCTGGGTCACCTTGATCCAAGGCGCCATCATCGCCTCGAATTCGGGTGTGCCGGGTTCGGGATCCTTCCTGGGACCGCTGTAGATCAAAGCCATATAACGCATGATATTCTCCTTTTTCTGCGTTCAACGTTAAAGGAATGGGGCGGGATCAGGCAAGCACCCTGCCCGCCAGCAGGACAATCAACAGGACCATGGACAGGATATTGCCCATATTGCCCACGATCCGTGCCGGATGCGCGGCATTGTCCGCGCGCAAACCAAACGGATGGATCAATCGCCCAAGCAGCGCCAGCGCTCCGGCGACAGACAGCCACAGGGCGCTCGCCCCCTGAATTTCCGCCAGAGCCAACAGAATCAGCGTCAAAGGCACCCATTCAATGAAATTGCCATGGCGTCGAATGCGTTCGTGCAGAACCACATCGCCTCCGTCACCAATCGAGATATGCGCTGCCGCGCGGGTTTTGGTCACGCTGATCCATAGCACCAGCATCACCATCCCAAACGCGGCAGCATATAGCGAAGTCACCGTCAATTGCATCTCCAACCTTCCTTTCAAACTGGTTCAGATACCCAAAGGACGATTGGGGCCTGCGATTTTCGACAGGGCCGACCAAAAAAATTTCAAACGCGTCAAAAATTCCCGACCGCGCGCTCCTGTCGCCTCTCTCCCCCTTCCATGCGCGGCCCCCATGCACTATGAGATCGCCCAAGACCGGCCCGCATCCCGGCGGGCGATTAGGGGAAAGCGCCACACCATGACCAAATCCGATCTTCAGGAACCCGAAATCACCCAAGAGCTGATCGCGGCCCACGGGCTCAGCCCCGACGAATATCAACGTATTCTCGAAATCATGGGGCGCGAACCAACGTTTACCGAACTGGGCATTTTCTCGGCGATGTGGAACGAACACTGTTCCTATAAATCCTCCAAGAAATGGTTGCGCACCCTGCCCACCGAAGGACCCCAGGTGATCTGTGGCCCCGGTGAAAACGCCGGTGTGGTCGATATCGGCGATGGTCAGGCCGTAATCTTCAAGATGGAAAGCCACAACCACCCCTCCTATATCGAACCCTATCAGGGGGCGGCGACCGGGGTGGGCGGCATCCTGCGCGACGTGTTCACCATGGGGGCGCGGCCCATCGCGGCGATGAATTCGCTTTCCTTCGGGGAAACCGATCACCCCAAAACCCGCCAGCTTGTCCATGGTGTGGTCGAAGGCATCGGCGGCTATGGCAATTGCTTCGGCGTACCCACCGTCGGTGGCGAGGTGCGGTTTGACCCGGCCTATAATGGCAATTGCCTTGTGAACGCCTTTGCCGCCGGTCTGGCCGATGCGGACAGGATTTTTTACTCGGCGGCCTCGGGCATTGGTATGCCGGTTGTCTACCTCGGTGCCAAAACCGGGCGCGACGGGGTGGGTGGTGCCACCATGGCCTCGGCAGAATTCGATGAAACCATCGAAGAAAAACGCCCCACGGTTCAGGTCGGCGACCCCTTCACCGAAAAACGCCTGATGGAGGCAACGCTTGAACTGATGCAAACCGGGGCGGTGATCTCGATTCAGGACATGGGCGCGGCGGGCCTCACCTGCTCTGCCGTGGAAATGGGCGACAAGGGCGGTCTTGGCGTGAAGCTCAACCTCGACGCGGTGCCCCAGCGCGAAGAGAACATGACCGCCTATGAAATGATGCTTTCGGAATCGCAAGAACGTATGCTGATGGTCCTGAAGCCCGAACTCGAGGCCGAAGCCCGCGCCGTGTTCGAAAAATGGGACCTTGATTTCGCCATCGTCGGCGAAACCATTGCCGAAGACCGGTTCCTGATCCTGCATGGCAACGAGGTCAAGGCCGACCTGCCTCTGGCCACCCTGTCAGGCAGCGCGCCGGAATATGACCGCCCCTGGGTCGAAACCCCGGCGGCCGAACCGCTTGACTCCGCCAGCGTGCCCGAGATTGACCCAATCGACGCCCTGCGCACACTGATCTCTTCCCCCAACTACGCGGCCAAACAATGGGTCTATGAACAATATGACACCATGGTCATGGCCGATACGGTGCGCACCCCGGGCCTCGGGGCCGGTGTCACCCGCGTCCATGGCACCAACAAACTGCTCGCCTTTACCTCGGATGTGACCCCGCGCTATGTGCGTGCCAACCCGGAAATGGGCGGCAAACAGGCGGTGGCCGAGGCCTATCGCAACCTCACCTCTGTGGGGTCCGTGCCTCTGGCCAGCACCGACAACCTCAATTTCGGCAATCCCGAAAAACCGGAAATCATGGGGCAGTTCGTCGGCGCGATCAAAGGCATCGGTGCCGCCGTTGCCGCGCTTGACATGCCCATCGTGTCGGGCAACGTCTCGCTCTATAACGAAACCGACGGCGACCCGATCCTGCCCACCCCCACAATCGCCGCCGTGGGCCTGATCACCGACCCCGATACGGCAATCATGGACACCGCCCGTGACGGCCATGTGGCGCTGGTGATCGGCGAAACCAACGGCCACCTGGGCCAATCCGCGCTGTTGGCCGAAGTGTTCAACCGCGCCGAAGGCGACGCCCCGACCGTGGATCTGGAGGCCGAGAAGCGCAATGGTGATTTCATCCGTGCCAACCACACATTGATCAAAGCCTGCTCGGACCTTTCCGATGGCGGCCTCGCGCTGGCCGCCTTTGAAATGGCCGAAGCCGCTGGCGTGGGCATCACCCTTGATGCGGCCGATACGGCCACCCTGTTTGGCGAAGATCAGGCGCGCTATCTTGTGGCCTGCAACTTCGATCAGGCCGAAGCCCTGATGCTCGCCGCCGGTCAGGCCGGTGTGACGATCACCAGCGTGGGTCGCTTCACCGGTGATCAGGTGACAATCGGAACCAGCAGCGCCCCGCTGGCTGACCTCGCGGACACGTTCCGCAGCAGCTTTGAAACCACGGTCGGTTGAAACCTCTGTCTCTGGTGGGCCCAAACCCCAAACGGACCCAAACGGTGGCGCGCCACGATGCCGCGCCGCCGCCTTTCATCTGCCCATAATTCATCCCGCCGGACGTGCCCAACGCCTCGACCAGACCGAGTTTCGTTGCCCCATTCCCCACCTGCCGCTTGCACCTCTGCGCGCCACCCCCTAAATCTTGGGTAAAGCCAACGACAAGCCGGAGACCCTGTATGGCCATCTATGCCGACGAACTCGAAGCGATCATCCGCGACGCCTTCCCCGATGCCGAAATCACCGTGGCGGGCGACGATGGTGTACACATGTCCGCTATGGTGATCGACGAAAGCTTTCGTGGTAAAAACCGGGTGCAACAACAACGCATGGTCTATGCCGCCCTCAAGGGCAAGATGGACGGCCCCAATGGCGACCTCCATGCGCTGGCCCTGACCACCAAGGCCCCCGACTGAACTCTCCCTCGAACAGGACATCAAAGAACAATGACCGACGCAAAAACCGCAATCGACGAAACCGTCAAATCCAATGACGTGGTGCTGTTCATGAAAGGCACCAAATCCATGCCCCAATGTGGCTTCTCCTCCCGCGTGGCCGGAGTGCTGAACTACATGGGCATCGACTATGCCGACGTGAATGTGCTGGCTGACGAAGGCATCCGCCAGGGCATCAAGGACTATTCCGACTGGCCCACGATCCCCCAGCTTTATGTGAAGGGCGAATTCGTCGGGGGCTGTGACATCGTCACCGAAATGACCCTGTCGGGCGAACTGGACACGCTTCTGACCGACAATGGCGTGACCTTCGACAAAGACGCCGCCGACAAGATTCGCGAAGCAAATGCGTGATTGCCGGGTCTGACGTCGAGGTCCGGTCCCGATGAACCCGCTGCATTTCCTGCGTATGGCCCGATGGGCGCGCCATCCCCCGTCCGCCTGGCGGGTCAGACTGGTGCTTGGGGTGGTGGCGGTCTGCCTGCTGCTCGTCGCCATCGAACGCTTTGTCGGCGTGCCGGACTGGCTCACCCTTGATCCCGGACTTGACCACGGGCGTACACGCCTGCTGAAATGACAAAAAGGCCCGTCCGGCATCCCCGGCGGGCCTTTTTGCATCTTTAGTCCCGGCGCATCTTTAGTCCCGGCACATCAGGCGTTCACATCCACCACGACACGGCCCTTGACCTGCCCTTTCAGAATATCGCGCCCCAGCGCCGGCAAATCGCTCAGACCCGCCGGGGTGATCATCGCCTCCAACTTGTCCATGGGCAGATCCCGCGCAATACGCGCCCAGGCGCGCTGACGGTTTTCAAAAGGCTGCATCACGCTGTCGATTCCCAACAGGTTGACACCGCGCAGGATGAACGGCGTGATCAATGCCCCCTCGATCGCCGCGCCCCCGGCAAGGCCAATCGCCGCAACCGAACTGCCATATTCCATCTGTTTCAAAACACGGCCCAACATGGCACCTGCCACGGCATCAACACAGCCAGACCACATCTCCCCTTCCAACGGCTTGCGCGTGACCTCGGTCAACTCCTCACGCGCCACGATCCGGGTCGCGCCAAGTTCACGCAGATACCCCTCCTGTTCCGCGCGCCCCGTCACCGCCGCCACGTCGAACCCAAGCCCGGCCAGAATGGCAACGGCAACCGACCCGACACCGCCTGCCGCCCCGGTGACCAGCACCGGACGCCCGCCCGGCACCATCCCATGATCCTCCAGAGCCATCACCGCCAGCATCGCCGTCAACCCGGCGGTGCCCACGGCCATGGCCGCGCGCGTGTCCAACCCTTCGGGCAATGGGACAAGCATATCGGCCTTCACCCGCGCCTTCTGGGCATAGCCGCCCCACCGGTTTTCACCCACGCGCCAGCCGGTCAGAACCACCTTGTCACCGGGCCTGTAACGATCATCCCCCGACTCTTCGACCACACCGGAAAAATCAATCCCGGGAACATGGGGATAGCTCCGCACCAACCCGCCGCCCGGGCCGAGACACAAACCATCCTTGTAATTCACCGTCGAGTATTCAACGGCCACGGTCACATCTCCTTCGGGCAGATCGTCGATCCCGACCTGTTTTACCCTGGCCGAGGTTTTGCCGCTCTCGTCATCCTTGTCCACAACCAATGCGTTAAACATCCTGTATCCTTTTCAATGCGGGGCACAGCGCCCCTGCTGTCCTCTTTGATAAAACACGTTTGGGGTCCGGGACAGCGCCCTGGCGTTCCCTCAGGTCCAGAACGTATCCCGCACCGTAACCGCGCGCACCTCTCCCTGAGGCAGCACAACATCCAACCCGGTGCCATCGTCCCAATGGGTCATCCGCACCATGCCAATGGCCACATTGGTTTCAAAATCCGGCGACCAGGCGGCGCTGCTTACCGTTCCCACCTGTTTGCCCCCGGCTATCAAGGGCCAAAGCCGATCACAACCCGGCACCTTGTCCCCCTGAATATCAATCGCCCGGATCTGCTGCACCGGCCCTTCTTTGGCCACGCGCAACAGGGCATCGCGCCCCACGCATCCAATCGCGGTCCGGGTGTTGCAGAACCGTCCCAGCCCGCATTCATGGGGGGTATTGTCATCGGTCATGTCATTGCCATAGGACAACAACCCGCCCTCGACCCTCTCGATCCCGTTGGGACAGCCCGCATGAACATCCATGCCCTGCCCCGCCTCCATCAATGCGTTCCACAGCGGCATTCCGATATCGCCGCCCTCAACATAAATCTCGAACCCGCCCTGCCTGGAATAGCCAGAGCGCGCAATCACCATCCTGCGCCCCTGGAATGCGAACTCGCCAAAGCGGAAAAACCGGATGTCGCGGATCGCGTCGCCGAACACCGCCGCCATCAGGTCATCCGATTTCGGCCCCTGCACCGCCAACGGGCTGACATCCGGCTCATCCACCAGAACGTCCAATCGACAGCCATAGGCGATCCCCTTGACCCACAACAGCAAATCACTGTCTGCAATGGAAATCCACCACCGGTCCCCGGCCAGCTTGATGGCCACGGGGTCGTTCAACATGCCCCCGGTTTCGTCCACGACAGGCACATAGAAACACTGCCCCGGCTGCATCGCGTGCAAATCGCGCGGGGTCAGCATCTGCATCAACCGCCCCGCATCTGGCCCACGCAGCTCCACCTGACGTTCACAGGACACGTCCCAAACCTGCACCGCGTCTTTCAGGTGGCGATAATCCTCTTCGACACTGCGAAACACCGTGGGCAACAGCATCCGGTTGTAAACGGTATAGGCTTTGACACCGGCGGCCTCGACCCCGTCAGAAAAAGGTGTGCGCCGCAATCGGCGGGTGGCTGAGATCAGAGCCACGGTTCCTCCTGCGGCATAAAGGGCAAATCCGTGACAGGGGCGCTGACCCCCGCCGCCGTCAGCATCGCGTGAACCTGCCCGCGGTGATGGGTCTGATGATTGAACATATGCACGACACAGGTGACCAACGGACGGGTCACATCCTGCTCAATCGCTCCCGAATACCAGGTCAAATTGCCCGACAAAGCGACAGAGGTCAGTTGCTCAGCCCACAGAATAATGCGGCTGTCCAACCGGAACCGCTCCACAGCCCAATCATGCGCGGTCTGTGTCAGCTCTGTGGAATGAGGAATCCCACCGCCAAAGGCCTCCCCCCCATCAAAGCGGCTCATCCAAAGGGCATCGCCCCAAAGCAAGTGGTTCAACGTGCCAAGGATCGACCCGAAAAACGCACCGCGATCTTCGGTCAAGGCCGCACTCTCCATACCGCGCAGACTTTTCTGTACCTGTTTATTCTGCCAGGCATTGTAACGTGCCATGGTTAAACAGTATTCTGGTCCGATCATCAAAGCCCCCTGTCTTGGCCCGTCTTGTGGCCTGTCTCGCTCTGTTCTGGCGGCTTGGGCGGTTTGGGCACCATCTGCCCCCGACGCCCGGTCGCGCAACGCTCTGCATCGCGTCTGTTGCCTTTGAGCCTGTCATAACTCTAAATGTCTGACAAATGAAAATCGACCCGACCTCCTCTGCCGACCTCCCGACCCAGATCGCCAGGGCGATCCGCAACGCCCCCGCCCGCCGCAGGCGGTTTCGCCCGAAGGGGGGAACGCAGAAACCTGCAAGCTCTCAAATCCCGGCGCGCAACCTTGGGCGATTCCGCGCCAGCCACAGCAGAGACAGGATCAGCGGACCATTATTGGCCTCTCCGCTTTCAACAAGCTCCATGGCCGCCTCGAAAGGGATGACATGGGTTCGGATATCCTCGTGCTCATCGGCCACACCGCCAATGCCGGCCACGCTATCGGGCAGGTCGGCAATCCCCAGGTAGGTATAGAAATACTCGGTCGAATATCCCGGACTTGGATAGTAATTCGCAATGGGTTCTATAGCCTTCAGCGTCACTCCGGCCTCTTCTTCCGCCTCGCGTTCGGCCGCCATATGCGGGGTTTCCCCGCCATCGATACGCCCCGCCACAGGTTCCAGAACCCAGGGGTGCTGATCACCCCGCGCAAAAGGCCCCATACGGAACTGTTCCGTCAACAACACCACGTCGCGCACCGGATCATAGGGCAGCAGAATCGCGGCATCCCCGGCCACAAAGACTTCGCGAAACATCTTTTCGCTCATTTCCCCGTCAAACCGGGGATGGCGCAGCTCCAGAACATTGAGCAGGAAAAACCCCGCATGAGAGCGGTTCGTATCAATCAGATCGACCTGTTCCGCCGTCAGCCCGCCACGAAGCCCAACCGGCGTGTCGTCCGTTTCCGCCGCCCGCTTCGCGGTGGCCCGCGTAAGTATCATTCCGACCCTCCGGGCCACCTCCTCCCCGCTCAGCCGACCAAAATAGCTCATGACTTCCGCTGCGGAATGGCGGGTGATCGGCCACCACTCGCGCAGCCAGTCCTCCAGCGACCACGCCGCGCCCCCCTGCCACACCCCGGCAGGCGGGACATAAACCCTGGCCCCGATCTCCTGAGCCCCCACCCGCACCACAAGGTCAATCAGGTCATAGCCGAACCCGAGTTCGTAAAAATCCAACCGCGCCAGATCCGCCTCTGACAGGTCACGCAGCAGCACACCTTGTGCCTCGCTTCCCGTCGCCGCCTCAATCAACGGAAACTCCCGCCCCTCGGCCCGGACCACCCGGTGGCCCGGGGCCACAGCCGGTTGGACGTCATCCGACCGCACATCGCGCCCCAGCACGAGTTCCAACAGAGGCACATGGCACAAGGTGCCGTAAAGAAAGACATTTGTCATGAAACGATCCTATGAACAAATGGCACGTCGCAAAACGGATCAGGACCAGCGACGTCCCACGAACTCGGCAACCCCGCCGATCACGACCCCGCCCCCAACCAACGCCACGACAATCGGCATGTGCCACAGGTACAGGGCAAACTCCACGCCAATCTCGAACACCGCCATCACCGCCTCCAACGGCCCGCCATACCGGTTGTCCATGGCCAGCCGCACCATTTCATTGGCCCCCTGGGTGAACAAGCCCCAGAACACAAGCGCCGCAACCCCGGTCAGCCCCGCGCTGATCCCGTCAGTATAGGAATGCCCCACCCGGCTTCCGATCACCATCCAGCCGACCAGAAGACCAAGCCCAAGGTTCACAAAATTGAATTTACCAAACTGCGTATCCGGCGGAGCCACCGCGCGGATCATGTCGCTGACCACCCAGGCCAGCGCGGCAAGAAGAACAGCCGAAACCAGACGGGCGGCGGTGGGCATGACAAGAGCTTTTGCGGACATGGATCAGGGCTTTGCGATTGTAATCTGAACTACATCGCAGTTACCGCCATGAAAGGCCGCCGCGCAAGAGGTCAGGTAAAAATTCCACATCCGGCGGAACCTGTCGTCAAACCCCTGCGCCGCGATTTCGTCCCAGCGCGCGTTGAACCGCTCGTGCCACCGGCGCAACGTCTGGGAATAGCTTTCACCGAAATCGAACATCCGCCGGGTCTCCAACCCGGCCCGCGCCACCTGTCTCTGTAACATCGTGCGCGAGGGCAGCATACCACCGGGGAAGATGTATTTCTGAATGAAATCCACGCCCTTGCGATAGGTGTCAAACCGGGCTTCGCTGATCGTGATGATCTGCAAGGTCGCGCGCCCGTCATCCTTCAGACATTTGCGCAGCGTGTCGAAATAGACGGGCCAGTATTTTTCGCCGACCGCCTCAAACATCTCGATACTGGCAATGCCGTCATAAACGCCCGCTTCGTCGCGATAGTCCTGCATCTTGAACTCCACCATGTGGGAAAGACCTGCCTTTTCAATGCGTTCCCGCGCATAGTTCAACTGCTCTTCGCTGATGGTCAGCCCGGTCACCTTCACCCCACGCTCCCGCGCAGCATATTCGGCGAACCCACCCCAGCCACAGCCGATTTCAAGCACATGATCCCCGGGGCCAACCCCCATCTGATCCACCATCGAGGCGTATTTCGCCACCTGCGCCGCCTCAAGGCTCTCTTGCCCGCTTTCAAACAGCGCGCTGGAATAGGTCATGGTGTCATCCAGCCATAGCGCATAGAACTCATTGCCCAAATCATAGTGGTACGAGATGTTCTTCTTCGCCTGATCCCTGGTATTGTCATTCATCCAATGGCGCATACGCTCGTAAACCCTGACGAAGGCCTGCCCCGGGAACCCGCGGTAAAGCTCTTCGTTGCCCGCATTCAACAGGTCAAGAAACGCCTGCAGGTCCGGCGAGGACCATTGCCCTTCGATATAGGCATCGCAAAACCCCAACTCGCCTTCGCGGATAAGGCGGCTGAACACATCCATGTGATGCACACACAATTCGGCCACTGGCCCCCTGCGCGCCCCTTCGGCCCGGAACACCCGGCCATCGGGCATGACAAAATCCAATCGCCCCACCGGCATCCGCGATGCGATGTCAAAAACACTGGTGAAATAACGCGGCAGACCCTCCTGCCCTTCGGTCGTCGTTAAAACCATGTGCACCCTCCCATGCGCAGCATGGCAAAAGGCTAGGCGCAAAACGACCCTTTGGGCAAGGATTTCGTTGTCTCACACCTGACAGAGGGCATGCCGCGCCACCGCACCGGCGCAAACAGAGACGCGCACCGACCGGGTTTCACCCCCACCCGGCCCCCGTTCAACGCCCTTTTCAACACCCGCGGCCAACGCCCCTGAACAGCGCGCTCACAACAGCTGTTCCAAAGCCCCGATCAACTGATCCACCTCCGCCGCGCTGGTGTAATGCACAAAGCTCAGGCGCAAGACACCCTTTGCCGGGTCCGCCCCCATGGCACTCAGCGCCCGCACCGCATAGAAATCACCACCCCCCGCCATAATCCCGTGAGCAGCCAGCGCGGCGGCAGCCTCTTCGCCGCTGCCGGGCAGTTCTATGGCCACGGTCGGGGCCCGCACCGCCGCATTGGAAGGCCCCAGAACCCGCGCGGCATTCTTCCCTCCCAGATAGTCCAGAAGCGGTTGCAGCAGGGTCACCTCGTGGGCGCGCATCAAATCATGCACCCCCGCCGCCCGCGCCGCCGCGTCGCCCGCGATCCCGTGATGGGCGGCCAGCGCGTCGATATAATCGGCCATGCCCGCACAGGCCGCCACCTGCGCATGATCCGGCCCCGCCGGAGTAAAGCGTTTGTACAGACAGTCGGCATTGAAATAATGCCCCTGATTGGGCAACAGTTCACCAAGGCCGCGGCGAATGACCATCACCCCCTGATGCGGCCCATAGGTTTTATAGCTTGAAAACAAATAGATATCCGGCCCCAACGCGCCCAGATCGGGCAATCCGTGTGGCGCATAGCTGACCCCGTCCACACAGACAAACGCCCCCGCCGCATGGGCCAGGGCGGTGATCTGCGCAACCGGGTTGATTTCGCCCACCACGTTGGAACAATGAGGAAAACAGACAAGCCGCACCTTTTCATCCAACAGGTTATCAAGCGCGGCGACGTCAAGATGCCCGGTCTCGGGGTCGATCTTCCATTCCCGGATTTCGATTCCCTCTTCGACCAGCCGCCGCCACGGCCCGGTATTGGCCTCATGATCCTGATTTGTGACGATGATCGCCTCGCCCGGTGCCATGAACCGGCGAAAGGCATTGGCCAGAACATAGGTATTCTGGCTGGTCGATGGCCCAAAGGACAGCTCGTCCGTCGCCACGCCCATCATCGCGGCAAGCCGGGCGCGGGCCTCGTCCATCTCCTCTCCGCCAAGGCGGCTGGCCTCGTAAGGCGCATAGGGTTGCACCTTGCGCTGGTGATAGAACCGGGTCAGCCGGTCGATGACGGGCTGACAGGCATAAGACCCGCCCGCATTTTCGAAAAACGCCTGCCCCTGCAGGGTCGGTTCCTGAAACGCCGGAAAGTGCGCGCGTACAAATGCCATGTCCAATTGCATGTTGCCCTCCTTGATCCACCCCGTTTTGTTCCACCCGGTTTCGGGGCACGGTTTCGGAAACACGGTGAGGCAGGATGCGCCGCTCTGCAAGCCCGAACAACACGCTGGCCCACATAATACCCGGCCCACATAGAATACACGCTTAAAGCGTTTCCGCGTTACGTTGACTCAGCGTGATGTGGAAACGCTTTAAATATCAGGCCAATCGCCCGATTTTTTCGGGGTCGGTCGCCCCAACACCCCCGAGGCGTTGCAATCGGCCTGTCGCTGGCGCGGAGTCATCGGGCCGCACGGTGCGCGAATTCATCGTCGGCTGCGTGATCGCACCCTCGCTGGTGTGCTTTGCCTGGATGACCCACTTGATAACCCATGGGCTTGGATAAGGACCTGGATGAGCCGCGCAAAGCGGGCGCGAAAGGCAGACCCAAAAGGGAGCGCCCTACATCTCGGCAAACTTGCTGGCGTAATAATAGGCCACATAAACATTGGCCGCGCTGAACAGCATCGCGATCCAGGGCCATATGCCAGTGCCCCGCACCCGCCACGCCACCCGGATCACCGCCTGAAATACCGCCAGCGACAACAGGACCTGAAAGATCGAAAACGGGCCGAACACGGCCTCTGGCCGGTCGGGCATCACCACAAGCGCAATGGAATAGAACACCAATCCCAACGGGACGACCAACAGTTGCAGCCCGAAATGCCCGATCCAGAACGTATCGCCCAGCCCCAGCCTGGCACCGAACAACCGCCCGAACCAAGCCGGGCGAAACACCTGCGCGCGCTGCTCCCAGATTTCCTCGCGGCTCGGCTCGTGGCGAGGATCGCCGCCCTGTTCGCTCATGCCATATCCGCCAGCACGGCGCGGATCTTGTCCGCATGGTCCTTGAGCACCGCGAAATCCTCCATGCTGCCCGGCGGGCGCAGCCTGATCCCCTCATGGCGCGGCAGAACGTGGACATGCAGGTGAAACACCTCCTGCCCGCCCGGTGCTTCGTTGAATTGCTGGATCGTCACGCCGCCAGCCTCAAACGCCGCCATCACTGCGCGCGCCATAAGGCGCACGGTCTTCATCACTGAGGACAACTGTGCATCCGACGCGTCCAACAGGTTGCGGCACGGGGTCTTGGGAATGACAAGACAATGCCCATCGGCGCGGGGCATGATATCCATGAACACATAGGTGTCCTCGTCTTCATAAAGCTTTTCGCTGGGGATTTCGCCGCGCAGAATCTTGGCAAAGATGTTGTCGGGATCATAGGTCATGGGACGCCTCCGGGAATCACGTTTGGGGCGACCCTAATGGGTTTCGCAGCAAAGCTGAATTGCCGGTTTGTTGCGCGGCACCATGCGGCACTGTGCGATACTGCGCCCTTGGCGGGTGTCGCCCCCCACAACCGCACGCGCATAACGGCTCAACATCGTGTCAGGATCGTGTCAGGGTAGCCCCCTGTCAGCCCAGCGCCTTCACCCGGTTTTCCCGCAACCGCGCGAAATCATCCCCGGCGTGATAAGAGGACCGGGTCAGCGGCGTGGCCGACACCATCGAAAATCCCTTGCCCCAGGCCGCTTTTTCATAGGACGCAAATTCGTCTGGATGCACAAACCGGTCCACCGCGTGGTGTTTCGGGGTCGGCTGCAGGTATTGACCGATGGTCAGGAAATCAATGTCGGCGGCGCGCATGTCGTCCATGACCTGTAACACGGCCTGACGATCCTCGCCCAAGCCCACCATGATGCCAGACTTGGTGAACATGGTCGGATCCATCTCCTTGACCCGCTGCAACAGCCGCAGGGAATGGAAATACCGCGCCCCGGGCCGCACTGCGGGGTAAAGCCCCGGCACGGTTTCAAGGTTGTGGTTGAACACATCGGGACGTGCCTCGACCACCTTTTCCAACACCGCCGGATCACATTTGATGAAATCAGGCGTCAGGATTTCAATCGTGGTCCCGGGGCTGCGATGGCGGATTGCCCGGATCGTCTGGGCGAAATGTTCCGCGCCGCCGTCCTTGATGTCATCGCGGTCCACGGAGGTGACCACCACGTGGTTCAACCCAAGCTTCTGAACCGCATCCGCCACCCGGCCCGGCTCAAACGGATCAAGAGCTTCGGGCGGCTTGCCCGTGGCGATATTGCAAAAGGAACAGGCGCGGGTACACACCTCGCCCATGATCATCATCGTGGCATGACCCTGGGTCCAGCATTCCCCCGCATTGGGGCACGCCGCCTCTTCGCATACGGTGGTCAGCTTGTGTTCCCGCATGATCCTGTGGGTATCGGCATATCCCTTGCCCCCCGGTGCCTTCACCCGGATCCAGCTGGGCTTCTTGGGCTGGGCGTTGTCGGGCTTGCGCGCCTTTTCGGGGTGGCGCTGCTCGGGAATTTTAAGATCACGCATGGGTCGGCCTTTCGATTTCATCCCGATATAAGCGGTTGGGCCGCCAAAGTCACGCAACCAGACAGGGCAAAGTTGACGGTTCGTCATGCACGCGCTGCATACCCGGTCTTCACTGTGCGGACCGTATCCTGCAACAGGCTGACCAATTCATCAAACCATTCCGTATGGCCGGACAGGTTTTGGCCCGACAGGGTGCGTCGCACCAAACCGATCCGGCAACCGGGTTCGGGGACGGCATGTCCCGCGAACGCACCAACCGGGCCTCCGCCCCCGCCAATCCGACCCCGCCAACAGGAGCCAACAGGAAATGATCGCGGCACAGTCGGCGCTCCCGCCCGCTTGGGAACGCGCCTGCGCGCCCCCCTCGCCGGTTGTTACGGATCACATAGATTGGCATATTTCAGGGAATAAGTGATTTTAACCGGGATTATGTGGAAAGCTCAACAATTAAAGGGCTTTACGATGGTGCAAGAGGGCGCACCGGACTGAAATCATGAAACACATGAATTGGCATATACCAACGCGGACCAATGAATGGATCATTTAGATTGGCAAATGCCCTGAGCCTTCAATTGATTGTCGAAAGCTTTTCAAAAGGCTTTCAAAGGCCAATAAAAAAGGTGGTTTGAAGAATGGGACGTTACAGAAACCGTTGGAAACCTTGAAGCCTGGAGAAACCCAAGGTGGGAACTGACTTCCTACCTTGGAGGCCATGGGTGAGCTGGTCGGAAACACCCTGTGAAATATGGTAAAAACCATCGGTTAGGGTAAATGCGACTTCAATTAAGGTAGGAAGGAAACCTGCTCAGATTTCGCCAAGGCTTTGTCCTACTTGCATACCCCGTGAGGAAGTGGTTTCGGCCAATACAACACACTAAGCAGAGATTTTTTCTAGTTGGCTCTCAAAGTCTATACGCAGCACACAAATTCGACCATCCCGCTGTTTTGCGATTGGGCCAAATTGATATGCGACGAAACCGGCACGGGAAAAAATGCGCCGAAATACGGGGTTCATCATTCCCAACAGCGTGCGTCCGCCTCTTGACCGGGCATAGTCAATTCCAGCTTGGATCAAGGCAGAAAGGACCATGTTTCGATCTTTAGCTTGAACGAGCGGCGAGATTGCCAACCTGGAAGCTTCCCAAGCAAAGTCCGAAGCGATCTCTTCTTTAAGTATCCCGGCGGGCAGGTTGGGAATTCTTCCCCGATGGGCATCGAGTATCATATAGGTGCATGATCCCTGATCATTATCGCAGCGCATTAGGCGCATACACCCTATTACACATCCCCCAGCTATTGCGACAACATGGATGGACGCAGGAGTATCATATTGGTCAAACTCACACCCCATAGCTTGGTATAAGTTCCAACCCATGCCAGAGATAAAGACGTCACGACGCAACTTAAGGCACTGGACATAGATTTCATGGTCTAAGTCGGGATCTGTCAGGTCAACAATTTGAACTTCAAAAGGCATTTTTAGCACATCATAACCAATTATGAGAAAGTATCCTTTTAGTAGTATTTCGCTGCGATTCCACCCCATTTCCAAAGCGAATACAAACCAAGCGTGACCTTGAAGGAAGATGTCCCGACCTGTTTGCAGATAGCTTGTTTCCGTTGATTGACAGCAGAGATGGTAACCCCAAGGTCAGAAGCTATCTCTTTATCCAGCATTCCCTCTTCGGCCATTTCCATCACGTCTATTTGCGGATCGGTAAGATTTGATAGCCGGCGCATCAGGTCAAGGCGGTGGGTTGCTTGGCATAATTTCCGCGCTTCTGATACATGTTCTTCCCCAAGATGATGGTTCACGCCACCAAAAACCATCGTGTTTCCACCTAGGTTTGAAACGCATAAAAAATTGCTATCAGCGCCGAAAAGCCGAGCTTCCTCGAAGAGCGGCGTCGCCATTTGATCATCTGTCAGAATGGATGCTGCGGATTGCCGATGATTGGATCTGGCAAAATCAAAAACCGGATCAATTTCATGAAAACGGTGTTCAAAATACCTGTGTTCCCATTCCTCTGGAAAAGTGGTCGTCGCGCCATTCGGTTGCTGACCAGGTGCGAGAAGCACATATCCAAAATCTGAAAAATGCTCTTGAATAGGTAGGTGCATTGTGAAACCCTCCCCTTAAGGTTGTATATCATAAAAATACGTGAAAAATCATAAAGGTCAAGCAGTCGCTAGTGAGCATTCCACATGGACACACGTGAACAATTAGCCGAGATATTAGAGCGACTTACAGGCCATCAACTAGCTGATGCGCTAGAGTATTTAGCCCGCTACTACGAATCACCTAGGCAGGAAATCGCGACTGGAACTCACGCAAAAGCGCGGGCAAGTCTTCCTCGGGGATCTTGTCAATAATCCGGTGAATTCGGGTTTTTGGGTCGTTGATTGGATTGTCTGTATCCAACTCAGATGCGCGTTCAAGCCCAAGCACGGGAAGGATTTTCGCAAGAGAACGCTCACTTAGCGTTTCGGTCGATCCATTCGTAAATTTCGAAAGGGTGTTCGGAGACAGCTTGGCGGAATTCGCGACTTGCGTCGGATTCGTGCCCTGCAAGGCCATCAGAATTCTGATGTTTGCTCGCCGTCTATCCCAATCAATTGCCACGCTTAGCCCCCAGTTATGCTGATAAGTCAAGTTTTCACGAAAAAGCGTGAAAACGGCAACCTGTAGTTTTGTGCAGTTTTGTGTCAGGCTCTCATAATTTGATGTTGTAAATCATAATTTGTTATGATTTAAAATGGACAATCATAACGGAGCGAGCAATGACAAAACCAACGCCAAAAGTTGCGGCACTTCCTGAAGCCGAAGTCTTTGCCCAGTGGGTTAAGGATTCGATTGAAGCGTTGGGTATGAGGCCATGCCATTTCCTGGTCGAGAAGGGTCGACCTGGCTCGATTAACCGCGTGTCGCGATACCTGCGAAATCCGAAAGGCATCAAACTCGAAATTGCAGCGCAGCTTTCGCGCGAAATCGTTGAACAAGCGGAAAAATCAGGCGTCAAACTCGCTGCCGTTCCTGTCCTGGTCAATGACGAGGAACTGAAATGAACCGTGATCTTAAGCATTCTGCCACCCTGACCAAACCACCGCTGAAAGGTCGGGGCACCTTCCCCGGGGACGAAACACCGTCCTCGGGGGGCTTTTTCGACATTGACGCAGCTTACGAACACGTCATGCGGAAAACCAAACAACAGCACCGGAATAATAAGGATTGGACAGCCCAGCCTAAACGCACATGGCGTGATATTGAGCGCATTTGCCTGCCGGGGTATTTTCTTAGTCGTCCATTTCGAGCCATAACCAGTCTTCTGGATCGGGTCGGTCCCGAAGCTTCACGGCTACTGGAGCCGCGTTACGAACGGCTTTGCGATAAGGGCCGCCTGCCACATCGGCTATCTCTGCTCCGATCTGCATTGCGGTGGCTGCTGACAGCGCCCAGTGACGGGCGGCAATCCATTCGCGAAAAAACGCCCCGCGATCTTTCTTTTCAAGCCATTTCTGATCCTGAGCAGGAGTCTGTGAAAGGATCGTCAGAACCCTTTTCGGAGGGGCGGGAATGAAACTTTCCAAGTCCAGATTGCCCTCAATCTTGATCCACTCTTGTAGTGTGAACCGTTGCTCTTCTGACAGTAGCCAAAGCAGTTCGTTGGCTCGATTTCGAGCGGCTTGGGCATATCGCTGCAGATCCATGAATGCTCTCCTTGGGTTGGGATACCCCGAGGATAGAGCAGGTCACGAGCGAAGCGAACCCTGTGTTTGCCACGCTCGTGACCATCATAAAACCAAGGCTCCACTCGCGGAGACACCGTTGGAAGACGGTGGCGTTGCTGGGCCGGTCGGCGACCCTTTTCCCCACGGATCGGCCCAGCAACACGATTGCGAAGATCAATTCTGGCCCTTCGTGGGTGATTTCATCGGCGGAATCTGCCTGTTCATCATGCTGTTTGGCAGCCCTTACGTTTTGGCGGTGTTGTTTCCATGACCATTCAGCGTATCCCCCTTTACAAGATCATTGTCGCGGACCGTCTGCGCAGTGTTGACGAAGATTGGGCGCAGGCCATTGCGGCGTCGATTGAGCAAAACGGGCTTATGGAACCTCTTGTGGTGCGCCCGCTGAAAAAGGGCATGTTCGCCCTGGTCGCTGGCGCGCACCGGCACCGCGGCCTTGAGATTGCCGGGCTGACAGAATGTGACTGTTCGGTCATGGAACTCACCAAGGCCGAAGCCCGGCTTGCAGAGATTGACGAAAACCTGATGCGGCGGGAACTGAGCGCGCTGGATCGGGCCGTGTTTCTGTCGGATCGCAAACGGGTTTATGAAGAATTGCACCCCGAAACCAAAAAGGGCGGGGATCGAAAGAGCGACGAGGCCAAAATCAAAACGCAAACATTGCGCTTTGATACGTTCACAGAAGACGTGGCAGAGAAAGTTGGCCTTTCACAGCGCACGATCCAAGACGCGGTTGCCCTGGTCAAAAACCTTGACCCCTCCGCAATTGAGGTGTTGCGCGATAGCCCGATCGCATCGAATGGCGCGCAACTCAAAGCACTCTCAAAACTCTCCGCCGATCAACAGCGAGACGCCGCGCCGAAACTGGCGGATGGCACCCACGGTTCGGTGAAAGACTACCGGATTTCGAGCGGCGAATTGCCCGTAAGCTGCGAGCCGACCAACCCCCGTGATGTCTGGATGAAAAAGCAACTGTCGCATTGGGCAGAGGGCAAGAAGGCGTGGCGCGAAGCATTTCTCAAGGAGATTGGCGCGGCGTGAAAGAATGGTGGTCCATATCCGATCTGGTGGCGCTGGCACACCGTGATTTGCCCAAGACGAAACGGGGCATGTCGGAATTTGCCGCCGAAGGGCGGTGGAATGAGGATATGAACCGCTGTCGTGAAGTCGCCGGAAACGGTGGCAAGCGCCGTGAATATCACTACACCCTGTTGCCGCCGCTTGTGCAGGGCGAAATCGTCACGTCGGCGATGATTGACGAGGTGTCTCAGACCAAGGAAGAGACCCGCCAGGACCTCAAGGCACAATCACTGTGGCATACCTACCATTGGGCCCCTGAAACCGCCCGAAATGAGGCGGATCGCCGCCTTAAGGTGGTTCAGGAGGTGGACCGGCTTATTCCTACTTTGGGTATCGGCGGGGCAACCGAGCTGGTCTCTATCCGTGAGGACATTCCGGGCCGGACAATCGCCCGGTGGCGCAAGCTGACCAGCGGCATGCACAAGAGCGACTGGCTTCCGGCCCTGTTGCCAGCCCATCAGGGCCGGACGAAGACAGCCAAGTGTGACAAGCGCGCCTGGGACATGATTTCGAGCGACTACCTGCGCCCGGAACAGCCCTCATTCGCATCCTGTTACACCCGAATGAAGGAAGCCGCTAAGGAACACGGCTGGTCTCCTGTCCCCGCCAGGGCAACGCTGTTGCGCCGGATCGAGAAAGAGTTCGGCAAAGCGGCGATTATCATGGCCCGTAAGGGTCAACATGCGGCGGCGGCGCTATACCCCGCCCAGACACGTGACCGCAGCGTTTTCCATGCCATGGAAGCGGTCAATGCGGACGGTCACAACTTTGACGTCTTCATTCGCTTTGAGGACGGTTCGATTGGCCGCGCCTGCATGATCGCATTCCAGGACCTCTATTCCGGCATGATCCTTTGCCACCGGATTTCACAGTCCGAAAATAAGGAAACGATCCGTTTGGCCATTGCTGACATGGTCGAAAGCTGGGGCATTCCCGAACACGTCTATTTCGATAATGGCCGGGCGTTCATGTCCAAATGGATCACCGGTGGGATCAAGCACCGTTTCCGTTTCAAGGTGAAGGATGAAGAACCGAAAGGCGTTCTGACTCAACTGGGCGTCGAGGTGCATAACACCACCCCCTACCACGGTCAGGCCAAACCGATTGAGCGGAGTTTCCGGGACATGTGCGACCGGATTTCCCGCCACCCGGCTTTGGCGGGCGCCTATACCGGCAATCACATCGACGCAAAGCCCGAAAACTACCACAACCGGGCGGTCCCGATTGAGGAATTCCGCAAGTTCGTCGCTGGCGAAATCATGCGGCACAACACCCACCCCGACCGCAACACCCAGACCGTCAAAGGACGCAGTTTTGCCGAAGCCTTTGAGGAAAGTTTGGCAAAACCGGGCGTGGTGGTGCGCAAGGCGACAATGCTGCAACGTCAGTTTTTCCTCATGGCGGGTGAGGCCAAAGCCGCTCGCGCCACCAATGGGGAAATCCACATGGCGGGCAATCGGTATTGGTCCGAACATCTCATTGCCCATGCTGGCAAAAAATTGATGGTCCGGTTTGACCCGGAAAACCTGCATGACGATCTATTTGTCTACACGCTCGACGGTCGTTTCATTGACCGCGCGCCTTGTATCGAGGCGGTCGGTTTCAACGACGCCGAGGCCGCGCGCCAGCATGCCAAGCTGAAACGTCAGTTCATGAAGGCCAACCGTGAAGTGTTGCGCCTGGGCCGTTTGCTGACACCTGCACAGGTGGCCGCACAGATCCCTGATCCCGACCCCGTTGACCTGAATTTGCCCAAGGTTGTTGGGCTGCATCACATCGAAACCGCTGCGAATTTGCCCAGCTTTGACGCCGGTGAGGCGTTTAGCCGGGGCCTGAACGACGCCATGGGCGTCTCCAGCATTTTCGACCACCCGAACAACAAAAAAGAGGACGGATGAACCGCCCAAAACCGACTTAGGAGTATCAAAATATGAATGCGCAAACGAAACAGGATACGGGCAGCGTCAAAGCGTGGGCCCATCCGAAACAATCCCCCCAAAACCTGTCCCCCGAAGTTCTGAAACGTTGGGAAACCGCTACATCCAAGATTGCCCAACTCGCGGGTAAGAATGGTTGGAACAAATCCGAGGTTGCCCGCCGTGCGGATATGGCGATTGGGACGTTTTCGGGCTGGTATGACGGCACCTATACGGGCCGCTATGACACGACCACGCAGAAGATCGAAAACTATATCGACCTTCTGGTTGATGCGGCGGAAACCATGGCTGCATTGCCAACTGATCCGGGGTTTCTGCAAACCCGCATGGCGCGCGAGTTGTTTGAAGGGTTCACCTACGCCCAGGCACTGCCGACGATTTCGGTTATCACCATCGCGTCGGGTTTGGGCAAAACCTGCGCGGCAAAGGCGTTCGCATGCTCGCGCCCGCATGTGTTTCATGTTGAGCTCAGTCCCGCCAGCCGTCGCCCACACAATTTGAAAGTGGAAATCGGCGATACGCTGGGCATTTCCACCCGCAATTCTTCGACGTTGAAAGCCTCCATTGTTGAAGCCCTGAAACGCGACGGTTTCAGCGCACTTTTGATCGTTGATGAAGCCCAAAACTTGGGCGAAGACGGAATTAACGAGTTGCGTCATTTCCGCGACGTGGCCGGGTGCGGACTGGTGTTGCTTGGCAACAACGAAACAACAACGCCCTACGCATCCCGAGACGTGCGCCATTCCTCTCCCCAGGTCACGCGCCGGATCGGCCACCGGCTCACGGTCATGAACCCTTACGCCGAAGATATCGAATCGGTGTTGGATGCCTGGAAGATCACCGAGCCGGAAGCCCGCAACGTCGCGGAGGCCATCGCGAAACGCCCAGGTGCAATCGGGGCGCTGGTCGAAACGATCAAGGCCGCGTCCCTTATTGCGCGCGGCATGGGCACCGGGTTGGGTGCAGAACATATCAAAGCGGCATATCAGCGGCGTGGCGGTGGGGGGGCGCTGTGATGGTTTCCCGGAACAAGATCGTCAGGCTTGCGAGAAATCGCACCCCACCCGCCTCAATCGCGCGGATGCTGAATTGTGACGTGGACAAAGTTTATTCAGCAATCCGCTGGGCACGCACGAACGGCGAAGACATTCCACATTTCAGGAAGGTCAAGGCCGAGGCGAAATCACTTCCAGCCTCCGCATTGGTGATCAACGCACGCCTCAATTCGCTTTTGCTTCGCGAAGCGGAGCGCCGGGGCCTGTCCCGTTCGGAAATGGCTCAAAAGCTTCTGGAAAATGCCCTGCTGAAAACGGTCGGGCACTAAACCCCAACGAAAGGACCTCTGACATGACAGAGCAGAAGAAAGAACCCGAATTCATGACCAACGTGAAAGGGCACCGGGTGCCCATGAACTTGGTCAAACCACACGATTTGCTCACTGACCAGGTTGTGAAAGACATTTTCAACTATGGCAAAGAGCTTGAGGCACAAATCGCCCGGTTCCGTGCCCACTCCTACGACGATTTGGGCGAACTGATGCACCTGCTGGCCGAAGAGTACGGTATCCACCAGCGCGGCATGCGTGAAGGTGGGCGCGGGAACGTCAGTTTCAAATCGTATGACGGTTTGAAGAAAGTCGAAATCAGCATTCAGGATTACATGGAGTATGGGCCTGAATTGCAAATCGCCAAACAGCTTATCGACCAGTTCATTCACGAACGCAGCGAGAACCTGGACGCCGACGTGCGCGCGCTTCTCGAACACGCATTCGACGTCGATCAGCAAGGCAAAATCAACAACGCCGCGCTCTATTCCTTGCGTCGTCTTGATATCCAGCATCCGCTTTGGCTCCAGGCCATGGAGGCAATCAAGAACAGCCAGCGGGTCGAAAGCACCCGGCAGTTTTTGCGCATCAGCTCGCGCCCCAATCCGCAAGCCAAATTCAAATCTGTCCAGATCAACCTGGCCAATGCGGGGACCGAACAGTGAAACCCGCCGAGGAACGTATCACCGACGCGTTGAACCAGGCCGAGGCCGGTCAATTCGACGGCGCGCAACACAAAATGTGGGTGATTGACCAGATGGTGCGCGCGCTGTGCGGCTCACCCGCCGCTTATGCGGAATGGATCGCACAGTACAAACAAGGGGTCGACGGCCCTGAAACTTACGAGTGGGACGCAGGAACCGCGCCCTGATTTGAAAGGACATCACATGAGCAACAAAGATATCAAACCCGTCACCATTCTGACCCGCGCCGATTACCTGGAAGGGGTGCTCAATATGATCCCGGGTATCAGTATTGAGGACCTGGATGGGTCGCGCAAAGCATATCGCGACGCAACGGATGCCGCGGTGAAAAAGATCATGGGCCTGCCGCACCATCCCGCCCGCGTTTCCAACAGGACGGATGGCACGGCCATTCACATGATGGGTCTGAGCGCCACCAGTACAACCGGCTTTGAAGGGGCCGCGCGCAACTGGATCAAGCAGGCGCGCACCAAGTTTGGGGGGCAAGAGCATGCCTGAACGTTTCACCGAAACCGAAATGCTGGATATTGCCCGCCGCGCCATTGGCAAGATTGACCGCTATGGGCGGCGCGGCACCGAGCGCCTGACCTGGAACGAAATCGAGGCCATGGCGCTAACCCTCGTCAGCATTGGCATCGCGCCGATCCCGGCGACGGACGCGGCGGCGGACCCGGTTTTCAACACCACGCGGGGGGCTTCTGATGCAGCGTGAACAGACATCCCACACCGTGTTCGCCTATTGCTCGCGCAATGGCAAAATCTGGTTTTCGGACCATCCGTTCGAGGAATCGGCGGTTCGTCTTGCAGCCGGTCGGCTGGCTGAGCTGAAACAGATCGTCGCGGATCTGGGGCAAGCCGCACCAGACGGCGAAGGCCATGTGGTTTCGGGCGTGGCCGAAGCAAATTCCGAGCATGAAGCCTATGCCGCGACAGTGCGTTTCATGGACCGGATCGACAACGTGATGGCAAACCAATGAGTGCTCTTAAAGCCATTCACGCGAAACGCCGCCAGGTGCATTCCTTGAAAGAGGATGACGATTGGCGCGCCTTCGTTGAAAAGCACACGGGCCAGCGTTCGACCCGTGGGCTTTCACCGTCCCAGACCAAGGCCCTCCTGGCCGCGCTGGACGACATGGGCGCGCCCAAGATTAAGCCTAAAGCTAAACTCTCTGGCCCCTACGCAACCAAGCTGCAAGCGCTATGGATTTCGTGCTGGAACCTTGGCCTTGTGCGTAACCCGCGCGATGAAGCTCTGATGGCATTTGCCACCCACCAGGCGAAAGTGGATCATGCCAATTGGATCCGGGATCACCGGGACGCCATGGCCGTGATCGAGGCGCTGAAATCCATGATGGAACGCGCCGGGGTGGATTGGTTCACCTATCCCGACGCCGCGTCTTATGAAGCGCAACCCGGTTACAAGATCGCCAAGGCGCAATGGGCCAAGATCAGCAAGACCGCGCCTTACGCTGGCAGCACGTTTCATGGGTATCTTTTCCACCTCGTGCGCAAGAACATGAACGAACTGTCGCGCGAAGACTGGATTTATATCATGAACAGCTTCGGCGAGTCGCTGCGCCAATTGCCCACTGAGGCGCGCAAATGAGCTATTCCTGGCTTCCCCCCCTTTTAAACGAGATTGCAGACGTCGCCGGGCTGGACGCCGCCCTGGCAATGGCTGACGCTCGGGGGGGAAGCCGCATTTCCATTCCGGCCCGTGTTGGCGCCAACCATTGGCTGGTCGAAACCGTCGGAAAGGACGCGGCTGACAAGATCTGCGCGCACTTCCGCACCGGCGCTGACGGCCAGATGGGTAAAGTGCTGGATCTGCCCCTGCGCCCGGACCTTGATCTTGCCAAGCGCCGCAAAAAGATTGACCAGATGATTGAGCGCGGCGTATCAGCAGACAAGATCGCGGTTGCCACGCGCACCCACCGCACCACCGTTTTCCGGCGCAAGGCCAAGATGAAAACGGGCGAAATCCCAAACGACCCCCATCCTGATCTTTTCGATTGATTTGGTAGCATTGCTACCAAAGGGTGGCAGTCTCTGACTGCCTATTGTCACTTCATCTTTTTGGAGTGACCCCCATGAAAACCGTCCGAGAATTGGCCCAAGAAATCGTCAAGCGCGAAGGCGGCTATGTCAACGATCCCGACGATCCGGGCGGGGCAACCAAATACGGCGTGACCATCCACACGATGCGGCGTTTGGGGATCGACCTGGACCGCGACGGGGATGTTGACGCCGCTGACGTGCGCCGCCTGACGCTGCAACAGGCGGTGGATATCTATATCGAACACTACTTCCAGAAAACGCGCATCGACCTGTTGCCCGGGCCGCTACAGGCCACCGTGTTCGATATGTATGTGAACGCGGGAAATAACGCGGTAAAGATCCTGCAACGCTTGTTGTCCGAGTTTGGGCAAAAGGTGTCCGTTGATGGGGCTTTGGGGCCGCAAACGGCGGCGGCGGTGGAACGCGCGTTCGATGATGCCGGGGATTACCTGGTGGACGCCTACGGCATCGCGCGCCGCAATTACTATTTCCGGCTGGCGGATCGCCGCCCCGCATCCCGCAAATATGCCCGCACCCGCGCCGGTGGCAAGGGCGGCTGGATCAAGCGGGCCGAAGAGTTCATTCGGCCACAGTTTCACATGAGCAAATCGGAGTTCAACCGCCGGGTTTCCGGGTGGTGATCTTTGCGCCGTTTGACTGGCGCTTTTCCTTTTTCGCAGATCGAATTTGGCAAGAGTTGGGGAGACAACAATGCAGTTTTTGAAGTGGCTTTTTGGCGGGTCACGCAACGTGATTGCTGAAACCGCCGAAGTTTTTGTGGAAAACGCCGAAGCAGGCGCACAGCGCCGTGCAGATTTCTCACAAGCGGCCCTGGCACAACATGCGGCGGAGTTCCGAGTGGCCCGTAAAGGTCTGTTCGACCGTTTCATGGATGGGCTGAACCGAATGCCGCGCCCCTTGATCGTCCTTAGCGTCTTCTGGCTTTTTGCCCTGGTCGTGATCGACCCGATTTATTTCGCGGAAATTATGGTCTCGCTTGACCTGGTCCCCATGCCGCTTTGGTACGCGGCAGGCACGATTATGACGTTCTATTTCGGTGGGCGCATGCAGATGAAAATGTTGGAGTCGCGCCGGGATTTTGCCGGGGTGGCGCAGAAGCTCCCCCATGCGATGGAACAGATCCGCACGATCCGTGAGTTGCGCTATGACAGCCCCGGCGTTGCCGACACATCGACAGACGTTGATCTGGCCTCTGTCGTGACGGAACCCAGCGATAACGAGGCCGTGACGGCTTGGCGCAAGGTGATGCACAATGCGTAAACTCGAAATCCTTGCGCTGGCCGTGCTGATCGTCCTGGGGGCGCTCGTATCTCTTGGCACCTTTTTGGCCGTATTCACGTCCTCCGCAGAAGCGCAACCCGCGCGCGACTGTGCCCCGCGTGAGCGGGTGGTTGCCCGTCTGGCGGAAACCTATGGCGAAACCCGCCAGTCCATTGGGTTGGAATCCAACCGCGCCGTCGTTGAAACCTTTGCCAATCTGAAAAGCGGCTCGTGGACGATCACGGTAACAATAGCCAACGGCACCACTTGCCTCGTAGCCAGTGGTTTCGAGTTCGAGTCGCTGGATGAACAGGGCCAGGCGTTGGGGGATGACACATGAATGTCGCACCTCCCAAGCACCTCCTGGACGAAGTATTGCGCGACAGCCTGACAGCCGATCTTTTCCAGCAGCTGGGCGAAGACATGGGCGCGGCCCTGGGGCGTGAACCAAACATTGAAGAGATGGCCGAGGTCGCCGCCTCGCTATTTGGGGATGCCTGCGGCTTCCTGCACCTTGAACCCTCGGGGGTGCAGGAAATTGCCCGGTTGAATGACGTTGCAACTCAGAAAGCTCGTCGCACCTATGCCGACATCGTGGCCGCATCTTGCGAGGGGCGGGGATGAATGAGCGTGAAATTGAATTCGCAGAACTCCGCGTCAATCAAGAACGGGATTCTGCCGTCCAAGAGGCCAGCGCAGCCGTCAGCGCGCCCGGTTCGGCCACATGCGAGGATTGCGGGTGCGGCATTTCCCCAGCGCGCCGCAAGGCCGCGCCTTTCGCCAAACGTTGCTTTGAGTGCCAGTCAGCACATGAAAAGGAGATGCGCCGCTATGCTTAAACAAGCCGCCGCATCCCCGCTCCGCAAGATCATGGATTTCATCCTGTTTGACGAAGTGCGTCTTTTGGAGCTGTTTTCTGCCCTGAGCCTTCTAGCCTGGGCAAAGGTTCTTTTGACCGGCCCGGACACGCTGACACTGGCGCGCGGCTTCGGCCCGATCGAGGCGACGGTATCGGCCTACTTCTTCGGTGCAATTGTCCTTCTGCAAACCTGGACAATGTTTGACCGATCCCGCCACCGGCTGGATCTGCGCTTTGCAGCCATGGCGCTGTCCTCCGGTGCCTGGACAGTTATCGCCTGGGAACTTTGGCGGGCGGGAATGCCGCCAACCGTGAACCTCAACTATTCAATGCTGGCCGCCGCTTGTGCCGCCTCGGGAATTTGGCTCGGATGGAAAAGTACCTCTTACCTCTCTTAGAACAGGGTGGCCCGATGGGTGCCCTGGTCGTTGTTCTCGTGCTCGTCACGGGTTTCTTTTTGCGACAAAAAGGCTTCCTGACAACGGACCGATCGAGGATTGTGTCTAGCTCGGAACTGTCGGACTTGAGCGCACGGGTCAACAAAATCGACGAGCGAGTGTCGGCAATTAATCAACGGTTTGCATCGGTTGAACAAGATGTCGAACACCTTCCAACCCGTGAAGAGCTGCACGCACTTGAAATGCAGCAAGCCGTTATGCAAGAGCATATGGCTGGCCTTGAGAACACCACCACTGCAACAAACCACGCGGTCGGACGCGTGGAAAACTTTCTTATCGAACTGTCGAAAGGACGGAATCAATGAGCATGTTTGATGGCTATGCGGACCATTTCAACGAAGAGGTGCGCCTGGTAATTTTGAAAATTCTGGCCGAGCAATCGGACGGGCGGCTGAATGACAGCATGATGCTGACGGTGCTGGAAACATTCGCAATCAACCGCACCCGCGAATATCTGCGCACCCAATTGCGTTGGCTCGCTGATGAAGGGCAAGCCATCACGATCAGCAAAGTTGGCACCGTTTGGATTTCCGAATTGACCCAACAGGGTGAACACCATCTTGCGCGCAAAGTGCTGATCGAAGGGATCAAGCGCCCTTCGCGCCCGAAAGCGTAACCTATGACCGGGCGTCGTAAGGGCCGTGGTCGGCTTTCTTCCATCGACTTGCTTCCAGAAGAGGCATCCCCCGTTGTGGCCTGGGCGTTCCAGGAGCTGAAGGAGCGCGACCGGCCGCAGGTAGAAATCCACGCCGAATTCAACGAACGCCTGGCAGAGATGAAGCTGGGCCCCATCTCTTTGTCGGCGTTCAACAGGCATTCGATCCGGCTCGCCTCGATGGCGCGCCGCCACGAAGAAGTGCGCGAAATCACCAGCGCCCTGACGGATCGTTTGGATCCGGGCCAGACCGATGATCTGACGATCATGATCGCCGAGACGATCAAAACGCTGGTCTTCGAGATATTGGAGAACGGGGACAAGCTGACGCCGAAAGCGGCGATGGAACTGGCCCGCGCCCTGCAATCAACGGTCGCCTCTCAAAAACTGTCCGTTGATCGCAAGCGGCAAATTCAGGAACAGTTCGAAGACCAGGTGGATGGTGCCATTGAAAAAGTCATGGACGAAAAAGGTCTGAATGCCGAAACCGCAGCCTTCCTGCGCGCCGAGGTGCTCGGCGTGAAATCAGAGTCGAAAAAATGACCAACACGGCCCCCAATCCAGAATATCAGGCTGGCAAGCCGGTGTTGTCCCGAGCACCCGACGCAGTGCCGGACAGCCTGACGCGGGGGGCAGATATTCCCGATGACCTGGACCCGACCGCTGACGGCATTTTGATGCAGCATCAATCTGAATGGCTGGCCGATGACAGCGATTTGAAGCTTGCCGAAAAGGGCCGTCGAACCGGGATCACCTTTGCCGAGGCGCTGGACGATACGATCATTGCGGCGACATCCCGATCAGCGGGCGGCGACAATGTGTTTTACATTGGCGACACCAGGGACAAGGGGCGCGAGTTCATTGGCTATGTCGCTCACTTTGCCAAGATCGTTTCCAAAGAGCTGGTCGAAATCGAAGAGTTCATGTTCGAGGACGAACAGGCGGACGGCTCGACCAAGCATATTTCGGCCTATCGCGTGAAGTTCGCTAGCGGTTTCAGGGTCGAAGCCCTGTCATCCAACCCGGCCAACATTCGTGGCCTTCAGGGGATCGTGGTTATTGACGAAGCGGCCTTCCACCGAGACGTGCGCGAAGTGATCGACGCCGTGAACGCCCTTCTGATCTGGGGCGGCAAGGTGCGGGTGATTTCTACCCATAACGGTGTGTTGAACCCATTTAACGAACTGATTGTGGAAGCCAAGGCCGGGAAAAACCCGTTCTCGCTGCATCACATCCCATTCGGCAAAGCCGTAGAAAATGGACTTTACAAGCGTGTCTGTCATGTTCGCCAACGCACCTGGACACAAGAGGCCCAGGACGAATGGGAGGCGCTGATCCGGGGCGCTTATGGCCCGAGGGTGGCGGCGATGCGCCAGGAGCTGGATGCAGTCCCGGCCGAAGCGGAAGGCGCGGCGCTTACGAGGGTGCAGATTGAAGCCTGTATGGATGCCAGTATTCCGTTCAAACGGTGGGTCAAGGACGATGATTTCCGCAATGCGCCGGGCGTGTTCCGCACGGCTGAAGCTTTGGATTGGTGCCGCAAGGAATTGGAACCGATCCTGAAGGCCCTGGACCCGGACAAGCGGCACTACGTGGGCGAAGACTTCGCGCGATCCGGGGACGCCACGGACATCGTGATCAAGGAAATGGGTCATGATCTGGTCAGGCGTGGCAAGCTGACAGTTGAGTTGCGCAACATCCCATTCGATCAACAGCGCGAGATTTTCTTTTACATTTGCGACCGCCTTCCGCGCTTTGCCAAAGGGGCCGTGGATCGCACCGGGAACGGGGCGTATCTGGCCGAGGTCGCATCCCAGCGATATGGCGAAAAGATTGTGGAAGTCTCGTTTTCCCAAGAGTGGTACCGGGTGGAAATGCCGCCCTTTATCACCTCGTTCAGCGACCGCACCAACGTGATCCCCAAACATGACGACGTGCTGCAGGATCACCAGGCGCTCCAATATGTGGACGGTGTGATCCGCGTCCCGAAGGATTTCAGATTTAAAGGATCGGACGGTTTTGCCCGCCACGGTGACAGCGCGGTGGCCGAGGCCCTGGCGTGGTTCGCCACGCGCCAACCGGTCAGCTCATACGAATACCAATCCGCGCACAATCTCAACGAAGACAGTGACGATGACGATTGGGCGGATCACGACGACGACGACAATTTTCGCCGCGAAGGGGGGCTTTGGTGATGGATGCTTTTTTCGTTCATGGGATGATCGCAATTTGGTGGTCGATTGCCGTCTTGATCCTTTGCGCAAATGAAGACCAGTTCCAGTTAAAGCGGGATTTGGTAGGCACCGCTGTTTTTTGGCCAATTGTCGCCGTGCTGGCCCTGTTTGTCATTTTGTGGCGCATCCCGTTCAAATCAGCCCGGACCATTCGAAACGATTTGCGAAACCGAAATCTACTTCGCGCGTTCAATGAATGGGTTGCCCACCAAGAACTAGACGAGTCGGCGATTGGGTCGGAATGGCAACCATCACCTCGCAAGTGTTCCAACCCCGCTTCAAAACCACCTCCGAAACCCAAACGGTAAAGGTCTAGAAAGACATGGCCAAAGCCCCCACCCGCACATCCACGGTCCTGGACGAAACCGGTAGTCCGTTCAAAGTTTCGGTCCTGACCGAAGAACAGGCCACCCCCACAAGCACGGGGGTACGGTCCGTTTGGGCGGACACCGTAGCGCATGGGCTTGATCCGTCGCGCCTTGCATCCATCCTGAAATCCGCCAATGAAGGGAACAACCACGACTTCCTGGTCCTGGCCGAGGAAATGGAAGAACGGGACGGCCATTATGGGTCTGTGCTGGGTCAGCGTAAGCGCGCCGTGTCCGGGATCGACCCAATCGTCAAGGAAAGCAAAGAAGTTCCTGAAGACGTCTCACAGGCTGTTCAAGAGCTGATCGAAGCCCCGGCGTTCACTGGCATGGTGGACGATTGCCTGGATGGCATTGCCAAGGGCTATGCAGCCATTGAAATCAAATGGCACACGACAGCCGAACGGTGGACGCCAGCCGAATATATCCGCCGCGACCCGCGCCATTTCCAATTTGACACGCTGACCGGGCGCGAGCTGCGCTTGCGCGAAGAAGGGAATGACGAAGGTCTGGAACTGAATAAATATGGTTGGATCATCCACCGGCCCAAGCTCAAATCCGGCCTGGTCGTGCGCGGCGGCTTGGCCCGCCTGGCGATGTGGGCGTTCATGCTGAAGCAATTCACATTGCAGGATTGGGCGGCGTTCCTGGAAGTCTTTGGTATGCCTTTGCGGCTTGGTAAGTATGACGACGGGGCCAGCCCGGCCGAAAAGCGAGTATTGTTGCGCGCCGTGCGCGATTTGGGGGCCGATGCCGCCGCGATTATCCCCAAAGGTATGGAAGTTGAATTCGTCGAATCAAAGGGCGGGTCCGGTAACGCGGTTTTCAAGGAAATGGCCGAGTACCTGGACAAACAGGTGTCCAAAGCGGTGATCGGCCAGACCATGACCACGGACGAAGGGTCCAGCCGCGCACAATCTGAAACCCATGACGAAGTGCGTGGTGATATCAAGGTTGCCGACGCGCGCCAGCTCGAAGCCACGATCAACGAATATCTGATCAAGCCTTTCGTCGGCCTGAACTGGGGCTGGGACGTCAAAGCGCCCCAAGTGAGTATTCCGGTAGAAGACCCCGAGGATATCGAGGCGCTGACATCCGCACTTGGAACTCTGGTCCCGCTTGGGTTCAAGGTGGCGCAGGCCGATGTATCAGACCGGATGGGGTTCCGGGTGCCGGATGAAGGGGAAGCCGTGTTGGGGATGCCGGCAACACTGAGCGGCCCCGGCAAAGAGTTGGCGCGTCAGACGGGCCAGGCATGCAAGGTTTGCCCGGGTTGTGGTGAGGTTCACCTGGCAACGGCCCAGAACGCCGAAGATCCGTTGGTGTCCGAGGCACTGGAACATTGGGAAGCGGATATGGAACCAATCATTGGGGGCGTGATGGCCGCCGCCAAGGCATCGGGCGATTTTGAAGAGTTCCTTGCGCGCCTGGATGAAATGAACCCGAACATGTCCGGCCTGGCCGGGCGACTTGCAATCCAAATGCTGAAAGCGCGCGGGGATGGCGACACAGATGCCTGATCCCGTCTTCACTGAAGCGCCCGAAGAGGTGACCAGGTACTTTGACGCCAAGGGCGTGCAGCCCAGCTTTGATTGGCGTGAAGTAGCCCCCCACGAACACGCCGTTTCCTTCACCGTGGCGAAGTCGGCGGGCTTTGACGTCCTGGACGATATCCGCAAGGCCACGCGTGACGTGATCGCGAATTATGGCTCTTATGGTGAATTCGTGGATCAGCTCGAACCGATCCTGCGCAAAAAGGGTTGGTGGGGCCGCAAGGTCGTGAAGGGGCCCAATGGCAAAGAGAGGGTGCAGCTTGGCAGCCTGCACCGCCTGCGCACGATCTACTGGGCCAATGTGAACACGGCCCGCGCCTCTGGTGAGTGGGAACGCATACAGCGCACCAAGCGCGGCCTACCCTTCCTGATTTATGAGCTGTCAGTCGCGGAAAACAAGCGTCCCGAGCATAAGGGCTGGGTGGGCATCATCCTGCCCGTGGATGATCCGTTCTGGGCCACGCACTACCCGCCGAATGGCTGGCTCTGCCAATGCCGTGTTCGCCAGATTTCCCGGCGCGAGGCCGAGGCGCTTGGTTATGACCCTGAAACCCCCGGCCCCCAAATCGTCACGCGCCCCTGGACAAACAAGGTCACGGGTGAGCGCGTCCAGGTGCCCGAGGGCATTGACCCCGGATGGCAAACCAATCCCGGCGCCACCCGCGCGGCCAACCTGCGCCGGTTTCTATCCGATCGGCTTGACGCTCTGCCTACCAACGCCCGGCGCGTGGCCATTCAAGATCTGACCGGTGCGCGCCATTTCCGGGCGTTGGCGAAAGGCGAACTGCCCTATAGCGGTGCCCGTGATCGCAGCCCTGCCAATGTCGAGCGCGGGCGCATGGCCCTGCCTGTCGCCATTCTGCCTGATCACGTCCAGGAGAAGATTGGAGCCAAAACGCGTACTGTTCTGTTTTCCAACGCGGATGCCCAAAAGCAGATTTCCAAGCGTGCCCAAATCGCGCCGGAACATTACGCGATGGTACAAAAGATGGCCGAAGAAGGGCGGCTATTTGAGGATGCCACGTCTGGTAAGGAATTCATTCTTCAGATGATGATTGATGAACAACCCTGGACGGCAATCCTGCACATCACCAGAGACAAGCGCGAGATCTATCTCAAAAGTTTCCGCCGCATCCGAATGTCACAATTTGGCGCAACCGCTCGCAATATCCCGATGGATTGAGTTATGGCCCTGTTCATGCTAATGTCTTCAGGCGAGGCCGAGCCATACAGAGCCGGGTATATCCCGCGAAGGATGTTGTGACCTTCCGGCCTCTTTTTCCCCACTTTTCGAAGGTTTCAAAAATATCGTCTCTGGGCGCGTTCACCTTCAATTCTGCCCCTACCATGCCCGAATTCCCATCATCACCCTTCAAACGCTTTCAAATCACTTTCAAAAACGAAACAGGGGTGTATGACAGGGGGGCAATCGCGCGTTTCCCCCACGATCCTCTCTGAATTCATGATTTGGTAGCAATGCTACCAAAGCCGCGCCGCCGGGATTGGGTCATTCCATCCCTCATGAAAACGAAATGCGCACCCCTTGCCCTGGTTACACAGCTCGCCAGCCGCGATAGCGGCCCGAGTTGCATTCTTGAAACCGCTCTGGCCTTTGAGCTGGACGGAGATGCGGACAAACCCACAGCCCCGGAATGGGTGCAGATTTTCCCGGCGGGGCCTGAGCTGGCCACGGTGGACGGGCGCAAGTTCAAGATGACCGACGCCCAAGCCTTTGTGGATGCACAGACCTGCACGGCGGCGTCCCCCATCCTCGTGGATTACGATCACCTTTCATCCTTCATGCCCGAAGATAACGGCGACTCTACCGCCGCCGGTTGGATCGAGGGGCTGGAAGTTCGCAATGGTGAGGTCTGGGCAAAGGTATCCTGGACCGTGCGCGCCGCTGAACAAATCGCGGGGCGCGAGTGGCGCTTTGTCAGCCCCGAATTCCTGGTCTCAAAGAGAACCAAGGAAATCACCAAGCTTTCCGCGCTTTCCCTGGTCAACCGGCCCGCTTTCGAAATGACCGCGCTTGCGCGCAGCAAAATCACCACTGACGGAGACACCGAAATGTTGAAAGAAATCGCCAAAGCGCTTGGCCTGTCCGAAACCGCCAGCGAACAAGATGTGTTGGCGGCGATTGTGGCCAAAAACACCGAGTTGGAAACGGCCAGGGCTGCGCAGATCACGCCCTCGCCAGACAAATACGTGCCGCGCGCTGACTATGACGTCCAGCGCGCCCGTGCCGATGCCGCTGAAGACAAGGTCAAGGAACTCGAAGACGAGGCCCTTGGTGATGAAGTGGACGCCATGATCACGGCGGCGGCTGAAGCGGGCAAGATCGCGCCTGCATCCAAAGAACACTACACCGCGCTCGCCAAAAGCAGCCCCGAAGACATGCAGAAGGTCAAAGACCTGATCGGGTCACTGCCTGCGATCACCGCGCCTTCCGATCTGGACGGAAAGGACCCCGGAAAGGGTGGCACCCTGACCGAAGAGCAAAAGGAGCTGTGCGCTCAAATGGGGTTGTCCGAAGAGGACTACGCCGCCGAGCTGGCCCGCGAAAACGGCTGATCCCAGCCGCCGCCCACCCAAAAAGTTTTGAGAAAAGGAAGCTGACATGGCGACCACAGGAGAACGCAACACCCCCCAGCGCGCAGGTGATTACTATACCTATGACCTGGAAGCGGGTGCCAAGATCAACAAAGGCGCAATCGTGTGCCTGAACGCCGGTTACGCGAAGGCGGGTTATGAAGCCGCCGGACTTGTCACCGTGGGCCGCGCCGAAGAGAGCGTGGACACTTCCCTGGGCGACACCAAGGTTCGGACGCGCCGGGGGGTGTTTCAGTATGACAATTCGCCCGGTGCTGACGAGCTGACCCGCGCGGACATCGATATTGATTGCTTCCTGGTCGATGACGAAACGGTTGCCAAAACCGATGGCGGTGCCACCCGTTCCGTCGCGGGCATAGTGCGCGGCGTCGAAGGCGGCAAGGTCTGGGTCGAATTCTGATCTGACCCGCGCCACCCCCCTGAACTTTTCCAACAAAGGACCCCGAAATGCCTATCCGCAAGACAGTCACATCCACAATGGTGCGCAACGCCATGATCGGCTTCCAGGCGATCTTCAACAATGCGTTCAAAGAAGTGGACCCGATGTGGAAGATGATCGCCGAAGAGGTGAATTCCACGACCAGCCTGGAAACTTATGAATGGCTGGGTCAGATCCCCGGCATGCGCGAATGGATTGGCGAACGCTATATCCATCGCCTGGAAGAGCATGCCTACATGCTGAAAAACAAAAAGTATGAATCCACGATTGCTGTCTCGCGCGATGCCGTTGCCGACAATAAGCTTGGCACCTATTCGATGGCATTCAAAGGTCTGGGCGAAGCTTGCGCAACCCATCCTGATGAGCTGGTGTTCTCAACTCTTGCAGCCGGGTTCGACAACGTTTGCTTTGATGGACAAAATTTCTTCGATACCGACCACCCGGTGGTTATCGACGGCGAAGAAACATCCGTGTCCAACATGCAGGATGGGGCCGGTCCGTCCTGGTTCCTTCTGTGCACCAGCAAGGCGCTGAATCCGATCTTCTACCAGAACCGTGAAGATCCCGAATTGGTATCCCAGGAAGATGCCAAGTCCTCGCACCACGTCTTCATGCAGGACGAACTCCTCTATGGCGCGCGGTCGCGTGGTGTAGCTGGCTATTCTTACTGGCAGTTGGCCTTTGGTTCCAAGGCTCCGTTGACGGCGGAAAACTTCAAGGCCGCGCGCACCGCCATGTCCTCGCTTGTCGGTGATCAGGGCCGCCCGCTGGGCATCGTGCCCAACCTTCTGGTTGTTCCGCCCGCCCTGGAAGATGACGCGGACGAAATCGTCAAGGTCAAGCGCACCGATGGCGGCAAGGACAATACCAACTTTGGCAAGGCTGAAGTGCTGATGACGCCCTGGCTCGCGGCTGCATAACGCCCGGTCGGTTGTCAGAGCGGGTCCCTAGCGCATTCGGGACCCGCTTCATTCAGCCGATCAAAAGGAGACCCCCCGATGGCGAAGAAACCGATGGCGAAGAAACCGACCACTCAGGCCCAAAATGACCAGGACAACACGCAAGACAACGAAGAGGCAAAAGGCCCCTTTGTCGTGGTGTCGTCGGCCAACGGGCGCACCCGCCGCCGCGCTGGCCTGCGCTTCACACCCGAGGGGGTGAAGCTGGACGTGTCCACCCTCACCGAAGAGCAACGGACCGCGATTGATGACGATCCGGTTTTGAAAATCAGCGAGTTCAAAGAACCCGCCCCCTAATTCCAGAGCGAAAGGAACGATCGCGAACCGAAGGGAGACACGGGCAGAAACAGGATCCCGCCCAAGGTGCAGTTCCGAGTAGGCGCGGCCCACGCGAGTTGGAGCCTGCAACGTCTGAGGAATGGACGTGACAGCCCGGAGAGACGGGCACCAACAGGATAGAATGCGATGTATGCCGACCGACAAACAATTTCCAAGCTCTACGGGCAAGAGTTTCTGGACGATCTGACGCCGGATGATGTGGACGATCCCGAGGCCACAATTGACGAGGCACTGGCGTCGGCATCGGCTGAAATCGACGGTTATCTTTCCGCGCGCTATGAGTTGCCGCTGGCGGGTCAACCCGAGGTCCTGAAACGTCCATGCGTGGACATCGCGGTTTATGTCCTGGCGAACTCTCACACCCGCCTGACAGACACGATTGAAACACGATACAAAGATGCGACTTCCTTTTTGAAACGCCTGTCTGAAGGCAAGGCCGGGCTGGGCCGTGATGAACCCAGCGCGATTGTTGAAGGCTCAGAAAACGGATCAGCGTCCGGCGCCGACTTTTCCGCGCGCCGCCGTCTCTTTGGTCGGGGGCGGAGCTGATGGGCGATCTTGCCGTTGACCTGCAGCTTTCTGCCCTGGACCAGATCAGCGACATGATCCACCGCGTGGTGGGTTGGGATCGTTTTGAGCTGATGGACACGATTGGCCGCTTGGCCCAGTTGCAGACCCGCCGCCGTATCCAGACCGAGAAAACCGCGCCGGACGGGACGGAATGGCCTGCCAATGCAAGGGGCACGTCGACCCTTTATCAAACCGGGCGGCTCCATGATTCAATTGATTACCAGGTGGGCCTTGGGGAAGTGACTGTCGGATCCCCGCTGATCTATGCGGCAATCCATCATTTTGGCGGGGTGATCAAACCCAAAAATGGCAAGGCACTGGCCTTCATGGCCGGGGGCGATCAGGTCTTTGCCAAGAGCGTGACCATTCCGGCGCGGCCTTATATCGGCATCAGTTCCGACAATGCCGAAGAAATCGAAAGCGTTGTCGAGGACTTCGTTCGGGGGCTTCTGCAATGAAGATTTCCGATTTTCTCACAGACGTTGAAACGCTTTTGAAGGGTGCTGAAACCCTCTCTGATGTGCGTGACATCGCGATTTCACCTGGTCGTTTCAATGCCGATGAAATTGCCCGACGCAGTTTCAAGGCCCCGGCTTTGCGCATCGCCTTTCTAGGCACCCCACGCACCCAACCCCGCGCGGACGAAACGCGCCGATATGATTGTGCCTTCGCCGTGTTTGTCCTGGCGGATGGCAAAAACCGCGCGACGGAGGGTCTCGATATCTGCCAGGCCGTGGCTGAGCTGGTCGAGGTTGAACGGTTCACCGATGGTCGGGGCGTGGGTCTACCCCGTAATTTGCGCATGGATGCGCTTTATTCCGGGGATGTGGATGATAAAGGCGTGTCGCTTCATTCGGTCTCTTGGGTGCAGTCCTTGCGCCTGGGCGTCAGTGCCGGCATCGCCACGGCCCCGGATACAACGGATATCGTTCCTGAAGGCGCCGAACTGTATCAGTGTATCGACATCACCTTTCTGCCCCCGGAGGCAGATTGATGGGGGGTATTCACCAAGTTATCGCGCGCATGGCCGGGCAGATCGCCGAGCTGCAGCGCAAGCAGGCCAACATGGTACGGTCGGGCCGGGTCCTGGACGTAGATCCCGCGCGCCAGCGGGTGAAGGTCGATATTGGCGACGCGGATAACGAATGCGCCACCGCCTGGATCAGGTGGACCGAACGCGCCGGGGCGCGCATGACCTGGAACCCGCCTAGCCCGGGCGAGCTGATGACCGTGATTTCACCAGGGGGCGAAATTGACGAAAAGTCGCTGGCGATTCATGGCGGGTTTACCGACGACAACGCCGCGCCGTCCGGCGATGGTGACGCGACGGTTTACAGCTTCGGCGGCGTCACGGCGACGGTCGCCGGTGGTGGCATTTCCCTGAATATTGCGGGTGAGATTTCGATCACAGGCGGCACGATCAAGCACAATGGCAAAGACATTGGCGACACGCACAAACATGGCGGTGTGTCGGTTGGTGTTGCTGAAACTGAAGAGCCTGTTTGAGGAGACACGACATGGCAGACACCCAAGACCAAATCCAATACCGCGTGAAAGTGGCGACGTGGATCGGCCCGCACCTGAAGCAAAAAGACGACATCGTCAAAATGACCGAAGACGCGGCGAAATACTATGTCCCGCATGTTTTGGAAAAGGTCGATGACAAGAAGCCGGCACCCGCCAAGGCCGAAAAGGCCAAGGGCTGAACCATGGCCGGGATGTGTCGGCATACCGGGCGTACTTTGAGTGGTTGGGATCATATTGCCCAGTCACTTGAAGTGCTGTTCACGACGCGGATTGGAACCCGAGTGGAACGGCGGGCCTTTGGCTCGGCCGGTCCTGATCTTCAGGACAAGCCCGGAAATGCCGAATCTATTCTGGATCACTTCGTCGCCCTGGCTGAAGCAATCGACGCTCACGAGCCGCGTGTTGAGCTGAATGGGTTTCGCCTGTCTGAAATTGACGCAAACGGTGACGCGATAATCGTGGTCGATGTGACTGAAATTGCCACCGGCCAGCCGCAATGGATCGAGGTGCCCGCATGAGCCGTTTCACCCCCATCAACATGGCAGCCCTGCCGCCGCTCGATGTTGTCAGCAAACTGGATGTTGAAAACGAGCTGGCCAACCTGAAAGCCGACCTGCTGGATCGGGCCGATGCGGTCGGTCTGGATTTGTCCGATGTGATCAACCTGGAAACCGATCCGCTCGTGATCCTTCTGGAAAGTGTTTCCGAACGGATCACACAGATTTTCGGCCAAGCCAATGACCAGATCCGCGCCTTGTTCTTGGCATGGGCGACAGGGCCGCAGCTCGATCATATCGCAGCCACGTATTACGGGATCGCGCGTCTGGTCGTTACCCCTGCTGATGACACGGTAACCCCGCCCGTTGACGAGGTTCTGGAAGCTGACGAGAATTTCCGGGCGCGTATTGCCCTGGCACCCGAGGCGTTTTCGACGGCAGGCCCAGAAGGCGCTTATATCTTTCACACCCTGGAACTGGACGGAACCGCCGACATTTCGGATGTGGCCGCCTATTCCGAGGATGATGGTGCAACTTACACTGATGGGCCACACGCTGACGCATATACAGAAGGCTTGCGCGCCGCCCCCTTTGACAACCGCGCAACGGGTGATCCGGTTTTGTCACCCGAAGTCCTTCTGGTGGTGTTGCCGACCCCGGCCTATGGCGATGCTGACGCGGCATTGTTGAGCCGCACCTATGCCGCATCAAGCCGCAAAGACGTGCGTCCGATCGGAGACAACGTGCGCATTGAATCGGCCATGGCGCATAATTTTGAAATTGAGGTCATTCTCTATTTTGACGCCGGACCGTCCCCGGCTGAGGTCATCGCGACGGCACAAGCCGCGCTGGAAACCTATCTCCAAAGCCGCCGTCGCATTGGTGCGCGCATGCAGCGCATTGGTATTGCCGCCGCCTTGAAGGTCGAGGGGGTGCAGGAAATTGACTTGGTCAAACCCGCCGCTGACATTGAAGTCGGCTCAAAAGGATATGCGCGGCTCGTTGGCGCGCCAGTGATCACGGCTGAGGTTTTGGCCGAAGGGTGGCGCTCATGACTGTTGAAGAGCTGGTGCGCAATCTCTTGCCCAACAACGCCACCGATTTGGAACGCGCCGCCGCCGAAACGATTTTCAAACGTTTGGATGAATTGCCGTTGTTGATCGACGCATTGTGGACCCCGGCGGGGTGTCCCGTTGATCTTTTGCCCTACCTTGCCTGGGCACTGTCGGTAGATGTGTGGGATGATCGTTGGCCGGAACAGGTCAAGCGCGACGTGATTGCCGCCGCGCCCCAGGTTCACCGCAAGAAGGGTACGTTGTGTGCGGTTGAAACTGCGCTCATGGCCATTGGCGTGCGTTCGAAGGTGAGCGAATGGTGGGAGACCGTTCCTGCCGATCGGCGCGGCACTTTTGAAGTTACCGCCTACGCAAACCACCAGATTTTGCCGGGAAACGTGGTGTTATCCGAAGAGGTGCAACTTCAAATCCTGCGCGTGATCCAATCTGCCAAGCCAAAGTCTCGCGCCTTCACATTTCAGGTCGGAGCAGAGTTCGGCTCAGTTCTTATCGCGGCTAGCGCAGTTGCGGGGGCCAACATTCAACGTGGCGACGTGAATACAGATCGGAACCGCACGTTTCAGACAGACTTGTGTGTGGGCGGTGCTTTTGCATTCGCCAAGTTTCACCGTGACCAGGTCAGTGCTGATCGAAACAGTGCGGCGCAATCCAATTTGCGGGCGGGGTCGGGCTTTGCCCTGACCCAACTGTCCCGCCTGACCTTTGAAGCAACGATCTAAAGGAGCCTGGTTATGAGCGAGAATTCCATTGTCCCCCTGAAAGCCAAAACCACGAATGCCGGGCTTGCCGCATTGTTCAATGCGGGGAGTAACGGACTTGAGGGCTGGATCAGCCATGTCGCCTTTGGCGACGGTGCCGGCGAATCCTATGCTCCTGACGGCACCGAAACCCAACTCCGGCGCGAAAGAGCGCGCACCGTTGTAAGTGGGGGTGAACGCCTTTCCCCCCACCATGTGTTGGTTCAAGGCGTTCTGGGCGATGGCTGGGAGGGCTGGGTGCGCGAAGTCGGGTTCTTCCTGAACAACGGCACCTTGCTCGCAATCTGGTCGCAGCCGGGCGTACTGCTGACCCACAAGAACGACAATGCGGCTTTCGCATTTGCCTATGGGCTGACACTGGCCGACGCCCCGGCAAATTCCGTCAACGTCCAGATCACCGGGAACCTGTTCAATGTCGTGTTCGATAAGGAATTCTCGCTGATCATCGCGAACCAGGCGCGCTTGATGCGCCATCAACTTCACACTGACCAAGCGTTTTTCAAAGAGCATGGTTACTATCCAGGAGGTGACAATCAATGACGACTGAAACACAACAAATGTTGGCGGCACTGGGCCTGTTGCATGATGACATGGCTGCGTTCAAACAAGACAGCGTCGATGCGCTTGCAGCAACGCGCGCCGCCATGGGAACGGGGTTCACACTGCTCTACGTGGACCAGGTCAACGGCGATGACCAAGCTGCAGGCGACGCTGCAAACCCGATTCAAACTTTTGAAGAAGCCGTTTCACGCCAAGCTTACGGAGGTCAATTGCTCGTTCGTGTCGTGGGCGATTATCTTCAGGACAAGCTTCTGTCGGTGCGCAATGGCTCAATGATCCTGCGTAGTGCGGATGTTGGCAATCGTAGCACGATCACTGTCCGATCTTCGCGCACTGAAGCGGCCAACTCGATCTATTGCGCCGGATTCGCTCCACAAGCGGGTCGCCCGGCGGGGATTTCGTTCTTGGATATTAAGTTGGCAGCGGATAACGATCCGCTGCCAGCCAACGTGACCCAGCCCGCATTTATCCACCTGAATGCAGGAACGACCGTCTATTTGCAGAACACCTATCTGGATTTTTCCAGTGCAAACGGGCAAGTTTTTGGGCTGCTTCAAGGGACGGCCGGTCTCACCATCAGCAGTGTCAATTCCCCACAATCACTGGCTGGTGATTGGCTCTATGGAGTTGCAGCTGGCACTGCATCTTCAACCTTGCCGCAGTTGTCCACCAACATCACGACACTTTAACGCTTTTTTTTAGGGAGCAAACCATGCTTGAACTGAGAACAAACGATGGCGGCTTCGTCTATGCTAGCGATACCGCCGCCGCTTTGAATATGGGCCTAAGCGTCGAAGCTATTCAGGCCGCTGAGGCGGAAGCTCGCAAGACTGCAGTGTCCGAAGAATGCCGTCGTCGGATTTTTGCGGTGGCGTCGCAAAATGCACAAACCAACATGTCTCTGGCGGTGGGCGTGATCGGGGCCAAAACCGCCTCGACACGAACTGACATCGAAAAAGCTACGCTTGCGGGGGCCGAAGCCGCGCTTGGGTGGGTCATGGACATGAGAGCCGCTTTCCTAGCCCTAGCAGCGGATGCTCAGGCCGATTATCTGGCGGATGCCGCATGGCCCGCAATCCCGCCGGAAGCAGCGACTATTGCAGCCCAATTCTGAGGTGAGCATGCCAGACGTATCATGGTGTGAAAAAGGCGGCGCGCGCGGGTATGTTACCACGCGGGCCGTTTTTTGGAGCTTGATGTGGAAGGGGTCACCCTATGTATTGGAGATCCCGCCAGGTCGAGAATTTGAAAGCTCGGTTCCCCGCGCTCTGCGCTGGGTCTGGTCACCGGATGATCCCCAATATCTGAAAGCTGCGCTGATTCATGACACGCTTTTGGAAAGCGGGTCACGCTGGATCGAAGCGGATAGCCAGTGGTTTGCCGCCGCCCTGAGCGAGGATGCGCCACGGGTCAAGACAGCCCTTGCCTGGTCAGCCATGATTTTGCGCCGCCTGTTCCTGTGGTGTCTGCGCCGATAGGTCTTGCCCGAACACCCGACCTCGCTGTATCGGTGGGGCGTATTTCCATCCAGCCAATCCGCGATTTGGTAGCACTGCCACCAAAGGCGCGCGGGCCCGCACATGCGATGGAAAGCTCAGCAATTATTCTGAGCTTTCCAGGAGCGCACAAATGGTCACGTTTCACAAAGGCATCGGCACTGTTGAAAACCTGAACGGCGCGCGGCCCGTCCAGACTTCCGACATTTCGACGCTAGGCATCGTCTTCACCGCACCGGACGCAGATGCGTCGAAATTTCCCCTGAATGAACCGATTGCCCTGGTTGGCGGCGTGTCGGTTCTGGAAGGTATGGGGTCCGCAGGAACGGGGCCTGACGCTTTCGCGCAAATTCTGGCCGAGGGTATGGGGATCAGCGCCGTTGGCGTCCGTGTTGAAACCGAGGACAATATCACTGATCAAATCGGCTTGGTCGTGGGTGATGCGGGAGCGCAGACCGGCGTGCACGCACTCAAAGCCGCACAATCTGAGTTGGGGCTTAAACCGCGCATTTTGCTTGCCCCCGGCTTCACCTCGCAGCGCCTGGACAATGCGCGTAACCCGGTTGTTGCCAAGCTTCTTGGCATCGCAGAGCAGCGGCGCGCAATTGTGCTGGCCGACGGCCCCAATACCACCAAAGAGGCGGCGGTTGAATATCGTGGAGACTGGGGGAGTAGCCGGATTTATATGACTGATCCGGGGGTGAAGGTTCGATCAGGTGGCCAGAGTGTTGTGCGCCCCGCCAGCGCCTCTGTTGCTGGCGTCATTTCGCGCACGGACAAGAAGTTCGGCCCGCATCATTCGCCGTCAAACCAAGAGTTTTTGGGAATCACCGGAATCGCCCGCCCAATTGATTTTGCGGATGGTGATCCCGACTGCGAAGCCGACTACCTGGTCAAAAACCAGATCGCGACAATCGTGCGCGATGGTGGGTTCCGCCTCTGGGGGAACGAAACCACCTGGACCGAACCGCTCAACAAGTTTTTGCCCGTGGTCCGCACCCATGACATCATCATGGATAGCGTGGCCGAGGCTCATCGCTGGGCGCGGGACAAACCGTTTTCCGCTCAAGTCATTTTGGACATTGCAGAAACCGTCAATGGCTTTCTGCGCGCCCAAAAGGCCAAGGGTTGGACTATTGGTTATGAGGTCTGGATTGACCCGGAATTGAACACGGCCACGACCTGGGCGAACGGGGATCTGTATGTCAGCTATGACAGCGAGGCCCCGGCTCCGCTGCAGCGGATCATCTTCCAGTTCAACCGCAACACTGACTACTACGCCGAACTGGCCAAGGATGCCATGAGCGAGGTTGCGCGTCTGGCTTAACGCCCGGCCCGCACCCGTGAACAGGAGAAACACATGACGCATATTCAGCGAAAATTTAACGCCTTTGTTGAAGGCTATTCGACCCATCTTGAGGTGGAAGGTGTCACCGTCCCGAATGTCCAGGACCACGTGGAAGAACTCAAGTCCGGTGGCCTTGGCGGTGCGGTGGACGTGCCTCTTGGCATCCAGAAAATGGAAGCCGGGATCAAGATCAATTCGCGCCAAAAAAATATCATGAAACACGTTGGCCTGGCACCGGGTGTTCACCGCAAGATCACGTTCCGCTCGGTCAATGTGTCTGAAATCGACGGTGGTCAGGAAGACGAGGTGATCAGCATCACCGGACGTCTCAATGCCAACAACGGCGGCTGGGAAGCACAGAACGTTCCGAAGGACGACTACAAGATCGGCACCATCTTTTTCTACAAGCACACGATCAGCGGCGAAGTGGTTCACCACATCGACCTGAAGAACCACATTTGCATTGTCGATGGTGTTGACCACTGGGCGGATCACCGTTCCGGCCTGGGCTTCTGATCCTTGAATTCCAGCGGGGTAGAGCAGCGGTAGCTCGTCAGCCTCATAAGCTGAAGGTCGTGGGTTCAAATCCCACCTCCGCAACCAATTTCCAGCGCCCGATTGGGGCGTTTTTCGCGCAAGGGAAACACCATGAGCAAATCCAAATCTCCCCCAAAAATCGAATTCGCACCCAATGATCGTCCCCGGTTCAAGGACGTTCCGTTAAATTATCCGCTTCTGATCGACGGTGTGCAGCTCGACAAGGTCCAGGTGCATCGCCTGAAAGGTGTTGAGGTCAAGAACCTGCAAGACGCGATGGACGAAAACGGCTTCCTCTTTGAAAACCTGATCCAGCCATTCACAAACCAGCCGCAAGAGGTTCTGGACGCTTTGGATGCCGACGACCTGGCTGAAGTGACGGAGACCGTTCTTGATTTTTTGCCGGTGAAGATGCGGGAAGAGCTGGAACGCGCCCGCATCGAAATGGAAGCCATGATGCGCGAAAAAATGATGGCGGAGTCCGGCGGGAACCTCGACCAATCCGCCCCTGGAGACCCCTCATTGCCGACATCGCCTTCGCCTTCAAATGGGGACGTGACGAGCTTCTGAACGAATATTGGGATGAGCTGTTAGCCTGGCACGAAGAGGTTCAGCGCATCCACCGCCGACAAGGGCCGCCAAATGGCTGATATGAGCTTTGCAATGCTGCTCCGTCTCATGGACGGATGGTCAGGACCAGCGGATAAAATCCGCCTGTCCATGCAACGCATGTCAGGCAGTGCCCGCAAGCTGCGGGCCGACTTTGGCAAGCGGATCAAGACGGGTTTCCACGCTGACGAGCTGGAAGCCGCCATGCGGCGCAGCGAGGGGCGGATTGCCGCTTTTCGCGCCCGTCTATTGGGCGCCGGTGCCATGGCGGTGACACTGGGCGCTCCGGTGATCAAGGCGGGCGATTACGAAGAACGCCTGATTGATTTTGCCAACCTTGCCGAGATCCCGCGCGAACGCGTTGAATTGCTGAAAGCCGAAATTGACGAGTTGAGGAAATCAACCGGCCAATCCAGTTTCCAGGTCCTGGACGGGTTGGAAGCCTATGTGGGCAAGGGCATGGGGTTGGATGAAGCCCTGGCCGGTATGAAGGCCACCGGCAAAGCCGCCAAGGCAACCCGGGCGGCAATGGGTGAAATGGCCAATTCCGGTTTCGCTGTCATGGACAACCTGGGCGTTGCCCCGGATCGGCTGCGCAAAGCCTTCGACATCATGGCCAAGTCCGGCAAGGAAGGGTCGTTCGAGCTGGGCGCAATGGCGCGCAAATTTCCCGAAATAACCGCTGGGGCAAAGGCCCTGAAAATGGAAGGCGAAGACGCCGTCGCCACCCTTGCCGCCGCGTTGCAGGTCACCATGAAATCCGCTGGCACCGAGGATCAGGCGGCCACCAATATGGCGAACTTCCTGGGCAAGATCACCGCGCCGGACACGGTGAAGAAGTTCAAGAAATTCGGCGTCGATATTGAGCAGGAAATGCGCATCGCTCTTGAGCGTGGCACCGACCCGCTTGTCCATATGCTGAAGGTCATTGAAGAAATGACCGGTGGTGACGCCTTCAAGATGGGGGAACTGTTCGCGGACAAACAGGTCCTGGACTTCCTGCGCGCGATGATCCCGAACCTCGAAGAATTCGAACGGATCAAGAAGGAAGCCCTTGGTGCCGACGGTGTGATCGACAAAGATTGGGCCAAGGTCATGAAGGGTTTCAAGGAAGAGACCCGCCAGTTTTCGCAGTCACTCACAGCCTTGCTTTATAGCGGCGGGGCGCTTCTGCCAATTTTCACGGACATCGTGCGCGAAGCCCGGTTTGCGGTTGAGGCCGTTGGAGCCTGGGCAGCAGCCAACCCGGAACTGACAGAGACGATCATCAAGGGCACAGCGGCCTTGCTGGCATTCGGCATCGGAACCCGTGTTCTGAGCTATGGTTTTGCGCTCATGTCGGGTGGCATTCTGCGCACCGCCGGGCTGTTCCTGAAGTTCAACGATGAGGGCAAAAATATCTCGGTCGTCAGCCGAACCGTGCGCGGTCTGGGCCGGTCCTTGGGGTGGACCGCCCGGCGCGGCATGGGGTTGGCGCGGTTGGTGTCCAAGCCCTTGTCCTGGACAATTCGCCCGCTTCGATGGACCGCACGTCTGATCCCGGCCATTCCGTGGCGCGGCTTGGCCAAAATGTTGCGTTGGGGAACGTTGGTGCGGCCCTTGTCCTGGACCGCGCGCTTGATCCCGGCCATTGGCTGGGCCGGGATGGCCGGGCGCCTGGGCAAGTTCGGTATGAATGCCAAGGGTTGGGGGCGCTTGATCACCCCGCTAAAATGGTTTGCGAAAACCGGCTTGCGATTCATTCCGGTGATCGGCTGGGCTATGTTCGCATGGGAGCTGGGAAAATTCCTTTGGGACTATGTGCTCGACCCGCTGGGCTGGAGCGACTGGATCAAACCGGAGGCGCTGCAACGCGCCTGGGATGCCCTTCCCACGCTCTTTTGGAGCGACAAGATCAAGCAGGAACGCCCGAAGATCGAGGCAACGCCTGGCTTTGAAAAACTTCCTGATGCCAAGCGCGGTGCAGCCAGTGAGTTGGACGCTCAGATGCGCGAGGGCAAAGCCAAGGGCAACCTCGCAACCGACGACTATATTGAAACGCTTCAAGGCGATATTCAGGACTTCGGTCAGCAGGTTCAAAACCTGAAAACCCAGCTTGCGATAATTAAAGACGGCCCGACGGCCGACACGTTGCGCCGCCCGATCCAAAAACAGATCGACATTCTGACCGAAGAATTGGATTTCGCCACCAATGAACTTGCCGCCGCCCGTGCGCGTCGCCAGGCGGTCCTTGACGCATTGCCCGAGGCGACCGGGCAAGACGCCCCTGATCGGGTGGACGAAGACGCGATCACAGCGGCGATCAAACAGATCAAAACCGAAGCCGCCCAGCAGAACGCAGGGGACACCGCCGCCGCGATCGAGAAGAGCTTGGCGCCTATCACCGCCGCTATTCGCGAGGGTCGAAAATCCGAAACCGCCCCGGAAAAATCATTGCGGCCGCAAGCTCGGCCGTATGAAGCGCCGCAACCCAACGTGACTGTTGAAAGCACCTTTGAAAGCAACCCGTCCGTAGACGTCAATGTGAAGGTGTCCATGCCCATCAGCATCACCCGCGTCCAGCAGGTCAACAATGCCAAGATCGCCAAGGATGCCGGGCGACAGGCCGGGGCCGCAACCGAACGGGCGGTGCGCCGTTCACTCGATGACGCAGCCAACGTGGAATAGATCATGCTCTTTGCTCTTGGCCCCTTTCGTATCACCCTGGACACCCAAGCCCTGGAACAGCTTGAGGACAGGGAGCGCGCGCGGATCGCCGCGATGGAGCGCGCGGGCACAATGCCCACAAAACAGTTTCTTGGCCCCGGTGATCGTACAATTCAGTTGGACGCGGTGATTTATAAAGAGGTCATCTCACCGGGTGGCCCGACACAGATCGAGATGATACGGGCGTGGATGCGCTCGGGGCGGCGGGTGCCGTTGATTTCCCGTTCTGGCCATTTCTATGGCTTCTATTTGATCGAGGAGCTGGCCGCGACGAAAACCCACGTCCTGCCCAACGGCACGTTTCAGAAGATCACCACCCAGATCACGCTGACCCGGTCGCCAAGCGGCTTCACCATCTTTGGCACTCAGGTGTTCTGATGCTGAATTCCTGCAACATCGACGACGCCGCCGAAATCTACCCGCTTGCGTTGGAATTCGCGATATATGACGCCTTTCCCCCGGATCTGCGCGCCGCGATTCAGAACGCCCCAATGCCGGTTAGCGCCAAGATGCTCCTGGACATGAAACAGGCGCACCGCCTGTCACCGCATGATTTGATTTGGATGATCAAGGAACGCAGTCGCCAATTCGCTGGGGGTGATCATGGGTAGGTTCGGGGCCAACACATCAGCCGCTGTCATGCAACAGCGGCACGAGGCGGCGGATAGCCTGGAAGATTTCCCCACCGCGCCTTGGGCGACCCGCGCTTTGTGTGAAGAGCTGGTCCGGCTGGGATTGCTGACGCCGGAAATGGTGGCTTGGGAACCGTGCTGCAATCGGGGCTATATGGCGAAGCCGTTATCAGAGTTTTTTGCCCGCGTTCTTGCCACGGACATCTACGATTATGGTTGGCCCGGTCAGCAGGCCGTCAGTGATTTCCTTCTGGATTGGGGGCAGGATCATCCGGCTTGCGATTGGGTGATTGCCAACCCACCGTTCCGGCTCGGCCGAGAGTTCATCTTAAAGGCCCTGAAGGTTGCCCGGCACGGCGTTGCCATGTTCGTGCGCACGTCCTTTGTGGAGGGTCAGAACCGCTTTCAAACAGTTTTCGAACCGCATCCCGAAGCCTATTTTATGCCCTTCGTGGAACGGGTGGTTCTATGGAAAGGCATCCTTCTGGACCCGGACGTTCCAATCCGCAGGTGGAACAAGAAAAAGCAGGCATGGGTGGTTGGGAAACCCACCTCAGCCACCTCCTATTGTTGGCTGGTCTGGGTGAAAGGTCACAACGGCTTACCCCAGATGATCCGCATCCCACCATGTCGGCACCGTCTCACCCGTCCGGGCGACTATCCACCGTTGCCCGATCACCTGAAACCGATAACAGAGGGCCTGATATGAGCCGCCAACCCGCACTCCCCGGATTTAAGAAACAACGCAAGCCGCGACGGATCATGATGCACACGGAGGAGTTTGGTCAGGCGCCAGGAATGATGCCCGGATGGACCACATCGAAAGGCGGCCATTTCAAGTGCAAAAAATGCGGCCACGATGCTGGATGGTTATTCAACATGAACGAGTCCGAAATGCGTCGTGGGGTTCCGTGCCCCAAATGCAATCGCAAAGGAGTAGCATAATGCCTAACCCCATCATCAAGCACTTTGGATACCTGCACTTGCCCCAGCACCTTCATGAGGTTGTGAAACCGTTTCAGGAACTGGCGGTGAAGATGGACCGCGATTTGTTCGATGGTCCCGAAAAATCAGCCGGGCTGCGCAAGCTCCTGGAAGCGAAAGACTGCATGGTTCGCGCGACCTTGCCCCACCCGGAGGAATGAACTTTGACCGAATGTGAAATGCTGTTGGTCGGGCTTGGGATTGTCCCGTTTGCGGCCCTCGCTCTGATCTATTGGATTGAACGTTAACGGAAGGTCACGGGGCGCAGCAACGCCCCGCAACACGGGGCCAACGCTATCACACATGACCCCGCCGACCAGCTCACGCCTTATGGCCGCTTCCACCCTTCGAAGGGACGGCCAAATTGAGGTGAGTCGCCTAAGTGAGTCCAGAGGAAATTCGATGCATGAACTGTGCGAAACTGTTATTCAAGCTGGAACTTGCGGGTTTGTCGGGGGTGTTATCCATCAAATGCCCCCGCTGCAGGTCCATGAATATACTGAGGCCAACACAGAGCCCCAAACCAGAGCGCCACGAGCGCGATGGAAAGGAGGCCACATGTGGCTATTCATCCCCCCGAAAGACCTGAAGAACTTTTCGGAATCAGCCTTTGCGCCGGTGTCGGCGGGCTCGACCTTGGCTTGCACATCGCAGAACCCGGATATCGAACTGTGTGCTATGTCGAGCGAAACAGTTTCACCGCGGCCGCTCTCGTGGCGCGGATGGCGGACGCGTCCCTGGCACCGGCACCTATATGGGACGATCTCAAATCCTTCGACGGCCGACCTTGGCGCGGCCGAGTTCATATCATCACTGCCGGCTATCCGTGCCAACCGTTCACGCTCTCGGGATTGCGGCTTGGCGAGAACGACCCCCGTCACCTATGGCCGGACGTCGCGCGCATCGCGGACGAGGTCCGGCCGGATTGGCTGTTCTTTGAAAATGTCCCCGGGCATCTGTCCCTCGGCTTCCACGACGTCGCTCAAGACCTTCAAGGAATGGGCTACCGGGTTGCAGCGCGCGTCGTATCAGCGGCGGAAGTTGGCGGGTCGCATACCCGTGAAAGGCTCTTCATTCTGGCCTACGCCGACGTTCAAAGGATCGGGGAACCGCGCTTGCATCTCAGCGGGCCCGGCGGGAATTCAGTTCAAGGTGGATCTGAACCAAACGGGCACCCAGATCGGAATCAAGAACGCGGCAAGCGCCTGGACCCTCATGTGGGACCTTCTGATGGCTTCGGGCTGGACGCCACAAACCTTCAACTCTTCCCACCGCTTCCGAGTGATCTTGCTAAGTGGGGAGAAACACTCGCGCGATCCCCTGGCATTAAACCCTGCCTTCACGGATTGGATGATGGGTTGGCCTTCGGGCTGGACCGATCCTCTACAGCCGGTAACGGGGTGGTCCCATTGGCTGCGGCGGTCGCGTATCGCACTTTGCGAGCTGAGCTCGGAAGTTGATGTAGTTTGAACAGTTGGGGCAGACTCACCACAGTCTGCCCTTTCATGAGAATAACAAAGGAAAACAGGCGATGGCTGATACCTACCGAACGATAGAAGGCGATACCATTGATGCAATCGCCTACCGCCATTATGGCCGCCACCAAGGCACTACAGAGGCCATTATGGACGCCAACCCCGGTCTGGCGGCTCTACCCCTTATTTTGCCCGTGGATACACTTCTGACGTTGCCAGACATTGACGACACCACCCCGGTCCAAACGGTGAAGCTCTATGATTAACCTTCGTGCATCCAAGCCAACTTTCCAGATCACGGCAGATGGTGGCCGTTTCGATTCAAGCCGAGTTTTGAGTATCGAGGTCACCGACGAAGCCGGTTTCGAAAGCGATGAACTGACGATTGTCCTGGACGATACGCTGCCCCAGATCGCCCGGCCAAGGGAGGGGGCAAAGCTTGAGGTGTCCTTGGGGTTCGAGGAATGGGGTCCCCCGGTTTATGTGGGCACCTTCGTTTTTGAAGAGATCGAGCGTGACGGACCGGAACGCACGGTGACATTGATTGCGAAAGCGGCGGACCATGCCAAAACGTTGAAACAGCCTAAGACCCGCGCGTGGGAGGAAAAGACGTTTGGCCAGATCGTGACACGCATTGCAAAGGATCACGGCTTGAAACCGGCCATTGCCAATAGCTTGGCGTCGCATAAAATCCCATACATGGCTCAGACCGAAGAGAGTGACCAAAATTTCCTGACCAGGCTGGGGCGGCGTGTAGGCGCGGTAATCGCCCCAAAGGACGGACACCTGGTCGCAACCGAACGACGCTCCGGCAAGACAGCCGGGGGCCAGCAACTCCCCACGATCCGCGTCTATCCAGATCGGCTGGTGTCAGACACTGCCTACCACGTCCGTCTGAAACCACGTTCGCGCTATTCCGAGGTTATTGCACGCTGGCAGGATCGCGCGGGTGGGCGCACCCGTCGAGAGGTTATTGAAACGGGTTCTGAAGGGCCTTCGATGACGCTTCGAGAGGTGTTTCAAAGCCAGCCGGAAGCACGCAAAGCTGGCGAAGCGAAGGTTCGAGAGTTGCGCGCGGGTGAGGGTGAATTGTCGGTGGAACTGGTGGGCGATCCCAAAGCCAGGGCGGAATGCCCGATCATCGTTGAAGGTGTGTCCGTCGATGCTGATGGTGATTGGATCGCATCCCGCGTCACCCACTTTTGGGACTATGCCGATGGCGGCGGTGCCACGACGACGGTTGAAGCTGAGTTTGGCATGGACGAAAAAGATGATAAGACGTCTAGCAACAAAGAACGGTCATCCAAGACCAAAGCGAAACGGCGCAAATCGAGTAGCCCCCAGAAACCCGGTGAATATGTCTCAATTCTGGACAGAAGGTCCTAAATTTTTTCCTGACAATTCATGTGAGTCAAAATGACAAACCAAGTGCGCCGCTACACCGGTTGGGCATGGCAGGAGGGGCAAAGCCCCCCTGTCCCCCCCCTGTCCCCCCCTGTCCCCCCCGTGGCCCGCTCCCGTGGCCCGCGTTTAAATTGCCGCATTGCGTCTTTCTTGGAATCGTTCTAACCAAAATACCAAGCTGAGTCGGACCCGGTCCGGCGCGCCAGCCTCCACATCCGAGCTACAAGGAACAAAGACATGCAAACCGGCGTTCGCGTCCCCGACGTAACCTTCCACACCCGTGTCCGTGACGAAAGCATCGAAGGCCCCAACCCCTTCCGCTGGCAGGACATGACTTCGGCCGATTACTTTGCCGGCAAGCGCGTCATCCTGTTCTCGCTGCCCGGTGCCTTCACCCCCACCTGCTCGACCTACCAGTTGCCCGGCTTTGAAAAGAACGCCGATGAATTTGCCAAGCTGGGGATTGACGAGATTTACGTCATGTCCGTCAATGACACCTTTGTCATGAACGCCTGGGCCCGTGATCAGAAGCTGGAACACGTCAAGGTCATCCCCGACGGGTCCGGTGAATTCACCCGCAAGATCGGCATGCTGGTCGCAAAGGACAACCTGGGCTTTGGGATGCGCTCCTGGCGTTACGCCGCCATCATCAACGATGGCAAGGTGGAAGCCTGGTTCGAAGAGCCGGGTCGCGAAGACAACCATGGCGAAGACCCCTATGGCGAAAGCGCGCCGGAAAACCTGTTGAAGCACCTGCGGGGCATGGCCGCCTCGGCCTGAGGGTCCACCTCAGGTCCATAACGCCAGTCAATGCACATTTCGGCGCTCCGGAGAGGTTCCGGGGCGCCTTTTCTTTTGCCCTGCCTGTCCTTTTGCCCCACCTGTCAGAGGCCACCCAACAGAGCCAGTTCAATTTAACCAGCCCCCCGAAGGGCTGCGCCCATACCGGGTTCTGCAACACGGTGTGCAATAACAAACAAAGCGGTCATGCGCAGGCTGGACCGACAATGCAAACCGGTTTGGCAACAGAACCGTTTAAAGGGGCGCGCCGACGCCTCCTGCAACGGGTCAACGCCGGAACAGCGGATTTTCGCCCAGCGTGCCCGCCTGACAAATCCCGGGCGGATTTCCCCCTGTTTGTTGCGCATTGCGTCCCCACATTGGGCCGAGACCTGAGTGCCCCAGCCACGCCCCGACCTGACCTGACCCGAGCGCACCACCCCGAGCGCACCACAAGGAGACCCATATGACCGCCTCAACCCATCTGCGCTTTATCGCCCTTGTCCTGACCCTCGCCTTTGCCCTCGCGCTTACCCCCATGGTGCGGGCTGGTGACATGCAACTGGTGCTCAAACTCGAACAGGTTGTGGATGGGAAAGCCGTGCGCAACCTGTCGCTTTACGCGACCCGGATCGACCCGAACACCCGCGCAAGCGGGGACAGGCTACACCTTGAAATCGATGGCAAACGGGTGCAGGTGCCCGATGCGCTGCTGCAGCGGCTGAACCACGCGCGACGGGAATATTCCTATGACACGTTCACCAACGGGATCCACAACACGGAACGCCGCTCAATGTGCATGATGGCAGGCCCGGCGGTGGGGGATGTGCTGTCTGTGCGCTATCTGACCTGGAAGAACCACAAAATCACCCATTCCGAAATGAAACCGGTTCTGTCCCTCCCGGGGAATTGCCTGTTTGCCGAACAGATCCGCCCCGAATCCGATGCGTCGATGATTGCCGCCACCCATGCGCTGGCCACGCTGCAAACGCTGCGGGATATGCGCTGACGGGATGGGGGAAGCCCCGGTATTGGCGACCCCACGCGGTCCAGTCCCACCGGTCCGGTTCCCCCAGCCAACGCACCCCCAGTCCAACGCCCCGTCAAAAAGGCACCCTCAAAGCCCCCAACCGCACCGCCCATCCACCGCAGACACCGCAGTCAGGCACCGCAGTCCGGCAAACCTTCCCCGGGTCCTCCCGCCCACTGCGGTCACATCCAGGATGTGATCCTCGCCGGTTGGGCCCGGCGTGTGCAGGGGGGGGCGCTGCACCCCCCTGCACACGCCCCCCCGCCCGCCGCAGGCGACGTGCCCCCCAAGGGCACGAAAACATCCCCCAACCTCCGCACACCAGCCTCCTTCATCCTCCCGGCATCCGGCACGGCAGCGTGTGATTTCACCGTGCCGTCCTTATTGGTGCCATACCATCCAGTCCCAGCCACCCGACCGGAGCGGACAGGAACGGGCGAACGCGCGCGGACAGGTGGGCCATTCGTCCTGGCCGGGTTTCTCCCTTCTCCTTCACCCCTCCACTTGCCCAATTGCCCCCATTCCCATAAGGACTTCACCCAAAGGGGCATCAGAGGCAGAGACCATGCGTATTCTCATCACCAATGACGACGGCATCAACGCCCCCGGGCTTGAGGTGCTGCACGAAATCGCGACCACGCTCGCTGGCGACGGCGGCGAAGTCTGGACCGTTGCCCCTGCCTTTGAACAATCCGGCGTGGGACATTGCATTTCCTATACGCATCCGATGATGGTGTCGAAAATGGGCGAACGCCGTTATGCGGCGGAAGGCTCTCCCGCAGACTGCGTCATGGCTGGCCTCCATGACGTGATGAAAGACGACCGTCCCGACCTGATCCTTTCCGGTGTCAACCGCGGCAATAACTCAGCAGAAAACGCGCTCTATTCGGGTACATTGGGTGGCGCCATGGAAGGCGCGCTCCAGGGCGTGCGCTCCATTGCCCTCTCCCAGTATCTCGGCCCCCAGAATTTCCACGCCGACGACCCGTTCGAAGCCGCCCGTGTCCATGGGGCCGAGGTGATCCGGCGTATCCTGGAAAGCGCACCGGACGAGACCGAAGAACAGGACTATCGCCTGTTCTATAACGTCAACTTCCCTCCGCAACCCGCCGACCGTGTCCTGGGTATGCGCGCCGCGCCGCAAGGATTCCGCCGTCACACCAACTTTTCCGTGGAACCCCACCACTCGCCCTCAGGGCGCCGGTTTCTCTGGATCAAGGGCGGCGAACAGCACCGCCCCACCGAACCGGGCACCGACGCCGCGCTCAATCTCGAAGGCTATATCTCGATCACCCCCATGCGCGCCGACCTGACGGCACATGACGCGCTGAACGCCCGGTCGACCGCCCTGTCCTCCGACCTGACCACCTCCCTGACCGGACCCGCTTCCTCGTGACTTCGCCCGACGACATCGCGGAACGCAAGATGCAGTTCCTCTTTGCCCTGCGCTCCAAGGGGGTGACGGATCAGAACGTGCTGCGTGCCATGGAACGGATCGACCGCGGCCCCTTTGTGCGCGGCCTGTTCGCCGAACGCGCCTATGAGGACATGCCGCTCCCCATCGCCTGTGGCCAGACGATCAGCCAACCCTCAGTGGTGGCGCTGATGACCCAGGCACTGGAGCTCAGCTCCCGCGACAAGGTGCTGGAAATCGGCACCGGATCGGGGTATCAGGCCGCGATCCTCAGCCAACTGGCACGACGGGTTTATACCGTGGACCGCCACCGTCGGCTGGTTCGCGAAGCCAACGAGATTTTTCGCGCCCTCGACCTGACCAATATCACGGCGATGACGGCGGACGGCTCCCATGGCCTGCCCGAACAGGCCCCGTTCGACCGCATCCTCGTCACCGCCGCCGCCGAAGACCCCCCGGGGCCCCTGCTGGCCCAACTCAAAGTGGGCGGTATCATGGTGGTGCCGGTTGGCCAGTCGGACGCGGTGCAAAGCCTGATCAAGGTCACGCGCAGCGAAACCGGATTTGATTACGAAGAACTCCGCCCCGTCCGGTTTGTCCCCCTGTTAGAGGGGCTGGGCCGCGACGCATAAACCTGTTATAGATACGCGCAATGAGGGTCCCGGCCAAACAAGGGACCAAACGAGGATAGCGAGAGATGACCTTTACCCCGGCACATGCCCTGCGGGCAACCCTGATGGGCAGCACCCTGTTGCTGCTGACCGCCTGTGACGAACCGCTTGATCTGGACCTGCGCGGCAATTTCGGCAATGCGCTGAACACCGCCCCCGCCGCGCGCGGCGCCACGGAAAAACGCCCCAGACCCGATGATCGCGGGATCATCTCCTATCCGAACTACCAGGTGGCTGTGGCCCGGCGTGGCGACACGCTGGAAACCGTGGCCAACCGTATTGGCGCGGACCCCGACGCGCTGGCCCGCTATAACGGAATCCAGAAACAGGATGTGCTGCGCCGGGGCGAAATCGTCGCCCTTCCCAAACGCGTTGCCGAACCTTCGCCCGCCACCGGGTCGCCCACAACCGGGCCGATCGTGGACCCCGAAAAAGTTGATATTTCCAGACTGGCTGGCGGGGCGATTGACCGCGCAGGGAAACAGAAAGTGGAAACGACCCCCCTGGCACCGGCAGCAAAGATCAAACCAAAGGCCCCGAAAATCGCAACCGGCGTGGAACCAACCCGGCACAAGGTCACACGCGGTGAAACCGCCTATACCGTGGCGCGGCTTTATGGGGTCTCGGTGCGTTCGCTGGCCGACTGGAACGGGCTGGGCAGCGATTTCGCCATCCGCGAAGGCCAATACCTGCTGATCCCCGTGGTCAAACCCGCTCCGGCGGGAACGGGCACCTCCCCGGCCCCGCAAGAAACCGAAGCTCCGGGTGTAGGCACCCCCACGCCAACCCCGCCAAGCGCCACCAAACCCTTGCCCGCGGAAAAAACCCGGCCAATCGCAGAGGCGCGCAAACAAACGCCCAACGCGCAGGTTAAGACGCCGGACCTCGGCAAAACCCAAACCGCCAGAACCGCCTCCAAGGCGCGGCTTGGCTATCCCGTGACGGGCAAGATCATCCGCGAATACAAGAAGGGCAAAAATGACGGCATCGACATCGCCGCCACGCCTGGCACAGCCATCAAGGCCGCCAATAGCGGAACGGTCGCAGCCATCACCTCGGATACAGATCAGGTCCCGATTATCGTGGTCAAACACCCGGACAATCTGTTGACGGTCTATGCCAATGTCGGCGCGATCAACGTGAAAAAAGGCGACAGCGTGAAGAGGGGTCAACAACTGGCCAGCACCCGAAAATCGGGAAGCTCACACGTGCATTTCGAGGTTCGCAAAGGCTTCGACAGCGTCGATCCGATTCCCTATCTGAACTGACCCCCCTCACGGCGCGCGTCACGATTTTTACGTAAAAATCGTGCCCCTGCCGCCCGGTCTGTTTACACATCGGCAAGTCTCAAAGCAGCCTCCCTGCGCGGCCCGTTTTGTGCCGCTTCGGCGCACGTTTATCACCCCCCCGAGTCGCCCTCCCCAACCTGATTTCAGGGGCGCGCAGATTTTTTTGCGTATTTTTTCCGGTCTGGGGAACTCTGCCGGTTCCACCATCCCCCATGAGGGTCGCAGCATGACCGCTTGTCTTGTTCTGGACGTCTTCTCTGTCTGACCGTTTGCTGGCAACCAGTTGGCTGTTTTTCCCGGCGCGACCGAAATCCCTGAAAGCGACCTGCAATCCATCGAGATGAACAGCCGCACCGCGAAAACGTTGCTCTTTCTACCGCAACACCCTGATAACACAGCAAAAGTGCGGATCTTCACGCCCACAATGGAGCCCCCTTTCGCCGGACATCCCCCAAGCGGCACCGCTGTGGCGCTGGCCCGTTTGCTGTCAGAGATCAGGGGGCGCGGCCTGTGTCATCATGGAAGGGCGGCTGGTTTATTGAATTAAACCAAAGCCTTATGAACCTTTCCCTTTTGCTGGCCCACGGCGACGCCGACGGCGCGGTCCACCACTCCCACCGGGTTTGCCGCCGCCGCCTCCGGGTTTTCCACCGGGCCGACCACCCGGTTTTCCCCCCGCTTTGCTACCCGATTTGCCCCCTTTTGCCGGAGGCAGATCCACAGGTTCCCATGGCCGCCCCGAGGCAATCGGGATCTCTGTTCCGATCACCTTTTGAATATCGCGCAACTGGCCGATTTCATCGGGAGCGCAAAAGGCAATCGCGGCCCCGTCTCGTCCGGCCCGCGCCGTGCGACCGATCCGATGCACATAGTTGTCGGGCACATTGGGCAGATCATAGTTGTAAACATGCCGAACCAAAGGAATATCCAGCCCCCGCGCCGCAACATCCGTGGCCACCAGAACCAGCGTCTTGCCTTCCTTGAAGGCCGCAATCGCGCGCTCGCGCTGGCCCTGGCTTTTGTTACCATGGATCGAGTCGGCGGCGAATCCGGCCTTCTCAAGCATCCGTTTCAATTTCTCCGACCCGTGTTTGGTCCGCCCAAACACCAATGCGGCCTCCCCCGGGTGGCCCGCCAACAACTCTTTGAGAAGGCCAAGCTTTTCTGCCTTGGCGATAAAGTGCACCTGTTGCGTGATCTTGTCCGCCGTCTTGCCGGGCGGAGCCACTTCGACGCGTACAGGACGGTCAAGATAGCTTTGGGCGATCTCGTTCATCTGTTTGGACATGGTGGCCGAAAACAGCATGGTTTGCCGCTGTTTAGGCAACAGAGCCGCGATCTTGCGCAGGTCATGGATAAAGCCCATATCAAGCATCTGATCCGCTTCGTCCAGCACAAGAAACTGCGTCTGATCAAGCCGCAGCGCATCGCGGTCCAGCAGGTCCAGAAGCCGCCCGGGCGTGGCGACAAGAATATCCGTTCCGCGTTCCAACCTGTTGATTTGCGCCACGATTCCGGCACCACCAACCACAAGCCCAACCTTCAGGGGCGTGCCCTGCAGCAGGTCTTTCAAACTGTCGCTGATTTGTTTGGCCAACTCGCGCGTCGGGGCAAGAACAAGCCCGCGCACCGTGCGTTTCCCGGGCTTCTGTCCCGCCTCCAGCATCCGCGCGGCAAGGGGCAGACCAAAGGCAAAGGTCTTGCCCGTACCGGTCTGCGCCAACCCCATCACGTCGCGCCCGTTCAATGCGTGCGGAATGGCCCGCGCCTGGATCGGGGTTGGTTCCTTCAACCCCATGTTCTGCAGCCGCGTCAGCAAATGCTTGGGCAGCTCCATCATCTCGAATTCACTCATTTTTTCGCCTTTCACGACGACACGCCGCCGCACGGCTTCCTGCCGCCAGCGTCGCGTTTGTGGTTGCGCCGTATGACCCTGACCAACCGGACCCTTTGTCCGACCTGCCGTCCCGGCGTCTGCCCCACGCGTGATCTTGGGAACAATCATCGACACCCGAGGTAAGGCCCCTGAATAGAACAGGGCCCAGCTGCTCACGCGGCAGAAAGTGTCGGTCCAACGCCACATGGGCGTCAGCCACGCAAAAGTCAAGCACTCTTGGCGCTGGAAATGCCGCAGGCAAGCCGTTAGAAACGAAAGCCAAGACCACTTGACGCCGGACCCTGACAATGCCCGATACGATCACCGCCCGTTGCGAAGCCAAGGGCCTGCGCATGACCGGCCAGCGCCGCATCATCGCCGCTGTGCTTGAGGAATCCGCCGACCACCCGGATGTGGAAGAGCTTTATGCCCGCGCCAGCGCCCGCGATGCGGGGATTTCAATCGCAACCGTGTATCGCACTGTGAAACTGTTCGAAGAGGCGGGCATTCTGGACAAGCTGGAATTCGGCGACGGACGGGCGCGATACGAAGATGCCGAACGCGAACATCACGACCACCTGATTGACATGAATTCAGGCGAAGTCATTGAATTCGTTGATCCCGAGATCGAAGCCCTGCAGGAAAAGATCGCCGAAAAGCTGGGCTATCAGCTCAAGGGGCACAAGCTTGAACTTTACGGCGTGCCGATCCGCAAGTAAGGCATTGGGGGTGTTCCCTTTTCAGGACCCCGCGACATGCAGAACCTTAACGGAATCGTGATGGTGGTTGCGGCCATGGCCGCCTTCACCTTGGAAGACACGTTTATCAAACTGTTATCGGCAGATTTCGCGATCAGCCAGATCCTGTTCGGTATCGGGCTTGGCGGGGCGGTGGTGTTTGCCGCCATCGCCACGGCACAACGCCGGTCTCTGTTTGCCCCTTTGGCGTGGACACGCTTTCCGCTGCTGCGCGCGCTTTCGGAAATGCTGGCGGCTTTGGCCTTTGTTACGGCTCTGTCCCGGGTTGACATTTCCATCGTGGCGGCCGTGTTCCAGGCCACGCCCCTGGCCATCACGCTGGGTGCGGCGCTGTTTTTCCGCGAACAGGTCGGGTGGCGCCGGTGGTGCGCGATCCTGCTTGGGTTTCTGGGCGTGTTGATGATCATCCGCCCGGGGTTTGACGACTTCAACCCGGCCTCGCTCTATGTGCTGCTGACGGTGGTTACCATTGCGGCGCGCGATCTTCTGACCCGCAAAGTGCCGGGGGATGTGGCCTCGTCAATCGTTTCTTTTCAAGGGTTTGCCTCGCTTGTTGTGGTCGGGGTGCTGATGCGGATCACCCTCCCCGACATGGAGTTCCGGGCGATGGATCAGGGCGCGGGGCTGCTCCTTTTGGGCGCGGTGATCTTTGGCACGCTTGGCTATTACGGCATCGTCACGGCGATGCGGGTTGCCGATGCGTCGGCAGTGACCCCGTTCCGCTATACCCGGTTGGTGTTTTCGCTGATCGTGGGCATGGTGGTGTTTCAGGAGCGGCCCGACCTCTGGACCCTGCTGGGCGCGGGTTTGATCATTGCCACCGGGCTTTACACGTTCCTCAGAGAACGCAAGCTGGCCTTAGAGATCGCAAACAGGCGCGGGACGCGGCGCGATTGACAGGGGCGTAAGGCTCTGTCACTGCCTGCCCCATGCTACGCCTTGATGACATATCCTATTCCGTGGCCGGACGGCCCCTGATCGAACATGCCTCCGCCACCATACCCACCGGGCACAAGGTGGGACTTGTGGGGCGCAATGGCACCGGAAAAACCACGCTGTTCCGCCTGATCCGGGGCGAATTGGCGCTTGAGACGGGTGAGATCACCCTGCCCACCCGCGCGCGGATCGGCGGAGTGGCACAGGAGGTGCCGGGCAACGAGGTGTCGTTGATTGACACCGTTCTGGCCGCCGATACGGAACGCGCGGCCCTGATGGCCGAGGAAAGCGAAGACCCGAACCGAATCGCGGAAATCCAGACGCGGCTGGCGGATATCGACGCCTGGGGGGCCGAAGCGCGGGCCTCGTCCATCCTGCGCGGTCTTGGGTTCACGGCGGACGAGATGTTGATGCCCTGTTCCGCCTTTTCCGGGGGCTGGCGGATGCGCGTGGCCCTGGCGGCGGTGCTGTTTTCCGAACCGGACCTGTTGCTGCTGGACGAACCCACGAACTATCTGGATCTGGAGGGGGCGCTGTGGCTGGAAAACTACCTGGCGAAATATCCCCATACGGTGTTGATCGTCAGCCACGACCGCGGGCTGTTGAACCGTGCCGTTGGCGCGATCCTGCATCTCGAAGATCGCAAGCTCACGCTGTATCAAGGTGCCTATGATACCTTCGCGGAAACCCGCGCCGCACGGTTGCTGGCCGCCCAATCCGAGGCCAGGAAACAGGAAGCCCGCCGCGCGCATCTGCAATCCTATGTGGATCGGTTCCGGTACAAGGCGGACAAGGCGAAACAGGCCCAGTCCCGGTTGAAGGCCCTGTCCAAAATGACCCCGATCACAGCGCCGCAAGAGGCGGCGTTGCGGGCGTTTTCCTTTCCCTCGCCCGAAGAGCTTTCGCCGCCGATTATCCGGGTGGAAAATGGCGAGGTCGGGTATGATGGAACGGCGGTATTGTCGCGGCTGGACCTGCGGATAGATCAGGATGACCGGATTGCCCTTCTCGGCCGCAACGGCGAAGGCAAATCCACCCTGTCCAAGATGCTGTCAGGGCGGCTGGACCTGATGGCGGGGCGGATGACCTGCGCGTCAAAGCTACGCGTCGGGTTCTTTGCCCAGCATCAGGTGGATGAACTGCATGTGGATGAAACCCCGCTGGACCATATCCGCCGACTGCGCCCCGAAGAGACACCGGCGCGGTTGCGCGCACGCCTTGGCGGGTTCGGGATTGGGGCGGAACAGGCCGATACCCTGGTGTCCGGCCTGTCGGGCGGGCAAAAGGCGCGGCTGTCGCTTATGCTGGCCACGCTGGATGCGCCGCATCTTCTGATCCTTGACGAACCCACCAACCACTTGGACATCGAAAGCCGCGAGGCTCTGGTTGAGGCGCTGACCGCCTATAGCGGCGCAGTGATCCTGGTCAGCCACGACATGCATCTTCTTGGCCTTGTTGCGGACCGGCTATGGCTGGTAAAAGACGGGCGTGTGGCCCCCTATGACGGGGATTTGCCAAGCTATCGTGACATGCTTCTTGCCCCTGAAAAACGCCCGGCCAAAGCCAGGGCGGCCAAACCCAAACGCCCGTCGCGCGACGTTGTTCTGGAATTAAGGCAAAACGTGAGAAAATGCGAGGAACGCGTTGATAAACTGAATGAAATGCGAGATAAGCTTGCCTTGAAACTGGCCGACCCGACGCTTTATGAGGACCGCCCGGACGAGGCGGTGGTGTGGCAAAAGAAATATGCCGAAGTGATGGAGGGGCTGGACCGTGCCGAGGCGCTTTGGATGAAGGCGCTTGAAAAGCTGGAAGCGGCAGAAAGCTGAGCGCGGCGCTCCCGCCAGTCATACGGGGATCAGGGATCCCCTTTTCCTGTTGGGTCCGGCCTCGCTCGCGCTCGGCATGCCGCCCCCCCTCACCGGCTTTACAAAACCGCAACGGCGGGACAGGGTGAGCCGGAACCCTCGGAGGAACCATGGACCTGTCCTTTTTGATTACCGCTTTCGTTACCCTGTTCGTGATCATTGATCCGATTGGGCTTACGCCCATGTTCGTGGCCCTGACCCATGGGATGCCGTTCGCCGAACGCCGGACCGTGGCTTTGCGCGCCTGTGCCGCTGCCTTTGCGATCCTGACCGCTTTTACCCTGTTTGGTGAGGCGGTGCTTGGCTTTGTGGGGATTTCCATGCCGGCCTTTCGGGTGGCCGGTGGTATCCTGTTGTTTCTGACCGCTCTGGACATGTTGTTTGAACGGCGCACGAAGCGGCGCGAGGATCAGGCGGATGAGCGCCCGGATCCGTCGATCTTCCCCATGGCCATACCGTTAACGGCCGGACCCGGTTCGATCGCCACCGTGATTCTGTTGGCCGGAGAACGTGGCGGGATGATCGGTTTCCTGGAAACCATCATCGTGGCGCTTGCCGTGATTCTTGTTGCGTTGATGCTGTTTCTGACCGCCGGTTTCCTGGAGCGTGTGCTTGGCAAGACCGGTATCAATGTGGCCACCCGCCTTCTGGGGATGCTGCTGGCGGCGCTGGCGGTTCAGTTTGTGCTTCAGGGGTTAAAGGACTTCGGATTTGCAGGGTGATCCTGCGCGTCCTATATCAATCCCCAAGGGGGTGAAATATGTCTGATTATGGCAGCCTGATTTATCTTGTCCTGCTACTCTGCGCTGTTGTCGGGTGGTTCATTGCCCAGAACCGCGCGTCGCTTGGCAAGCTTGCGCAACAGGCGCTGGCTTGGGGATTGATCTTTGCCGGGGCTTTGGCGGTTGTTGCGCTTTGGGAAGACATCCGGGGCGCAGTCAGCCCATCTCAGGCGGTTTACGCCGACCAGGGTCGGATCGAGCTGCCCCGCGCGGCCGATGGGCATTATTACCTCACCGCCGAAGTGAACGGGACGCCCGTCCGCTTTACCGTCGATACCGGTGCGACCGAAATCGTGCTGTCACGCCAGGATGCGCTGGCGGTTGGCATCGATCCGGGCGAGCTGGCTTTTCTGGGCTCGGCCCAGACCGCCAATGGCGAGGTCCGCATGGCCCCGGTGCGGCTTGACACTTTCGACGTGGGCGCGATTCGCGACACCCGCCTGCGCGCCTTTGTCAGTGGCGGGGCCATGGTCACTTCGCTTCTGGGCATGGCTTATCTGCAACGCTATTCCCGGATCGAAATCGCCGACGGGGCGCTGATTCTGACACGTTAAAGCCTTCGACCTTTAACGTGAGACAGGGAAAGGGCGAAGGCAGCGCGACATTTATGTGTTGCGCGCGTCCTGCCAAAAACCCGTGAGTCAGGTTAAAGGTCGAACGCTTTAGGGGAGCGACTTAGCCCCGCTTTCTCCCTTGGAACACCGTGCCAACCTCGGCCCGGATGATCCTGGCGATCTGGGCACAATCCTCCAGCGAAAAAGTCAGTGGCAGGCGCATGTCCACAATCCCCCGCAACACCCTGTCACTTTTCGGCATGGGGGCGGAAGGCGCATAGCGCCAGCTGTCATAGCGTGAGGTAAAGCCGCTAGGTTCCGATCCGCCGAACCATTTAAGCTCAACCCCGCGTGCCGCACAGCGCGCCAGAACCTCGCCCACCCTCGCTTCGTCCCAGTCCAGCAAAAGGAACTGGATCGATGACCCCACAAAATATTCCTGAGCAGGGCGCGAAACCAGCGTCAGCCCCGGGGTGTTCTGCACCCCTTCTTCCACCACGCGATAACGCGCGTTCCACGCCTCGCATCTGGCGTCGAGATTGCGCAGCTGGGGCCGCAAAACAGCTGCGCGCAGGTTGTCCATGCGCCCCGACACGTTGGGGGTGTCGAACCTGATCCGCTCGAACACCTCGGGTGCGGGCGCGGCCAGGTGGCGTTCATAAAGCATATAGGACCCTGACAGCATGACCGCGCGGGCCGCCACCTCTTCGTCATCGGTCACAAGCAGCCCGCCTTCGCCCGAATTGAGATGTTTATAGGTCTGGGTTGAATAGCACCCGACGATCCCGTCCGTGCCGGAAAGACGCCCGTTCCAACGCGCGCCCATCGTGTGGGCACAGTCTTCGATCACCCGCAGCCCATGGTTCTTGCACAGGGCCAAAAGCGCATCCATGTCGCACAAATGCCCCCGCATGTGGGACAGCAACAGCACATCCGCCTGCGCCGCCTTTTCGGCCAGATCCTCAAGGTCGATGACCAGATCCTCGGTCACCCCCACAAAAACAGGCACGGCCCCGAGGCTGGCGATTGCCCCGGGTACGGGCGCAAGGGTAAAGGCATTGGTCAGAACCTTGTCACCGGGTTTTACCCCAAGGGCACGCAGAGAGGTGGCAAGCGCATATCCCCCCGAAGCAACCGCGACACAGAATTTGGTCCCCATGGCGGCGGCAAACTCCTGTTCCAGCAAGGCCACCTCGCCCAGTTCGCCCTCGGCGAGGTTATAGCGATGCAGCCGCCCGTGCCGAAGCACCGCCATGGCGGCAGAGATACCTTCTTCCGGGATCGGTTCCTGTTGGGTAAAACTACCAGTGAAACATTCAGTCATGGCACCTTTTTGGAACGGCACATGGGCGGGCGTCAATGTCGGGAACAGATTATTTCGCGGCGAATCTCGGCTGATGGCATGGCAAGACCCGGCTTCGGACTGGGCATCGGATTGGGTCAATCTCGCCAATCGAACCCGCTTCCTTTGTCCACCATCTGCGCAGCAGCAACACCCCCTGCTCACCCTGTTCAGACCCGCCCCGCCTTCGTTTGACGAACTGCGCGCGAAATTCAGCACCTATGCCGGGCCTGCGCTTGGTCCGGATCGGGCTCCGAGAATCGAAACACCCTCACCAACCTTGAAACCCTGCCCACAATGGCGCAGACCGACCTGGTTTCACCCCCGGGATGAGCTTTCTCAATCCGCGCAGGTAACCCGCCTGTCGTGGAGCGGATTCACGTACCTCATTTCAATTGCCTTAAACGCCACCAAGAACGCGCTCCCGCCGGTCATACGGGGATCAAAGATCCCCTTTTCCCGTTGGGTCCGGCCTCGCTACGCTCGGTGAGCCACCAGGCCGCAAGGTCGCGCCGAACCGTGAGGGGGACAGCCGAGCGGCAGCGAGGCCCCGCCCGCCGCAGGCGGTGGCGCCCCGCCAGGGGCGTCACGATCAGGACCACAACCGCGCCACGATCGCCGGCAAATCTGCAAAGTCGCTCAGGATCGCCTCTGGCTCCAGAGCGGACACATCCTCACCACCCGGTCCGAAATCGACCAGCACCGACGGCACCCCCGCCCTGCGTGCCGTTTCCCGATCCGTAATACTGTCTCCAATAAGCATACAGTGTTCCGCCGCTCCTCCCGCGCGTCGCGCCGCCTCAAAAAGCGGCTCCGGGTCCGGTTTGCGCACCGGCAGTGTGTCGGCCCCAACCATCGAACCGAACGCCCCCCGCACCCCCAACCGGGTCAACAGCTCTTCGGCCAACCCTTCCGGTTTGTTGGTACAAATGCCCACGCCGTATCCTGCAAGCTTTAACGCCTCGACCGCCTCCATGGCCCCGGGATACATCACCGTGTGGTGGTCGATTGCCTGCCCATAGGCGGCCAGCAAAACCGGGTACTGAGCCTCAATCACCGCATCATCCAGCACGCCCATCCGTTCCAGCCCAAGGCGCAGCATGGCCTTGCCCCCCCGCAAAGCCGTCGGCGCATCAGATGCCAGCAGCACATCACCAAGCCCAAGCCCGCGAAAACAGGCATTCGCCGCCGCCAGCAAATCCCCGCTGGTATCCGCCAACGTCCCATCCAGATCAAATATCACCGTACGCATTGCGCCACCTTCCCAAGCATGTTTCCGCCCAGACCTGTTTCAGCCCGCAACCATAGTTGAACGCCGCTGGCCTTGCCTTGGCCTCTCAACCGGATAAAACGGGGCACTACAGAATAAAAGACAAAACGAACGAGGCCCCCTGTCATGAGCACCGCCCTGATCCTTCTTGCCGCCGGGCAAGGCACGCGGATGAAATCCGACCTGCCCAAGGTGTTGCACCAGATAGCAGGCGCGCCAATGCTGGTCCACGCCATGAAATCGGGTGCGGGACTCGCGCCCGAACACACGGTCATCGTGGCCGGCCATGGGGCCGAAGCGGTCAGCGCCGCGGCACAGGCCCATGACGACAGCGCCCGGATCGTGATCCAGGACACTCAGGAAGGCACCGGCCACGCCGTGAAATGTGCCCGGCCCGCCCTTTCGGACTTTGACGGCGACGCCTATGTTCTGTTCGGCGACACCCCGTTCATCAAACCCGGAACCCTCGACCGCATGGCCGCGGCCCGTGCGTCGGGCCACGATCTTGTCATCCTTGGGTTCGAAGCGGCCAACCCGGCCCGCTATGGCCGCCTTGTCATGGACGGCACCCGGCTTGAACGGATTGTCGAGTACAAGGACGCAACGGATGCCGAACGTGCCATTACCTTCTGCAATAGCGGGTTGATGGCTGCCAAAGCTGAAACCCTGTTTTCCCTGCTTGAAGATGTCAGCAACGACAACGCCAGCGGCGAATACTATCTCACCGATATTGTCGCCATCGCCAATGCGCGGGGCCTGTCCGTCACGGCGGTGCATGGGGACGAATCCGAAATGCTCGGTATCAACTCCCGCGCCCAGCTGGCCGAGGCGGAAGCGCATTTCCAATCCCAGGCCAGAGCCGAGGCGCTGGACACCGGGGTCACGCTGACTGCTCCCGAAACCGTGTATTTTGCCCATGACACCATCGTTGGACGCGACGCGACCATCGAACCCAACGTGGTGTTCGGCCCCGGTGTCACGGTGGAATCCGGTGCCCGTATCCGCGCCTTTTCCCATCTCGAAGGCTGTCACGTCAGCCGGGGTGCCACCGTTGGCCCCTATGCCCGGCTGCGTCCGGGGGCGGAGCTGGCCGAAAACACCCATGTGGGCAATTTCGTCGAAATCAAAAACGCCACGCTGGCCCAGGGGGCCAAGGCCAATCATCTGAGCTATATCGGGGATGCCTCTGTGGGCGAGGCCACCAATATCGGGGCGGGCACGATCACCTGCAACTATGATGGCGTCATGAAACACCAGACCACAATTGGTGCCCGCGCGTTTATCGGCTCCAACACCATGCTGATTGCGCCGGTCTCTGTCGGCGACAACGCGATGACCGCCACCGGCGCGGTGATCACGAAAGACGTGCCTGACGCCGCGCTGGCCATTGCCCGTGCCGATCAGATCAACAAACCGGGCATGGCCCGAAAATTGTTCGAAATGTTAAAGGCCAAGAAGGCCAAACGCAACAAAGGGGCAGGCTGATGTGTGGTATTGTAGGGGTCCTGGGCAACCACGAAGCAGCGCCCATTCTCGTTGAGGCGCTGAAACGCCTGGAATATCGCGGCTATGACAGCGCCGGGATCGCGACGATCAATGACGGGGTTCTGGACCGCCGCCGAGCGGTGGGCAAACTGGTAAACCTCTCGGATGAACTGGTTCACAACCCGCTCGCCGGCAAGGCCGGGATCGGCCATACCCGCTGGGCCACCCATGGCGCGGCCAATATCGCCAACGCCCACCCCCATCGCGCCGCCGACGTGGCTGTGGTGCATAATGGGATCATCGAGAACTACCGCGAATTACGCGCCGAACTGGCCGAAGTCGGGATCGGATTTGAAACCGACACCGACACGGAAACCGTGGCCCTGATGGCCCAGCATTTCCTGAACCAGGGAATGGCCCCGCGGGACGCCGCCCTTGCCACGATCAAAAAGCTCGACGGGGCCTATGCCTTGTGTTTTCTGTTTGACGGCCATGCCGACCTTCTGATCGCCGCGCGCCAGGGTTCTCCGCTGGCCATCGGCCATGGCGAGGACGAGATGTTCGTCGGCTCGGATGCCATTGCGCTGGCACCAATGACCGACCGGATCACCTATCTCGAAGAAGGTGACTTCGCCGTGATCAGCCGGACCGAGGTTGAAATCCTGGACGCTGAATTCCGACCCGCCAATCGCGAAATCCGCACCGTGTCCATTGATGCGGCCCAAGTCGACAAGGGCGGCCACAAACACTTCATGGCCAAGGAGATCGCCGAACAGCCCATGGTGATCGGAGAAGCCATTCAGCATTACCTGTCAGACGATGGCAATGCGATCACCCTGCCCGGCGCGGGGGTTGATTTCACCGGGATTGACCGGCTGACCATGGTTGCCTGCGGCACCGCCTATTATGCCTGCCTCACAGCCAAATACTGGTTTGAACAGCTGGCAGACCTCCCGGTAGATGTCGATGTGGCCTCGGAATTCCGCTACCGCGAACCCCCGATCCCCGCGCGCACGGCGGCATTGTTCGTGTCGCAATCGGGTGAAACCGCCGATACGCTGGCCGCGCTGCGGTATTGCGAGGGCAAGGCGGCGTCGATCCTGTCGGTGGTCAATGTGCCGGAAAGTTCGATTGCCCGGGAAAGCGATCTGGCGCTGCCCATCCTGGCGGGCACCGAGATCGGTGTGGCCTCGACCAAGGCGTTCACCTGTCAGCTAACCGTGCTGTTCCTGCTGGCCCTGAAGGCGGCACAGGACATGGGACGGTTGAATGAACAGGAGGTCGCCGATCACCTGTCGCGCCTGCGTAGCCTGCCGTCAGTAATCAACGCCGCGCTGGACGGTTCCGGCCCCATGGTCGATGCCTCGCGCAAATTGGCCGAGGCCTCGGATGTGCTGTTCCTGGGGCGCGGCCGGATGTATCCACTGGCCCACGAAGGCGCATTGAAACTCAAAGAAATCAGCTATATACACGCCGAAGCTTATGCGTCAGGTGAACTTAAACACGGCCCCATTGCGTTGATTGACAAAACCATGCCCGTGGTGGTCATGGCCCCGCATGATGAGCTGTTCGATAAAACCATCAGCAACATGCAGGAGGTGATGGCGCGCGGTGGCAAGGTGTTGCTGGTGACCGACGCGTCAGGCGCGGCCGAGGCTGGTGGGGATTCCTGGATCACGCTGACCCTGCCCGATATCGACCCGGTACTAACCCCCATCCTTTATGCGATCCCGGCGCAATTGCTGGCCTATCACACCGCCGTGGCCAAGGGCACGGATGTGGATCAGCCCCGCAATCTCGCCAAATCCGTAACGGTGGAATAAATGGCCAGGCAATTCCCCGCCCTGGACGCGGCCCAGACCCGGTTCATTCACGAACAACACCTGTTTTTCGTCGGCTCTGCGGCGGCAAAGGGCCGGGTGAATATCTCGCCCAAGGGGATGGACAGCCTGCGGGTCCTTGGCCCGAACCGGATCATCTGGCGCAACCTCACCGGGTCGGGCAATGAAACGGCGGGACACCTGTTGCAGGAAAACCGGATCACCCTGATGTGGTGTTCCTTTACCAAACGCCCGCTGATCCTGCGCTGTTATGGCACCGCCCGCGCCGTGCATGTTGACGAGGAAAGGTTCGAAATGCTCAACGCCCACTTCCCCCCGCATTCCGGCACGCGACAGGTCTATGACATGGCCGTGGATCTGGTGCAAACCTCCTGTGGCTATGCGGTGCCGTTCTTTGAGCATATGGGCGAGCGCGACACCCTGACCAAGTGGAGCGAAGATCGCGGAGCGGATGGCCTGCGCGCCTATTGGGATGAACGTAACGGCGAAACCATTGACGGATTCCCCACCAAATGACGCTGGACGACGCGCTTGCCGCCCTCAAGGCCCATGTGGAACCGGGCTGCGCCGAACAGATGGCGGCCTATCACAAACAGACACGTCCGGTTTTGGGCGTGCCCAACCCGGCGATCAACGATCTGACCAAAGAATGGCGGCGCTCCTTGAGCGTCGATGCGCGGGTCACTCTGGCCGATCAGCTTTGGCAAAGCGATATTTTTGAAGCACGTATCGCGGCGGCCAAGCTGTTGACACAGGCCCGGTTGCGCCCGGATGAGACCGCGTGGACGCTGATCCGGTCCTGGGTGCCACAGTTTGATAGCTGGGCGATTGCCGATCACGCCTGCATGGCCGGACAGAAACGGCTTGTGGCCGCTCCGGCGCGGGTCGATCAGGTCGAAAGCTGGACGAAAAGCGACCACATGTGGACCCGGCGCGCGGCCCTGGTGATCACCCTGCCCTGGACCAGACAGAACCACCCCAAACCCATCGATCTTGAAATCCGTGATCGGGTACTGGGATGGGCAGCGACCTATGTGCCGAACCCCGACTGGTTCATTCAGAAATCCATTGCGTGGTGGCTGCGCGACCTGTCAAAACACGACCCCGCCCGTGTGATTGCCTTTCTGGATCAGCATGGCGCGGCCATGAAACCCTTCGCCCGCAAAGAGTCCGCAAAGTATCTGAAGTGACCCGCGCGTCCGTCAAACAACAAGGCGGCCACACCCTTCGGAAAGCGATGCTGTTTGGACGGATTTCGACCTGACAGGCCAGGACCTCTTGATTGCCAAAGGTTGATTGCCACAGGGCAGATCATCCCATCAGCGTGATGTGGAAACGCTTCAAGACCTCAGCTTCCTGCCCCCTGCGCTTCCCGAATCTTTGGCAGGATCGTCTCTTGCAGCACCCTCTGGGTGATCGGCCCGGCAAACCGCATGACCACTTTGCCCTGGGCGTCGATGATAAAGGTCTCCGGCGCGCCATAGACGCCCCAGTTAATCTTGGTCGCGCTGGTTTTGGCCTCGCCCAGATGATCGAACGGATTGCCATCTTTCTCAAGATAGACCAGCGCCCGCGCCGCTGTATCGTCAAAATTGATCCCGTGCAGCGGCACGTCAAGATTTTCCTTCATCCAAAGCAGTGTCGGATGCTCGGCCCGGCAGGCCACACACCACGTCCCCCAGAAGTTCACAAGCTTGACCGTGTCTGCCATCAACACCTCATCGGTCAACAGCGGGGTTTCGCCAAGCCGGGCCAGCTGTACCGATGGGACATCACGCCCCACCAGCTGCGACGGCAGCTCATCGGGGTTTTCCCGCACCATACCGAAAAAGAAAAGCGCGGCCAGCCCGGCAAATACCAGCGGCGGCGCAATCATCATGGGCGAAACCTTAGCCATCCGACGTCCTCCGCGCTTCCACATCCTCCAACTGAGCGCGCACCTTGCGCGACCGTGCGAGGCTGACCCCAACCAGCATCACGATCAACCCCAGCGTCAGGGCATAGGACCACAAAACCGGCCCCGCATATTGTCCAAGATCAGGTGTCATCCCATCCGCTCCCGTGCCAGCAGCGCCCGCATCCGGCGGGCGCGAATTTCCGTATTGGTGCGCACAATAACCAAGGCAATAAACAGCAAAACGAACCCGGCCATCGAGATGAACAGCGGCACCGCGAAAACATTGCTCACCCGTTCCTCGGTATCCCCGGCAATCGCCCCGACCCGCATCACCGACGCCCCCTGATGCAACCCCTGGTTCCAGAAATTCACCGCATACCGGCTGAGGATCGCAAAAACCGATCCCACAAGGCACAGAACACTGGTCAGATCCGCCGCCGTATCATCGTTTTCAATCGCCGCCCAAAGGGCCATGTAGCCAAGGTAGAACAGGAACAGCACAAGGAACGAGGTCAACCGCGGATCCCATTCCCACCATGTGCCCCACATGGGCTGCCCCCAGATCGCCCCGGTGATCAGCGCAATCAACGTCATCACCGCCCCGATCGGGGCCGCCGCCCGCGCCGCCAGCGCGCTGACATGGTGCCGCCGCACGATCCAGACAAGCGATGTGACCAGCATCATCGCCCAAATATTGATCGCCATCATCGCGCCTGGCACGTGAATATAGATAATCTTGACCGTGGCCCCTTGCCGGAAATCATCCGGGGTAAAGAAAAACCCCCAGATCAGACCAACAGCAGTGGTCACAACCGCCAGAACCGCGAAAAACGGCAATACCCGCTCAGTGGTGCGGATGAATTTCAATGGGTTGGCATATTCCCAAAGCGCATTCAGGTTCATATGTTGCCTTTCAACTGGCTATAGCCGGAACGGAAACACCCGATCCCGGCGCGTGGCTCTTGATTTGTATTAAGTCCCTGCAAAAAATCCACCCCTTCGCCTTCAACTCTCTGACAACCGCGCGCTCTTATCGCAGGTTAACCCGCAAAACCGCCGCGCTGGCAAAGGGCAGCAGGGCAATGGTAGCACAGGTGATACCCGCGAGCAGGGTCAGAGGTGTATCATAGGCAAACCCCCCGGCCCCGCGCCGCGCCACTTCGGCCCCAAAGATCAGCGTCGGCACGTAAAGCGGCAGCACCAGCAGCGAAAGCAGCAGCCCCCCGCGCTTCAACCCCACGGTCAACGCCGCCCCGAACGTGCCCAGCACCGAAAGCGCAGGCGTGCCCAGCAGCAGCGACAGCACCATCGGCGTCATCCCTTCACCCGGCAGGTTCAACAGCACCCCGAACAAGGGGGCCGCCAAAACCAGCGGCAATCCCGTGGTCAACCAATGCGCCAGCGCCTTGATGCTGACAATCGCCTCCATCGGCAATGGCGCGGTGGCCAGAAGGTCCAGCGACCCGTCCTCCCAATCCAGCGCAAGAATACGATCCAGTGACAAAAGACACGCCAACAGCGCCCCGATCCACAGAACCCCCGGGGCAATCCTGGCCAAAAGCGCGCTTTGCGGCCCCACACCAAAGGGCACCAGCACCACGACGATCAGGAAAAAGACAAGACCAAGCCCAAAGCCCCCCCCGGCCCGGAGCCCCAGCCGCAGGTCCCGGATCAACAGAGCAATCACAGAAACACCTCGTCAAAATGCGCGTCCCTGGGCGGTTTGGCCCTGAACGGGCCCACGTCCAGAACATCGGCCTCGTCCAGCCCCAGATCGATATGGGTGGCAATCAACGCCATGCCCCCCGATTGCAAATGGGCGCGAATGGCCGCGGCGAACATCGCCACCGCCTCGACGTCAAGCGACACGGTGGGCTCATCCAGAACCCAGACCGACCGCCCGGTGACCAACAGACGCGCAAGGCCCAGCCGCCGTTTCTGACCTGCCGACAACGCCCCGGCGGCGCGGTCGGACAGGTCGCGCAACGCAAACCCCTCCAGCGCGGCGTCGATTGACCCGGTGCCAAAAACCGAGGCCCAGAATTCAAGGTTCTCACGAACAGTCAGCGTGGCTTTCAACCCATCCGCATGGGCGGCATAGGCCATGGCCTCGTGGTCCAGCCCAATCTCTCCGGCCAGCGCCGGCTGCAAGCCTGCAATGGTGCGCAACAATGTGGTCTTGCCGATCCCGTTGGGCCCGCGCACGACAAGCGCGCGCCCCGCCGCAAGGCGAAAGGACAGCCCCTCCAGCACCGGGAGTCCCCCCCGGGTCACCGCAAGATCCGTGACAGTCAGCTCCATGTTGCGCGCGTTACTCCTGTTTCCTGTCCCAGTGAATAGCCGTCCCCGGACGGGTTAAACCATGACCCATATCAAACGGGCAGAACCGCGAGCGCCACCCGCCGCCCTTCCGCCACCAACACGTTATAGGTCCGACAGGCCGAGGGCGAATTCATCACTTCGACCCCGATCCCAACCTCCTCAAGGGCGCTGCGCAACCCCTTGGGCAAATGCGCAATTTCCGCGCCCGTGCCCACGAACAGCACGTCGATATCCCCGGCCAGCGCCAGCAAGGGCGCGGCGTCGTCATAGCCGCTCCAGCCCCGCGCGCCGGTCGCCGTCACGATCATCGCACCCCGGATCACCTCTCCCCTGAGGCGGAAAAAACCGGGGCCATAGCCTTCTACCGGCACGGCCTCGCCATACTCTACTTCATGGAACTCCAATGCGCGTCCTCTTTCTGATACAGTCTGGTGCAGCGTTGACATCAACCCGGACAGGGCCGAAACCGCGATGATGACATAGGCCAGTCCGCGATACACGCGTTCCAGCCCGGGGCGAAACATCCAGGTTCCCAATACCACGCCCAGCAGGATCGGCAATGCCAGTCCCAACCCGATCACCACCGGCGCCGGTTCAACCCCGCCAAGGATCAGCGCGCACAACATCACCACGTCATAGACAAACAGGAAACAGGTGATGTTGGCGCGAATAGCCGCCGCCGGTTTCGAACTGGCCATGTATAACATGATCACGGGCGGCCCCGGTGTCGCCACCGCCCCGCCAAGTACCCCGGACATGCCGCCAATCCCGTATCCCGCCCAACGCGGCAGGACCCCGTGATACCGCAGCCCCCCCACCATTGCGATCAGAACAGTGACAGAAACCACCGACACCGCAACCCGGAACACCCCGGCCTCAACCGCGTAAAGCAGAACCAGCCCAACCGGCAGGGCCAGAACCATACCGATGACCAACCGCCCAAGGTCCCGCTTGTCGCTCTGGCGAAAGGCCGCAGGGATTATCGCCATCGGGCCGAACACATCCATCAGGATCAAGGTGGTCACGGCCCAGATCGGCGACAGGACCTGTGCCGCGACGGGCAGATAGATCAGCGCCGTGCCAAACCCGGCAAAGCCCCGCACCAGCCCGCCCATAAAGGCGGCAAGAACAAGCCACCCAAGCCCCGGTTGCCCCAGGGCCTGGGTGAGCAGATCAGGCATCCACGTTGCCAAACCGCGTGCCCGCGCTTTGATCCGGCTTGGACCAGTCGCGCTTGACCCCCAGCCGTTCCAGGATAGCACCGGCGATAAAGACCGAACTGTAGGTCCCCACCAACACGCCCCAGATCATCGCAAAGACAAACCCGCGGATCACGTCGCCACCCAGAACAAACAGCGCGATCAACGCAAGCAGGGTGGTGACCGAGGTCATGACCGTCCGGCTCAACGTTTCGTTGATCGACAGGTTCAACACCCCCTTAAGCTCCATCTTCTTGTATTTGCGCAGGTTCTCCCGCACCCGGTCAAACACGACCACAGTGTCGTTGAGCGAATAGCCGACGATGGTCAGCAAAGCCGCGATAATGGCAAGGTCGAACCGGATCTGGAACAGGCTGAACACCCCGATGGTCAACACCACGTCATGCACCAACGCGGCCACGGCCCCCAGTGCGAACTGCCATTCAAACCGCAGCCAGATATAGACCAGCACCGCCGCAATCGCGAGCACCACGGCCAAGGCAGCGGTCTGGATCAATTCTCCCGACACTTTCGGCCCCACGGATTCGACGCTGACAAAGCGAATATCGGGCACGGCCTCACGCATCGCCGCCTCAACCGCGTCGGTGACATCTGCGGTCACACTCTGCTGGCCTTCCTGGGCCTGAATACGGATCATCGCCACGTTCTGATCGTCATCGAAATTCGGATCGAACACCTCGGTAATGGTCACATCGCCAAGGCCCAGCGGTTCCAGCGATCCGCGATAGATGCCGATATCCACGGGCTCGGAACTCTCGGTACGGATTGTCGTCCCACCCCGGAAGTCGATGCCGAAATTCAGCCCCTGCACCACCGGCAGCGCCAGCGACACCACAACCAACAGGATCGACGCGCCTAGGGTCACCCTGGCTTTCGAGAAGAAATCCCACCTGGTCTCCTGGGGCACAAGGCGCAGCTTGCGGCTGTCCATGTCCAACGTCTTGGGACGGCGACGTTCAAACCACGTCACCACCAGCAACCGGGTCACATAGATCGCTGTAAACACCGAAGTCAGGATACCAAGCCCAAGGGTAATGGCAAAGCCCCGCACCGGGCCGGAACCCACGGCATAAAGGATCAACGCCGTGATAAAGGTGGTGATGTTGGCGTCGACAATCGCCGACAGCGCCTTTTCATAGCCAAGGTCGATGGCCCGCGCAGGCCCCTTGGCGGTTCTCAACTCTTCCCGGATCCGTTCAAAGACCAACACGTTGGCATCCACCGCCATCCCGATGGTCAACACGACCCCCGCAATCCCGGGCAGGGTCAGGGTCGCGCCAATGGTGCTGAGCAAACCAAAGATCAGCCCCACGTTGATGATCAACGCGATATTGGCAAACAGACCAAAGGTGCCATAGCTGAGGAACATGAAGATCAGCACGGCCACAAAGGCGATGATACAGGCGATCTTGCCCGCCTCGATACTGTCCGCACCCAATTCGGGGCCGATCGTGCGTTCTTCCAGGAACTCCAACCCGGCCGGCAAGGCCCCCGCGCGCAGCAGGATAGCCAGCTCGGTGCTTTCCTCCAGCGTGAAGTTGCCGGTGATGATGCCGGACCCGCCGGGAATATGGCTCTGGATCGTCGGCGCGCTGACCACTTCCCCGTCCAGAACGATGGCAAAGGGATTGCCGATATTATCTGCCGTATAGTCGCCAAACTTGCGTCCGCCCGACGGGTTGAACCGGAAACTCACCGCCGGGCGGCCATTCTGGTCAAAGCTGGGCTGCGCATCCACAAGGTCCTCGCCCGTTACCACGGCCGATTTTTCAAGGATATAATACAACCCGTCCTGTTCGAGATCAGGCACCACTTCGTTGCCCGCGCCCGGTGCCTGATCCTTGTTTTCCGTGCGGCTCACGACCGGCTGGAACGTCAACTGGGCCGTGGTGCCGATGATGCGTTTCAATTCGGCGGCGCTGCCCACACCGGGCACTTGGATCAGAACCCGGTCGGCACCCTGGCGTTGAATGGTGGGTTCCCGCGTGCCCACCTCGTCAATCCGGCGGCGGATGATTTCCAGCGACTGGCGCACCGTGCGTTCGTCCGTGGCCAGCATCTCGGCCTCGCTCAAACGCACAATCACATTCGCCCCATCGGTGCTCACGTCAATATCCGAAGCCCCGGCCCCGGTCAGGCTCACCACCGGACGGCCCAGCCCCCGCACCAGCGACGCGGCGCGCTCCACCTCTTCGGGCTTGGAAATCTTGACCCGCAGTTCGTCCTCGCCGCTGGGTTGCAGGCGGATCGTGCCGATCGTGGCCCGCTCTTCGCGCAGCATGTCGCGGATCTCGGGCCACATGCCCTGAACCCGTGTTTTGTACACATCTTCGACCTGCACCTCGGCCAACAGATGCGCCCCACCGCGCAGGTCAAGCCCAAGGTTGACAAGGCCCGAAGGCAACCACGTGGGCCACTGCCCCGCCTGATCCGCCAATCCCGGCGCACGGCCCCCCGCCGCAAGCGCCGCTTCGGCGTCATTGCTGGTTTCCACACGGGTGTAGAACCCGTTAGGCAACGCCATCAACAGGCCAACCGCAACGGTCAACCAGATCAGCACGCGTTTCCAGGTTTCGATCTGAAGCATCTGCTCTCTCCTATGCCCCGGTTTCGGGCGTACATCCCGGCGCGGTCAGGGCCTTTGCAACCCCTTCGGCCTGTTCTTCTGTGTCCATCCCGGTCAACATCCCGTGACCGCCATGGATGATTGATCGCACCACCACCGGCGCGTTCAGCACTTTCTCGTCAAAGGATATGGCGATGGGCGCGCCGATATGGTCTTTGGTATAGCCCCCAAACCGCTGTGCCGCGACCGGGGTCATGGTGATGAAAACGGCGGGGTTGTCCGCCATGTCCATGCCCGCCCGCGCCGTGGCCACATCCGCTTGGATCAGGATCACCTGCCCGCCCGCGAAATCCTCCCGCGCCGGTTCGCCCCCCTGATACACGCGCCCCTCGGGCCACCCGATCACCTTGGACCTTGGCACACAATCGCCGGCCCAAACCGGACCGGCGAAAGCGAAAAGCGCAACGCTAAAGGCGAACGGGAAACGCAGCACGCGCGAGGTCCTTACGAATTGGCCGCCGGTTCGGTCTTGTTCAGAACCTGCGCGATGGTCTGTTTGATCACCCGCACCTTGACGCCCTCGGCAATCTCGATTTCCAGCTCGCCGTCTTCCTTGACCTTGCTGACCTTGCCGATCACCCCGCCCTGGGTCACCACCTGATCGCCACGACGCAGGTTTTCGACCATGTTCTGATGTTCTTTCATCTTCTTCTGCTGGGGCCGGATCAACAGGAAATACATGATCGCGAAGATCAGGATAAGCGGGAGAAACTGGGCCAATGCGCCACCTTCCATGGGAGTGTCCTCTTCTTTTATGCACGTTTTCTGCAAGGGTGCGAGGCACCCCCCGCAAAGTCAGCGGGAACCTATGCGCGTTAAGGTGGGTTTGCAAGGCGATCCGTTTGGGTTTCCGCCGCTTATCTGCCCGCCCCGCTGGCATTAACGCGATGGGGCGTCTGAAGGGTGACGAATAACGTGGGATTCGATGTGATGAGTGATGTAAACAGACCCACCCCGCTGGATTGGCCCGGCTATCGGCGTGTGCCGGATTTCCGGCGCGCCCGCTTGTCGGGCGGTCTTGTGGGCGCACTGTTCGCCCTGCTGGCCCTGGCCACCCTGACCCGCGCGCGCCTTAAAAACACACCCCAGGACAATCACCCGTTTACCCTTGCCCCTTAAATCGGTCATAAGCCGGTTATACGACTCAATTTGACCACCCAAGCAACCAAGGACCCGTCCGATGCACGACATCCGCCTTTTGCGTGAAACACCCGCCATTTTCGATGCTCAACTTTCGCGTCGCGGGGTGTCGCCGGTGTCCGAAGAGTTGCTGGAGCTTGACAGAGAGCGCCGCAACGCGATCCATGCCGCCGAAACCGCGCAGGCCGAACAAAAGGCCGCAGCCAGGGAAGTGGGCAAGGCCAAGGCCAGCGGTGACAACGCCGAGTTTGAACGGCTGCGGGCGCTGGTGGCGGAAAAGAAATCCGAAACCGCCGCAATGCAGGCCAAGGCCAAAGAACGCGATGCCGAACTGACCGCGCGGCTGATGGAACTGCCCAACCGCCCGCTTGCGGACACGCCCGAAGGCACCGATGAAAATGACAACGTGGAAATCCACCGCTGGGGCACCCCGCGCGCCCTGGATTTCAAACCGTCAGAGCATTACGAACTGGCCGGCGTGAAACCGGGGATGAATTTCGAACTGGCGGCCAAGCTGAGCGGGTCGCGCTTCGTGGTGCTGCAAGGCGCGGTGGCCCGCATCCACCGGGCGCTGGCGCAATTCATGATCGACACACATGTGGACGAAAACGGGCTGACCGAAACCTGGACCCCGGTTTTGGTGCGCGAAGAAATGATGCTTGGCACCGGCCAATTGCCGAAATTCGGGGAAGACAGCTATCAAACCACCAATGGCTGGTGGCTGGTGCCTACGGCGGAAGTACCTTTGACCAACATCGTCAACGGCGAAACGGTGGAAGAAAAGGAGCTGCCCAAACGCTTTGTCGCCCACACCCAATGCTTCCGCTCGGAAGCGGGCAGCGCGGGGCGCGATACCTCGGGCATGTTGCGCCAACACCAGTTCGAGAAGGTAGAGATGGTCAGCGTGACCACCCCCCATGACTCTCGCGAAGAGCTGGATCGCATGACCGGCTGTGCGCAAGGCATCCTGGAAAAGCTGGGCCTGCCCTATCGCACCGTGGTGCTGTGTACCGGCGACATGGGGTTCGGCGCGCGCCGCACCCATGATATCGAAGTGTGGTTGCCGGGACAGGACACCTATCGCGAAATTTCCTCTGTTTCGGTCTGTGGCGATTTTCAGGCGCGGCGGATGAACGCCCGTTTCAAACCCGCCGCTGGGGGGAAACCTGAATATGTACACACGCTGAACGGTTCCGGGCTCGCTGTCGGTCGCTGCCTGATCGCCGTGCTTGAGAATGGGCAACAGGCGGATGGCTCGGTTGACCTTCCGTCGGTGCTGCACCCCTATCTGGGCGGCAAGACCCGGTTGTCGGCAGTGGGTGAACTGATCTGATTCACCCCCTCTGATTCACCGCCCCCGTGTCCCGCACGTGTCCCGGGGGCGTCTTGTGACCTGTTCCGAGCGAACGGTTATGGAGCGTGTTGTGGGGTGCCGCGCGTGAAAACCTCCTTCTGGCGGGGCCGCTATTCCGCCCGGCTTCACGCGCCGCCCATCCGGGCAACCCTCTGGCAGGAAACGCGTTTCACCTACTCCGCCGGTTCTCTCACAAAAGGCGCGCGCAGCCGCCGTGCTGCGCCGAACCCCACCATTTGCTGGCTGTCTTCATCGTAAAGCTTCCAGCCATAACAGCTAATCGCCTCACGCAAACCGATCTTGCGCGATTGGATCAGGTCCCCGGCCTCCTCGTAACACCGTTTGAGGTTGTAGCTCGGGATATTGGCATTCAGGTGATGCAGGTCGTGATAGGCGATATTGGCGGTCACGAAATCAAAGAACGCCCCGAAATCCAGCACGCTGGTGCCCTCCATCGCGCCCTTGTCATAGGTGTATTCGGGTTTGCGCCCCCAATAGACCTGTTCGAAATTATGTACCGTATAAGGGATGATCGCGCCACATGTTGCCCCCACATAAATGCTGCCCAACAGAACAAACACGCCGCTCCACCCGGCCCAGGCATAAAGCCCGACAAACATGCCAACCACGGCCAGGTCGTGCAGGATCACGTCCAGAATGCCCGTCTTGAACGCATTGCGCGGGAACCGGCGCAGGACGAGATAAAGAACGAAGGGACCAACCACCAACAACGTGAACGGGCTGCGATAGAACCGATACCAGACCCGACGCCACGGCGGCGCAGCGTTGTATTCCCGGATCGTCATGATGTCGATCTCAAAGGCCTCGCGGTGATCCAGGTCTCCCACATGGGCATGGTGCAGATTGTGATTGTACCGTGTGGCCTGATAGGGTGTCAGCGAAATGGGCGATACCAGCGTGCCCACCAGATCATTTATTTTTGTCTTTAAAAACAATGCCCTGTGCATACAATCATGTTGCAGCATATAGGTCCGCACGCTAAATGCCCCGGTCAGGATCACCAGAGGTATGACCGCCCACCACAAGTGGGCCAGTGCGATAGCCAGGTAAAGACTGATCCCATATCCCACGAGTGTCCAACTGACCTCGAACCACGCCAGCTTATCATTCTTGGTGGTGTATCCGCGCGAAAACCGGCGCAGCTCTCTGGTGTCTTGCATCGTCATTTTTTCCCAAATTATACCCGGACACACGGGCGAAAATCCTGCCCGCACGAAGGAAGCGCGCTTCCCTAATAAAAGGTTAACGCGGGCGAGGTTGAGAAAAAAGTAGGAAAAACCATGCCTTTGCCCATGAACAGGCCGCAGTGGGCTTAGTCCCTGCGCCCCTGAATATGTTTGCGCAACTTGCTGGGGCCGGATTTCTTGCGCCCTTTATAGGGGTTCTTGTCCGATTGCGACCGCAGGGTCAGCCGGATCGGCGTGCCCGGCATGTCGAAATCCTCGCGCAGCCCGTTGACAAGATACCGGGTATAGCTGGCCGGCATCTTGTCCGGGTGGCTACACATGACCACGAACCCCGGCGGGCGGGTCTTGGCCTGGGTCATATAGCGCAGCTTGATCCGTTTGCCCTGGGGGGCGGGGGGCGGGTGCTGTTCCAACATGCCCGAAAGCCAGCGGTTCAACTGGGCCGTGGTAATCCGGGTGTTCCACACCTGATAAGCCCGCAGGATCGCATCATGAAGCCGGTCCAGCCCGCGGCCCGTCCTGGCCGAGACCGTGACCAACGGCGCGCCGCGCAACTGGGGCAGCAGCCGATTGAACGCTTCTTTCAGGTCGCGCAGCTTTTGCTGTTTCTCCGGCTCCACGTCCCACTTGTTGACCGCGACAATCACCGCCCGCCCTTCGCGTTCGGCCAGATCGGCGATGCGCAAGTCCTGCTGCTCGAACGGAATGGCCGCGTCCAACAGCACCACAACCACTTCGGCGAATTTGACCGCGCGCAGCCCGTCGGACACGGACAGTTTTTCCAGCTTGTCCTGCACCTTGGCCTTCTTGCGCATCCCCGCAGTGTCGAAAATCCGCACCGGGGTTTCATTCCACGTGGTGCGCAGCGAAATGGCGTCGCGCGTAATCCCCGCCTCGGGACCGGTCAACAACCGGTCTTCGCCAAGAATCTGGTTGATCAGCGTCGATTTACCCGCATTGGGCCGCCCGACCACCGCAATCTGCAACGGTTTGCCGACCGTGGGCATGGGCAGGGCGGCGTCTTCATCGTCATCGTGTTCGTCAAGCTCCACATCCGTTTCCGGTGCCATTTCTTCGGCGCGCTCGGCGAAGGCATCGGCCAGCGGCATCAACCGGCTGTAAAGATCGTTCAACCCTTCGCCATGTTCGGCGGACAACCGGATCGGCTCGTCCAACCCAAGGGTCCAGGCATCCAGCACCCCGGCATCCGCCGCCGCACCTTCGCCCTTGTTGGCGGCCAGAATCACGTGGGCGCTGCGTTTGCGCAGGATTTCGGCGAAAATCATGTCTACAGGGGTGACCCCGGCACGGGCGTCAATCATGAACAGACAGATGTCGGCCATGTCCACCGCGCGCTCGGTCAACCGGCGCATACGCCCTTGCAGCGAATCGTCTGTGGCATCCTCCAACCCGGCGGTGTCGATCACGGTGAAGCGCAAATCACCCAGCCGTGCTTCGCCTTCGCGCAAATCGCGCGTCACACCGGGCTGATCGTCGACCAGCGCCAGCTTCTTGCCCACAAGGCGGTTGAACAGGGTGGATTTGCCCACATTCGGGCGGCCCACGATGGCGAGGGTAAAGCTCATCTCACTTGCTCCAAGGCGTCAAGTCCGTGCCGATACACCAGAACCGGCCCGACGGAAACCCCTGACCAACCCCATACGCCCCCCATAAACCCCCGGGCGCAGGGGGCCGGACCTCGCTTAGCGGATGGCGAACAGCGTCCCGGACCTGCCCACCACATACATCACGCCATTTGCGAAAACCGGATTTGTGGTGGCCCCTCCGGGAATGGCAACGGACCCGGTCAACGCGCCGGACACAGGGTCATAACTGCGCACGAACCCGTCGCTGCTGGCCACGATCACCCGCCCCCCGGCCACAACCGGGCCGTAATGGGAATAGATTTCCTTTTGTTTCTTGGGCTTGTCTTTGGTGAAAAAGGCAAGTTCCTGGCTCCAGATCCGACTGCCATCGCTGGCGTCCAGCCGGACAAGCCGGTTGGCATCCGACACAAGAAACACCGAGCCGCCCGCAACCCAGACCGGGTTTTGCGGGCCTTCCTCGGCGGTCCAGCGGCGTTCGCCATTGCCGATATTCAATGCGACAATCCGCCCGGCATGGGTGCCCGCGTAAACGGTGTCGCCCACGATCACCGGGTCGCCGGTGATGTCGTTCAGACGGGTTCGCGACAGGCCCTTGCGCTGTCCGGTGATCAAGGTTTCCCAACGACGCAGACCGCCCTTGCGGAACGCCGCCTGCAACTCACCGGCCCCAAACCCAAAGACAACGATCTGGTCATCCACCGCCGGCGCGGGGCTTCCCATCACGTTGTGGATGTCAGGCGTGGCGGCAAGCTGCCACAGGATACGCCCGTCAACGGCGTTGATCGCCCATGCGGTTTCGTCTCCGGCCACAAGATACACGATGCCCTTGTACACGGTGGGCGCACCCGATCCGGTGGCTTCGAGTTTCTGTTGCCACCGCTGCGCGCCGCTTTTGGCATCCAGCGCGGTCAGCACGCCAAAGCCGGACGAGGCATAGACCACCCCATCCACCACGGCGAGCCCGCCCCCGGCGGCATCCCCTGCCCCGTCCCGTTCGGGCCGCACCGACACCTGCCACAGCCGCGCCCCATTGGTCGCGGTCGCCGTGACCACCGCTTCGCTATCCATGGTGTAAATCACGCCACCGGCAATCACCGGGTCGGCATTGATGCGGTTGCGGCGGGTTTCGCCAGCCCCGATCGAACTGCTCCACGCCACCTGCATCGCGCCGCCAAAGGCGGGGTGCGCGGTGCGCGTGACCGGGCTTCCCGACCGCTGACGCCAGCTTGCATTGCTGGACACCCGCGGCAGGCTGATCCTGACGCTGCGGTTGACAACCTCTTCGGGCTCCGGGCCCCGGGCCTCGTCGCTCAGGATCGCGCGCAGCCCTTCGCGTTTCCCTGACAGGATTTCTTCACGCTCGGCACAGGCCCCAAGCGCCAGCACGCTGGCAAGACCTATCGCCCATCCGCCCCTGATCATCGCTGCCGTCCTCATGTCACGTCACCTGTCGTTTTGTTCTTGTCCGTTACCGCGGATCTCCGCGGGATGGGCTGTGTTTGCCCGCTTTGTCCCGGTTTCCCGGTTTACTGCGACATTTCGGGCACGCCGCCCAGTGCCACAATCAAAGAACTGGCGCGCCGACGCAAGCCCGGCGTTGCACCCGCATCCTCGGACAGGGCCGCCAGCCGGGTCAAGGCCGCATCGCGGTTCCCGGTTTCAATATCGATAAGCGCAAGCTGCTCTTCGGCCAGAAGCCGAAGCCCGGACCCCGGCCCGATCAGCGTTTCATACCCCGCGCGGCGGTCCTCGGGCGACATATCCGCCCCTTCGATACCAAGCAGTTTGAACTGGGCAATCTGTTGATAGATCAATGGCAGATCCGGGGCATTCGCAACCTTGCGCAACCCCTCAACCGCCGCCGCGCCATCCCCGGATCGAAGCTGTTCACCCGCGGCAAGAAACGTGGCCACCGCCTGTGCCCCCGCGCCTTCGGGGTGCAGCGCGGCCAGCTTTTCGGCCCGCGCACTCGCGTCATCTTCCAACAACGCACCGATCATCGCATCCCCCGTCGCCTGTGCGGCGGCGGCGGCTTGGGCCTTGTTGTATTCATTCCACGCCGCGCCGCCCACGATGGCAACCACGACCACGGCGGCCACAGGCCCCCAGCGGCGGAATGCCTTGAACAGACGGTCTCGGCGGACCTCTTCGGTCACTTCTTCGATGAAACTGTCGGTATCGCTCACGGCGCGCCCCTTGTCGGTGATGATCTCGGTGATGGTCTTTTCGACCCCCTCTTAACCCGTCGCCCGGCGCGTGCCAAGACCTGCCCGCAACCCGGCCCGTCAGGATACGCGACATGCCGCCCGCGCAGGTCGCAAATGCCGGACATTCGGGGCCGTGATTTCGAGGCCGTGATCCGGGGGTTTCCTCAAAAACTGAACTCAGGGGGGCAATCTTGCTGCCTTTGCCCCCGGGCGACCTTGCGTCAGCCTCATTCGCGCCCTAAATCAACATATTATACACTTGTACCACCTAGGGGTGGATCGGGCGTCATCGGTTCGGGTACAGAACCCCGGCGGCCCCGGGCGGCAGGGTCAACAGGAAAGGGAAACCCGATGCGAATTCTACCGATCTTGACCGCGATCATCGTGACCACCTTCCTGTATTTTCTGGTGATTGATCGGGAAACGCTGCTGGAGTTTGCGCGGGGGGGTGCGGGCAACGCGCACAACCCGGCCCCTGACGCAACCACGCCCACCACAACCGCCGAAACCGCGCCCGAGGATGATCAGGACAGCCGCATCAGCGTTGTGGCCGTGCATTCCAAGGCTACGGTGATTGACAGCGCGGTCATCCTGCGAGGTCAGACCGAGGCCGCGCGCCAGGTTCAGGTGCGCGCCGAAACCTCGGGTCTCGTGATCTCGGACCCGTTGCGCAAGGGGTCTATGGTGGAAAAGGGAGACCTGTTGTGCCGCCTCGATCCCGGCACCCGTGCCTCGGCCTTGGCCGAAGCACAGGCCCGTCTCGCCGAAGCCCGCGCCCGTGTGCCCGAGGCCAAGGTCGGCATCCCCCGCGCCGAGGCCCAGCTTGAACAGGCCTTGGCCCAGCTTGAAGAGGCCCGGATCAACGACAATGCCGCGCGCAAACTGTCCAGGGGCGGATTTGCCTCCGATACCCGTGTCGCCTCTGCCGCCGCCGCCGTGCGCGGGGCCGAGGCGGCCATCAAATCCGCCGAGGCTTCGGTCAAATCGGCCCAGAGCGCGGTATTGAGTGTCCAGGCCGGCATCCAATCGGCCCAAGCGGGTGTGGCCGCGGCGGAAAAGGAAATCGACCGGCTTGCGCTGACCGCGCCGTTTGGCGGGATTCTGGAAAGCGATACGGCGGAACTGGGGGCGCTTCTGTCCCCGGGCGCGACCTGCGCCACGGTGATCCAGCTTGATCCGGTCAAGATCGTCGGGTTTGTCCCGGAGACCGAAGTAAACCGTGTCGCCCTCGGGGCGCCCGCCGGGGCGCGTCTGACCACAGGGCAACGGGTGACGGGTCAGGTCACTTTCCTTGCCCGCTCTGCCGACCCCCTGACCCGCACCTTCCGGGTCGAGGTGGAAGTTCCCAACCCCGATCTGGCCATCCGCGACGGGCAAACAGCAGAGGTCGCAATCGCCTCGGACGGTGCGCACGCGCATCTGCTGCCCCAATCCGCGCTCACGCTGAATGATGACGGACTGCTTGGCGTGCGCGTGGTGGATAACGCCCAACAGGCCCGGTTCACCGCCGTCACACTTCTGCGCGACACGCCACAGGGCGTGTGGCTCGCCGGTCTGCCCGAAACGGCGGATGTGATCATCATCGGTCAGGAATACGTGATCGATGGCGTGGCGGTCCGCGCCACCTTCCCCGGAACGGACCCACAGGAGCCTGAACAATGACCGGCCTCGTCGACTGGGCCGCCTCGCGCGCCCGTATGGTGCTTGCCTTTATCGCCCTTTCGCTTCTTGCGGGGGGCTTTGCCTATGCCAACCTGCCCAAAGAGGGCGAACCGGACATTCAAATTCCCGGCCTTTTCGTCTCGGTCCCCTTCCCCGGCATTTCGGCGGCGGATTCCGAAAAGCTTCTGTTGAAGGTGATGGAAACCGAACTGGCCGACCTTGACGGGCTGGACAAAATGACCGGCACGGCGGCGGAAAACTATGCCGGGATGTTCCTTGAATTCGAATTCGGCTGGGACAAATCCGCCACCATGGCGGATGTGCGCGAGGCAATGAACACCGCCGAGGCGGAATTCCCGGAAGGGGCCGAAAAATACTCGATCAACGAAATCAACTTCTCGGAATTTCCCGTTCTGATCGTCAACCTGACCGGCAATGTGCCCGAACGCACCATGACACGTGTGGCCAGGGATCTTCAGGACCGGCTTGAATCGCTTGATGCCGTGTTAGAGGCCGGGCTGGCCGGTAATCGCGATGAAATGCTCGAGGTGGTGATCGACCCGTTGCGGCTTGAATCCTACAACGTGACGGCGGGCGAGCTGATCAATGTGGTGGTCAACAATAACCAACTGATTGCCGCTGGCGAAATCGACACGGAAACCGGCAGCTTTGCGGTCAAGATTCCGTCGTCCTTTGACGACCCTCATGATGTGTATTCTCTGCCCGTGAAAACCAATGGCGACCGGGTGGTGACGCTGGGCGATCTGGCGGAAATCAAGCTGACTTTCGAAGACCGGATGGGCATCGCGCGATTCAACGGCGAAAGCACCCTGGCGCTACAGGTCGTCAAACGCAAAGGGTTCAACCTTCTGGACATGGCCGCCGAAGTGCGCCGGATCGTGGCCGAAGAACACGAAAGCTGGCCCGCCGATCTGCGCGCCGCCGTGCATATGGGCACCTCCAATGACCAAAGCCGCATTGTGGGCTCCATGGTGAGCCAGCTTGAGGGATCGGTTCTCACCGCGATTGCGCTGGTGATGATCGTGGTTCTGGCCGCGCTGGGTCCGCGCCCCGCCCTGTTGGTGGGCTTTGCCATCCCCACCTCGTTCCTGCTGTGCTTTGCCCTGCTTGCGGTGATGGGCGTGACCATTTCCAACATCGTGATGTTCGGGCTGATCCTGGCCGTGGGCATGTTGGTGGACGGGGCCATCGTGGTGGTGGAATATGCCGACAAGCGGATTTCCGAAGGCTCGGGTCCCATGCACGCCTATGTCGAGGCGGCCAAGCGCATGTTCTGGCCGGTTGTGTCTTCGACCGCGACCACGCTCTGTGCTTTCCTGCCCATGCTGTTCTGGCCCGGTGTGCCGGGACAATTCATGGGCATGTTGCCGGTGACTCTGATCTTTGTTCTGTCCGCCTCGCTTGTGGTGGCTCTGATCTATCTGCCGGTTATGGGCGGTGTGACGGGGCGGGCAAGCCGCATGTTCGCGCGTGGCTCTGACTGGATGAAAGCCCGCTTTCCCTGGTGGGTGCGCGCGCTTCTGGTGCCGCCTTCCATGTACCTGGTCTTCCTCGGTGCCATGCAGACGCTGAACCCCGGTTATCTGTTCGCAGGCCAAGCGCAGGGCACGGGCTTTGTCGCGCTTCTGCCGGGCATGGCGCTGTTCCTTCTGGGGGCGGTGCTGACCTCGATCACGGTTGGTGCGGCCAAGGTGACGCGGCGCAAGACGCCAGAGCCGGGGCATTCCAAACGTACGCCCTTCGGTTGGGTGATCAAGCTGATCGCGGGCAACCCGGTTATGCCCCTTGTCACCATCACCGCCGTGATCTTTGCGGTCATACAGGTGTTTGCCTATTTCGGTGAAAACAACAACGGCACCGAATTTTTTGTGGAATCCGAACCGGAACAGGCCATCGTTTACATACGGGCACGGGGCAACCTGTCGCTGGCACAAAAGGACAACCTTGTGCGCCAGGCCGAAGAGATCATCATGGCCCATCCCGGCGTGATCACCGCGTTTTCCTTTTCCGGCAAAGGCGGGTTGAAAAACAACACCGGCGGCGCACAACCGCCCAAGGACACGGTGGGACAGGTTCAATTCGAAACCATCCCGTGGCAAGACCGCTCCGACCGCCCCGAGCTGGACGGTGATCTGGTGATCGAAGAACTGACGACCCAGTTGAAATCCATCCCCGGTGCGAGAACCGAAATCCTGCCCTTTGCGCAGGGCCCGGCCAGCGCCAAACCGGTGCATATCCGTATCAAGGGCGACAATTGGGACGACCTGATAGCAGGCACCGAAACCGTGCGGGCGCAATTTGACGCGCTGCCGGGTCTTACACTGGTGGAAGATACCCGCCCCCTGCCCGGCATCGACTGGGAAATCTCGGTCGATGTGGAAAAGGCCGGGCGCTATGGCGCAGATGTGGCCACCGTGGGCGGCATGGTCCAACTGGTCACACGTGGCATCCTGCTGGATACGATGCGGGTGGACAGCAGCGACGAAGAAATTGAAATCCGCGTGCGCCTGCCTGAAAAAGACCGGATCCTGTCGACGCTGGATACGCTCAAGGTACGCACGACCGAAGGGCTGGTGCCCCTCTCGAACTTCATCTCGCGCAAACCCGTGCCGAAACTGGCCGAAATCAACCGGGTGGATCAGAAACGCTATTTCGATATCAAGGCCGGGGTAGAAGACGGCCTGACCGTGCTGAGCCATGCCGACAGCGGCGCGATTGAGGTGATCGAAACCGCCCTCTGGGATGCGGACCCGGATTTGCGGGCCGCGAAAACCAACGATGGGTTCACTGCCGCGCCGCTCACCGCAAATGAACGGATCGAAACCCTGACCAAATGGATCGAGGCCAACCCCCTGCCCCGCGGGCTGGAATGGGAATGGACCGGGGATCAGGATGCACAGGCGGAAAGCCAGGCCTTCCTGGTGTATGCCTTCTCGGGGGCACTCGCGATGATGTTCGTGATCCTGCTGGCGCAGTTCAACAGCTTTTACAACTCGGTGCTGGTGTTGCTGGCCGTGGTGCTGTCCACTGCCGGGGTGCTGATCGGGATGCTGGTGATGGATCAGACGTTTTCGATCATCATGACCGGCACCGGCATCGTTGCACTGGCCGGGATCGTGGTGAACAACAACATCGTTCTGATTGATACCTATCAGGAATACTCCGCCTATATGCCACGAATCGAAGCGATCATCCGCACGGCCGAGGACCGTATCCGCCCCGTACTGCTGACCACGATCACCACCATGGCCGGACTTGCACCGATGATGTTCGGACTGTCGCTCGACTTTGTCGGGGGGGGCTATACCATCGACAGCCCCACGGCGCTGTGGTGGAAACAACTGGCCACGGCGGTCGTGTTCGGGCTGGGGATCGCCACGGTGCTGACACTGGTCTTCACCCCCTCCATGCTGGCGCTGCGGGTCTGGCTCGGGACCTACGCGACATGGCTGGCACGCGGGCTTCAGGCGTTGTCCATGGGGCAGGCCAGCATGGCAGCGCGCGACTTTGCCCTGTCCCGTTCCGCGCGCAAATTCAAGCATCGCGATCTGATCTGGCCCGAAGACTGGACCGACGCAGTCCACCCCGACCTGCGCGGGGCGGATGCGCAACGCTATGAAGATAGCGGAGACATGGCCGAAGAAGCCGACGCAAAAGCCGTGAAATCCGTCCTCTCCAGCAGCGGCCGGCTCCGCGCGTTGGAAGGAGAACTGTCAGACCCGGATACCCCGGAAGACGAAACCACCAAAGGCACGAAAGACATTCGAGCGGCAGAATGACACCGCCCCGCGCCACACGAATTACAAAGCGTTTCCGCATCACGTTGACTCGGCGTGATGTGGAAACGCTTTAGCTAAAATTCGTGCCCCCAGGTTGCGGGCGGACGCGACTTGGCAAGCGGGCTGCATCCATCTATGGTAAACCCATGAACGGAACGATCTGCATTATCTGCTGCATTATCCGCTGAGACATCTCAGGCGGGCCGTTCTTCTATTTCAAACATGTCATGAAGTTGCTAAGCCCGCCGCAGACTATACGCGTGCGAGGACGCCATGATCACTATCAAGCTGCACAACACGAAAACCCGAAAGAAAGAGGTTTTCACTCCCATCGACCCTGACAATGTTCGGATGTATGTCTGTGGTCCCACGGTTTATGATCGCGCCCATATCGGCAACGCACGCCCCGTGATCGTGTTTGACACGCTCTACCGCCTGTTGCGCCATGCCTATGGGGCAAATCACGTGACCTATGTGCGCAATTTCACCGACGTGGATGACAAGATCAACGCCCGCGCCGCCGAAAGCGGACGTGCAATTGGCGAGATCACGGCCGAAACCACCCAGTGGTATCTTGATGACATGAGTGCGCTGGGGGCTTTGGAACCCAATGCCATGCCCCGTGCCACTCAGTTCATTCCCCAGATGATTACGATGATCGAAGGTCTGATCGCCGCTGGCCATGCCTATGCCAGAGACGGGCACGTTCTGTTCCGGGTGCGGTCCTATGAAAACTATGGTGCGCTCTCGGGGCGTTCGGTGGATGACATGATCGCCGGGGCGCGGGTCGAAATCGCCCCGTTCAAGGAGGATCCGATGGATTTCGTCCTTTGGAAACCCTCAACCGAGGATCTTCCCGGCTGGGACAGCCCCTGGGGCCGCGGCCGCCCCGGCTGGCATATCGAATGCTCGGCCATGTCTTACGAATTGCTGGGGCCAAGCTTTGATATCCACGGCGGCGGCAATGATCTGATGTTCCCTCACCACGAAAACGAAATTGCCCAAAGCTGCTGTGCCCATCCCGAAAGTGATTTTGCCCAGATCTGGATGCATAACGAGATGCTACAGGTCGAAGGCAAGAAGATGTCCAAATCGCTTGGCAACTTCTTTACCGTGCGCGACCTGCTTGACGGTCATGATGGCGCCCCCCCCGTGCCCGGCGAAGTCATCCGCTTCGTGTTCCTGTCGACCCATTACCGCAAACCCATGGACTGGACCGCGAAAAAGGCCGCCGAGGCCCAGGCGACCCTGCGCAAGTGGAGGGCGCTCACAGCGGGCATCGAACCCGCCGCAAGCGCCGCCCCCTCTGTGATCGAAGCACTTTGTGACGACCTCAACACTGCGGGGGCGATTACAGCGTTGCACCAGCTTGCGGCGTCCGGTGACGGGGCCTCGTTAAAGGCCTCTGCCGCGCTGTTGGGACTGCTTGGCGATGACATGGGCGACTGGGCGGTGTCCGGCACCCCGGACCTCTCTGCCTATGAAACCCTGCTGTTCAACGCCCGAACTCAGGCCCTGCGAACCAAAGATTTCGCCGAGGTCGACCGGATCAAATCCGCCCTTCTTGACGCCGGGCTTGAGGTGCGCATGTCCAAAACCGAAGTCACGCTGGAGCCCAGGCCCGGATTTGATCCATCCCGGCTGGAGGGTCTGGTATGACCCGCGAACGGCTCTTTATCTATGACACCACCCTGCGGGACGGACAGCAAACCCAGGGCGTGCAGTTTTCGACCCCCGAGAAGCAACAGATCGCTGAAACCCTCGACGCGCTCGGCGTGGATTACATCGAAGGCGGCTGGCCCGGAGCCAACCCGACGGACAGCGCGTTTTTCGAAACCGCACCGAAAACCCGCGCCACCTTTACCGCCTTTGGCATGACCAAACGCGCCGGGCGCTCGGCGGACAACGATGATGTTCTGGCCGAAGTTCTGAACGCGGGCACCCAAGCCGTCTGTCTCGTCGGCAAAACCCATGACTTCCATGTCACCACCGCCCTTGGCATCACGCTGGATGAAAACACCGAAAACATCCGCGCCACCATGGCCCACCTTGTGACCCGGGGCCGCGAAGCCCTGTTTGATGCCGAGCACTTCTTTGACGGTTACAAATCCAACCCGGATTATGCGTTGGAAGCGGTCAAGGCCGCCCATGACGCCGGGGCGCGCTGGATCGTGCTCTGTGACACCAATGGCGGCACCCTTCCGGCGGAAATCCACGCCATCACCCGCGCGGTGATCGACGCAGGGATCCCCGGCACCCATCTGGGCATCCACACCCATAACGACACGGAAAACGCCGTGGCCGGCAGTCTTGCCGCCATCGACGCCGGCGCGCGACAGGTGCAGGGGACGCTCAACGGGCTTGGCGAACGCTGTGGCAACGCCAATCTCACCACGCTGATTCCCACCCTGCTGCTGAAAGAACCCTATGCCAGCCGTTTTGACACCGGCATTACCCGCGACGCGCTTAAAACCCTGACCCAGGCCAGCCGTCAGCTGGATGACATCCTCAACCGCGTCCCCCTGCGACAGGCCCCTTACGTGGGGGCCAGCGCCTTTGCCCACAAGGCGGGGCTCCATGCCAGCGCGATCCTCAAGGACCCGACCACATACGAACATATCGACCCGGGCATGGTGGGCAATACACGCATCATCCCCATGTCAAATCAGGCCGGCCAATCCAACCTGCGCCGCCGACTGGCCGATGCCGGGATCACGGTGGCCAGGGACAACCCGGCCCTCTCCCGCATCCTCGACACGATCAAATCGCGCGAGGCGATGGGATACACCTATGACAGCGCCCAAGCCTCGTTTGAATTGCTGGCCCGCCGTGAATTGGGGGACCTGCCCGAGTTTTTCGAGGTCAAACGCTACAAGGTCACGGTCGAACGCCGCAAGAACAAGTATAACAAAATGGTCTCGCTCTCCGAAGCGGTCGTGGTGGTCAAGGTGGACGGGGAAAAGAAACTCTCGGTCTCGGAATCCATGGATGATACCGGATCGGACCGTGGTCCGGTCAATGCGCTCTCCAAGGCGCTGGCCAAGGATCTGGGCCGCTACCAATCCGCCATTGCCGACATGAAACTTGTCGATTTCAAGGTCCGCATCACCCAAGGCGGAACCGAGGCCGTGACTCGCGTGATCATCGACAGCGAAGATGATCAGGGGAGACGCTGGTCGACCGTGGGAGTCAGCCCCAATATCGTCGACGCCTCGTTCGAGGCGCTGCTGGATGCGATCACTTGGAAACTCCTGCGTGATGGCCCGGCAAACGACCCCGGCGCATAACCGCCACACGGGTCGGAACCGGGCGCGCGCCCTGCCTCTTCGTCTTTCTCCTAAAGCGTCCTGCCAAAAACCTGACTCACGGGGTGTTGGCAGAACGCGCGAAACACATAAATGTCGCGCTGCCTTCGCCCTTTTCCCTGTCTCAGGTTAAAGGTCGAACGCTTTATCCTGGATCCTGGCCCTGATCTGGAATGTGCCCAACCCCATGCCGTGGTGGGTGCCTGCCCTGTGCGGACTGACCTCGGCCGCGGCGATCACGCTCGCCGCGCAAAACGCAGATAAACGCGCCATCCGGATGGCCATGGACGAAGGCCACGCCGCCGAAACACGCGCGGCACAGGCGACGGCCTATTGGATCGCGCTCCTGCTCTACCCCGTTTTCGCCCTGCCGCTGGCGCGGGGCTGGATCACCCCGCAAACCGGTTTTGCCGCCATGGGCACGCTGACCGGGGCGGCCTTCCTGCTCCTGTTCGTCTGGCACGATTTGCGGGGGCGGGGATGAGCCTGATCCCCCACCTCGGCACCCATCGCAAAGCCGCCAAGCTGGGCGCATGTGCTTGTGCGCCGGATGATCGGGCTTTCGATGCTGAACGCGGTGGGCCTCCATTGGTTCGATGATCGCACCGTGATCCAGTTCGCCCTGCCGCGCAGGGTGCTGGACGGCCCCATGGGCCACACCGCCACGACCGGCTATAGCTGGCGATTGAACAAATCCTACCACCCCCGTGACGATTGTAAGGCGGATATCGCCGCCCTGCCCCGGTTCCTGCTGATTGCCGGGCGCAAGGACGAAGCCTTTGTCGCCGGGCAGTATGAACCGCTCATGTCCCCGCTGAATGGGAACGATTCTTATACGCTGCTGGATGGCGTGGGCCATCTTGACGTGGTAAACGCCCCGGCAACGGCAGCGCGGATCAAAGAATTTCTCAAGTGACCACCCAAGACATTGAAAAACCCGGTGACGATGACCTTAACGCCTGTGCGGCCATCGTGGAAAAAGGGGACCCGGAAAGGTTCATGGCCACCATGGCCGCACCGGTGGCGGCGCGGGCGAAGCTGTTCCCGCTTTATGCCTTCAACGTCGAGATGGCCCGCGCACCCTGGGTGACGCAAGAGGCGATGATCGCAGAGATCCGACTGCAGTGGTGGCACGATGCGCTGGGAGAGATCGCGCAGGGCGGCAGCGCACGGCGGCACGAGGTGGTGACCCCGCTGGCCACAATCCTGACCCCCGCAACGGCGCGGATGTTGCAGGCGCTGGTGGACGCACGCCAGCACGATATCTACCCGGACCCGTTCACAGATATGGCCGCGCTGGAGGCATATCTTGACCAGACCTCCGGGCATCTCATGGTGGCAGCCTGTGATGTGTTGGCAAAGGGCGGCGTCCCCGAAACCCTCTCGCGCCAGGTGGGACGGGCGCAGGGGCTGGCCAACCTCTTACGCGCGCTGCCCGCACTGACCTCCCTTGGCCGATCGCCATTACCCCCGAACCTGCCGAGCGGCACTCAATCCGCACTTCAAACGCTTGCAAAGTCCCGGTTAAACGATCTTCGAATGGCCCGCGCACGCCGGGGCGAGGTTGCACGGCCTGCCCACCCTGCTCTCCTTTCGGCCTGGGCCTCTGGCCCGGTATTGAAACACGCCGTCAAAGCCCCCGAAAAGATTCTCGCCGGTGCCCTGGCCCCCCGTGAGCTTTCCAGCCGCACCCGCCTGATCCTGCGCGCCGCCACAGGCTATTGGTAAACGACCCTCGCCCCGCCTCCCCGCCCCGTCTCAACGTCAGGAACAGCCAGCCCTCCCGCCCACTGCGGTCACATCAAAGATGTGATCCTCGATGGTTGGGCCCGGCGCGTGCGCGGCTGTGTGCAACGCACACAGCCGCGCACGCGCCCCCCGCTCGCCGCAGGCGGCGTGCCCCATAGGGCATGCAAAGCGGGAACCTACAGCGTTTCCGCATTACGTTGACTCGACGTGATGTGAGTCCGCTTCACAGGAAATCAGGGAAAATGCCTCATTTCATACTTCATCGCGCCGAAAGGCCAGCCAGATCAGCGCGCCCCCCGCCAGCATCAGAAACGGTGCCATGGCAAGGCTCACGCTCGCCCACCCTGTCGCAGCATCACCGCCCGAACAGTTCATCAACCCACCCGAGGCCAGCGACGCCATCGTCACCCCCCCGAACACGATCAGGTCATTCATGCCCTGCACCCTGCCCCGCTCGGACGGTTCGTGCGATCCGGCCAGCATGGTCGTTGCGCCAATAAACCCGAAATTCCACCCGAGTCCCAACAGGATCAGCGCGATATAGAAGTTTTCCAGCGCCACGCCCTGTAACGCCACCGCGCCCGCCCCGGCCAGGATCACAAGCCCCGTTGCCACAACCGCCCGCACTCCGAACCGGACAATCAGGTGGCCGGTAAAGAAGCTCGGCACATACATCGCCAACACGTGGGCCGACACGATATTCGCCGCCGTATCGGTGTCAAAACCGCACCCGACCACCGCCAGTGGGGTCGAGGTCATCACAAGGTTCATCAACGCATAAGACACCATCGCCACGATGATCGACACGGCCACGGTCGGGGATTGCAGCAACTCGCGCCGCGTCCGCCCCTTGGGCGCATCCGCATGAGCGACCTCGGGCTTGGGAATGTCCAGAAACAGGAACAGCGCCGACCCGACCACATTCACCGCGATCACCGCCAAATAGGTGCCCATAAACGGGATCACCATCGCGTCCGCCGTCACCTTCACCACCTGTGGACCTATGATCGCACTCGCCAGCCCTCCGGCCATAACATAGGAAATCGCCTTGGGCCGGAACGCATCACTGGCTGTATCCGCAGCGGCAAACCGGTAGAACCCGTGCGCCGACATATAGACCCCGGTCAACAAAGACCCGATCAGGAAGATCGGAAACGACGCATGATAAAGCCCATAGGCCCCCACCATGCCCCCGACCGCACCAAACGTGGCACCGATGAAAAACCCGGTCTTCCGCCCGTATTTCTGCATGATCCCCGACACTGGCGTCGCAGCCAGCATGGACCCCAGAACGATCAGAGAAATCGGCAGGGTGGCAAAACACGGGTTGCTGGCCAGCGTCTGCCCCGCCAATCCACCAATGGTGAAAATCATCGGCATTTGTGACCCAAGGATGGCCTGAGCCAGCACCAGAATGATTACGTTGCGCCTGGCGCGGCTGTCGTCATGCGTTTGGGTCAAATCTGTCATGGCTCCGCCGTATCCCTTTGCGCGCCGCCCTGCAAGGTCTCACCTGACGTCGACAAGATGCAGGAACGACCCGGCCACCCGCCCTTCGACCAACCCCGCATCGGGCATCTCACTGCCTTCCGCGTCACAGTTCCGGAACATCGGCTGTCCCCTGGCCTCAAGCGTGCTGGCATAGTGAAACTCGTGACCGTTGAATTCCCCCTGAAACGGCCCGCGCAAGGCGCGCATCCTGCGGTATCCAAGATGCAACCGGCGGCGTTCGAAGGACGTCACCAGGGGCAACAACCCGGCCATGGAATGCGCCACCCCGCCGGCATCAACCAAACTCTCCCCAAGCATCATGTAGCCGCCGCATTCTCCATATATATCAATAGATTGCGCTGCCATCCTCAATGACTTCATGAACACAGATGCCGCGCTCAACCGCCCGGCATGAAGCTCCGGATACCCGCCCGGCAAAAAAACGAAATCCGCCGCAGGCACCGGCTCATCCGCCAGCGGTGAGAAAAACGAAATCTCCGCACCCGCGACCCGCCAGTCGTTCAGCATGTGGGGATAAGCAAAGGCAAAGGCCGCGTCCCGCGCCACCGCGATCCGTTGACCCGGCGGCGCAAAGCGCCGCCCCCCGCCCGCCGCAGGCGGCTGCACCAAAGGTGCAGCGAGGGACAGCACCCGCTCAACCTCCAGCGTTTCGCCCAATGCCCCTGCCGCACGGTCCAGAAACGCATCAAGGTCGCCCCGTTCCCCGGCCTGAACCAACCCCAGATGGCGCGAGGGCAAGGCCAGATTCCCATTGCGCCGCAACGCCGCCAGCACGGGCAGACGCACGCGCTCCAGCGCCGCGCGCAACATGCGTTCGTGCCGTTCCGAGCCCACATTGTTCAAAATCACCCCGGCAACGGTCACCCGCGGATCATGATGTGCAAACCCCGCAACCAGCGCCGCCACCGATTGCGCCATATGGCTGGCATTAACCACCAATACAACAGGAAGCCCCAAAACCCGCGCCAGCTCCGCCGCCGAGCCGCGCCCCTCGGGCGGCGCACCGTCAAACAGGCCCATGGCCGCTTCGACAATCAACGTGCCCGGTCCTTCGGCCAGATGAAGCAGCCGCGCGGGTGTCATCGACCACGCATCAAGGTTCACGCATTCCACCCCGCACGCCGCCGCGTGAAACCGGGGGTCAATGTAATCCGGTCCCGACTTGGCCCCGCGCACCTCGTGCCCCAGATTGCGCAGAAATCGCAACAGCGCCAGCGTCACCGTGGTCTTGCCGCTTCCCGATCCGGGCGCGGCAATCATCAGCCCGCGCGCCACGGCTACCCCTCTTCTGCCGGACGACCACGCCCCAGCGGATCAAGATCCCGAGGTCCCCCCCCCGCCGCCATGCCCTGCCAATCCAGCACCTGGCGCATCAACACCGACCGCCCGATACAGAACACCGCCGGCGGCTCCATACCGCTATCCGCTACATCACCGGCCATCCGGCTCAGGGTGGTCTCCAACACCTGTTGCCGCGCGGTTGTGGCATTGCTGACCACCGCCACCGGCTCGTCCCCGGGACGTCCCGCCGCAATCAGTGACGCGGAAATCCGCGCGGCATGTTTCATGCCCATATAGACCACAAGAACCTGCGACCCCTGCGCCAGAGCGTCCCAATTCAACGACGACGGTGCCTCGCCCGACTGATCATGGCCGGTGACAAAGGTCACCGACTGGTTCACATCGCGGTGGGTCACCGGAATTCCGGCATAGGCCAGCCCGCCAATACCGGCGGAAATACCCGGAATGATCCGAACGGGCACGCCATGCTGTACAAGGGTCTGGGCCTCTTCCCCACCGCGACCAAACACGAAAGGATCGCCGCCCTTAAGACGCAACACCCGCTTGCCCGCCCTGGCCATATCAACCAACCGCAGGGAAATATCCTTCTGTTTGGCCGACGGTTTGCCGCCCCGCTTGCCCGCATAGATATGCTCGGCCTGTGGTGCCCAGTCCAGAATGCTCTTCTGCACCAAGGCGTCGTAAATCACCACATCCGCCTGCCCCAATGCGTTCAGCGCATGAAGCGTCAACAGCCCCGGATCCCCCGGGCCAGCCCCACAGAGCCAGACCCAGCCGGGTTCCAGCACCGGCCACTTCCCGCCCGGAAGGGCAATCTGTTGTCCTGAATCACTCATAAGCCCCTTATCTGCCCTTTGGCGCGCCTTGAAAAGCCGCCAAAACGGCACCTGCGGACAGGTCGCGACCGCTCCCACACCCGTCCAACATCGGCGCGGGGCCGACAAATTGCACAATCGTCGCGGTTTTTTGCCAGGAATTGCGCGCCCTGCGGCCCTTTGCATCTTTCATCCCTGCCCCCCAACGACTAGATAGCAGTTAAGCAGACAATTCACGCGCGCCCGCTCGCGCGCGACAAGGGAGAAGACACATGCTGAACAATATCGGCCTTCCGGGCATCCTTCTGATCGCAATCGTTGTGCTCGTCCTGTTTGGACGCGGCAAGATCAGTTCGCTGATGGGCGAAGTGGGCAAGGGTATCACCTCGTTCAAAAAAGGTATCAACGAAGGCCAGGCCGAGCTGGAAGAAGACCTGGCCGAAGCGGCCAAGGACGTCACCCCGGCCGACGAAAAAGACAAGGTCTAAGGCGCGCCCATGTTCGATCTGGGCATGACCGAGCTTATGGTGATCGGCGTTGTGGCGCTGATCGTCGTGGGTCCGAAGGATCTGCCGATGCTGTTCCGCCGCGTCGGACAATTTGTGGGCAAAGCCAGGGGCATGGCCCGCGAATTCAGCCGCGCCATGGAACAGGCGGCGGATGAAAGCGGCATGAAAGAAACCGCCGACAACCTGCGTACCATTGGCAAGACCGCCGCGAACCCGGTCAAGGCCGGGCTGGATCAGGTGATAAACGCCACCGAAGACGCCGCCGAATCCTTTCAAAAATGGGACCCGGAAAGCGAAACCGGCAAGCTGGCCGCCGAACGGCAAGAGGCCAAGCAAAAAATCCAGGACGCCGCCGCCAAACGCGCCCGCGAACGCAAGGCCAAAGAAGCGACCGAGGAACGCGCCCGCGCCGCGGCACGCCAGACCGATGCCAAAGCGGCCCGGGCCGCGACGGAAGAGGCCCCCGCCTCTAAGGCTGACACCCCCAGAGACCAAGCATGACCGACACCCCAAACGAGATCGAAGACAGCTCAGCCCCGCTGATCGAACACCTGGCCGAGCTGCGCACACGCCTGATCCGTTCGGTCATTGCCTTTGTTATCGGCATCGTTCTGGCCTTTGCCGTGGCCGAACCGATCCTGCAATTCCTGCTGACCCCGATCGAAGAAACCCTGCGCGAACTGGGCGACCCGGCCCCGACGCTGCAATATACCAGCCCCCAGGAATACCTGTTCACACTGTTCCGAATCTCGATGGTGTTCGGCTTTGCCCTCGCCTTCCCGGTGATTGCACACCAGATGTGGCGCTTCGTGGCCCCCGGCCTTTATCGCAATGAAAAGTCGGCTTTCCTGCCGTTCCTCGTGGCCTCGCCGCTGATGTTCCTTCTGGGGGCCTCCTTTGCCCATTTCGTCGTGACCCCGCTGGCCATGGCGTTTTTTCTCGGCTTTGCGGATGTCAGCTCGATCTTCGCCAACCTGCTGTCCGGCACGGTTGACACCCTGCCCCCCGAGGCGGCCGTGGTCCCGGAAAGCGAAGAAGGCATCAGGATCACCTTCTTCGGCAAGGTGAATGAAAGCCTTGATATCACGCTGAAATTCATCATCGCCTTCGGGCTCTGCTTCCAGCTCCCCGTGCTGTTGGCCCTGATGGGCAAGGCCGGCATGGTCAGCGCCAAGGGCCTTGGTGCCGTGCGCAAATACGCGGTGGTGGCCATCCTGATGCTGGCCGCTCTGGTGACACCGCCGGATGTGGTGACCCAGTTGATCCTGTTCACGGTGGTCTACGGGCTTTATGAAATCTCGATCTTTCTCGTGGGCCGCGTCGAAAAAAGCCGCGAGGCGAAACTGCGCGCCGAAGGGCTGTGGTTCGAGGATGATGAGGATGATGAGGATGACGGGAATACCGACCCCGAAGCCGCCTTTGACGAAGAAGAAGACTTCGACGACCCGCTTCTGAAAGAGTTCGACGAAGAGGACGAGTTGGACGATACCGCAAGCGCCGACCCCCATGCCCAACGCGACGATGAAGAAGACGACCCAGGCATGGTGGACGACAGTAACAAATGACCAGGAAGACCCTGAAACGCATCGCAACGGCGCTGGAACGCATGTCCCCCGCGCCGCTCGCAGCCCCGGATTTCTCTGCGGCCTCGGCCTTTGTGTGGCATGTGGACCCGGATCGGCTTGAACCGGTCAAGCGGATCAGCCGCGTGCCGCTGTCCCTGCTGTTGGGAGTCAACCGGTCACGTGATACGCTTCTGGCCAATACCGAACAATTCGCCGCTGGCCTGCCCGCCAACAACGCGCTTCTGTGGGGCGCGCGGGGCATGGGGAAATCTTCGCTGGTCAAGGCGGTGCATGGCGATGTCCAGACCCGCCATAACGGGCTGAAGCTTGTCGAATTGCAACGCGAAGACCTGCCCTCGGTCGGGCGGCTGCTGAACCTGCTCCGCGCCAGCGACGCGCGGTTCATCCTGTTTTGTGACGACCTGTCATTTTCCCATGATGATCAGCATTACAAATCCCTGAAGGCGGTGCTGGACGGCGGAATCGAAGGGCGACCCGACAACGTGGTCTTCTATGCCACGTCGAACCGCCGCCATTTGATGCCGCGGGACATGATCGAAAACGAACGCTCTTCGGCCATCAATCCGGCCGAAGCGGTGGAAGAAAAAGTTTCGCTCTCGGATCGGTTCGGGGTGTGGCTGGGTTTCCATCCCTGCGATCAGGACGATTTCCTTGGCATGATCCGCGGCTATTGCGATCACTACGGCATCGACATTGACGACGACACGCTGCGCGCAGAAGCCATCGAATGGCAGGCCACGCGCGGAGCCCGCTCTGGCCGGGTGGCATGGCAATACATCACGGACCTTGCCGGACGCAGAGGCGTGTCGCTCGGGTCCTGACCCTCTGCTCTGTTTTCCATGCTCCTGCCATGCTCCGCTATGGGCCACCCGATGATCTTTTTCAAAAAATCATCGACGCCTGCGGCGGGCGGGGGGCGGTTTCACCGCTATGCGCGCAAGGCGCGCATAGCGGTGAAACCGCCGGGCCCAACCTGAAATGCTGCATTTCAATGCAGCGTTTCCGGGCGGGAGCGCCTGACCGCTCTCTTGACCAGGTCTCAGGGCAATCAAAAGAGCCTGCCCCATCGACCGTACGCGGGATTAACCCAATTTTCCTTTAACAGATGCCGCACTGCGGCGGTGCCGTCCCGGTGCCGCCTTGATGCGCAAAAGTCACCCTGTTTCCCAAAGGTTAATTCGGCCCCGTTAACCCAGTGGGTCGGTCCGTTGGCCCCATTCCGAAACACGGACCCAAACACAGGCCACAGGCCCCAACAAATCGCAAAACAGGCTCACACCAAATCCGGTTCACGGCCCACACGATTGGCCACGCGAGTGACCGTAAGACCCTGAATTACAATGGAAAATATCACGATCACATAGGTTACAGCCAGGATCACAGGTTTCCATTCACTATCCGGCAACGACAGGGCCAGCGCGACCGATATACCACCCTTTAACCCCCCCCATGTCATGATCGGGATCACACCGCGCGAAAAGTTGCGAAAGGGTCTGAGCAGCAAAACAGGCAGCGCCACTGCCGCCAGGCGGCCAACCAGCGCCAAAGCAATCGAAAGGACCGCAACCACAAGGAAATCCATTTCAAAGGCAACTGCAAACACTTCGAACCCGATCAACAGGAACAAAACCGCGTTCAGAATTTCGTCGATCAGCTTCCAGAACGCGTCGACATATTTGCGCGTTTCCTCGGACATGCCGTGTTTTGCGCCGATATCCCCGATCAACAGCCCCGCACAGACCGCCATGATCGGCGCGCTGGCATGAAGATAAACCGAAAGCTGATAGCCGCCGAATGCCAATCCGAGTGTGATCAGAACCTCCAGCGAGTAATCGTCGATCCGGCGCATGACCCGAAAGGTCAGCCAACCCAGAACGATGCCCAGAACCGCACCGCCCACGGCCTCTTGCAGGAACAGTTTCACCGCGCCCATCAGCGCAGTTTCGTTGCCATGCCCTCCATGGGTTCCGTGGGCATCCATCGCGGGAAAGGCCAGGCCAACCAGCACCAGAAACACCACATATCCCACGCCATCATTGAACAACGACTCGCCCGCAATCTTTGTTTCCAGAGACTTACGCAGGTTCGCCTCGCGCAAAACCCCCAGCACGGCAACCGGGTCCGTAGGCGAAATCAGCGCCCCGAACACCAGCGCGATCATGATCGGCGCACCAGTCAGCCAGTGGAAGCCAAACCCGACGATCACGGTAGACAGTGCAACGCCGATCGTTGCCATCAAAAAGACAAGCCGCCACTGTTCCCTGAGATCCGACAGCTTCACATGCAGCGCCCCGGCAAACAGCAACAGACCCAGCATCCCCTCCAACAGCGCGTCCGAAAAGTCGATACCGCCGATCACCGCGCGCATGGTTTCGGCCATGGTCAACTGGGGCCAGATCAGATCGGTGATCAGCACCCCGAAGGACGCAAACAGCGCCACAACAAGAATGCCAATAGCCGAGGGAAGCTTTAAAAACAAATAGTTGATGGTACCAAAGGCCCCAGCCAGCACGATAAGAAGGGATGTGATCTGAAGAAGCGTCATGGGGAGTAACCTGTTGTCCTGTCGCAAATCTGAACCGCGACCTATCATGGATTTTGAATATTTCAAAGTGCGGGCTTTACAGTCGTGCCGTTGGGGCACACCCTGCGGCGATGACGGACCAGATCAATGGCCTTCTGATCACCCTGTTCGGTGTCTTGTCCATGGTGCCCGCCGTGCCGCCGGCCTATATCTGGACCTCGCTGCTGCTTTTTGCCCTTTATCGACCCGCTGTCTGTGCCGGATGCAGAACGGGCGCTAGCTGATGGTGCGGTTGTGATGGGGACGCTCGCCATTTCAAACCTTGTGGCGATCCGCAGAGTCCGCCGTGTAACCGCCTGACAAGGCATCAGAAATCCACATTCACCCCGGGCAGGTTCAACGCTTTCACAAGGTCGCGCAGCTCTTGCCGCGCCGCCACGTTTGAAATGTTCATACCCTTCACCCCGATATCCTTGAGGTCAAGCAAGGTCAGCCCCCGTGGGAAAAGCTCGCGGAAAATCACCCGTTCGTTGAACCCCGGTCCCACACGGAACCCGATCCGTTTGGACAGCGCCTCCAGCGCCGCCTCCATCTTTTCCTTGTTGACCATCCGTTGCGCCCCCATGCGGTTGCGCAGCACGATCCAGTCAATGGGCTTCAACCCCGCCTGCGCACGCAGTTGGCGCGCCGACCACACCATTTCGGAATAAACCGAGGGGCCAAGGATCTTCTGCCCGTCCTCGTCGATATGGGCCAACAGGTCGAAATCGACAAAACTGTCATTCAGCGGGGTGATCAGCGTATCGGCGAGCGAATGCGCCACCTGGGACAGGCGGGTATGCGAGCCGGGACAGTCAATCAGGATGAAATCATTGTCCGGCTCCAATGTGGCCACGGCTGCCGACAGGCGGTGGTCATAGATGTTTTCACCGGGTTTTAGCGTGGCTTTGTCGATCTCGGGCAGGTCGTGATACTCGGGGCCGGGAAGGTCCAAACCCGCTTTCTCCATGAACCGCGCCCGGTTTTCCACATAGCGGCCAAATGTCTTCTGGCGCAGGTCCAGATCCAGCACCGAAATCTTGTGCCCCATCCGGGCCAATGCGGTGGCCACGTGCATGGACACGGTGGATTTTCCCGCCCCGCCCTTTTCGTTCCCCACAACGATGATATGTGCCATGGCCTGCCTGTTTCCCTGCCGTGTCTTGTGATTGGATCAGACTATATGTCGTGTCCGCACACAAGGAAAGCGGAACTGATGGGGAAAATCACTTCCTCTGACGCAACGAGACGAATTGACAAAACCCCGGATTGCTGGCCTGTCTCGGGAACAGAGAATAGGCGAGGAAGACAAAATGCGGCTTTCCAGAACAATCACCGGGCTGACCGGCGGGGGGGACGACGGGTGGTCGGTATTTTACAAGGCCCGCGCCATGGTGGCGGCGGGCGAGCCGGTGATCGAACTGACCATTGGCGAACACGACATCAAAACCTCGCGCGACATTCTGGACGCGATGCATGACAGCGCGGTGGGCGGGCGCACGGGCTATGCCATCGTGCCCGGCATCCCCGATTTGCGTGACGAGGTGGCAAAGCGGCTGACCGAACGCACAGGTGTGCCCACCACCCGCGGCAACGTGCTGATCACGCCCGGAGGTCAGGCGGCGCTGTTTGCCAGCCATATGGCCGTGCTTGATCCCGGCGACATTGCGCTTTACGTCGACCCCTATTATGCCACCTACCCCGGCACCCTGCGCGCTGCGGGCGGGATTGCGCGCAGCGTTGCGGCGCTGGCCGAAAACGGGTTTCAGCCCCGCGCCGAAGACATCAGCGCCGCCTGTGAGGGTGACGGCAAGGTCAAATCGCTGCTGCTCAATTCCCCCAACAATCCCACCGGGGTGATCTATTCCCGCGAAACCCTTGATCAGATTGCAGAGGTCGCCGTGGCCCGCGACTTCTGGGTGATTTCGGACGAGGTGTATGACACCCAGATCTGGGAGGGCGAACATGTCTCGATCCGCAGCATCCCTAACATGGACGAACGCACGCTGGTGGTTGGCTCGATGTCCAAAAGCCATGCCATGACAGGGTCCCGTGTTGGCTGGATTGTGGGGCCGGAACACGCGATCCAACATCTGATCAACCTTGCCACCCACACCACCTATGGCGTGGCCGGTTTCATCCAGGACGCCGCGCTCTATGCTCTGCGTCAGGGGATTGAACCGGAAGAGAAAATCGCCGCGCCCTTCCTGCGCCGCCGGGATCTTGCGCTTGACCTTCTCGCCAAACAGAACCTTGTGAAAGCCGTGCCGCCACAGGGGGCCATGTACATGATGCTGGACCTGCGCGCGACCGGGCTTTCCGGCGAAGACTTCGCCAACCGGCTGCTCAACGCCCACAGAATCGCGGTGATGCCGGGGGAAAGCTTTGGCAAGGCCGCAGCGGGGCATATCCGCGTGGCCATGACGGTTGATGATGACCGGTTCGTGGCGGCGTTCCAGACCCTGCTCGACTTTGCCGCCGAACAGGTTTGATTGCCCCATGAGGTGAAAAAACTACCCTTGGGGCATTCATTTAGAACGACCCAGGGTTTATTGATATGAAACGCATTCTGCTTGGCTGGTGGCTGGCTTTGTTCGCCGCAACCGCTTTGACCGCCCAGAGCTATCCCGACTACAAAACCACAACCGTAAACGATTTTGCCGGGATCATCGACGACGCCACGCAACAGGAGATCACCCGCCAGCTTCGCGACTTGCGTCAGGAAACCGGGGTGGAAGTGACCGTTGTTAACCTGTTGAACAAGGCCACGTACACGCCGAATGAAACCTTAGAAAAATTCGCCACTGGCCTGTTCAATTATTGGAGCGTCGGAGATGCAGAGCGCAACGACGGCGTGATGTTCCTGATCCTGCGACAAGACCGGGAAGTGCGGATCGAACTGGGCCGCGCCTTTCACCGCGATTGGGACCGCGCAGCGGCGCGGGTTCTGGACAACGAGGTCCTGCCGGAATTCCGCGAAAATCGCTATAGTCAGGGCATTCACCGCGGGGTGAACGGTATCATCAACGACATCGTGCGCCCCTATCTGGACGGAGCCGAACCACCAAGGAATGGCTCCGGCGGGCTTTGGCCCCTTCTCCTTGTCACCGTGCCCATGGGGCTTGTGGTGCGCTGTACCAACTGCGATGATGCCGATGAAACCACCTATATGATTGCGAAACTCCGCAAAAAAACGCGATCCTCGTCAAGCTTTGGGGGTGGCTCCTCGGGCGGCGGAAGGGCATCCGGGCGCTGGTAAGGTCCGAAAGGTCCGAAAACGGCATCTTGTCGCAAACGGGAAAGAAACGCGTAAATTTCCCCGGTTTTCTTGGAGTCATGCAAGCACCTGACTGCAAAATATCCCTGGTGATCGTCACCATTGGTGCCGAACGCGGACGTGCCGCGCGTGGGCGGCCCTGATCTTTTCTGAACGCTCAAACCTTCAGAAACAGTTCAAGGAGCACACGGCAAATGACACCACGTTCCACACGTCGCTCGGGTGGCCGCGCCGCCCGTCAGGCGCTTCGCGCCGCCCCGTTGAGCGAAGATATCCGCCCCATCCGCGCCGGGATGGACGGTGGGTTTTACAAACCCCTGACCCAGCCCCAGATGCAGAGGATCCACCACGCCGCGCTTGAGGCGCTGGAAACCATCGGGCTTGCCGACGCACCACCATCGGGTGTGACCTATCTGACCGGCGCGGGGGCTATTCCGGGCGACGATGGCCGCATCCGGTTTCCCCGCGCCTTGATCGAAGACACGCTGGCCAGGGCCAACCGCGAAATCACCCTGTTTAGCCGGGATGGCCAGAACGACCTGTTGCTCAAGGGTAATAGGGTTCATTACGGCACGGCGGGGGCCGCCGTGAGCATCGTGGATGTGCAGGGGCGCGCATACCGTGACTCCACGCTACAGGATCTTCACGACGCCGCCCGCATCACCGACCGGCTGGACAATGTCCATTTCCTGCAACGGCCCATGGTGGCGCGGGATATCACCGATAACCACGAGATGGACCTGAACACGGTCTACGCCTGTTGCGCAGGCACCACAAAGCATATCGGCACCTCGTTTACCGAACCCGGTTTCGTCTCCGGGGCGCTGGAAATGCTGCACATGATCGCGGGGGGAGAAGACAAGTGGCGCGCGACCCCTTTCGTGTCCAATTCCAACTGTTTCGTCGTGCCGCCAATGAAATTCGCCACCGAGTCCTGTGGGGTGATGGAGCGGTGTATCGAAGGCGGAATGCCGGTTCTGCTTCTGTCGGCGGGCATGGCAGGGGCAACCGCGCCCTCCACGATTGCCGGTGCGATCACCCAGGCCGTGGCGGAATGTCTGGCCGGGCTGGTCTATGTCAACGCGGTGAAACCGGGGCATCCGGCGATTATGGGCACATGGCCTTTCGGGTTGGACCTGCGCAGCGGTGCAATGACCGTGGGGTCCGGGGAACAGGCGCTGCTGACCGCCGGATGCGCGCAGATGCACAAGTTTTACGACCTTCCCGGCGGCGCAGCCGCAGGGGCGGCGGATTCCAAACTGCCCGACATGCAGGCCGGGTGGGAACAGATGTGTTCCAATGTCATGGCCGGGCTGTCGGGATTGAACATGGTCTATGAAGCGGCGGGAATGCATGCCTCGCTTTTGGGGTTTTGCCATGAATCCCTGATCCTGTCTGACGATTTGATTGGCCAGGCGATGCGCTGTGTGCGCGGGATCGAGGTCACGGATGAGACACTCGCGCTGGATCAGATGGCCGCCGTTTGCATGGGCGGGCCGGGGCATTACCTTGGCACCGATCAAACCCTTGGCCGGATGCAGGCCGATCACGTCTATCCCCGCTTTGGCGACCGCAGTTCACCGAAAGAATGGGCAGAACTGGGCAAACCTGACCTTGTTGAAAAAGCCATCGCGCGCAAAGAGGAAATCCTGTCAGAACGCGCAGCGGCCCGGTTCGATCCGGTGACGGATCAGGCAATCCGCGAGCGTTTCAACATCCACCTGCCCGTTTGACAAAACGGGAGCGATCGGCCCCGGGGCTCAAAGCTCGATCTCTTCCTGTTCTCCTTGCGGGGTGTCCATTTCCTGCGGCGTTTTGCGTCGCAGGATAATGTCCCCATTGGGCAGCAATTCGGGCGGGTGATAGGCATTCAGATCGTCGATCTTGCCCATCAGATCGGCAAAGGCCGGCCCCATCTGTTCGACGAACTGCTTCAACGCCGGCTCCACCCCTTCGACAAAACCACGCAGATCGTCAATCGCGGGTTCCATCTCCTGAACTATGCCTTTGAAAAACAGGCGTGCCCCCTCTTCCATGAGGGACAACCCCTCCTCTTCCGCCTTTACAGGCGACATCGGAGCCAACAGGACCGCGCACGCGGTCAACAGGATCGCAAATTTGTTCATAAGTGCCATATAGGCACGATATGTGACGTTGTTAAGATCACAGGTCCAGATCAAGCGTCACCGGAAAATGATCAGAGGCCGTCAGCAGTGCCTCGCGCAGTTCAGACAGAAGCCAGCATTCCGGGTCATCAAACGGGTGCCAGATCCGCCAATGCGGGTTCAGCCTGCGAAGGTCCGGGGAAATCATCACGTAATCCAACAACGCCTGAAGATAGCGCGCGGCCCCATCCAACAGGAACCGCGCCGTGGTTGGCGGAGCCCCCAGCCGGGTTCTCAGCGCCTGACGCGCATGAGAATCAAAGAGACAGTCGCGCCCCTCCTCTCCCATAACGATTTCAACAGACGAACGCCCGAACAGGTCCTCGAATTCATCCAGCCCCGGACCGTCATTCAGGTCGCCCATAACAATCAACGATTCCCCTGCCGCAAGGTGGGTTTCGATCCTGCGCCGAAGCCAGATCGCCTGGGCCAGTTGCTTGCGCCGGTTCTGGATCGAAAGTTTCATGACCTCTTCGCGGCTCCGCGCGCCATGCGGTGCCTTGGATTTCAAATGCGCCCCGATCATGCGAAACCCCACCCCCGATGCCGTTGTCGCGGCCAGTTCCAGGGGTGGTTTGGAGAACCTCACAAGATCCTCGGTGGCATCCACGTCCAGATCAATCCGTAACACACCGTCAAACCGGGGGGCCTCGGACGACCCTTTCTTGCCGGTTTCCCCCCCAATCGGGTCATGATGCGCATTCATCACGTCCGGATCGTAAAGCAGCGCGATTTCCTGTTGTGTATCATTCACAAACCCCACAACCGCCCTGCGCGCCCGCAGATCAAAGGTCTTGGCAAAGTTTTCCAACGCCAGCACAGTCGAACGCCGCCCGTTCTGATCCGGCGCTTCGATCACCATGACCGCGTCGGCATCCATCGCGGTAAAGACGATGCCAAGCGCCTCGGCCTGTTGTGCGCGTTTCACATCCCGGCGGGACGACCATTTGTCATCCACCATCATGGTGCCACCATCGTCAAACAGGGAATTGAACCATTCCACGTTATAGGTGGCGATGCGCATCAGCCGGTCCCTTTGTCGGTTGTGTCCATTCTGGCGCTGATCTCTTTCCAGGCCGCGTTGATGGCAACCAAGCGGCTTTCCGCCAGCTTCAGCGCCTCTTCGGGCACGCCGCGCGCCAGCATCTGATCCGGGTGGGTGTCGCGCACCAACTGGCGCCACGCCTTGCGGATCTCGTCCAGCGGCGCGTCCCGGGACACACCCAGCACATCATAGGGGTCTTGTACCGCCTCCGGCACGAAACGCGCGCGCATCTGGCGGAACTGCTGCTCGGACACTCCGAAAATTTCGCCCACCTGTTCCAGAAACGCGTCTTCGTTGGGGTGATAGGTGCCATCGGCCATGGCGATGTGGAACAATCCTTCCATCAAATCGCAGAGTGCCGCAATTTCATCGCCGAACATCGCCTTGATCTTGCGCGCATAGTCTTTGAACCCGGCCACGTCCTGCCGCGCAAGGTTGAACACACGCGCCGCGCCCGCTTCGTCTTCTTGTGCAATCTGGAACACTTCGCGAAACGCGGTCACCTCGTCGCGCGTCACCTGACCATCCGCCTTGGCCATCTTGGCCCCAAGCGCGATAACGGCGATGGCAAAGGCCACACTGCGTTCCGGCGGAGTGCGCAAATGCTCGAACACGGTCGAAAGCGGTTCCCCAGCGGCAAGCGAGGAAACGGCGGCGGATATGCGGGTCCAGATCGACATACCCCCACGATACCGCCGCGACGCAGCAAAGTCAGGTCACAAACTCCCTATCCTTCACAGATTTTTCCGCAGGAGGATCGGACCCGTCGCCCCTGCGATAGTCCGGCAAGGGTATTTCGGGCACGGGTATCCTTGTGTATTTTCAACTCGGTGGAGAATGTGGTCGCGGTGTCCGTGATGACAGGGGGCCAGATCGTGGCGAACCCTTCGACATCCCCTTGGAGTGGCGACGGGTTGTGGCGCGTATCATAGCAGCACTTTTGGCCCGTCAGGCCCGGAAAACGTGGCGCGCATCCTGTTTTCACCCGGTTGAAAGACCACCCTTGGATCATCAAAAAACGGGGCCATATCCCTGGCCAACCGGTCGGCTGCGGGCCTGAAAATCTCCAGCTTTTCCAACCTCAACCCGCTTTGCGCAAGGCGAGAGGACGGGTGCGGGGTCTTGCCCCAGTCGATGATCGCCGGTGCCCCCTGATCATAGGGCAGTTCCCCATTTGCTGCGGCCATGTCCCATTCCAGATCGCCCCGGCGCAACCGTTCCACCGGCCCCATATCATACGGAAAACGGTCGAGTGTCTTGGCCATCCCGTCGGTTCTGCAAATCCAGTTGGTCACCCGTGGCCCCCCGGTAAACCGGTCCAATGCGAACCACCGCGCGCCCTTGGGCGCCGGGGCATCAGGGTCAATGGCAATCACCTCAAGATAAATGCCATCGGCCAGCCCAAGCAAAAGATTGTGAGACCCGAACCGCGCATGTTGCCCCCCGGCCTCCAACGACACCCCAAGCGCCGATTCCACGTGACGCCGCCCCTCGTCCAGCGATCCACATGCCACCGCGATATGATCCAGCGCCAACATCACACGGCCCAGACAGCAATGGCCCAGACCATGGCAACCACGGTTGGATAAAAGCTTGCCGCGAAGCCAAATGCCCGCAACGGGGGGGAAAGATGGTAGCCAGCCCAGAACAGAAGCCGCGCCACCGCAAAGGCCCCCCCCATGACCACGACAAGGAACCCGCCAAGGGTCAGACCAACAAAGGGCCAAAGGGCCATGGCCAGAAGCAGCTGTTCCACGGTATTGGTCAAAACACGCTGGTCGATATCGCCCCCGGACCCCGGGGCAAACCCGACCCCGTCAATCGTGGCCTCGTCGAAAAACCGACGCTGCGCCAAGCGCGCAATCAACAGCAAAAGCACCAGCCCCCCGGGTAAAAACCCGGTAATCAACGCCACATTGATCGGCATGAAGGGCGGTTTCAACGTCTGGGGATACCAGATCACCCCAAACGCCCAAACAAGACCAAGCCCCATTCCGATCAAAACCTGTCTACGTTTGCTCATCCTGCACCTCTGCTTTCTGTGTGGCATATCCTTGGCCAACTGCAAATAATTGCAAGCCGCAAGCGCGTAGTTCTTTGAACATGTCAAAGCCATGCACCATTTTGCCAATCAGGGCGAACCGGATATTTCGAATTTGCACGAAAGCGCACGGCCCGTTTCGGGGGCCGTGCGATCGGGGTGGTGTCAGGCCCGTGCTTCGCGGATCAGGGACAGGATGTCCTGTGCCGCCTCGGGGATATTGGTACCGGGACCAAAGATGGCCTTGACCCCCGCCTGCTTGAGGAAGTCATAATCCTGCTGTGGGATAACCCCACCGCAGATCACGATGATATCCTCGGCATCCTTGTCTTTCAGCGCGGCGATCAGTTGGGGGGCCAGCGTCTTGTGACCTGCCGCCTGGGAAGAAATGCCCACAACGTGTACATCGTTATCCACGGCGTCCTGCGCCGCTTCTTCCGGGGTCTGGAACAGCGGGCCAACATCAACGTCAAACCCAATATCAGCAAAGGCAGTGGCAATCACCTTGGCCCCGCGATCATGGCCATCCTGCCCCATCTTGACCACCAACAGGCGCGGACGGCGGCCTTCTTCGGCGGCAAAGTCGTCAATGCTCTTCTGGATCGCGGCAAAACCTTCGTCCCCTTCATAAGCTGCGCCATAAACCCCGGCCAGGGTCTTCACCTCGGCGCGGTGACGTCCGAATTCCTTTTCCATCGCCATGCTGATTTCTCCTACGGATGCACGCGCGCGCGCCGCTTCCACGGCGGCTTCCAACAGGTTTCCACCCTCTTTTGACCGGCGGGTCACTTCGTCCAACGCCGCCTGACAGGCCGCATCATCCCGGGTTTTGCGCATATTCTCCAGACGCGCGATCTGGCTTTCGCGTACGGCCATGTTGTCCACGTCAAGAATGTCAATCGGGTCTTCCTTTTCAAGCCGGTATTTGTTGACGCCGACGATCACCTCGTCGCCGCGGTCAATCATCGCCTGGCGCTTGGCCGCCGATTCCTCGATGCGCAGCTTGGGCATGCCAGAAGTCACGGCCTTGGTCATGCCGCCCATTTCCTCGACCTCTTTCATCAATTCCCAGGCCTTGTCGGCCAGTTCGGCGGTCAGGCTTTCCACATAGTAAGATCCCGCCAGCGGATCGACCACATTGGTCACGCCGGTTTCCTCTTGCAGGATGATCTGGGTGTTTCGCGCGATGCGGGCGCTGAATTCGGTGGGCAGTGCAATCGCTTCGTCCAACGCGTTGGTATGCAGCGACTGGGTGCCACCCAGAACCGCCGACATCGCCTCGTATGCTGTGCGGATCACATTGTTATAGGGGTCTTGTTCCTGCAAGCTGACACCGCTGGTCTGGCAATGGGTGCGCAGCATTTTCGAGCGTTCCGATTTGGCGCCGAACTCGGTCATCACCCGATGCCACAGCATCCGCGCGGCGCGCAGTTTGGCGGCCTCCATGAAGAAATTCATGCCGATGGCGAAGAAAAAGCTGAGCCGCCCGGCGAATTTATCCACATCCATACCCGCATTCAGCGCCGCACGCACATATTCGCGCCCATCCGCCAGAGTATAGGCCAGTTCCTGCACCAGGTTCGCACCCGCCTCTTGCATGTGATAGCCCGAGATCGAAATCGAATTGAATTTCGGCATCTCATTCGAGGTGTATTCGATGATGTCCGAGATGATCCGCATCGACGGTTCAGGCGGATAAATATAGGTATTGCGCACCATAAATTCCTTCAGAACATCATTCTGAATGGTGCCCGCCAGCAGAGATTTGTCGTGGCCCTGCTCTTCACCGGCAACGATGAAATTCGCGAGGATCGGAATAACCGCACCGTTCATGGTCATCGACACCGACACCTTGTCCAACGGGATGCCGTCAAACAGAATCTTCATGTCCTCAACACTGTCGATCGCCACGCCGGCCTTGCCCACATCGCCAACCACGCGGGGGTGGTCGCTGTCATATCCGCGGTGGGTCGCCAGATCGAAAGCCACCGACACACCCTGCTGACCTGCGGCAAGGTTTTTGCGATAGAATGCGTTGGATTCTTCGGCGGTTGAAAACCCGGCATATTGGCGGATGGTCCAAGGACGCCCGGCATACATCGTCGCCTTGACCCCACGGGTAAACGGCCCGAAACCGGGCATTTCGCCCATTTGAGGCAGATCGGCCGTATCATCCGCCGTATAGACCGGCTTGACCTTGATCCCTTCCAGCGTGTTCCAGGTCAGGTCATCCAGAGGCCTGCCCCGCAGTTCTTTTTCAGCCAGCTCCCGCCAAGCGTCCATCTTCTCTGTCATCATCAAGTCCTCTTCCTATCGCACCGCCCAAACGGTTGAACCCGCCCATGTCCGGTTGCATTTCTTCGGTAAGTGTTGCGATGCCCCCAGCCCCGGCACGGAGCCAGAACAGGTCATCGGCGTAAAGTTCGTTAAAAGCCGCTGTGTGATGCGGTTTGAATGGGGTCCATTGGCCTTCCCCATCAGGAAGGCCGGACGCGCTGCCCTCCCGCAATTCAACAACCTTGCGCAGGTTCTCAAGATCGGGAGATCGGTTGAGCCACGCCCGCGCCTCCTGCATGGGTGGGGCAAACCCTTTGCCCGCCATGTGCCACAGGCGGCGTTCGGGGCGAGCGGCAAACTCTTCAAAGGTCTGAACCTGGATCGGTGTGCCGGGAAATGCCCGGGCCGTATTTTCGATCACATCGCGCCAACTGCGCGGCTGTGTCACCAGTTGGTCCAGCAACGCCTCGTCCGGAACTGCCTGCCCGCGCGCAACCGCGTGGCTGATCGTTGAGGTCCAGAACCCATCAAGCGCCCGGATCGACAGGACAATCCGCGACACCCGTCCGTCAAACGCCCTGGCAAAATGCCCAAGTCGCGTTTCGGCATCGTTGTAAAGCCCCGCCTCTCGCAAACATTTTCGCGGGTTGCCCAACATGTTCTCATCGCTGATCACAAGGGTTTCGATCCCTTTGCGTTCCAGCAATTCAAGCTGTATCGCGATCCGCCCCCTGGCCAGCATCTGACGACGCTCGGCCCTGGCATCCTGCTTCCCCGGTACGACACCGCTAAGCAACCCGCCATGGCGCGTGCGCAGGGGGCCGAAAAACGCCACCCCCTTGTGCCGCAATATCGGCGCATTCGCCCGCATGTAATGTTGGAATGTGGTCGAAGCAGTGCGATGCGCACCGATATGCAGGATAACGTCCATGGCCGGTTCCACCTTGGTGTTCGGGGCCACCAAACGCAGCCCGGGGGAGAATCTCTGCATCACCCTGCCCCCCCAGTTCTGACATTTCGCTTAAAGCGCAAGAAAAATTGCGCCGCCATCAACTGATCGCTCGCAATTGCGGTCCACTCGCATATATCATGACGAGAGGGAGACAGCATGAAACCACTCTTATCACTTGTTTTAACAGCACTAATCGGAGTTTCGGCACAGGCGGAAACACAGGCGGAAGCCACGCTGCCAGAGGCGCTTTTGCCCTCTTCGGAGGTGACCGACCCAACCGATTTATCGCAATTTTTCTGGAAAAACCGGGTGCTGGTGGTCTTTGCGGACTCGCCAAACGACCCGCGATACATGGAACAGCTTAAACGGCTGTCGATGCGACCCCAGGACCTTGTCGACAGGGATGTCGTCATCCTGCTGGATAGCGATCCCGCAGCCAAAAGCGCATTGCGTGAAAAGCTGCGCCCGCGTGGGTTCATGCTGATGCTGTTGGCCAAGGACGGCACCGTGTACCTGCGCAAACCGCTGCCCTGGACCACGCGCGAGATTTCGCGCTCCATCGACAAGCTTCCCCTGCGCCAGCAGGAGTTGCGCGACCGTCCCTTGAACAGCGAGTGACGCATCACACCGCTCCGCTTGTCAGAACAACAAGCCCGGATTGGGGGTCAAGCACCGCAAAGGCCCCCGCCTCGCGCGAAAAAACAACAACACCCCCCTCCGTGCGCAGGGCATTGTAAAACGCTGTACGCGTGGCTTCGTCCATACAATTACGCGCTTCCAGCCCTGCGGCCTGCATCGCCACCCCCGTAGGGCGGTCGGCATTCATCACGTCAATGAACATCTGATCCGCCGTCATCCCGTCAACCGACAGGGCAAAGGCATTTTGCCGGCCATTGGCCATCACCGCCTCTACCGAGGAAAACAGGGGCATTTGCGCCTTCAACGCGCCTGATTTGGCCCTGAACACAGCCGCTGTACAGGCGCTGTGCGAGTTGAAGTATACTGTTTCCCCCAGATCGAACCACTGTGCGGCCAAACTTCGCGCACCGGTTTCGTCATGGCGATCACACCCGGCGAGGGCCGCCATTCCCGCCAGGCCAAGCGCAAGCCCGGCCTGACGAATGTCGATATGCTGCAAAGGCGCGCACATGGCGCTTATTCGAACTCCATGATCACTTCGTCGACGGCCAGGCTGTCCCCTGCCCCCGCGTTGATTTTGGTCACGAACGCCTTCTTCTCGGCCCGCAGGATATTTTCCATTTTCATCGCTTCGATGGTGCACAGCGCCTGGCCCTCCTGAACCTCTTGCCCCACCTCGACATCGACCTTCACGACAAGGCCGGGCATCGGACAAAGCAGCATTTTGGAGGTATCAGGCGGAAGTTTCTCAGGCATTAATGCGGCCAGTTCGGCCTGACGCGGCGTGCGTACATGCACCTTGAGATCCGCGCCACGGCTGCGGATGCGGAACCCACCCGAGATTTTGCCAACCTTCAACACCAGCGGCGCACCGTCGATGTCAAGTGTCGCCAAGCTATCCCCCGGGGTCCAGTCACTTGTCACACGCATGGACGTGCCATCGTCAAAGGTCACTGTCGACCCTTCGGGATCGGCGGCGATGGTGACGGGATAGGATTGCCCCTGCAGCGTCACCACCCAGTCGGTGCCCACCCGGCGTTCGTGGTTATCCATACGACCCGATACGCGGGTGCGGCGGATTTCGGCAACCCGGTGCATGGCCGCCGCGGATACGGCAATCTTGCGCAGAGTATCTTCGGGCAGTTCAACGCCTTCGAACCCATCGGGATACTGTTCCTCGATAAAGGCCGTGGTCATCTCACCCGCAATAAAGATCGGGTGATCCATCACCGCGCTGACAAATGGCAGGTTGTGGCCAATGCCTTCCAGCTCGAACCCGTCCAGCGCGTTACGCATTGATTCAATCGCCGCGTCCCGGGTCGGGGCCCAGGTACAGAGCTTGGCGATCATCGGGTCGTAATACATGCTGATTTCACCCCCCTCGTAAACGCCAGTGTCATTGCGCACGGCCGTCGGCCCTTCGGTGGCGTCATCCGCCCATTTGCCGTTGATCTGCATCGGGCCAGCGGCAATTTCCGCAGGCGGGCGATAGCGGGTCAGACGGCCAATCGACGGCAGAAAGTTCCGATAAGGATCTTCCGCATAAACCCGGTTCTCGATGGCCCAACCGTTCAGCTGAACGTCATCCTGAGTGATGCTCAGCGGTTCGCCATTGGCCACGCGGATCATCTGTTCCACAAGATCGACACCGGTGATCAGCTCGGTCACAGGGTGTTCCACCTGCAAACGTGTGTTCATTTCAAGGAAATAGAAGTTCTTTTCCCCATCCACGATGAATTCCACGGTGCCCGCGCTGGCGTAGCCCACGGCCTTGGCCAGCGCCACCGCCTGTTCGCCCATGGCCTTGCGGGTGGCTTCATCAAGGAACGGCGACGGGGCCTCTTCCACAACCTTCTGGTTCCGGCGCTGGATCGAGCATTCGCGCTCGCCCAGATAGATACCGTTGCCGTGGCTGTCACACAGCACCTGGATTTCGATGTGGCGCGGCTGGGTCACGAATTTCTCGATGAAAATCCGGTCATCGCCAAAAGAACTGGCCGCCTCGTTCTTGGAGGACTGGAAACCTTCGCGGGCTTCGTCATCGTTCCAGGCAATCCGCATGCCCTTGCCGCCGCCACCTGCAGAGGCCTTGATCATCACCGGGTAGCCGATTTCGTTGGAAATCTTCACCGCCTCTTCGGCGTCCTCGATCAACCCCATATAGCCGGGCACGGTCGACACATTGGCTTCCTGGGCGATTTTCTTGGAGGTAATCTTGTCCCCCATGCTTTCGATGGCCCCTTTGGGCGGCCCGACAAAGGCGACGCCGGCCGCTTCCAGAGCCTCGGCAAATTTGCTGTTTTCCGACAGGAAGCCATAGCCCGGATGCACCGCTTCGGCACCGGTTTGTTTGATCGCATCCATCACCTTGTCGATGACGATATATGACTGGTTCGCCGGGGGCGGGCCGATGTGGACGGCTTCGTCCGCCATCTGAACATGCAACGCCTGCTTGTCGGCGTCCGAATAGATCGCAACCGTCTTGATACCCATCTTACGGGCGGTCTTGATCACCCGACAGGCGATTTCGCCCCGATTTGCAATCAGGATCTTGTTGAACATGGTCTGTCCCTTCCGGTTCTTGGCGCAGACGGGATGACCCCGGGCGCAATGGCTGTTTGAGTGCCGGACACGCCCCAGCGTGATCCGGTGATGTGACACACACGGGCAAAGCTTTGCGCAACGCGTGAGCATCGGGCGGAAAGCTGTTGTGATATATGGAAAAATCGGGGCGAACTGTCTTGGGGATAATCAGCCCGCCCCGAAGGGAATGGGTAACGGAAAAGGCCAGATGCCTCGACCTTTTGGGGGAAGGCCGCCACTACGGCATTCACCGTGACGGCATTTGAACTGCCTGCCAAGAATGCAACGTCAGAGCGCATATTTTGGGCCGGTTCCCGCCGGATCGCTGAAAGGCTGCGCAAATTCATGCCGACCCTCCATTAAAAATGTCGGGAAAACTCCGCGATGCGACATCAACGTCAATTCGCAACAACGCCTCGTAACTTTCAGGATCAAAAGGATCTTCAGCCGCAATCACTTCGCGCCCAAAGAACCAGCTGAGCCGCCCGGCATCCAGGTTGCCGCGTTCAAACGGCGCATCCCCGAAATGCTCCCAAAGCGCGCGCAGGAATCCTTCGTCCGCGCGCCGATCTGGCGGGCGACGATCACGGAACCGTTCACGCGCCACAAGCGGCGTGATCCCTTTCGGGTTGGGTCGGCGAATTGTGAATTGAAAGTCCGTTCCCGGAAGACGCCCGGGAAAACCGCGATGTTTCAGCATGTTACCCCCCTGGACCATGGGGGAGGCAATGCGGGACGGGCGCGAACGCCCGCCCCAAGTACAGATTACTTGTACTTGCCTGTGTAGGTTGGCTCGGTCGAAATCGGTTCCGGGTCAACCACGACAAACTCTTCTTCTGCTGACTGCTGGGCACATGCTGCCACGAGGGCAACCAGGCCGAGCACCAGAACGCTCTTGATGCTTTTCGACATCTGTTTCTCCTGTCTCTTGTTACGGACATGTCCGGGCAATCACACCCGTCCTGCCCCTCGTACGAGGTATGTGGGCTCTGGAGAGAACCCGAGCGCAACATACCGGAATCACAGGCAGAAAGATACTTATCCACAGAGAGAACACTCCCCTGTGTCGATTTCGCATCAATCGGCGCGGGAAACCCGCATTCCGCCCCAAGATATTGTGGTTGCATCAAAATTCCTCCCAGATGCAGACACCGTTTTCCACCCGGTAGGCTTCAAAAAACTGTGTTGCCTCGGGATCGGCAAACCCGAATTCGGTTTCCCGGTCGGATATCGACACCACGATCCGGTCAATGGGTCGTGGCTCCGCCTCGGCCAACGGGCGGCCGTATTCGTTGCACAACACCTCAAGATCCCTGATCAGATCAGCAAATTCGGGCCCGTCTTCGCCGCCGATTTCGGGCGCAACGAAACGCAGGCGCAGATAGTCGTGTTTGCCGTCGGGCTTTTCGTCCAACAAGGCTTCCTGAAGATAGGGTTCAAGCCCCGAAGGCAGAACCGGAATGTCGAAAGGCTCCGTCGCCTGCCCCATTCCGGCCCCCATTGTGGCCCACACCAATACCACCCCCGCCAGACCACCACGCAATGCTGCGCTGGCTCCTCCGGTTGGACAGGGGTGGTCCGCGCCGCATGGGCGGCGGACTATGGCATGTTTCAGACGCATCAACAGCAACCTCAGAGCGGGATATTGTCGTGCTTTTTCCAGGGGTTCTGGATTTTCTTGTTGCGCAGCGAGGCAAAGGCGCGTGCCACCCGTTTGCGGGTCGAATGGGGCATGATCACCTCATCAATGAACCCCCGTTCGGCTGCCACGAAGGGGTTGGCAAACCGGTCTTCGTAATCCGCCGTGTGGGCCGCAATCCTGTCGGCATCGCCAAGGTCGGCACGATGGATGATCTCGGTCGCGCCCTTGGCCCCCATCACCGCGATTTCCGCGGTCGGCCAGGCATAGTTGAAATCGCCGCGCAGGTGCTTGGACGCCATCACGTCATAAGCGCCACCATAAGCCTTGCGGGTGATCACGGTCACCTTCGGCACCGTCGCTTCCCCATAGGCAAAGAGCAGCTTCGCACCATGCTTGATCACGCCGCCATATTCCTGGCTGGTACCAGGCAGGAAGCCGGGCACGTCCACAAGCGTCAGGATCGGGATTTCAAACGCATCACAGAAGCGCACAAACCGGGCTGCCTTGCGCGAACTGTCAATGTCCAGACACCCGGCCAGCACCATCGGCTGATTGGCGACAACGCCTACGGTCTGGCCCTCAAGACGCACGAAACCGATGATGATGTTCTTCGCGTAATCCTCTTGAATCTCATAGAAATCGCCCTCATCCCCCAGTTTGGTGATAAGCTCTTTCATGTCATAGGGCGAGTTCGGATTTTCGGGGATCAGCGTATCAAGGCTGCTTTCCAACCGGGCCGGATCGTCAAAGAACGGACGCACGGGCGGCTTTTCGCGGTTGTTGAGCGGCAGGAAGTCCACCAGGCGACGCACCTCGGCCAGAGCCTCGACATCATTTTCGAACGCGCCATCGGCGACGCTGGATTTTTTGGTGTGAGTCGACGCCCCGCCAAGCTCTTCTGCCGTCACCACTTCGTTGGTCACGGTTTTCACAACATCAGGCCCGGTCACGAACATATAAGAGCTGTCCTTGACCATGAAAATGAAGTCGGTCATCGCGGGCGAATAAACCGCACCACCGGCGCAAGGGCCCATGATGACAGAGATCTGCGGCACCACGCCCGAGGCCATGATATTGCGCTGGAACACCTCGGCATAGCCGGCAAGAGAGGCAACCCCCTCTTGAATCCGCGCCCCGCCCGAGTCGTTCAAACCAATCACGGGCGCGCCGTTTTGAACGGCCATGTCCATGATTTTACATATCTTTTGAGCATGTGTCTCCGACAGAGAGCCACCGAACACGGTGAAATCCTGACTAAAGACATATACCATGCGGCCGTTGATCGTGCCCCATCCGGTGACAACACCGTCGCCTGCGGGCTTGTCCTTCTCCATACCGAAATCGGTACAGCGGTGACTGACGAACATGTCGAATTCTTCAAAACTGTCTTCATCAAGAAGCAGTTCGATACGCTCGCGCGCCGTCAGCTTTCCCTTGGCATGTTGCGAGTCGATCCGGCGCTGACCGCCGCCCAGACGCGCCGCGCTGCGGCGATTGTCAAGCTCCTGGAGAATGTCTTTCATGGAGGGCCCCTTTTTGGATTTGGAGCAATATATCGCCTGAAGACCGGGCAAAAAAGCAAAAACCCGCAAATTTGCAAACTTATGCTAATAGCAAAATTGCAAACTGCTAACTTGAATACTCACCCCATGCAACGCGACGTTATTGACCTCCTTTCCTGCTTTGGCCCGGCTTTGGCACAACTTTGGCCCAACTTTGGGTGGTGTTTTCTGCGCCTAACTGCTCAACTCAGCGAAAGAAATGCGTCTGATCCGCAAAAATTAATGTGCGACGTCTGACCCAGCTTACCTGACCGAGATTGAAACCCGTTTATGGCACCGCACGCCCCTTCCATGTTCCTGTCCCGCCGTACACCGCCGCATATCGTGACGTTGATGTGCATGGCGGGACTGTCGGCGCTGGCGATGAACGTGTTCCTGCCCTCTCTTCCCGGCATGACCGCGTGGTTTGACAGCTCGGCTGCGGTCATGGGGCTTTCCGTCGGGGTCTATCTGTTCGTGAATGGGGTGATTCAGCTGATCATCGGCCCGGTCTCGGACAAATATGGCCGCAGACCCGTTGTTCTGTGGGGAATCGGATTCTATTTGCTGGCCACGCTGGGCTGTATATTTTCGCCCACCGCCGCGATTTTCCTAAGCTTTCGGATGCTGCAAGCCACCGTCGCCACGGCCATGGTTCTAAGCCGCGCGATCGTGCGCGACACCACCCCGGCCGAAGAAGCAGGGTCGCGCGTCGCCTATGTGACCATGGGCATGGCCATCGTGCCAATGATCGGTCCCGCCATTGGCGGATTTCTTGAACAGAGCTTTGGCTGGCACGCCAATTTCTGGATGCTGTTCGGCGCGGGGCTGGCGATCTGGGTGCTGGTCTGGGCCGATCTGGGCGAAACCACCACCCCAAGCGGCAATACATTGACCCAGCAGTTCCGCGAATATCCCGAGCTTTTGACCAGCCCACGGTTCTGGGGATACTGCCTTGCCTCGGCCTGTGCCTCGGGCGCGTTCTTTGCATTCCTGGGCGGTGCCCCATTCATTTCCGCACAGGTTTTTGACCTGTCCCCGCATGAATTTGGCATGTATTTCGCTGCGCCTTCAGTGGGTTACTTCGTTGGCAATTTCCTCTCCGGGCGCTACTCCCAACGTATCGGCATCAATCGCATGGTGCTTTGGGGATTGGTGATCACCGCGCTCGCCATGGTGGTCGGACTGGGATTTTCGGCCTTGGGCCTGATGGGGGCCAACCTGTTTTTCGCCTGTATGGTGCCCTTGGGCATCGGCAACGGCATGACCATCCCGAACGCAACAGCCGGGATGCTGTCGGTGCGGCCCCATCTGGCGGGGACCGCCTCGGGGTTGGGCGGAGCGATCATGTTGGGCGGGGGGGCCGGTCTTTCTGCGCTGTCCGGGGTCATCTTGCCGGGGGTCGGGTCGGCGGCACCGCTGCTTTGGATTATGGGGATCGTATCGGTGCTGGGCATTGTGGCGATCCTGATCGTCATGCGCCGGGAACGGCATATCCTGCCACAGCTGTAAGGATCAGGGGTCAGAATCCGGCCCTGTGGGTCCAGACGTTAACATCCGGGCAAACCGGTCGAATCAGGGGGGTGACTTTTGCGCATCCCGGCGGCACCGGAACGGCACCGTGAGAACACCCCCCGGGCAAGCGTTTCATCGTGAACAGGGCGTACGGTGCAAAAAGGGTTTGCAAAGCTTTGCAAGCCGCCTGCAAACCGCAATTTGTATACAGATTGCAATCCGGCGACTTTCAAATTTTGCAAACAACCTTTCAAACTTTGCAAACCATAGTAGAATGCCCCGCTAACGACCTTTGGCAAATATGCAAACACGTCTGGAGCACCCCATGGCCAACCCGAAAATCTATGCCGGTGCCAAGCTGCGCGAAACCCGTCGCCGCCTTGCGCTTACCCAAAAGGATTTCGCGGCCAAGCTGGGGGTGAGCCTGCCCTATCTGAACCAGATGGAGAACAACAAGCGCCCGGTCAGCACAACCGTGGTTCTGGCTCTGGCCCAGGAGTTCGGGTTTGACGTGACCGAGCTGTCCAGCGGCGATGGCGAACGGTTGGTCAGCGACATGCGCGAAGCGATGGCAGACCCGGTTTTTGCAGATGACCCACCCCCGCTTGCCGATCTGCGCCTGACCGCGTCCAACGCACCGGGATTGGCGCGGGCCTTTCTTGAGCTTCACCGCGCCTATCGCCAGAGCCAGGAGCGGTTGGCAAGTCTGGACGAAGCGTTGGGGCGCGAGGATGCGCGGATGCAGGCCAGCCCCTGGGAAGAGGTGCGCGACTTTTTCCATTATTGCGACAACTATCTGGACGCCGTGGACCGGGCGGCGGAACATTTCGTCAGCAGCCGTAACCGCGAGCAAAGCGTGCGCATGGCCGCAATTGCCCGGCTTGGCAATCTGGGGATCCGGGTGAAAATGGCCGATACCGAGCTGATGCGCCATTATGACGGGGAGGCCGGGGTGCTGACCATGTCGAGCCGGGCCGAACCCGCGTCGGTCACGTTCCAGTTGCTGTTGCAGGTGGCGCTTTTGACCCAGGATAAACTGTTGGACGCCACGCTTGATCTGGCCCGGTTTCACTCGGACGAGGCGCGGGGGATCGCCAAGATCGGATTGGCCAATTATTTCGCCGGGGCGGCGTTGATGCCCTATGCGGCGTTTTTGCAGGCGGCACAGGATACGCGCCATGACCTTGAATTATTGGCCCAGAGGTTCGGGGCCTCGATCGAACAGGTCTGTCACCGCCTGTCGACCCTGCAACGCCCGGGTGCCAAGGGGGTGCCGTTCTTCTTTGTCCGGGTGGATCAGGCTGGAACGATCACCAAGCGCCATTCGGCGACCCGGTTGCAATTCGCCCGATTCGGCGGGGCCTGCCCCCTGTGGAACGTGCATCAGGCGTTTGAAACACCCGGGCGGTTCCTGCGTCAGTTGGCGGAAACGCCGGACGGGGTGCGCTATATCTCGATTGCGCGGGATGTGAGCAAACCGGGCGGTTCCTTTGGCGCGCCCGTGCGGCGGTTTGCCATCGCCCTTGGCTGTGAAGTGGCCCATTCCGACGCTTTGGTCTATGCCGATGGGATGGACATGAGCGACGGGCAAGCGTTTGAACCTATTGGTATTTCCTGTCGCATCTGTGAACGCACCGGGTGCCATCAGAGATCGGTTCCACCCCTGGAGCGGCGGTTGAGCATTGATGCGGACCGGCGCGGCCTGCTGCCCTACGAGGTGGCCTGAATGCTGCGCGTGGTTGCGATTCTGGCGGTGATCGGGTTCGGCGGGCTGTTCGGGCTGGCCCGGATCGAACGCGAGATGGTCTATCAGTTTGACCCCCGGAAGGTCGCCCCCAGCGACGCACGGCTACAGGAGACGCGGTTTGAAAGCGGCGGGCATGATCTTGTTCTATGGGTGGGCGCGCCAAAGCCGGGCAAGCCGGTTATCCTTTATTTTCATGGCAATGCGGGCGGGTTGACGGATCGCGCGGGCCGTTTCACGCGGTTTCTTGATCGCGGCTACGGGGTGATTGCCATGGGGTATCGCGGTTCCTCGGGGTCGGGCGGTGTGCCCGGTGAGAAAGGAATCACCCATGACGCAAGGCGGCTGCTGGAGCGGGTGGATCGTTTTGCCAAAGAGGCGCCTGTGGTGATCTATGGCGAAAGCCTTGGCACAGGCGTGGCCATCGCCGCCCTTGCAGGTGTTGGTGCCGAGACGCGCGCGGGCGTGGCGGCCGTAATTCTGGAGGCACCCTATACCTCGATCGCCGACGTGGCGCGCAACGCCGATCCGCGGCTGGACCCCTTGATTGCCCGGATGAAAAACCGCTGGGACAGCCTGACACGGGCTCATGTGCTGACCATGCCGCTTTTGGTGATACACGGCACGGAGGATACTCTGATTCCCATAAGACAGGGGCGGTCGGTTTTCGCCGCCGCCCCGTCAGATCGCAAGCAGTTCGTCACCGTCAAAGGCGGCGGGCATACGGATCTGTGGAGGTCCGACACCCTGCCCCGCCTGTGGCGGTTCATCGACGATTACGCGCTGAGCATCCCATAGATTTCGTCTTTCAGCGCCGCGCGTTTCTTGCGCAATTCGCCTTCGGCCAGATCTTCCATCGGTTCCACGTTGGTTTCGGCCCGGTGCACGGCGCGGTTCACTTCGTGATACTCTCCCGCAAGCTTGGCAAAATGCGCGTTCGCGGTTTTGAGCTCGGTGATCTTGTCGGCGAATTCCGGGAATTCCTCGTGCAGTTCATGCGGGGTGTGGGACATTGCGCGTCTCTCCTGTTTATGTTTGCGTTCTGATCCTAGACAGAGTTGTCGCCGCCCACTTTGATCGTGATCAAACAGCGGCCTGAATCGCGGGCCTGAATTACGGGGTCCTGGCGGCTTAGAGCTTGGCTTTGCGCCATCCGGCGCGGCGCGGCTGTGGCCCCTGGGGTAGCGCAATTTGGGGTGGGGCAAGCAGGGCCGTGGATCACGCGCCCCGCTGCCACCGCCGCCTTATCGTTGCTGCGTTTGCCAGTCCGGGTGAATCCAGGGCACGACATTGGCCGCCGCCAACCGCCGCCCAAGGATGTGATCCGCAGCTTTCTCCCCGGTCATGATCGAGGGGCCGTTGAGATTGCCATTGGTGATGCGCGGGAAAATCGAGCTGTCGGCGAGTCGCAGCCCCTCGACCCCAATCACCCGGCAGTCCGGATCAACCACGGCACCGGGGTCATCCGCCGCGCCCATCCTGCAGGTGCCACAGGGGTGATAGGCGCTTTCGGCATGGTCGCGGATGAAACCGTCAAGCTCGTCATCCGTCTGTAGGTCCGCCCCCGGTTGGATTTCATGTTTGACGAAAGGTTTGAACGCGTCCTGCGAGAAGATTTCGCGGGTCAGGCGCAGACATTGACGAAAGTCGATCCAGTCCTGTTCCTCGCTCATGTAATTGAAGAAAATCCGTGGCGCTTCGCGCGGGTCGGCGGATTTGAGCGTGATTTCCCCGCGCGACTGGGCGCGCATGGGGCCGGTATGGGCCTGGAACCCGTGACCTTCCGCCGCCGTCTGCCCATCATAACGCACGGCAATAGGCAGGAAGTGGTATTGGATATCCGGGTATTCCACCCCGGCACGCGAGCGGATGAAAGCGCAGCTTTCGAATTGGTTGGACGCGCCAAGCCCGGTTTTGGTGAACAGCCATTGCGCCCCGATCAGACCTTTCCAGAAAAGGCTCCAATAGCGATAAAGCGTGACCGGTTGCGAGGCGGCCATCTGAAAGTAAACTTCAAGGTGATCCTGAAGGTTCTGCCCCACACCGGGGCGGTCGGCGATCACGTCGATACCATGTTCGGCCAGATGCGCAGCAGGGCCAATGCCCGAAAGCATAAGAAGCTTGGGTGAGTTGATCGAGCTGGCGGCAAGGATCACCTCGACCCGGGCGTGGATCACCTCGCGTTTGCCACCGCGTTCGATTTCCACACCGGTGGCGCGGCCATTTTCGATGACGACCTTGCAGGCCAGCCCCCGGATCAGATCGCAATTGTCGCGTTTGAGAGCGGGACGGAGGTAAGCATTGGCAGCGGACCAGCGACGCCCCTTGTAGACGGTTTGTTCAAAGGGGCCGAACCCTTCCTGTTGCTGACCGTTATAGTCGTCGGTCACCTGGTATCCGGCCTGTCGCCCGGATTCGACAAAGGCCGCATGAAGCGGATTGGTGCGCGGACCACGTGTGACGTGGAGCGGTCCGTCCTTACCGCGCCAGTCGGGATCGCCGCCATGGCCACCGTTGTGCCAGGTCTCCATCCGTTTGAAATAGGGCTGAACATCCGCATAGGACCACCCGGACGCGCCAGTGTCGGCCCAATGGTCAAAGTCACGCGCATGGCCGCGCACATAGACCATGCCGTTGATGGACGAAGACCCGCCAATCACCTTGCCCCGGGGCGTCACCAGTTCGCGATTGCCCAGATGGGGTTCGGGTTCGGATTTATAGCCCCAGTCGTAACGCCCCATATTCATGGGGTAACTCAGCGCGGCGGGCATCTGGATGAGGGGGCCCGCATCCGTGCCGCCATGCTCGATCACCAACACCGACTTTCCAGCCTCGGACAGACGATAGGCCATGGCACAGCCTGCACTGCCCGCGCCAACAATTACATAATCCGCTTGCATCGACATTTTTACCTTTTTCATTCGGTTGCCCCACGCGGTGACACGAATTTTAGCTAAAATTAGTGCGCGCGACGGGACGGAGAGGTTAGAACGGGGCTTCCAGCGTGGACATGCGCACATAGACGGTTTTCACCTCGCTATAATGCTCGATCGCCGCCTTGGAGTTTTCACGCCCCACGCCGGACATCTTGGACCCACCAAAGGGGGCTTCGACCGGCGCGTCATTATAGGTGTTGATGTAGCAGGTCCCCGCCTCGAACCCCGCCACCACGCGGTGGGCGCGTTTGAGGTCGTTGGTAAAGACCCCTGCGGCCAGTCCGAATTCGGTGGCGTTGGCGCGGGCCAGCACTTCGGTCTCGTCCTCGAACTCAAGCACCGACATGACCGGGCCAAAGATCTCTTCGCGCGCAATGGTCATGTCGTCGGTTACATCCGCAAACACCGTGGGTTCGATCCAGCAGCCCGGTTTGTCGATCCGCTTGCCACCATAGGCCAGCCGCGCCCCTTCGGCTTTGCCCTGTTCGATATAGCGCAGCACGATGCCCAGCTGACCTTCGGACACCATCGGGCCAAAGTTGGTCGCCTCGTCCAGCGGATCGCCGATCACCGCCGATGCCAGACGTTCGCAGAGCCGGGACAGGAACGCCTCTTTGATACCTTTTTGCACGAACACCCGTGTGCCGTTGGAGCAGACCTGACCCGAGGAATAGAAGTTCCCGAGGATCGCGCCCGACACCGCGTCCTCAAGATCGGCGTCGTCAAAGATGATCAGCGGCGATTTGCCGCCAAGTTCCATGGTCACGTGTTTCATGTTTTCGGCAGCCGCCGCATAGACCTTTTTGCCGGTGGGGACCGAGCCGGTCAGGGAGACCTTGTCCACACGCGGATCGGTGACGAGAGAAGCTCCGACCTCGCCCAGCCCCTGGATCACGTTGTAAACTCCCGCAGGCGCACCGGCCTCGTGCAGAATCTCGGCCACTTTCAACGCCGAAAGCGGCGTGGTTTCGGAAGGTTTGAACACCATCGTATTGCCACAGGCCAGCGCGGGTGCGCCTTTCCAACAGGCGATCTGGGTCGGGTAATTCCATGCCCCGATACCTACGCAGACCCCCAGAGGTTCGCGACGGGTATAGACCCAGTCTTCGCCCAGCTGGATATGTTCGCCGGTCAGCGACGCGGCCAGTCCGCCGAAATATTCCAGCGCATCGGCCCCCGAGGTGGCATCCACGTAAACTGTTTCGGAAAACGGTTTGCCGGTGTCATGGGTTTCCAGGATCGACAGGTCGTGATTACGTTCGCGGATGATGTCAGCGGCGCGGCGCAGCACCCGGCCACGTTCGGTTCCGGTCATCGCCGCCCATTGTTTTTGCGCGCGCTCTGCTGCGGCCAGCGCCCGGTCAACGATGGCCGGAGTGGCCGCGTAGACGGTGGCGATCTGTTCACCTGTGGCAGGATAAATCACCGGGATCGGGGTTCCGGTCGTGTCTTCGACATATGCGCCATCAATAAAGTGGCTGGCCGTGGGTTGGATTTGCATGTGTGGTCTCGTTTGTTGTCGCGTGTTTGGTTTTGAGTATCAGGAGTAATCCGAAGGAAGAGCAAGCGCCGGGGGGCGGCCCCCACCCTCCCCTTTATTCATTTCGTGGAAAGCGCTGGTCCTCTTCCAGCAGGTTCAGGTTCATATGGTTGCGCATGTAGCGTTCCGACGCTTTTTGCAGGGGCTGGTAGTCCCAGGGGAAATAACCGCCCTGACGCAACGCCTCGTAAACCACCCGGCGCCTGGCCTGGCTTTGGCGCACATCGGCATCGAACCGGTCCAGATCCCAGCGCGCTTCGGCCCTGGCCCTGAGCGTTTGCAGTGTGCCCTGATGTTCGGGGGAAAGCGCAAGGTTGGTAAGTTCCTGCGGATCGGCCTCCATGTCAAAAAGCTGATCCGGGTCAAGTCTGCACAGGTTCAGTTTCCATTTGCCATGGCGCAGGGACACCATGGGCGCATAAGAGGCTTCGGCGGCGTATTCCATGGCGACGGGGGTCGTACGGTCCCCGCCCTGTCCCAAAGGCACCAGAGTTTCCCCGGTGGTCCAGGGGGCGACCTCCTCCATGCTGACCCCGGCCAGATCACAGAGCGTGGGACAGACGTCGATATTCGAAACAGGCACGGTGACAAGGCCCGGTTCCATCTGTGGCGCGGCAATCATCATCGGCACGCGCGACGCGCCTTCGTAAAACGACATCTTGAACCACAGCCCGCGGTCGCCCAGCATGTCACCATGGTCCGAAACGAAGAGAATAATCGCCTCTTGTCGCGTGGCCTCCAACGCCTCCATCACCTCGCCAATCCTGTCGTCGATATATGAGATATTGGCGAAATAAGCCCGGCGCGAGCGCATCACGTCATCATCGGTCAGATCAAACGAGCGCCAGTCATTGGCGTCAAATATCCGTTTGGAATGGGGGTCATGGGCATCATACGGGATCGGCGCAACCTCGGGCATCAGGTGATCGCCGTCTTCGTACAAATCCCAGTATTTTCTGCGCGCCACGTATGGATCATGGGGGTGGGTAAAGGAAACGGTCAGACACCACGGGCGCGCGTCGTGACCGCGCGCGAGATCGTAAACCTTGCGGGTAGCGTGATACGCCACCTCGTCATCATATTCGAGCTGATTGGTGATTTCGGCCACGCCCGCGCCGGTCACCGAGCCCATATTGTGATACCACCAGTCGATCCGTTCGCCCGGCTTTCGGTAATCCGGGGTCCAGCCGAAATCGGGGGGATAGATGTCGGTGGTCAGGCGTTCTTCGAACCCGTGCAACTGGTCCGGGCCGACAAAGTGCATCTTGCCCGAAAGGCAGGTCTGATACCCGGCCCGGCGCAGATGGTGGGCATAGGTGGGGATCGACGACGCGAATTCGGCGGCATTGTCATAAACGCCATTCTGCGACGGCAACTGGCCCGACATGAAGGCCGCCCGTCCCGGCGCACACAGCGGAGAGGCAGTATAGGCATTTTGAAACCGGGTCGAACGTTCGGCCAGCCTGCGCAGGTTCGGCGTATGCAGCCAATCGGCGGGACCGTCGGGGAACAGGGTTCCATTCAGCTGATCCACCATGAAGATCAGGATATTGGGGCTGCTCATTGCACGCGCCTTTCCTGTTCAAGGTCCAGATAATCCAGCACCACGCGTACCGCCTCTTCCGCGTTGGGCGCGTCATGGGCCAGCCCCTGGCGCAGGTAAACGCCATCAATCAGCGCGGCCATACGTTCCGCAACATGAGGCGCGCGTGGGCCGACAAGCGGGCGCAGCCCATGGGCCAGGTTGGATTTGATGCGCCGCTGATAGATATGCAGCAGCCGCTTGGCTTCGGTCGAACTTTGCGCCAGCACATAGAAGTTGAGCCATGCGGCGATCACCTCGGGTTTGAAATGGCTGGCCGAAAAGCTCACCCGCACGATGGCGCGCACCCGGTCGGCGGGAGTGTCGGCCATGACCAGCGCGCCGCGCACCCCGGCCCCGTAAAGCGACAGGGTATGACGCATGGCGGCCAGAAAAATCTGGTCCTTGCCCCCGAAATAGTGATGCGCCAACGCCGAGGACATGCCCGCCCGCCTGGCAATCTGGCTGACCGTCACATCCAGCGACCCGGCCCGCCCGATTTCAGCGATTGTCGCCTTGACCAGCGCCTCGCGCCGGATCGGCTCCATCCCGAGTTTTGGCATGGGGTTCCCCCCCTCATTGTTCACACGTCCGGTCAAGGGTGACGGTTTTTAATTGACCAGTCAATCAATAAAAGACATCTTCATGCGTTAATAACCGTTAATAACATCAGCCATTCTGCCCCGACCCTAATAAGGTTGCGGTTGGGCCGCAGACATGGCTTAACAACGACAGACCAGAAATACCTTACAGGGAGTATTGTCATGACCTTTAAATCCACCATTTCCGCACTGGCTCTGGCCGCCATGGGCACCGCCGCGGCCGCCGATTGCGGCAAAGTCACCTTTTCGGATGTGGGCTGGACCGATATCACCGCCACCACTGCGGCCACCTCGGTTGTGTTGCAGGCGCTTGGCTATGAAACCGACGTCAAGGTTCTGTCCGTGCCGGTGACCTATACCGCCATGGCCGAAGGGGATATCGACATCTTCCTTGGCAACTGGATGCCCACCATGGAAGGCGACATTGCCCCCTATCGCGAAGCCGGTACCGTGGACACCGTGCGCGAAAATCTGGAAGGTGCGAAATACACGCTGGCGGTGAACAAGGCGGCGATGGACCTTGGCATCAGGGATTTCGCGGATATCGCGAAACACAAAGACGCGCTGGAAGGCAAGATTTTCGGCATCGAGCCGGGCAATGACGGCAACCGGTTGATCCAGTCGATGATTGACGACAATGCCTTTGGTCTCAAAGGGTTCGAAGTGGCAGAGTCCAGCGAGCAAGGCATGTTGGCGCAGGTCAAGCGCAACTCGAAAAAAGGTAAGCCGATCGTGTTTTTGGGATGGGAACCCCACCCGATGAACGCCAATTTCGACATGGGCTATCTGACCGGTGGTGACGATTTCTTTGGTCCCAATCTGGGTGGGGCCACGGTGTATACCAATACCCGCGCCGGATATGCGGCAGAATGCAAGAACGTCGGCGCGCTGCTGGGCAACCTGAAGTTCACCCTCGCCATGGAAAACGAGATCATGGGCGCGATTCTGGATGACGGCGAAGAGCCGAACAAGGCCGCCGCGGCGTGGCTCAAGGCCAACCCGGACGCCTTCATGGCATGGCTGGACGGCGTGACCACCAGGGACGGCGGCGACGCGGTTGCGGCGGTCAAGGCCAGGCTGGATATGTAAGGCACTGAGCCCGGGCCTGAATTCCCGGGCCAAATACGTGTCACACCCGGAGGTTTCCCGGTGTGACACCCCCTTTTGCCCGCCTGTTCACACCCAAAGCCGGCACCGGGGGCCGAACGCCCCAAAAGGATACCGCCCACTGCCCGGTTCCACAATCACAGGATATCCCACATGAGTTGGCTCAACAGCGACGGCAAACTGCTGATCGGCAAAAAGATTTCCGATGCGTTTGATTGGCTTATCGATACGTTCGGCGACTTTTTCGACATTCTTGAAACGGTGTTGAGCGGGATCATTGACGGGGTGCTTGCCCTTCTGCAATTTCCGCCCGCGCTGGTTATGGTGGCCCTGTTTGCCGGGCTCACCTGGGTCATCCAGAAAGATTGGAAGCGGGTCGTTCTTGTCGTGCTCTGCTTTCTTTACGTGATCAATCAGGGCTATTGGGAGGAGACCACCGAAAGCCTGACCCTGATCCTGTTTGCCGGGCTGTTCTGTATGGGGGTGGGCGTGCCCATCGGCATCTATGCCGCGCACAGACCCAAGTTTTTTCAGGCGATCCTGCCTGTTCTGGACATGATGCAGACCATCCCCACGTTCGTCTACCTGATCCCGATGATCGTGCTGTTCGGTATTGGCATGGTGCCCGGGCTGGTGGCGACGTTCATCTTCGTGCTGCCCGCGCCGATCCGGCTGACCCAGCTGGGGGTCAGCCAGGTGCCCGATGCGCTGACCGAAGCCGCGCGGGCCTTTGGGGCCACCTCGCGCCAAACCCTGTGGAAGGTCGAGCTTCCCTATGCCTTTCCCCAGATCATGACCGGGTTGAACCAGACGATCATGCTGTCGCTGTCGATGGTGGTGATTGCCGGTATGGTGGGGGCCGACGGGCTTGGCGTGCCGGTGGTGCGCGCGCTGAACACCGTGAACGCCCCATTGGGATTTGAAAGCGGCATCGTCATCGTGGCAGTGGCCATCGCCCTTGACCGTATGCTGCGCGTGGAGACAGACCAATGAGCACATCCAGGGAAACGGCCGTGAAATTCGACGCGGTGTCCATCGTATTTGGCGACGCGCCCCAGTCTGCCCTGCCGCTGATGGACGAGGGTATGGACCGGACCGGGGTCAAGGCCCAGTGCGGTCAGGTGCTTGGGGTGCATGACTGTTCGCTGGATGTGGCCGAGGGCGAGATCCTTGTGCTCATGGGGCTGTCCGGGTCGGGGAAATCCACGCTGTTGCGCGCCGTGAACGGGTTGAACCCGGTGGTGCGGGGCGCGGTGCATGTGAGTGACGGCACACAGATGGTGGACGTCACCCATGCCGATGAGAAAACCCTGCGCCATATCCGGCAAAGCCAGGTGGCGATGGTGTTCCAGCAGTTTGGCCTGCTGCCCTGGCGCACGGTACGCGACAATGTGGGGCTGGGGCTGGAGCTGGCCGGTGTTTCGGTGTCGGACCGTGCCGAACGGGTGGATGAACAGCTTGCGCTTGTCGGGCTGGCCGATTGGGCGGATCGCAAGGTGGGCGAGTTGTCGGGGGGGATGCAACAGCGTGTCGGCCTGGCCCGCGCCTTTGTAACCGAGGCACCGATCCTGTTAATGGACGAACCCTTTTCGGCGCTGGACCCTCTGATCCGCACCAAGCTTCAGGACGAATTGCTGGACCTTCAGCAACGGCTCAGACGCACGATCATCTTTGTCAGCCACGATCTGGACGAAGCATTCAAGATCGGCAACCGCATCGCCATCATGGAAGGCGGGCGGATCGTGCAATGCGGCACACCCCAGGACATCTATTCCAACCCGGTGAATGCCTATGTCGCCGATTTCGTTGCCCATATGAACCCGCTGGGAGTTCTTTGTGCGCGCGACGTGATGGAACCCGCCACGGGTACGCCCGGGGTGACGGTGCCCCCGGATCACGACATTCGCGAGGTGATGGAGATGATCGGTAAAACCGACGCTCCGGTGGGGGTAATTGAAAACGGAGAGCTTCTGGGTCAGGTCAGCCGCGACCGGGTGTTGGCCAAGCTGCTCGACCCGCGGGCATAAGCGAAAAACACCTCTCTGTTGGCGCGTGTTGAAGAGGCGCTTGCCCCGAGCGCCCCCTTCGGCCCCATCAGAGCCCGTGATATTGCATGGATACTCTTCCCGGTCCCGGGATCGTCTGCGAAAACCGGGCTGACGTCCCTGTTGTCACGCATCCCTCTTTCAGAGCGATGCCGCCTGCGGCGGGCGGAGCCCCCTGCCCTTTCGGGGTTGCGGTCGAGGTTGCGGCGTGAGGGCTGGAGCGTGGAGCTCTGTTTGGGTGTCCCTAAAGCAATTCCACATCACGCCGTGTCAACGTAATGCGGAAACGTTTTAAACCTTGGTCGCGGTCACCACCGGGGTGCGCATCCGACGCTTCAACACCGCTTCGCGCCAGGTGATGAACCCTACGGAGCCAAAAATCACCGCACCCCCGACCAGAACCCAGACATCGACGGCTTCGCCAAACACGAACACGCCCAGCATCGTGGCCCAGACCAGTTGCAGGAAACTGACCGGCTGTGTTGCCGTCACCGGCGCGGCCGCCAGGCCCAGTGACATCGTATAATGCCCCGCCGTAGCCAGCGCCGCCACAAGCGCCAGCATCGCCAGTTCACCGAATGTGGGTGTCACCCAGACTGCGGCCGCCAGCGGTGCCAGCCCGATGGTCACGGTAATCGACAACATCGCCACCACCACCACCGCGTTGGTTTCATCCGCCATCAGCTTGGCCAACAAATAGGACGCCCCGAAAAACATCGCCGTGAACACCATGGCAAGATGCCCCGGCCCCACTTCGCGAAACCCCGGGCGCAGGATGATCAGCGCCCCAAGCAACGCCGCCACCACCGCCAAAACCCGCCGCATCGCCAGAGGTTCGCCCAAAAACAGCGCCGCCCCGAGAGTGACATAGACTGGCGACAGGTAATTCATCGCCGTTACATCCGCGATCGGGATGCGCGCCATGGCAAAGAACCACAGCGTCACGCCGCCCGTATGCATCAGCCCCCGCGCACCGAAAAGCGCAAGCTGCCGCCCCGTCAACCGTGCCCGGAGCAACGGGCGCAACATGGGGATCAGGAACACCAGCCCGATAACATAGCGCAAAAACGCGCTTTCTGCTGCCGGGATACGTGTGCCCATGGCCTTGACCACCGCCGTCACGCCAACGAACAGAAGGCCGGTGACAAACATCCAGAAGACGCCCACAAGAGGCCGGTTTTGCGGTTCGATTTCCATAGGGGACATGAAGACCCCATTCGCGTACCGGTGCAAGCGCCATTTCAGGGACCCCGTTCCGGGACCATTTCCCGAACCAATGCCGCCCCTCCTGCATCTGGCGACCGCCCGGATTCAACCCGCGCGTTGTTCCCTGCCGTGGCGGCCAGCGACAGGCGGCCAGACAGGCAGCCAGCGGTCGAAAGCACCTCAAGGATATGACGGTCAATTCCATCCAAATCCCCAGACAACAGAGATATTCCCTGTCTTTGACGCGCTTCCAGGGAATATTAACCTCAACACCCCGAATAAAAGACCCAATACCCGGAAAAAATCGCTAATACTCTTTCATGAGACAGCACAAGATTCGATTTTGTCGCAGGGGCTGTCCGAAGCAATGGGGAATGCACCTCTTTCGCCAACAAGAAACGATACCGAACTCGGAGGAAAACATGACAGTTAAAATTGTCGTCGGACTGGACGGGACCGACACAGGCGACCGGGCGCTGGCCTTTGCCAAGGATTTGGCCTCGCATTTGGATGCGAGCGAAATTCTGGTGGTTTATGTCATCGAATGGTCGCCCTTCACCTTCCAGACCGCAGAAGAAAACGCGCTGCGCCACAAACGCCGCGAGCAAGAGATCGAACTGGCCACCAACCGGATCGTCAACCCGGCGGTCGAAGGTTTGACCAGTGCAGGGTTCAACGCCCGTGGCATCGTGCGCCATGGCGACGTGGCAGAGACGCTTAACCAGCTGACCTTGGAAAACGGCGGCACCCAGATCGTTGTGGGCCGCGTGTCCGCAGGCGGGCTTACCAAGCGGATCTTTGGCAGCTCGACCCAGAACCTGGTGATGAGCGCAGACGTCCCCGTGACGGTTGTGGGATAAGGGAAAGCACAATGAAACATTTGAAAACCCTGGCCAGTGCGGCAACCATTGCCGTGACCGCAAACCCCGTTATCGCCCAAGAGGCGATGGGGATCGACGAAAAGGTAAACCAGGCCTTTGCAACAGCCACCGGCCCGTTTGTCAGCCTGATCTTTGCCCCCTTCCCCGGCACCAGTTTCCCGTGGATCGTGATGTGGCTGGTCATTGCCGCCTCTGTGTTCACGCTCTATTTCGGGTTCGTGCAGTTCCGCTTCTTCAAACATGCGATACAGTTGGTGAAAGGCGACTATTCCAACCCCAATGACGCGGGCGAAGTCAGCCACTTCCAGGCGCTGGCGACCGCGCTCTCTGGCACTGTCGGGCTTGGCAACATCGCCGGTGTCGCCGTGGCCGTGGGCATTGGTGGGCCGGGCGCGACCTTCTGGATGATCCTTGCCGGTCTTCTGGGCATGGCGTCGAAGTTCACCGAATGTACGCTGGGTGTGAAATACCGCAATGAATACGAAGACGGCACCGTGTCCGGTGGCCCGATGTATTACATCTCGAAAGGGTTCAGGGAACTGGGCCTGCCCGGCGGCAGGTTACTGGCCGTGCTGTTTTCGATCTTCTGTATCCTTGGCGCTTTTGGCGGTGGCAACATGTTCCAGGCCAACCAGGCCCATGCCCAGATTTCCAGCATCGTCGGCGACTATCCCGGCTGGATCACGGGCATCGTGTTTGCGGCCATTGTGTTTGCGGTGATCGTGGGCGGCATCAAATCCATCGCGCAGGTGACCGAAAAAGTGGTGCCCTTTATGGGAATCCTTTACGTCGGGGCGGCACTGGTCATCCTGATTGCCAATTACAACATGATCGGCTGGGCCTTTGGTCAGATCTTTGCCGGGGCCTTTACCGGTCTGGGCGTTGCGGGCGGCATGGTTGGCGCGCTGATCCAGGGCTTTAAACGGGCGGCGTTTTCGAACGAAGCCGGGGTTGGCTCGGCCGCCATCGCCCACTCGGCGGTGCGCACCAAAGAGCCGATCACCGAAGGGTTCGTTTCGCTGCTGGAGCCGCTGATTGACACCGTTGTGATCTGTACCATGACCGCGTTGGTCATCACCATTTCGCAGCAGTTGATCATTGACCCGGCCACCGGCAATTACATACTGAACGAAGCGGGCAGCGCGATTGCGACCGTTGACGGCAATAGCGGTGTGGCGCTGACCTCGGCGGCCTTTGGGGCAAGCATCGGCTGGTTCCCCTATATCCTGGCCATCGCCGTGATTCTGTTTGCCTTCTCGACCATGATTTCGTGGTCCTACTATGGGCTCAAGGCCTGGACCTATCTGTTTGGCGAAGGCAAGGGGGCGGAGCTGTCCTTCAAGATTCTGTTCTGTGTCTTTATCGTGATTGGCGCGTCGGCAAGCCTTGGCCCGGTCATCGACTTCTCGGATGCGGCGATCTTTGCCATGGCCGTGGTCAATATCTTCGCGCTCTACTTCCTGATGAAGCTGGTGCGTAAAGAGCTGGCCTCGTATTCCGAGCGTCTGCGCAGCGGTGAGATCAAGAAGTACAGCCACTAAGGTCTTATCCAGACCTCTGAAAACACTGGCCCCGGCGCGACCCCCTCGCGCCGGGGTTTTCATTTACCCGATCAGCAACCTGACCACGATGGCCCACATGGTCAGCCCCACAACCACATCCAGCACGCGCCACGACACGGGCCGGGCAAATAGCGGCGTCAGCAAGCGCGCGCCAAAGCCCAGCGAAAAGAAGAACACGAAACTGGCCGTCATCGCCCCAAGGGCAAAGCCCAGCCGGTCGTCATACTGCGCCGAGATCGACCCGATCAACATCACCGTATCCAGATAGACATGCGGGTTGAGCCAGGTCAGCAACAGCACGGTGGACAGCACGCCGCGCAGGGAATGGCGGGGCTCGCCGCCCACATCCATGGCCGCGCCCCCCTTCCACGCCGCCCAGAAGTTGCGCAGCCCATACCACAGCAGAAACGCCGCCCCGCCATAGCGCATCACCGGTTCCAACCACGGCAGCGCCCGGGCCAAGGCCCCGAATCCCGCCACGCCGGCGGCAATCAGAAGCGCATCGGAAAGGGCACAGAACAGCACCGTCGCCAACACATGTTCTCGCCGAATGCCCTGACGCAACACAAAGGCGTTTTGCGCGCCAATGGCGAGGATGAGGGAAAAGCCAAGGGCGAACCCGGCAGGGAATGAAGATGTCATGTGCGTGGGCCTTGTTCAGGTCTGGGCCATGGACTACCCCGGGCAAGGCAGCTACACAAATTAAACTATCTCTATCTACATAAGGATTTCTTATGCACTTCGACCCGCGACAGCTCAACACCCTTGCCGCCATTTTGCACCATGGCAGCTTTGAAAGCGCGGCGCGGGTGCTGGGGCTTACCCAATCGGCGGTGTCCCAACGGTTGAAAGCACTGGAGGAACAGACGGGCAGCATCCTTGTGCTGCGCGAAACCCCCTGTCGCGGCACCCGTGCCGGGCGGCGGCTGGCGGCCCATGCGGAAAACGTGCGGCTGCTGGAGCAACAGGTGCAGGCCGATCTTGGGGGAGATCCGGGGGGCGACGCGGGGTTTGCGCGGCTGCGCATCGCGGTGAATGCCGACAGTCTGGACAGTTGGTTCCTGCCCGCCCTTGCGCAAATCGAGGGGGTGGTGTTCGAACTTGTCGTGGATGATCAGGATCATTCCGTTGGCTGGCTGCGCCGGGGCGAGGTGGTGGCGGCGGTCACCTCCCACGCCGCCCCGGTTCAGGGCTGTGACAGCCTCGCTCTGGGCGCCTTGTCCTATGAGGCGACGGCCAGCCCGGACTTCATCGCGCGATGGTTTGCAACAGGGGTGACGGTGGACACGATCGCGCGGGCCCCCATGCTGCGGTTTGATGCCAAGGACACGCTTCAGGCCAGTTGGATGCGCGCCCATCTGGGCCGTGCGGTGGATGCGCCAAGCCACCAACTGCCCTCGACCCGGGGGTTCGTGACAGCGGCGCAGCTGGGGTTGGGCTGGGGCATGAACCCCGCACCTTTGGTCGCCGGTGATATCGAGGCGGGGCGTCTGGTGCCGCTGTTGCCCGACAGCACCTATCACACCCCGCTTTTCTGGCAATCCAGCCGCATGTTGGCCCAGGCCTTGCGCCCCATCACCCGCGCGCTGCGACGGGAAGCACGGCGGGCTCTGACGCAACTGTGAGCCTGTCCGTGCAAACCGCAATCGGAACGCCAAACCAAAAAAGCCCCCGAAAATCGGGGGCTTTTGCGGTAAAGTTCATGTAATACTTAAAGCTGTTCCATCACCTCGTCCGAGGCTTCGAAATTGGCCGTGACCCGCTGAACATCATCGTCATCTTCCAGCGCGTCAATCAGCTTCATCAGCTTCTGCATACCCTCAAGGTCCAATTCGGTCGTGGTGGTGGGTTTCCAGACCAGCTTGGTGCTGTCGCTTTCGCCCAACGCCGCCTCCAACGCGTTGGACACGTCATTCAGTTCACTGTCTTCGCACCAGATGACATGCCCGTCTTCCGAGCTTTCCACATCTTCTGCCCCGGCCTCGATCGCGGCCTCGAACACGGTGTCGGCATCCCCCACGGAGGCCGGGTAGGTCACTTCGCCCTTGCGGTCGAACATGAACCCAACCGAACCGGTTTCGCCAAGGTTGCCGCCATTCTTGGAGAAGGTCGAACGCACGGTGGACGCGGTGCGGTTGCGGTTGTCGGTCATCGCCTCGACGATCACCGCCACGCCGTTGGGGCCATAGCCTTCATAGCGGATTTCTTCGTAATCATCCCCTTCCCCGGCGGTGGACTTCTTGATCGCGCGTTCGATCACGTCCTTGGGCACCGATTGGGATTTCGCCTCTTTCACAGCAAGGCGCAGGCGCGGGTTCTTGTCGGGGTCCGGGTCCCCCATCTTGGCCGCAACGGTGATCTCTTTGCTGAGTTTCGAAAACAGCTTGGAACGCAGTTTGTCCTGACGCCCTTTGCGGTGCTGGATGTTTGCCCATTTTGAATGGCCTGCCATGGGGATCTCCTCAGGGAAATTCGGGTTTGGGGTTCTATAGGGGCCGGGGCGCGAAATCTCAACCCACCGATGCGGGTTTGACATGCCGGGCGGGTACGCGACAAGCTGCGCGACAGGGGGCCGGACAAAGGTGTTGGCAAAGGAACGGACAAAGAGCCGGGCAAAGGAGCGCGACATGAGCACATTCGACGGCGCGTCGCGGGTGTTCCGCTTTGCCACTCAAGGCCCGCGCCGGATGACCGGGCACAGGGCGGCACAGGGCGGCGGGCTGGTCGATGACCTCTCAGAGGCCGAACTTGCCAGGGGTCTGGCCCGGGCGCTCTCTGCCGGTGGTGCGCGGATCGGGCCAATGTCGGACGGCATCAGCAGATCCTGAAGCGGTGCAAAACGCCCGAACCCTGTGAGTCCCTGTCAGTTGGGCAAGGCGGATCCCCGTATGGGCGCAACGTGCCCATACGGGGATCCGCCCCCGCCCGCCGCAGGCGACACCGCTCTGCCAGGAGCGGTGCCCCCTACATGGGCCAGAATATCAGGATCAACGGGATCGACACGGCCACCACCAACACCTCCAGCGGCAAACCGATCCGCCAATAATCCCCGAAGCGGTATCCGCCGGGGCCAAGGATCAGCGTGTTGTTCTTATGCCCGATGGGGGTCAGGAACGCCGAGGAGGCCGCAATCGCCACGGCCATGAGGAACGGATCGGGCGAGACCCCCAAACTGTTGGCCATCTGAATAGCCACCGGGGCCGCAACAATCGTGGTTGCGGTGTTGTTGAGCACATCCGAAAGCGTCATGGTCACGATCATCAACACGGTCAGGATCGCCCAGGGGGCCAGCCCGTCGGTCAGCCCGATCAACGCCCCCGCGATCAACTCGGTGCCACCCGATTGCTCAAGCGCCGCGCCCAGTGGGATCATCGACCCCAGCAGGACCACAACCGGCCATTCAATGTGATCGTAGAGTTCGGACAGGGGCAGGATTTTAGCCAGCACATAGGCCACAACAACCAGGCCCAGCGCGATGGGCAGGTAGATCAGTCCAAAACTGGCCGCCGCCACGGCCGCAGCAAAAAGACCGATAGCGACCCAGGTTTTCGAGTTCTCGGTCACCGCAAGGCCGCGATCGGCCAGCGCATGACAGCCCAACCAATCGGTCACATCCGCGCCGGTGCCTTTCGGCACCAACACCAAAAGGATATCCCCGGCCTCGATTTCGGTTTTGCGCAGACGTTCGGAGATCCGCCGGCCCCGGCGCGAAATCCCCATCAACACGGCGCGTTTTCGCCAGTGCAACCCGATGGCAAGCGCCGTCTTGCCAGTGATCCGCGCCTCGGTCGGGACGACAACCTCAAGGATATCCAACCCCTCCCCTTCTGCCCGCAACAGCTCTTCGCGTTGTTCATCGGAAAAGGCGAGGTTGAGGGTGGTGCGAAACTCGTCCAGCGCCTCGGGCGTGGCTTCCAGGACAAGTGCGTCCCCCGACATAAGCACCGTGTTGCGCGCCCGCCCGTAGCGCCGTCTGCCGTCGCGGATCAGACCCAGAATGGCGACGTCGGCCTTTTCCGCCGCCTCGTCCAGCTCGAACAACCGCTTGCCGATCTGTTTGGACTCTTCAGGAAGGGTGAGTTCGGCGATATAGGCCCCCATGTCTTCGACCGCCGACAACGGGTCTTCACGCTGGGGAATCAAGCGCCAGCCAACCAGCGCAACAAAGGCCAGACCGGCGATGGCCGTTAACCCGCCGACCGGGGCAAAGTCGAACATGGAAAACGGTTCGCCCACCGCATCCTGACGAATCGAGGCGATGATGATATTGGGCGGCGTCCCGATCAGGGTGGCCATGCCACCAAGGATGGTCGCGAAGGACAGCGGCATCAGCGACAGGCCGGGAGCCCGCCCCGCCTTGCGCGCGGTCTGAATATCCACCGGCATCAGAAGCGCCAGCGCAGCGACATTGTTCATGAAGGCGCTCAGCACCCCGCCAACAAGCCCCATCAACCCGATATGCGCCCCCAACTGGCGCGTGCTGTCCACAAGGGTGCGGGTGATCAGGAACACAGCCCCCGAACGCACCAGCCCGGCAGACACCACAAGCACCAGCGCCACCACAAGCGTGGCCGGGTGGCCAAAGCCGTCAAAGGCATGTTTGCTGTCCACCACACCCAGCACCACCCCCAGCATGAGCGCGCTGAACGCAACAAGGTCATAGCGAAACCGCCCCCAGAGAAGCATCGCGAATACACCGCCGAACAAGGCGAAAAGAATGATCTGATCCTGTGTCATGAGAACAGGTTAGAAGGTTTTCACAGAAGGTTCGATGGGGAAAATGCGATACGCGTCCCCCTAACACTTCCCTCCGCTGGCACGTCCCCAAAGTCTCTCCCGCGCTCCCGGCAAGCGGCACACGATTTTTAGGCCAAGAATCGTGACGCGCCCAATAGTGGGGTCACGGCCCCAACATCCATGTTCCCTTGGGCCAGAAGGCGTGGAAGGCAAAGGCGAACATGACGTCATGGGGCAGGTCGCGCCCCGCCTCGTCGCGCACGCGGACGTTGCCCACGTCACGCCCCCTGGCAGGATGCGCCTGATCGCCATGAAGGCAATGCCCCACACGCAGATGTGAAGCAAAACGCGCGCACAGACTGCCCCGCTCGCTGCCCCGGTCAGGCGCGCCTGACGCCCCGGCCCCCGGCCTCCTCCAAGGCTGTTCAACGGTTTCAAGTGACAAAAAACACAAAAGACAAGGGCCGGCTGTTTCCAACCGGCCCTGTTCATTTACAGCCAGACGACACAATTCTGATTGTGCCTTTTGACTATAAGCATCAGTTGCAGGCAAAGCCTTGCGTCACCGGGACACCGTGACTTTTTTCATATAGTCGGGCTTGCCCGTCACCGCGCCGGACCGGGAATGGCCCCGCTTGATCGCGTCCACCACGTCCATGCCCGAGATCACCTTGCCCACAACCGTGTACTGGTTGTTCAGGAAATGCCCATCTTCGAACATGATAAAGAACTGCGAGTTGGCCGAATTCGGGTTCTGTGAGCGGGCCATGCCGACGACGCCACGGTCAAATGGCACGCTGGAAAATTCGGCCTTGAGGTTGGGTTTGTCCGACCCGCCGGTACCAACACGGCGCATGTCCAGCCCGCCATTCAGAACGCCGAACTGGACATCCCCGGTCTGGGCCATGAACCCGTCGATCACCCGGTGGAACACCACGTTGTCATAGGCCCCGGAATTGGCCAGCTCGGTCAACCGCGCGACGTGGCCCGGCGCCACATCTTCCAACAGGTCGATGACCACGGTGCCATTGGCCGCCTTGCCTGCCACTTCGATTGTCATCTCGGTGGCGAGAGTCGGGCTGGCCGTGCAAAGCGCCGCAAACGACGTGGCCGCACAGGCCAAGGCAAGGGCAAGCTTACGCATCGGCGGCCACCTTGACGCTGATCATGCGGTCGGGATTCGCGGGCGGTTCGCCTTTTACGATGGCATCCACATATTCCATGCCTTCGATCACCTGACCGTAAACGGTGTATTGACCGTTCAGGAAATCATTGTCCTTGAAGTTGATGAAGAACTGCGAGTTGGCCGAATTCGGGTTTTGCGACCGGGCCGCACCCAGAGATCCGCGCGCATGGGGGATCTTGGAGAACTCGGCCGGAAGGTCGGGCATGTCCGATCCGCCGGTGCCCGCGCGGCCCGGGTTGTAGTCCTTTTCCATGTTGGCGTGCTGCACATCGCCGGTCTGGGCCATGAACCCGTCGATCACCCGGTGAAAGGCCACATTGTCATAGGCCCCGGCGCGGGCCAGCTCTTTCATCCGCTCCACGTGCTTGGGTGCCACGTCAGGCAACAGTTCGATGGTAACGGTGCCGTCTTTCAGCTCTATGAGGATCGTGTTTTCGGGATCTTTGATTTCGGCCATCGGGCCCTCCTGTCGTTTGTCTTACCTCCCATGTAGGCGGTTTCGCCACAGGTTTGAAGCGCGACGTTGTTCCGGGTCGTGTATTTGCGCGGTCAAAGGCCGGTTTGACCGGTTTAAAACGCGATCTTTCGCGCAGGACACAGGACGGGATGCGGGGTGGGCACAGCGCCGCTCTCTTCATGTTTGCGTTCACACTGTTGACCTTGGGTGCCAACCCCGCCAAGAGAGGCGCGAAAGTGTTAAAGCCTGCCCTTGCGCGGGAACTGGAGACGAAAGACATGGCCTGGCTCACCCTCGACGACCTTGATCTGAACGGCAAACGCGTGTTGATCCGCGTCGATATAAACGTGCCGGTGAAAGACGGGGTGGTGACCGATGCCACGCGGATCGAACGCATCGTGCCCACGGTCCGGGACGTGATCGCCAAGGGCGGGATCCCCATGCTGTTGGCGCATTTCGGACGGCCAAAGGGCAAGGTGGTGCTGGACATGTCGCTGCGCGTGACCCTGCCCGCGCTGGAACAGGCGCTGGGACTGAAAGTTGCGCTGGTTGAAACATTGGAAGGGGCGGAAAACCTGACGGACGAGGCGTTGAACGCCGATGTCATCCTGCTCGAAAACATCCGTTTCCACCCGGGCGAAGAGGCCAACGACCCCGAATTTGCCGCCCGCCTTGCCGGGCTGGGCGATGTTTATGTCAACGATGCCTTTTCCGCGGCGCACCGCGCCCATGCCTCGACCACTGGCGTGGCCGAACGCCTGCCTTCCTGTGCCGGTCGCCTGATGCAGGCCGAGCTTGAGGCATTGGAAACCGCATTGGGCACCCCCAAACGCCCCGTGGTGGCCGTGGTGGGCGGGGCCAAGGTGTCGACCAAGCTCGACCTGTTGGGCAACCTTGTGGAAAAGGTCGATCATCTGGTGATCGGCGGCGGCATGGCCAACACATTCCTGGCGGCGCAGGGCGTGGATGTGGGCAAATCCCTGTGCGAACACGACATGGCCGACACTGCACGTGAAATCCTGACCAAGGCAGGGACCACAGGGTGCCAGATCGCCCTGCCCGTGGACGTGGTGGTTGCGCGTGAATTCGCCGCCAATGCCGCCAGCGAAACCGTAGCTGCTGGTGCCTGTCCCGAAGACGCGATGATCCTGGACGCAGGCCCCGACTCCGTGGCGCGGATCGTGGATATTTTTGACACTGCTGAAACGCTGATCTGGAACGGCCCGCTGGGCGCGTTTGAAATCGAACCTTTCGACACGGCCACCAACGCCGCCGCCGCCAAGGCCGCCGAAATGACCACGCAGGGCAAGCTGATCTCGGTCGCGGGCGGGGGCGATACGGTCGCCGCGCTGAACAAGGCCGGAGCGGCCGAAAGCTTTACCTATATCTCGACTGCGGGCGGGGCTTTCCTGGAATGGATGGAAGGCAAAACGCTTCCCGGTGTCGCCGCGCTTGGTGGCTGAGGGGTGGTTGAGGTGAGCGGACACGGCCCCAAATGGCACCGTTAGCGCCACCACATTTGCATCCCCGAACGCCCCCCAATAGAAGGGGGAGAACGGCAGTCTTGCCAGATTTCATGACGGAGTATTCCATGGCCAATCCAGACCAGATCAAACAGATGCAATCCGCCCCCGGCTTTGTTGCCGCGCTGGACCAATCGGGCGGCTCGACCCCCAAGGCGCTTGGACTTTACGGGATTGAGGCCGATGCCTATTCCTCGGATGCCGAAATGTTCGACCTGATCCACGCCATGCGCAGCCGCATTGCCAGAGCCCCGGCCTTTAACGGCGACAAGGTGATTGGCGCGATCCTGTTCGAAATGACCATGGACCGCGAAATCGACGGCATACCAACGGCGCAATACATGTGGGAAAAGCGCGGCGTTGTGCCTTTTCTGAAATGCGACAAGGGTTTGGCCGATGACGAAGGCGGGGTGCAGGTCATGAAACCCATGCCCGACCTTGATGCCCTGCTGGAGCGGGCGGTCAAAGCCGGGATTTTCGGCACCAAGATGCGTTCGGTCATCAACGCCGCCACACCCGAAGGGATCAAGGCCGTCGTCGATCAGCAGTTCGAAGTGGGTCAACAGATCCTTGGCCACGGGCTGACTCCGATCATCGAACCCGAAGTGACCATTTCCATCGCCGACAAGGCCGAGGCCGAGGATATCCTGTTGGGCGAACTCAAGGCCCATCTGGACGCGATGCCCGGGGACGCACAGGTCATGCTGAAACTGACCCTCCCCGAAAAACCCAACCTCTACAAAGAGCTGGTGGATCACCCCCGGGTAATGCGCGTTGTCGCCCTGTCCGGTGGATACAGCCGCAAAGAGGCCAACACCCGTCTGTCGAAGAACACCGGCATGATTGCCAGCTTCAGCCGCGCCCTGACCGAAGGGCTGAGCGCACAGCAATCGGATGACGCGTTCAACAGCAGGATTGCCGCGACAATCGACGAAATCCACGCCGCTTCGATTGCTGGCTGAGGCCCGGGTTTCAAGTTCACAGCGGGGGCGCGGCCCCCGCAAAGCTTTGCTTCTGAAGGGAAAATCCTCTCTCCAGATCAAACCATCTGAAAGTTGTCAGCGAAAGGCGCGCCGCCCCGATCACGGGGCGGGAGAATGACGTTACCCGGCGGCCTTTTCTTCCACTGCCGCCGCCAACGCCTCGGTCCGTGCAGCGATTTCGGCCAGGGTTTCGGTGACCGTCTCCGGCACCACCGGCACCTCGATCCGCTGGGGCTCGGGGAGCGGCGCATTTCTCAATTGCTCAAGCTCGCGCTGCATCGCGTCCATTTCGGCCTGCGCGGCGCGCAATCTGTCTTCGACACCCGCCGTTTTGTCGGCCAGCATCAGCCCGGCCATCAGCAACATGCGCGGTTCGGGCAGCCGCCCGATCTGGCTGGTCAGGGTCGAGGCCTCTTCATCCAGCATCCGCGCCGCGGATTGCAGGTAGTGTTCTTCGCCTTCCTGACAGGCAACCTCGAAGGTCCGGCCTCCGATCTGAATATTTACCTCTGGCATTAAACCGCCTCCCCGCTTTTATCCGCGCCGTTCAAAAGCGGCTCCATGGCCCCAAGGATCGCGCCGACCTCGGCCTGATCGGCCGCGCGGGCGGCACGTACGCCCTCCAACTCGGCCAACATCGCCTTGTTGATCAGGTGGGGTTCGCCCACCCCGGCCTCATTTGCTTCGCGCAGGGCCTGGTTGGACGCGCGCAGCTGATCGTTTGCCGCGCGCAACCGCTGCAACTCACCATCCAGCTTTTCCATCAACGCCCGGGCTTCCGACGCCTGTTTCTCGGCTTCGGCCAGCTTGCGGTCCTGTTTTTCATGCAGCGCCTTGATGCGCTCTTCCAATTGCGCCGTGACCAGCTTTTCATCTTCCAGCGCCGCTTTCAGCGTTTCGATCTCTCCGGCATCTTCCTGTTCGGGGGCTGTGACCAATGCCTCTGCGCCTTTGTCGATCCGGTCCAGCGCCGCCGTGATCCGCCGCTCAAGCTCTACGATATCGCTCATCTTGATGTCCTTAACTCAGGCCTCTTTTGTTGCTGCCGTCCCCTTCGCTTTTATGGCAACCGATGCGCGGGCTTCGCGGATCGAATCAACATCTGGCGGCCGGTTGGGCAGATTCTGGCCAAGCTTTGCATAATTTGTCCCCCTTTTGCACCCTCTGGCCCGAATTGCGCATTGATCCTGTACGCGTTGGTGTTATGCAACGCGCAACTTTGCTCTTTGATAAGGATCCGAGTCCGTGGATATCGCTGCTCTGCGCAAGGCGCACCCTGAACACTGGATGCGTGCTGCCGCCATTCGTGCCCTGACCCTCGACGCGGTTCATGCCGCCAATTCCGGCCACTCCGGTATGCCCATGGGCATGGCCGACGTGGCCACCGTGTTGTTTGAAAAGCACCTCAAATTCGATGCCTCCGCGCCGCGTTGGGCGGATCGTGACCGGTTCATCCTGTCTGCGGGCCATGGTTCGATGCTGCTTTATTCGCTGCTGCACCTGACCGGCTATGCGGACATGCCGATCGAAGAGATCAAGAATTTCCGCCAATGGGGCGCTCGCACGGCGGGTCACCCGGAATTTGGCCACGCCGCCGGGATCGAAGCCACCGCCGGGCCACTCGGCCAGGGGCTTGCCATGGCCGTGGGTTTCGCCATGGCCGAAGAAATTCAGCGCGCGCGCTATGGCAGGAAGATCGTGGATCACTATACCTATGTCATCGCCGGGGATGGCTGTCTGATGGAAGGCGTCAGCCAGGAAAGCATCGGCATTGCCGGGCGTCACGCGCTTTCCAAGCTGATCCTGCTGTGGGACAACAACGACATCACCATTGATGGCAAAGTGTCCCTGTCGGACCGCACGGATCAGGTGCAGCGGTTCAAGGCTTCGGGCTGGCATGTGATCGAAATCGACGGCCATGATCCACAAGCGATTGACGCGGCGATTACCAAGGCCAAGTCGACCAGCAAGCCTTCGATGATTGCCTGTAAAACCCATATCGCCCTGGGTCACGCGGCCCAGGATACGTCCAAGGGCCACGGCGCACTGACCGATGTGGATCAGATGGCGGCAGCGAAAGAGGCCTATGGCTGGACCACCGGCCCCTTCGTGGTGCCCTCTGATATCAAATCCCAGTGGGAAGAGATTGGCGCACGTGGCGCGGCGGATCGCGCGGCGTGGGAAGAGCGGTTTGCCGGGATTTCCGAACGTAAGCAGGCCGAATTTACCCGGGCCTATGATCTTGACGCCCCCAAACGCCTCTCGGCCGTGGTTAAGGCGCTGAAGAAACAGGTGTCGGACGAAGCCCCCAAGGTCGCCACTCGCAAGTCCAGCGAGATGGCGCTTGAGGTGATCAACCCAATCATGTCCGAAACCGTGGGCGGCTCGGCCGACCTGACGGGCTCGAACAACACCAAGACCGGTGATCTGGGCATGTTCGACACGGATAACCGCAAAGGGCGTTACGTCTATTGGGGTATCCGCGAACATGGTATGGCCGCAGCCATGAACGGCATGGCACTGCATGGCGGAATGCGCCCTTATGGCGGTACGTTCTTCTGTTTCACCGACTATGCCCGCCCGGCCATGCGCATGGCCGCGCTGATGGGGATTCCGTCGGTATTTGTGATGACCCATGACAGCATCGGTGTGGGCGAAGACGGCCCGACCCACCAGCCGGTAGAACATCTGGCGATCTGCCGGGCCACACCGAACTCCTATACATTCCGCCCTGCGGATACGGTGGAAACCGCCGAAGCGTGGGAAATCGCCCTGACCGCGAAAACCACGCCCTCGGTTCTGGCCCTGACCCGTCAGGGGCTGCCGACCGTGCGCACCGAGCACAAGAACAAGAACATGGTGGCCCAGGGTGCCTATGTTCTGGCCGACGCCACCGGCAAACGTCAGGCGATCATCATGGCTACTGGCTCGGAAGTCTCTGTCGCCATGGCCGCGCGGGATCTGCTTGAGGCCGAAGGTATTGGTACCCGTGTCGTGTCCATGCCCTGCTGGGAACTGTTCGAAGAACAAGACGAAGCGGTGCGCCGTCGTGTCCTGCCCGGTGGCCCCGTGCGCGTCGCGGTGGAGGCGGCGGGTCAATTGGGCTGGGACAAATGGTTGACCGGCGAACGTGGCAAATCCAACAAGGCGGGGTTTGTCGGCATGGAAGGTTTCGGCGGCTCGGCCCCGGCAGAGGTGCTTTACGACAAATTCGGTATCACGGCCGAAGCAGTGGCCGACAAGGTCAAATCCCTGCTCTGATCCCTTCTGGTCAATGTGACCCCACAGCCGCCCGGTTCCATCCGGGCGGCGATTTTGTTGACAACACCCCTCCGCCCCTTTGCGGCACGCCCGATCATTTCAGGCCCAGTCATTTCGGTTGGAGAGGATGAAGCCAGACCGCACAACCGGTCTGGCCTCCGCCTTCAATACCAATTTCCGCTATCAACCAAGAGGTTCCGGTCCAAAGCTGATGTATTAAAATACATCGGGTCTGGTTGGGCATGGCGATTTCATCTGGCCGTCACCGCGCAATCACGATATCCGCGCGCAGCCCACCAAGCGTGGCGCTGTCCCCCAACCGCAGCACGCCACCATGGGCGCGCGCCACATCAGTGGCAATGGACAGGCCCAACCCCACACCGGAGCCCCTGTTCTGGTTCCGGGCGGCGTCTAGCCGGGTAAAGGGGCGCAGCGCCTCTTCCCTCTGTTCCGCCGGAATGCCCGGCCCGTCGTCTTCGACGCGGATACGCAGCGACCGGTCGGTCAGCACCACCGAAACAACCGCATGTGTACCATAGCGCACGGCATTGTTGATCAGGTTCTCAATCGCCCGGCGGAACGCAACGCGGCGAAGCTCGACTTCGCCCTGCCCTTCCATATCTCCCAGCACCACCGCGATATCGGCGCGCTGGCAATCCTCGACGATTTTCTGCACCAGTTCGATCGGATCGGTTGGCTCCGCCTCGCCCTCACTGGCATCGCGGGCGAAAGACAGAAACTCGTCCATCATCCGCTGCATCTCATCCACGTCCTGCTCAAGCGGTTTGCGCTCATCATCCTCCAGAAGGGACAGACCCAGCCGCAACCGCGTGAGCGGCGTGCGCAGATCGTGGCTGACCCCCGACAACATCAATGTTCGCTGCTCGATCTGCCGTTCTATACGGTTGCGCATGTCGATGAACGCACTGCCCGCCGCGCGCACTTCCAACGCGCCCGAAGGGCGGTAATTCACATGGCGGCCGCGCCCAAATGCCTCTGCCGCCCGCGCCAATCGCTTGATCGGACGCAGTTGATTGCGCAGGTAAATAAAGGCAATGATCGTCATCAACGCCCCAAAGCCAACCATGTGTACGAAAAGCTGGTGCGGGTTGCTGGCCGATACCCGGCGGCGATCAAACATCATTTCCACCGGCCCTTGGGTGGTTTGCACAAACACCTTCACATCGGAATCGTCAGGCAGTTGCAAAGCAATAAGCCCGGGTATTACCTCGCGCAGTTCCCGCAACACGATCCGCCCGGAAAAATCATACCAGCGGCGCTGATTTCCAATCGCCGTCCCCGGTGCCACGGGCTGAAGCTTCACACTCAGCCCGGTGGCCAGCACACCTCCCGTCACCGGCTCGCGCCCGTCATTGATCGCCTGAAGGATCAAGCCGATCTCGCGACTCGTGGATTGGGTCATCTGCTGTGTGACCCCCTCAAAATGGCGTTGGATGAACACCACCGACACGACCAGCTGTAACACCACGACGGGCAGAACAAGGATCAACGCCGCGCGCCCATAAAGCGACCGTGGCATATATGATTTGAGCCAGGAGAAAAACATGCCTATTCCTAGCGGTTGAAACAGACGAGAGGAAGAGCGATGCAGGCCCCAGACGATTTCAACCCGCCCCCGGGACGCGCCGAAACGCTGGAACCCGGACTGCGACGGGTGCTCGCGCCCAACCCCTCGCCCATGACCTATCGCGGCACGAATACCTATCTGCTTGGGGACACTGACATCGCCGTGATCGACCCGGGCCCGGATCTTCCCGTGCATATGGAGGCCCTGCTGGCCGCGCTTGGACCGGGACAGACCATCACCCATATCATCGTCACCCATTCCCACCTCGACCACTCCCCGCTTGCCCGCCCGCTCGCCAACGCGACCGGCGCACCGATCTATGCGTTTGGAGATGCCTATGCCGGCCGGTCGACGGTCATGCAACAGCTTGCCGATCAGGGCCTGACCGGAGGCGGTGAAGGCGTGGACGAAACCTTTGTGCCGGATCAGATCGTAGCCGAAGGCGACCGAATCTCGGGCGCGGGATGGTCCCTTGAGGTCATCCACACCCCCGGTCATTATGGCAACCACATCGCCCTGGCCTGGGGCGATGCCCTGTTTTGCGGAGACCACGTCATGGGCTGGGCCAGTTCTCTGGTCTCCCCCCCCGATGGCGACCTCAGCGATTTCATGGCCTCTTGTGAGAAGCTTCAAAAACGGGAGTGGCGCATCTTTCACGCTGGCCACGGCGCACCGATAGACACCCCCAACGCCCGGCTCGACTGGCTCATCACCCACCGAAAGGGCCGGAAAAGCGAAATCCTCAAGGCGCTCGCCACAGGCCCGGCAAGCGCATCTGACCTGGCCAAGCGCATCTACACGGACACCCCCCCGGCCCTGATCCCCGCCGCCACCCGCAACGTTTTTGCACACCTGGTTGATTTAGCAGAAAAAAACGTGGTTACTCCACGCCCTCACCTCTCCGAAAATGCCGAATTTCACCTTTCTCCAGAGCCCTGAATTTTTTCCAATCTTTGTCAAAAAACCCTCTGGACGGCCCGTATCGGCATTGCTATACGGTCCCTCGTGTTCCGGCGTAGCTCAGCGGTAGAGCAGTTGACTGTTAATCAATTGGTCGTAGGTTCGATCCCTACCGCCGGAGCCAAGAAAAGCTCTCTAGGTCACTGACTTAGAGGGCTTTTCTTCGCCCGCAACTTCTCGCGTAAGGCTGAAAAGTAAGGCTCGCGTAAGGCTCGGGGAGTTGCTGGAAGTGCCCGCCACTCTGACATCTGAACGCCTAACAACGCGCTGAGCAGCCACAATATATAGTGCAATCCCTGCCCCTCTCATCCATAATATACGAAAAGACGTGATTCCGGGGATTTTCAACTTATGACTGCACTTGCCGACCATATGCCCATCATAACTCCGTCGAAAGACGCGCTGAAAGAATGGGGCACACTCTGGCTAGGCGAAGAAGGATCGAATGGCAAAGCCAAGAAGGCCAATCGCTTCGACCGAAAACAGAGCATGGACTTCGGCAAGGTCTTTGATCAGGCATTTGGAGAAGCCCTTGCTGTGATGCTGGGCGGCATTACCCTGCGGAACATCAGCAGTCCATCACTCGTGCCCCCAGAGGCGAATTGTGTGGAAGTCGGGGAGACCCGGATAATCGGAGGCATCCGCCCGCAAAACTTCGATGCTGCATACCGACCTGACGGCCCACGGGTTGTCTATGACAGCAAGACTTTGAACGACACGGACAGCGTCCGCAAGAACTGGCAGAACATGGTGAATGACCTCGGCACCGAGGCAACCACCTGCCATACCCGTTTCCCCTACTGTGTTGTCGTGTTGGTTGTCGCGATACCACGCGATGCCCTCCCTGCGAACCAAGAGCGTGACCTCATCAGGACGCTGGAACGTCTGGGCTCGCGAAACGATGTCCTTGACCAAGCTCACCTAGCCGAGGCCATCGCATTCGTGGTCTGGGACCCGCACACCGGCGAACTGGACCCGGCAGCCCCAGCCCCTGACTCCCCTATCCGGTTGGAGAACGTGAGCAAGCGCATCTATGACGCCTACGTTGCACGCTACAAGGGCCTGCCGCCGCACGACGAATAATAGACTTATCCCCGCCTGCGCGTTAGGATGTTCTCAACATGTTCCAGACCAGAATGAGCCCATGAACTTCATCTCCAACAAGATCGCACCGACAAATCAGAAGCTCCGAGGAGGCTACTACACGCCGGTGTTGTTGGCGCGCTATGTATGCAAATGGGCGCTACGAGACGGTCAGGAGAAGGTTCTTGAACCAAGTGCCGGTGACGGGAATTTCCTTGCCGCATTGAATGATGCGGCGGGCGACAAGGGCGGCGTCCGTGTAACGGCAGTCGAGATCGACCGGGTGGAGATAGCCAAAGCCCGAGCGCGGTCTGCGGACCTGACAAAAATCGACGTCACATGGCGAAATGAGGACTTCTTTTCAGCCTACCGGAAACTGCCGAGGGACTTTGACGCAGTTGTTGGAAACCCTCCATTCATTCGCTTCCAACATTTTGACGCAGACAGCCGCGAGACCGCTTTCGACCATCTGCGAGAACACGGGTATCGCCCAACCAAGCTCGCAAATGCTTGGGCAGCATTCGTGCAGTTGTCGATTGAATTGCTTCGACCCGGCGGACGGCTGGCAATGGTCATCCCGGCAGAACTGCTTCAAGTGAAATATGCGGCAGAGCTGCGCGAACGGATCACGCAGATGTTCGACCATGTAGTGCTGGTCACATTTCAGAAGCTGGTGTTTGAAGGTATCCAGCAAGAGGTGGTCTTGGTATTGGCCGAGGGCAAGCGGGCTTCTGCTGGGGATCATTCCGTGGTCCATACTGTTGAGTTTGCCGATGCGGAGAGCCTGTTTTCGGTCGCGTCCCTTTCAGAGGTGATTGCTCACTCACCCGAGAAACATGCTCGCAAGGACGTAAAGTGGACGGCACTTTTCCTCCCCGATACCGCCTTCTCAAGCCTCGAACGGGCATACAGGAGTGAGGGCGTTCAAAAACTTGGGGACTTAGCAAAGGTCGAAGTTGGAATTGTAACTGGACGCAACAGTTTCTTTGTCATTGATGATGAACAGGCCCGCAATGTCCGCCTGAATGGCTTTTCCCAACCGCTAGTTGGGCGCACGTCCTCACTCCGGTCAATCTGCTTCAACAAGAAAGATTTTGCGGCGCACAGCGAGAAACACCCGTCGATATTGATAGATTTGAACGGTGTGCCCGAGGAGAAGCTTTCAGGCGAGCTGGTAGAATACATTCAAGAGGGCGAGCGTGCGGGAGTGCATAATGGATATAAGTGCAGCATCCGCAAACGGTGGTATGATGTGCCGTCGATCTATGTGCCTGACGCATTTCTTTTCCGACAAATCCACGACGCTCCTCTGCTGGTCGCGAACAAGGCCCGGGCGACCTCGACAGATACCATTCATCGCGTTCGGTTTCACCGCGAAGTCGCAGCAGAAACTGTTGCAGCGGCATTCTGCAATTCGCTAACCTTTGCTTGGGCAGAAGTGTGTGGCCGCAGCTATGGCGGCGGTTTGCTGGAATTAGAGCCCAGAGAAGCGCTGGAGCTTCCAATCCCATTGGAAGCCGCGTGTGCGGTTGACGAACAGAAACTGGACCGCATCTTGCGGAAAGGTGGGGTAGAGGCGGCCCTAGACTACTCAGACCCGATCCTTCTTGGCGAAGGTCTTGGCATGTCAACGGCTGAGGTTCGGGCCGTCCGGGATTGTTGGGTCCAATTGCGGGACCGCCGAAAGAACCGCAAGCACGCATCTAAGATAGCTGGGCCAAAGATGACATCAGCTCCCGCATAAGGAGTTGATGCGCCTACACCTAACAGTATCAGTGGGTTAAATCGCCGTTGACACAGTCTGCTTGCACTCAATAATATCACCATAGGTGGGCCACTCAGGCGCGCGGTCGATCAAATTCCTGTGGAACGGAAGCCCGGCGACGGGTTCGGCTAGGCCCTCATCACGGACGTAAAGACCACCCGTGAGCCGACACTGCAAGTGCAACCCCGGTTGCGCTGGCGTGTCGGCTTTTCTGTGCGCCCGCGAGGCCCGCGCCGACTGCCAGCGCTCCGAAACAGGAGACTGGAAATGACAACCATCAAACTTGATCAAGCGTTAGATACGCTGAACACGGCCCGCGCGCTTCTCAACCCGGATGTTGTGCACATCTACATATATGGAGACAACGAGGGTGTCGAAGTCGGTTGGCTTGCGCTGCCAACCGCGTCCGGCGGCGCTTTAGGTCACATCACCGATGCGGTTGAGGAAGCAGCCAAGGTCATCACCGGTGCGATGGGTGACTCAAGCAAGCTGATCCTATGCAGTGACCACCGCAACCGATGGGTATTGGTGCCTAACGACTGACACCCGTAGCCGCCCGGCACGGTGCCGGGCGGCGCTCCCACCCAAATCATGGAAGGAACACCCCATGGGGGAAGTATTGAACGTGGGCGACTACCGCCTGCTTGCGGCGCAGCGCGCCGCCACGCGGCTGATTGCTGACATGAAAGCGGTGCCGGAAAGCTACCCTGCTGACCTACATCGCCCGCTTGCTCTAGCCGCGCTGGAAGTCGCGGCGCTCGCCATTGAAACGATGCGCGATGAATTCAGTTGGCCCCTGCCCGAGGCGGCGGCCATCATGGGTGAAGAGCTTGCCGAGCTGGCTGAGAATGGACCGGAGGACGGGTCGAACACCATCTGGGTCCCCGCTAGGGCGCTCGCCCGTACTGGGGCCGAGGATCAGGACTGCCCTGACCCCGACTTCGCCTTGTTGCGGGATGCGGTCAGCGAAGTCGTCCAGCGCAGCACGGGCGATGCCAAAGACCGGAACGGACCTTGGACCGCACCGACCTTCTGGGCAACAAATGCCCATGACCCGGCACAGGCGGCGGTGATCCTGAAGGTTGCGCCCATCGTGGCAGAGGTCGCGGAGGACCTGCGGCTTGGCAGGCCGATGAAACGTGACCCGCTGGCTGCGATCCGGGCCATCATCTGACCCACCCCGGAAAGGCCGCGCAGGTTGTCCCCTGCGCGGCCCACCTTCCTTGGGATCACAGGTGGTGGCGGTCAGCCACCCCGGAGGCGTCCGGCTGCGGGGTCAGTGCAGGACCGGGCGGGGCATCCAGAGGTCGCGGCTGAACAGGCACCAGCCCAGTGCGACCTGCACGGCGCGGTCATGCCGCCGGATCAGGTGGGGCGGGGCCTTTTCGGGCTCACGGATCGCATCCACCCAAACATCGCGCCGGGTTCCCGGGTGACGGCGGCACAGGAGGCCGACGAGGCCCCCGAGCCGGGCGCGCGGGACGCGGTAGAGGCGCGCGAACTGCACGACCATCTCGGGCGTGGGCCAGCCGTCCGGGCTCGCCCCCTCGGCATAGGCGACCAGCGCGAGGTGCGCCTTGCGCAGCCGCGACGGGAACAGCCGCCCGTATGCCTCCGCGAGGTGCTCGGGCGTCATGCGCCACGTCCCGGGCCGGTGTAGGTGGCCCCGAGGCAGTCGCCCTGGAACACGCACGGCGCGAAGCCGCCCGCCGCCGTGGCCGCGACCTGCGTGGTGTCGAAGCCCGCGAAGGGAGTGTTGAGGTGCTGCACCAGCGCGTTGGCCGCGATGACCGCAGCCGCGCCGTCCGCCGCGTCCACGAGGGCGGCATGGATGCCGGAGGGGTTCTTGAGGTGCTCAGCGCCGCGCGGGCGGGTCACGAGGAACAGGGCCATATCAGGCTTCCTTCTTGTTGAGTGCGAGCTTCACCCGGTCAAGGGGGCGGGCCTTGCCCGCCTCATACTCGCGGTTTCGCATGATGGATCGGCGCGCGGCTTCGCGCACCTCGCGGATGGCGGCGTCAACCTGCCGCCACTCCTCGCCGCAGAGCCGTTCTGCCAGCTCTGCGGAGCTGAACGGGCGGGACCGTGCGGGCATCCGGTCGATGATCGTCACGAGGGCCGCGCCCAGAACCTTGTTCTTGGTGGCCGTGGCGAGCGCCGCCATGTTGCGCAGCTCCACGACGCCCGAGCCCTCAAGCTGGGCGAGGTAGGCGCTGCGCTCGGGCATCCCGAGGCCCACCCGCGATAACACCGTGACGGGCGATGCCCAGAGCATCGCGGTCATGGCGAGACTGTCAGACGCGGCCTGTAGCTCGCGCAGCCGCTCCCAGCGGGCGTCGGATGAATTAGCGACCACCTCGCGCCGGGCCGTGGCGGCTGCTTTGTCCGCCGCCGCCTGCTGGTCCTTGGCGTCGAAGCCCGCCCGGGCGAGGCTCTCAGCCGCATCGGCGGCGCGCTTGGCAACGCCCGCGTCCAGCGTGTCGATGAGTTGGCCGAACTTCTCGGCGCGGCGGGCCGCGACCTCGGCAAGCGAGATCACGTCAGCGGTTGCGAATGCGAGGGTGTCTGTCTGGGGGAGTTGGGGGGCTGGCTCTGCCATGCGGGGCTCCTCGTGCCTTGGGCACCGCCATTGGTGCGCCTTCGCTCCAATTATACCTTGGGTTGTGTGCACCTCAGAGCGCGATTACTTGTTGTCGGCCCAGTGGGCATATCGCGGGTCCCCGGCCTTGCCGAGCGCGGCCCGGGCCACCTTGGCGCGGCTGACCGGCAGGTGGGCCTCGTCAACCTCGGGGTCGCGCTTTCGCACCTCGCGCAGAGTTGCGACGTGCATCCCGAGGACCTGCGCAATGGTGGTCAGGTGGCAGCCGCGCCCGGCCAACTCCTCGATTATGGTGAGGCCCTTGGGCGTCACTTCCCAAGAGGTCCGGCCCTGTCCGCCGGGTCCCGGCGCAACGAGGCGCGCGGGAAGGTCATCATCAGTCATGGCTCTGCGGCCTCCCTGTCATACTGTTGCGAAACCCTCTGGGCGAGGCCCTTGCCGCACCGGAGCTGCCTTGCGATCCGGTCCATGCCCATCCCCTCAGAGCGGAGCTTGCGGATGGACGACACGAGGGCGTCAGATGCGGGCTTGCGGCCAATCTGCTTGCCCTGCGCGCGGGCGCGGGCCATCCCGGCTTTGGTGCGCTCGCTGATTATGTCGCGCTCAAGCGCGGCGAACACCGACGCCAGCCGCAGCATCGCCTTGCCGAATGCGGTGGTGGTGTCCACCGCCTCGCGGTCAAGGTAGAGGTCGCAGCCCAGCTCCCCCAGCTCCTCGAACAGGTCAACGAGCCCCTTCATGGTCCGCCCAAGGCGGGACACGTCAACGGCGGCGATAAGGTCTACCCGGCGGCGGCGGGCGTCCCGCATCATGCGCTCAAACTCGGGCCGGTCGCGGGCTGCGCCGCTGACAACCTCGACATGCTCAGAGACGACGCGCCACCCCGCCCGCTCCGCGACCTCACGCAGGCGGATAAGCTGGTTGTCGGTGTGCTGGTCGGCTGTGCTGACGCGGGCGTATAGGGCGGCGCGGCGGGTCTTGCTGTGTTCCATTGTCGTGCTCCATTTCTCCGGGCTTGGGGCGAGCCCAAGTACGAGAACGTAGCGTGAACGGTGGGCGCAGGTCTACCCCCTAGGCGTTCGGCTTGGGGGTGGTTTTCTTGTTGTGTCTCGGGGTGTTGCGGGCGTGGGCTTCGCGCTGGCTGTTGCGCGCTACCCTTCCGGGGTGGGCTTGGTGCTGCCGGTCCAGCGACCTGTGGCAATCTCTTACCGGCCCTTTTTAGCGCGCCGCACAGCATGTGTTGCGGTGTCATCCCCTGCCCAGCGACAGACACACCAGAGCCGTAACGCCCTCCGTAACGCCTCGCGTATCCCCCTGCCGACTACGGCTAACCGACACTCCCCCAACCCTTTTTCCTACCGTAACCCCCGTAACCCCCCTAGAGGTAAGAGTAGAGGGAGAGGCACCGAGGGACCGTCTCCTTGGGCCTCGCCTCCGCGTCCGGCAGATCTAGGGAGCCGGGGGATACGGGGAGCGACGGCGGTTACGTTGGGCATTTCCCCCACCGTTCCAGAGCCTTAGGCGTAATGCCCCCCGCTGGCCGTAACCGCCTCAGCCATCCCACGGGGCGGGATCAGGGTCCCCATCCGCCACCTGAGCCACGCCCTCCAGCTCACCATCGGGACCGAACCGGGGCACGAGGCGGGGCACGCTCCCCTCGCCCCGGACATAGCACCACTCGGGGTGCGGCAGCCCGAATCGGCGCTGGCGCCTCTCGAAGCCCAGCCGCCGCACGGCGTCCCCGAGGCGCTCGTTGTCGTCCTGCGTCCGCTGGCCTGCCAGCCTGCCGACGATGCGCCACGCATCCACCGCCCGGAGCTTGCCCGCCATCTCCTCCCCGAGAGCTGAGTGGAGCGTCTCATAGAAGGGCTCCTCCACCCGCCGGGCGTCCTGCTCGGCCTCGGCGTCCGCCCACAGGTCAGGGTCCAGCCGGATCGACACCCCCTCCGCCTCGCGCGCCGCCGCCTCTGCCCAGAGCTGGTCCCGGTCGCGGCGCAGGGCATCAATATCGAAGGCACCAACAGCGACGGGCCAGAACCGGCGGTTGCCGGTCGTGTCGCGCAGGTATCGGCTGTCATTGGTCGTGCCCACGATCACGCACTGGCGCGGCACCTCGCGCTCGCGCCGGTCATAGGAGAGCCTGCCCCTGTCATGGCTCCGGGAGAGGAAGCCCTTGAGGTGCTGCGCACCGCCCTTCTTCATCCCCTTCAGCTCACCCGCCTCAACGATCCACTTGCCAGCGAGCCCCTCGATCACGCGCTTGCCCTCGGCGTTCAGCGGCAGGTCATCTGTGAACCACTCATCGCCGCCCGCCAGCACCTTGAGCGCCGTGCTCTTGTCCTTCCCCTGATCGGACTCAAGCACCAGCATCTCATCGAACTTGACCCCCGGCTGGCGCACCCGACGGACGGCAGCGACAAGCACCAGCTCTCCCACGGCCCGGGTGTAGGGCGTGTCCGCCGCGCCGCCGTAGGTCGTCAGCCAGCGGTCCACCCGGGGCACCCCATCCCAGCGCAGCGAGGCGAGGTAGTCCACGATGGGGTGGAAGGCCCTCTGCCGGGCATGGTCGGTCAGCACCCGGTTGAAGAAGTCCAGCGTCGGGCGGAAGCCGAACCGCTCGTCAATAGCCAGCCAGAGCCGGTTGCTGGCATCATCGTCAAGGTTCGGCCCGAACCCGTCCAGTCCCTCAACCGTCGCCCGCCCCGCAAGCAGGTCGTGGCGCAGGCTGACCCCGAGGCGGCGGAGTGCCACCCGGACGTTGTGCTGCGAGTCACGGTAGGGCCGCCCGTCCTTGTCCTCGTGGAAGCTGTTGTCCGCCTCCTCGCAGGCGTCCCGGACCTGCTTGCGTGCGTATCGCTCAGAGCCCTTCTGCGCGCGGACGTGCTCACTGATACCAAGGTCAGGGTCCAGCAGGACGCCCAGCATGTCCGCGTCACTGCAATCGGCTCGGGCCATCTCGCAGGCCACCCACCAGACAGCCTTTGAGCGGTCCCCCTGCCACGTCCCGTCCGGGGCCAGCGCGCCATCCCAGCGGCCCACATCGTCCGGGTCGTGCCCGTTGACGATCACGCGCTTGCACAGGTCAGAGACCGGCAGCGAGGCGAGGTCCACGCCCACCGCCGGGGCGGCAATCACTGACCGGGCTGCGGCACCACCTCCCGGTCGCGTGGCGCTGGTGAAGTCCGCAAGGCTGTAGGTCCGGCCCCAGTCAGCATCCACCACCCGGGCGAGCGCGGGCTTGCGGCCCTTCTTGCGCTTCTTCTCGTTGGGCACGTTCACGGTCCCGGGCAGCCGCATGATCCGGTCTGCGTTGCGGCAGTTGTCTGCCTGTAGCGCGACCTCAATGTGCAAGTTGCGCCCCTCCACCGTGTCCCAGAGCCGGGCCAGGTGCGCGTCAAGCTCCGCCTGCTCGGCTGCGTCCAGAGGGCGCGCACCCTGCTTCCCGGCCCGCCAAGCCAGCCGGGCCAGCTCCGCAGAGCCGCCCACGGGCACGTCCTCATCCAGCACCCAGAAGGCTTGGAGCCCACCGCCGCTGAAAGTGATTACGGTCGGCACTGGCTCCATCCCGCGCAGCAGCCGCAGGCCGCGCCGCAGCTCGGAAAACCGCCGCTCACCCGGCCTCGGGTCCACGTCCACATGGAGGGCGTGGACGGCGGCGATTGCGCCCTTGTTGGGCTTGCTTTCCACCTCACCGTAGACCTCGTTGACAGTGAAGTAGATGTTCTCGCGCCCCTGCCGCTGGTCAATCCAACCGCGCATCGACGCCGCCCCGGCATCGGTGCCGCTGAACGTCGCCGTGGTGGTGCGCCTGTCAGGCACGATGGAGGTCAGGACCCAAGGCCCGGACGGGCACCACTTGCGCAGGAAGTCCACGGCACCATCGGTGTCGCCCTTAGGCCCCAAGTCTTTCTGGTCGGCTCCGGTGGCATCCCGGGCTATACTATCCCCGATGATGACGCGATGACCCGTCCGGTCTTCTCCTGTGCCCCCGGTGTGCTGCTCTGCGCCGGGGGTTTTCTTTTCGTGGTGCTCCATCACTGCACCTCGCCGGGCTCGACACGGTGCTGCTCCATCCACTCGCGCAGGTCCGCAATGCGGTAGCGCACGAGCTTGCCCGATGCACGGGTGAAGGCAGGGCCACGGCCCTCCTTGCGCATCGTCTCCATCCCGCCGGGGGTCAGCCCGAGGAGCGCGGCGGCATGGGCCGTGTTCACATATTCAGGGGGTGGAGCGAGGCGGCCACTGGCAATGCCATCGGCCAGCTCCCTCGCCACGAGCTTTGCGAATTCAACGGGGTCGTCCATCTGAGCCTCCTGCCCCGCATGGGGGCTTCAAGAGGCTCGCGGATGGTCCTTAGCGTCCGCGACGTGGGGCCTAGCCGCACCTGCCAATGGCAGGCTCCCCTCCTAGGGATTGATAGCGACCGTTGTGCCGAGGCCCGCCGGTTTCCAATTTCAGTGTCGGGACTATACCGGGTTAAGCCGCGCTGCGTCTACCCGCTTGTTCTTGTTGTTGGAGCAGGTCCATGACGGTCGTGCTGATCCGTTGCTGGGCGTCCATCAGGTCCGGCCAGAGCCCCTCGCGCGAGCCGTAGGTGCCGGAGTGTACATCGCCGCGCTGGCTGTGGTTCATCAGCTTCTTGGACAGGTTCTCCTCCACCCCGGCCCAGACACAGGGGTTGCGGGAACGGTTGAGGACGCCGCCCGTGGCCGCTGCACGGCAGCTTGGCCTCGGTGGTGGCGAACAGCGACATGTGCCCGGCGAAGGTGCCGCGCTTGGCCTTGGACGGGTCCCCGGGGAAGATCCACTCACGCGACAGGGCGGGCTGATACATCCGGCCCGCGCGCCGCGCACGGGCGAGGCAGGCCAGCATCGGGCGTGTCAGGGGGATGTCGTATGCCCGCGCCTTGCCCCCCTTGGGCGTCGGGATGTGGAGCCGCCGCGCCGCCACGTCTAGGTGCTCCCAGCGGGCGGTTGCGATGGCCCCGGCCCGGCTGCCCGACAGCAGCAGGAGAAGCTGGAACTCAGCGCGCACCCGGTTCTCCATCCCCTGATATGCGGCCCACCAGCCCGGCAGGTCTAGCCGCGTCATGGCACTTTCGCGGGCCTCCTCGCGGTTGAACGTCACCTGCCGCGTCGGGTGCCAGCCGTCCGCGTCTGGGCGGACGTGGCCGCGCTCAAGTGCCCAGTTGTAGATCACGCGCAGGGTCCGCATCGCCCCGTTAGCCGCGTAGCTGCCGCCGTGTTTGGGGTGGGTCTCGCCCGCCGTGATGGCGTCATGCCGGGCTGCGACACGGGCCGCACCCTCCGCCGTCGCAAGGTCGGACAGCGGCGTGTCGGCCCAGATGCCCAAGAGGTGTTCGGCCTCCACGGCGTTGCGGTAGCTGTAGACCGTCGCCGGGCTCCGGCCTGTGCGCTCAAGGTGTGCCCGGTAAAGGTCCCACGCCTGCCCGAGGGTCACGCCCGCCTCGGGCCGCTTGATGCCCTCGCCCGCGAGGATCGCGGCCAGCTCGCCCTTTGCGGCGGCGCGGGCGTCCTTGACACTGACCTCCGGGAAGGCGGCGAAGGCCCGGCGGACAGTCTTGCGGCGCTTGCGCATCCGCTCATCGAGCACCCGCACCTCGGTCTGGACAACCCAGCTCTTGGCCGTCTTGCCCACCTTGAGGTAGAGCCCGGGCTGGTCGGTGTCCGCAACGAGCCGCTGGCCCGAGGGGAGGAAGGGGAAGCGCGCGGCCATTGCGTCGGTGAGGCGGGCCTTCTTGGGCAGCTCTGTCATCTGTGTTCTCCGGTCTGACGTAAGGCTCGCGTAAGGCTCGGGTGCGTTCCGAGTATCTGTGCGGAGCCGTCTATGGGTGGGCAGATGCGTCCCAAGCCCTTGTTTTCGCTTGACTTAACCTACGTTAGCCGCCCAGCAGCCGTCTAGCCCTAAGAACTGTTAATCAATTGGTCGTAGGTTCGATCCCTACCGCCGGAGCCAAAATCTCCTAGAGATTACAATATGATAAAGGCCGCCCCGAAGGGCGGCTTTTGTCGTTTTCGGTAGGCTCTGCAACAACTCTACAACATTTTCAGTGAACCGGCGATGCATCAGACTCTTTGAATTGAGCGGTTATCGTGCCACCACGCTTGGCGCGTTGGAGAGCACCCCACAGCGGCGTTCCGAAGACGGCTTGCTCATCTGCAATGCAGAATAGTTCGAAAAATCCTGCGCTGCTGACAACAGCCATGGCTTCATCTCCGGTCATTTTTCCAACGGCGGGGAAATCTCCACAGAGCGTGATGGCCAGATCACCATCTTCATCTGCGCCGAACTCTACATACTCGCAGGAGAAGCTCTTAACGGGGAAGTCAATATTCATTGTGTGGCCCTTTCTCGGCTCATAGGGTGGTTAGTGAGTCCGATATGGAGGAAACCTAGTGAACGCGCGTGTCTGCCCCGGTGACGGGAACGCCAACAACTCAGATGAGCGGATAGCCATCCACCCCGAAGATATGGCGAAGGCCATCGAACTGGGGATTGTGCCTGATGAAGTTGTTGCGGCGGGCAAAACCCACGTCACACAGGACGAGATGCACCTCTACTCTACTCTCGACGAAACCAACTTCATGTCTACTGGCATGACTGCATGGCGGGCGATTGCGTTTGCTTTGGAACGCGACTTGGCCCTGCCGGTTTGGGTCAAACAGTATCTTTCACATGTCGCCAGCGGGATCGAAGATTGGGCAGCGCTGAACGAACATCCGAGCGCATTGAAGGCGATTCTGCATCTGGAGGGAAAGCGATTCCAAAAGGACGAAAGCCGTGACCCGCGCTGGGTATACGAGGCCATCTGCCAAATGCGTGAAGACGATCCGAAGGCCTCAGTCGCAAGCCTTGTGCGAGAGTTCCTGAAAAAGTTCCCGGAGGCCGGTGACAAGCCAGAAGAACGGGTCAGGCAGAAATACTACCAGGGCAAGCGGCTCGCAGAGAAAGGTGAGGACTACAAGGGACGTGGGCGGAAGGGCGACATCCTTGGATCACCGAACATCGTCACGAGCGAACTTTATGAGCCGCCTGACTTTTGACTCCGCAATCTGTGATTGACTCCCTGCGCGGCTTTTGATCCAAATTCCTGAAGGGCGTGGAGCCTAGGTGAGGCGCGACCTACCCGGCCCTTATGGGGTCGATGACGTCCATTTCGGGAAACTGATTTGGCGACAGTGGTTTGAGAGAGAAATTAAGCGCCTAAGCAAAAAAGCCTTCGACAAAGATCGCAAGCAGGCGGAAAAAGAAGAAAAGTACAGAGAGAAATTTGAGCGGAGGACTGGAGGTGTGGCAGGTATTCCTGCCACGAGAGCGCGGACACCGTTGCATCGCCACTTTGATCCTAAACATTGCAAACGCAATGCGAATGCCATCGCCACTGCAATTTGGCACAAGATTCTCGACGAAAACTACGATCCCGAACCCGCTGTATTATTCGAAATTCCGAAACCAGACGGGTCAAAACGCGAAGTTACTGCGTTTGGGATACCAGACGCGGCAGTGGCGAATGTTCTACTTCGCCGGACTCTTAAACGGAACAAAAAGAGACTTTCGCCAAATTCTTACGCATACCATCCAGACAAGAACGTTTTCGACGCAATCCTTGCACTTCGTGACTTTGACAAGGATGGCAAGCTTTTTGCGGTTCAAATTGACTTTGAGAAATACTTTGACAACATTCCGGCTAGCTATCTCAAACGAAAAATATCTGATCGCTCCACAGTGAGCCTTACACCTCATGAGCGCCACATCTTCGAAGCATTCCTTCACCACCGCTTGGGGAATTCGGAAGCTCATCGAACATCGACTTTCAAAAGAAAGGTAAAGGGCACACCGCAAGGTTCCTCGGCATCTCTATTCCTAGCAAATCTTGCCAACCATGATTTGGACAGAAAACTGTCTGCGGAGTCTGGGAAGTTTGTCAGATTTGCAGACGATGTAGTTGCGATCTGTGGCAGCTATGAGGAAGCGCAGCGCTTAGAGCGTTGTTTTGATCGGCATTGCTCGGATAGTGGATTAATCATCAATCGGCGAAAGTCACCGGGGATCGCGGTTATCTCCGACTATCCACATGAAATTCGAACGATAAACGATTTCACGTACTTGGGCTACGGTTTCAGGGATTCCGGTTTGACTATGCCTGAAAAGACTAAGCGCAAACTTCAACAAAAGGTCTCCCGCCTCATCAACATCTATCTCATCAACTCCCTATCGCACGGCTTCAATACGAAGCGCGCCAATCGGAAGAGAAAATACGATTGGGACTTGTTGGGGTTAGTTTATGAGCTTCGTCGAGGTTTTTATGGTGGATTAAGAGAGCAGGACATTCAAGATTTCTTGTACCATCAGGGAAAGCTAAAAGCGATGCGCGGTCTGATGGGTTTTTATTGCCTTATCGAAGATCCGCGAGTTTTGAAGGATTTAGATGGTTGGGTTGTCAATATTGTGCGTCGCGCGTGCGTGGAGCGCAGGCGAATTCTTCGAACCAAGTATCGTAGAAACTGCCCAACACCGTCCAACGAAGAGTTGATACTTGGAACTTGGTTTGATCAAACCGCGTGGCGCGACGAAAACGACAGTGCCGAGGATGTTGAGGCCACCTTTCCTAGCCTAGTTCGCGGTTGGCGAGCCGCGAGGAAGCACTTCTTTACCTTCGGATTGGAAGGCGTGCAGGCACCGGGATATGACTCCTCATTCGACGTTTCATCTCTGTTCGACGCTTTCGAATACTGATCACCAATAGCCCTTGAGCGGCACTTGCCCGATATGTGCGCCAACACTGCGGTGATCGGATAGCCAAAGCGCCAGCGCAGCGGAAACGGCGAGGTCAGCGTGACCGAACTTCGTGCCGCCTTCGATCTTCACGCGCCCGCTTGACCCCACATCGGCTTCGAAGCTCTCAAGCTCTTGGCGCATGAGGTCACGGGCCTCGAAGTTGCCGATGGACAGGTCGCCCGTGTGGATGGCCGAGTTCAGCGCCGACAAGAGCCGGGTGCGCCCCACATTGTTGAAGGTGCGCCCGCGTTCGGTGGTCTCGGTTTCGTTCTCCCCGGCCACCATCTGAACGCGGGTGTGCGGCAGATGGTCAGCCCGCACGATCTCGCGGCGGCGTTTGGTCAGTTCCTGCCGCCCATTCGCATCGTAATATGGCACCCGCTCATCCAGCAGGATGGAGTAGGCATTTTTGTCTTGGGCCTGCGCAATGTCGAGGCCCACGAGGAAGCGGCGATAGCCTTTGACGATCTCAACCGCCGGGTCCGCGTTAGGCAGGATCAAATCCTCGCCCTGTTCAACCAAGTCCTGCATAGAGGTTCCCCAATCTCAATTCTGGTGTTTCAGTGAAGGCAGCGGCAATTGCCGCCGAGTCGAAAAACTGCTGGCCCCGTCCCATCCACGATAATCCGTGCTCAACATCGAATTCGAACTTGGACAGCACTTTGCGCTGCCGCTCGACGAGTTTCGCCATGCGCGGCAGGTCGAGGGAACAAGCCCGGATACGTTCGACTTCGGGATACATTTCCCTGTCTGACCACATCTCATATGCCTTGCCCGATTTGCCGCCCGGTGTGGTGATCAGAATTGTTTTCGCGTTGTCTTCCGCGATGCTAAGTGTCGAGCCATAGACGGCATCTGGGATGAACGCCGCTTCGTCGAACAAGAGCAGGCCATTCTTGACGCCATAGCCACGGGCCTGCTCGCCATCTTGACCAGCCGGAACACAGACTACGGACGAGCCGTTTTTCAGGTGCATCTCGGTCATGGTGCGCCGCTTGGTTTCGATTGGCAGCGCCATCTTTTCCCATGTGTAGGCGATCTTGGCGAACAGCAGTTGAGACTGCGCCAGCGTCTTCGAAAGGATGATCACTTGGTGTTCAGGCTTGGACAATTCCTGGCCTGCCATGACGCCGATGGTGGTCGATTTGCCGATCCTGCGCGACGCCAACACCATGATGATGTCCGAGGTGGAATTCATCAGCCTGCACTGCCAGTCGTCAGGCGGGCCACCGACTACCCGCTCAAGCAGGAGTTCGGGCTTTACCCGCTCATGCAGTGTGCGGAGGAAAAGGCCCAGATCATTCGACATCGAGCGGAATCTGCCGGTCTTGGACCACCTGCCGGAAGGTCTCGAACGCGTCCGGGTGCGCTTGAAACACAACCCACAGAACGTCCATCAGCTTCTGAACGTCGGGATGCTCGTTCAGGCCCAGCACGATTGTCGTCTTTTCGCGAAGGTTCGAATAGACCTTGAGCAGGTTCTCGTAGCTCTTGTTCTGGTCCCGGAGCAACTGCATCATCGGGGCCAGCACATCCATCAGGTTATCACCCTCGACCATATCGTTAAGGGTCCGGTACAGCCGCCTCTGCTCCTTGAGGATGCCCTCAATGCCACCTTCGATCTTGTCTTGGGCGGCGTTCACTTCCTGATCGAGCGAGGTAGCGTCCAGCTTGTTCGCCTCGACCAAAACAATCTTCTCGACCTCCGGCGTGATAAACCGCTTACGGAACCGGGTCAGGCTTTCCAGATCGACACAGCACCGTTGCGCAATCTCCTTGAATTGACGGCGGCGCAGCACGCAGTCGAGAACCACCTCGACCACATTGGACCTGTCGCGGTTTGATGCCGCTCCTTTGATAGCATTTACTGCAACAAAGGAGACTGACTATGGGACTGAAACGGACGGACGAATTCCGCCAAG
>PDRZ01000005.1 GCA_002747035.1 Rhodobacterales bacterium
AAGCGGGTTGGGCATGAACTGATCCTCCTGAACAGGATGAATCAGAAATCACGCCCGATGTGAACCCCGCGCGATTCAACGTAAGATGGAAGCGCTTTAAATCGCGAAGATTGACATGAAAGCGAGCCATCCGGGGCATCGCCCAATGAATACCTTCGCAAGCTATCCGCCATATGATTCTACGAACTTAGCCCGTCTTCCGCCGCGCCAATGGCTAATCATGGTTGCGGCAGCGGGTTGGCCCATCACAAGCTGTTGAGCAACAAATATAGGCTCAGATCATTGATTCGATTACAACAACGCCCTTTGCTTGGACTGCTTGTGAATCCCTTTGGCAAAACGGCCAAGGTGATGGAACTCGACGGGAATTTTCTCCGTGTCGCCAAGGGCGGCCATACACTGTCGCTCTCTCTCGAAGTCCTGACCGCACCACCAATGGTTCGCAAAGGCGCGTTTGGCAGCACCCTGACCATTAAGTCTGCTACCTGCGACGATGTAATTCTGAAGGGTGCGGCGAATGTCGCAGCCACAGCGTTTTCCGAAGATGTCAAAGCTGAATGGATCCGCTTCAATAGTGCTGCCCTCGAAAAGGAAGCGAGCCGGTTTGATCGCATTCATGCAGGCGTCCAAGCGCTGGCGCACCCAACCCGCTATCCGGCGGCGTGCCAGATTGCGCCGCTGTTGGATGATGCGCGCGCTCTTGATGCCTCGTTGCTGTCCAAGCTCCAACCCGAGGCCATCGGTGCTGATGCGTCGAAGCGTATCGCGGTCATTCAGCAATTTGCCACGCACGCGGAGACAGCAAGGTCCAACGCCATCGCCGTCTTTATCGATGCTGAACTCGACCGCTGGAAGGACTTTTTCGATACGATAGAGAGCCAGCCGCTGACGCCAGAACAACGACTTTCCGTCGTCGTGGATGAAGACGCGACCCTCGTCCTTGCCGGGGCAGGATCTGGCAAGACCAGCGTGATCACCGCCAAGGCGGCGTATCTGCTCAAGGCTGGCATCCGTCAGCCGGAAGAAATCCTGCTACTGGCATTCGCGAAGAATGCGGCAGAAGAGATGTCTGAGCGGGTCGAAGCACGGTCGGGCGTGCCAATCGTCGCGCGGACGTTCCACGCGCTTGCCTATGACATCATTGGTATCGTTGAAGGGTCTAAGCCCGCGTTGGCTGAGCATGCCACTGATGACATGGCCTTCAGCAATCTGATCAAGCAAATCCTGAAGGACCTCGTCCACAGGTTGTCAGACGTGTCGCAGGCAATCATTCAGTTCTTCGCGCATTTCCTGGTGGAACCGAAAACTGAATGGGATTTCAAAACCAAGCATGATTTCTACACCCATATGGAAAGTCAGGACCTGCGCACGCTTCAGGGTGAAAAAGTCAAAAGCTATGAAGAGCTCCAGATCGCCAACTGGCTCTACGAAAATGGTGTCGAATACGAGTACGAGCCCGTCTACGAGCATAAGGTCCCGGAGACCGGCAGGCGCGACTACCAGCCCGATTTCCGCCTGACCGAAAGCGGCGTCTACATCGAGCACTTCGGCGTCCGTCGTCAGAAACTGGCGGATGGCAGTGAGCGGCTGGTCACGGCTCCGTTCGTGGAGCGCGAGCCATATTTGGCTGGCATGGATTGGAAGCGTCAGGTCCACGCCGATCATGAGACAATTCTGATCGAGACCTATAGCTATGAGCGGCAGGAAGGTCGCCTGTTGACAGGATTGGCGGAAAAGCTGGCCCCCCATGTGACCCTGAAACCCCGTCCAGCCGACACGATTTACGACCAGATTGTCGAGCTGAACCAGGTGGATGATTTCTCAAAGCTGCTGGGGACCTTCCTGCGCAAATACAAGAGCGGTGGTTACAGCCTCGACGACTGCAAAACCAAATCCGACCGGATGAAGCTCGGTAAACGTGCCAAGGCGTTCCTTGATGTTTTTGCGCCGGTTTTCGAGGAATATCAGAAGCGTCTTGAGGGGCGGATCGACTTTGAGGACATGATCCTCCGCGCCGCACAATATGCCGAGACGGGACGCTACGTCAGCCCTTTCCGCCACATACTGATTGATGAATTCCAGGACATTTCGCAAAGCCGTGCGCGGCTGGTGAAAGCGCTGAAGGCCCAGCAACCGGACGCACGCATCTTTGCTGTCGGCGACGACTGGCAGTCGATCTTTCGATTTGCCGGGTCCGACATTCATCTTATGCGCCAATTCGGAGCCGAATTCGGCGGCACGTTCGACAACGCCTCGGGCGTGCACCGTACAGTCGATCTTGGTCGAACCTTCCGGTCGGTCGACCAGATCGCTTTTGCGGCCAGAACCTTCGTGCTTCGCAATCCCGCCCAGATCGAAAAGCAGGTCATTCCGGCAGGGACAGCAACAGAACCAGCCATCAGTATCGTGGCTGTGCCGCGCGCCGAGGATGAACGAAAGCTGTCTGACGTCCTCGCCGCATTATCGACAGCGTCAAACACAGACGCCAAGCCAGCAAGTGTGCTGCTGCTTGGGCGATACCGTTTCAATGAGCCTCGCATGCATGAGTTGCGGCGCCGGTTTCCACAGCTGAAAATCAGCTTCAAGACCATCCATGCCTCAAAAGGCCTGCAAGCCGATCACGTAATCCTCCTGAATGCCGATAGCGGTCGGATCGGGTTTCCATCGGAGATCGTAGACGACCCCCTTCTTTCCCTGGTCTCACCGGAAGAAGAGGCGTTTGAGAACGCTGAAGAACGCCGTGTCATGTATGTTGCCATGACACGGGCCAAGTATACCCTGACACTTCTCGCCTCGCATTCGCGCCCGTCGTCCTTTGTCACCGAGCTCAGGAAGGATCCCGCGTACGACATAGCTGCTGCGCCTGACGCAGAACCAGACGTTCATGTTTGCGGAGAATGCGGTGGGCGGTTGCTGGGGGTGACAGGAAAAGATGGGCGCATCTGGTATCGTTGTGAGCATGTTCAGCATTGTGGAAACCTGCTGCCCGCATGTCCATCGTGCGGTACCGCTTTGCCACGCAAGGCGGAGGGAACTACCGAGGTTCGATGTGGTTGCGGGGTCAGTTATCCGGCCTGTCCGGAGTGTACAGATGGCTGGCTGGTCGAGCGCAAGGGGAGATACGGGGGGTTCCTCGGCTGCGTTCGCTATCCGACCTGTATCGGTAAAGCAAAGATTGCGACGGCGAAACGGCCCACCAGCGCCAAGCCGAGGCGTCGGAAACGGCCCTGACATGGGGTTCACAAACGTGCCCATAACTGTGCGTCAGCCGAATAGATGGAATGTCATCGTGTCCGCCCAGCGATTCGTTGTCGTTATTGGAAACCGTGAATTCGCGAAACGGGCGGGCGTGACGTTGGGCTCAAAGCGGCAAAAACTTCCCGCAGGCAGTTGCCTTGCCCCTTTTCATCGGCACGCCCGCGCCTGGTCGCGCATCACGGTGTAGTCGCTGAGCATCCTGACCACGACCGCACCTTCCGGCAGAGTAGCCACCTCGGCTGCGGCGCGCGCCTGGTCGGCGGCGCTGTAGGGCACAACGGGTGGGCATGACGCGCCAGCGCCAGGCTTTCTCCGGCACATTGCGCCAATGGTCGTAAAAGGTCGTGGTCATAGGGTCCTCCAGAAACAAAAAGACCGCCTCGTGGGCGGTTCGGGTAAAGGTCGATGAAGCGTGGGGATTGTCAGTCATTCCCGCCGCGCTGGAATGCTTCGAACATCAGGGCGCGCATGGCGCGGATATCGGCTTCGATCCGGGCCAGCCGTTCAGCATCGGCTTTCCGGTCTTCCGCGCGTTGGTGCTCAACGCGAATGCGCTCGGCCAGCAACTCGCGGTCGAGCCGGGCGAGCATGGCGTCGTTAGTGAAGGCTTTGCGCGCAACGGAAGCCAACAGGGCGATGGTGCCGCCGATCAGGGCGGTGATCGCCACGGTCAGGCCATGGTCGCGGAAGGCCGCGCCGACCTCCTGCGCGAGGGAATTCCGGTCTGTCATCGTGGTGTCTTTCGGTGATCTATGGGTAGCATCAGCCGACCTTGCAGCCCCAAAGGGAGGTCTGATCGGCGGCAAAGTAACCGTCTTGCGCGCGGAAGGTGCCTTGCAGCTCGACGGTGTCGCCCACCGTCAGCGGAACCATGGTCTGCAATCCGAGCGTGGTGGCACCTGACACATGCGCGCCGCCGATCTCGCCGCCTGCGCCTCGGATTTCCGTGGTCCCGTTCAGGACCAGCCGACCACGCATGCGGGCTGCGGTGCTGGCATTGATCTTGTAGAGCAGCGTTGCGCCGAAGAGGTAGGTGCCGTCGGCGGGTGCTGTGAAGAGGTTGGTGGTTGGATCGAAGGCACCCTGATCGTTATAATCGGTGTTGTTGAGCCCGATCTTCGTCCAGGCCCCGACGCCCACGTAATTGTCATAGTTGGTGTAGGCCTTGAAGCGCGGCAACCGGGGCTGGTCGACGATGCCGGTGGTATTGTCCACGCTCAAACCATCGAAAAGACCTCTGCGCGGCGGCATGATTTTCAGTTGAAGGTTTGATTTGAGCATCGCGCTCTCCCCGCTGTCAAATCAGCGGGCATATTGATCTTGTCG
>PDRZ01000017.1 GCA_002747035.1 Rhodobacterales bacterium
GCATAGCAATGCGGTCGGACAAAACCGATACATCCTATGCCGAAATGATCAACCTCTGCTCTGCCATCATCAATTCAAGGTGAATGTCCACAAACCCTAGTTGGTTTCTTCTTCCAGATGCAGCTTCATGTCGATCAGAACCTGTTGCAACGCAACCGTTTCTTTGAGCAGCCGTTTGGCTTCGTTCACGGTGATAATTCCGTCTTCGATCGACTGCTGGTATTCCGCCATGAGCATCGCGAACCGTTGGCTTAGCGCGATAACATCCGAATTGACCCCGCCCTTGTCGTCCGAATTTTTGCGGCGGTCATCATATGACAGGGTGATGCCCTTCAATTCGGCCAGCGCGCTTGTCACGTGTGGATAGCTTGCGGCCTCTTCCAATGCGGCAACTGCATCCACGGGCATGAAACGATCCGCGTGTTCCGGGCTGTCCGAATAATATCGTCCAAGCGTTGCCTTGGATTTTCCGGTTAGAACACATGCCGGCTCAATCCCGACATCCTTGACCAAAGCCTCGGTGTGTTTCTTCAAATAGCCGCCTACGCCTGCCATATCATACTGTCCCCACTGCCATTTCCCCACACCTCCTGCGGCGGGGGAAATCGTTCCCTCTTTTCCCATTAATCGGTTTGCAAACAAATGTCATTCATCAAATGTGCCCGCGTAACCAGTGATGTTTTTAAATGCACCGGCGAAATATGTCGGCATGTGGGTGGGGCCGTGATGTTTCGACGTCGCGGGGCTGTGATCCGACGTTGAGTTGTATCACGGCTGTGAACGGCAGATTGTGACAGGAAGGCGTGCAAGCTCCATCCCCAGTGGCCTGTCCTGCGCGCGATATTCTGAGACAACTGCCGGTTCACACCCCGGGCACCTGCGCCTGCCAGGTCTTGCGTTAAGAGACATGGTTGAAAACCGTTTGGACTCGGGTCAATAACAGGGCCATGGCAAAGCTATACTTCAACTATTCAACCATGAATGCGGGCAAGTCTACCGTGCTGTTGCAGGCGTCGCACAATTACCGTGAGCGAGGGATGAACACGTACCTGATGACCGCGCGCTTTGATGATCGTGCGGGTCAGGGACAAATCGCCTCGCGTATTGGAATAAGCGCCGCGGCGGACATGTTCGGGGCTGAGGATGATCTTTTCCAACGTATCAAAGACTGTCTGACGCAGGGGGAAGTAGCCTGTGTATTCATTGACGAGGCCCAATTCCTGGGCCGGGACCAGGTCTGGCAGCTTGCGCGTGTGGTTGATGATCTCGGGGTGCCGGTCATGTGCTATGGCTTGCGTGTCGATTTCAGGGGAGAGTTGTTTCCCGGCTCCGCCGCCCTTCTGGCGATTGCCGATGAGATGCGAGAAGTTCGCACGATTTGTCACTGCGGCAAGAAGGCGACGATGGTCATCAGGGCAGACGCCCAGGGGCGCGTCGTGCAAGACGGCGAGCAGGTACAGATTGGGGGGAACGAAACCTACACTTCGCTCTGCCGTCGCCATTGGCGAGAAGCGGTGGGGGACCGGTAGAAGGTTCCGGCCCTAGGCCCGTTTCACCAGCACCGAACCTACGGAGTATCCCGCGCCAAAGGAGCAGATCAAACCGACCTCGCCGGGTTTCATGTCTTCGGAATGCTTCGAGAAGGCGATAATCGAACCTGCGGAAGACGTGTTGGCATAATCCTGAAGGATATTGGGTTGTTCCTCCCGCTCGGGTGTGCGGCCCAACACCTTTTTACCAATGAAATCATTCATAGACTTGTTGGCCTGATGCAGCCACATCCGTTTGAGGTCACTCGGCGCAACGCCTTCGTCCTTCATGTGATTCAGGATATGTTTGGAGACCATCGGGACCACTTCTTTGAACACCTTGCGACCATTCTGCATAAACTGCATGTCGCGCCGGTCCTTTACTCCGTCGGGGCGGTTGCGGCGCAGAAAGCCGTTGTTGTTGCGGATGTTGTTGGAGAATTCCGTGGCACAGCGGGTGGACAACACTTTCCAATGCGGTCCCTTTGCCTCTTCTTCACGTTCCAGAACCGTGGCCGTGCACACATCCCCGAAGATAAAGTGACAATCCCGGTCACGCCATTCCAGGTGCCCGCTGGTGATTTCAGGGTTCACGATAAGGGCTTTGCGCACGGATCCCGAACGTATCATATCGGCGGCGGCCTGAATGCCGAAGGTGGCAGAAGAACAGGCAACGTTCATGTCAAAGGCAAAGCCGCCCGCACCGATCGCCTTTTGAATTTCCACGGCCACAGCAGGATAGGCGCGTTCCATGTTGGAGGCGGCACAAATGACAAGATCAATATCCGCCCCGTTCAACCCGGCCTGTTTCAACGCCTTTTCACAGGCATCCATCGCGATTTCCGTCATGATCCCATGTTCGTCATCGCTGCGCTGACGAAAATGGGGATACATGCGGTCGGGGTCAAGAATACCTTTTTTGTCAAGCACATAGCGTTGTTCAATGCCCGATGCCTTGAAGATGAAGTCGGATGAGGACATCTCCATCTCTGCAACTTCTCCAGCGGCGATTTCCGCAGCATGGGTTTCGTTGAACTTTGTGGCATAAGCGTTGAAGGCTTCAACAAGTTCGTCATTGGTGATGACGTTTTCTGGGGTAAAGACCCCGGTGCCCGTGATGGCGGGTTGGTACATGATATCGCTCCTGAATTGCCAGACAGATCACCTTGTTTTCTTTCGGAAATCAAGGGGAAGACCCCGAAATTCAAACCAAATTCGGTGGAGTTTCTCCAGCAAAATGTGCGCGCAGATTTTCAATGGCCAACAGCCCCATGTCGGTGCGAACCTCAAGGGCGGCGGTGCCAAGGTGCGGAAGCAGTGTCACGTTGTCGAGCTTCGCAAGTGCGTCGGGAACCCTGGGCTCGAACTCATAAACATCCAACCCGGCCCCGCCAATACGCCGTTCTTCAAGACAAGAGATCAAAGCGGCCTCGTCCACAACATCCCCTCGGGCGATGTTGATGAAATGGGCATGGGGCTGCATGGCGGCAAGGAAACCCGCATTGATCATGTGCCGGGTCTCTGCCCCGCCGGGCACTGAGGTCACCACGATATCGGCGCGTTGCGCGAGGTCATCCAAGGCAACCTGTTCGGCAGGGAAATCAATTTGTTTGGCGGAACGGTTGGCATAGATCACCTTCATTCCAAAGCCGAAATGACATCGTCGCGCAATCGCTTGCCCAATCCGCCCCATTCCGACGATCCCGACGGTTTTGCCGCTGACGTGAAGGCCCAGCATCTGGGTCGGGTGCCATCCTTCCCAGTTCCCGGATCGCACCAGCCGCTCACCCTCACCGGCCCGCCGTGCCGACATCAGCATCAGCGTCATCGCCGTGTCGGCAGTGGCATCCGTCACGGCACCTGGGGTGTTGGTCACTATGATCCCGTGGTCTTTGGCCCCGTCAACGTCGATATGGTTATAGCCCACACCGAAATTCGCAAGGATACGGGCGCGTGCTGTGTCTACATCGGCAAATACCTCGCTTGAAAACACATCGCCCAGGGTTGGCAGTACAGCATCATATTCGGAAAGTGCCGCGCGCAGTTCCAGCGGATCCAGTGGTGTATTGCTGTCGCGGACTACAACGTCCAATTTCGGGACGGGCAGCGCCCGCGCAGCCTCCAGAACCGCGCCCGGCAGGGGGCGGGTGATCAGCAATCGCATCAATACATCCTCGCCCCGTTTGGCACCTGTTGATCCGGTTGCAACAGCACCACCTCTCCATCCTCGTCCGGTACCCCAAGGATCAGGCATTCTGACATGAACTTGCCGATCTGGCGTGCGGGAAAGTTGACGACTCCCATGACCTGCCTGCCGACAAGGGTTTCAGGGGTATAATGAACAGTCAGCTGCGCCGAGCTTTTCTTTTCCCCGATCTCGGGGCCGAAATCGACCCACAGTTTGATCGCCGGTTTGCGGGCTTCGGGATAGGGTTCGGCGCGGAGTACCGTTCCGGCGCGGATATCCACGGCCAGAAAGTCGTCGAATGAAATCTCAGCCATTGGCAAGCTCCTTTGACCGGGCGGTGGCGGCTGCCACGGTGTTGTTCATCAACTTCGGCAGGCCGGTTTCGGGGTTCATCAGAACCTCCAGCCCGGCCTGGGTGGTGCCGTTGGGGCTTGTTACATTCATACGTAGCTGACCCGGGTCTTCGCCACTTTCCATCGCTAATGCCCCCGCGCCCGCAACTGTAGCCCGCGCCAACTGTAGCGCGAGAGTGGGGGCTAACCCCTGTGCCTCTCCCGCTGCGGCAAGTGTTTCTATCATATGGAAAACATAAGCCGGCCCGGACCCGCTCACCCCTGTCACCGCGTCCATCTGGGCTTCGCTGTCCAGCCGGACAACCTCGCCCACAGTTGCAAGAAGGGTTTCGGCCAAATCCAGATCCGGTGCATTGGATAGCGTGTTACCGATAATCGCCGTGATCCCTTTGCCAACTGCCGCTGGCGTGTTGGGCATGGCTCTGATGATGGGGGTTCCTTCCCCCAAAACGCTTTCATAGTGGCTGATCGGTGTGCCCGCGGCGACCGACAGGAACAGGGTGCCACCACCGCCAAGCGGGGCGAGAACAGGCAACGCCTCTTCCATCATCTGGGGCTTGACTGCGATCAGAACGATGGCGGGTTTCGGGGGAAGCGTGGAGTTGATATGAACCCCGGTCGATTTCAGCCAATCCGATGGAAACGGATCTTTGATCCACACCGAAGACGGCGGCAGGCCACCGTCCAGCCACCCCTGCAGCATGGCCGATCCCATCTTGCCACATCCCAGCAAAACCAGCCCGTCACGTGCCACGCGATCCAAATTCATGAGAGTCCCCCCCCGATTGTCCTGTGCATCCAGCATTACGCAGCAGGGCACAGGCTTACAAGCCGGAGGTTGGGGTCATGCGCGCCCGTAAGCTTCGGCAATGGCCACGTCCAACGCGTCTTCCGGTGTCCGGTTGCCCCAGACCACCAATTGGAAGGCGGGATAGTAGCGCTCGGCACTCAGAACAGCGGCTTTGATCAACGTATCGATCTGCTCGGATGATGCCACTTGCCCCCCCGCAAGAACAAGACCGTACCGGTAGACCATCATTTTTTGCTCTGCCCAATAGGTAAAGGCCCCGGCCCAGCATTGGTCATTCACAACATTCAGGGCGTGATAGAGAGCCGGCAGCTTCTCCTCGGGCGGCTCCATTTCGAAGGTACAGACCATCCGCAGAGTTTCATCATAGCCGGACCAGGCGAGCGTGATCGAATAGGTGCGCCACTGGCCTTCCACGGCCATTGCGATTTGGTCATCTGCAACGCGATCAAAGTCCCAATCGTGATGCGTGGCCAGTGTTTCCACTATATCGATCGGATGAATTTCATCTTCCATGAAATGCTCGGACAATGCCATACCGCCACCTCGTTTTGTTTTGTCTTAGCGTTTGGAGCTTGGCAGCTCCCCAAGCGCTAGGTGCCTGCTCAAGGGACGGGGGCCTTGCCCGCCACCCTTACAACATATGGTGGGGCCTCAAGCGAGACCTGTAAAGCAATTTCTTGGGGATAACCGCAATAAGCTGTGGATGAATCCACCTTGGGCACAAAACTTTGTGCGTCTTCCATGGTGCTGGTTCGCACCCTCGGTCGCGCTATGCTAAAACGTTAGGTCATTAGCTCTTAACGTTGCGTCACTGCAAGCGATTGCGGATAAATCCTTGCTGTTGGGGCAACGACCTTCGTTAAATGCAGTTACGCGCCAGGCTTGAGAGGCGCGGACAAATTGAATCAGATTGAATCAGGAGGAGAACGCATGGGATTTCGGGACCCGCCAAGACATCAGCAATAAGCATGTTCGCGAACAGACGCATAAAGCGCGGCGGACGACTGCCAACCGAAAACACATGATGGACTTTTCCATAGGGAGGAAAACCAATGAATTTTATTAAGAAACTGCTGCTGGGCGCAGCCGTGGCCGCGCTTGGTGCGACCTCGGCAATTGCCGAGAACGTAAAGATCGCTTTTATTGACCCGCTTTCGGGTCCTTTTGCGGCGACGGGTGCAGAAGGGCTGGCATTGTACAAATTTGCTGCCGAAGAACTTGTGAACAAGAAGGGTGGCGTACTGGGCGGTCAGAAACTCGAAGTGGTCGGCTTTGACAACAAGATCAGCCCCAAGGAATCATTGATCCAGCTTCAGGTCGCGATTGATCAGGGGATTCGCTATGTGGCTCAGGGCAACAGTTCAGGCGTGGCCAATGCGTTGACCGATGCCATCAAGAAACACAACAAGCGTAACCCCGAGGACCGGGTTCTTTTCCTGAACTATTCTGCGGTTGACCCGGTGTTGACCAACGACAAGTGTAATTTCTGGCATTTCCGTTTCGATGCCAACGCGGATATCAAGATGGACGCGATGACCGATGTCATCGCCAGCGATGAGAGCATCAAGAAGGTCTATATCATCGGTCAGGACTATTCGTTTGGCAAAGCCGTGGCTGCGGCAGCGGTGCGTTTCCTTGGCGAAAAGCGCCCCGATATCGAAATCGTGGGGAACGAGTTGCACCCGATCGGCAAGGTCAAGGACTTCACCCCCTATGCGCGCAAGATCATGGCCGCAGAAGCGGATGTGGTGATCACCGGGAACTGGGGGGCTGATATGGTCGGCCTTGGTAAGGCCGTACTGGATGCCGGGTTCGAAGACTCGATCTATACCTATTATGCTGCTGGAACCGGGATCACCAAAACCTTTGGTGCCGATGGCGTTGGCAAGCTGAAAATGGTGGGGGAAGGCAAATTGAACCCCCCACACTCCGATGCGGCAAGCGCCTTTGTCAAAGCGTTCAAACAGGCCAACCCGGACAAGGATATCAGCCAGCCGCGGATCGCCAACGTTGTTGAAATGCTGGCAAAAGCCATCAATGAAGCGGGCAGCGCCACGGATGTGGTCAAGGTCGCCATGGCGCTGGAAGGCATGGAGCATGACAGCCTCTGGGGCAGCAAGATCAAGATGCGGGCCGAAGACCACCAGGCGATCCAGGACGTACATATCCTGTCCCATACCGATCAGGGCGTTGTGCACGACATGGATAACTCGGGCTTTGGCCTTGTCGCTGAAAGCACGGTTTCCATGGCGTCGGCCGACAGTGCCACATCCTGCAAGATGAGGCGCCCGTAAAACGGGAGCTGTTATCCTGAACAACCGGCCGGGCCGCGTGACGTGGCCCGGCGTATTACGAACATTCGGGCCGAACGCTTCGGGGCCAACAGGGCAGGAACCACGAAATGTCTCTCTTTATTGTCAACATCCTTGATGGGTTGGTGACGGGTCTGCTGCTTTTCATGCTGTGCAGCGGCCTGACGCTGATCTTCTCCATGATGGGGGTTTTGAACTTTGCACATGCCAGCTTTTACATGCTGGGTGCCTATTTCGCATATCAGATCAGCACCTATACGGGGTTCTGGCTTGGTCTTCTGGTGGCACCTGTCGCCGTGGGTCTGTTGGGGGCTTTGATCGAACGATATGGGCTTCGGCGCGTCCATAAATACGGGCATGTGCCCGAGTTGATTTTCACCTTCGGTCTCGCGCTGTTGATCGAGGAACTGGTCCAGTTTTTCTGGGGCAAAAACCAGATGGCATATGAAGCGCCGGAGGCGTTAAATTTTGCGGCCTTCTCAATCGCGGGCAATGCTTTTCCTGCCTACAAGGTGTTCATGATTTTCGTGGCGATCGGAATTTTTCTGGTGCTGCTCTACATCCTGACCAAAACACGTGTCGGAATGACCATACAGGCGGCGCTCACCTATCCCGAAACCGTTCAGAACCTGGGCCATAACGTGCCGCTGGTGTTCATGGGCGTGTTCGGCGTGGGTACTGCGATGGCCGGGTTGGCCGGCGTGATCGCAGGGCCGGTTCTTGGCACCTTTCCGGGCATGGCGTTTCTGTTGGGGTCCATCGTTTTCGTGACCATCGTGATCGGGGGGCTGGGTTCGCTCTGGGGGGCCTTGATCGCTTCGCTCATCATCGGGTGGCTTCAGACATTCGCCGCGTCCTACAACCTTCGGATGGAGGATCTTCTGACCTTCCTCGGCTTTACCAAGCCGGAACCGGTCTGGGATAGCACGTGGCAGGACCTCTGGACCCTGACCCTGCCACAGGTGGGACCGATCCTGCCTTATCTTCTGATGATCATTGTCCTTGTGGCGCGACCCCAGGGCCTTTTCGGGAAGCGTGAATCATGAGCACTCCCTCGACAACTCCCCTGACAGCGGGGACCCGCCAACTGATTTCGCTGAACCATGTTATGCCGTGGCTGGTGGCCGCCGCGATCCTGATCCTGTTGCCGTTTGTGTTTGAAAGCCGCTCGGCGCTGACCGTCATGAACCAGATGGCGATCACCATCATTTTTGCCCTTGCTTACAACATGTTGCTGGGACAGGGGGGGATGCTGTCCTTTGGTCACGCGGTCTATATGGGGCTTGGTGGGTTCTTCTGTATGCACCTTCTGAACATGGTTGAATATGATGGGCTGTGGCTGCCTCTGCCGCTTCTGCCTTTGTTCGGCGGGCTGTTCGGGCTTTTCTTTGCCATTCTCATCGGGTCGTTTTCCACCCGCCGTGCCGGGACCGTTTTCGCGATGATCTCGTTGGGTGTGGGCGAACTGATCGCGGCCTGCTCCATCATCATCGTGGTGTTCTTCGGAGGTGAAGAGGGCGTCAGCGGCGATCGCACCATGGGACCGTTGTTCTTTGGTTATGATTTTGCCTCGCAGCGCGAGGTTTATTACCTCACCGCCGCATGGTTGCTGATTGCCGCTCTGGGCATGTTCCTTTATTCCCGTACCCCCATCGGGCGCATTGCCAACGCGGTGCGCGACAACGAGGAGCGCGCCGAATTTCTTGGGTATTCTCAACGGAATGTGCGTTGGATGTCGTTCTGTGCTTCGGGTTTTTTTGCGGGCATTGCCGGGGCATTGTTTGCTATCAACTTTGAAATCCTGACCGAAGAGAATTTGAACCTGACCACGTCCGGTAGCATCCTTCTGATCACCTTTTTGGGCGGGGTCGGGTTCTTTGTCGGGCCGATCATCGGGGCCATCGTATTTACCCTGCTGCAAACGGTGCTGAGCCTGTATACTGAGATTTGGACGCTCTACCTTGGCATCCTGTTCGTGGCCACGGTGATGTTCTTTCCTGGTGGGCTGGCGGGGGTGCTGGCGATGCATGTCCTGCCGATGAAAACCGGGCGGTTGGGGGTGCTGGCAGGGCCTTATGCCAGGATGTTTATCCCGGCGGTTGCCGTTGTTCTGGCCAGTGCCGCAATCCTTGAAATCCTGTTCCATGCGCGTCACGCGTCGATTGGGCACGAGGAAATGACGCTTTATGGGATCACCTTCAACAGCCATGACTGGCTGCCCCTTATAGCGGCCATTGCGGTTGCGGCGGTCAGCGCATGGGCTTTGGTCAAAATGGCCCCGGCATTGAAAGACGCCTGGAGCGAGGCCACGCATATCGGGGGGGCAGAGCAATGACGGCTGCGATCGAGCTTCGTAATCTGGACAAGGCGTTCGGCCTGGCCAGGATTATCCAGGGGGTGAACCTGTCCATTGAAAGGGGGGAACGCCACGCCATCATCGGCCCCAACGGGGCGGGAAAATCGACCCTTTTCAACCTGATCACCGGGAAATACACGCCGTCGGGCGGGTCGGTGCATGTACATGGGCGCGATGTCAGCGGGTTGAAACCTTTTGAAATCAACCGCATGGGGTTGTCCCGCAGTTTCCAGATCACCAACATCTTCCACAACATGACCGTGTTCGAAAACGTGCGCTGTGGGTTGATGTGGTCAATGGGGTACAAATACAGCTTCTGGCATATGGTGAATGGTCAGCGGGCCTTGACCGAAAAGACAGATGATATTCTGGAGCAGATCAACCTTTCTTCGCGCCGCAACATGGTCGCGGGGGCGTTGGCCTATGCCGAACAGCGGGCCCTTGAGATCGGGATCACCATTGCGGGGGGGGCCGATATCATCATGCTGGACGAACCCTGTGCGGGGATGAGCCATTCGGAAACCGACCTGATCGTCGATCTGATCCGAAAGGTGACCGAGGATAAAACACTGATCATCGTGGAACATGATATGGGTGTGATTTTCGACCTGGCCGACAAGATCAGCGTGCTGGTTTATGGCGAGATTATTGAAAGCGACACCCCGGAAAACGTACGGGCCAGCCGCGCTGTGCAAGAGGCCTATCTTGGCACCACTCTGGAGGAGGCGTAATGCTTGAAGTCAAAGACCTGCACGCCTACTACGGCAAATCGCATATCCTTCAGGGGGTGAATTTCAACGTTCAGGAGGGCGAGATTGTCGCGCTTCTGGGGCGCAACGGGGTGGGGCGGTCAACCACCTGCAAGGCGGTGATGGGCGAGGTGCCACCGCAGGGCTCGGTCATGTTTCGGGGGCAGGAGATGGTGGGCAAACCCTCATATGAAATTGCCAAGGCCGGTATCGGATATGTCCCGGAAAACAGGGATATTTTTCCGGGTTTGACCACGCGGCAGAACCTCATATTGGGGTTGAAACCCGGCCAGAAGGATGGGCAGGGACGGTGGTCCATGGAGGCGATGTTTGATCAGTTCGAAAACCTGCGCAGGCGGGCGGATATCGAAGCCTCGGTGTTGTCGGGCGGTGAAAAGCAGATGCTGACCGTGTGCCGTGCGTTGATGGGGGATCCCGATTTCATCATGATCGACGAACCGACCGAGGGGCTGGCACCGAAGATCGTAGAACAGGTGGGGGACATGCTGGAGATGATCGCCGGGCGGGGTGTTTCGATCCTTCTGGTTGAGCAGAAACTGACCATCGCCCTGCGCGTTGCCACACGGGTTTACGTGATGGGGCACGGTCACATGGTGTTCGAAGGGACGCCGGATGAGTTGATGGCCAACGAAGACATCCGCAAGGAATGGTTGGAAGTATGAGCGCAGAACGTCTTGGTTTCACTACGGAAGGTCTGGTGCGCATCGACGCATGGATGGCGCGGAACCGCGAAATTGGCCGGTATTCGGGGTCCTCTTTGATCATTGCGCGGGATGGTGAGGTCGCGCACAGCTGTTGTGACGGTATGGCGCGGGTGGATGAAGGCATGGCCTATGCGCCGGATACGATCACCCGGATCTATTCCATGACCAAGATGGTGACATCAGCCGCTTTTGCGATGCTGTTGGAGCGCGGGCTGGTGCATCTGAACGCTCCGGTGTCCGCGTTTTTACCCGAGTTTTCAGATATGTGCGCCTTGGTGCCCGGGGCGGCGTCACCAGAAGAGACCGAGCCCGCCGCAGCCCCGACGCTGGCACAGTTGCTGACGCATACATCCGGCATGACCTATTCCTTCAATCCTGGTTTGGCGGCGCGCATCTACGAAGCCGAAAGGGTCGATTTTGGTCCCCGGACAGGGGGATTGGCCGCAAATTGCGCGCGCGCTGCGCGGGTTCCATTGGCCTTTCAACCCGGCGCGCGATGGGAGTATTCGGTTGGGATCGATATCATCGGCCGGGTGATCGAAGTCATCGCGGGCAAGCCGCTGGACGCGGTGTTGCAAGAATGGATTTTTGACCCGCTTGGAATGGGGGATACCGGGTTCCATGTGCCCTTGGACAAGCTTGACCGATTTGCACATTGCTACAATCTGACCGAAGATAACCCTTTGGCTTTGCTGGATTCTGCACGACAGAGTGCCTTTGCCGAAGGGCAGGTTTCAACCCTGTCCGGGGGTGGTGGGTTGGTATCGACGCTGGGCGATTACCTGAAGTTTGGCGAAATGATCCGGCGAGGCGGAGAGTATGGCGGCGCGCGCCTTTTGGCTCCGCGCACGGTGGCGTTTATGCGGCGCAACCATCTGTCGGGCGACATCGCGTCCATGGGGGCAGAAAGCTTTGCGGAAATGCCCATGACCGGGATGGGATTTGGGATTGGCGGGGCCGTGGTGTTGGATCCGGCAAGGTCAAGATCCCCCGGTTCCATAGGGGATTTCGGGTGGGGCGGCATGGCCAGCACGAATTTCTGGACCGACCCGGTCGAACGTCTGTCGGTGGTGTATTTCACCCAACTGGTGCCGTCGTCCTCCTATTCCAGCCGGGCTGAGTTGAAGGCGCTGGTTCACGCGGCCTTGGCATAAGCCGAAGCCCCATGCCCGACACACGGCCCACCCGCCCACCCCCGTGCGTCGGGCATGGGGCGGTTGGGCAGACAGATCAGCGGAGTTTCATGATGATGCAGGTTGTCGACCCCGTGGCATAGAGTTTGCCATCCTCTGCGCCGCGGATTTCGCCATCTGCGATGCCGGTTGAACGGCCCGCATGATGGACGGTTCCGATGGCGTGAACCTTGGTGTCCAGCGGGATGGGGCGGATGATATTTATCTTGTATTCCAAGGTGGTATAGGTCGATCCCTTGGGCACGTAGGTTTGGATCGCACAGGCCATGCAGCTATCCAGCACGGTGCCGTACCACCCCCCGTGAACCGTGCCCAGAGGGTTCAGGACGTCGAAGCCGGGGGTGCCTGTGAAGACCACCCGGCCTTGTTCCACCTCGGTTGGCATAAACCCAAGCGTTTTTCCAATTGGCGGGCCGGGATATTTGCCGTCGATCATGCCTTGCATGAATTCCAGCCCTGATTGAGACAGGACGTCGTCCACGGTTACAAGCTCATCCAGTGAACTGGCCCAGCGTTTTTTCGGCATGTGCGTTTCCTCTCCTTGCGCCCGCTCAGCGTAGAGCGCAAAGGCGGGGGCTGCAATTGAGAGTTACGCCACGTTTTCCATTTGAATTCGGGGGGTTGCGCCAAGGGCATGGTACATGTCGCGGGTGGTGTCACCGGCGCCATAAGTCACCGATACAAAGCATGGTTCCTGAGAGGCCAGAGTTTGCACCGTGTCCCAAAGACGAAACGCCCCCTGCAGGTTCCGGGGCGGGAAGAATTCGAAACTTACGGTAGGGGCGGATATGGTGCATGGGTGGGTTGCCCTTTGAGCGCGAAAAAACCGATCATGAAATGATTTCATAATTATTGAGGTTTTCATGAATCACATTCATGACGTATGTTCCTTTCCAAAATTCACCATGCTGCGTCTGCGAAGCAGGTTAACCTTTGTGTTAACGGATGCCGGGATACGTTAACCAACCTGAGCAGCGCAGACGGGTGTGAGGAGCAACCTAGCAGCGGGGTGCTAACAAAGGCCTGCCCCGGCGGGCTGTTCAAACCCCTGTTTGATAATGGGCCCTGTTTCGTGGCCTCGGACGCGCCACCTTCTGGCCGAAAGGGACTATGTTGAGGCCGAGGATTTCCGGGACCAGATATTGATCACCTATCCGGTAGAGCAGTCACGGCTGGATATGTTCAGCGGGTTGCTGTCTCCGGCCAGGGTCGAGCCGCGCGGGGTGTGGTATTCCAGCGATTATATCACCCGTCCGAATGCCGGATCCGGTATGGTCAAACGGGTTTATGCCGCGATCCGGGCCGAGGATGAGGACAAACCCTATATGGCGCATATATTGAAGCCGGGCCGTGAAACCCCGGTACGTTTGCACCGGGGCCAGGGCGCGCTCGCCCCTCCCTTGCGGGGGGGTCTCGTCATGTGCCGCTTGGCTTTGCCATGGTGTTCTGCCCCCTTGCCACACAAGGTTATGAGGCGTATACGCGCGGCTTGAACAAAAGGAGCCAGGGCCATGCAGGGCAGTGCGAATCTCAATATCATGATCAAGGCGGCGCGCAAGGCGGGGCGGTCGTTGGTCAAGGATTTCCGCGAGGTTGAAAACCTGCAGGTGTCGATGAAGGGCGCGGGCGATTTCGTCAGCCGCGCCGATATGCGTGCGGAACAGATCCTCAAGGAAGAGCTGATGGGCGCGCGCCCCACCTATGGCTGGCTGGCCGAAGAGGGCGGCGAGGAAGAGGGGCAGGACCCCACCCGCCGCTGGATCGTGGACCCGTTGGATGGCACGACCAATTTTCTGCACGGGATGCCCCATTGGGCGATTTCGATTGCTCTGGAGCATAAGGGCAAGATTGTTGCCGGCGTGGTTTTTGATCCGGCCAAGGACGAGATGTTTTATGCCGAAAAGGGCGAGGGTGCGTGGTTGAATGACAATAACCGCCTGCGTGTTTCTGGCCGCAACCGGATGATCGAATGCGTGTTTGCCACGGGGTTGCCTTTTGCCGGGCGCGGGGATTTGCCCGCGACGTTGCAGGATTTGGCACGGCTTTTGCCGGTCTGTGCCGGGGTGCGGCGCTGGGGCTCTGCGGCATTGGATTTGGCCTATGTGGCCGCGGGGCGCTATGACGGGTTTTGGGAGCGCGGGTTGCAACCTTGGGACCTTGCCGCAGGTCTTGTGATTGCACGCGAGGCCGGGGCGCTGGTGGAATGTGTGCGTGACGGGCGCGAAATTCTGGAGCACGGATCGGTGATCGCGGCAAACGAGCCGATGTTTGACCCGTTTGCCAAGATCATCCGCGACCGGGGGTAAGGTTTCGCGTTAACCAAGGTTAACGTACCCGGAGGTTAACGCCCGGATGTGTCGCGATGGCGGCAGGGGTGACAAACGGGTGCCCGGACAGCACAGAAACGGCACCGCCGCGTTGCGGCATCTGTTAAGGTTTTGTTCAGTTAACCCGGCGTTCGGTCGTGCTTTGGTCGTGCGGCGGCGGGGTTAAAGCGTTTCCATATCACGCTGAGTCAACGTAATGCGGAAACGCTTTAGCGATCCGAGGGGTGATTGACCCCATCGACCCAGCCGATGTCGTAATCGCGCGGGTTGACCCCTTCCAAAGCGCCCATGTTGACGCCGTATTCATTCGGGTTCGAGCGGCGCTGGTGATGGGTATAGATTCCGCAGACCCTGCAAAAGTGGTGCCGCGCCGTGTTGGTGCCGAACTGATAGAGGGTCAGGTGATCGGCCCCCCTGACGATTTCGATCCCGTCCAGCGGCGCGCTGACCGCTGGGGCACCGCGGCGGCGACAAAAGGAACAGTCACAGCGGCGCGCCGTGTTCAGCCCGTCGGTGAGGGTCACGCGGAGTTCCACCGCGCCACAGTGGCATGTCAGCTTGTGAGAGTTCATTTGCGTTTCACTCTTGGAATGTGGGATGGGGTGTATTCGGTTTCGGGATGCGGGGGCGCGCCGTGGTTCTGGCTCCAGAATGCCTTGCCTCCTTTACGCACAAAGACGGGAAAGGTCAGGATCAGCCCGGCGACGAACCCGCCCGCATGGGCCCAATAGGCCACTCCGCCGGTGGAGGGGTCAGCCGTGACCCCCAAAAACAGCTGGATCGCAAACCACAGGGCCAGCATGATCCAGGCGGGAATGGTGAACACTTTGAAGAAAATGATGAAGATCAAAAGGATATCGACCTTTGCCCTGGGGAAAAGCAACAAGTAGCCGCCCATGACGCCAGCAATCGCACCCGAGGCTCCAACGGTGGGCACCAACGAGTCGGGCTGGAACATCACGTGGATCAATCCCGCGGCAATCCCGGCGGCGACATAGAACAGGAGAAACCCGAGATGCCCCATCTCGTCCTCCATGTTGTCGCCAAATATCCACAGGAACAGCATATTGCCCAGGATATGCATGTATCCGCCATGCAGGAACATCGAGGTGACAAGGGTTTCATACCCATACCCGGCAGATATTTGCGCGGGCAGGATCCCCCATTGGCGATAAAATGTGTCAATTGCGCGGGGATCGTTGAACAGGCCCAGATAGCTGATGAACAAGATGATGTTCATGGAGATCAGGGTGTAGGTGACAAACGGTGTGCGCCCCGAAGGGTTATGATCTCGTATTGGATACATGGGGCGACGCTAGCGGTTTTTGCGACCCTTGAAAACCCTGCGCGACGGGTGCGGCAGGGGGGAGGGGCGAGCGAAGCGAGCCCCCCGGGGCGATGTGCGCAGCACAGCGCAAAACCTCGCCCCGGGGGACCCTCAAAAGGGACCCTCACAGGGAAACCCCGCAAGGGATCGCCGGGCGCCAGCACGGCGAAACCGGCTTACCCCATACCGCCCAATAATGCGGCATTCCCGCCCGAGGCAGTGGTGTCCACACAAACGTGCCGTTCCTCCATCACCCGCGTCACGTCCGGCGCACCGGTGATCAGCGGCCGGATCGGCCCGGACCGGGCGGCCAGGGCCTGTTCCATCTTGCGGGCGTCCTCATCCGCCCCCCAGAACAGCACCCCGCCAAACCCGGTCAGATGGATCAGGGCGTCAGGCGTCAAAGCGCCCGTGGCCTCGACCGCGACCCCGCCAAGGGCGCGCACCATGCGCGCCTGCTCTTGTGCGGCCTCAACCCCCGGACCAAGGCACAACAGCGCAGCGCGGGGCAGGGTGGTCAACACGTTGGATTCACCCGTAGGGCCGGGGAGCGAGAGCGGACTGCCTTCCTTTCCCACGGGGGCGGCGTTCAGCCGCTCCTGTGCCGCGTTCCGGGTCATGGGGCCGTTCCACGCGCCCGCCGCCCGTTCCACGGAAACGGCGGTAAACCGGTCAAGGTAATGGGGTCCACCCGCCTTTGGCCCGGTGCCCGAAAGCCCCTCTCCACCAAAGGGTTGCGAACCGACAATGGCCCCGATCTGGTTGCGGTTGACATAGATGTTGCCCGCGCGGATACGATCCGACACATGTTGCACCCGGTCATCAATCCGGGTTTGCAGGCCAAAGGTCAGCCCATAGCCGGTGGCGTTGATCGCGTTGATCACATCGTCCAGCTCGTGGGATTTGAACGTGGCCAGGTGCAGTACGGGGCCAAAAACCTCCCGCTCAAGATCGCCAATCCCGGAAACCGAAATCAGGGTGGGCGCTATGTAGGTGCCCGAATTCGGGGTGCGCAATTCATGTATTAGCTGCCCGTCACGCCGCGCCGCTTCGATATGGGCGGCGATGCCCGCGCGGGCCTCTTCGTCGATCACGGGGCCGCAATCGGTGGAAAGCTGCCAAGGATTGCCCATGGAAAGTTCGTCCATCGCGCCCTTGAGCATTTCGGTGAAGGGGGCGGCGATGTCTTCCTGAACATAAAGACAACGCAGCGCGGAACACCGTTGCCCCGCCGATTGGAAGGCGCTTTCCACGATGGCGGTGATGGCCTGTTCCGGCAGGGCGGTGGAATCCACGATCATCGCATTCAACCCGCCGGTTTCGGCCAGCAAGGGCGCGCCGGGGGCAAGGTTGTCGGCCATGGCGCGGCGGATCAGCATCGCGGTTTCGGTGGACCCGGTAAAGGCCACGCCATCGACCCGCGCATCCGAAGTCAAAGCCGCCCCCACCGCGCCATCGCCGGGCAACAATTGCAGCGCCGCGCGCGGCACACCCGCCTCATGCAACAGCGTCACGGCGCGATGGGCGATCAACGGGGTCTGTTCGGCGGGTTTGGCCAGCACAGCATTGCCTGCGGCCAGGGCGGCGGAAATCTGGCCCGTGAAGATCGCCAGCGGGAAGTTCCAGGGCGAAATGCAGGTGAACACGCCTGCCGGGGGCGTGGTGGGGGCATTGGCGGCGTAATAGCGCAGGAAATCCACCGCCTCGCGCAGTTCGGCCACGGCGTCGGGCATGGATTTCCCGGCCTCGCGCGCCAACAGGGCGAACAGTTCGCCAAAATGCGCCTCGTAAAGCTCCGCCGCCCGGGACAGGATCGCGCCGCGCCGCTCGGGCGTGTTGTCCCACGCGGTTGCCGCGGCGAGCGCGGCTTCCGTGTCGGCGGGAGAGGCGACAGCAACAGTGCCGGCCCTGTCGGCGGCATCGGCGGGGTTGACCACATCCGCGATCGCGAGAGGCCGAGCCTCTCCTGCCAACAGCGGGGCGGCGTGCCATTCCCCCGTGGCAAAGGGCGCGCGGGCCTGTTCGATGGCCGCCAATGTGGGGGCATGGGTCAGGTCGAACCCCTTGGAATTGACCCGTTCGGGCTGGAACAGCTCTGGCCCCGTGGGCAATTCGGTGCGGGGGTCTTCAATGGCCGCAAACGGATCGCGGGCGACCTCTTCGGGGGGTACGTCTTTGTCGACGATCTGGTTCACGAAGCTGGAATTCGCGCCGTTTTCCAGCAGACGCCGCACAAGGTATGCCAGCAGGTCGCGATGCGCCCCCACCGGGGCATAGATGCGGCAGCGGGTGTTCTGACCATTCAGCACGATGTCATGCAGCGCCTCGCCCATGCCGTGCAGGCGTTGGAATTCATAGGCCCCGGCCCCAACGCCATCGCTGCGCGCCATATCAAGGATGGCGGCCACCGTATGGGCGTTATGGGTGGCGAATTGGGGATAAATCCGGTCGGTCATGCCCAGCAATTTGCGGGCATTGGCGATATAGGAGACATCGGTCGCGGCCTTCCGGGTAAAGACCGGGAAACCGTCGATGCCTTCAACCTGGGCCTGTTTGATTTCCGTGTCCCAATAGGCACCTTTGACCAGCCGCACCATGATGCGGCGATCCCTGCGCCGGGCGAGGGTGTAAAGCGCATCCAGCGCCAGCCCGGCACGTTGGCCATAGGCCTGAACCACCACGCCGAACCCGTCCCATCCCGCCAGCGCGGGTTCGGACAGCACGGTGTCGATGACTTCGAGCGAAATGGCGAGCCGGTCGGCCTCTTCCGCGTCGATATTCAGCCCCATGCCAGCGGATTTTGCCAACAGGGCCAGCGAGCGCAGGCGCGGCACGAGTTCTTCCATCACCCGCGCATGCTGAGCCACTTCATAGCGGGGATGCAGGGCGGACAGTTTGACCGAAATGCCGGGGTTTTCGCGGATGTCACCCGACGTACAGGCCGCCGCAATTGCCGTGATCGCGCGGGAATAGGCCAGATGATAGCGTTTGGCGTCCGCATCGGTTTTCGCCGCTTCGCCCAGCATGTCATAGGAATAGGTATAGCCCTTTTCCTCCATCCCCGCAGCGCGGTCCATGGCACCGGTGATGGTTTCGCCCAGCACGAATTGCTTGCCCATCTCCTTCATCGCGCGGCCCACGGCGGTGCGGATCACCGGTTCGCCCAACCGTTTCACCGCCCCGCGCAGGGTGCCGATCAGCCCCGGTTCGCGGTCTTCCAGCACCTTGCCGGTCAGCATCAGAGCCCATGTGGACGCATTCACCAGCGGCGAGGTGGACGCACCGATATGTTTGCCCCAGTTCGAGGGGGCGATCTTGTCTTCGATCAGCGCGTCGATGGTTTCGGCGTCTGGCACACGCAGCAGGGCCTCGGCCAGACACATCAGGGCAATGCCTTCATCGGTGGACAGGCCATATTCGGCCAGAAACACCTCCATCAGCCCGGGATTGGTGCGTTGCCGGATGTCGCGCACAAGCTCTGCCGCCGAGGCCACGATCCGCGCCCGGGCGGCGTGGTCCAGCGCGGCTGTGTCGATCAGGCGCGCGAGGGTTTCGCCTTCATCTGCATAGGTGGCTGCTTCCAGAGCGGCAAGGTGGTCGGACATGGACATGGTGGCGGCTCCTTTTCAGGATGAGTTGGGGGTTTGGATCACCTTACCACCGATTTTGCAGGCGATATTCCCGAGTGTATATGATAGTAAGGTCGAAATGGCTGTAAGTAAGGGAGGGGTCATGCCAAACACGTTTGAAACGCTGGACTCGTTCGACCGCAGGATTCTGCATGTGCTGGCCAGCGACGGGCGGATCAGCATCACCGACCTTGCCCGCCAGATCGGGTTGTCGAAATCCCCGACCCAGGCGCGGGTGAAGCGGTTGGAGGACAGCGGGGTGATCCTTGGGTATCGCGCGCTGTTTGATCCCATCCGCATGGGGTTGGATCACGTGGCCTTTGTTGAGGTTAAGCTGAACGATACGCGCGAGGCGGCGCTGGCAGCCTTCAACGCCGCCGTAGCCAGGATTCCTCAGGTGGAACAGGCCTATATGATGGCGGCGAATTTCGACTATCTGTTGAAAATCCGCACCCAAGACATGAATGATTACCGCCGGGTGCTGGCCGAAGAGATTTCGACCCTGCCCCATGTGGCGGGCACCTCGACATTCGTGGCCATGCAGGCGGTGAAAGAGGCCGATGTTGCAGACGTTATTTAGGCGTTAACCATAATATGGCAGGGTCAGGTCATGCGATATGGTCTGGCCCGGCCTGCCGGGGCGGCGACCTGTCCGGTGGTGCCGGATCATGCGGATGCCCTGGCCCGGTTGGTCGAATCTATGCGCGCGGCGCGGCCTTCTGTGCCCTGATCCGCGCGCTTTCGAATTTCCGCTTGGCGGCACCATGCGCCTTGGCTATACCAGCCCGGCGTGCGGGCGTGGCGGAATGGTAGACGCATCGGACTTAAATGATTGAGTGCGCCGGTTGGAAACTCTGGCGTAGAACTGCTCAAATTCGGGGAAACCTGTGAAATGGCAATCCCGAGCCAAGCCCCGAAAGGGGAAGGTGTAGAGACTAGACGGGCAGCGCCTACGGCGAAAGCTAGGGCGAAGGGATAGTCCAGACCACAAACGCCCAGGATACTGGGCGGCGGCGAAAGCCGTAGCTGGTAAGAAAATCCGTGGGGCGCAAGCCCGTGTGGGTTCGAGTCCCACCGCCCGTACCAGTGTTCCTTTTCATCGCAAAAGGGCATGAAAAGGGCACGACCCGTTTCCCGGCCACCAGCCGCGGGCTATGGGCTTCTGCCCGTAGGGGTATTGTGTGTCGCTGATCCCGACTCCGTCCGGTGTTGAGCGTCAGTGTAGCCTCGGCTCACTCCCTCAAGCCATCAGCACGGTCACTTTCGGGTTGTCGATCAGGCTGGCCGAGAGACCAGGGAATTTGAGCCGCTCCATTTTGGCCAACGGGAAGATGTTGCGAATGCTGTTCCCATAGAGGTTTTCGGGTTTCATCAGAGAAAGCGTTCGGCCTTTACCCCGAGACAGGGAAAAGGGCGAAGGCCGTGCGACATTTATGTGTTTCGCGTGTCCTGCCAAAAACCTGAATCACGGGTTTTTGGCAGGACGCTTTAGGACAGCCGGGTCTGCCGGGTGCCTTCGGCAGGGAAGGGCACCCGGGGGATTGGTCGGGTTATTTGACCACAAGCTGCGGGGATACGACGTCGATTCCCAGGGCCTTGCCCACTGCGTAGTAGGTCAATTGACCGGCATGGACATTCAGCCCTTCCAACAGGTGAGGATCGTCGGCACAGGCCTGTTTCCACCCCTTGTCCGCAAGGGCCAGCATGAACGGCATGGTGGCGTTGCCCAACGCGATGGTCGAGGTGCGCGCCACGGCGCCCGGCATGTTGGCGACACAGTAATGCATGATCCCGTCCACGTCATAGATCGGGTCGGCATGGGTGGTCGCGCGGGAGGTTTCAAAGCATCCCCCCTGGTCAATCGCCACATCCACCAGCGCCGCGCCGGGTTTCATGGTGGAAAGCTGTTCGCGGCTGATCAGTTTCGGCGCGGCCGCGCCGGGGATCAGAACCGCGCCGATCACCATATCCGCCCCGGCCACCAGATCGGCTGTGTTGCCCCTAGAGGCATAAGAGGTGTTGAATTCCCCGCGGAACGCATCATCAAGATAGCGCAGGCGGGCCAAGGACATGTCCAATACGGTCACATCCGCCCCCATGCCCGCCGCCACGCGCGCCGCGTGGGTGCCGACAACGCCGCCGCCGATGACCACGACCCGGGCCGGACTAACGCCGGGCACGCCGCCCATCAACACGCCCCGCCCGCCATTGGCCTTTTGCAGGGTCCAGCTGCCGACCTGCGGGGCCAGCTTGCCCGCCACTTCGGACATCGGTGCCAACAGGGGCAGGCCGCCATTGCGGTCGGTCACGGTTTCATAGGCAATCGCGGTACAGCCCGATTCAAGCAGATCGTGGGTCTGATCGGGGTCCGGGGCGAGGTGCAGATAGGTGAACAGCAACTGGCCTTCGCGCAGCATCTTGCGTTCGACCGCCTGGGGTTCCTTGACCTTGACGATCATGTCAGCGGTGGCGAACACCTCTTCCGCCGTGTCAAGGATCGCCGCTCCGGTCGCGCGATAGGCGTCGTCGTCGAACCCGGCCCCCAGCCCGGCCCCTGTTTCAATAACCACCTCGTGGCCATGGGCCACCGCCTCTTGTGCCGCGTTGGGCGTCATGCCGACGCGAAACTCCTGGGGTTTGATTTCCTTGGGACATCCGATTTTCATGAGCTTCTCCTCCTCGCGCCAATGCGGAATGAACGGTGTTGACAGAATGTCGCACCGGTTTCCGAATTGCCTTGAAAAGATCGCCGTTGCCGGTTGCCCTTTTGCAAGAATCTTCGATATTGTGCTGGAATGAACGAAGGAGTGTGCGTCTATGTCGCTTGATGAGACGGATCAACGTATCCTGAGGGCGCTTCAGCGCAAGGGTCGTATGTCGAATGCCGATCTGAGCGATAGCATCAACCTGTCCCCCAGCGCCTGTCACCGGCGGGTGCAAAGGCTGGAGGCCGAAGGGTATATCCGCGACTATGTTGCCCTGTTGGATGCGCGCAAGATGGGGGTGCCCACCACCGTGTTTGTGGAAATCACCCTGTCCGGGCAGGCGGACGAAGTGCTGGACGCTTTTGAAAAGGCGGTGGCGCGCATCCCCGACGTGCTGGAATGTCACCTGATGGCGGGGTCGGCGGATTATATCCTCAAGGTGGTGGCGGAAAACACCGAGGATTTCGCGCGCATCCACCGCCAGTACCTTGCCCGTCTGCCCGGCGTGGCGCAGATGCAGAGCAGCTTTGCCCTGCGCACGGTGTTCAAGACCACGGCGCTGCCCGTGTGATTGCCCGCTGTGATTGCCTCCTGGGATCGTTTCTGTGTGATCGCATCAGGCGTGTTTTCATAAATATCGAAACATTAAGCGTGACGACGTTTGTCGAGGCTTAAACCCTGACAGACCATTTTGGTGTGCCTTTCAGGGACCACGCCGATGTTGACAATCACATTCGATGCCATTGATGAGGAGTTCGCCGCCGCGACGGGTTCCAATGTCAATGTATTGCCCGGGTTTTCGGTGTTCGACATGCCGCCAAATGCGTTCAGTGATCTGCAGATCACGGGTAATCCCGGCGATCCCGACCCACGCCATTTCGAGCTGGGCGATACCTGTGACCTGACATGGGGAGAGCATGGCGGGGGACGGATCATGGAGGGCGCGGTGGTTGTGCGCTCTGACGCTGTGCCCGGTGGTGGTGGCATTATCATATTCGAAGGTACGGATGAACGCGGCGCTCCGGCCCAGATCATCTGGACGCCGGGTTATAACCTGGAGCAATGGTATTGGGACAATCACACCCCTTGTGCCGAGCCACGGTTTTACACGACCGACACCGACGCCTGTTATTCTCATTCTTTTCTGTGCTTTGCTGCCGATACGCGGATTGCCACCGCCATGGGGCCGGTGGCCGCAGGCGAATTGTGGGAAGGCGATCATGTTCTGACGCGGGATTTTGGGCCTCAGCCGGTACAGTGGATCGGGCGGCGCTGCGTTGTGGGGCGGGGGGCCAATACGCCGGTGCTGTTCGCACCCGGGACCATCGGCAACCACGCGCCCCTGCGCCTGTCGCCGCAGCACCGGGTGATGATCCAATCCCCCATGGCCGAAATGATGTTCGCAGCGCATCAGGTGCTGGTGCCCGCCGAGGCGTTGATCAATGGCGACACCGTGCGGTATGATCCCTGTCGCAAGGTGGACTATGTCCAGCTTCTGTTACAGCACCATCATATTCTGGATGCTGAGGGCGCGCCTTGTGAAAGCCTGCTTTACGGCGATATGGCCCGGGCGATCAGCGGCGACATCTCCGGCCATCTGAACACTGTCAAAACCGCGTGCCGTCCCATCCTGACCCATCGCGAGGCGCGGGCGGTGTTGGGGCGTCGCCGGAGCGATGCAAAACCACGCGTTGCAGCTTGGCCGTGATCCGCTAGTCTGTACCTTCAGGGCTAAGGGGTCAGAGGCCAGTGGTAAAGGGCCAGAGGGCAGGGGGGCAGTGGATCATGCAGTGGGATCACATCATCGTCGGAGCGGGTAGCGCGGGATGCGTGTTGGCCAAACGGCTGGCTGATGCCGGGCGCAGGGTGCTGGTGTTGGAGGCGGGGGGCCGCGATACCTATCACTGGATTCACATTCCCATGGGGTATCTTTATTGCATCGGCAATCCGCGCACCGACTGGATGTTCAAAACCGCAAACGAGCCGGGGTTGAATGGGCGGTCGCTGCTTTATCCCCGGGGCAGGGTGCTGGGCGGGTGTTCGTCGATCAACGGGATGTTGTACCTGCGCGGACAGGCGGCGGATTATGATGGCTGGCGACAGATGGGGCTGACCGGCTGGGGCTGGGATGATGTGTTGCCGTTGTTCAGGAAGTCCGAGGATTACGTGGACGGTGCCGATGACCTGCATGGTGCGGGGGGTGAATGGCGGGTGGATAATCAGCGGTTGCGCTGGGACGTGCTGGACGACTGGAAGGCGGCGGCCTGCGCCTGGGGGCTGCGCGAGGCCACCGACTTTAATACCGGCGACAACGAAGGGGTCGGGTATTTCCGGGTGAACCAGCGGCGCGGGTGGCGCATGAACACCGCCAGGGCGTTTCTGCGCACATCCATGGGGCGGGGCTTGCGCGTTGAAATCCGCGCCCATACCCGCCGGGTCCTGATCGAACAGGGGCGCGCCGTCGGGGTGGAATATGACCAGAACGGCGAACGGAAAACCGCGCGCGCGGCCGAAGTGATCCTTTCTGCCGGGGCTATCGGGTCGCCGCAGATCCTGCAGCTTTCCGGGCTTGGCCCCGGCGCGCTGCTGCAACGCCACGGGATCGGGGTTGTGCGCGACATGCCCGGTGTGGGCGCGCATTTGCAGGACCATCTGCAACTGCGCTGTGCCTGGCGGCTTGAGGGGGCCAGGACGTTGAACACCATGGCCAATTCCCTTTGGGGCAAGGCAAAGATCGGGCTGGAATATGCGTTGCGCCGTACCGGACCCATGTCGATGGCTCCCAGCCAGCTTGGGGCGTTTTCGCGGTCCTCTGACCGGGTGGCAACGGCGGATTTGGAATACCATGTACAACCTTTGTCACTGGAGGCTTTTGGCAAGCCGCTCCATGATTTCCCGGCCATGACCGCCAGCGTCTGTAACCTGCGCCCCGAAAGCCGCGGCGTGGTGGAAATCACCTCGCCCGACCCAACCGATGCCCCCCGTATCGCGCCCAACTACCTGTCCACCGAAGGCGACCGTGCCGTAGCGGTGGCCGCGATCCGACAGGCCCGCGCGATCATGGCGCAGGCACCGATGGCAAAATACGCCCCGGAAGAGATCATGCCGGGGCTGGCTTTTGACAGTGAGGCCGAGCTGGTCAAGGCGGCAGGGGATGTGGGCACCACGATTTTTCACCCGACCTGTACCGTGCGCATGGGGATGGAGGACGACGCGCCGCTGGACGCCGAAATGCGTCTGCGCGGGGTGGGTGGTCTGCGCGTGGTGGATGCCAGCGCGATGCCGCGCATTACCAGCGGCAACACCAATTCCCCCACCATAATGATGGCGGAAAAGGCGGCCGGGATGATCCTGTCACCTGCATGATCCGGTTCCCGGCGCAATCGGGGGGCGGTGTTGGATCGGTTACGTGCAACGCGGCCTGACATCTTGGGCCAAAGGCGCGCCGCCCCGGTTATGTCCGGTCAAGCGTCAGGGCGCGGACATAGGACAGGAACGCGTCCGGCTCTTTGGGATCGGCCATTTGACCCGTGAACCCAAGCACACAGGCCGAGAGGCGCGACATGCGCTTTTCCATGTCGTTTGACTATAAGTCTCTGATATTACGCGGATGCTTCGTGGATTTTGAGATCAAAATTCACTCCCGTCAGCTATAAAAACCTGACTCACGGGGTGTTGGCAGGACGTGCGAAACACATAAATGTCGCGCTGCCTTCGCCCTTTTCCCTGTCTCGGGTGAAAGGTTGAAGGCTTTAAAGCTTGACCGGGATAGGCCCATCTGTTCGGCCATGGCGGTGATCTTCCCCAAGAACGCCTCGTCCCAGTCGATCCAGCGGTCCATGCCGGTCATGCCCGCTGTGTGCCCTTGGGTGAATTCTGCCGACCGGATGCCGAAACTCTTTTCAAACCGTGTCGACAGCATGGCGTTGAACCCAACCTCTTTGGGGGCGCTGGCCTTTCCGGCCTCAAACAACTGGCGGCCTTGGGTGATGTGATCGGCATTCAGCGCGTGGATGCCCCCGCAATGTGCAGGGCTTTGATCCCGCACCCAAAGGCTCCCGCCCATTTCCCGTGCATTGAAATGCCCGGCATCTGGTTGGGCCCGGCGCTTTACCGGCCTGCGTGCAGCGCACGCAGGCCGGTAAAGCGCCCCCCGCGCGCCGCAGGCGAAGGCGCTCGGAAAAGAGCGGCTATTGAACCGTCGAGATTGTGGGTTGAGGTTTGCAGACTAAGCTGCAAACTTTGAGGCGTTGCAGAACGGAGAGCAGGTGCGATGAAAACCCGCAAACTTGGAAACAGCGACCTTGAGGTCAGCGAGCTGTGTCTTGGCACGATGACCTTCGGCACCCAAACAGCCGAGGCCGAGGCGCATGCCCAAATCGACATGGCACTTGATCGCGGAGTGAATTTTCTGGACACGGCCGAGATGTATCCGGTCAACCCGCTGTCAAAGGAAACCCAGGGGCGCACCGAAGAGATCATTGGCAACTGGTTCGCGGCGTCCGGCAGGCGTGACGATGTTGTCCTGGCCACCAAACACTCCGGCGCGGGGTATAAGAATGTGCGTGACGGTGCGCCGATTTCGCCCGCCACCATTCCCGGCGCGGTCGAAGGCAGCCTCAGGCGCCTGCAAACGGATGTCATAGACCTTTACCAGTTTCACTGGCCCAACCGTGGCTCGTATATGTTCCGCCAGAACTGGCGCTATGATCCATCAAAACAGGATCGCGCAGCCACGTTACAACACATGCACGATACGCTGGGAACCTTGCAGCAAGAGGTTGACAAAGGTCGTATTCGCGCCTTTGGCCTATCAAACGAAAGCGCCTGGGGAACGGCAATGTGGCTAGGGGTGGCTCAGGAAACCGGGGGACCTAGGGTGGTGAGTATCCAGAATGAATACTCTCTGTTATGTCGTCTGTACGACACCGATCTGGCCGAGCTGAGCGTCAACGAAAATGTCGGCCTTCTGGCGTTTTCCCCTTTGGCTGCCGGTTTCCTGACCGGGAAATACCAGGGCGGCACCGTGCCCGAAGCCTCCCGGATGAGCCTTGTGCCAGAGATGGGCGGGCGCAAGACGGCGCGGGTTTTTGATGCGGTTGCGGCCTATCTGGCTATTGCGAAACGCCATGGTCTGGATCCCACCCACATGGCTTTGGCGTGGACCCTCACCCGACCTTTCATGGGGTCCTCGATCTTTGGGGCCACAACGCTGGAGCAGTTGGATCATGCCTTGGGGGCGGCGGATATAACGCTTGGCGCGGACATCCTGGAAGAGATCGACGCGACCCATCGCCAGCATCCGATGCCATACTGAAGGGGGCTTGTCTCTGTTCCCGGGTCTGAACCCACCACGTCAGGACCGATGTCAAGAACCGACATCTCAATCCCGGCACCCATTCCGAGGAGGAGGCCAAAGGCCGACGAACGAGACATCGTGGGTGCCTGAAAGGCACACGACCGGATCACGTCACCGCAGGCGCAACACGGGGGCGCGGCCGATGGGGATAGGGCCAAGCGACATCAACCCGCCTCCAAAGCTGAGCGGCAGATCCAGTGTCTCGGGGTTGCCCGACAGGCCCGCCACCATCCCCAACCCTTGGGCAAACTGGTCTGCGACGGTCCCGGGAAGCCACCCGGCCTTTTCCGCCAGCGCAATGATGTCGCGCCAGTTGCGGGCCTTGACCGTGATCCTGCCCGTCGGGCGACCCGTCTCATCCACCTCCAGTGTCCCCGCGAATTGCAGCTCCAGCGCGCCCCAGCGCGCTTCGGCCAGTCTGAGCCGGATCCGGCGCGGTTGCGGGCGGGCCTGTTCGATGGCCGACAGGTCCAGGGGTTTGTCAAATCCAACGGTGACATCCGCGCGCAAGGCATCAAGCGTATCGGGCAGCGCCCCGCCGGTATCGAGGTGCAGTTTCAACGGCGCAGGCGGTGCAAACCCATCGACATTCACCGCCAGCCGATACTCGGAAACGGTGGTCTCCACCCGGTGCAGCGCCACTTGCACGCCCCCCAGCGCCACCCGCTGATCCGTGGCCGTATTCACCACCTCCATGGACGAGGCCACAAGGTTGGACCGTTCCAGCGGCAGAGAGGTGTCCGCCCCCATGACAAGCGAAGCCCGCAAATCATCGCTGGTCACATCATAGCGCGCCAGCGGCGTGGCAAAACTCTGTTGCTTTGGCCAGACGGCGATGATGTGGTTGGGGCGATAGGCCAGCGCAAAAATCTGCAGGAACGGTGCCTGCCAGCTCAGCCCGGTTTCCGGGTCTGCCAGAACGGGCCGGGTCAGCGTGGTGTCAAACCTGTTGGGAAACCCCTTGAGGTCAAGCGCCGTATAGTCGGCCTGCCACCCTTCGGCCCGACGGGCGTCGAACCAGGTTTCAAAGCCGGCCCTGGCCCCGCGTGCGCCGACGGCCCAATAGGCCGAATAGCCCAGTGCAAAGACCACGATGACCACCAACAGTCGTTTCATTGCCAAGTTTCCCTTTCATGGCCCCATCTCACGGGGTACACGCTGTCTAACGCGGAGCAGGGCAGAGGGCCATAACAAGATGACAATGTGGGTGTTCGGGTATGGGTCATTGGTCTGGAACCCCGGGTTTGACGTGGCCGAACGGCGGATTGCGATGCTGACCGGCTTTGCCCGGTCGTTCTGTATGCGCTCGATCCACCACCGCGGAACCGAAGAGGCCCCCGGGCTCGTGCTCGCGCTTGACGCGATGGAGGGGCATCATTGCGAAGGCGTGGCGCTCGCCGTGATCGAGGGGCAGGAAGACGCGGTGCTGGCTTATCTGCGGGAACGCGAACTGGTATCTTCGGCCTATATTGAGCGGTCTCTGCCCATCCGTTTGGCCGATGGGCGCGAGGTTGAGGCGCTGACCTATGTGGTTGACCCGGATCACGTGCAATATTGCGGCGGGCTGGATCTTGAGGAACAGGCCCATATCATCGCCCGCGCCCATGGGAAGCGGGGGCCGAATGCGGAATACCTGTTCAATACCGCCTCCCACCTTGCCGAGTTGGGGATTCAGGACAGCGAGATGGACTGGCTGACCCGCCGTGTAAAGGCGATGGGGTGAGGCCGACACCCTTCTGGCTGGTTGAACCGGACGGGGGGCGGGCCAGACCACAGAAGCCGGACCATGTAAGCCGGGCCAAAGAACCGGGGTGCGGCCCCCGAACCCCGGGATATTCCCCGGGGTATTCATAGTCAGATGCAAACCAGATGAAAAACGAGGCGGCTTTTTCCCCCAAACGCTCTTAACACTTGGCAAATCCCTTTGGTTGCGCGTAACCTTTGGCAAAACCAATGTCAGGAGCCCACCTGCGCGATGGAGCAGCCAGACCGAGAGGCCGAACCGCAGTTTTCCCACCCGATCCGCCAGATCGTGTTGATGCTTGTTGTCCTAGGCCTGTCCACTGCGGGCGGTGTTCTGGCCTTGCCTCGGGTGTTGCCGGTGTTTCAGGCCAATCCCTATCTCAATGGATTTATCCTGTTCGTGTTTGTCATCGGGTTGCTGGCCTGTTTCTGGCAGGTGGCACAACTAATCCGCTCGGTGCGCTGGATCGAAGGGTTTGCCGGGTCCAGGGGGGCGGGGGATGTGAGCGCGCCGCAACTGCTGGCCCCGCTGGCGACCCTGCTGCGCAGCCGTGGGGCGCGATCCCAGATTTCATCCAGCTCGGCCCGGTCGATCCTTGATTCCGTCGCCACCCGCATCGACGAAGAACGCGAGATCACCCGCTATATCGTCAACATGCTGATTTTCCTTGGGCTTCTGGGAACCTTTTATGGTCTGGCCACCACGGTTCCGGCGGTGGTGGACACGATCCGCTCGCTCGCGCCGCAAGAGGGGGAAGAAGGTGTCGAGGTATTCAACCGCCTGATGACGGGGCTGGAAAGCCAGTTGGGCGGGATGGGCGTGGCCTTTGCCTCGTCTCTGCTTGGTCTGGCGGGGTCCTTGATCGTTGGGTTGCTCGAACTTTTTGCCGGGCATGGTCAGAACCGGTTTTATCGCGAGCTGGAAGAGTGGCTCAGTTCGATCACCCGGGTCGGGTTTTCGGCGGGTGACGCGGAGGGCGGCGGCGATCACGCGGTTCTGGCCGGGGTGGTTGACCACATGTCCCGGCAGATGGAAGAGTTGCAGCAGATGTTCACCCAGTCCGATGTGAGCCGGGCCATGGTGGATGAAAAGCTGAGCCATCTGGCCGACGCGATTGAGCGCATGACCTATCGCATGGGGGACCAGAACCCGGTGAACACCGCGCTGCTACGGGTGGCCGAAGGGCAGGAGGCCCTGTTAGAATACCTGCGGGAAAACCCCGCTGGCGGCGCGGCGGGCGACGGGATCGGGATGGATGCGGAAAGCCGGATGCGGCTGCGGTCCATCGACGTTCAAATGCTGCGGATTCTGGAAGAGATCAGCGCGGGCCGACAGGAAACCATGGCCGAGTTGCGCACCGACATTGCCGCGCTGGCCCGTGTGGTGGGCGAAGCCCGGGCGCGCCCCGTGCGCAAGGCAGCACCCAGGGACGAGGAATAACCCATGGCCCTGTCACGGCGCACCGGGCAACGGTTCCAGGCTTCGATCTGGCCTGGTTTTGTTGACGCTATGACTGGGCTATTGCTTGTCCTGATGTTCGTTCTGACCATTTTCATGGTGGTGCAGTTTGTGCTGCGCGAAACCATCACCGGACAGGAAACCGAGCTGGACGAGCTTTCGGCGGAAGTGGCGGCTCTGGCTCAGGCGCTGGGTCTGGAACAACGCAGGTCCGGCGATCTGCGGGCGCGTGTGGGCGCGTTGAACACCACGCTGGACACGGCGCGGGCCGAGGCGGACCGGCAGGCCGCGGTGATTGCCTCGCTGACCGCCGAACGCGGTCAACAGGCGACGCGGATCGCCAGTTTCGAAGAGCAGGTGGCCGCGCTTCTGGCGGCGCAAACCGCCGATCGCCAGTCCATTGCCGGGCTTGAGGCGCGTCAGGCCGAGCTGCTGTCGCAGCAGGAGGCATTGAACCTTGCGCTGGCCAATGCGCGGGCCGAAATCGACGCGGGCGCCGAAACCGCCCGGCTTGCCGCCGCAAAGCGCGAGGCGCTGGAGGCGTTGATCGCCGGGCTGGAGCAGGAAAAGGCCGGGTTGGAAACCCGGTTGTCGCAGGAAGAGGCCGGGCGGCTGGTCGAAGCCGCCGCCGCCGAGGCGCTGCGCGAGAAGTTGAAAAACGCCGATGCCGAGCTGACAGCCATGACGCTGACGCTTGAGGCACAGCGCCGGGAGGCGGAACAGACCCTGACCTTGCTGGCCGCCGCAGAGAGTGCGGCCAAGGATCTGGATGAAAAGCTGATCGCTGCCCTGTTGGCCGGGGCCGATACGAAATCCCAGCTTGAGGCGCGCCTCGCGACACTTGAGGCGGCGTTGTCGGATACGCAGGCCCAGGCACAGGCGCTGGAAACCCGGCTGGCGGCGGATCAGGCAAGCTGGCAAGAGCGTTTGGCCAGGGCCGAGGCCGCGTTGGCCACGGCCCAGGGCGAAGCGGAAGCCAAGGCCGGAGAGGCCGTATCGCTGGCGGCGCAACTGGCCACGCTGGAGGCCGCGCTTGCCGAAAGCCGCAGCGCGGCGGAAGGCGAAGTGGCGCGGTTACAGGCCGCCCATGCGGGGCTTGAAGCGCGATTGGCGGCCGCCGAGGCCGCCCTGACAAAGGCGCGTGAAAGCGAGGCCACCGCGCGGCAGGATTTCGAAACCCGCCTTGCCACCGCCCAGGCGGCGCTGGCCCAGTCGCAAAGCGCACGCGCCGCGTTGAGCGCCACATCAGATGATCTTGAAACCCGGCTGGCCGCGGCGGAAGCCGCGCTTGCTGCCCGGTCGCGTGAGCTGGAGGATTTCAAAACCTCCGCAGGGACTGATAAGGCGGTGATGGAGGCGCGGCTGGCCGAAGCCCTTGCCACGGCCCAGGCCGCGGGGGTCGCAGGCGAAGACCGCGCCGCGCTTCGCGCGCAACTGGCGGCGGCGCTGGCGGCGAAACTGGCCGCGGAACAGGCCGCCCAGACCCAGATGAGCGCAGCAGAACAACGCGCCGCTCTTTTGGCCGCGGCGCAGAAGGCGCTGGAGGGGGAGGAGGCCAAATCGGCGGAAGCCCTGCGCCAACAGGCTTTGTTGAACCAACAGGTGAGCGCGCTGCGCTCGCAGCTTGGCTCGCTTCAGGCGTTGCTGGATGATTACAAGGACCGCGACGCGGCGGCGCGGGTGCAATTGCAGTCGCTGGGCTCTGACCTCAACGCCGCTCTGGCCCGCGCTGCGTCGGAAGAGCGCAAGCGGCGCGAGCTGGAACAGGCGGAAAACGCCCGGCTGGCCGCAGAAAAGGCGCGGCTGGAGGCCGAGGCGAAGACGCTGGAGAAGTACCGCAGCGAGTTCTTTGGCCGTCTGCGCGATGTGCTGGGCACCCAGGAAGGCGTACGCATCGTGGGGGACCGTTTCGTGTTTGCCTCCGAGGTGCTGTTCCCGCCGGGCGGGGCCACCCTGTCGCGGCAGGGCCGGGCCGAGATCGCCAAAATCGCGGGGATTTTGCGTCAGGTCGTCGGGGATATCCCGGACGAGATCGACTGGGTGATCCGCGTGGATGGCCATACCGACAACGTGCCCCTGACCGGGGCGGGCGAATTTGCCGACAATTGGGAGCTGAGTCAGGCCCGCGCGCTTTCGGTGGTGCGTTACATGATCAACTTCCTTGGTATCCCGCCCGATCGGTTGTCGGCCAACGGGTTCGGCCAATACCAGCCCATCGCGCCGGGCAACAGCGCCTCCGCACGGGCGCAAAACCGGCGGATCGAATTGAAATTTACAGAAAAATAAAGCGTTTCCAGTTATTGTGTGGATCACGGCAATAGCTGGAAACGCTTTAGCGCGAGAAACGGGGCAGGTACGGTACAGGGCTGCGGTGAAGAATCGGCCAGTGTTGGCCTCCCAACGAGGTTTGATTGGTGCCGCCTGTCCCGTCCGGGCAGAGTGGCGCAAAGAGAAGGAACGCAGAGATGCCAGCATTGCTATCCACAAGGTTTTCGGCGCGTGGGACGTGGCTTGGCTGCGTTGTGGACCGCGCCGTGGGGTTGGAAAGTGTGGCGTTGGACCGGGTGGAGCTGGGCTGGGGTGGGGACGAATTCGAAGCCCATGGCGGCGTGACCCGGGAAAGCTGTAGCCGCGTGATGGGCCTGCACCCGAAGGGGACCGAGATTCGCAATGTGCGGCAAATCTCGATTGTTTCCGCCGAAGATCTGGCCGCCATCGCCGAAGAAATCGGTCTGGAGGAGGTCCGTCCCGAATGGCTTGGGGCCTCTATGGTGGTCGAGGGGCTGGCGGATTTCACCCACCTGCCGCCCAGTTCGCGCCTGCAGGCCCCGGGTGGGACCACGCTTGTCATCGACATGGAAAATCGTCCCTGTATCTATCCCGGCAAGGTGATCGAGGCGGCGCATTCCGGTCGTGGCCCCGGTCAGGACGCTGGTAATGGTTCCGGCCCTGGCAAAGTCTTCATGGGTGCGGCCCGGGGGCGGCGTGGCGTCACGGCCTGGGTTGAACGTCCGGGACAGGTCCGGCTGGGCGACACCCTGCGCCTGCATGTGCCCGACCAACCCGCCTGGGTCCATATGGGTGCGGCGCGCGGGCTTTGATCTGCTGTCCACACAAGACGCGCGGCCGGTTGAAAGCGTTTCGGGATCAGCTTGAGACCGGACAGTGAGTTCGAAACGCCCACAACATCGCAAGGCTCCGCGCGTTTTGAAACGGTCGGGATAGCTTCTGTTCCGATCTGAAACGCCCATGGGTTGTCTCGCCGCAAGCAGGGCGGAAAATGTCGGAATCGCAACTCGGATCCGGGCGTGGCGGCGCTATATGCGAATAGGATGCGAACAGGAATACCGCCGTTGCGCACAATCAAAAGGGTTGCCGACATGAGTTACAAGACCGACATTGAAATCGCCCGCGAGGCCAGGAAACGCCCGATTCAGGAGATCGGTGCCACGCTGGGGATATCCAGCGATGATCTGCTGCCCTATGGCCATGACAAGGCCAAGGTGAGCCAGACGTTCATCAACAGCGTGCAGGGCAATGACAATGGCAAGCTGATCCTTGTGACCGCGATCAACCCGACCCCGGCGGGCGAGGGCAAGACCACCACGACCGTGGGTCTGGGCGACGGGCTGTGCGCGATTGGCAAGAAGGCCGCGATCTGTATCCGCGAGGCGTCGCTGGGCCCGAATTTCGGCATGAAGGGCGGGGCCGCCGGGGGGGGCTATGCGCAAGTGGTGCCGATGGAGGAGATGAACCTCCATTTCACCGGGGATTTCCACGCCATCACCAGCGCGCATAATCTGCTGTCGGCGATGATCGACAACCACATTTATTGGGGTAACGAGCTTGAAATTGACGAGCGCCGCGTGACCTGGCGTCGGGTTCTGGACATGAACGACCGGGCGCTGCGCGACACCGTAACTTCGCTTGGCGGTGTGGCCAACGGGTTCCCGCGCCAGACCGGGTTCGATATTACCGTGGCCTCCGAAGTCATGGCGATCCTCTGTCTGGCCAGGGATCTGCCGGATCTGAAAAAACGTCTGGGCGACATGATCGTGGCCTATCGCCGGGATCGCAGCGCGATCTATGCCCGCGACATCGGAGCCGACGGCGCAATGTCGGTTCTGCTCAAGGACGCGATGCAGCCCAACCTGGTGCAGACTTTGGAAAACAACCCGGCCTTCGTGCATGGCGGTCCCTTCGCCAACATCGCCCATGGCTGTAACTCGGTCATCGCCACCACCACCGCGTTGAAAGTCGCGGATTATGTGGTGACCGAAGCCGGGTTCGGGGCTGATCTTGGTGCCGAGAAGTTCATGAACATCAAATGCCGCAAGGCGGGGCTTGCCCCCGATTGCGTCGTGCTGGTTGCCACCGTGCGCGCGATGAAGATGAACGGCGGCGTGGCCAAGGCCGACCTGGGCGCGGAAAATGTCGAAGCGGTTCAGGAGGGGTGCCCCAATCTTGGCCGCCATATCGGCAACCTCAAGGCGTTTGGCGTGCCGGTGGTCGTGGCGATCAACCACTTTGTCACCGACACCGATGCCGAGGTGCAGGCGGTGAAGGATTACGTGGTAAGCCAGGGTTCTGAAGCGATCCTGTGCCAGCACTGGGAAAAGGGCAGCGAGGGCACCAAAGAGCTTGCCACCCGCGTGGCCGAGATCGCCGACAGCGGTGTGTCGCAATTCGCGCCGCTTTACCGGGACGAACTGACCCTGTTCGAAAAGGTCGAAACTGTCGCCAAGCGTATCTATCGCGCTGATGAAGTGTTGGCCGATAAGAAAATCCGCGATCAGTTGAAAGCCTGGGAAGATGCCGGATATGGCGACCTGCCGGTCTGTATGGCCAAAACCCAGTATTCGTTCAGCACCGATCCCAACCTGCGCGGCGCGCCCACCGGCCATTCGGTGCCCGTGCGCGAGGTGCGCCTGTCCGCAGGGGCCGGGTTCGTCGTTGTGATCTGTGGTGAGATCATGACCATGCCGGGCCTGCCGCGCAAACCCGCGGCGCTTGAAATCGGGTTGAATGAACAGGGCGACATCGTCGGGTTGTTCTGATTGACACCGGGGCGGAGGGGAAACTTTCCGCCCCACTTCATTTTCGGGCGCGGGATTGATCTTGTGCCTTTCTGGCGGATAGCGGTGGCCCGACAAACGGTTCACAAGGTTGAAGGAGAACGGGCGGATGACGGCTCAGATCATTGATGGCAAGGCGTTTGCCGCAACGGTGCGCGAAAAGGTGGCCGGCCACGTGGCGCGGTTGAAAGAGGAAAACGGCATCACCCCCGGTCTGGCCGTGGTGTTGGTGGGCGAAGATCCGGCGTCTCAGGTCTATGTGCGCTCCAAAGGCAAACAGACGATCGAAGTCGGGATGAACTCGTTCGAACACAAGCTGGACGTGGGCACGTCCGAAGCGGATCTTCTGGCCTTGATCGAGCAACTGAACAGTGATCCGGCGGTGCATGGTATCCTGGTGCAATTGCCGCTGCCCGCGCATCTGGACGAAGACCTTGTGATCAATTCCATCGCGCCGGAAAAGGATGTGGACGGGTTCCACATTTCCAATGTTGGCCTTTTGGGCACGGGTCAGAAGTCCATGGTGCCCTGTACGCCGCTGGGATGCCTGATGATGCTGCGCGATCATCACGGGTCGCTGTCGGGCATGGATGCGGTGGTGATTGGCCGTTCCAACATCGTGGGCAAGCCGATGGCGCAATTGCTGTTGGGCGACAGCTGTACCGTCACCATCGCCCATAGTCGCACCAGGGACCTGCCTGATGTGGTGCGCCGTGCCGATATCGTCGTGGCCGCCGTGGGCCGCCCGGAAATGGTGCCCGGGGATTGGATCAAGGAAGGTGCCACCGTGATCGACGTGGGCATCAACCGGATCGACGCGCCCGAAAAAGGCGAAGGCAAAACCCGTCTTGTAGGGGATGTGCATTTCGAAAGCGCGGCGGCGCGGGCCGGAGCGATCACGCCGGTGCCCGGGGGCGTTGGACCGATGACAATCGCCTGTCTTCTGGCCAACACCGTCACCGCCTGTTGCCGGGCCAACGGGTTGGCCGAGCCGGAAGGGCTGACCGCCTGATCCGGGGGTCCCGCAGCCTTTCTGCGGGGCCGCGCCGTGGGCATATATGCCCGTCTGAAACACGCTTGCCCGCCAAAGCGTCAGCCCCCGTTTTGGGGTTTTGCTGTGCCCATATCAACGGTGCCCACACAGGGGCACCCCGCCGGTGCCGATCCGTTTTCGCGGGATGTGTTTCGGCGTTACGTTACATCTTGTCACGCGCCCCACCCTGGCGTTACCCTTTGGTTAATGTGTGTGGGTGGTGCAATGTTGCAACGCGTTCTTCAATCGGGTGATTATGTAATAGTGTCAGGACTTTCTCTTGTATTTACCCGGACACGGATTGCCATATGGGCGGTCCTGACGGTTGTCGCCACTGTGACCGGGCCTTTTGGCACCTATGATGGCCAAGCCTGGCAAGTGCGCTTGCTCTACTGGGCCATCATTGTCGCGATTTCGGTGTTTCTGAGCAAAGTTATTCGGCTGGCTGTAGAGTACCGGCTACGGCACCAGCCCTTTTGGCTCATCGAGGCCGTATTCACCTTGATCGTTGTGCCGATTCTGACCTTTGCTGTCATAGTCATCTCCCGGTCTATTCTGGACGTGGATTTAGAACGTTTACCCAACCCATGGCTGATTTTCTTCTTCGTGTTTTTCGTGACCACATGCGTTGTTGCGCTGCGCACCAGCCTGCAATCCTTTGGCTATCTGTCGATTGCGGATGCAACGGCGAAACAGGTCATCGCGCCTCGGCTTCTTGATCGGCTGGACGACGCGGACTGCGCACCGATCCTGCGTCTCAGCGGGGATGGTCATCTTGTCGAGATTGTGACCGCAGCCGGGACAAGCAAGGTTCGGATGCGGCTTGTGGATGCGATCCGCGAAATGGAACCGGTGATTGGGTATCGTACGCACCGGTCCCACTGGGTGGCCCACGCAGCGATTTCGGGGGTTGAGAGGGAGGCCGCAAAAACCTTCCTGTGTCTCAGCAACGGAGACCGTGTGCCTGTGACGCGAAAATACCGCGCGAGCCTGGAGGAGGCCGGAGTGGTCTGATGTGGTTCGACCCGTGGACAACATGGTCTCCGACCGAAGTCTCCGGCAGAAAGGGGCGCGGCGTCCGCCAGAGCGCAAAATGCGTTTCCCGTCCAAAGCGTTTCCACAGCACGCGAGAAACACATAAAGGTCGAACGCTTTAAGTCAACGTAATGCGGAAACGCTTTGGACGGGCAGGCCACGGAGCCTGCGAACCGCACCAGGCGTTATAACTGTGACGGCGTCGCACGCATCCTGTGAACAGCATCGTCCAAGGGACCCAGGGGGCATAGCCGGATTTTCCGACAGATGTCCCACCCACCCTCCCCCATCTGTCGGAAAATCCTATTCGAGCGCGTTCAGCTCAGTTGGTTTCATATCCTGCCGCATTCGTCAGGCGTGAGGAGAGCCCAAAGAGTTTCAGCAGAGATTCCCAACAGCACGCCAAAGATCGTCATGTGACCTTGCGGCGCGTTTTTCAGTGGGCGGAATTCCCAGTTCGATCAGTGCAACCACCCCCCCCCCGCCCGCGGCACGCGGTGATTCCCGAAGGGAACACGGGAGGGGGCGAAGCTATCTTTTCAGCAGCACCGGAAACCAGTCCTCGCGCAACCGCTGACCCTGTTCCATTCCGTGATCGGGGAAGGGAGGCGAGGTCGGTCCCGGGCGTTCGGTATATCGTGCGTCCTCTCCGACAAGCCGAAGCGAAAAGGCGCGGCGCGGCGTGGTCGAGGTGTTGCCCCGTGCGCCATGCAGGATGTCAAAGTTGAAGGCCACCGCGTCGCCCGGCTCCATCTCCCATTCCAGCACCTTCATGCCTTCGGCATCCGGGTCGGGAACGGGCATGTATTCGTCGGCATTGGGGAAATAGGCCTCTTCGCTGACCCAACGCATGGGCAGGACAGGCTTTTCCCATTTATGCGACCCCGCCACCGTGCGTAGCGCGGCGTCTTTGACCGGATCAAGCGGTGACCAGAAGCTTATGGTCTGTTTGCCTTTGACAAAGTAGTAGGGGCCGTCGGTGTGCCAGGGCGTGGCCATCGAGGTGCCGGGCTCCTTGACCAGAACGTGGTCGTGGAAAAGCTGGACCGTGGGGGATTGCATGAGGTCGGCGGCCACTTCGGCGGCGGGGCTGTTGCGGATCACCTCTTCGAATTCCGGGATGCGCTGCCAGTTGCAGTAATCATCGAAAAACCGCCCGGTTTCGCCATCTTTGAAGTTGTCCGAGGCGAAAGGGCCAGGGGCTTCCATGTTACGTGCCACTCCTCTGCGCAGCGTGTCGACGTAATCTTTGAACAGCCCGCGAATAACGGTGACACCATCACGTTGGTATTGGTCGATCTGGCTCTGGGTCAGTAGCGGATGCATTGGAGGTGCTCCTTGTTGGAAACGGGTTTGCGGCGACTATGCCAGTGCTGTGCCGCTCTGTCCAGAGAAGGAAAGAAGGGTGACGCCGCACAACATATCGGGAGTGCGGGTGCTTCCAGCTATTGCTGTGATCCAATAACAACCGGAAACGCTTTATCGAAATGTGAGACGGGAATAGGCGGTGCCGGTGAGGTGATGGATTTGCAACGCCCCAGCGGGGCGGTGCCGCCTGCGGCGGGCGGGGGGCGGTTCCCCTATGGGCGCTTTGCGCCCATAGGGGAACCGCCGGGCCCAACCAGGCAGCGGGCATCTTTGATGCCAGCGGGATGGGCGGGAGCGCTCTGTGGCTGGTTGCCTGTTCAAGCGGGGGTGGGACGACGGTGCCGTTTAGACTTTCTCGATCCTCAGGGCCACGGGTTGGGTGGTCACCACGCCGGTATCCTGCATCTGTTCCAAAGCCTCGGACAACGCGCTGCGGGCGGTTTTGTGGGTGACGATCAGAACCGGTGCCTGGGTGTTGTCATGGCTGTACTGGCGCATCCTGTCGATGCTGACTCCGGCCTCGCCCAGAACGGTGGCCACTTTGGCCAGAGCGCCGGGTTTGTCCTGGAGCGTCATGCGCACGTAATATGGGGCAGGTGTTGCGCTTTGGGCGGGGGTGGCGGACACAAGCTCGGCTGCGGGGACACCGAAAACAGCCGGGCGAATGCCGCGGGCAATATCCATCACGTCGCCCATCACCGCGCTTGCTGTGGGGCCTTCGCCCGCGCCTGCGCCGCGCAGAACGATCTGGCCGACATGGTCGCCTTCCAACACCACCATGTTGGTGCCGCCTTCCAATTGACCCAAGGGGCTGTTGGCGGGGACCAGGCAGGGGCTCATGCGTTGCTCAAGACCCCGGCCAGTCATTTGCGACACGCCCAGAAGCTTGATGCGATACCCCATGTCAGCGGCCTGTTCGATATCCTCGATAGTGACCGCGCCGATCCCTTCCAGTTCGACCCCGTCAAAATTGACCTGAGAGCCAAAGGCGATGGCGGACAACAGCGACAGTTTGTGACCGGCGTCGATCCCGCCCACATCCAGGTTGGGGTCTGCTTCAAGGTAACCCAGCCCGTCGGCTTCGGCAAAGGCCTCTTCATAGGTCAGAGCGGCATTCTGCATCCGGGTCAGAATATAGTTGCAGGTGCCGTTCATCACGCCCATGACGCGGGTGATGTCATTGCCCGCCAACCCTTCGGTCAATGCCTTGATCACCGGAATTCCACCGGCGACGGCGGCTTCGAAACGGATCACCCGGCCCGCCTTTTCGGCGGCCAGGGCCAGGGCCTGACCGTGATGGGCCAGCAGGGCCTTGTTGGCTGTGACCACATCTTTGCCCGCCGCAAGCGCGGCTTCCGTGGCGTCTTTGGCCGGGCCTTCATGGCCGCCCATGAGTTCGACGAACACGTCGATGTCGTCACGTTTGGCCAGCGCCACGGGGTCGGTTTCCCAGGCATAATCGGCAAGCGGAACGCCGCGATCCTTTGAGGTCGAGCGGGCCGATACGGCGGTGATCACCACCGGGCGTTCGGCGCGGGCCGCCAGAAGGTTGGCTTTCTGCCGGATAATCTTGACCACACCGGTGCCAACGGTGCCCAGTCCGGCGATGCCAAGGCGCAGGGGTTCAGACATGTCAGCGTTCCTTTGTTGTGGTGCGTGCGGTAGGTTGCGATGTAGCGGGTTCCGCGCGGCCTTGCAACGCAGCTTTGGCTCAAGCCGGGCCAATGGCGTGAGTTTCCTGCGGGTTCCGTGGGTTTTTCGGGTGGTCCGGTCCGGCGGGCTCCTCCCCGCCGGGGGTGCTTTAGCTGCGTTGGTTTAAACCGTTCGCGCTTTAACCTGAGACCGGGAAAAGGGCGAAGGCAGCGCGACATTTATGTGTTTCGCGTGTCCTGCCAAAAACCCGTGAGTCAGGTTTTTGGCAGGACGCTTTCGTCGCGTGTGTCGCTGATTCCACGGGCCATGCGGGCCTTGGTGGCCCTGTCGACCACTGGCCCTGACAGGCGGGCGGCTCTGGTACGCAGGGCTGCGACGCGTGCTGCCATTCCGGCCATGGTGGTTTCGGTGATGGCGGGAGCGCGCGCGGCGGTCACAAGTGGTTCGACCGGTACGAGGGTGGGAAAACCCGCCTCTTTCATATGGGCCGGCACGGTGCCGTCCAGTTCGGGGAACTCTTCACAGGCCGCGAGGGCACACAGCAGCACAGCACACACCGCCCGGCAAACCGGGAAACGATGGGGGGTGGGCGAAGCTTGCCGCATCTGACGGGTCCTGAAACTGTGATCCTGCACTGTCATGCAACGTTCGCGGGGCAAGGGCAAGCAGGGGGTTTGATTTGAACGTTTGTTCAGATAAAAATCGCTCATGGCACGTACCCAGGGTTCTCATTCCGATATCACCGGCCCCCGTATTCGCGAGGCAGCCCTGACGCTTTTTGCGCGCCATGGATTCGCGGCCGTCTCCATGCGCCAGATTGCAGCAGAGGTTGGGGTGCAGGCCGGCGCGCTTTACAACTATATCCCGGACAAGCAGTCGCTTTTGTTCGAGTTGATGCGGCACCACATGGACGCGTTGCTGTCGGCGCGTGCGGCGGTAGATGTGGGGCGTGATCCGTTGGCGCGGCTGGAGAATTTTGCCCGGTTCCACATTCGATTTCACGTTGAGCGCCCGGAAGAGGTGTTCATTGCCTATATGGAGTTGCGCAGCCTGTCGCCCCGGAATTTCGAAGTGATCGAAGGGTTGCGCCGACGCTATGAGGATGAGCTTGAGGCGATTTTGCGAGATGGGATTGCGGCTGGGGTGTTTGACGTGCCGGACCCGAAAGTGGCCACTCTGGCGGTGATTGCGATGCTGACCGGGGTCAATACCTGGTATCGTGCGGGCGGGCGGTTGTCCCTTGCCGAGGTTGAGACGCTGTATTGGGATATGGTGCGCAAAACCGTGCTGGGTCAGGCGCGTTGATCTGAAAAGCTGTTCGGTGCCAATTCTCCCCGGGCCCTCCCGCCCACCCACCCCGGTCCCGGGGAGAATTGGCGGGCGTGATGTCGGGTCTCATGGTGGCTCATTCGGGGTTATGGCCGGGGTTGCGGCGGCTTTTACGCGCGCGTTTGAAGGCGAGGACCTCGTCCCTTGGTGTCCAGTTATAGTGGCTGTCATTCGCCGCAGGTGCCCAGATCAGGAAGCCCCCTTTGCGCCAGGGATCGAGCACCAACGCATCCTGAAAGGCCGCGCCTTTGCTGCTGATCAATACCGTTGAATGTTCTATCAACAGGTTGTTGTAATTGGCCACGCCGCGATGCAGGTCGAGGGTTTCGAACCCTTCCTGTTTGAGCCTGCGTTCCAGATCCTGCGCCCAGTGCCAGCACAGCCCGCGCGGGCGCAGACCGGCATTGACCTTTGCATTATGGACCAGAGCAGAGTCGGTCACGCCGTATTGCTGCTGTAACGCCCGGGAATAGGTGATTGAGATTTCGGCGGCCCGTTCGGCTTCGGCCGGATCGACATCAGCACCAAGCGCGGCGATGGTGCGGGCCAGATCCGGGATGCGGGCGCGATCATTCGGTACGGGTGCGGCGGCACAGGCCACCAGCAGTATCATCAAAGCCAAAAGGCCGGAAAATCGTGCCATCACCGTCATGTATTTCGCCTGTTTTGCCCGGTTTGGAGGGCAAAGTACAGCGGGCGGGGGGCTGTTGTCGAGACCGGGTAGGACAGACACGGGTCCCGCTGTGTCCCTGCAACACCTGCCCCCTGCACCGGATCGCGAGGTTACGTGCTTTTTGGCAGGGCGCCTTATTCCCTGAACGTCTGTGTTCTGGTTCAAATCGCGCTTGCGGATCGCGATGAGGCGTGGTGAATGACGAACGACAGCTCCGTTTCGGGGGGCGCTCTTCGAACCGCGATCCGTTACTTTCGTGTCGTCAGTTTTGCCACAAAAGCTGTGGCGCGAACCGGGGTTTGGTGAAAACGAAGGTTCCGATTTCCTGGTCATCCATCCCGATGTTGAAGGGCGGGGTGTAATCGGTGAAGGTTTCCACCACGATGATCCGTTCATTGTTCAGCAGCGCCGGGAGCTTGTCGTGCCAGTTTCTCACGTCGCGGTTTGACAGCTCTCTCAAACCACCCCCGCCTACAACTTTGGACCAGTCGCGGCGAAACTGGTCCTGGTTTTCCACATACCGGACCACCGAAACCCGCAGCCGGACCGGATTGCGCGACCGTGACAGGAATTCCAGCATCGCATGGGAGGCATTCATGTAGTCGCGGTCAATCGGGTCGGTTTCGCGGCTCAGCATGTCCGAAATCGTATACGCGGCCTTCTGGTTCACGCTGACCTGTCGGTAGGCGTCGAAATAGACGAACATCGCGCAGTAGGCCCAATACAGCATGGGCAACAGCACCACGACTTCGACCGTGATCGAACCGCGGGCATCGTCGGCAAAGGCGCGCAGGCGGGATTTCAAACGGGTCCACAGCATCAGTTCGGCTCCTGTACAAAGGCAGAGGACGCAACCATGGCCGCGTTCCCGGCACCGTCTTTGTCATAGTAATACCCAAGTCCGCCCCCCGGAAAGACGGGAGAGAACACGAAACAGGCACGCAGGAACATCATTTCATTGGCCTGTCCGGCGACGAATTCGCGCACTGGGGCGACTTCTTCGGAATTGTCGATACAGTCGGCATCGGCCCGCGGTTCGACAAAGTTGCGCATGTCGACCCGGATCATCTCAAGCCGCAGGTTGTTTTCACAGTCCGGCAGAACCCCGGCAAAATTGCATACCATTTCCTTGATATCGTCGTGCTGGGGCGGGGTGCCAGTGCCCAGCCGGATGTTGCGCACGGCCATGTCCATCCCGCGTTCCAGCATGGAATGACGGAACGTGTTGATGCTGATTTCAATCGACGACAGGAACACGGTCACCATCAACGGAAACAGGATCGCGAATTCTACCGTGGCGTTGCCTGCCTCGTCGCCCGCGAACCGGCGTAGCGTATGTTTCAACAGGCGTCTCATTGGGTCAACCTCAACTGGCTGATGGACGAGGCGATGGCCGAAAAGGCGTCTGCGATTTCAAGCCCGTCCACGTCAAAGAAGTGGCTGGGAGAGCTGGCACAGTCGCGCAGTTCGTTTTCGCCGTGGGTCGTGGCCTCGAAGCCGATGGCATAGATCACCACGCCGTTGTCTTTGGCCGCCTGACAGATGCTTTGCAGACGCGAATCCTTGACGCCGCCGTTTAGCTGTGTGTCGTAGGTGCCATAGTACCAGGTGTTCCAGGCCGCAGATGAACCGATTGCGTTTGTGTAGTTGTACCTGGCATTCGATGCCATGGAGATTTTGTGCCACAGTTGGGGATAGGTCAGCCGCACGGCGCTGCCGCTTTCCGAGGAGCCTTGCCCATAGGGGTGATCATTCCAGCTGTTGTTATTGGGCCAGAAGTATTTGTTGTTGCCCGCGCGCGAGCCGATGTACAGCGAATAGCGGCCCGAGTTGCTGTTGTACCAGACATCCGAGTTGCCTTCGCGATACTGGTCTTTCAACTGATATTGAGTGGTGTTCTGGCCGTCGGTCATGACCACGATCACCTTCACGGTTTCCCCGTCTTCATAGCTGGTCGGGCGTCCGGCGAACACGTTGTTGACGGTGCCGTCCGAAATCATGTTCGTGACCGTGCCGCGCATACTGGGGTCCAGAAGGGCCGTGGCCCATTTCATGCCCACGTCGATTGACGTGTTGCCACCGGCAACGAGCTGGTTGATCTGGCGTTTCAAGCCGTCACCATCATTGGATAGCGGTGCGATGGAGAGCGCAGATCTGGTGGAGCAGATCGGCGCAGACAGATTGCCCGAGGAATAGGTGAAGATATCGAAATGTCCTGTCCGCTCCAATTCTTCCGTGCTGCTAAGCGCGGTCGTGTTGAAATGGGCGGCGTCGAAGTTCACGCAGTGGGAATAGTCATGTTCATCGGTCACGTTCAGGTGGCGCAGGATATCATCCCCTGCCGAAACCTGGGTGTTATAGGGCACCAATGAAATCGAGATGTCGTCCAGGTCGGTCAGTGCCAGAACCGTATCGACAAAGGACCGCGCTGCAGGTTTCAGGTTGGTCAGCCGGTTGTTGGAGTGCATGGACCCGGATACGTCCAGCACCATCGAGATTTCCACGCCTTCGATCCGCTCTTCGGCGGTGCTTGAGGCCGGGGCGTACATCGTATCAATGCCAAGCATGTGGGTGAACTGGGTTGTAATGGCGGTCTGTGCCTCGGCGCTGACGATGCGATAGTTCAACCCTTCGTCTACCGTAGGATCGGCCAGCGATGCGCTCAGGTCGGCCTTGTTGAAATAGTCCCGCACCACGTCGGCGGGAGGCGATTCCTGGTCCAGGTCGGCCGCAGCGAGCACCGCGCGGTCCAGCGTGTTCTGAAGTTTGGTCCGCTCCATTTCAAACCGCATCAGGTCGATCCCGATACCACCCACGATCAGGGTGATCAGGAAGAAGAACACCGTATATGCGACCATGACTCCGCTTTCGTCATCGCGGAACCGTTCAAAAAATCCGCAGTTGCCGGGGTCTGCCGGTTTTGCATCAGAAGCCTTTACCTTGTCAGTCGATCGCGCATCATACGTCGTCATCGTCTCACCCTTTCACGTTCTTGCAATGCCGGGGTTCACCCAATCCCAATGACATTGCTCCGAGTGTTTTTGTGACAGGGAAGTTGGGCCAAATTGGGGCGAAAATCGTTAAATTTAAGGCTTTTTCCGTTGAGTGTAGAGGCAATGCTGTTTCAAGCGGCGGTGTTGTTTCGGGCCGGGAAACAATCGCCCGGGACTCGAGGAAATTGCATCGGGCGGCGGAAAACCGTGGTTTTGTTAGAAACCTGGAAACCTGTGATTGCCATTATGTCGGGTGATTGCCATTCTGTCGGGGGTGCGACAATTTGAACTCATACGGGGGTGAACGTCCCCGACCCCCTGTGCAAGTTGGAGAAGCGCAAATGCCTGTTGTGAAAGAACCGAGTTTTCGGGAGAGTGTGGATTTGATGTTCAACCGCGCGGTTGCGATCATGGATCTGCCGCCGGGGTTGGAAGAAAAGATACGCGTGTGCAACGCCACCTACACGGTGCGGTTCGGGGTGCGATTGCGTGGCCAGATCCAGACCTTTACCGGATACCGGTCGGTTCATTCGGAACATATGGAGCCGGTCAAGGGCGGTATTCGTTTTGCCAGTGCGGTGAACCAGGACGAGGTCGAGGCGCTGGCGGCGCTGATGACCTATAAATGTGCGCTGGTTGAGGCTCCGTTTGGCGGCTCCAAGGGCGGGCTTTGCATCGACCCGCGTCAATATGATGAACATGAGCTTGAGCTGATCACCCGCCGCTTTGCCTATGAACTGGCCAAACGCGATCTGATCCACCCGTCCCAGAACGTCCCGGCACCCGACATGGGGACGGGCGAACGCGAAATGGCCTGGATCGCCGATCAATATGCGCGGATGAACACCACTGACATCAATGCCAAGGCCTGTGTGACCGGCAAGCCGTTGAATGCCGGTGGCATCTCGGGGCGGGTCGAGGCGACGGGTCGCGGGGTGCAATATGCGTTGCAGGAGTTCTTCCGGTATGAAGAAGACAAGGCCAGGGCGGGGCTGAGCGGCACGTTGGACGGCAAACGCATCATTGTGCAGGGGCTTGGCAACGTGGGGTATCACGCGGCCAAGTTCCTGTCCGAAGAAGATGGGGCGCGGATTGTCGGCATCATCGAACGGGATGGCGCGCTTTACAGTGAAAATGGCATTGATGTTGAGGCGGCGCACGGCTGGATCGTCAAACATGGCGGGATCAGCGGATTCCCGGATGCCACCGTGGTGGCGGATGGGGTTTCGGTGTTGGAGGAAGAGTGTGACATCCTGATCCCGGCGGCGCTGGAAGGGGTCATTACGTTTGAAAACGCGGACCGGATCAAGGCTCCGTTGATCATCGAGGCGGCGAATGGCCCGGTCACGGCGGGCGCGGACGAAGTGTTGCGCAAGAAGGGCACGGTGATCATTCCGGACTTGTATGCCAATGCGGGTGGCGTGACGGTGTCCTATTTCGAATGGGTCAAGAACCTGAGCCATATCCGTTTCGGCCGGATGCAGCGCCGCCAGGAAGAGGCGCGCCACCAGTTGGTGATTGACGAATTGCAGCGGCTGGACGACTACCTTGGCGATTCCTGGTCCATGTCCCCGGATTTCAAGGACAAGTATCTGCGCGGCGCGGATGAGCTTGAACTGGTACGGTCGGGATTGGATGACACGATGCGCATTGCGTACCAGTCCATGCGCGACGTCTGGCACGCCCGGGATGATGTGGAGGATCTGCGCATGGCGGCGTATCTGGTGTCCATTGGCAAGGTGGCGCAAAGCTATCGTGCCAAGGGGTTGTAGGCGCGTTTGATCCGGGGCGGCGGAGGCACCCGCAGCTCTTGCGGCCTGGGATCAGTCCGGCCTTGAACGGGAAGAGGGGCGGCTTCGCCGCCCATTTTGCGTATGCCTTCGGCACACGCCGCCTGCGGCGGGCGGGGGCGCGCCTGCGGCGCGCGGAATCGGGTGCCTGTATGAAAGGATACGCCATGGGCGTTGATGGAGAGGAGTCCCCAGCTTCCAAAACCCGTTCCATCCAAGACTGACGTCTGTTCGCGTATTCGCGGCTTGGGATGCCGAAAATGATCGGGATGCACATATGGGGCATTGCTAACCTGCACGGGACTTGGTTCAGCGGGCCAAGCGGCTAAAGCGTTCGACCTTTACCCCGAGACAGGGAAAAGGGCGAAGGCCGCGCGACATTTATGTGTTTCGCGCGTCCTGCCAAAATCCTGTGAGTCAGGTTTTTGGCAGGATACTTTAGGGGGCGGGGATGCGATTTTCGGGTTGGCGGGTGATCAAGGAAAGTTTGACCGGCAACAGGGGGTGTACATCTTATTGGCGCGATCCCGGAGCTCAAGGCGCAGTATGATGCCATCATCATCGGCGGCGGTGGCCACGGGCTTTCCACCGCCTAAAGCGCAACCACGGCATGAGCAATATCGCCGTGCTGGAAAAGAGGTATCTGGGTGGTGGAAATGTGGGCCGCAACACCACCATTGTGCGGGCCAGTTATTTCCTGCCGGGCAACTCGGAATTCTACTCTCATTCCCTCAAACTCCGGGAAGGGCTTGAGGAAGAGCTGAACTATAACGTCATGTATTCCCAGCGCGGGCTGATCAGCCTGTTTCATTCCGATGGGCAGCGTGATGCCGTTGTGCGGCGCGGCAAAGCCCTTGGTTGATCACGTGATCAGCTTTGGTATGGGGCATTTCTATATCAGCCAGTCAGACAAGGGCGGGTTGGTCTTTGGTGGTGACCTGGATTTCTGTCCCCCGTATGCCCAGCGGGGCAACCTGCCGATGAAAGAGCATGTGCTGGAGGTCGGCATGGCCCTGATGCCAGCCATTGGCAAAGCACGGGTGTTGCGCAGTTGGGGGGGATCATGGATATGTCGCCCGATGGCTCACCGATCATCGACCACACCCATATAAATGGGCTCTACCTGAATTGCGGCTGGTGGTATGGTGGGTTGATGGACGAAGAGGGCGCGGGTGCCCTGCACAATCTGCACTGACCTGAAACTATTACGACGTGATCAAGGAGAAACCCATGCGTTTTCTTGCAAAAATTGTCCCTTCCCTTGCACTTGCTCTTGCATTGGCAATGCCCGCCACGCTGGTAGAAGCCCGGCAGAAGGCCAGTTCGCCCCAGATTCAGGCGGCGATTGACAGGGTGTTGTTCCGCGCCAAACCGAGCGTGGGTAAACCCATGGCACGGGGGATGATCCTGCGCCGGGCGCACCAACTGGGTGATATCATCATGTTCGACATTGATATCGTCGATAAGCAGATGGCCGCGACTGCGCGGACCAATCCGCAGATCCTTCAGAACTTTGTGGGTAAGAACATGGGGCGCAAATTCTGCCGCAAAGGCAGCGGCACCCGGTCGTTCGTTGATATGGGGGGCGAAATCCAGATCCTGTTCAAGGAAGGCCGCAAGGTGCTGAGCGGTGGTCGCCTGACCCGTTGCTGACCTCAAGTTGCCCCCGAATTGATAAGGGCCGGTCCGAAATCGCGCGACCGTCTGAACCGGTTCCTTGATACTCCGATCGACAATGACAGTTTTCCCTTCATGGGCTGCGGCCCGGTTGCGGTCGCTGGGCAACAGTTTCTGCGCTGCGGCGGTGCCGCGTCTGTGCCGCCTTGCTGCGCAAAAGTCACCCCCCCCGGTTGGCTGTTTGCCGCGCGGTTTTCGGATCGGGTTAGGGGGACGTTGCTCATCCTCTCAAGGCAGGGCAAAATGCGCCACCGATTCCTCTTTGTTCAAAGGCCGTCACATCCATGTTCCGATTTCTTGTTCCCGCGCTGATCCTTGCGGCAACCCCTTGTTTTGCCGAAACAAAAAAGCAACGTGCCGCGCGGTGTGAGGCCGTCTCCGAGATCATGGGGCAGGCCGTGGAGTTGCGCCAGAAGCGCAAATCCGAGAAAAAGGCCAAGGCGGTGATCCTAGAAACCGTCGACGAAAAGTGGGCCACGACGGTGCCGATCCTTGTGGGGCATGTCTATACGCTTCCCCGTAAGGATTTGAAAACATACGATAAAGATGTTGTTCTCGAACAATGTAACGCTCATAAACTCTAAAGGTTCTCATGGCTCTGCCCCCTGGATTTCTGGATGAACTGCGCGCCCGCACCTCGTTGAGTCAGGTGGTCGGGCGCAAGGTGATGTGGGATCAGAGGAAGTCGAACCAGGGCAAGGGTGACATGTGGGCACCATGTCCCTTTCACCACGAAAAAACTGCGTCTTTTCATGTAGATGACAGGAAAGGCTACTACTATTGTTTCGGTTGTCACGCCAAGGGGGACGCGATTTCCTTTGTGCGGGAAACTGAAAATGTGGACTTTATGGAGGCGGTGCGAATCCTGGCCGGAGAGGCCGGGCTGCCGATGCCCGAACGCGACCCCGAAGCCCAGAAAAAGGCGGATCGCCGGACCTTGATGGTCGAGGTGATGGAGCAGGCGGTTCAGTATTTTCGCTTGCAACTTAAGACCTTGTCGGGATCGGTCGCGCGCGACTACCTTGCGGGGCGGGAATTGGATGACGCGGCCTGTGACCGCTGGGATATCGGGTTTGTGCCCGAAGGTTGGCAGGGGCTGTGGGACCACCTGACCGGCAAAGGGGTTGATCCGCAGCTGATCCTGGATTGTGGCCTTGCCAAACCGTCGTCCAAGGGCGGCAAGCCCTATGACACTTTCCGCAACCGGATCATGTTCCCGATCCGCGACGCGCGGGGGCGGTGCATCGCGTTTGGCGGACGGGCAATGGACCCGAACGATAATGCCAAGTATTTGAATTCACCGGAAACTTTGCTGTTCGACAAATCCCGAACCCTGTTCAACCACGGCCCCGCGCGGGCTGCGGTGGGCAAGGGCCATGACCTGATCGTGGCCGAAGGGTACATGGACGTGATCGCATTGGTCGAAGCCGGTTTCGAAGGCGCGGTGGCCCCACTTGGCACCGCGATTACAGAGTACCAGTTGCAAATGCTCTGGCGCATCGCGCCCGAGCCGGTGATCGCGCTTGACGGTGATACCGCAGGCCAGCGCGCCATGGGGCGGCTGATCGACTTGGCTCTGCCCCTGCTTTCGCAGAGTAACAGCCTGTTTTTCCTCACCTTTCCTGATGGAGATGACCCGGACGATTTTCTGAAGAAGCACAAAGCGGAAGGTTTGCGGGCCTATCTTGGCGAGCACCGAACGGCCTTGGTTCAGGCGCTTTGGCGGCGCGAACTGAACGAGACCAAGGCGAATGCGCGGGTCATGCTGAGCACCGACCTGACCCCCGAACAAAAGGCGGGCCTTGACAAACGCCTTCGGGCGCTGATCGGGAAAATCGCTGACCCGGATATCAAACGCTATTACGGCGAAGCGTTGAAAGAGTATCGCTGGAGCGAGTTCAAACCCAACAACTGGGCCCCCGAATTTCGTCGCAAACCCGGCAGTGTAAAAGGGGGCCATGCAACGGCTTCGGCGCGCAATTCCCTGTTGGCGCGGGGGGGGCAGTCCGACAACCTTTTATCGGTTCAAACGGACGAGATGCACAAGGTGCGCGAGCGTGTGGTTGCAGCCATGGCGATGGCGAACCCCGAAACCGCCTATCAATTCCGGGATGGGTTGGAACAGTTTGAAATCACGGATAAATTCGCGCGGCTTGCGGTTCAGGCCATGTTGGCGTGGGAGCCGGGCCTGTCCCAGGAAGAGGCGCGCGCCGCCCTTGAGGACGCCATTGGACACGAAGCTTTTGCAACACTGTTGGGCGACCGGTTCGTGCGCATTCACCCCTGTGTTAAGGGGGCGTTCGATGCAGACATCGTTTTGCATGAAATGGCCGAGAATATCGCCCGTGTGACCGCCGATCGTATGGCACGGCTTGAAATGATCGAGGCGGAAGAAGATATAGACGACGTCGCGACCGAAGTTCTGACCTATCGCCTTGGCCAATCGGCCCTGGCCCGTAATGAGGCCAATAAAGGCGAGACCGAGGATCGAGCCAGCTACGACGTAGCCAACAACGGTTTTGCCCTTGAAAAGGGCGAGCGAGACGCTTTTGAAGCGCTCTTAAAACGAATCACCGCGCCCAAACCGCAACGCTGAGTCGTTTTGGTGAGGAATTGGTAAAGAAAACAGGGTAAACGGGGTTTCCGAATCACTCAAAGCCGAACATGATTCGCCAACTGCGAATCACTTCGCCCGTTCTGCCACCGTTCAGGAGACTCACATGGCCGCCAAGGATACCGACGACCGCAAACCCGACGATCAGGACGCGGAGACTTCACTGGACATGAGCCAGGCGGCGGTCAAGAAGATGATCGCCGAGGCGCGGGAGAAGGGCTATATCACCTATGATCAGCTCAACCAGGTTCTGCCGCCGGATCAGGTCAGTTCGGAACAGATCGAGGACGTGATGTCGATGCTCAGCGAAATGGGCATCAATATTATCGAGGACGAAGAGGCCGAGGACGAAGAGCAGAAGTCCACCGATCTTGTCGCGGCCGGCCAGAAGGGCGAACTGACCCTTGGAGCCGCCCAGACGGAAAAGCTTGATCGCACGGACGACCCGGTGCGCATGTATCTGCGCGAAATGGGCAGTGTCGAACTTCTGTCCCGCGAAGGCGAGATTGCGATTGCCAAGCGGATCGAGGCCGGGCGGAACACGATGATTGCGGGGCTGTGTGAAAGTCCGCTGACCTTTCAGGCGATTACGATCTGGCGTGACGAATTGCTGAGCGAAGAAATCCTTTTGCGCGATGTGATCGACCTTGAAACTACTTTCGGCAACCAGCTTGGCGATGACGACGAGGAAGAGGAACCCGTTGTCGATACATCGGCGGCCCCGGCGGCCACGACCGAAAAAGATGATCAGCCCGAGTTGGACGCCGATGGCAACCCGATTGTCAAGGAAGAGGACGACGACGAGGATGAACAGGCCAACATGAGCCTGGCGGCCATGGAGGCAGCGTTGAAGCCCCGTGTGCTTGAAACGCTGGACCGGATTGCGGACGACTATGCCCAGTTGAGCGAAATGCAGGATCTGCGTATTTCGGCAACGTTGAACGAAGATGGGTCTTTCTCGGACAAAGCTGAACAGACCTATCAGAAGCTGCGCGCCGAAATCGTCGAACTGGTGAATGAACTGCACCTGCATAACAATCGGATCGAGGCGCTGATTGACCAGCTTTACGGCATCAACCGCCGCATCATGCAGATCGACAGCGCCATGGTGAAGCTGGCCGATCAGGCCCGGATCAACCGGCGTGAGTTTGTCGAGGCATATCGAGGCCGCGAGCTTGACCCCACGTGGTTGGACGAGATGGGCGAAAAGCCCGGGCGTGGCTGGCAGATGTTCATCGAACGCTCGACCGACAAGATCGAAGAACTGCGCGCCGATATGGCACAGGTGGGTCAGTATGTGGGTCTGGACATCAGCGAATTCCGCCGCATCGTGCAACAGGTTCAGAAGGGCGAAAAAGAAGCCCGCCAGGCCAAGAAGGAAATGGTCGAGGCGAACCTGCGTCTGGTGATTTCCATCGCCAAGAAATACACCAACCGCGGGCTTCAATTCCTTGATCTTATTCAGGAAGGCAACATCGGTCTGATGAAGGCGGTGGACAAGTTCGAATATCGCCGGGGCTATAAATTCTCGACCTATGCGACCTGGTGGATTCGTCAGGCGATCACCCGGTCCATCGCGGATCAGGCCCGCACCATCCGTATCCCGGTGCATATGATCGAAACCATCAACAAGCTGGTCCGCACCGGCCGCCAGATGCTGCACGAAATCGGCCGCGAACCCACGCCCGAGGAACTGGCCGAAAAGCTGCAAATGCCGCTTGAGAAGGTCCGCAAGGTGATGAAAATCGCCAAAGAGCCGATTTCTCTGGAAACCCCGATTGGCGACGAGGAAGACAGCCAGCTTGGTGATTTCATCGAGGACAAGAATGCCGTGCTTCCCTTGGACAGCGCCATTCAGGAAAACCTCAAGGAAACCACGACACGGGTTCTGGCGTCGCTGACCCCGCGCGAGGAACGGGTGCTGCGGATGCGGTTCGGAATCGGCATGAACACCGACCACACGCTGGAAGAGGTGGGGCAACAGTTCAGCGTCACCCGCGAACGCATCAGGCAGATCGAGGCCAAGGCGCTGCGCAAGCTGAAACACCCCAGCCGAAGCCGCAAGCTGCGCTCCTTCCTGGATCAATAACTCGAAGCGGTGCCCTTCGCGGCACCGTTTTCTTTTGGCCGGTGGATCACAGTGTTGCGGGTTGGGCTTGCGAAAGGGTCCTTACGCTCTATCTGTGATGGCAAAGGGATCGATCCAAAGGGGTGTCGCGATGCGCAAAGCCTTGATGATGTTTGTGGCGCTTGGCATGGCCAGCCCGGTTTCTGCATTCCGGGCGGTGAACTTCAATACCGTTAACCCGTTGAACGAAAGCGGAAATTTCGAGGTTGTGTTGCGCGCTGGTGATGGCCCGATGCAGGTTTGGTGCGCAGCGTCTGACTATGCCTCTCGCGTTTTGCGGGCTGGGGACCATACGCGAATATATATTACAGAAGGTCTGGGACACAGCCAGACAGCGCCCGGTCGCAAGGGCGTATCTTTCACCGTTCGCCCGTCCAAAGAACTGGCCAATGGCCCGCGACCTGGAGACAACGGCAATTACTCGGTCAGCTATCGAAAAACCGGGTTTAACCTTTCGGTGGTCCACGCCGGACAGTTTTGCATTGATCCTGATGACGACATCTGGGAATTTAACAGACCCTGATCAGCTTGTCTTTTCCGGGTTAATCGCACAGCATTCGCGTCATGCAGACCGAGTTTCAGATTTCCACCCACGGCCCCGGCCTTTATGAATTTACCCATGACGTAACCCGTTGGGTTGCCGCGCAGAGCGTGTGCGAGGGGCTTTTGACCCTGTTCGTGCGGCATACCTCGTGCAGCCTGCTTGTTCAGGAAAACGCCGACCCCGAGGTGCAGACCGACCTGCGGAATTTTTTTCACCGGCTGGTCCCCCCCACAACCGACCCGTCGATGTCTTACCTGACCCATACCTATGAAGGTCCCGATGACATAGCCGGCCCATATCAAGGCCGCGATGCTGCCTGTGACACTGTCTATTCCGGTGTCACAGGGGCGTATCGTGTTGGGGACATGGCAGGGTATTTATCTGTTTGAACATAGAAATGCGCCACATACCCGTCAGGTGGCAGCGCATTTCAGTACATGACCGGTCTTTGGGGCTGACCAGCTTGCCCCTAATCATACCCTGGCGCCCGGGTAGGCAACAGGGGAAGGAAATCGGGATTTTCCCCCTTGTCTGCATTTTGGGGTGTGATTTGCCCCCTACCCAAATCCTAGAGGCTGTCCTATAGTGCCTGTGGATAAGTCGGGGGCGAACCCCACGATCAGAGGCAGAGACAGAAAAATGAGAAGGGGGACGGCCCATGCGCTGCCCGTTTTGCGGAAATATTGACACTCAGGTAAAGGATTCACGCCCGGCAGAGGATCACGTGTCGATCCGTCGCCGCCGGTTTTGCCCGGCATGTGGGGGGCGGTTCACGACGTATGAACGTGTGCAGTTGCGTGACCTGATTGTCATCAAATCGAATGGCCGCCGCGAAGATTTCGATCGCGACAAGCTGGAACGGTCGATCCGGATCGCGTTGCAGAAACGCCCGGTTGAGCCTGAGCGTATGGAGCAGATGATTTCCGGCATCGTGCGACGGCTGGAAAGCATGGGCGAAACCGATATTCAATCCAAGGCGATTGGTGAGATTGTCATGGAGAGTCTGGCCCGGATCGACACCGTTGCTTATGTGCGGTTTGCCAGTGTTTACAAGAACTTCCAGGCGGCGGATGATTTTGACAAGTTTGTCAGCGAACTGCGTCCTGATGTGAAACCCGAAGACTGAGTGGCAATGTCGCGTGAACCTGTCTGATCGCCGGTATATGGCGCTTGCCCTGTCTTTGGGGCGGCGCGGGTTGGGAAACACCTGGCCCAACCCTGCGGTGGGCTGTGTGATTGTGCGCGACGGGCGGATTGTTGGCCGGGGGTGGACTGCGCCCGGGGGACGTCCCCATGCTGAACCTCAGGCCTTGGCGCAGGCCGGAGAGGCCGCGAAGGGGGCAACCGCGTATGTCACGCTGGAACCCTGCTCGCATCACGGCAAAACCCGGCCCTGTGCCCAGGCGTTGATTGATGCCGGGATTGCCCGGGTGGTCGCGCCAGTGGCCGATAATGATGCCCGCGTGTCCGGTCGTGGTTTCGACATGTTGCGCGCGGCGGGGATCGAGGTGGAAACTGGCGTGATGCGGGCCGAGGCGGAATCGGACCATGCGGGGTTTATACTTAAAACCGACCTGGGCCGCCCGTTCGTGACCCTGAAGCTGGCCAACAGCTTTGATGGACGGATAGCGACCGCGACGGGCGAAAGCCAGTGGATTACCGGACCACAGGCGCGGCGCGCCGTGCATGCCATGCGTGCGTCCCACGATGCGGTGGTTGTTGGCGGTGGAACGGCGCGGGTTGATGACCCAACGCTGACGGTGCGGGATATGGGCGTGTCGCGTCAACCCGTCCGGGTTGTGGTGTCACGCCGTCTGGACCTGCCTAAAATGGGCAAGCTTGCACGGTCTGCGCGCGACGTGCCACTGTGGCTGGCCCATGGGCCGGACCCTGATCCGATGTTGAAAGCGGCCTGGGACAGTATCGGCGCGACCCTGCTGCCCTGCGGCCTTTCCGGTCAACAGTTGGACATGGTGTCCGTGCTGCAGGAACTGGGCCGTGCCGGGCTGACCCGGGTCTTCTGTGAAGGCGGTGCCGCATTGGCCGCATCGCTTCTGGCTGCTGACCTTGTCGATGAACTCGTGGGATTCACCGCAGGCGTTTCGATCGGGGCAGAGGGGCTTCCGGCCATCGGCGCACTTGGTATTGAAACGCTGGCCGAAGCGCCGCGGTTCACGTTGATCGAAAGCCGTCAGATCGGAAACGATATTCTGCATCGCTGGAGACGCGCCTAAAGCGATCGGCCTTTGACCTGAGACAGAGAAAAGGGCGAACGCAGCGCGACATTTATGTGTTTCGCGCGTCCTGCCAAAAAACCGTGATTCGGGCTTTTGGCAGGACGCTTTAGTTTTGGACCTGTCGGGGCTGGTTGTTGTGAGCAAGCGACGATAGAGTTGCATCAGGCGGGTACGAGGGGCGATATGATGGAAGACTCATCTGGCGAAACAACAGCAATGGTCGACCTGGACGGAGGTGCGAAAGATCGCCTTGTCATGGGGGTATTGGGAGGCGTCGCCGGGTGCGCGCTCTGGCTGTTCATCGACGTTCTTCCCGACCGGATCGAGAACCAACGCGTTTTGCTTGTGTTGGGGGCGTTTATCCTTGGCAGCTTCGGCGTTGCGCTGGCGCTCGCTGCCCCCCCCCGATATCTGCGCGCGGCACTTGGCGGTGTCGGGGTCAGCCTGATTGCTGCCCTATTGCTGTTCTGGGTCTCGTTTCGCTACGAAAACATCGAACCGTTTTTTGAATCCGGTTATCCCGTCGCTGCCTATTTTGCGATTTTGTGCATATCCACGCCATTTGTTGCCGCTGCGTTTAGCAGGACCGGGGGGTGGAAAAAGTATGAGCTTTTGTTCGACACGTCCTGGAACATCGTTGTGCGTTATGTCGCGGGCGTTGTTTTTACAGGGGTGTTCTGGTTGGTTCTTATGCTATCCAACACGCTGCTGAAACTTGTCGGGATCAATTGGATCGAGGATTTGATTGATGTGGACGGTGTGCCTTATGTACTGAGTGGCGTAGTATTGGGGCTGGCGCTTTCGGTGGTTCATGAGCTGCGCGACTATGTGTCCCCCTTTCTTATTCATCGGCTTTTGCGCCTTCTTTTGCCTGTGCTGTTGGGGGTGGTTCTGGTCTTTGTGGTGGCCTTGCCCCTGCGCGGTCTGTCCGAGCTGTTTGGCGATTTTTCGTCAGCGGCCACCCTCATGTCCGTCGGTCTGGCCTCTGTCACGTTGATTTCCACTGTTCTGGCACGAGACGATGAAGAAGCGACCAAGGGCTGGTTCATGATCCAGGCCACGCGTGTGCTTTGCATACTTACGGCGGTGATCGCCGGATTGGCTGTCTATGCCGTCTGGATACGTGTCGCGCAATATGGCTGGACACCCGACCGCATGTTTGCGGCGCTCGCGGCCTTGTTCCTGTTTGGCTATGGCGTGCTTTACGCAGTGGCCGTGGTGCTGGGTCAGGCATGGATGGCCCGAATTCGCAACATTAACCGCAATATGGCCATGGCGTTCGTGGCACTGGCCGCGCTGTTGCTGACCCCTTTGCTTGATCTTGAGCGCAGTTCGGTTGCCAATCAAATCGCCCGGTTCGAAGCGGGGCTGTCCAAGGTTGAAAACCTGCCGTTTTGGGAAATGGCCCATGACTGGGGAGTGGCAGGGCAGGCAGGTCTTGATCATCTGGCCTCACTGAAGAGCCACAAGGATCACGCCGTGATCATGACACAGATCGAGCGCACACGCACAGCGGGGTCCCGATACATGTTTCAACGTGACACGATGACGAAAAGCGAGCTGGCGCAGGTAAAGGAACTTCGAGAGATCATTCCGGTGGTGCCGAAAGAAATTTCGCTGCCCGAAGACGCGTTTGAACAGCTCAGGCCATACGAGGTTTCCAACATTCTGCGCGGATGCAAACAGCAAATCCGTCAGGCGCAAAAAGGATGCGTGATTTTGTTTGGACAGTTTCACGCAAAGGTTGCAGAGAGGCACGGTCTGTTGATTTATTCCGACTCGATGGGACAGGCACAGATCGAACAGTTCGTCCTGAGGGATGGGAAAGTGTATTTGCGCGGACGCGTGGAGCAGCCAAGGGGCCAGGAACGCAATCTGAAAAGTGAAGAGGTGATTGGGGCGATCCATGCGGGGAAGTTCAGGCTGGCCCCGTCTTCGACCAAATCGCTTTGGGTGGGCGATACGGAACTTATTCCGAACAATTGAAATTATTGGGCGTTTTTTAACACCTGTGACGGCATCATTCGGCAAGAAGAATTGGATGCTGAACCGATGCATGGACTAATTAACAGGGCGATACAGTGTTTTGTGCGCGATACCTATGGCGCGCGCAGTTGGGAAAATGTGGCCAGTAAGGCGGGGTTGGGATTTTTGGAATTCGAACCGATGCTGATCTACGAAAATGCGCAGACCGAAGCGGTGCTGGATGCCATTTGCGATGAACTGTCAAAGTCGCGGGATATGGTGCTTGAGGATATCGGCACCTACCTTGTGACCCACCCCAATGTCGAAGCGTTACGGCGTTTGCTGCGTTTTGGCGGCGTGGATTTCGTGGAATTCCTGCATTCCCTTGATGATTTGCCGGATCGCGCGCGACTTGCGGTTGCCGATCTTGAACTCCCGGCATTGGAGTTGCGTGAACATGCCGTCGATCAGTTCAGCCTGACTGTCAGGTCCCAGGGGGTTGAGGGGTTTGGACATGTTATGATGGGAATTTTGCGGACATTGGCCGATGACTATGGCGCATTGGTATTCCTGGAGCATCAGGGAGGGCGGCAAGGCGTGGAAACCATTGAAATTACTCTGATTGAAACGGCATTTGCCAAAGGTAGGAGTTTCGATCTGGGAGCACAGGTAGGGTAACGATGTTTGGAATTGATACGGTTTCCGAGGCTCTTGATTCACTGTGTCCGATGCATGTCTGGGTGAATGTGACCGGGCATATCACCCATGTCGGCCCGACCTTGCAAAAGCTGCGGCCCGACGCCCCGCTCGCCGGGCAACGGTTTCTGGAGGTGTTCGAATTGCGCCGCCCGCGCACGGTGACCTCTATGGCGGACCTTATGGCCTCCAGCGGGATCAAGCTGCACCTGCGTTTCAGGGATACGCCCCAGACCGATTTGAAAGGCATTCTTGTCCCGCTACCTGATGATCAGGGCGCTGTTGTGAATCTGTCTTTCGGGATTTCGATTCTGGAAGGGGTGCGGGATTACCAATTGACCAGTGCCGATTTCGCGGCGACGGATCTGACGATCGAAATGTTGTACCTTGTTGAAGCGAAATCCGCTGCGATGGAAGCGTCGCGAAAGCTCAATCTGCGTCTTCAGGGGGCAATGATCGCCGCAGAAGAACGTTCATTTACGGACACATTGACGGGGCTTAAAAACCGCCGGGCAATGGATCATATCCTGGATCAGTTGATCGAGGGGGGGAAGCCGTTTGCGTTGATGCATGTTGATCTGGATTTTTTCAAAGCGGTGAACGACACGATGGGGCACGCGGCGGGCGATCATGTGTTGGAACGCGTGGCCGAAGTGATGCTTGATGTCACCCGAAGCACGGATGTCGTGGCGCGGGTAGGTGGCGATGAGTTCGTGTTGTTGTTCGAGGGGGTGACGGACCCGGAGATCCTGCAAAATCTGGGCGCGCGTATTATCGAACGGCTTGAGGAACCGATTCCCTTCGAGGGTAAAACGTGCAGGATTTCGGCGAGTTGTGGCACGACCATTTCCACATTCTATTCCAAACCGGATAGCAAGGAGATGCTTGCCGATGCCGACCTGGCCCTTTACGCGTCAAAGCATAAGGGTCGCGCCTGTCATACTTTCTTTTCCAATGAACTTCGCACAGATAGCACCCTGCCGGGTGGGGCGATGCTCGCGTCTTAAAGCGTTCGCCCTTTAACCTGAAACAAGGAAAAGGGCGAACGCAGCGCGACATTTATGTGTTTCGCGCGTCCTGCCAAAAAACCGTGATTCAGGTTTTTCGCAGGACGTCTTAACAGTAGACCGCACATCCTTGAAAAGGGTCGGGCTTGAAAATAGTCAGGCCTGAAAACGGTCGGGCTATCCCCGCCACACCACGGTTTCGTCAAGCGTTGCACGCTCTGTTCGAAAACTGTTTGCGGGATGCGTTTTGTCCGCATAGCCAAACGAGATCGCTGCAATAACCAGCCGGTTTTCGGGAATATCGAACCATTGGTGCAGGAAGGGAGCAAAGCTTGCTACGGCCGCCTGTGGGATAGTTGCGATGCCAAGAGCTTGTGCGACAAGGGTGAAGGCGGTGATATACCCACCACAATCCAATGCGCCATACGCGCCCAGATCCGCTTCTGACGTGATCAAAGCCATGTGTGGGGCACCAAACAGATTGAAATTCTCCAACATCTGTTGAGCGGATGCAGCCCGATCACCGCGTTCGATACCAACCGCTTCGTAAAGCTGGAGGCCACAGGTTTTGCGCCGTTCCTGATAGACGCCGGTATATTGCCGCGGCCAATCAAGGTCGGGCTTTGCGGTTTGTGTCGTCGCAGTTTCATAAAGTGCGACCCGGAACCGATCAGTTTCCTCGCCTGAGGTAATGATCACCTGCCAGGGTTGGGCGTTGCACCAGGATGGAACATAGGCGGCCGCGCTCAGAAGTTTTTCAATCGTGGCGCGTTCTACGGGATCAGGCAGAAAGGCGCGACAGGAGTGACGCTTTTTCAAAACCGCAGCAAGTTTGTCGAATTCCTCTGTCATGCGGCCCCCTGTTCAACGGCGATGGCATAGCCGACCGCACCCGCGATAAGCAGACCCAAGATCACGGCAAAGCTGAGTTTCCATACCGACCAGGGGCGCTCTCCCTGAACTCTGCCGGTTTGGCCGTTGACGACAAAGCGATATGTTTTTCCACGATATTTGTACGCCGCCAGCCAGATGGGAAGCAGGATATGCTTGAATGCAACGTCCCTGACGTCCGTATTGATGTCATGAATGCGCTGGCGGTCGCCGCCGATATCGAATTTCACGTCTCGCTCGATCACACGCGCCATGTGGCGGCGGGCTTCGTCATATCCATCATCCAACGCGATGGTATAGCCTTCGGCATCGAACCCGGCCAGATATTCAGGCGCATAGGGTTGCAGGGCAGAGAGATCCCAGGGTTGAAGGGCATCGGTGAACCTTTTGGGGAGTGTTTTCGACGCCAACACCAACACGTCGTCAAAGAAGCGTGTGACGCGCCCGCGTGCGGATTGCCAACGCACCTTTTGAACCTGTTGTTGTACCCGTTTGCCATCTCGCATCACCGTACGGGTTTCATAATAGATTGTGCCCCGTTCCCCGGAATAGGTTGACGTTGTATCGGCGTCGAAGGTCCAGTAAGGGACATAAACCCCGCGCATCTTGCGCCCTTTGCGTGCGTATTGTTGCACCCCCCGTGGCGCGAACCAAAGGGCACCCAGCCATTCGGACATGGCTTCGCGGGCCTGTTTTTCCTCTAAAACAAAGGGGGCCACGGCCCGAGGTTTGATGTGGCGGTGCAGACCTGTGTCGATAACCACGGGGGTGCCACAGAATGGGCATTCGGCGGCGTGATCCTTATCCTCAAACGTGATCTGTGCCGCACAATTGGGACAGTGCGACAGGCGTGTCTCTTCCACGTCCTGCGCCGGCAACTGCGCCTCGAGCGCGCGGTGGAAATCCAGCTCGCGGATGGCATTCCGAGGCGCATCCTGGATGGAGTGCTCATGCCCGCAATGGTCGCAAACCAAGGCGTTGGTTTGTGGTGCAAAGCGATAGTCGGCACCGCATTGTTCGCACGGAAATCGTTGGTCAGAGACGGGCATGGATCACATCGGCCAATGAATGAATCGCAGTACGACGATGACTTGCTACCGTCCCGGGATCAACCTGTTTTGCACGAAGAGTTAAGGGCTTGGGTCTAGAATATCGACGTGGTCGGTTGAATTGGAGCGTTTGAATGTCTGGTGATGTTGTATAGGAGCACATCCGCAAAGCGATTGGGGCACATGGGGTGTGGAAACTATGGTTGCGGGTCGCAGCAGAAACCGCAAGCGAAGCTTTGAACGTGGATGACATTTGCAAGGATGACAAATACGAATTTGGAAAGATTTTGATCAAGGTTCGAAATTCCCAAGCAGGTAACGCGAATTACGATCGCATCTGCGCGCTTCATGCGTCCTTCCACGGCGAAGCAGGTAGAATTGCGAGCATGATCAACAAAGGGTAAAAGAGCCAAGCCCTCGCAGCGCTCGGTGGTGGGCGGGTGCTTTCTGAACGCTCTGAAGAATTGCGGGTGGCTTTGCGGGATTGGCGTGCCGATTTGCGGGCTGCCACCTTAAGCGGGGGGCGGGGGCGGCGGTAGGATGGTGAACAACCGTGCAATATCTGTTACCTGACCTGCAGATTTCCAGCCATCTTGCCCTGGGGTCCAGACAAGCGTATCCCGCGTCATCGTTCCATCCGCAGCCATCCGGCCCAGAGATGCCGTGGAAAACGGACCCTTGGTCTGGCCATTTTCCGCGATGTGCCAGACATGTTCCACAGGTGGGGGAGGCGGCGGCGCAATCGAGTTGGGTTGAGCGGCCTGGGCCACCGCAGGACGTGTGCCCCACGGTCCAACCTGCTGACCGATCTGCATCCCAAGCCCGGCACCCAATCCGGTTTGAAGCGCCGCAGCCCCGGCTCCGTCACGCCCAAGGGCCTCGGCGGCCTGAAATTGCATGTAGTTGGAAAGGTCGCCAACCACGCCCATCGAGGTTCGTTTGTCCATCACGGCTTCTACCGCATCGGGGAGCGAGATGTTTTCGATATAAAGCTCGGGGATTTCCAGCCCATATTCCGCCAGCACCGGTGCAATGTCACGCGCTACCAACCGACCCAGTTCACGGGTGTTTGCGGCCATGTCCAGGACGGGAATCCCAGCACGGGCGATGGTACGCGAAAATTCCTGAACAATGATATTACGAATCTGGAAGCTGATTTCATCCATTGTGAATTCGCCGTCGGTCCCTACGATTTCCACAAGGAAACGTGCCGGATCGGCGACGCGGATCGAATAGGTGCCAAAGGCACGCAGGCGCACCGGTCCGAATTCGGGATCCCGCGCGATGATGGGGTTTTTGGTGCCCCATTTCAGGTCCGAAAACCGCGTGGTGTTCACAAAATAGATTTCGGATTTGAACGGACTTTCAAACCCGTGATCCCAGTGGTTCAACGTTGTCAGGATCGGCATGTTGTTGGTTTCCAACATGTAAAGCCCCGGGGTAAAGACATCGGCCAACTGACCTTCGTGAACAAACACCGCCGCTTGGCCTTCGCGCACCGTCAGCTTGGCACCATATTTGATCTCATGACCTTCCCTTTCAAAACGCCAGACCAGCGTATCGCGGGTGTCGTCAGTCCAATGGATAACGTCGATGAATTCTCCGGTGAGAAAGTCGAAAATTCCCATGTTAGTCTCCTGTCGGGCGTTGGCGATCAGAAAGTCTGACCCGTTAACTCAGTTGCGATCTGGCGGATGATCGGGCGGGCCTGTTTAATTGACATGCCCGGTGTCAGGCGCCGGTCATACAGCATTTTGAGAAGCATTTCGTCATGTGTGGTCAACAAGGCGAATTCATCGTCGTCGTTGAAGATCGAGGGCCGGGCCGCAGGGCTGTCATTGGCAAGGCCAAGCCCCTGTGCCAGTTCTTCATGATAGCACGAGCGCCGCATCAGATCAGGATGTTCGGCACGCACCAAAGCGATGGCCATGCGATGTTGATTGGGGTCAGCTTCGGATGGAAACGCAAGCACAAGACAGTGGATCGGTCGCGGCAGGCTTTGGAATACCGACATGGCGGTTTCCGACAATCCGGGGGCAAGCTGTCGAACGCGGTTGACCACGAAATCGGTATCATCTGCGCTTGCCACCAACACGTGAAAATTGGCGCTGTCGGATCGTGTGATGCCGACCGGATGCCCCGTCACCCGACCAAGACGGGCGGCGTAGTTGGAAATAATCGCCGCATCACGGCTCCGAATGGTGTCGGAAACCGAGGGCCCGAATTCGGCACGCATCCGAACCGGCCGCACCCAACGGTGCAGGGCCCCTGCGACCCCATCGGCGCGGCTTAGCGACCCCCGCGCGTGTTCGTCGTAAAACGCGATACGGATGAAGTTGTTTTCAAGTTCGTGAGGGCCAAATTGTGTGTCTGGTCCACCGCCGTCCTGGCGCAACAATCCGCGCGCCAACAGGTCTTGTTGCACACGCCCGTAATAGCGGCTCAGCGCCTCGCTTTTCGCAGAGGGGGCTGATGGTTTTTGCGCGGGTGCCGGGGGCTTGGGTTTGACCAAACCCACTGGTCGGGTAAGTGGTTTCAGCGTCGGTTCAACAGAGGCCGTGCCAAGGCAGCCGGCCAGAAACAAAGCCAGCCCCGAAACGGTAATCGAACGAAGAAGTAGACGCTGAAACCTCAAAATCAGCCCCCTGTGACCGAATTGCCAGCGGTGTCTCCGAGTCCGGTTTTACGGGCCTTGGCAGAGGCGAGCGTGTCGCGCAGGTCCGCTTCCATTTTCTTGAGATCCGCTTCGGCGGCTGCACGGCGCGCCTTGCCCTCATCGGCAATCAGGAGGCTTTCTTCGATGGTTCCGATCAGGTCGGCATTGGCCTGTTTCACCGCGTCGATATCAAATACGCCGCGTTCCATTTCCTCGCGGATCATTTTGTTGCTTTCGCGCAGATTGGCGGCGTTGGCCGTCAAAAGCTCGTTGGTCAGGTCGTTGGCGTCGCGCACGGCGGCGGCCGCTTCGGCGCTGCGCTGGATTGTAACGGCTTGGGCCAGCTGAGTTTCCCATAGGGGCACGGTATTGACGAGGGTCGAATTGATCTTGGTCACCAAAGACTTGTCGTTTTCCTGCACCAATCGGATCGAAGGCAGCGATTGCATGGTCACCTGTCGGGTGAGCTTCAGGTCATGGACACGGCGCTCCAGATCATCCCGCGCGGCGCGCAGGTCACGCAGTTCCTGCGCCTTCATGACCTGATCTTCTTCGGCGGCGACCTCAACTTCGGCCTGTTTTGCAGGGATGACCTCTTCGTCCAACACGCGCAATTTCTCTTCACCCGCTGCGATGTAAAGCGCCAGTTCATCATAGAAGGTCAGCGTTTTTTCATAGAGCATGTCGAGCGATTTGATGTCCTTGAGCAGGGTATGCTCATGCGACAAAAGGTTGTCAGTGATCTTGTCGATCTGACCCTGAATGGTTTCAAAACGCGCGGTGAACTTGGCAAAGGGTGCGGCGCGTCCCAGCAGTTTTTCCCACCATTTACGTTCGCGACGCACGTCCAGCTCGCTGACCGAAAACCCACGGATCGTGGTGACAATACTGCGCAGGCTGTCACCTGCGGGGCCAACATCTTTGTTGCGCACGCCGTTCAGCATGGCCTGGCTGATTTCCTGCAATTCGGCCTGGGCCGCAGAGCCGAAATGAATGATCGAACTGGTGTCGGACATGTCCAGTTCGGCCATGCGTTCGGTAATCTCGCGGCTGACGTCCCCCTTCGCGTCGGCCAACGGCACAATCTCGTCGGCGTTTGTGGGTTCGGGCAGGATCACGGCGTTGACTTCTTCGACAAGCGTCAGCGCGTCTTGTGCCTGTTTCTGGATCGTGGTCGACATCGGGTGTTACCTCACTGTGTTTTTGTCTCAGTCGAGACGAATGCCCTCGCGCTGCAAACGGTCCCGCAGCACGTCGATTTCAATGGACAGGTCGCTGCGATCATCTAGGAGAAGGGCCTGGGTTTTTGCCCCAAAGCTGTCTTCCAGATCGGTCAGAAGCAGCATATAGTCCGCCCGCGCCTGGTCATCGCGAATGCGCCCGTAGAGATCGGCAAATTTGACCGTCGCGTCGCGGGCACCCTGCAGATAGACGCCCATGAATTTACGCGCAGCAGTCAGGTCGCGCGGATCCTCTTCCACCGTGCGCAGCAGATCGCGCACCCTAGTCTGAAACTGATCGACACGCGCCTCTGCCTCGCGATCCCCTGACCGTTTGATGGCGTCACTCATCGCTGTCAGGTGGTCTTCCGCAGTTGCCACCATACGGGCGACGCGGTCGGTCTGGAATTCGTCCACACCTTCCATCCCCTTGTTTTTCATCGGGTCGGGGCCGAAGGTCAGGAAATGCAGAACGGTGCCCACAAGGCCATAAAGCAGAGGCTCGAGCAATCCACCGGACGCGGCAAACCCGGCAAGAGCCAAGCCGCCGCCGGTGAACAGAGAGCCGAGCAACTTGCGCGGCAAGGCCGGGCGGCGCGCGATTTTACGGGCCTCATACGCCTCTTGTGCCAGCAATCCGTCGCGGGTTAGCCACGCGGCCAAAAGCAACAGGCCAAGCGCGGCAAGATTAAGCACCAGCGCCGTGGGGCCGTTTCCAAACGCGGACCAGATCAGGGGAAGCGGAGCAAGGAACAACAGATTGACGCGGCCACCGGCACGGGTGCGTTTGGCACCACGATAGGCTCCGATCTCACCCGTTTCGCTTTTCGGGCTGTATTTCCCACCGTATTTCTGTGCCATCACACACCCCCCGCAATCGAGACATATAGTATGAGTATGACAAGCAGGACAAAGGCCAGTTTTTGAAGTCCGGTTTCGCTCATGTCACCCCCAATGGCACCTGTTCCTTTGAGCATCGCCAATAACTTAGGGGACATGGCCGCGGGGCGCTAGGGGGAAGATGACGGCAGGCGGATCATCTCCGCCTGCCTTGGGGGTCAGTGTGGGGGTCAGTGGTTGGCGTGGCGCTCAGCGTTGAGCTTGCGCGAATAGCCAGATTGCAGAAATTCCACGACGAAAAGAACGATGACCGAGAAATAGAATGTGGTCTTGGACATCGGAATGACCTCATAGCCGAAGAATTTCAACGCCATGGAATGGTCATGGGTGGCGTGTGCGGCGGCCTGTCCGGCCTCGCCCAACAAAACCACACCCACGATCAACAGGATGAACAGGCCAAGCACCTCGTACATCCGATTCTTTTCCAGGAACGCGGTCACACCGTCGGCCAGCAAAAGCATTGCGGCACCGGAAAGCAGGATCGCCGTGGCGAGAATCGGGAACACGTCAGTAATCGCCAGCGCCGACAGTACCGAGTCAAACGAGAAGATCAGGTTCATCATGACGATCAGCATCACCACTTGGGCCGCCGATTTGCCGGATTTGTTGCCCACATCGGTTTCAAGGTGGTCGACGGTCAACATGTGGCTGATTTCTTTCACAGCCGTGTAGATGATAAACACGCCCCCAACGATGAACACGACAGTGGCAAAGTTCATCCCACCCTCGATCACACCTTTCCAATCAAAGACATAGAAGGGTTCAGACAGCGTTTCGATCAACTGCATCATCGCAAACAACAGCACAACGCGCAGGATAACGGCGATAATGATGCCCCAGAACCGCACGGCCTTCTGGCTGGCCAGCGGCGCACGTTGGGATTCGATGGAGATATAGAGAAGGTTGTCAAACCCAAGCACGGCCTGAAGAAAAATCAGCATCAACAGGTTGCCGAGGTTTTCGGGGGTCAGCAGATCAGCGAACATGTCACGTCCCTTGTTAAATCAACATTGAACGCAGGGATAACCCATCGTCGCGGCAAAATAAACGCGCCCCTTGGGGGAATGTCAGGCTTTTCTTCTCCGCACCGGTTTACGGCGCGGTTTGGCGGGGCTTCCCGACTTGTTGTCATCCCGATCCATGCCCAGTTGGTCGCGAAGCACGCGGCGGCGCACTTCTTCTACCGCACCGGGTTTCAGCGGGCCTAACTGAAACGGACCGTAAGACACCCGGATCAGCCGGTTGACCGTCAGGCCCACGGCTTCCATCGCGCGACGGATTTCGCGGTTTTTGCCTTCGCGCAAGGCAACCGTGGCCCAGGCATTGGCTCCTTGCTGGCGATCAAGGCTGACAATCATCGGTTGGAACTTTTCGCCATCAATGGTCAACCCGTCGCGCAGGGGTTGGAAGGTGGCATCTGTGGGCCGCCCTTTGATCCGCACGCGGTATTTGCGCAACCAACCCGTGGATGGCAGCTCGAGTTTGCGTTTCACGCCGCCATCATTGGTCAAAAGCAACAGGCCTTCGGAGTTGAGATCAAGTCGCCCCACCGTCATGACGCGTGGCAGATCTTCGGGCAGGTCATCAAAAATTGTCGGCCGCCCCTGTTCGTCGCGATTCGTGGTCAGCAACCCCGTGGGCTTGTGATAGAGCCACAGCCGCGCAGGCTCGGGCGCATCCAGAGGCGTGCCATCGACGATGATCTTGTCCTTGGGCGTCACGTTTAGCGCTGCGCGCGCGATCACCTCGCCATTCACCGTGACGCGACCGGCTTCGATCATACGTTCGGCTTCGCGACGGCTTGCGCGTCCTGCGCGTGCGATCACCTTGGCGATCCGTTCTCCGGGAGGGGTTTTTTGGCTCATGGCCCACCATGTAACGGATCAGAGGGGGTTGCGAAAGCCCGAGATGCGGGGCAGGGAGATGAGATGGAATTCAACGGCCACATGCGACTGGCGCTGGAACAGGCGCAAAGTGCCGCGCAGCGGGGCGAGGTCCCGGTGGGCGCGGTGCTTGTCGGACCGGGGGGAGATGTCGTGGCAGTTGCAGGCAACCGCACCCGCGAGCTTTGTGATCCCACGGCCCATGCCGAAATTCTGGTCATCCGTCAGGCTTGTACCGCGCTTGGGGTGGAACGGCTGCCCGATCACGATCTCTATGTTACGCTTGAGCCCTGTCCGATGTGTGCAACTGCAATCTCTGCGGCGCGGATCAGGCGGCTTTATTATGGGGCGTCCGACCCGAAAAGTGGCGGTGTGGAACATGGTGCACAGGTGTTCACCCATGCCCAATGCCACCATGTGCCCGAAATTTACGAAGGTATTCGCACTGCGGAAGCCGCCAGATTACTGAAGGCGTTCTTTGCTAGGCTGCGTTAGAGCGCCCGGCCTATCCCCCGCAAATCCCCTGAAGGCGCAGCCAATCGGCATCCGAAATCAACGGATCCGGTGCGGATGTGGCAAAGGGATCCGCTTCGATCAACGGCAACGTTGTTTCGCCAGAAGGGTCAAGCGCAAAGGCAAACGGGGTGGACCGTACCGACCACGCCCTGAAACCTGCGAGAAGGGTGGCGTGTTCGACGGGCTCAACACTCGCGGTCAACATCTGTTCGGCATAGCTGTCCAGATTTGATTCGGTCAACGCACCGGTGGTTAAAAGCCGCGCGCTGGCAAAGGGTCCCAATGCCGACAGAAGCCTGTCGAGAGGGTCGTTCAACTGTGCCTTGAGGTGTTCGCGAATGATGTATCCGGCGGCGACATCGGGTTCTTCGAAATCTTCAAATACCGCACGGTTCAAAAGGATGATGCCGCCAGGCAAATGGGCCGCATCACGCACTCCGCCGCGCAGCACAATCAGCCGTGCCGGGCCTTCAACCGCGGGCAGGCGACTGGCTAGGTGCGCAAGCGCGGCCTGTGCGTTCGGGTCATTGCAGGGGCGACCGGCCACACGGGAAATCCGGGCGGCGAGGGCATCGCCGATCTCGGTGCGCTTGACCTTTGGGACCACCGAAACCGTGTGCTCGCGCAGCGCACCGGGAAGCCAGAAAATCGCCATGGCAACGACGACAAGGACAGAAAGGCTAAGCGATACCAGTCGTAGACGTCCGGGATGCGGGCGCGCACGTTCCACCGCGATCCGCAGTTTTTCCATGGCTGCGATCATTTCGGCCTCATCCTCGGCAAGCTCAAGCGTTTCACCGGGGTCCCCATCGGGGTGATAGAGCGCGGGGAATTTGCCCGGATTGCCCCGCTCGACAGCGGGAATGGACCAATGGGTCAATGCCCGGTCATTCAGGTCGGAAATCGTCAGCGTCGCCTCGCCAATAGAAACCACCACCTCGCGGCGTTGTTCTTCCGGTGACTGGCGCCAGAGGCCCGTGGCCTCGATCCTGTCATAGGCTGTAAGTGCTGTCATGTGCGGGCCTGCTCTGCCTCGGTTTTGCCTAAGGCTAACACAACCGGCACCTCCGGGGCAATCTTGGCAGACTGCCCCGAAAAGAAACGGGTCAGGCGGGTTTGAAACCCATACGTGCCAAGACCATTGCCGCCGGGCAGAACCCCGTGAATGCGGATTGCAACATGTTGGCCCCTACGAACACGGTGAGCCAGACGAAGTGTGGCGATACGAAAACGGTTAAAATGACCGACAGAAGAACCATAAACCCGGCGAAGGCCAGAACGGCGTTGCTTAGCGACATCAGAATTTTCCTTTTGTGAGTTCGGGCACCTGAACACCCCTTACATTCTATTATGGGAATATAAGGGGTGCAGTGCAAGGGCCCTGACGTCGCAGGGGGCTCAGATTTTCTTTGCACGGGCCCGGAGTTCGAATTTCTGAATTTTCCCGGTAGAGGTTTTGGGAAGTTCTTCGAAAACGACCTTCTTGGGGGTTTTGAAGCCAGCAAGGCGTTCACGGGCGAAGGCGATGATCTCGGACTCTTCCGCGGTATGCTCGTCTTTCAGTTCGACAAAGGCACAGGGGATTTCGCCCCATTTTTCATCCGGTTTCGCAACAACGGCGCAAAGTAATATCGAGGGATGGCGCATCAACACACCTTCAACCTCAATCGAGCTTACGTTTTCACCGCCGGAGATGATGATGTCCTTGGCCCGATCCGTGATCTGAATATAGGTATCGGGGTGTTGCACCGCGACGTCGCCGGAATGGAAATAGCCGCCCTGGAAGGATTCGGACGTGGCGCGGGGATTTTTCAAATACCCCTTCATCACCGAATGCCCCCGGATCATGATTTCACCCTGAGTCACGCTGTCCATCGGCACCTGATCCATGGTGTCTGGGTCCAGCACGGTGATATCTTCCATCATTGGCATCAACACACCGGTGCGGGCTTTGATCGCGGCGCGCGCGTCCTGGGCCAATTCGTCCCATTCGTCTTTCCATAGGCATTCGGTGACGTGGCCATAGGTTTCGGTCAACCCGTAAACCTGTGTCACGTTGAACCCCAAAGGTTCAATCGCGGCCAGTGTGGCCGCCGGAGGAGGGGCCCCCGCCGTGAACACTTCGACAACGTGATCGAATTCCCGGCGTTCTGACGGTTCCGCATTTACGATGGCGTTCAACACGATGGGGGCACCGCCAAAATGGGTGACGCCTTCGTCTGCGATAGCGTCATAGATCGCCTTTGCGGTGATGTCGCGGCAACACACTAACGTGCCACCGATCATCGGCATCATCCAGGTGTGGTTCCAGCCGTTGCAATGAAACAGCGGCACGATGGTCAGGTAAACGGGATGCAGCACCATGCGCCAGCTCACGACGGTGCCCATCGTCATCAGATAAGCGCCGCGATGGTGATACACTACACCCTTGGGCCGCCCGGTCGTGCCCGAGGTATAATTCAAGGCAAGGCTTTCCCATTCATCCGCAGGCATGATCCAGTCAAAATCCGGGTCGCCCGAGGCCAGGAGGGTCTCGTAATCCTGGTATTTGCCCGTGGCGTGGACACCTTCGTGATCATCCGGCACCTCGATCAGAAGGGGGGGAGGCCCCACCATGTCTTCCACCGCGGCCACGACAACAGGCAGAAATTGCGGGTCGACCAGAACCACTTTGGCTTCGCCGTGGTCAAGGATATGGCTGATCGTGGCCACGTCCAGACGGGTATTGATCGTGTTCAGGATCGCGCCACAGGCGGGCACACCGAAATGGGCCTCGGCCTGAGCCGGGATGTTGGGCAACACGGTGGCCACCACATCACCTGGCTCCACACCAAGCGTGGTCAGGGCCGAGGCAAGCCGGGTCACCCGATCATAATACTCGGAATAGGTTTTGCGGTGGTCGCCATGTACAACCGCCAACCGGTCGGCAAAAATATCCCGCGCGCGCCGTAAATGTGACAACGGTGTCAGCGGAATATGGTTTGCTGCGTTTTTTTCAAGCCCGGTTTCATCGCGTAGCCAGCCCATCAAAAGCCCCCCTGGTTTATCGGTCCCGATTCTTTGGACCCTGTCGGTTTCGAAACAGATTATTGATGGGGATGGGGGTTTGAAAAGGTAAGAAAACAACCAGATTGCGCGAACGATGCCGGAAACACGCCCAATCGCGGCCGCCGGACTGATGGTGTTCGGCATGTTGGTGATTGGATTCATTGATAATTTTATCGACCGGTTGAGGCAGTCTATCAGTCTTTGGCAGTTTCTGACCCTGCGATTTTGCTATTGGTGCTGGCGTTGACCTGATCCCGGACCGGGCGGTGCCGGCTTTTTGACCCGTGGCTGGGCCTGGCTCCCCGATCCGGTGATTTGGCCCATCCTGATCATGCAATTCGTGGAAACGTTGACCGGCGTGTTTTGTCTGATCAGGGCCTGTCAGTGGGGGAGTCGAGCTTTGTTCGCGTGCTGGAATACTTGATCATGATTTTTGGACCGGCCTTTGCCTATCTGTTGTTTGGAGACAGGCTGGATGTCCGGCAATTACTTGGTATTGGCATGATCGCTTTGGCCGGAATCATTAACGCGCTGCGGTTTCAGTAAAGTGCCCCGGTAGGGTGGAATCCCCGGGGTGCGATGGGATAGCGTGGTGCCATGATACTCTCACGCGGTCGCCGCTATATCTTTATTCACATCCCCAAAACCGGAGGCACGGCCATGGCGCAGGCGTTGGAAACCCGCGCGATGAAGGATGACATTCTGGCCGGGAACACGCCAAAGGCGAAGAAGCGACAACACAGGCTTGTGGGGTTGGGCTCAAAGGGGCGGATTTGGAAACATGCGACCCTTGATGATCTCATGGGGTTGGTTGAGCCGCGAGAGTTGGACGACATGTTCGTCTTTACCCTGGTGCGCAATCCGTGGGACCGAATTGTCAGCTACTATCACTGGCTGCGCGAACGAAATTTCCAACATGCTGCGGTCGGGCTTGCGCAGAATCTGGAATTTGCGGAATTCGTGGCGCATCCCGAGATTTCGGCCTCGCTGCGCTACTATTCATATCAATCCTATTTGACCGTGGATGGGGTTTGTCATGGGCATTTCCTTCGGTTGGAGCATTTTCATGAGGATGCGCAACCGCTCTGGGACCATCTGGGGTTTACGTTGGATTTACCACGTCTCAACCGCTCGGATCGGAATGTGGATTATCGGACTTACTATGATGAGGCATTGGCGGCCCATGTGGCGCGAATCTGTGCTCAGGATATCGCCCGGTTTGGCTATTCATTCGAAAACACACAGTAAGCTGCTGATGATCTTGAGGTATAGCTGACGGGAGTGGATTTTGATCCCAAAATCCGCGAAGCATCAGCATAAAATCAGAGACCTATAGTCAAAAGGCACAATCAGAATTGTGTCGTTTGGCTATAATTCGGCTTGGATGGCGAAGTTGTGCCGACCCTGGCAACAGTGCTGCGTTTTTCTTCCCCCACAAGGAGAAAGGCGCAGCGACGGGGCTGCGCCTTTCTCGTTTTACTGACAGGTGAGGATCAGGCGGCTTCGGCTTGACCCCCGAAACGGCCATAGAAGGTTTGACCTTTTTCCGCCATTTCACGCAGCAGCGCAGGACAGGCAAAGCGGTCACCATAGGCAGCGGTCAGTTCGTCACACCGTTGCGCCGCATATTCGGCACCGATGATGTCGAGCCATGAGAAGGGGCCACCCGACCACGGGGCAAAGCCCCAGGCCAGAACCGCGCCTACGTCACCTTCACGGATGTCTTCCAATACACCTTCTTCCAGCGCCCGCACGGCTTCCAGAACCTGAGCGAACATCAAACGCTCCTGTACTTCCTGCACGCTTGGTTGCTCATCGGCCAGCGGGTATTTGTCGTGGATACCTTGCCAGTAGCCCAGACGCTTGCCCTTTTCGTCATAGTCGAAGTAACCGGCCTTGGCCTTGCGGCCCAAACGGCCCTTTTCTTCCATCCACACGATAAGATTGTCGGCCTCGGAGGCGGGGTAGTCGTCGCCCATCGCCGCCTTGGTGGCGCGCATGATCTTGGTCGCCAGATCAATCGAGGTTTCATCGCCCAACTGGATCGGTCCCACGGGGAAGCCCAGTTGACGCGCCGCGTTGTCGATCAGAACCGGGGCAACGCCTTCGGTGATCATCCGCGTGGCTTCGTTGCCATAGGGAATGATGCAGCGGTTGCAGTAGAAGAACCGTGCATCGTTGACCACGATTGGGGTTTTGCGGATCTGGCGCACGTAATCCAGTGCTTTTGCGACCGCGCGCGGACCGGTTTCCTTGCCCTTGATGATTTCCACCAGGAACATTTTCTCGACGGGCGAGAAGAAGTGGATGCCGATGAACTGTTCCGGGCGGCTCGATGCCTTGGCCAGATCAGAGATTGGCAGGGTCGAGGTGTTGGAGGCAAAGATGCAATCCTCGGGGATGACCGCTTCGACCTTCTTGGTCATCTCGGCCTTGACCGCCGGGTCTTCGAACACCGCCTCGATGATCAGGTCACAGCCCTCAAGTTTGGCCAGATCCGCCGTGGCGGTGATATTGGCCAACAGCGCGGCTTTCTTTTCTTCGGTGGCTTTCTTGCGGGCGATGCCCTTGTCCATATAGGTCGCCGAATAGGCTTTGCCACGTTCGGCGGTTTCATCGTCGCGGTCGATCAGGACAACTTCCATCCCGGCCTGAGCCGAGACCAGCGCGATGCCCGCACCCATCATGCCCGCGCCCAAAACGCCAACTTTTCTGACCTTCTGATCCTCGATCCCCTTGGGACGTACGGCACCTTTCTCCAGCGCCTGCTTGTTGATGAACAGCGACCGGATCATGGCCGAAGAAGAGGGGTTCAGGAGCAGGTTGGTGAACCAGCGTGCCTCGATCTTCAATGCCATGTCAAAGGGCACCAGCGCGCCTTCGTAAACAGCCGAAAGAACCGCCTTGGCAGCCGGGAAGGCACCTTGGGTTTCCTTGTGGACCATCACGTTTGCGCCCATGAAGGTCATGAAACCCGAGGGGTGGTAAGGCGCGCCGCCGGGCATCTTGTAGCCTTTGGCGTCCCAGGGTTTCAGGATGTCGGCATCCTTGGCGTTCAGAACCCATTCACGGGCTGCGGCCATTGGATCGTCCGATACCTCGTCAATGATCCCGGCCTTGGCCGCCTTTTCGGGCGACAGGGATTTGCCTTGCAGAAGGAACGGTGCCGCCGCCATCGCGCCCAGCTTGCGCACCATACGCGTGGTGCCGCCACCGCCGGGGAACAGGCCGACCATGATTTCGGGCAGGCCGATCTTGGCCTTGGGGTTGTTGGCGGCAAAGATGCGGTGCGTGGCCAGCGGGATTTCAAGCCCAATGCCCATGGCGGTGCCGGGCAGAACCGACACGATCGGCTTGCCGCCCTTGTTGGTCTTGGCATCCATGCCGGCGCGTTCGATCTTGCGCAGCAGGTGGTGCGTGCTCATGATCCCGTTGAACAGGTTCTCGGCCGGATCACCGTCGCCTGCGTTGCGCATGTCGGCGAGCACGTTCAAATCCATGCCCCCGGCGAAATCGGGTTTGCCCGACGTGAGGATCGCGCCTTTGATCGTGTCATCGGCCAATACGGCGTCGATACAGTCGTTCAATTCCTTGAACCCCTGTTCGCTGCCCACGTTCATGGTTTTGCCTTCGCAATCCCATGTGATGATTGCGACGCCATCAGCGTCTGTTTTCATTGTGAATTCGGTCATGTAAGCCTCCGTTCTGGGCTATTTGTGTTCATTGTTCCGGCCGGGCAGGTCGCGCTCGAATTGCCCGGATTTAGAAATTGTCGCCCGCCCAAGGGTCCAGTCGATATGTCCAGGCGAGCTTTGGATTCTGGCGATCTTTCACTCGTGGTTGACCAGAGGCAGATGAAATGGGTCGTGAACGGACCGACCACGCGATTGGCGTGTTCGAGAATGTTCGTTTTAACCTCAATGGTCATCCGCGTCGGCCCTTCAGGCGTGATGATCAAACCCGTTCGATGATCGTTGCGGCACCCATGCCGGACCCGATGCAAAGCGTGGCCAGACCGACCTCTTTGTCCGAGCGTTCCAGTTCGTCCAGCAGGGTTCCGAGGATGATGGCACCGGTGGCCCCCAGCGGGTGGCCCATGGCAATCGAGCCGCCATTCACGTTGACCTTGTCGTGGCCCACGTTGAACGCCTGTTCGAACCGCATCACGACCGAGGCAAACGCTTCGTTCACCTCAAACAGGTCGATGTCGTTGATGTCCATGCCGTTATCACGAAGGATCTTTTCGGTCACCGGAACCGGCCCGGTCAACATGATGGTCGGATCAGTGCCGATTTTGGCGGTTGAACGCACACGCGCGCGGGGTTTCAGGCCGGTTTTCTCACCAAATTCCTTATTGCCGATCAGAACGGCGGCGGCCCCGTCCACGATGCCAGAGCTGTTGCCGGCGTGGTGGATGTGGTTGATCCGCTCAAGATGCGGGTATTTCAGCAGGGCAATGGCATCAAAGCCGGGCATGACTTCGCCCATCTGCTGGAACGACGGGTTCAGGCTGCCGAGGCTCTGCATATCGGTGCCCGGGCGCATGAATTCGTCATGGGCCAGAATGGTCAGCCCGTTCACGTCCTTGACCGGCACGATGGTCTTGTCAAACCGATTGTCATCCCACGCGGCCTTGGCGCGACGCTGGGATTCCACGGCCATGGCATCGGCCTGGTCCCGGGTGAACCCGTATTCGGTGGCGATGATGTCGGCCGAAATGCCCTGGGGTACGAAATAGTTGTCGATGGCAATCGACGGATCCACGGCAATCGCGCCGCCATCCATGCCCATGGGCACGCGGCTCATCGCTTCTACACCACCGGCGATATAGGCGTCGCCAGCCCCGCCGCGCACCTGGTTGGCGGCCATGTTCACCGCTTCCAGCCCGCTGGCGCAGAAACGGTTGATCGACACACCGGGGATCGATTCATCGAGATCCGAAGCCAGAACGGCGGTCCGGGCAAGGCACGCGCCCTGTTCCGCCACCTGGGTCACGTTGCCCCAGATCACGTCTTCGACCGCGTGACCGTCAAGATCGTTGCGCTCTTTCAATGCGTTGAGCGCCACGGCGGACAGTCGGGCGGCGGTTACTTCGTGCAACGAGCCGTCCTTGCGGCCTTTGCCACGCGGAGTGCGCACGGCGTCGTAGATATAGGCTTCTGTCATTTGAAGTTTTCCTTTCAGTGTCTGAATTTATGTGTTCGGCGTCCCAGACCCGCGAGGCGCGGAGGCCGGGTTTCCATGGGTTTCGGGTTCACCGCGACGCGCGGCGAGGTCCGAGGGGGTGCCGGGCATCAGGTCATAGGGATGTTTCCACCCCGGCGTGGTTTCGATATTGCCAAGCCAACGGTCGATATTGGGCCATTCCGCCCGTGCGAACCCAAAGGGCTCGGGGTAGAACAGGTAGCCACAACAACTGAGGTCTGCGTTGGTCATGGCGTCGCCCACGATCCAATCGCGCCCCTCAAGATGTGCATTCAGCGTGGCATAGGCTGCCTTGAGCCGACCCTGTAGAAAGCCGATCACATCGGCGGGGCGCTTGTCTTTTGGTAGAAAATTCATCAGGAAACGCGTCATGCCCGCCTGACTGGAGAGCTTGTGATTGTCCCAAAGAACCCAACGCAGGACTTCGTATTTTTCGTCCCCCTGGCCCCCGAATTTGCCGCTTTTGTCCGTGATATATTGCTGAATCGCACCGGATTGAGACAGGCGCAGGTCGCCGTCAATCAACAGAGGCACCTCACCCATCACGTTCATCCCGCGATATTCCGGGCTTCGCGCAGCGCCGCCAAAGAAATCGACAAAAACCGGTTCCCATGCCAGCCCGCTCAGCTCAAGCGCCAATGCGGCTTTGTAGGCGTTACCGGATTCGCCGAAACAATGCAGTTTTAGGGTCATGACGTTCACTCTTCTACCTGATGTTCGCGGATTTGAGTTCGGGATAGGCGGCCTTGATGTCCACCTCGTGTGACGGCTTTTCGACCCGGACCAGATACCACTTGCCACCCTCTTCGATGGCAAGCGTATTGTTGGATTGTTTCAAGCGCTTACCATATGCCGTGAGGTCGGTCGTGGTTGGCAGGATGGCATAATGGATCGCCCCGGCCTGATGGATCTCGGGCGCGTTCGTTTGCATTGAATAGCTGTGCAGTTTTGTGTTTTTCATCAACTGCGCGGTGGTGTCCGTCAACAGCCTGCGCAGCTCTCTCTGGCTCATTCCCGACCGTTTGGCCAACCGCGCAACAAGGCGCGGGGGCATGACGCTTGTCACGGTCGCGTAATCGCCGGCATGAAAGGCCGCATTGAACCCATCCACCCGCGCCCGCAGCCGCGCGGCGCGCTCTGTTTCAACCACAGTTGACCCGCCGCCCGTGGGGGCCATCTGTATCTGGTCCACAGCAGGCTGGCACGCGCCAAGCGCAAGGATCAGGGGCAGGGATGTGGCAAGCTTTTTCATGTGATCCGTGTTTACCTGTCGTTCACAAGGAGCGGGAGATCAGCTCTTTCATGATTTCATTGGTGCCGCCGTAAATCCGCTGGACCCGCGCATCGGCCCACATTTCGGCCACCGCGTATTCCTGCATGTAGCCATAGCCGCCGTGCAGTTGGACACATTCGTCAAGCACCTCGCATTGGGTGTCGGTCAGCCAGTATTTCGCCATAGCCGCCTTTTCGACGGTCAATTCGCCACGCATATGTTCGGCAATGCATTCATCCAGAAACGCGCGGCCCACGGCCAGCTTGGTTTTGCATTCGGCCAGCTTGAAGCGGGTGTTCTGAAACTGGGTGAGAGGGCCGCCAAACGCCTCGCGTTCCTTGCAATATGCGACTGTGCGTTCGATGGCACCCTGCATGGCACCCACGGCACCGCAGCCGATGATCAACCGCTCCTGAGGCAATTGCTGCATCATCTGGTAAAATCCCTGACCCTCGACCCCACCAAGGATGTTTTCAGGCGGGATTTCAACATTGTCAAAGAACAGCTCGGATGTATCGGCGGCATGAAGCCCAACCTTTTCAAGGTTACGGCCCCGGGTGAAACCAACGGCCCCCTGCGCTTCGACCACCACGAGTGTTGTGCCCTTGGCCCCCTGGGACGGATCAGTCTTGGCGGCCACGATGATCAGATCAGCGTGCTGGCCATTGGAAATAAAGGTTTTCGACCCGGTCAGGCGATAAGAGTTGCCCTCTTTCACCGCGCGGGTTTTCAACTTCTGAACATCCGACCCGGCGGCAGGTTCGGTCATGGCCAGCGCCGCCACCATTTCGCCCGTCACCATCTTGGGCAACCAGCGCTGTTTCTGGTCCTCGGTGCCATAGGCAAGGATGTAATGCGCGGCGATGCCGGAATGGATGGGGTTGCCCCAACTGGCGATGTTGGCGCGTGGGGCTTCCATCATGATCACGGCCTCGTGGCCGAAATCACCCCCGGCACCGCCATATTCTTCGGGGATCGACGGGCAAAGCAGGCCAAGCGCGCCTGCTTCGTTCCAGGCCGAGCGGTCCATTTCCCCTTGTGCCCGCCATGTGCCAAAACGTGGGGCCCATTCATCATTGATGAATTTTGACGTCATCTCTGCGAGCATCTGGTGTTCTTCAGTCATCCATACAGATGTCATTGGCGATCCCCTCCCAAGGCGCTATTTCTTGCGTGCATCCAGTTCCGAATTGAACATGCGCAGCCTGACGGTCAAGTTTTCAGCGTTGGTGACGCTTTCGAAATTTTCAAACAGAAACGACAGGGCCTCGCCTTCGTCCAGTCCCGCGTCACTGGCAAAACGTTTGAGACGCCGATAGCCGTCTTCGGTCATCGCCACCGGAAAGCGGCGGGTGAGGCGAAAACGTTTGGGCATCGGTGTCCTTTCCTGGACGAACTGGGTGGGCTTGATGCCCACCCATTGGATTTAGAACTGGTCTGCGGCCAGGGCCATCACCGGATCGGCACCGCTTTCGATACGGGCCAGGTGCATGGCCGTCGCAGGCAGTCGGCGTGCCATATAATAACGCCCGGTGGCCAGCTTCGTCTCGTAAAACGCGACGTCAGAGGCACCGTTTGCCAAAGCCTCAATAGAGGCTTTCGCCATGCGGCCCCATACCAGCCCAAGGCAGACATGGCCAAACAGGTGCATGAAGTCATTGGACCCGGAGAGCGCATGGTTGGGGTTCTTCATGCCGTTCTGCATGAAGTACATGCCCGCCGCCTGAAGATGTTTGGACGCTGTTTTAAGCGGCTCGACAAATTCCGCCATTCCTTCGATGTCGCTGTTTTCCTTGCAGAAATTCTTGACCAGCTCGAAGAAGGCCATGACGTGCTTGCCACCATCCTGCGCCAGTTTGCGGCCCACGAGATCAAGCGCCTGAACGCCGTTCGCGCCTTCATAGATCATCGCGATCCGGGCATCGCGGGTGAACTGGCTCATGCCGTGCTCTTCGATATAGCCGTGGCCGCCATAGATCTGTTGCGCCTTGACGGTCATGTCATAGCCTTCGTCGGTCAGGAACCCCTTGATGACAGGGGTCAACAACGACACGAGCCCATCCGCATCCGCATCCGAATTGCGGTGCGCCTCGTCGATCATCTGGGCCCCCCAGTAGATGAAGGCCCGCGCCCCTTCGACAAAGCTTTTCTGATCCATCAGCGAGCGGCGGATATCGGGGTGGACGATCAACGGATCGGCCGGGCCATCGGGGTTCTTGGCACCGGTGACATCGCGGCCCTGAAGGCGATCATTGGCGTAGATGACGGCGTTCTGATAGGCCGCCTCTGCCGCCGAAAGGCCCTGCATACCAACACCCAAACGGGCTTCGTTCATCATGGTGAACATGGCGCGCATACCTTTGTGCATGTCACCCAGAAGGTAACCTTCGGCCTCGTCATAGTTCAGCACGCAGGTCGAGTTGCCGTGGATACCCATTTTCTTTTCGATCGCACCCACAGACACGCCGTTGCGTGCGCCGATATTGCCATCATCATCCACCAGGTACTTGGGTACGATGAACAGCGACACGCCCTTGATCCCTTCGGGACCGCCGGGGATTTTGGCCAGAACGAGGTGAACAATATTGTCCGCCATGTCGTGATCGCCTGCCGAGATAAAGATCTTCTGGCCGCTGATCTTGTAGCTGCCGTCGTCCTGAGGCTCTGCCTTGGTGCGCATCAGGCCCAGATCGGTGCCGCAATGGGGTTCGGTCAGGTTCATGGTGCCGGTCCATTCACACGACACCATTTTGGGCAGCCACTTGTCTTTCTGCTCGTCCGTGCCGTGGGCCAGGATCGCCGAGGCCGCGCCGTGGGTCAGGCCCTGGTACATGGTAAAGGCCTGGTTTGCGGACGAAAACATTTCGCCCACAGCAGTGCCCAGGACATAGGGCATGTTCTGACCACCATATTCCTCGGGCATATCCAGCCCGGTCCAGCCGCCTTCCTTGACTTGTTCAAACGCGTCCTTGAAACCGGTGGGCGTGTAAACAACACCGTTTTCCAAACGGCATCCTTCGTGATCGCCCACCACATTCAGAGGGGTCAGAACATCGCCGGTCAGCTTGCCGGCCTCTTCCAGAACGGCATTGGTGAAATCGGGTTCCAGCTCGGCATAACCGGGCACATCCTTGGTCGAAACCTTGAGGACTTCGTGCAGCACGAATTGCATATCTTTGGTGGGTGCGGTATAGGTCGGCATCTCTTTGTCTTCCTGTAAGTGGTTGTCGTTGCGCGCTTATTCAGCGGCTTTTTTCTGTGGTTCCATGGCGGCGACGGTTTTTTCGCCCCATTCAAGCTGATCACGAAGATCTTCGATCGCCTCGTTCAACTCATCCCTTTGCTGCTCCATGTCATGCAGCCGTTCCTTGGCAATCTGAAACGTGCGTTGCAGCTGTGTCTGTTGACGGTCGCCAAGATCGTAAAGATCCAGCAGTTGGCGGATTTCTTCCAGCGAGAAGCCGAACCGCTTGCCACGCAGGATCAGCTTCAGCCGGGCACGGTCGCGTTTGGTAAACAGGCGCTTCTGACCCTCCCGGATCGGAAACAGCAGCTCTTTGGATTCATAGAAACGCAGAGTGCGGGGCGTAACATCATAGATGTCGCACATCTCGCGGATGGTCATTGTCCTGTCGGAATCGGTCATCGAAAATCAGGTCCCGTTGTTCAGCATATGCCGGGAACCTGACCATTTGTCCGAGTCGTTTCAAGAGATAGTTGACGTTGACGTAAACGGGACGTTGCGTCACAAGCTGATAGCTGCTCAGTCGACCTTTGGCCGCCAATCCCCTTCGATGTCATCGCCGCGGGCTTCCTGTTCCAACACAGCAACCGTTTCGTCCCGCGATTGGCGCAGAGTTTCGATCGCATCCTGCAAATCGGTCAGCTGCTGTGCCAGAACATCCAGTTGATTGTTGGCTGACTTAACCCAGGCCCTGCGGGCGTGGGCGCCGTTTTCTTCGTATATCAGAAGCCACTGGCGAATGCCTTCCAGTTGAAACCCCCATCGTCGGCCGCGCAGGATCAGGATCATGCGCTCAATTTCCTTGGGGCCGTAAAACCGGGATCGCCCCTCACGCTCGGGCTGCAAAAGCTCGATATACTCGTAATACCGCAAGGTGCGCGGGGTCACGTCGAACTTGGCGCACATTTCTTTGAACGTCAGGCGTATTTCGGACATCGGTCTCTCCCTTGCGTGAAAGCTATTGCGTTACGGGACAGGGTACAACCGCCACTGCGCGGAATTTGTCGTTTCTTTTGCTACTCTTCGGCAAGAAACAATATGTGCAGGGCATAGAAGTTCTTTCGGCACAGGCAAAGAGGCGGAAAGGAAAGTCACGTAAAGTCATTTCAAATCTTGTGGCGATGGAGGGAACCTGTTCATAAGGTGAGTGACGCGAAGGTCATCCGGGTAGGAGATACAATGGACAAGTCCAAATTTGCCCAACAGTTCATTCAGGCGATTCCGCATGCGCGCGCTCTGGGAATGGAGCTGACCCAGCTTGCTGATGGTAAGGCCGCGATGACAATGCCCTATGCCGAAGCCCTGGTCGGTGATCCCGAAAGCGGGGTTATGCATGGCGGCGCGGTGTTTGCGTTGATGGACACGTGTTGCGGTGCGGCGGCGATGAGCCACCCGGCCTCGCCTCACGGGACGGCCACGATTGATTTGCGCATCGACTATATGCGCCCGGCAACCCCCGGACAGCGCATTCTGGCAAAAGCGCATTGTTATCACATCACCCGCAGTGTGGCATTCGTGCGCGCGGTTGCGTTGGACGAGGACGAAACGCGGCCCGTGGCCACCGCCAACGGAGCCTTCACCGTAGAAGGAAAAGGTAAATGAGTCGCAAACGTCCCGAACCGGTACAGGTCGTCAAGCAGCGCCGCGACGCCGCGTTGAACGCGCTGGTTCACGGTGTGCCCTATATCAACATGATGGGGTTCGAATTTGACCGGCGCGGCGATGAGTTGACCGCGATCATGCCGTTTGACGAGAGACTGATTGGAAATCCGATGCTGCCCGCCCTGCATGGCGGTGCAATTGCCGGGTTTCTGGAAACCACGGCGATGATCGGGCTTAGCTGGTCGGTGCTGTGGGACGAAATCGAAAGCGGCGATCTGGACCCGGAAGAGGTGGTCAGGGGTCGCCTGCCGCGCCTGCCGAAAACCATTGATTTCACAGTGGATTACCTGCGCTCTGGCCTGCCACGCGACGCCTATGCACGGGCACAGGTCAACCGATCCGGCCGGCGTTATGCCAGCGTTCATGTGGAGGCTTGGCAAGACAACCGACACCGCTCTTTTGCCCAGGCCACCGGGCATTTTCTGATGCCCACACGGGATGGATAAGACCGGCGAAATCACCCATAAACGCGTACTGAAAATCGCGCTGCCGATCCTTCTGGCCAATGTCACCGTCCCCATCCTTGGGGCGGTGGATACCGGTGTCGTCGGGCAATTGCCCGAGGCGGCACCGATTGCGGCCGTTGGAGTAGGCGCGGTGATCCTTTCCGCGATTTACTGGATTTTCGGCTTTCTGCGCATGGGGACCACGGGGTTGACCAGCCAGGCTCAGGGCCGTGGGGAAACAGGCGAGCTGCGCGCGCTTTTGCTGCGGGCGCTGATGATTGCGGGGGGCGGTGGCATTGCGCTGATCCTTCTGCAACCTCTTGTTTTTGAAGGTTCCTTCCGGGTCGCGCCAGTCAGTGCAGAGGTCGAAACGCTGGCCCGTTCCTATATGGAGATCCGTATCTGGTCCGCCCCGGCGGCGATTGCGATTTACGGGCTGACCGGGTGGTTGATCGCCCTTGAACGCACACGCGGCGTGCTGTGGCTACAGCTTTGGATCAACGGGGTGAATGTGGCGCTGGATCTGTGGTTCGTACTTGGGCTGGATTGGGGTGTTCAGGGCGTTGCCTGGGCCACGTTCATCGCGGAATGGAGCGGATGTGTCATCGGGGTCTGGCTTTGCCGGGATGCGCTTTGGCGCGCACAGGATTGGGAGAGAGTTTTTGACCGGGAGCGGTTGAAACAGATGGCGGTGGTTAATGGTGATATTCTTGTACGCTCGCTCTTTCTCCAGATGATTTTCGTTTCTTTTCTGTTGCTTGGCGGGCGGTTCGGAGACGCGACGCTGGCCGCGAACCAGGTGTTGCTTCAGTTCCTGCACATCACGGGCTACGCCATGGATGGTTTTGCCTTCGCCGCCGAAACACTGGTGGGACAGGCCTGGGGGGCGCGGGCGCTGGCCCGGTTGCGGCGTGGGGCGCTGTTGACGACCCTGTGGGGGGGAGGGGTCGCGTTGATTCTGGCTGTGGGGTTTGCGGTTTTTGGCGGGGCATTGATTGACCTGATGGCCAAGGCCCCGGAAGTTCAAAGCGAATCAAGAGCTTATCTGCCGTGGGTGGTCACTGCGCCGCCGATGATACTGGCGATGGTGATGCTGGATGGTGTTTTCATCGGGGCAACCCGAACCGCCGATATGCGCAACATGATGGCGGTGTCGGCGGCGGTGTATGTGGGGGCCGTGGCGCTGTTGATCGGACCCATGGGCAATCACGGGTTGTGGCTGGCGCTGCATATGTCGTTCATTGCGCGGGGGCTGACATTGGGGGGGCGGTATCGGGCATTGGAACGGGCGATCCGGCGTTAACCCTGTCGCAACATGCGCCGAATCGGGGGGTGACTTTTGCGCATCCGGGCGGCACAGAAACGGCACCCCCAAGATGCACTTTGCGCAAACGCTGAAATGTAAACACACCGGTCGCGGCTGGACTGCGCCGCGCAACGCGCGGCGCCATGCCCAACGACGGGGATTGCATTTTCAATGCAAATCCCGTGGGCGGGAGCGCCCTGTTATCCGAGCAGTGTCAGAACCTGTTCGGGGGGGCGGCCAAGCGCGGCCTTGCCGCCGACAAAAACGATAGGGCGTTCGATCAACCGCGGATGCGCCGCCATGGCCGCAAACAGCGTGTCGGGGTCGTCCTCCAGCGACAGACCCAGCTCTTTGAACTCGGCCTCGCCCTTGCGAACAAAGCCCGAGGGGCCAAGGCCGAGGGCCTCAGCCGCCTGCCGCAGGTCATCCACAGTTGGCGCGTCGTCCAGGTATTTGCGGATCACGAGGGTCACGCCGCGTTCTTCCAGAAGCGCAAGCGTCTGGCGCGATTTCGAACAGCGCGGGTTGTGCCAGATGGTTGTGTGGGTCATAGCCAGTCCTCTCGTCCGGTTCCGACGGCCTCGGCCACGTTGGCAAACCCGTCGCGTTGCAAAAGGGCGTCCAGCCCGTGATTGATTTCGGCCACCAGCGACATGCCGTGATAAACCAGCGCCGAGTAAAGCTGTACCGCCGACGCTCCGGCGCGGATTTTGTCATAGGCCTGTTCCGCAGACGCGATCCCGCCCACCCCGATCAAGGGGATAGTGCCGTCGGTGAATTGGGAGAGCCGGGCCAGCACGCGGGTGGATTTTTCAAACAGGGGGGCACCGGACAGTCCGCCCGCCTCGGCCCGGGCGGGGCTTTTCAACCCGTCGCGGTCCAGCGTGGTGTTGGTGGCGATGATTGCGTCCAACCCGACGGCGCGGGCCACTTCGGCCAGGTCCTTGAGTTCGGTTTCGTTCAGATCCGGCGCAATTTTGAGGAAGATCGGAATAGGCCGGTCCAGCCTGGAGCGGGTGTCCATCACCCCGTCCAGAAGAGAGCGCAACGCCGCTGCCCCCTGGAGGTCACGCAGTTTTTCGGTGTTGGGGGAAGACACGTTGACGGTGGCAAAGTCCAGGTGCGGACCGCAATGTGCCAGCACGCGGGAAAAGTCTTTGGCCCGGTCGGTGCTGTCCTTGTTGGCACCAAGGTTCAGCCCCAGCACCATATCGCGGGGCCGGGTGGCGAGGCGGGCGGTGATGGCCTCCATCCCGTCATTGTTGAACCCGAAACGATTGATCACGCCCTGATCCTGGGGCAGGCGGAACAGACGGGGTTTGGGGTTGCCGGGCTGGGGGCGGGGCGTGGCCGCGCCCACCTCGACAAAGCCGAAACCAGCGCGCGCCAGAGGGGCAAGTGCGGTGGCATTCTTGTCAAACCCGGCGGCCAGACCCACGGGGTTGGGCAGGTCAAGCGAGGCCACACGGGTGGCCAGCCGCGGGGAGGTCACGGGGCCGGGCAGGGGGGTCAGCCTGCTGCGCAGCGCGGTGATCGCCAGCCCATGGGCCCGTTCGGGATCTAAGCGATGCAACACCGCAAGGCCGAGTTTCTCGATCAGTTTCATGCCATCTCCCTGGGGAAAACGTGCTGTCCGTCCGCGAGAGGCAGGTCGCGGGACCAAACCACATCAGACAGGCGCAGTGGGCGATAGAGGTGCGGGAAAAGAGCCCCGCCGCGGGAGGGTTCCCATTTCAGATCCGCCCCGAGCGTGTTCTGATCAACCGCAAGAAGCATCAGCCCGCTTTCGCCCGCGAAATGTTTGGCTGCGGTTTCGGCCGCTTGGGTGGCGGTCGAGAAATGTACGAACCCATCGGCAAGATCGACGGGAGCCCCGAGGGTTTCCCCCGTATCACACAGCGCCTGCCATTCCGGCGCACGAAAAATCTTGTAAATCAGCATGACCGCGTGATGCCGTCTTTGGGGAACAGGGTCAAGCGAAGGCGGAACGGCATTTCCGCCTTTTGCGCCGTGTTTTTGGAAATTGCGCCCCCGTTGGGGGACGCCGCCTGCGGCGCGCGGGGGCGGCTGCCCGTATGGGCGCAACGCGCCCATACGGGCAGCCGCCGGGCCCAACCAGGGAGGATCGCATTTCAAATGCGACCGCAGCGGGCGGGAGAGTGTGAGTGTCGGGGGGGGGCATGTGGGGAAAGGCAGGTGGGGAAAGGCATGGGCGGGTCCGCTATTCCATCACTTAATCCTTGACACACACACTCTTTGACTCGGTACGTCGACGCGGGCACCATCGAGGGCAGAGCGTATTGAGCAACAGAGGGGTATTACACGATGATGACACGTTTCATGATGAGCCTCGGGGCCTTGGCCCTGTCCACCGGAATGGCATCTGCCGATTACAGCCTGACCATTCTTCACACCAACGATTTCCACGCCCGGTTTGAGCCGATCAGCAAATATGACAGCGGCTGTTCCGAGGACAGCAACGCGGAAGGCAAATGCTTTGGCGGGTCGGCGCGGTTGGTTAGCGCCATTGCCGATGCGCGCAGACGGACCAACAACGCGATCCTTGTGGACGGGGGCGATCAGTTTCAGGGCACGTTGTTTTACACTTATTACAAGGGCAAGGTCGCGGCCGAGATGATGAACAAGCTGGGCTATGACGCGATGACCGTGGGCAACCACGAATTCGATGACGGTCCCGAGGTTCTGCGCGGGTTCATGGACGCGGTGGGGTTTCCTGTGCTGATGTCCAACGCCGATATCAGCCGCGAGGCGCTGTTGGCTGATGTCCTCAAGAAGTCCATCGTGATTGAACGGGGGGGCGAGAAGCTTGGCCTGATTGGCCTGACCCCTCAGGATACCGATGAACTGGCCAGCCTTGGCTCCAACATTATCTTCACCGACCCGGTTCATGCGGTGCAGGGCGAGGTTGACCGGCTGACCGCCGAAGGGGTCAACAAGATCATTGTGCTTAGTCATTCGGGTTACGAAGTCGACAAGCGCGTCGCCGCCGAAACCACCGGCGTTGACGTGATCGTGGGCGGGCATTCCAACACCTATCTGTCCAATGTCAGCGACCGGGCCAAGGGGCCTTACCCCACCATGGTCGGCGGCACCGCAATCGTTCAGGCCTATGCCTATGGCAAGTTCCTTGGCGAATTGAACGTCACCTTCAACGATTCAGGTGAGTTGACCGAGGCCAGGGGCGAACCGTTGATCATGGATGCCGGGGTCCCCGAGGATAGCGCCACCAAGGCACGGATCGCCGAACTGGCCGGGCCGCTGGAAGAAATCCGCCAGAAGGTCGTGGCCAGTGCCGGGGCCGCGATCGAGGGCGACCGGGCGATTTGCCGGGTGCAGGAATGCGCCATGGGCAACCTTGTCGCCGATGCCATGCTGGACCGGGTCAGGGATCAGGGCATTTCCATTTCCATCGCCAATTCCGGCGGGTTGCGGGCCAGCATTGACGCAGGTGACGTGACCATGGGCGAGGTGCTGACCGTGCTGCCGTTCCAGAACACGCTGTCCACCTTTCAGGTCAGCGGTCAAACGGTGATCGACGCGCTGGAAAACGGGGTCAGCCAGGTGGAAGAGGTCAAGGGCCGTTTCCCCCAGGTTGCCGGGTTGAAATTCACCTTTGACACCAGCGTTGCCCCGAACGAAGGCCGGGTGCAGGAGGTGCTGGTGGTGGAGGGCGATGCCTAGGTCCCGATTGATCCGGACAAGACCTATGGGCTTGTGTCCAACAACTATGTACGCGGCGGCGGAGATGGGTACAAAATGTTCCGCGCCGCCGAGCACGCCTATGACTTCGGCCCCGACGTCGCCGATGTGCTGGCCGAATACCTGGCGGGGCAGGGGACTTACAAACCCTATACCGACGGGCGCATCAGCCGGAAGTGAGGCCCGCGCAGGGTCTTTGGTGTCCAGTGTCGGGGGCGTCCAGTGCCGGGGGCATCCAGTGTTGGGCACGAGGCATCGGGTCAGAGTGCCGTCTGAGAAAGAAGAAGTGCCGGGTCAGGGACCCGGGGCCGGGGGGAAGGCACCGCCTGCCTGCTTGCTGCGGCTATTTGATTGTGCCCGAAAACGGCGGCGCGCAAGGCAGCAAGGCAGGAGGAGGCTCAGCCTGCTTGCCCGCTGTCCCGGTCAAAAAGATCACAAAGCGCCTTCACCACGTGATCGGGATGTGTCAGCAAAATCTGCTGGCCTCCGTCCGGGAGTTCGCGCAATTCACAGCCCTCTCCCAGCACCTTGTGATAGTCCCGCACGGTGCGGATCGCGACCACAGGGTCCTGGGTGCCGTGGAGCAGGATCATGGGAAAGCGGCGGCGCTCAAGCTTGTCGCTCCAGTCGCTTAGCACGTTGAGGCTGTCAGCTTCGAAGGCCTTGTGCCCCTGGGCGATGGAAAAACGGTAGCGATCCATGATCAGGTCGTGCAATTCCGGGTCTTTCAGCGCCTTGAGGTCCGGCGGAGATTCGGCAAAGAGCGCGTGAACGAATTTCTCGATCCCGCCGGTGTTGATCTGGCGAATTCCGGCGCGCAGCACCAGCGGCAGCATGGCCGGAAGATAGCGCGCGGTAAGGGCCACGACCCTTTGCCGGTGCGACATCGCCTTGATCTGGGCATCTGACCACAGGGGCACCCCGCCCGCCACGTGCAAAAGCCCCACGACCCGCTGCCCCAGCAAATGCGCGGCCGTGTCGGCAAAGACAGACCCGCCCATATGGCCCAGCAGCGCGGTGCGCTCGATTCTCAGTTGGTCCATGATCCCCATACAGTCCAGCGCAAAGCGTTCCGGGGCTTGTTGCGGTGGCCCGGCATCAAAGGCTGCATTGCCAAAACCGGGACGCGTCGGCATGATCAGGCGCAGATTGGCCGTATCCAGTGCATTTTGCAGCCTGTCCGAGATTTCCACCCCGTCCAGCATCCCGTGAAAGAAAAACACCGGACGTCCGTGGGGGGCACCATGCACAACCAAGGGGATTTCACGCCCCGAAATGGTCAGCCGCATAGGCCCATCCTCCGGGGCCGGGGCGTTATCATTGCGCATCGCGACCCTTGCCAGGGTCATCAGCACGCGGGTCAGTTCTACCTGACTGCGCGCCCCGGTTTTGCCAAGGATTCGTTTCACCTGGGTTCTGACCGTGCTGACCGTGCTGCCGCGGGCCTGGGCGATATCGGCAATGTCCAGACCTTGGAACAACGCGCGGGAAATGTCGTTTTCGGATCGTGAAAATTCAAAGGTCGTGGTCAGCAGGTCGTCCATGGTCGCGGGCCACGAGGGCATGGCATCGGAGAGTTCGGCCACCGCCCCATCGCGTGGGGCGGTCCGCACCGGGCGCAGGTGAAACAGGGCCACGCGTGTTGTCGTTTCATCGCCGCTGTCCCCCACGCCCGAACCCGAACCCGAACTGCCGGGGCGTGCGCCTGCCGTATCGTCAGGAAGCCAGAGCCGCACAACAAGCGGATGGCGCGGGGCGTCGTGGGACAGGAATTGTTCAAACGCCCCCTGTCCATTGGCATCCAGAGGCAAATCGTAAACGGTTGAAACCTTTCCCAGCATCGTTTGCGCGGCCGGGTTCATGGACAGGATTTCCCCCCCTTTGCCGATGCGCAGGGTTGCGCTGTTCTGGCTATCCTCGCCTGTGTCGGGCGCAATGCCGGGTTCCCTGACCGGGGCCGGGCGGCTTTCGCGCAGCAGGCGGATGGCGGTGTCAAAATGGCTGTGCAGACCGGCGGAGTCCATCACCGCCTGCGGGGTGTCGTTGCGCAACGTTTCCAGCGCATTGACCGAATTGGTCACATGCGCCTCCCATTGGGTCATGAAATCGTCAAAGGAGTCGGGTTCAAGCGCCAGTTGATAGATGTGTTCGATCAAGGCCAGCCGGTCCGGGGCCGCGATAGGAGCGGTCGTGTCGTTCTGGGTCGCTATGGAAGCGGCCGCGTCATCCCGGTCTGTCGAACCCGTTTCGGGCTCGTTTTTATCCTTGTCTGCCTCGCTCATCCGTTAGCTGTTCCCCAAGCTTTCCCTTCAGCGCCATGACCCCCAATATCTCAGGCTTACGTTGCACGCCGTCACAGGGCAGCACAAGCAGCGCAGTCGGTGTCGGTGTGGGTAAGGTAATGATTCGATTGAGAATGTGCCCAGAGTGCCTGCCCCTATGGGGCGGGGTCAAGCGTTAAGTCCCGACCCCGCCGACGTCGTTGCGTCAAGCACCCAGGACAGGAGCGCGTCGTGGTCGGGCGCAATTTCGGTCAGCGCGTCGCCGCAAAAGGAGACAAGCGCGGGATTGTTCAGCCCGCTGGCTCCGACCAGGACCGGGATGCCGAGGTCCGCCGCCATTCCCATGGCGTTGCGGAACCCGCGCCCGTCCGCCTCGTGTTTGCCAAACTTGTTGATCAACAGAAGGTCGGCCCCGCGCTCAAGCGCGGTTTCGGTCAGCGCCACAGCCTGTTCCAGAGCGTCGGGGTCAAGCCGACAGCCGCGCGCCTCGCGCCCCAGGGTCTGGGAGATGCGGATGACCGGCCCGTCGGGCAAGACGCGCACGTCCATGTCACACAGGTGATGATCCGCGCGTTCTGTATCAATCTGAACCGAACCGGCAAGCCGCAGTCCCCGCGCCGCAAGTGTTTCGGCCAGGGTGGCCAGCAACAGGTTGGTTTCGCCGCGCCCCGAGGCGCGTGTAAAGGCAATTTTCATGGGATTGTGCATAGCTGGTTTCAACCGGGGCTGGCAAGGAGGGTTGGGGGGCTGGGGCGGGCTGCATGTGTTTCCTGCATCGCCCCGTGGTTAATTTTGTGGTTGGTTTTGTGGTTGACCCTGTGGTTGACCCTGCGCGGCGTTTTCAAGCGAGCAGCCAAGTGCGGCCCCTAGAGCAGGGGCCAGACCCCGATCACCGGAAGGTGGGCGAAGAGCAGGGCAACATAGGTCAGCGCCGCAAGGCCAAGCCGGACCATGCCCCATGCCGTAGGTTGGATATTGCGGGAGGTTGCGGCCAGCCGCGCCCAGTCATCCCCCAGCGTACGCCGTTTGCGCCGGTCGATCAGGCGCATCCCCAGCAGGGAAAACCCGGCAAAGCTCCCGAACAGGATCACATGAGCCAGATTGCCATTGGGCACAATATGCGCCCCGGACCAAAGCAGAAGCGCGGCCAGTATCGGGTGACGGACCCACCCCACAATTCCCGGCGCAGCAGGGTCGAACCGATCATTCCGCGCACCGCCAAAGGACAGCGGGTTGGGGCGGCCCAGCGCCAGCGCGGTGATTCCTGACGCCAACGCCATACCCAGCAGAGGCACCAGGTTCTGCCACGGTGCCCAGCCCCAAAGCAGCACCACCGGTGCCCGGCCCGCCGCCACGATCACCCAGCCCAGCACAAACAGGGACAACAGCGAGTAAGCCAGCGTGAAGCCGACCGGACCAATCCGCCTGACGATCCGCCCTTTCACATTGGGCCGCACCGGCAGCGAATGAGACAGAAAAAACACCGCAAAGGCTAACAGGAATTCGCCCCATCCATGAAACATCTCTTGACCCCTTCGGAAACTGCGGGGAGCCTAGTCCTCCTGACGCATCACGACAATGCGATTCTCAGGGGGGACGCCATGACCAGCGCATTCATTGACCACATAGCTTCCCGGTTGAGCGATATTCGCGACGCGGGGCTGTACAAATCCGAACGGGTGATCACCAGTCCTCAGTCCGGCAGCGTGTCGTTGGAGGGCGGGCGTGAGGTGATCAACCTGTGTGCCAACAACTATCTTGGCCTGTCCGATCATCCCGACCTGATCGACACGGCGCGTGCGGCGGTGGCGCGCTATGGCTATGGCATGTCCTCGGTCCGGTTCATTTGTGGCACACAGGAAGAGCACAAAGAGCTTGAGGCCCGGCTGGCGGCTTTCCTTGGGTTTGAGGATACGATCCTGTATTCTAGCTGTTTTGACGCCAATGCGGGGTTGTTCGAAACGCTTTTGGGCCCCGAAGACGCCATCATCTCGGATTCGCTGAACCATGCGTCGATTATCGACGGGGTGCGGTTGTGCAAGGCCCGGAGGTATCGCTATGCCAATTCCGACATGAGCGATCTTGAGGCCCGGTTAAAGGCGGCCAGCGGCGCGCGGTTCCGCATGATTGCCACGGATGGCGTGTTTTCCATGGACGGATACGTGGCGCGGCTGGAAGAGATCTGTGATCTGGCCGACAGGTACGATGCCTTGGTGATGGTGGATGACAGCCACGCGGTGGGGGTCATGGGCACCACCGGGCGCGGCACCCATGAGCATTGCGGGGTCATGGGGCGGATCGACATCATGACCGGCACGCTGGGCAAGGCGCTGGGCGGGGCATCGGGCGGCTATACCTGTGCCCGGGCCGAGGTGGTGGACATGCTGCGCCAACGTTCGCGCCCCTATCTGTTTTCCAACACGCTGGCCCCGGTGATCGCCCGGACGTCGATTGCGGTTCTCGATATGCTGGAGTCCAGCACCGCGCGGCGCGAGCGGCTGATGGATCACGCGGCGCATTTCCGCGCCCGCATGGGGGCCGCGGGGTTCAACCTGTTGCCCGGCGCGCACCCGATTGTGCCGGTGATGTTGCGCGATCCGAAACTGGCCCAGGAGATGGCCGCGCGGCTGGATGCAAAGGGGGTCTATGTCGCGCCGTTCAGTTTCCCCGTGGTCCCGCGTGGACAGGACCGGATTCGCACCCAGATGTCGGCGGCGCTGAGTCGCGAGGATCTGGACCGCGCGATTGACGCCTTTATTGCGGTGGGCAGGGACATGGGGGTGATCCGATAAGGGGGTGATCCGATAAGCAACGAGATGCCGGCGCTGGTGCAATCGGGGCCGCTGGTTGATCCGGGTTCCATCTGGCATGTTCTTGAAACAGATGGTCAGCCCGGCCTCACGCAGCGAGGCGCGTTTGATCGCATCCATCTTCTGGGATTGGTGCAGCTGTTTCTGAAACTCGATTTGATCGGTGATTTCGGTCACCCGGATTTTCCGAAACGCCTGGCTATCGCCCCCCGGAATTTGACGAGAGCAAGAAAAGCACGATCAAGTCTCTGCTGCATCCAGACGACATGAATCCGTATCGCGCCAACCTGGAACGACACATCAACAACTCTGATACCCCCTTTGAAAGTGAACACAGGGTCCGCACCCGCGCGGGGCCACGCGGTTGTGTATGACACTGGCCGCGTCATTCGCTCTACCGGGGTGTTGGCTCCGGGCGGTCAGCCCTGAAGCGATGTCACGTCAAAGTCCGCTTCGGCCCGTGCTTTCATGGCCAGCGCAGCGGCATGAGCCCCGGCGGCGGTGGTGAAATAGGGGATTTTGTCGTTCAACGCGACGGCGCGGATTTCACGGCTGTCTTCCACCGCGGCGGTGCCTTCCGTGGTGTTCATGAGCAGAGAAATGGCACCATTCTTGAGTTGGTCCACCACGTTGGGACGCCCTTCATAGACCTTTTTCACCACCTCGCAGGCAATTCCGCTGGTTTCAAGGAACGCCGCCGTGCCGCCCGTGGCGACGATGGAAAATCCAAGATTCACAAGGGTTTGCGCGGTTTCGATCAGTGCGGGCGACTTGTCGTCATCCTTGATCGAAAAGAACACGCGGCCTTCGGTGGGCAAGTTGGTGCCAGCGCCCATCTGGGCCTTCAGGAAGGCCATGGGGAAGGTATGATCCCAGCCCATCACCTCGCCGGTCGAGCGCATTTCGGGCCCCAGGATCGTGTCGACGCCGGGGAACCGGTTGAAGGGCAGGACCGCTTCTTTCACCGAGAACCACGGCATGTCGGGATCGGCCAGGGTCATCGGGTCGGTTTTCGGCATTTTGCCCGACTTTGCATCCGACGGATAGGCCGGGCGCAGCGGGAAGTTGGACATGGGTTCCCCCGCCATCAGCCGCGCGGCGATGGAGGCCACGGCGGAATCGGTGGCCTTGGCCACGAAAGGAACGGTGCGCGAGGCGCGGGGGTTCACTTCGATCAGATAGATTTCGTCATCCTTGATGGCGAATTGCACATTCATCAGCCCCTTGACGTTCAGCGCGAGCGCGAGCGCGTTGGATTGATCCTTGATCCGGTCGGTCACATCCTTGCCCAGCGAGTAGGGCGGCAGGGAACAGGCGCTGTCGCCCGAGTGGACGCCCGCCTCTTCGATATGCTGCATGATACCAGCCACGTGTACGGTTTCGCCGTCACAGAGCGCGTCCACGTCCAGTTCCACAGCCCCCGACAGGTAGCTGTCAAGCAGGACCGGGCTGTCGCCCGAAACGACCACCGCCTCGGCGATATAGCGTTCAAGCTGGGCCATGTCGCGCACGATCTCCATGGCGCGTCCCCCCAGAACATAAGAGGGGCGGATGACCAGCGGGAAGCCTATTTCCTCGGCGATCTTGAGCGCCTCGGCATTGGTGGAGGCGATACCGTTCTTAGGTTGCTTCAGGCCCAGTTGATTCACCAGCGCCTGGAACCGTTCACGGTCTTCGGCGAGGTCAATCGCATCCGGGGTGGTGCCTAGGATCGGGATGCCTTCGGATTCGAGCGCATGGGCGAGCTTGAGCGGGGTCTGGCCGCCAAATTGCACGATCACGCCATGCAGGGTGCCGTTATCCTGTTCGACCCGCAGGATTTCCATCACATGTTCAAAGGTCAGCGGTTCGAAATAAAGCCGGTCGGAGGTGTCATAGTCCGTCGACACGGTTTCCGGGTTGCAGTTGATCATGATGGTTTCATAGCCCGCATCCGTCAGCGCATAGCAGGCGTGACAGCAGCAGTAATCAAATTCGATCCCCTGGCCGATCCGGTTGGGGCCACCGCCGAGGATCACCACTTTCTTGCGGTCGCTGGGGCGGGCTTCGCATTCCACTTCGCCCATCATCGGGGTTTCGTAGGTGGAATACATGTAGGGCGTCTGGGCCTCGAATTCCGCGGCACAGGTGTCGATTCGTTTGAACACCGCGCGCACGCCCTTGGCATGGCGGGCTTTGCGGATATCGGTTTCCTTGAACCCGGTCAGCGTGGCCAGTCGCGCATCGGTGAAGCCCAGCATTTTCAGTTTGCGCAGGCCCTGTTCGTCAGTCGGGAGACCCTCCTGTCTCACGGCTTCTTCGGCGTCGACGATTTCCCGGATCCGGTCCAGGAACCACGGGTCGAACATGGTGACGCCGTGGATTTCATCGTTGGTCAGCCCGTGGCGCATGGCCTGGGCAATCGTGCGCATCCGGTCCGGGGTTTGTTGCGAGATTGCCTTGATCACCGCTGCCTTGTCCGGCGCGCCTTCGATGTCCACCTCGTCAAAGCCGGTGAGGCCGGATTCCATCGAGGCCAGCGCTTTTTGCAGGCTTTCGTGGATGGTGCGGCCGATCGCCATGGCCTCGCCCACGGATTTCATCGCGGTGGTGAGGTAGGATTCGGCACCCGGGAATTTTTCGAAAGCGAATTTCGGGATCTTGGTGACCACATAGTCGATGGTGGGTTCAAAGCTGGCCGGAGTCACCTTGGTGATGTCGTTGTCCAGTTCGTCCAGCGTAAAGCCGACGGCCAGTTTCGCGGCGATCTTGGCAATCGGGAAGCCCGTCGCCTTGGACGCCAGCGCCGACGAGCGGCTGACCCGCGGGTTCATTTCGATCACGACCATGCGGCCATCAACGGGGTTCACCGCCCATTGCACGTTGGACCCGCCGGTTTCCACCCCGATTTCGCGCAGCACGTTGATCGAGTGGGTGCGCATGATCTGGAACTCTTTGTCCGTCAGGGTCAGCGCCGGGGCGACCGTGATCGAATCACCGGTATGCACCCCCATGGGGTCCACGTTTTCGATGGAGCAGACGATGATGGCGTTGTCGGCTTTGTCCCGCACCACCTCCATTTCATATTCTTTCCAGCCCAGCAGGGATTCGTCCACAAGGATCTGGTTCACCGGGGAGGCGTCCATGCCGGTGCGGCAGAAATGGATGTAATCATCGCGGTTATAGGCCACGCCGCCGCCGGTGCCGCCCATGGTAAAGGCGGGGCGGATGATGGCGGGCAGGCCGATCTCTTCCAGGTCCTCAAGGGCAAGCCGGATGCCTTCATCAAGGTCGGCAGAGCCGTCTTCCAGCCTGGGTGCGGTTACGATGGTGGCGCGTGGGTTTTCGATGCCGAGCCGGTCCATGGCTTCGCGGAACAGCTTGCGATCTTCTGCCATTTCAATGGCATCGCGGGTGGCACCGATCATTTCGACGCCAAATTTGTCCAGTACGCCCATCTCTTCCAGCGCCAGCGAGGTGTTCAGCCCGGTCTGCCCCCCCATGGTGGGAAGCAGCGCGTCGGGACGTTCTTTTTCGATGATCTTGGCCACGGTTTCGGGCGTGATCGGTTCGATATAGGTGGCATCGGCCATGTCCGGGTCGGTCATGATCGTCGCGGGGTTCGAATTCACCAGAATGACGCGATACCCTTCCTCGCGCAGGGCCTTGCAGGCCTGGGCCCCGGAATAGTCGAATTCACAGGCTTGCCCGATCACGATCGGCCCCGCGCCGATGATCATGATGGACGAGATATCGGTACGTTTTGGCATGGTGTTTCCCCGGGCAGCAGATCGCGCAAATTGTCGTGGGTTATAGACATCGCAAGGCCGGGTGCAAGGACCATTTTGGCGCAGTTTGCGAGTGGTTTTCACCGGTGCGGTTGCCTATATCCCACGGACCGGCAGGAAAGGGGCAGGGATGCGGCCAGCAACGCGGACACAGTTATGGATCGAATTCATCGCGTTTTACGTGGTCGCTCCGTTGATCATGGCGGTTCTCCTGCCTGCGACCATGATGTTTCCCGCGCTGTTCGGGGTGACGTTCGTCGGGATGGTGCTGCTTCATATCACCACCGGGTTCAGCTGGCGCGATCTCTTGCGCGGCTGGGCGGCATTGCGGTGGGGGGAGATTATCAGGTTCGGTGCCGTCGTTCTGATTGCTTCGCTTATCATCATGTGGGGGACTGCACCGGACCAGATGTTTGTATTGATCCGCGAACGCCCCGAAATCATGGTGATGATCGCGCTGTTTTACCCGGTGGTGTCGGCCTTGCCCCAGGAAATCGTGTTCCGGGCTTTGTTTTTCCGCCGCTATGCCCGGATATTGCCCCGCGGCACGGGAGTTCTGTTTTTGAACGCGGCGCTGTTTTCGCTGGCGCACCTGATGTATTGGAGTTGGATCGTCGCAGTGATGACCTTTGTCGGCGGGGTGGTGTTTGCATGGGCCTATGAGCTGCGCCAGAGCTTTGCGTTGGCCGTTGTTCTGCATTCCGTGGCGGGGGTGGTTCTGTTCTGCGTCGGCATGGGCGTCTATTTCTTTTCCGGCAACGTGGTGCGCCCGTTTTGAGCCGGGACACGATTTTTATGTAAAAATCGTAGGGTCGCGCTTGAATTCTGTCGGCGCGGCTTGACTTCCCGCGCCCCACGCGGTGTATCGGCGCGACTGTTTGCAGATTATCCCAAGGGGACGCGCCGATGCATCAATATCGCAGCCATACCTGTGCCGAGCTGAACAAATCCAACGTGGGTGAGACCGTGCGCCTGTCGGGCTGGGTTCACCGTGTCCGTGACCATGGCGGGTTGCTGTTCATCGACCTGCGCGACCATTACGGTATGACCCAGGTCATGGCCGACCCTGACAGCCCGGTTTTCGCCGAGATCGAAAAGGTGCGCAGCGAATGGTGCATTCGTATCGACGGCAAGGTGCTGGCGCGGGACGAGTCGTTGATCAACCCCAAGATCCCAACCGGCGAGGTTGAGGTGTTCATTCAGGATCTCGAGGTTCTGGGCGCTGCCGAAGAGCTTCCGCTCATGGTCTTTGGCGAACAGGAATACCCGGAAGAAACCCGCCTGCGTCACCGTTATCTCGACCTGCGTCGCGAGAAGATGCAGAACCACATGAAGCTGCGTTCGGACATGGTGGCAAGCCTGCGCCGTCGGATGTGGGATCTGAACTTTCGCGAATATCAGACCCCGATCATCACCGCCTCCTCTCCCGAAGGGGCGCGCGACTTTCTGGTGCCATCGCGACTGCATCCGGGGCGGTTCTATGCCCTGCCGCAGGCTCCGCAATTGTTCAAGCAGTTGATCATGGTCAGCGGCTTTGACAAGTATTTCCAGATTGCACCGTGTTTCCGTGACGAAGACCCGCGCGCCGACCGGTCGCCCACGGATTTCTATCAGCTTGACCTTGAGATGTCCTTTGTCACCCAACAGGACGTGTTTGACACCATCGCGCCGGTCATGGCGGGTGTGTTCGAAGAGTTCGGCGGGGGTCGTAAGGTGGATGCGCCCGGCGAATGGCCCCAGATTTCCTATAAGGATGCGGCGAAATGGTACGGCACCGACAAGCCCGACCTGCGCAACCCGATCAGGATGCAGGATTGTTCCGAACATTTCCGCGGCTCGGGCTTTGCGATCTTTGCAAAGCTGCTTGAGCAGGAGGGCACCGAGGTGCGCGCCATTCCGGCCCCGGGGGGCGGCAGCCGCAAATTCTGTGACCGCATGAATGCTTTCGCTCAGAAAGAGGGTCTGCCCGGCATGGGCTATATCTTCTGGCGCAAGCAGTCGCCCGATACCATTGCCCAGGAACAGGGGATCACCGTCAAAGAGGTGAACGCCAGGATCAAGGCCGGTGAAATCACGCTGGGTGAAGAGGCCGCCGGACCGCTGGCCAAGAATATCGGGCCGGAGCGGACAGAGGCGATTCGCCAGCAGCTTGGCCTTGGCGTTGGCGACGCGGCCTTCTTCCTTGGCGGTAAACCCAAGGCGTTTCAGACCGTGGCGGGCAAGGCGCGCGACGTGATCGGGGCCGAGCTTGGCCTGACCGAAACGGATCGGTTCGCCTTTGCCTGGATCGTGGATTTCCCGATTTACGAGGCCGACGAGGAAACCGGGGCGGTTGATTTCGAACATAACCCGTTCTCGATGCCGCAGGGGGGGATGGAGGCGCTGAACGGCGATCCGCTGGAGGTGCTGGGATACCAGTATGACCTGGCCTGTAACGGTTATGAGCTGGTCAGTGGTGCGATCCGCAACCACAAGCCCGAGATCATGTTCAAGGCGTTTGAAATTGCCGGTTATGGCAAGGACGAGGTCGAAAAACGCTTTGGCGCGCTGGTCAACGCGTTCCAGTATGGCGCGCCGCCGCACGGGGGCTGTGCCGCCGGGATCGACCGGATGGTCATGCTGTTGGCCAATGAACACAATATCCGCGAGGTCATCATGTTTCCGATGAACCAGCGGGCCGAGGATCTGATGATGAACGCGCCCAGCGAGGCCGCGCCGGAACAGTTGATGGAACTGAGCCTGCGGGTGATCGAACAGGATTGATCCGGTTTCGGCACGAATAAACAGGTATCGGCGGGCCACCGCCAAGACATTGAAAACGGCCCGGGCAGGGGATGAAACCTTGTCCGGGCCGTTCTATATTTGCAAAGCAGGCAGTTGATGCACAGGTGATGCGAGGAGCCGCTCAGGATGCGATTTGACCCGATACTGGCCGATATCCGCTTTGGGTGCGGGCTGTCCCCCATGATTGCCCCACCTCAGGACGTGAATGCGATGATGGGGCGGCTGCGTGGCCCTGACAACGCGGCAAAGGCGTTTCATATCGACGATTTCCCTGCCTTCGCCGCGCGCATGGCCGAGGCCGCAACCGCGCGCAAGTATTTGCGCAAGAAACGTGGCACACCCGAGGAAAAGGCGGCGATCAAGGCAACCAAGCTGTTGAAAAAGGCGGCGCGGCAGGCCCATCGGCATTGGTTGTGGCAGGCGATGATGCGGCGGACCCACACGGCGGATGGGCTGCGCGAACGGCTGGCCTTTTTCTGGGCCGATCACTTTACCGCGCGCGGCAAGGCCGGGGTGCTGCGCCGGGGCACCTCTCCTTATATCGAAACGGCGATCCGACCCTATCTGACCGGCAGCTTTGCCGAGATGTTAAAGGCCGTCGCGGTTCAGCCATTGATGTTGCATTATCTGGATCAGCAATTGTCTGTGGGGCCGGGCAGCGACACGGCCAGGCGTCGCCCGCGCAAGGCGGGGTTGAACGAAAACCTGGCCCGTGAAATCCTTGAACTGCACACGTTGGGGGTGGATGGGGTTTATGATCAGACCGACGTGCGCGAATTTGCCGAGCTTCTGACCGGCATGGCCTATTCGGCGCAGGGGGGCTTTAACTTCCGCCATCGCATGTCCGAACCGGGCAGCGAAACCGTGTTGGGCGTGACCTATGGCGGGGCCGGAAAGGCGCGGCTTTCCGATGTTCTGGCGGCGCTGGACGATCTGGCGCACCATCCCGACACAGCGCGCCACATCGCGGGCAAACTGGCGGTGCATTTCGTCGGGGATATCCCGGATCCGGGGCTGGTGTCCCATCTGGCCGCAAGGTTCACCGCCACCGCCGGGGATCTGGGAGCGGTCACCGAAGCATTGCTTGAACATCCTGCCGCCTGGGCGGACGAGAACCCGGGAAACGTCAAACAGCCGGTGGATTTTGTCGGGTCGGCCATGCGGGCGCTGGCGGTGGCGCCGGATGCAATCAACAGCGGCCACGAGCGGATCGTGGCCGCGACCCTGCAAACCCCGATGGCGTTGATGGGGCAACAATGGCAGGAACCGGGTGGCCCCGATGGGTGGTCCGAGGAAGACGGGGACTGGATCACCCCGCAACGCTATGCCGCACGGCTGGATTGGGCGATGAGCGCACCGGGGATTTTGGTGCAGGGGTTACCTGATCCGCGGGTGTTTGTGGAAACCGCGCTTGGCAATCGCGCGTCCGAAGAGCTGCGCTTTGCCGCGCGTGGTGCCGAGGATCGGCGCGTTGGGGTCGGGCTTGTGCTGGCCTCGCCCGGGTTTCAGAGGATGTGAGGGAGGTCGCGTTATGGGAGTGTCTGATATGAAGGTGAGCCGTCGCAGGTTTCTGAGCCGCAGCGTGGCGCTGGGCTGTACGGCGGCGGCGAGCCCGCTTTTGACCCCTGTCACCTTTGCCAGCGCGCCGTGGGACAACCGTTTGGTGGTGATCATCCTGCGCGGTGGCATGGATGGGCTTGGCGTCGTACAACCGCGCGGGGCGGCGGAATACGCGGCGCTGCGCAAACCCGGTGACGCGGTGGGCGCGCCCGGCGGCCCCCACGACCTTGACGGGTTTTTTGCCCTGCATCCGGGGCTGAGTACGCTGATGCCGCTCTGGGCGGCGGGCGAGCTTGGGTTTGTGCATGCCGTGTCCACCCCCTATCGCGACAAACGCAGCCATTTCGACGGGCAGGACGTGTTGGAGGCCGGGACGACCAACGAGCACGATCCGGTGCGCGACGGGTGGTTGAACCGCATGTTGCAGGTGTTGCCGGGGGTGAGCGCGGAAACGGCCTATGCCGTGGGGCGGTCGGACATGTTGCTGACCCGGGGGGCCGCGCCGGTGGCGAACTGGTCACCGGATGCGCGGGTGGACGGGTTGAGCCCTCAGGCGATTGAGCTGTTGCAGCTTGTGGTCCATGACGATCCGCTGGTTGCCCCGGCGTTGAACGAGGCGTTGAACCTGTCGGCACAAAGCCCGATGGCCGACATGGCAGGGGCCGGAGCAGGGGCAGGCGGCAACAACATGATAGAGACCATGATTCAGGAGATGCAGGCGGCGCGCAAATCGGGCGGGCACAAGCAGATTGCGGAATTCGCCGCCAAGAAGCTGCGGCAGGACAGCCGGATTGCCAGCTTTTCCATCAACGGTTGGGACACCCACGCAAATCAGGGCCGCACGCTTGTGCGCCCGCTGGAAATTCTGGCCGAGATGGTGTTGACCCTGAAAGAGAACATGCGCGGCCCTGTCTGGGGTAAAACCACGGTGATTGCGATGACCGAGTTTGGGCGTACCGCGCGTTTGAACGGCACGGGTGGCACCGATCATGGCACCGGAGGGCTGATGATGCTGGCCGGAGGCGCGTTGCGCGGGGGGCGTGTGCTGGGGCAATGGCCCGGGCTGGCTGAAGCGGATCTTTATGATCGGCGCGACCTGATGCCCACAAGCGATTTGCGCGCCTATGCGGGCTGGGCCATGCGCGGGCTTTTCGGGATCGACCGGTCGGTGATCGAACGATCAATCTTTCCGGGGGTCGATCTGGGCGATGATCCGGGGCTGTTGCTTTGACGGCCGACGGGTCGGGCCCGACCGGACCCGACCGGACCCGGTGGCCGGCCCGGGGGATCTGCGGGGATCAGATCGCAATCGCGGAATGCAAACGTTCCTGTACCAACGCGGCAAGCCGGGCCACTTCGGGCCGGTTGGCGTGGTTTTCGCCACGGGTTTTGGTCAATGCAATACATGCCTCTTCCAACTGGCTATCCCGCGCGCTGCGTGCCACGCCTGACAAGAATTGGGCCACATAGTCAGTGACCATCTTGTCCTCTCCATCATTCAGAAGTTCGGCGGCATGGGCCATGTCATCGCAGAACGCGATGGGATCGGGTTTGATCAGTTCTTCATTGATGATGCGCGGCCCGGCCGGATGTCGGTCGGCGGGGATATGGGCCAGGATCGTCTCCTGAAACGCGGCAAGGCTTTCGATTGGTTTGGCCAGGAAACCATCGGCCCCGGCGGCCATCGCTTCGGCCCGGGCCCCGTCATTTCCGCTTGTCCCCAGAATGATGCCAACGCGGGGCTGGGCGCGGTTCAGCTCTTCGATCAGTTCGACCCCGTTGCCGTCTGGCAGGCCCAGGTCAATGATCACGACCGAAGGGCGATACACCTGGAGATGGCGGTGGGCCGAGGCCAGACAGTCCGCGCGGCGAATGCTGGCCCCCGACCGCAGGCACAAAAGCCGCATTGCTTCGCAGGAAAAACGGCTGTCTTCCACCACCAGCACAGTCAGTCCAAGCAGAGGGCGGTTCGCGGTGGGAGTGCGGAATTTGTTGAAGCTGGCGAAGTCATCCATTGGTCGGCGTCCTTTAGTAAAGTGAATCGTCTTTAACCCAAGATGACTCGGACATGGCTAACGAGAGGTTAAGGCAGCGCGGCTTTCCTGTTGTCCGCCGGTCCCATTGCGTCCTGCGGCAGTTCTGCGTCTTGCGCCAATGCGCGCCGCACCCCATAACACCCGGCAACGTCAGAACAGTTCTAACAGGAGACAGACATGATTGGCCGACTGAACCACGTAGCCATTGCCGTACCCGATCTTGAGGCCGCGTCCGAGCAATACCGCAACGCGCTTGGTGCCAAGGTGAACCCGCCCCAGGACGAACCGGATCACGGCGTTACGGTTGTGTTCATCGAACTGCCCAATACCAAGATCGAGCTTCTCTACCCGCTTGGTGAAAACTCTCCGATCCAGGGGTTTCTGGACAAAAACCCGTCGGGTGGCATTCATCATGTGTGTTACGAAGTCGAAGATATCATCGCCGCGCGCGACCATCTGAAGGAAACCGGAGCCCGGGTTCTTGGCAATGGCGAGCCCAGGATCGGTGCCCATGGCAAACCGGTACTGTTCCTGCATCCCAAGGATTTCAACGGCTGTCTCGTGGAGCTGGAGCAGGTCTGATGGGGATTACCTCGGGGATTGTCCTGTTCGCAGTGATATGGTTTCTGACTTTTCTGGTGGTCATTCCATTCCGGTTGAAAACCCAGGGCGATGTGGGTGAAATCGTCCCCGGCACCATGGCCGGGTCGCCCCATGAACATAACCTCAAGAAAAAGGCGATCCTGACCACGATCATTTCGGTGATCCTGTGGGCGATCATCGCCTCGATCATCCTGACCGGCACCATCACGGTGCGCGATCTGGATTGGTTCGAGCGGATGGGACCTGCGCCGGTCAGTGAGGGTTGAAGTCCGGGTTGTGAAGAGATTGGGCGCGACCGCTGGGGGCATGGTGCCTTTTTGTTCTTGAAATGTTCTTGCGTGTTGTGCTGTAGTCACCGCATATCGGCGGAGGATCACAACATGAGCGACGAGGGGGCGGAAAGGCGGAACAAACTGACGCGGTTCCGGGCATTGCATGATGGGCCGGGGGCTTTCGTGTTGCCCAACGCTTGGGATGCGGGTACCGCGCGGCTTTTGGCGACCTTGCCGTTCGCCGCACTGGCGACAACCAGCGCGGGTTACGCCTTTTCCGCAGGCAAGCGGGATTCCTGTGCCGCGCTGACCCGGGCCGAGATATTGGACAATGCGGCGGCGATTGCGGCGGCGACGGATCTACCCGTTTCTGCGGATCTGGAGGACGGATTTGCCGTCGCGCCTGAGGAGTGCGCAGATACAATCGCAATGGCCTGTACGGTCGGATTGGTGGGCGGCACGCTGGAGGATGCCACCGGCAACCCGGACGCACCGATTTACGAGATGGGGCTGGCGGTGGACCGGGTGCGCGCCGCCGCAGAGGTGGCGCGTAACAAGGGATTTGTTTTGACCGCGCGGGCCGAGAACTTTCTTTGGGGATGTCCCGATCTTGGGGATACGATTGCGCGGCTTCAGGCATTTGGAGAGGCGGGGGCCGAGGTGCTTTATGCGCCGGGGTTGCGCGATCTGGAACAGATTGCCACGGTGTGTCGCGCTGTGGATCAACCAGTGAATGTGGTGATGGGGCTGACGGGGCCGCGATATGGCGTGGCGCAACTGGCCGAAGTTGGAGTGCGCCGGATCAGCGTGGGCGGATCGTTTGCCCGGGCCGCATTGGGAGAGATGATGCGGGCCGCGCATGAGGTGTTGGAACAGGGCAGTTTCGGGTATTCCGAACGGGCCTTGCCCGTGAGCGAAATCGAGGCGGCGATGGCGCGGAACCCGATTGGGGGGCGTACGGGTTAATCCCGGTTCAACCCATGGAACAGGTGGGTAAAGGTCGCGGCGCCAAGGATTGGCACCAGAAGGTTGATCAGGGGGAGTGACAGCGGTGCCGCCATCAGGACGCCGGCGGCCCAGATGGTGGCGGTGTGGCGGCTGCGCAGGGCCTTGGCCCTGTCCCGTCCGATCCGGCGCATGGCGGCGAGCTGGAAATACTCCCGCCCCAACAGGAACCCGTTCAGCCCCCAGAAGATGAACACCGCCATGGGGGCGATGAAAGCATAGAGGATAAAGGCCAGAAGGTTGGCCGCGATCAGAACTCCAAGGAAATTCACCGTGTCTTTCAGGGCCTCGGCAAACGGTACGCCCGGAACGTCCGGCAGGTGGGGATAGTATTTGTCTTCGACCGCCTGGGCCACCTCGTCCAGAAACATCGAGGTGATGGCCGAGGCAACCGGCACCATCAGAAAGACCGACAGCACCAGCATGAAGATGATTGAGCTAAGCCCCAGGAGACCGGGAAGCCACGTCACATCGCCCAGCACACCGGCATAGCCTTCGGGTCCGACCAGAACGTCGATCAGCCACAACAGCCCCGCATAGGCCGCCACCAGAAGCGCGATGGTCAGCCCGATGCCAAGCCACAGCACACGGCGGAACCGGGGGTCGCCGATTTGGCCCACCGCCTTGAAAAAGCTGGAAAAGATCAGTTCGATATCCACGAGGTCATCTCCGAAAGGTCTGGTCTGGGGCGTTCTGGCGGGGTTTTGGTTTCGGTGGCGATGTGGATGAACCCGGCCACGCGTTCATGTGCGCCGAGGTTCAACGCCTCGGTCATGAAACCACGATCATGGCTGGCAAATCCTGACAGCCAGTTGGCCCCCCAACCCGCCGCAAGCGCGGCGTTCAGAAGCGCAAGACAGACACCCCCCACGGCATAGGTCTGTTCCAGCGCGGGCACCTTGTCCGAAGGTTTTTGAACCTCAATCACCGCCACGGCCAGAATACCCTGATCAAACTGCCCGCGTGCCTTGGCGATCCGGTCCTCATCCAACCCGGCGGCGCGGGCATGGGTTTCGGCCAGATCGGCCATGCGGGGCATGGCGGGTTTTTCGATCACGATGAACCGCCAGGGTTCCAGCTTGCCATGGTCCGGGCTGCGCGATGCGGCTGTGAGCAGGGGGTGCAGTGCCTCCCGCGTCGGGGCGGGGCCTTGCAGGGTTTTGGCCGGGCGCGAGCGGCGGTTGAGCAGGAAATCAAGCGCGGGGGCGTTGGGGGTTGGCATGGCAAATGGCCTTTCATTCATAGGTCGGACCAGTTTGGATGCCTTGGGTAGCGGGTACTACGGTCTGGGTGTTCGATCCGGGTTACCAGATGTGGCGCGGACGCCCCCGGTTCAAGGGGCACCCGCGGTATTATGAGTCAGTCGAGTTCGGCCAGCCGGTCAAAGGCGGCCTTCAACTTGGCCTCTTCCTCCTGGCGCGCGGCGAGGTTGCCCCGGGCTTCGGCCACCACTTCCTCGGGTGCGTTTTCGGCGAATTTGGGGTTGTTCAACCGCCCCCTGAGTCCGCCGATTTCCCTGGCCAGCTTGTCCAGCGTTTTCTCCAGCCGTGCCTTTTCTTCGTTCACGTCGATGATGTCGGCCAGCGGCAATCCGAATTGCGCCCCGTCGGCGGCGATGGTGATGGACCCTTTGGGGAAGTCCATTTCGGTCAGGCTGTCGATCCGCGCCAAACGCTTGATCATCATCTCGTTATTGGCCCATGCAGTTTGCGCCGCGCTGTCCCATTCGGACACAAGCACCGGCACTTTCAACCCGGCGGGCACGTGCATTTGCGCGCGGGCCGAACGGATGTTTTCGATCACCGAAATCACCCAGTTCATTTCGCGATCCGCCTCGGCATCCACCAGTTCGGCCCCGTATTCGGGCCAGTCGGCATGGATCAGCATCTTGGGACGCGCGTCATTGGTGAGACCCCAGAGCTCTTCGGTGATGAACGGCATGATCGGATGCAGCAGGATCAGGCATTGATCCAGAACCCAGGCGAGGGTCTGTTCGGTTTCCGCCTTGGCGGCCGCGTCGTCGCCTTGCAGGATCGGTTTGGAGAATTCCAGATACCAGTCACACACCTTGCCCCAGGTGAAGGCATAAAGCGCGTTGGCGGCATCGTTGAACCGATAGCTTTCCAGCGCGGCGTCCACTTCGGCACCCACCTTGGCGACCTCGCCGATGATCCATTTGTTGAGGGTCAGCGTCGCCTCGGGCCGGACATTTTCCGCAGCGAACGGGATCTGATAATGGTCGGCAAAGGAAAACGCGTTCCAGAGTTTGGTGCCAAAGTTGCGATACCCCTTGATCCGGTCGGTGCTGAGTTTCAGCACGCCGCCGATCGCCGCCATCTGCGCCATGGTAAAGCGCAGCGCGTCGGCCCCGTATTCATCGACGATCTCCAAGGGGTCAATCACGTTGCCCCGGGTTTTCGACATCTTCTGGCCCTTTTCGTCGCGGACCAGCTGGTGCAGATAGACGGTGTGGAACGGGTTTTGCCCCACCACCGCCTGTTGCATCATCATCATCCGCGCAACCCAGAAGAACAGGATGTCCTGACCGGTGATCAACACGTCGGTGGGGAAGTATTTGGCGTATTCCTCGGTTTCTTCGGGCCAGCCCAGCGTACCGATGGGCCAGAGACCGGAGGAAAACCAGGTGTCGAGCACATCGGGGTCGCGGGTCAGCGTCACGCCGGCACCTGCTTTCTCCTGCGCTTCGGTCTCGGTTGCCGCGCAGTATTCATTGCCATCGGCGTCAAACCAAACCGGGATCTGATGCCCCCACCACAATTGGCGCGAAATGCACCAGGGTTCGATATTGTCGAGCCAGTGATAGAAGGTTTTTTCCCCGCTTTCGGGCATGATCTTCACATCACCGCCACGCACCGCGTCGAGCGCGGGGCCGACGACCTTTGCGGCATCGACAAACCACTGGTCGGTCAGCATCGGTTCGATCACCACCTGGCTGCGGTCGCCAAAGGGCTGCATGATCGGCTTGGCCTCGACATAAGGCAGGTGTTTCGTGACCTCTTCGCCGTCCACCTCTTCGGTGATGTCGACCATCACGGCCAGCCCTTCGCCGGTGATCTGTTCGATCACGCGATCACGCGCCTCGAACCGGTCCAGCCCGCGCAGATCGTCGGGGACAAGGTTGATTGCGTCCACTTCGTTTTCGGTGAAGGGGGTGCCATTGGCGTGGGCCTGGGCCTTGGCGACCTCTTCGGCATAGGGCGCGCCATCGGCCCGCATGTGGCCGCGCGTATCCATCAGCCGATAGCAGGGAATGCCGCCGCGTTTGGCCACCGCATAGTCGTTGAAATCATGCGCGCCGGTGATCTTGACCGCGCCCGAGCCGAAATCAGGGTCGGGGTAGTCGTCACTGATGATCGGGATCAGGCGGCGGTGCTCTTTCGGTCCTACCGGGATTTCGCAAAGCTGGCCCACAAGCGGCGCATAGCGTTCGTCGCTGGGATGTACCGCAACCGCGCCATCGCCCAACATGGTTTCGGGCCGCGTGGTGGCAATGGAAATGTAGTCGCGCTCTTCGGTCAGCGTGACATTGCCGTCTTCGTCCTTTTCCACATAGGTGTAGGTCGCCCCACCGGCCAGCGGGTATTTGAAATGCCACATGTGACCGGGCGTTTCGATATTCTCAACCTCAAGGTCGGAAATCGCGGTTTCGAAATGGGGATCCCAGTTGACCAGCCGCTTGCTACGGTAAATCAGTCCCTTTTCGTACATGTCGACGAAAACCTTGATGACTGCGCCATGAAAATTAGCTGAATTTTCATGGCCGGTGCGCGGGTCGCCATCGGCCCCTGCCATGGTAAACGCATTGCGCGACCAATCGCAGGAGGCCCCAAGGCGTTTGAGCTGGTTGATGATGGTGCCGCCATATTGGCCCTTCCATTCCCAGACTTTTTCAAGGAATTTTTCACGCCCCAGTTCGCGCCGTCCCGGCTGTTGGGTTTCGGCGAGTTGTTTTTCCACCTGCAACTGGGTTGCGATCCCGGCGTGGTCCTGACCGGGCTGCCACAGCGTGTCGAACCCGCGCATACGGTGCCAGCGGATCAGGATATCCTGCAACGTGTTGTTGAACGCGTGCCCCACATGCAGCGCGCCGGTCACGTTGGGTGGCGGGATCATGATGCAGAAGGTCGAGGCCCCCGGTTTGGCATTTGCCCCGGCTTTGAAACATCCGGCCTGTTCCCAGGCCTGGTACAGGCGGTTTTCTGCTTCGGCGGCGTTGAAAGTTTTGTCCATGGCCATGATCCGGGCCCTTTTTGCGTCTGAATTCTCTATTGCATGTGCCTTAGCGAATGCGCGGGCCAAGAGCAACATGGGCTGGACATCTCAATACTGTTCGGATGGGGTTGGAATGAGGAGGGCATGTCCATGGATCTGATCGAATTTCGCCGTGATCTGCACCGCCACCCGGAGGTGGGGTTTGATCTGACGCGCAGCCGCGCACGGGTGGCTGAGGTGTTGGAGGCCGCCGGGCTGGACGTGACCCGCGATGTGGGCGGCGGCGTGGTGGCCAGCCTGTGGCGCGGGGCGGGCAATCGCCCGGCCATCGGGCTGCGCGCCGATATGGATGCGTTGCCCATTGACGAAGCGGGCGAGAGCCCATGGCGGTCCACCGCCCCCGGTGCATTTCATGGCTGTGGTCATGACGGGCACACGGCGATGTTGGTCGGCGCGGCGCTGGAACTGTCACGTGACGATACGCTGGACCGGAATGTGCATTTCATCTTCCAGCCTGACGAAGAAGCGGGCAATGGCGCGCGGGCCATGATTGCAGACGGGCTGTTTGAGCGGTTCCCCATGGGCAACATCTATGGGATGCACAACATGCCGGGGATGGCGCTGGGCCATTTCGCCACCCAGCCCGGCCCGTTCTGTGCCTTTGAGGACAATTTTGGAATCCGCATTGTCGGGCAGGGCGGGCACGCGTCGATGCCCGAGGCGGGTGTGGATGCCATTGTCGTGGGGGCGGCGGTTGTGGGCGCGCTTCAGGGGATTGTGTCCCGCGCGGTATCCCCAAGGGACCATGCGGTGGTGAGTGTGACCGAGTTCATCACCGACGGGGCGCGCAACATCATTGCTTCGAATGTCATCCTGCGCGGGGATTGCCGGGGGTTTTCGCGGGATGTGTCCCAGGTGATCCGCAGGCGGATGGAGGAGATCGTGGCCGGGGTCTGTGCCGCCCACGGGGCGAGGGGAGAGGTGGAATATGGCACTTCTTTCGTGCCGCTGATCAACGATCCCGACGCCACCGCCACGGCGGTTGCAGCGGCGGCACAGGTCGGAGCCGCGAACGCAGAGCATGGCCGTGTGGGGTTCTCCGAGGATTTCGCGGCATTTCTGGACCATTGCCCCGGTGCGTTTGTCCTGATGGGGAATGGGGAAGAGGGGCGCGCGGCCATGCCGCTTCACAACCCGCACTATGATTTCAACGACGCGGCTCTGCCCCATGGCGTGGCCTTCTGGTGTGCGCTGGCGCGGGGGGAGGGGGAGTCTGACCTGGGCGGGGGGGCGCCTTAACCCACTGCTTCGGGGACAACCTTGCCGGGGTTCAGAATGCCCTTTGGGTCCAGCGCGGATTTGATCGCGCGCATCGCCGCGATGGCAACCGCATCCTTGCGCCGCGCCATCGAGGGCAGTTTGGACGTGCCAATTCCGTGTTCGGCGGAAAAGCTGCCGCCCAGGTCAAGCACGATTTCCTCGACCCCTTCCATCAGCGCGTCATGCACTGCTGGATCCTGGCTTTGAGGCCATATCGCATAGTGGACATTGCCGTCGCCCAAGTGTGCAACACATATGGAGTCCGCGCCAGGGTCGTGCGTCACAATCATCGCGTCAGCCCGGGTCAGAAAGGTTGCAATCTGATCCAGAGGCACGGCAACGTCATTGTTCACGATAGGCCGGTGGTGCAATGTCACCTCTGCGGCTGCCTCGCGCCGTTCCCACATCTCGCGCCGTTGGGCTTCATTCTGGGCCACCACCGCATCCAGCACGAGGCCGGTTTCAAAAAGCTCGGCCAGCGTGTTTTCCAGATCGGCCACCACGGGCAACTGTCCTGAGGGCAGGGGGGTGGCGTCGCGCGGAGCGGTGGCCCCGATTTCCAAAAGGATATTGACGTCATGGGGGGTGTCGAACGGATCGCGTGCGCCGTTTATCAATGCCATGTGCTGTTCAATATATTTCCGCGGCATGTATTCAAAGGCTTCAACGGCACCGCCCGAGGCCTCCTGTAATCGGTTCAGCAGGGTCAGCGCGGCCTCCAGCGAGGGCGCGGCCACCATGGCGGTGGCATAGGCACGGGGTTTGGGAAAAAGCTTCAGCACCGCGCCGGTGATGATCCCCAACGTGCCCTCGGCCCCGATCATCAGGTGTTTGAGATTATAGCCCGAATTGTCCTTGTGCAGTTCGGACATCACCTCCATGACGTCGCCTGTTGGTGTCACCACCTCAAGCCCAAGGCACAGGTCACGGGTATTGCCATAGCGCAGCACGTTGGACCCGCCCGCATTGGTCGAAAGCACCCCGCCGATCATCGCCGACCCCTGTGCGCCGAAGGTGAGCGGAAAGATCAGGTCGTGATCTTCGACCGCGTCCCGCAGGGTTTGCAGAACCACACCCGCTTCGACAACAGCCGTGCGCGCCGCCGGGCGGATGTCGCGGATGCGGTTCATGCGTTCCAGCGACAGCATGATCGCACCATCGGCGCGGGTGCCGCCCGCCAACCCGGTATTGCCCGAGACCGGCACCACAGGGGTGTTGGTGTCATTGGCCAGACGGATGATTGCCGCCACTTCGGCGGTCGCGGCAGGGCGGACAATAGCAAGGGGGGACCAGTGATATGCCCCGGTGAAGTCCGCGCAAAGGCGTTCGGCATCCGACGCGGCAAGCACGTGGTCCGCCCCGGTAATGCGTTTCAATTCTGAAATGATGTCGCTCATGCCCGCCCCCTTGTTGATATCATGAGTTAATCCCACGACGGCGGGCATGGCAAGCAGCCCTTGGGGGGCTGTGGCCTTTGGGCCCGCAGCGGGGTGCGCTGGGCGCAGCAGGTGACAAACGCAGCCTTTTCGCCCCTCGCGGCCCAGAGTTTGCCGGTGGACGTTACTGGTGTGATGGGTAGGTGTCATGGGCCATGTCGTCGGGGATGTCCGACACATTCTTCCAATGTTCGGCGAGTATTGCCGCAGCTCAACCCGGAACAAGTCAAAAAACAACGGGTCAAAAACGCGGTGGGCGTGTTGCCTGGTGCCAGTCTTTGATCCGTGAAAACCGCGCACCCCATGACACCCGTTGACAGGGTGGGCGGATTGATGCGAAGGAATGCGCGCTGACGGTTCCGGGGTAAAACCAAATCCCCGGATGAAAAGGGAACGCGGTGAGGTGTAGCCATCAGGCGCCAAATCCGCGACTGCCCCCGCAACTGTGAGCGGTGAGCCTTGCGGCCAACACGACCACTGGACCAGATGTCCGGGAAGGTCAGGCCGGGCGACGACCCGCGAGTCAGGAGACCTGCCTTCAGCGGCCATCGGGGAACCGATGTGTCGAATTCAACCGGATGCCGGGGTGCGCATCTGGCGGAATGGGGACAAAATCCCTTTCCGTGCTGAGAGACCCCGTCGCCTTTGCCCGAATCAATGGGCGCAGGAGACATGAAAACATGTTCAAACCATTCGCAACCGCGGCGTTTGCTGCTGCTTGTGCGGTGATGCCGATGTCGGCGTCGGCGCATTTTGTTTTGGCCTATACGCCGGACACCCTGATCGAAAGCCCCGGCGACGTGGCGATGAAGCTGATCTTCTGGCACCCGTTTGAAAACGGGCACGTGATGGAAATGGAGGCCCCTCAGGCGGTTTACGCCGTGCATCGCGGGGAAAAGATCGACCTGTCCGGGTCGCTTGAGAAAATGACCTTCTCCGGGGTCGACAATGCCGCCACCGGATACGATATCGCGCTTCCGGTCAAACGCTCGGGCGATTATGTGGTTGTGGTGGAACCCGCGCCCTATCTTGAGAAAAGCGAAGACCTGTATATTCAGCAATTCACCAAGGTGTTTGTGAACCGCAACGGAATGCCCACGGACTGGGATAGCGAACTGGGGCTGGCGGCGGAAATCCTGCCGATGGTGAAGCCCTATAACGTCATTGCCGGGTCGTCCTTTACGGGCCGCGTCATGGCGGCTGGCAAGCCGGTGGCCGGGGCCGAGATCGAAGTGGAATACATGGCCGCGGAACCGGACATGGACACCAACGCGCCGAAGCCGGCCACGGTATCGGCCATGCCCGGCGGGGCGGTGGTGATCAAATCCGACGAGGATGGCTATTTCACCTTCGCCATTCCGCGCGCAGGCCATTGGGGCTTTGCCGCGCTGGGCGTTGGGCCGGTTACGGAACACGAGGGCAAGGAATTGTCTCAGGATGCCGTGATCTGGGTCCGCGCCTTCGAAATGGAGTAGGCACATGCATATCGTGGATGGAGCCCTGTCCAACCCCGTGGTGATTGGCGGTGCCGTGATGGCCGCGGGTGGTATCGCCTTGGGGCTGCGCAAGCTGGACGTGGACCGAATTCCGGCCGCGGGTGTTCTGGCGGCCACGTTTTTCGTGGCCTCGCTGATCAAGGTGCCGATTGGCGTGAGTTCAGTACATTTGATCATGAACGGGTTGGCCGGGCTCATCTTGGGCTGGGCCGCCTTTCCCGCGCTGTTCGTGGGGTTGTTGCTACAGGCGGTGTTCTTCGGATTTGGCGGGGTGACCGTGCTGGGGGTGAACCTGGTGCTGATCGCGCTTCCGGCTGTGGTGGTGCATTATCTATGCCTGCCCGGCGTGCAGCGGTCCACGCCGCGTGTCGCCGCGTTGTGGGGCGCTCTGGCCGGAGGGGGGGCGTTGCTGGGAACCGCCTTGCTCGTGGTTGTGGCGCTCTTGTTGACAGGGCAGGAATTTGCATTGGCCGCACGGCTGGTGGTAATTGCACATATCCCGGTGATGATCATCGGGCACTGATCTCGGCGGCCGCAGTGTACCTCGCGCGTCAGGTCAAGCCCGAGCTTTTCGGTACAATGGAGGTTGCGTGATGCGGGTACTTTTGCTGTTACTTATGCTGTTTCCGGGACCTGCGCTTGCGCACAAGGTGATTGCGTCGGTCTTTCCCTCCGGTGACATGATCGAAGGCGAAATCGGATTCTCCAACGGGGATATGGCGGTCAACACCCTGGTTGAGGTGTTCGACGGCGCGGGCAACAAACTTGGCGAAACGCAGACGGATGAGGAGGGCTTCTTTGTCTTTGCGCCCGCAGGGCCGGTGGACCACGTGTTCCGCGCAGACCTTGGAGCCGGGCACGTGGCCGAAGCGGTGATGCCGGCGGCCGAATTGCCGGGCCTGACGGCGAAGAAGGGCACAACCGACTCCGAGACGCGCCCGCAAGGGAGCGGCGAAGAGGCCGGGCTGTCGCTTGGCGAAGCAGATATTGCGCGGATCGTGCGTGATGAAATGCGCCCCTTGCGCCGGGAAATCACAGCCTACAAGGAAAAGAACGATCTTCAAACCATATTGGGCGGGATCGGCTATATCATCGGGCTGTTTGGTATCGGGTTCTACCTTGCCGCCCGCCGGAAGCTGAACGGGGATGGTTGAAGCCCTGCTCCATCGCGCCGACCACGGCGTGGGGGTTGTATCGCGCACCGATCCGCGTCTCAGGGTCGTTTGCGCGGTCGCCTTTGCCGTGGTGACCGTCTCATTGTCAGAGACCTCGGTGCTTGTTGCGGCCCTGGGCTTTGCCCTGTTGCTCATGATGTCGGCGGGGTTGGCGGTTGGCGCGACCCTGAAACAGATGCTGGTTATGGACCTGTTCATCCTGTTCATGCTGTTGTTACTGCCCTTTTCCGTGCCGGGCACGCCGCTCTTTCACATCTGGGGCTTTCCGGCCAGCCGCGAAGGTTTCCTGCAGGCGGTTGAGATCGGGGTGACGGCCAACGCGGTCATCCTGGCGCTCATGGCACTGGTCGGTTCGATGGATCCAACGGTATTGGGTCAGGCGCTTCACGCGCTTAAAATCCCCGAACGGCTGGTCCACCTGTTGATGTTCACGATCCGCTATATCTCTGTTATGAAAGAGGAATACACGCGGATGCGGGGCGCAATGAGGGCCCGGGGGTTCCGGGGGGGAGCCAGCCTGCATTCCTATCGCAGCTTGGGCTACCTGGTGGGGATGATGCTCATCCGTGCCATTGAGCGTTCCGAACGGATATTGGGGGCGATGAAATGCCGGGGGTTTACCGGGCGTTTCATGGTGTCACACCCGTTTCGGATGACGCGGTTTGATATGGGATTTGCTATCGCCTTTGCGCTTGTCTTGCTGGTCCTGATCGCGGCGGAGGTGGCTTATGGCGTTGTTTGAGTTGAGCGGAATTCACTATGCCTATCCCGGTCGTGGCCCGGTTTTGAAGGGGGTCGACCTGAAACTGGATGACGGCGAGCGGCTGATGATCACCGGACATAACGGGTCCGGGAAATCGACTCTGTTTCGGATCATGGTCGGATTGATCCGCCCGATCGCAGGTCAGGTTATGGCCTTTGGCCAGGAGTGTCGCGAGGAAGCCGATTTCGTGCCCGTGCGCCGCAATGCCGGGTTGGTGTTTCAGGACCCGGATGATCAGCTGTTCTGCCCCACGGTGGCCGAGGATATCGCCTTTGGCCCTCTGAATCTTGGCCAATCCCGTGACGAAGCCATGGAGCAGGTGGATTCGGTGCTGAACCTGTTGGACCTGATGTATCTGCGGGACCGTATCACCCATCGCCTGTCGGGCGGGGAAAAGCGGCTTGTAACGCTGGCCTCGGTTCTGGCCATGTCGCCGCAGGTTTTGTTGCTGGATGAGCCGACGAACGCGTTGGACGAAGAAAATGAAGCGCGGTTGGTGTCCATCCTTCAGGCGTTGCCGCAAGCGATGGTGGTGATTAGCCACGATCCGCATTTCCGTGCCAAACTGGCGACCCGATCTGTGCGTATGGTGGACGGGCAACTGGTCAGCGTCGAACCGAAATGCCGCAACGCACAGGCGCGGGCCTGAACAAAGAAGCGGGGGCGTTGCCCCCGCGTTTTATTGGTCAGATGAAGAACGAGGAGCCTGTTCAGGCCACGCGCCCGAGGTCGATGAACCGTGCGAGGTGGAAATCCTGATCGCCATATTCGTGGTCGATCATGATCAGCCGCTTGGCGAAATGGCCCAGGTCATATTCCCAAGTCATGCCGATCCCACCATGCATCTGGATGCTTTCTTCGGCCACCAGCCGGCCAATACGACCGATGGAGTATTTGGCCGCCGCAAGGGCACGTGCGCGTTCGGTTGCGGGTTTCTCAAGCGCCGCGGCGGCGTTGGTCACGGCCGAACGGGCCTGTTCGATTTCCAGAAGAACCTCGGCCATGCGATGTTGCAGGGCCTGGAACTTGCCAATCGGAACGCCGAACTGTTTGCGGGTTTGCAGGTATTCCACGGTCATGTCACGCGCGGTTTGCATCAGGCCAAGCGCCTCCGCAGAAAGGGCCAGCACCGCGCGGTCCCGCGCCTCGGCCAACAGGGCCGCGCCTTTGCCTTCTTCGCCCAACAGCGCGTCGGCGGGGACGGCCACGTTGGTCAGCGTCACCTCGCAAGCGCGTCCGCCATCGGTGGTGGTATAGCCGCGCAGGTCAACACCCTCGGCGTTCGTGGGCACGAGGAACAGGCTGATCCCGTCTTCATCCGCCACATCGCCAGAGCTGCGGGCCGAAACGATCAGCCCGGCAGAGCCAGCGGCGAATTTGACCACCGTTTTGGCACCGTTGAGGGTCCAGCCGTCGCCTTTTTCCGCCGTTGTGCCCACGTGGTTGAGATCGTAAAGCGCCCCGGCCTCTTCCGCGGCCAGCGCATAGCGGGCTTGGCCGTCGATGATGTCTTCCACCTTGTCAGCGTGACCCGCCCCGGCAAGGAGGGTGCCGGGCACAAGCGCGCCGTCCAGCAGGGGTTCGTTCACAAGACGTTTGCCCAGCTCTTCGAACACCACCGAGATGTCAAAGCCTTCGCCGCCAAAGCCGCCCATGTCTTCGCCAAACAGAGCGCCGATCACGCCCAGTTCGGCCAGACCGGTCCAATGGGCGGGATCAAACCCGGTCTCGGAATTGCCTGATTCAACACGGTCAGCCAGCGGGTAGGTGTCCCGCAGATAGCGGTCGATCGTATCGGACAGCATCCGACGGGTTTCGGTATGTGTGAAATCCATGTTCGTGTCCTCTCAGAGCCCTGTGACCATCTTGGTGATGATGTTTTTTTGCACTTCGGTCGAACCGCCGTAGATGGTTGTCTTGCGGTGATTGAAATAGACCTCGGAGGCGTGTTGGAAGCCATGAGGTGCCACAAAGGCACCGTTATAACCGGGGTCATCCACTTCGGGGGTCAGCGCCTGGGCGCGACGCCCAAGGGCGCGGCGTTGCAGGTCGTCGATTTCCTGGGCAATCTCGGTGCCGATGATTTTCAACATGGAGCTTTCCGGGCCCGGCACGCTGCCGCCCTCGGCTGCGGCCAGTACGCGCAGGTTGGTGGTTTCCATGTTCATCAGGTCAATTTCCACGCGGGCCAGACGGGCGGCGAACAGGGGGTCTTCGATCAGCGGTTTGCCGTTGCGCATCTGGCTTGCGGCCAGGTCTTTCAGGCGCTTCAGCTCCTGGTTCGATTTGCCCACACCGGCGATGTTGGTGCGTTCGTGGGTCAGAAGATATTTGGCATAGGTCCAACCGCGGTTTTCTTCACCCACAAGATTTTCAACCGGGACACGCACGTCGGTCAGGAAGACCTCGTTCACCTCGTGCCCCCCGTCGATGGTTTTGATCGGGCGGACCTCGATCCCCGGTGAAGTCATGTCGACCAGCAGGAAGGAAATCCCTTCCTGCGGTTTGCCTTCGGTCGAGGTGCGCACGAGGCAGAAAATCATGTCAGCATGTTGCCCCAGCGTGGTCCAGGTTTTCTGACCATTCACCACGTAATGATCGCCATCGCGCACGGCGGCGGTTTTGAGCGAGGCGAGGTCAGACCCGGACCCGGGTTCGGAATAGCCCTGGCACCACCAATCGGTGCCGTCACACATGCGTGGCAGCCAGTAATTCTGTTGTTGGCGCGAGCCGAATTTCATCAGCACAGGGGCCAGCATTTTCAACCCGAACGGAAGCAGGCGCGGGGCACAGGCGCGGGCCATTTCATCTTCGAAGATGAACTGTTTGATCGGACCCCAGCCGGGGCCACCAAATTCGGCGGGCCAGGAATAGGTCAGCCAACCCTTGTCATGCAGGATTTTTTGCCAGACCAGCGTGTCCTCTTTGGTCATCGGGGCGTTGTTGCGCACCCGCTCGGCCATCTCGGCGGGCAGGTTGGCGGCAATGAATTCCCGCACTTCGGCGCGGAAATCCTGGTCTTCCTGAGTGAAATTCAGGTCCATCTCTCTCTCCCTGTTTCAGACGCGCCGTCAAGGCGCGTCCGCTGAGTTTGGTTTTGCCGCGGAGGTTCAGCCCGCGCTTTTGTTGTCGTGGGTCTAAGCCCGCGCGTTTATTGTCGTGGGTCTAGCCCGCGCGTTTATTCAGGTCGTCAAAGGTTTCGCCCTTTTCGACCAAATCAACGATCAACTGGGCCGGTTTCCAGAACCGGGCATCCTCGGCCTCGAAGGCGTGCAGGTCAGCGAGAAGCTTGTCCAGCCCATACATGTCGGCGTATTTCATCGGGCCACCACGATAACGCGGGAAGCCGTAACCATAGAGCAGGGTCACGTCGATGTCGGAAGGTTTGAGCGCGATGCCCTCTTCGAGGATTTTCGCACCTTCGTTCACCATCGCGGCAAAATAGCGGCGGGTGATCTCTTCTTCGCTGAAGTCGCGTGGCGTGATGCCTTTGCGGTCGCGTTCCGCGTCGATGATCGCCAACACTTCGGGGTCCGGTGTGCCCGTACGGCTGCCGTTCTCGTAGATATAGAAACCGCGCCCGGTTTTCTGACCAAACCAGCCCTGTTCACAGATGCGGTCGGCGATTTCCACATACCGTTCATCGGCGGGGCGGTTCGGGGCCTCACGCTTGCGGTTGGCCCAGCCGATATCCATCCCGGCAAGGTCATAAACCGCGTGGATCCCCATGGGGTAGCCGAAGTTCCAGATCGCCTTGTCGATGTCATAGGGCGAAGCGCCGTCTTCCATCATATGCGCGGCGGCGGTGGAGTAGGTTTTCAACATCCGGTTGCCAATAAACCCGTCGCAATTGCCTGCGCGCACGGGGATCTTGCGCATCTTTTTGGCCAACAGAAACCCGGTGGCGACCACATCGTCGGCCACGTCCGACGGGATAACGATTTCCAGCAGTTTCATGATGTTGGCGGGTGAAAAGAAGTGCAGACCAATCACGTCGCGGGGGCGCGATGTCGCCTGGGCAATCTCGTCGATGTTCAGATACGAGGTGTTGGAAGCCAGCACCGCGCCGGGCTTGGCGACCTTGTCCAGTTCGGCGAAGACTGTTTTTTTGACATCCATGTCTTCGAACACCGCTTCGATGATCATATCCACCTGCCCAAGGTCGGCATAATCCGTCGAGGGCGTGTAGCGGCCCATGATCTCGGCCTTTTTCTCTTCGCTCATCCGGCCTTTGGCAACGAGGCGGTCATAGACCTTTTCCACGTTGGCCTGACCGCGGGCGATGCTTTCCGCGTCGCGTTCGATCATGGTCACGGGCAACCCCGCATCCAGCGCGGCCACGGTGATCCCCGCGCCCATGGTGCCGCCGCCGACGATGCCAAGCGAGGTCAGGGCGCGCGGTTCGGCGCGGCCGTTTTCCGGCACCTTGGCGCTGGCCCGTTCCGCGAAGAACGCGTGGATCAACCCTTCGCGTTGCGGCGTGTTCATACATTCCGTGAACTTGCTGCGCTCCACGTCCATGCCGCTCATGAAATCGGGCGCGTCGATTGCAGCTTCGACACATTCCACGATGCGGAACGGGGCGAACAGGCCGCGTGCCTTTTTGTTCAGAACTTCAACCGCGCCCTTGCAGGCGGTGAGATAGGCGTCGCGGTCCGCAAACCCGTCAGAGCGTTCCGAGGTGCGGCGTGGGCCGGCCCCGTGCGCGACAAGGTCACGGGCATAGGACAAGGCGTCTTCCAACAGGTCACCCTCTGATATTCTGTCAATAATTCCAAGGGTTTCGGCCTTTTTCGCCGAAATTGGCGCGCCGCTGGTCATCATGTCCAAAGCCGGGCCAGCCCCGGTGATGCGAGGCAGGCGCTGGGTGCCGCCCGCGCCGGGAAGGATGCCCAGCAGAACCTCGGGCAGACCCACCTTGGCCGTCGGGGCGGCAATGCGGTAATGGGCCCCCAATGCAACCTCAAGTCCGCCACCCAGCGCGGTGCCGTGGATGGCCGCGATCACGGGTTTTTCTGCGGCTTCGATGATGTGACACACCTCGGGCAGGTACGGATCCGTGGGCGGTTTGCCGAACTCGCGAATGTCGGCCCCGGCGGGGAACGTGCGCCCACCGCCGATGATCACGGTTGCCTTGACCGCATCGTCGGCTTCGGCCCTGGCCAGCCCATCCACAAGGCCCTGCCGCACGGCAAGCCCCAGCGCATTCACGGGCGGGTTATTAACGGTCAGAATGGCGATTTCACCGTTTACCTCATAGGCGACGGCCTGATCGGACATGTCGGACATATTGGTTCCTCCTCTTTGGTCCAGAATCAGCGGGCAGCCCCGCGCGGACCAGTCTTGCGGATATACTGCCAAGTGGGACGGTGTGGCGGCAACGGGTCTGCCGTGGCGTTACGCGGTTGCGCCGTGACGTCAATTTCGCAAACGGCTCAGATCGGGTTGGAAAACCGGGGCCCGGTTCCGGGGGCCGGCATTGCGCCATGTTTCAGATGGCGCATGTTTCCAGCGTGATTTGAAACGTTTTAAACGGTCTAATCCGACAGGCCGGGTTCGTCCAGCAAATGCCGCCCGGCACGGTCTTCGACCTCGATCACCCACAGGTCGGGGTCAAACCCCCGTTGTTTGCGAATGGCGGCATCCACATCCGCTTCGTCCCCGTCACGCAGGGTCATCCACTGGCGTGCGCCGGTCAGAAGGTCAAAGCTGCGTTGAAAGGCCACCGCCCGACCATCCAGCGTATTGAGCTTGACCAGAACCGCACCGGCCGTGTCATCGCCGTGGGCCGTGACAAAGGCGGGAATGTCGTAAAGCCGCAAGCGGGTCAGATAGGCATCGACCCAGATGCGCGCGGTCAGGCGCGCCATGTGTCAAACCCGGTCAATTGGTCAATTCCCATCCTTGAAATCAAGGCCCATCTCGGAATAGCGCTCTGATTCCTCGAGCCAGTTGGGCCGGACTTTTACTTGTAAAAACAGGTGGATCTTGCGGCCAAGGAATTCGGAAAGCTCCTCCCGCGCGGCCTTGGATACCGATTTGATCGTTTCGCCCCTGTGGCCCAGCACGATGCCCTTGTGCCCGTCGCGCATGACATAGATCACCTGTTCGATCCGGGCCGATCCGTCCTTGCGCTCTTCCCAGCTCTCGGTTTCGACCGTCATCTGATAGGGCAGTTCCTGATGCAGGCGCAGGGTCAGCTTTTCCCGGGTCATCTCGGCGGCGATCATGCGCAGGGGCAGGTCGGCGATCTGATCCTCGGGGTAAAGCCACGGGCCTTCGGGAAGCTGTGAGGCCAGCCATGCCCGCAACGCGTCCACCCCATGCCCTTTTTCGGCGGAAATCATGAAGGTTTCGGCGAAATCGTAGCGGTCATTCATATCCTTGGTCAGAGCCAGAAGGGTGGGGGCCTCGACCCGGTCAATTTTGTTGATCGCCAGGGCCACTGTGCGGTTTTTCCCAATGTCTTCAAGCCCTTCCAGAATGCGCTCGACGCCCTCGGTTATGCCGCGATGGGCTTCGACCATCAACACGATCACATCGGCATCCGCAGCACCGCCCCAGGCCGCGGCGACCATGGCGCGGTCCAGCCGACGGCGGGGTTGAAACAGGCCGGGTGTGTCGACAAAGACGATTTGCGCGTCCCCTTCCAACGCCACGCCACGGATGCGGGCGCGGGTGGTTTGCACCTTGTGCGTGACGATCGACACCTTGGCCCCGACCATGGTGTTGGTCAGGGTTGATTTGCCTGCGTTCGGCTCTCCGATCAGGGCGACAAAGCCCGCGCGTGTGGTCATGGGGTATCCGTTTTCATAGGGTTTTCCGGGTTTTAGCCTAATCCGTGCGGCAGCACCAGATCAGGCTTGAAGCTGATCCAAAAGCGTTTTGGCCGCAGCCTGTTCTGCGGCGCGTTTGGAGGGGGCGGTGGCCGTCGCCTCAGACCCGTTTTCCAGCCGCGCCGCGATGGTGAATACCGGGGCGTGATCCGGGCCACTGCGTTGAAGTTCCACGTATTTTGGCGGGGCGAGCTTGCGCGCCTGGGCCCATTCCTGAAGCGCGGTTTTCGCGTCACGCGCATCCTGTTTCACGCTGGAAACCCGGTTGCCCCACAGTCGGGTGACAAGGGCCTGTGCCACCTCGAACCCGGCATCGAGGTAAACGGCGGCAATCACCGCCTCCATCGCATCGCCCAACAGGGCCTGTTTGCGCCGCCCCCCCGACATCATCTCGGAGCGGCCCAGTTTCAGCACCGCGCCAAGATCAAGTTCGCGCGCGACATCGGCACAGGTTTCCTTGCGCACCAGCGCGTTGAAACGTGGGGCCAGCTGACCTTCGGAAGCGGCGCGGTCATGGGTCAGAACGGCTTGGGCCATCACCAGCCCAAGCACGCGATCTCCAAGAAATTCAAGGCGTTGGTTGTCGTCCCGCGTGGGGGACGACATCGAGGAATGGGTCACCGCGCGGATCAACAGCTCGGGGCGTTCAAAGACATGCCCAAGCCGGGTCTGAAATGCTTTGAGATCGCCGGAGAGTTTCATTCGACCCCTTTGAAATACCGATCCGACCGCCAGGTCCAGAAAAACAGCATGGACCGTCCGGCCGAGGAGAACATGATCCGATCCGCACGGCCAATCAGGTCTTCGTATTTCACGAAACCGACCCCGCCAGCGCGTTGATCCACCCGGGAATCGGTTGAGTTGTCCCGATTGTCCCCCATGAAAAAGTAATGCCCCATGGGCACGGTGAACACGCGGGTGTTGTCGGTGGATTGATTGGTGATATTCAAAACCGTATGTTTGCTTCCCCCGGGAAGGGTTTCGTAATACATTGATTTCAAACAGGTTCCACCCTGTCCCACCGGGCTGTTTTCACAGCGGGGAAGCGAACCGGCGGAACCTTGTGGCGCGTAGGGTTCAGAGAAATTGCCCGCGGGTTCAAGGGGCACGACCTTGCCATTCAGGTGGATTTCGCCGTTCTTGACCTGAACCTTGTCGCCGGGCAGGCCGATCAGGCGTTTGATATAATCCGAACCGGTCACCGGGTGACGGAATACAACGACATCGCCCCGCTCCGGCTCTCCGCCCCAGATGCGGGAGTTGTCGTCCCTCATCCAGCCACAGATGTCCTTGGCGTCAATGCCAATGGGCGCGATGGAGGGGCAGGAGGCGTAAGAATAGCCGTAAGCCATTTTATTCACGAACAAAAAATCGCCGATCAGGAGGGTATTCTTCATGGATCCGGAGGGGATCCAGAAGGGTTGAAAGAACAGGGTGCGGAAGACGCCAGCGATCAGAAGCGCGTAAACGATGGTCTTGATGGTTTCGACCACGGTGCCGCTTTTTTCGGATTCGGATGTCATGCCCTGGGCTCTCCCTGACTGCCGGATTTTCATTGGTACATGCGGTGCGCGGGGCGGGCTGTCAAGATGGTGTGGAGGGGGATGCCGCACGGAGCATTAACAAAGGCGGGAGCAGGTCGAATCGGGGGGTGATGTTTGCGCACTGACGCGGCACCGGGGCGGCACCGGTTGGGCGCGGGTGGCAGAGCGGCTTAGTCCGTTAACGACGGGGCGGGTGCGCTGGTGATCGGGCGCGCCTCGATCACCACAAAGGCCTGGGCCCAGGGGTGGTCGTCGGTCAGGGTGACGTGAATGATCGCCTCGTGACCCGGTGGGGTCATGTCGGCCAGCCGGTCGGCGGCCCAGCCGGTCAGTTCCATCACGGGCTGCCCGGTGCGGAGATTGGACAGGGCCATGTCTTTCCACGCGATTCCCATGCGCAACCCGGTTCCGAGCGCCTTGGAACAGGCCTCTTTCGCGGCCCAGCGTTTGGCATAGGTGCCGGGCGTGTCGGCCCGGCGTTCCGCCTTGGCCTGTTCTACATCCGTAAATACACGGTTGCGAAACCGGTTGCCAAACCGCTCCAGCGTGCCGGCGATGCGGTCGATATTGGCAAGATCGGTTCCGATGCCGAGGATCATGGGACAGGCCTTTGAATGGGACGTCGCGCCGGACGCGGTCGGGACACGAATTTTAGTCTAAAATTCGTTGGGCGCAAAGTCACGCCCGCGCTGCGTCCATCAAGCGGCGCATTTCGCGGATGGCGGGGTCGAGGCCCATGAAGATGGATTCGGCAATCAGGAAGTGACCGATATTGAGCTCCATCACCTCGGGGAAGGCCGCGATGGGTTGGACCGTGTCGAACGAAAGTCCGTGGCCCGCGTGGACCTCAAGCCCCAGGGATTGGGCAAAGGCGGACATGTCGCGCAGGGCGGCAAATTCGGCGTCGCGGTCCGCGACCCGCCTCTCGGCATGGGCATCGCAATAGGCACCGGTGTGCAGTTCGATCACGTCGGCACCGATCCGGGCCGCCGCTTCGATCTGGGCGCGGTCCGCGGCGATGAAGATGCTGACCCGACATCCTGCATCGCGCAGGGGGGCAATGAAATGGGCAAGGCGGTTTTCCTCGCGTGCCACCTCCAGCCCGCCTTCGGTGGTGCGTTCTTCGCGTTTTTCCGGGACGACACAGACCGCGTGGGGTTTGTGACGCAGGGCAATCGCCTGCATTTCTTCGGTCGCGGCCATTTCAAAGTTGAGCGGCACGGTCAGTGCCTCCATCAGCGCATCTATGTCGGCATCCAGAATGTGGCGGCGGTCTTCGCGCAGATGCGCGGTGATACCATCGGCCCCCGCCTTTTCAGCAAGCAATGCGGCGCGCACCGGGTCGGGATAGGCCCCGCCCCGCGCGTTGCGCACGGTGGCCACATGGTCGATATTGACGCCGAGACGGAGTTTGCCGGTTTGCATTTCTGGGCTCCCTTGTTTTTTCGTCATTCGTTTTAGGGGGTTTGGTGGACTGGTCATAGGGCCAATATCGCCCGAATATTTCAGACCAATTTTCAGGCCAGTCCGCAGGCCAGTCCCCGGGGCTTCAATCCTCGCCCGGGCCTTCGGATTTTCGGGCCATCCGCTTTTGCTTGATCTCGTCCAGCTTGGCCTTGAGCCGTCCCTTGCGGCGGTTCTGATAGGCCTGCAACAGCGGAACGGCCAAGTAATAGCCAATCGTGCCGACGACAATCCCCGGCAAAAGCCCACCGATCATATAGGGAAAGAACACCTCGTCATAAAACTGGGACAGCCCGTGCCAATCTGCCGGTTTGCCGGTATATACTGCGGTAAGGTTGTGCCACAGGTCCTGCCCGGCTTCGGCGAATTTGTGGCCAATCTTCTTGTCATCATGCAAAAACTCGGTGCCAAGCAGCCAATGGCCGGTTTTGAGTGACACCACCCCGATGGGTACATAGGTCAGCGGGTTGCCAAAGAACGTGGCCAGAAGCGCGGCGAGGATATTGCCCTGCATCACAAAGGCGACGGCGGCGGCGACAACGAAATGCAGCCCGTAAAACGGGGTGAAGGTTGTAAACAGACCGGCCCAGATGCCGCGCGCGATCTTGTGCGGCGGGTCGGGCAGGCGGCGCAAACGGTGGCGCACGTAATGCGCCGCCCTGAGCCAGCCCCCGCGCGGGTAGAAGAATTCAAGGACGATCTTCCACCAGGGTCGTTTGTCGCGTCGTTTGAAGACCAAGGGTCTTCCCCTCCAAAGTAAAAATTAGCCGTCTTCGCCCGGCCTCATGCGTTCATCGGCAGGGTCGGTGCCCCGCGCCATGTTGCGTCGAGACGGGTCGCGATGCCGGGAGATCGCGGCCACGTCACTGTCGGCTTCCAGCATGGTAATCATGCTGTGCAGGTGTTCCGCGTCGCTCAGCTCCACGTCTATCAGCAGTCGGTAAAAGTCTGGTTTTCGATCCAGGAATTTCAGGTTCGATATATTCGCTTTGTGTTCAGCAATCAGCGTACAGACCCGGCCCAGCACCCCGGCATCGTTGCCGATGGTCAGATTCAGGGTCACGCAATAGATAGGGGCGTGTTTGCCCGAATGCCAGTGCAGGTCAAGCCAGCGCTCTGGCTGATCTTCGTAATCGGTCAGGGTCTCGCAATCAATCGCGTGCATCACCACCCCGTCCCCGCGATAGGTGATGCCAACGATACGTTCCCCGGGCAGCGGTTGGCAGCAGGGCGCTCGGCGCAGGTGTTGGTCGGGTTCAAGCCCGATCACCGCGCGATCGCTATCAATGTCCGGGCGGTCCTGTGGGGCGAGATCGGGATAAACCGCCTGAACCACATCCCGCGCGGTCAGTTCGGCACTGCCCATACGGGCCAGCAATGTGTCGGTATCAGCCAGCCGCAGATTGTTGGCGGCGGTGGTCAGCACCTTGTCGGTTGCTTTTTTGCCTACATGCTCAAACGCCACCCGGGCCAGTTCGCGACCCAGTTTGATGTAACGCGACCGGTCCACGTCGCGCAGGGCGCGGCGGATGGCGGTGCGGGCCTTGCCGGTGCGGGCCATGTCCAGCCACGTGGCCTGGGGGGTCTGGCCTTCTGCCGTGATCACCTCGACCGACTGACCATTCTTGATCCGGGTCCAGAGCGGAACGCGCATATTGTCGACCTTGGCCCCGACACAGGCATTGCCGATCCGGGTATGGATGGCATAGGCAAAGTCTATGGGTGTTGCTCCGCGGGGCAGTTTCACCACGTCGCCCTTGGGCGTGAAGCAGAATACCTGATCCGCGTACATCTCCAGCTTGACCGCTTCGAGAAACTCGTCATGGTCGTCTTCTGCATCGAACCGTTCGGTCAGCTTGGCGACCCAGATCGCCGGGTCCACCGCAAACGGGTTTTCCGAGCGCACACCATCACGATAGGACCAATGCGCCGCCACGCCGGTTTCGGCCACGTCGTGCATCTGGCGGGTTCGGATCTGGGCCTCGACCCGGCGTCCGTCGCGCCCCGACACGGTGGTGTGGATCGACCGGTAGCCATTGGATTTGGGCTGGCTGATATAATCCTTGAACCGCCCCGGCACAGCGCGCCAGCGCAGGTGGATCGCCCCAAGTGCGCGGTAGCAGTCTTCTTCGGAATCGGTGATCACGCGGAACCCGTAGATATCCGACAGGCGCGAGAAGGACAGCTCTTTCTCCTGCATCTTGCGCCAGATCGAATAGGGTTTCTTGGCACGCCCCATCACGTCGGCATCAACCCCCGCCTGGTGCATGACCGCGCGCATGTCGCGGGTGATACGTTCGATCACATCACCGGTTTCCTTTTGCAGATGCAAAAATCGGCGGATGATCGAGTTGCGCCCTTCAGGGTTGAGCACCTTGAAGGCTAGGTCCTCGAGTTCTTCGCGCATCCAGTGCATCCCCATGCGGCCCGCGAGCGGGGCATAGATATCCATGGTTTCGCGAGATTTCTGGATCTGTTTGGCCGGACGCATGGCCCGGATGGTACGCATGTTGTGCAGCCGGTCGGCCAGTTTCACAAGGATCACGCGCATGTCACGGGACATGGCGATGAAAAGCTTGCGGAAATTCTCGGCCTGTTTGGTTTCGGTCGAAGACAGTTGCAGGTTGGTCAGCTTGGTCACGCCATCCACAAGATCCGCGATTTCGGTCCCGAACCGCGCGGACACCTGGGAATAATCCGCGTTGGTGTCTTCGATCGTATCGTGCAAAAGCGCGGTGATAATGGTGGAATCGTCCAGCCGCTGTTCGCTGAGGATCGCGGCCACTTCGACCGGATGGCAGAAATAGGGTTCGCCGGAATGGCGATACTGGCCCTCATGTGCCTGTTTGCCAAAGGCATAGGCGTCACGAATCAACTGTTCATTGGTCTTGGGGTTATAGGCGCGGATCAGGTCGACAAGATCATCAACGGCGATCATTCCCGATCCGCCCTTTCGCATGAGCTGGGGATCAACCCTGGCCTTGGGCTTCCATCAACTGACGCAGCAGTTGTTCTTCGTTCATGTCATCCTCGGCCGGTTTGTCGGCTTCGGCCCCCATCAGCAACGCCATGGCGTCGTCTTCGGGTTCGTCCACTTCGATCTGGGTCTGGTTCGCCTCGATCAGCCGTTCGCGCAGTTCGTCCGCCGATTGGGTTTCTTCGGCGATTTCACGCAGGGACACGACCGGGTTCTTGTCGTTGTCACGATCCACGGTAATGGCTGCACCGGCCGAGATTTCGCGCGCCCGATGGGCGGCGAGCATCACCAGTTCAAACCGGTTCGGAACCTTGTCAACGCAGTCTTCTACGGTCACGCGGGCCATGGATCACCTCAAGCTGGACAAAAAGCGGTATCAGAAGCCGTTTATGTAAGGCGCAAATACGGAATTGACAAGCGGTCATTCGGGGCATTTGGCGGTGTTTTCAAGCTGTTTGACTTCTGCTAGGGCGGAATCCGGCAGGTTTTGCAGCATTTCGACCACGGTTTGCCCCAGATGCGGGTGTCGCCAGTCTGGGGCGACATCCGCGAGGGGGACCAGCACGAAGGCGCGGTCCTGAATCCGCGGATGGGGGAGAATCAGTTGATCGGGCGTGTGGTTGATCTGGTCCTCCGCCGGCAGATCAATCCATGCGGCGAGGGTTTCGGCATCGGGCAGAACCGTGTCGCCCATGGACAGAAGATCAAGATCCAGCGTCCGCCCGGCCCAGCGTTGCAGGCGCGCGCGGCCATGATCCGCTTCGATCCGGTGCAGCAGGTCCAGCAGCGCGCGGGGAGAGAGCGACGTGGTCAGCGCGGCGGCGGCATTTACATAATCCGGCCCGGCCCCCGCAGGAAAACAGGGCGTGTGGTAAAACGGGCTGATGGCCGTGAGCGACACGCCGGGTGCGGCCCCGAGGTCACGCAGCGCGGCGCACAGGGTTTGCGCCGGTGTTTGGGGCGGTTTTTGCGGCGCGTCCCCGCCCCCCCCCGGAAGATTGGCGCCAAGCGCGAGCAAGCAAGCTTGATCCATCGTGTTCTCCGTTCTATCATTCGTGTGCTTAAAGCGTTTCCGCATTACGTTGACTCGGCGTGATGTGAAAACGTCTCACAGCATATCGGGAGTGTGGGTGTTTCCGGCTATTGCTGTGATCCAACAACAACTGGAAACGCTTTAAACTTCTTGCAAGGCGAATAGAATATACATATTTCTGACCGAACGCCCCGCCGCCAAATTACACTCACGGACTTCGGCCGGGCTAAGCTCGAAAAGGACAATTTATGTTTTATAAAGACGAACGGCTGGCGCTGTTCATCGATGGGTCCAATTTGTATGCCGCCGCCAAGGCGCTTGGGTTCGATATCGACTACAAGCTGCTACGCCACGAATTTATGCGCCGGGGAAAGCTCCTGCGCGCATTCTATTACACTGCGTTGCTGGAGAATGACGAGTATTCGCCCATTCGTCCACTCGTCGATTGGTTGCATTACAATGGCTTCTCGATGGTCACGAAACCGGCCAAGGAATACACCGACAGCCAGGGACGGCGGAAGGTGAAGGGCAACATGGATATCGAACTGACGGTCGATGCCATGGAACTGGCCCCGCGTGTGGACCATATCGTGCTGTTTTCCGGCGATGGCGACTTCCGCCCGCTGGTTGAGGCGCTACAGCGGCAGGGGGTGCGTGTGTCCGTCGTGTCGACGATCCGCAGCCAGCCGCCGATGATCGCCGATGAATTGCGCCGACAGGCCGACAATTTCATTGAGCTGGATGAGTTGAAAGACGTGATCGGGCGCCCGCCGCGCGAGCCCATGCCGGGTATGGAACCCGAGTAAGGGCGCGGCCCTTGTATTGAGACCTGAACAGACAGACTAGGGGCCGGGTGGGGACACGCCCGGCTCCTGTTTTGTTTGTGCGCTCTGTTTTTGCGCGCCGTGTGAATGCGTCAGGTGGGGCGAAGCGGGCAGGCGACCGTTGCCGTTGGGTTGACGCCAGTTGCGGACCCCTTCCGGCGCGGTTGCGTGGCAGGCGGCACAGTCGTTCCCATAAAGGGTATGCACAAGTGCGACGGCCGCTTTATCGTGCGGGGTGCGATTGTGGGTGCCGGCGTTTGGTCCGCGTCAAACCCGTGCCGGGCGCGCGGGGCTGGACCCGGGCGGCGAAGGGGATTACCTGTGGGATCTCAGCCCTCTCTCTGGAGACCCGATGATGACCAAGCCGCCCCTGACCCTTTACCTTGCCGCGCCGCGCGGGTTTTGCGCGGGTGTGGACCGGGCCATCAAGATCGTGGAAATGGCGATTGCCAAATGGGGGGCACCGGTATTTGTGCGCCACGAGATCGTGCATAACAAATACGTGGTGGACGGGCTGCGCGACCTTGGGGCGGTGTTCGTCGAAGAGCTGGACGAAGCGCCGAACGACCGCCCGGTGATTTTTTCCGCCCACGGGGTTGCCAAGGTGGTTCCGGCAGAAGCCGAACGGCGCAACATGGTGTATGTGGATGCCACGTGCCCTCTTGTCAGCAAGGTGCATATCGAAGCCGAACGCCATTCCGGCGCCGGGTTGCAGATCATCATGATCGGCCATGCGGGCCACCCGGAGACCATCGGCACCATGGGGCAGTTGCCCGAGGGTGAAGTGTTGCTTGTGGAAACGGTTGCGGATGTCGCAGAGGTAGAGGTGCGTGACCCGGAGCGGTTGGCCTTTGTCACCCAGACCACGCTTTCGGTAGATGACACACGCGATATCGTGGCGGCGCTGAATGCGCGCTTTCCGGCAATTCAGGGGCCGCATAAGGAAGATATCTGTTACGCCACCACCAACCGTCAGCAGGCGGTCAAGGAGATGGCCGCGAAGGCCGATGCGATGCTGGTTGTCGGCGCACCCAACTCGTCGAATTCACGCCGGTTGGTCGAGGTGGGTGCCAAGGCCGGGTGCGGCTATTCACAGCTGGTTCAGCGGGCCGGGGACATTGACTGGCGCGCGTTGCAGGGGATTTCGTCGATTGGCATTACCGCTGGGGCTTCGGCCCCTGAAGTGTTGGTAAACGAGGTGATAGACGCCTTGAAAGCGCGCTATGAGGTGGTGGTGGAAGAGGTTGAAACCGCCAAGGAAAACGTGGAGTTCAAGGTGCCGCGCGTGCTGCGGACCCCCTGACGGCGTTTGCCCGCGCTCCCACCCGCCCACCCCGCGCGGGCAAACGCCTTTTGTCCCTCGTTCCGGGGGCGGGTTTGGGGGCAGGGCAGACATTTTAACGGAGAGAGCCGATGATTTCGCCACAGTTTTCGAGTGCCGCTCTGGTGGTGGGGCGCGCCCCCGGTGCAGGGGTGATCTTCATGGCCCCGGCCAGGCGATTGGCGTTGGAGCGGGTATGAGCACGGACAGGGAAACGCTGGAGGTTTATACCGGCGCGGCAGAGAAATATGCCGGAAAATATGCCAAGGGGGGTGCCAGCAGCAAGAACGCGAAGCAGGCCGGTGACTGGGCGGGCTTTGTTGCGTTGTTGCCCCCGGGGGGGCGGGTTCTGGACCTTGGCTGTGGTCCCGGCCATTGGGCGGCGCGATTGCGCGAGGCCGGGTATATCGCCGAAGCCAGCGATGCGACCCCGGCGATGGCCGAGCTTGCGGCGGAACGCTATGGGCTGGCCGTGCGCGTCGAGCCGTTTGAGGCGCTGGACGCGGTGCCGGGGCGGTATGACGGGATCTGGGCCAACTTTAGCCTGCTCCATGCGCCGCGGGCACAGTTTCCCGGCCATCTGGCGCGGGTGTTTCGGGCCTTGAAACCCGGCGGCGTGTTTCATATCGGGATGAAGCTGGGCACAGCCGAAGGACGCGACAGTCTTGGACGGTTTTACGCCTATTACGGAGAAGAAGAATTGAAGCAACTGTTGGAGAGCGCCGGGTTCACGGTGGTGAGTGTGCGGCGCGGGAACGGAGAGGGGCTGGCCGGTGGGGTCGAAACCTTTGTGACGGTGACCTGTCATGGCTGAACTTTTCGCCTATACCGACGGGGCCTGTTCGGGCAATCCCGGCCCTGGGGGCTGGGGCGTATTGTTGCGCGCCAGCGAAGGTGCGCGGGTGTTGAAAGAGCGGGAATTGAAGGGTGGCGAGGCAGAGACCACCAACAACCGCATGGAGTTGCTGGCGGCGATCAACGCGCTGGAAACGCTTGAGAAACCTTCAAAAATCACGGTCGTGACCGACAGCGCCTATGTCAAGAACGGGGTCACAGCGTGGATTTTCGGGTGGAAGCGGAACGGGTGGAGAACCTCGGCCAAAAAGCCCGTAAAGAACGTGGACCTGTGGCAGCGGCTGGACGCGGCGCAGGAGCGCCATGATGTGACCTGGGAATGGGTCAAGGGCCATGCGGGGCATCCCGAAAACGAAAAGGCGGACGAATTGGCCCGGGCGGGGATGGCACCGTTCAAACCGTGAGTGTTGCGGTTCTGTTGGCCATCGTGGGGTTTGCATTTGCCGCTTGTCTTACGGTCGGCCGGTCGGCGCTGGGGTGGTGGTGGCGCTTGTATCGCTTACGTCCGCCGCAGCGGTGAAGCCTTGATGCGGGGCGGGTGCGCGGCTGTGTGCAACGCACACAGCCGCGCACCCGCCGGGCCCAACCGGCGAGGATCGCGCTTTGGCGCGACCGCAGTGGGCGGGAGCCTTCCTTATTTATTTCGCGAAACAGGTCTGCCAGAGCCAGATCAGAACCAGTGCGCCGAGGATCGCCCCGAGGAAGCCCGCAGCCCAGCCCAGCACGGAAAGCAGCACGCGCAGGACTAACCCGCCGACCAGCGCGCCACCGATGCCGATGGAGATGGTGGTGATGATATTCGCTTCGATCTTCATCAGCCGGGTGGCGATGAAACCAGCGGCGGTACCGACGATGATAAGCCACAGAACGGCCATGGGGGGCTCCTTTATGTCCAACCGGATGTGTCCAACCGGGGTCGGGTTTGGGTTGCGGGGCGCAGGGTCAGGTCAGGCGCGTGCCCCTGGGCAGGGGCAGTCCGCGCAGGAAGTCCTCTGCATCTTGCGCGCCTTTACCCGGTTTTTGCAAGCGCAGCAGTTGGACCGCCCCGGTGCCACAGGCGAAAGTGGCGGTGTCGGTGAGGGCTTCGCCGGGCGCACCCTGACCTTCGACCAGACGCGAGGCGAGCAGTTTCAGCCGCTCTCCTTCATAGGTGCACCATGCGCCGGGAAAGGGGGACAGGCCGCGGATCTGGCGGTCGATCTCCTCGGCCGGGCGGGTCCAGTCGATGCGGGCCTCGGCCTTGTCGATCTTGTGTGCATAGGTCACGCCATCTTCGGGTTGCGGCGTGGCGGTGAGCCTGTCGAGCTGGTTGAGGGTTTCAACGATCAATCCCGCCCCCAAGAGCGACAGGCGGTCATGGAGCTGGGCGGTGGTTTCCTCGGCTCCGATCGCGGTTTCGCGGCGCATCAGAACGGGACCGGTGTCGAGCCCCGCCTCCATTTGCATGATACAGATGCCGGTTTCGCGATCCCCGGCCATGATCGCGCGATGAATGGGGGCCGCCCCGCGCCAGCGCGGCAGGAGCGAGGCGTGGATGTTGAGGCAACCCCTGCGCGGCGCATCAAGGATCGGTTGGGGCAGCAACAGCCCATAGGCCACGACCACGGCGGCGTCGGCGTTGAGGGCGGCAAAGGCCTCCTGCCCCTCGGCGGATTTGAGCGAGGCGGGGTGGCGCACGGTCAAGCCCAGCTCAAGCGCGCGCCTGTGAACCGGCGTCGGGCGGTCCTTTTTGCCGCGACCTGCGGGGCGGGGCGGCTGGCAATAGACCGCCGCGATGTCGTGGCCCGCATCCTTCAGGGCGTCAAGAACGGGGACCGAGAAATCAGGAGTGCCCATGAAGACAAGTCGCATCAGCTTTGATCCTTTGTTCTGTGGGGCGAGCGCGGGGCCGGGGGCCAGCCTGTGAGGGTCAAAATCCAGGAGTTTCAAACCGGCATCCCCGGATATTTGGGGTCAAAGGAAGGGCACCGGGGTTATTTTAGTTTGCGCGCCCGTTTGATCAGCATATCGCGTTTGAGTTTCGACAGGTTGTCAAAATACATCTTGCCGTTCAGGTGGTCGATCTGGTGCTGAACCGAGGTCGCCCAAAGGCCGACAAAATCGCGCCGGTCCCAGATGCCGTTTTCATCGAGGAAACGCACGGTCACCGCGCGCGGGCGCGTGATTCTGGCCGAGACGCCGGGCAGGTTCGGGCTTGCCTCTTCATGGTCGCGCGGCTCGATCGAGGTGTGCAGAATCTCGGGGTTGGCCATACGGATGGGTTTGCCGCGTTCAGTGCTGGCATCCACCACGGCCAGCGCCAGAGGCACGCCGATCTGGGGCGCGGCGAGGCCGACGCCGGGCATGGCCTCCATCGTGTCAATCATGTCGGTCCAGATCGCACGGATGTCATCAGTGATTTCATCCACCGGCGTGGCCGGGATGCGCAGGCGTTTATCCGGCCAAGGGATACAGGCGCGCGCGGTCATGCCCGGGCCATTTCCCGTTTCAGCTTTTGCATCTTGCGGGTGATCATCTGGCGTTTCATGGTGCCAAGATAGTCAATGAAGAGCTTGCCGTTCAGGTGGTCGATTTCATGTTGCACACAGGTGGCCCAGAGCCCGTCGAAGGTTTCGCCCTGTTCCTTGCCGTCCCGGTCGATCCATCTGACATCGACCACTTTTGGCCGGGTCACTTCGGCATATTGCTCGGGAATGGACAGGCAGCCTTCTTCATAGGTGTTCTGTTCATCCGAGGCGGCGATGATTTCGGGGTTGAACATGACCAGAGGCCGGGGGGCTTCGCCCTCTTCCTTGACGCAGTCCAGCACGATCAGCCGGTCCAGCACACCAATCTGCGGCGCGGCCAGCCCGATGCCCGGCGCGTCATACATGGTTTCCAGCATATCATCGGCCAGCTTGCGCAGGTCATCAGAAAGATCGGCGACAGGGGCACAGGCCTTTTTCAGGCGCGGGTCGGGGTGGATCAGGATCGGTCGTTTCATGGCTCTTGATTTAGGGCAAGAGCGGGGCGACTTCAATGTCAGGCCCGGTTGGGGCGGGACGGTTTTCCATCCGGGGCGGATCAGGGTGGTCGTGTTTGGGGAAATTATCCCGGCACGACGGGATTCCCGGATATAATTTCTGTTTTTTGCGCGGTATGCAGAAACCGGTTTCGCTCTCGATCGTTTTCATGAAAAACTGTCCCGAAAAATCGGCATCAATTGTCGCTTTCGATGAAATGAGACTATCGTGCGAACCGGCAGGGTCAAGGAGATGGACATGAATTTTGACGATGTAATCGAGCGTCGTGGCACCCATTCGGTGAAATGGGACATGATGGAGAAGATCTATGGCGTTTCCCGGGAAGACGGGATTGCCATGTGGGTGGCGGATATGGATTTCCGCCCGCCCCAGTGCATTGCCGATGCGCTGGCCAGGATGGCGGAAACCGGGATTTACGGTTATTACGGCGACGATAGCGGCTATCTGAACGCGATCTGCTGGTGGATGGAAAATCGCCATGGCTGGACTGTGGAGCCGGGCGCGATTTTCACCACGCATGGGTTGGTCAACGGCACCGCGATGTGTGTGGATACCTTTACCGAACCCGGGGACGGGGTGGTGTTGTTCACCCCTGTCTACCACGCCTTTGCCAAGGTGATCAAAGCCAACAACCGCCGCGTGGTGGAATGTCCTCTGGTGAATGACAATGGTCGCTACGAAATGGATTTTGACGCCTATGACGCGATGATGGACGGGAGCGAACGCATGGTGATCCTGTGTTCCCCCCACAACCCCGGCGGGCGGGTCTGGACGCGAGACGAGCTTGAACAAGTGGCGGCGTTTGCCACGCGCCACGACCTGATCCTTGTGTCCGACGAAATCCACCATGATTTGGTATTTGGCGGTGCCAGGCATACCCCCATGGCGTTGATTGAAGGGATCGAGGAGCGGCTGGTGATGATGAGCGCGACCACGAAGACCTTTAACATCGCGGGGGGACATCTGGGTAACGTGATCATCCCCGACCCGGCCTTGCGGGCGCGGTTCGACGCGCGGATGCAGGGGTTGGGTATGTCGCCCAATTCGTTCGGGTTGTTCATGGCGGAAGCGGCCTATTCGCCGGAAGGTGCGGAATGGGTGGACGCGGTCGTGGCCTATATTGATGGCAACCGGAAGCTGTTTGACGAAGGCATCAACGCCATTCCGGGGCTGGCGTCGATGGCATTGCAATCGACCTATCTGGCCTGGGTGGATTTCAGCGGTACGGGCATGGAGATGGCAGAGTTCACCCGGCGGGTGGAGAAGGTGGCGAAGATCGCGGTCAACCATGGGCCGACCTTCGGCGCGGGGGGGGAGAGCTTCCTGCGGTTCAACCTGGCGACGCCGCGCTCCGTGGTCGAACAGGCGGTGGCGCGGATGCAGGAGGCATTTGCCGATTTGCAGTAGCCGGTGATCCAACGGTGATCCAAATGAGTGCCCCCAAGGGGGGGCACGCAGGTTTTGCGCCGCGCTTGCGCGCGTCGCGGTGGGCGCAGGTGGCAAGGTCAGGGTGTGACATGCAACCCGGACCACCAAGGGACACCGCCATGGGCCGAGATTAAAAAGATCGTTCCGTTTGGGGGGTAAGTGTCAGCCAACTGCGCTTTGACGGGTGATGCTGGCGACCGGGGCGTCCTCTTCCCGGACAAAATCCAAGGGCGCGCTGTCCAGTGCCGGGGTGGCGCGTTTGAAATCATAGCGCATTTCGTCGCCTTCGCGGTCCGAGGCGATGACGAGGCATTGCATCTTGTGACGCGCGCCGTCGTAAAGATCGACGAGGCCACGCAGATAGGGCGCGTTGCCCGCATCCAGCGCAAAGCCGCCTTCCCAGAGTTTCAATACCGGAAAGATGTCATCCCCCACACGGATGCGCAGGCGATTGGACCGGCGAAGAGCCTGTTTTCGGGCGGCTTCCAGCGCCTCCCTCAATTCTTTGGGCAGGTAATCCTGCATCGTCCATCCTCCCAGTGGCGTGCAGCCCCAGAGTGCCACAGGCATCGTGAAATACAAGGGAGACCCCGGAAAAATGGGCGAGAAACCCCAAAGCGTCCTGCCAAAACCCTGACTCACGGGGTGTTGGCAGGACGCGCGAAACACATAAATGTTGCGCGGCCTTCGCCTTTTTCCCTGTCTCAGGTTAAAGGTCGAACGCTTTAGGTGTTGTGGTCTTCGACCAGATCCACCCCAAGGACGGGACGCAAAACATGGGGAATTTCAGGATCATAGAGCGCCGAATCGCGGAAATCGCGCGCCTCTGAAAGCGCGGGACCCAGAAGGATCAGTGCGGTGCGGGTGATTTTCCCGGCCCTCACCTTCTTGCGGATATCCGCCAGCGTGCCGCGAATGATCATCTGGTCGGGCCAGCCAACGCGATAGGCCACGACCACGGGACAATCGGACCCGTAATGCGGGGTCAGCTGGCGTTCGATTTCGCGCATGTTGCGCACGGCCAGGTGAATGGCCAGCGTCGCCCCGGTCCGGCCGAAGTTTTCCAGCGTTTCCCCGGCGGGCATCGAGGTGGATTGCATGGACATGCGGGTCAGCACGATGGACTGGGCAATTTCGGGGATGGTCAGTTCCTGACCAATCGCCGCCGCCGCGGCCGCATAGGCGGGCACCCCGGGGATGATTTCATAGTCGATCCCGTCCGCGCGCAGCCGCCGGATTTGTTCGGCAATCGCGCCGTAAAGCGAGGGGTCGCCGGAATGGACGCGGGCTACGTTCTGGCCGTTCTCATGGGCTTTGACGATCTCTGCATGGGTATCGTCCAGCGTCATGGGGGCGGTGTCCAAGACACGCGCATCCCTGGGCGCGCAGGCCACCACCTGTTCCGGCACCAGAGACCCGGCATAAAGACAGACCGGGCATTCCCCGATCACCCGCGCGGCCTTGAGTGTCAACAGTTCCGGGTCGCCCGGTCCGGCTCCGATAAAGAATACGGTCATTGCATGTTCCCTGTTTTCATCTGAGCGGACATAGCCTCTGGTGCTTTCCCTTCGGCAAGATCGCCATCAATCTTGCGCGCATATCCGCGTGGCGTGAACATGCGCGGACCTTCGCCCAGTTGCGCAAGGCGCGAGTTGGACGACCCGATCAGCACAACAGTCAGCATATCCACTTCGTCTACTTCCAATTCATCCAGCCGGCGATAGCGCAGGTGTTCTTCCGGGCGACCCAGCGAACTGGCCAGCATGACGGGTGTGTCGGCGGGGCGGTGTTGCAATAGGATGTCGCGCGCTTCGGTCAGAAGGGTGCGGCGGGTTTTGGAAACCGGGTTGTAGAAGGCGATGACAAAATCACCCTCGGCTGCGGCCTTCAGGCGGCGCAGGATGTCGTCGCGCGGGGTCAGCAGGTCCGAGAGCGAGATGGTGCAGAAGTCATGCCCCAGCGGAGCCCCGGCCCGCGCGGCGGCCCCTTGCAGGGCGGAAACACCGGGCGAGCACACAACCTCAACCCGGTGCGCGGCGTCGGAGACACCGTGTTCATCCACGCCCCGGTCGAGCAGTTCAAAGACCAGAGCGCCCATGGCATAAATGCCCGCATCCCCCGAACAGACCAGCGCGACGTTCTTGCCCCTGGCCGCCTGTTCAAGTGCGTAGCGACAGCGCGCCTCTTCTCCGCCCAGCGGGAAATCAGAGCGGTCTTTACCTGCGGCCAGGGGGCCAAGCAGGTCGATATAGAGGCCATACCCCACCAGTTCTTCGGCTTCGGCGACAAGACGGGACACTTCGGGCGTGCGCCACGCCGCCTGACCCGGGCCAATGCCGACGACCGACAGGCGACCGCGGGCGCGGCCCTTGAGGTCGGTGAGCGGCGCGTCGGCGCGGGTCAGGGCGCAGGTGCAGTTGGCGGTTTTTTGTTTCTCTACGGCCAGCGTGCCGCCGATGGCCAGCGCGGCGGCTTCGGACACGCCGTGGGTGCCGACCTCGGCGAAAACCACGTCAGAGGGGTTGGCGAGGTTGGGGGTCTGGGCGTCAAGCACATCCGCCGGGAACAGCCGGAAGGGCACACCAAGGCGGCGGGCGACTTCGTTCATTGCCGGTTCGTCGGCCTTGAGGTCAATGGAGGCGACACAGGCGATGGCGCCGGGGGCGATGTTGTGATCGGTCAGGGTTTTCCGGACCAGGGTCCACATTTCCTCCGGGTCCGCATCACGGGCACATCCCAGACCCAGGGCAAAGGTTTGCGGATGATAGACAAGCCGCTCTTCGCCCCCTTGCCGGGGCGTCTCGCTGGTCACCAGTTCGACCGCGCCGCCGGTGTCTTTGATATCAAAGATATTGTTTCCGGTGATGGTGATACCCTTGCCCGACAGCAGCGCGGCCATGGCGGTTCTGGCATCTTGGGGATTGGCGAGGCGATACCCCAGCGGCGGTTCGTCCAGCGCGACGCCCATGGCCACATCCCCCGCGGTGGTCACGGCCGCGGTTGCGTCAAGCGCATCGGCAAGTTGGCTGGCCAGCCGGTTGGCACCGCGATGCCCGCCGAGCAGGGGCACCACGACGCCGCCGTCATCAGAGACCGAAACCACGGGCGGTTCGGTGGTTTTGTCCGACAGGATCGGGGCCACCGCGCGGATCAGGATGCCGCTGGCGCAGACCCCGATGATGGGTGTTCCGGCGGCAAAAAGGTCGCGGGCGTGGTCGAGCGCATTGGGGAAAAAGGCATCGGCCTTGTTCACCCGGCCTTGGCGGCCATGAACAGCCGCGCCAAGGGTGGCGGCAATGCGGTGGGCCGTGGCTTCTCCCGAGCGGGAGAGAGCAAGGACAACGGGGGGAATCGAGGGTGTCACAGCCATGGGTCGGCACCTTTGGTCAGGAGGATCATGGAAAAATAGGGGGCTTTTTCGGGGGCTTGCGCGAGGGGCAGGATTTGTTCTTCGGGCAGGCTGGCGCGTTCCACATAGGTGGCCTGATCCGTCAGGCCAAGCGAGTCGATCACGCTGCGGATTTTGGACAGGTGGCGACCGACCTTCATGATTGCCACGCTTTCCGCACCTTCGATGCGGGTGCGCAATTCAGCTTCGGGCAGGGGGCCGGGCAGGATTGTGACCCGTTCATTGCGCGCCGCCAGCGGTTTGCCTGCGCGCGCGGCACAGGTGGTGAGCGAGGTCACGCCGGGGATGATTTCGGTGTCATAGCTATCGGCCAGCCGTGCGAAGAGATACATGAACGAGCCGTAAAAGAACGGGTCGCCTTCGCAGAGCACCACGACGTTTTCGCCCTTGTCCAGAGCCGCCGCGATATGGGCGGCACCGGCGTCATAGGCGGCCTGAGCCGGGGCGCGCTCCGGGGTCATGGGGATCTCGATCAGAATCTCCTTGGCGTTGGTCGGGATCGCGTCGGCGGCGATGGAGCGGGCAAAGCTGTCCCCGCCCACCAGCGCGGGATAGGCAACGGTTGATGCGTTCGAAATCAGCCGATGCGCCCGCAGGGTCATCAGGTCGGGATCGCCGGGGCCGAGTCCGACGCCGAAGAGGGTGCCTTTGGCCGGGCTTGGCGGGGGGCGCGTGGGGTCGTTTTTCAGGGTGCCAGTGGTCATCGTTTGATCAGGCTCCATTGGGTGACGGGGCGCAGCGGGTGCCACGTGGTGTGTTTGCCCGGGGTTGGGCCGATGGGCCGGGCGCGGGCGACTGAGAGTTTAACCAGTTCGCCGCCCATTTCCTTGTGCAGCTCCGACAGCAGAGCCTCGGATTCCAGGGTCACGGCATTGGCGACCATACGGCCCAGAGGGCGCAGGGCGGCCCAGGCGGCGGCGACGGTGTCGCGGGTAAGCCCGCCGCCGATGAAGATCGCATCCGGGGCGTCCAGCGGCTCAAGCGCCGCGGGCACCGTGCCGTCGACAAGCTCGAGGCGGGGCACACCAAGGGCCAGCGCATTTGCCGCCGCCAGCGCGCGGCGGTCCGCACGCGGTTCGATGCCAATGGCGCGGGCATAACGCGCGCCGCGCATCCATTCCACGGCGATGGAGCCACAGCCGGTGCCGATATCCCAGAGCAGGGCCCCGCGCATCGGCATCAGCTTGGCCAGCGTGACCGCGCGCACCTCTTGTTTGGTCATGGTGCCGTCATGTTGGAACAGATCATCCGACAGGCCGGGAACACGGGGCAGGAGGGCCGCGTTCGGGGCGGCGATACAGTCCACGGCGAGGGTGTTGAAGGCCGGGACATCGTGCGCCCAGTCGGCGGCGATACCGTCGAACCGCTGTTCGTCTTCGCCGCCCATGGCGGCCAGAACGGTCAGCTTTGATTGGCCAAAGCCACGTTCGGTGAGAAAGCGCGCGATCTGGCCCGGTGTGTCTGAGCCGGTGGTCAGGATCAGGAGCCGCGCATCCGGTTGGATGAAGGCGATCATCTGTTCCACCGGGCGGCCATGCACGGTGAGGGTTTCAAGGTCGGCCATGGACCAGCCCATGCGGGTGCTGGCCAGTTGGAAGGCAGACACTTGCGGGTGGTAGATGATTTCGTTCGGGGGGATGGAACGCCCGATACGCGCGCCGACCGAGAACCACAGTGGGTCGCCGGTGGCGAGCACGACGACGCGTTTGCCTCTGAACCCGTTCAACGTGGTGATCAGCGCGTCAAAGGGGGAGGGCCACGCCACGCGTTTTGCATCGGGGTTCATGGCCGGATTATCGGCAAGGGCGTGGTGGCGGTCGCCACCGACGATGACCTCGGCCGCCTGAACCACGGCACGGGTGGCGGGGGTGAGCCCGTCGAGCCCGTCTTCGCCAATGCCGACGATATGGAGCCAGGGTTTGGTCATGCGCTCTCTCCTCCCTTGCGGTCGGGGCGCGCGGTTTCTTCCGGCAGGCCCGCGGCGAGGGCGTTCACGGCGGCCGAGGCGATGGCCGAGCCGCCGCGCCGTCCGCGCAGGGCGACGAAATCACAGCCGCGCGGGTTGGCGGCCAGTTCGGCCTTGGACTCTGCCGCGCCGACAAAGCCGACGGGAAAGCCGAGGATGACGGCGGGTTTGGGCGCGCCCTGATCCATCAGTTCCAACAGGTGGAACAGGGCCGTGGGGGCGTTGCCGATGGCGACCACCGCCCCGTCAAGGTGATCGGTCCAGAGCTCTACCGCCGCCGCTGAACGGGTGTTGCCGATGCCGGCGGCGAGGGCGGGGGTTCGGGGATCGTTGAGGGTGACGATGACCTCATTCCCGGCGGGCAGGTAGCGGCGGATGATCCCCGCGCCGACCATTTCACAGTCGCAAAGGATCGGCGCACCCTTTGCAAGTGCGCTGTGGCCCGCGTCATAGGCCGTTTGGCTGAATGCCAGCCGGTCGGCGATTTCCACCATGCCACAGGCGTGGATCAGGCGGATGGCCATGCGGTCCAGCCCCGGTGGAAACCGGTCGAGCCGGGCCTCGTGCCGCACGGTGGCGAAGCTTTCGGCATAGATGGCGGCGGGGTTCTTTTCGTAGGGGCGCAAGATCGTGGGCCTTTGCAACAAGAGGTGGGGTGGGGAGTGGGGACAGCCCCACACCTTTGGATATTTGGGGTCAGATGATATGCGGGTCAGTGTTTGTGTGACCGCGTGCTTTCCGGGCCATGGGGGTGTTTGGCATGGGGGTATTGGGCATGGTGGTGGTGCCCGTGCCCATGGTGGTGCCCGTGATCGTGATCATGCCCATGATGGTGGTGATGATGGTGATCCATGTCCAGACGGCATTCGCCGGTGCAGAACGTGTCGCACAGCGTGCAGTCGGACACGTTGGAGCCCGGTGCGTTGGCCCCCTGACCTTCCACGTGGTGGTGGTGGCTTTCCTGAACACTGCCTACTTCGCTTTCAAAGCCAAGGACTTCGGCCCGGTATTTGCACATCACGCAGGTGGGCGGGGGGACGTCGGCAAAGGCCGGGTGCGCCGCGCGTTCCGAGGCCGGGATTTCGACGACGTCCTGGCCTTCGAGAGCAAGCACCTGGGTGCGATAGCCACAGGTGCCGCAATTGGGGGGCGGCATGGCACCGACCTGTTCCACCACCCGTTCGGCGAAGGTTTCCAGCACCTTGGCGTGGTCGTTGAGGTAGCCCGCCTTGACGAATTGGATGTCGGGGTTTTGCGCCGCCACCTTGTCGGTAAAGCCATAGATCCGGTCGATCAGGATGCCGGTGAACAGGAAATACGGGAAGACGAGGATACGTTTGTACCCCAGTTTCGCCGCATGGGTCAGGCAGGGTTCAACCAGCGGGAAGGTAACGCCGGAATAGCCGATTTCAAGCCAGCCAAAGCCCAGACCTTCCTGTAACAGCCGCGCCACCTTGGCCACGTTGCCGTTGGCGTCGGGGTCCGAAGCGCCGCGTCCGATGACCACGAGACAGGTGTCTTCCGTGGCCACGGCACCGTGTTCGGCATCCGCCTTGACCATTGCTTCCGAAATACGCGCGCCGGCGGCGGCGATCATTTTCGGGTCCACGCCCAGTTCACGGCCATAAGACACGGTGATGCCGTGTTTGGCAGCATAGGTGTTGAGCACGGTGGGAATGTCATTCTTGGTATGCATGGCCGCGAACAACATGCCCGGCACGGCGACGATATGGTCGCACCCCGCATGGCGCAGCTTGTCCAGCCCGTCACGGATCACCGGATTGGCAAATTCGAGATAGCCATATTCACAGGGCCAGTTTTCGGGCAGCAGCGCGGGCAGCTTTTCGGCCAGCACGCTGAATTCATCCACCGCCGCCTGACTGCGCGAGCCATGGCCACAGATCATCACGCCGATTTTGCGGGTGTCGGACTCCTTCATGAGGACGCTCCTTTTGCACGGCCCGCGCGGCGGCCTTGCCATAGGCCAGGGCCCGGGGTCCGCGCCAGAACGGCAAGGCCGGGCCAAAGCCCGGTGCCGGAATGCGGGCTATGGGCACCGGAATGGGCCTGGGCGGCGGGGGCGGCGGGGGCCGTCAGGATGGAAATAAGCGTAAGTGAAAGGCGCATGATGTCTGCTCTCCAGCTGTCGGTCGGACCCGTCGTGCGCGGAAAGTGGGGGTCGAAAACCCGAAGGGTTCCGTACCTCCGCCGACAACGCCGCCACATGATTCCCGGTTTGGGTCGATCACCGCACGGCACTTCCTTCCGGCCCTTTAGGGCGTGGTTCACAGGGTATAGGGCGCGCCGGGCGCGGGCGCAATTCCCATTACGCCGCCCAAGGCAGGCTTTACGACATGCGCCCCGCCGCAGGGCAGGGGCGCGCCCGGTCGGGAGTGGCCCAAAGCGGGTGCGCGATAGCGTCAATCGCGAAAACTGGCCAAGCGCGCGTCAGTTCGGGGCCGAAACGCCGCCGTAATGGGCGACCATCACGGCCAGATCTTCCGGCGGGGCATCGGTTTGCAGAAAGGCACAGGCATTTGGGCTGTGTTGAAAAATCGAGCCATCGGAAAAGAAGGTGGTGTTGGTGACAAAGATCACCCGCGCGTCCGGTTGGCGATAGCTGGCGAAATCCGCAATGGCGAGCGCGCTGCCTTCGTTCAGCACGAGGTCGATCACCAGGATCTGAAACTCTTCCTCCTGCAACAGGGCGACCGCTTCGGTTTGCCCGCCGCAAAGCCGGGCGTGAATGTTTTGCCGCAGGAGATGCTTTTTCCAGAGCCTCCCGAGTTCGACGTTGCTCTCCACAATTAATGCCTTCATGCTGGCCCTCGATACACCTTAAGATGGTGATTTTACTCATTTTCAGAGAATTTTGTGTATTATCCCTACTTAGGAGCCAGCGGTCCGTTATTCCAAGAACTTTATCAGCCTTCCGCGTAAATCTGCTTGATCGTGGGGCAATGCGCAAGGTACGGGACAGCAAAGATACAGGAGCGCGACATGTCGACATGGATCACGGTATGTGAGACCTGCAAGCGGGACGGATGGGACGCCGAAACCGCAAGCGAAACGGATGGCGAACATCTGGCCGGGTTGATCGAAGGCGTTGCGGTCAGTGCTGGGGTGAAAACCCGGCGGGTCAGTTGCATGATGGGGTGCAAACGCGGCTGCAACGTGGCGATTCAGGCCACCGGCAAGCTGGCCTATACTTTGGGAGATTTCGAACCGGATGCCGAGGCCGCCGAGGCGATTGTCGAATACGCGGTCAAACATGCGGCAAGTGAAACCGGGCAGGTTCCGTTCCGGGAATGGCCACAGGGGGTCAAGGGCCATTTCGTTACCCGCCACCAGCCGGTGCCCGAAGAATGATCCCCCCGCGTGATCATGGCGGAGGGGTCGACGCGGCGGCGGCGCAATACGGAGGCGTATGGTCGGAATGGATCGACCTGTCCACCGGGATCAACCCGGTGCCTTACCCGGTGGGCGAGGTGTCGGCGCGCGGATGGGCCACCCTGCCGGACCATACGGCGCAGGAGGCGTTGATCGCCGCCGCGCGCGGGTTCTGGAACGTGCCCGAAGGGGCGGCGGTTCTGGCTGCGCCGGGGGCGTCGGCGTTGATTGCGAACATGCCGCGCCTGTCCGGGGGGGGACGGGTCAGGATCGACCACCCCACCTATAACGAACACCGGGCGGCGTTTCAGGCGGCGGGTTGGGCCCTGTCCAAGGAGGCAGGCGTGCGGGTGGTTGTTCATCCCAATAACCCGACGGGAGAGTATTGGGAACCCGATTGGGAACCGCAGAGCGGTCATGACCTGTTGATCATCGACGAAAGCTTTTGTGACATCGCACCGGATCAAAGCCTGATCGCGCTGGCCGATCGGCCCGGCGTGGTGGTGCTGAAAAGCTTCGGGAAATTCTGGGGGCTGGCCGGGCTTCGGCTTGGCTTTGCGATCGGGGATCCGGCGTTGATCGACCAGCTCCGGGCGATGCTGGGTCCGTGGCCGGTTGCCGGTCCGGCGCTGGAAATCGGCACGCGCGCCCTGTCCGACACGCAATGGGCCTGCGACACACGGGCGCGTCTGGCGCAAGATGCCGCGCGGCTGGACCGGATCATGACACGGGCCGGGGCGGGCGTGGTCGGCGGCACCGACCTGTTCCGGCTTTATGACGTGGACAGTGCCACGGCGTGGCAGGCGCGGATGGCGCAGGCCCATATCTGGACCCGTATTTTTCCCTATTCCGAGCGGTGGGTGCGCCTTGGTCTTCCCGCCCCGGGGGGGTGGGAGCGGGTGGAGGCCATCGGGTGACCCTGTTTCTGGCCCTTCTGTTGGACGCGGCTCTGGGTGAGCCGCGTCTTTTGTGGGACCGGGTCCCGCATCCGGCGGTGGTGATGGGCCGCGCCGTGGCATGGATGGATGCGCGGTTGAACCATGGTCCGTCCCGCCGCGTGCGGGGCATCGTGGCGCTGGTGCTTTTGCTGCTTGGGGCGGGGGGGATTGGTCATGCTCTGGCCTGTCTAGGCTGGCCGGTCGAAGTGGTTGTGGCGGCGATCCTGTTGGCGCAACGCTCGCTTGTTGAACACGTGCGGGCAGTGGCCCGGGGGCTGCGCCTGTCACTGGGCGAAGGGCGCCGCGCGGTGGCGATGATCGTTGGCCGTGACACCGGGCAAATGGACGAAGCGGCCGTGGCGCGTGGTGCCATCGAAAGCGCGGCCGAGAATTTCAGCGACGGGGTGGTCGCGCCGGCCTTCTGGTTCCTGCTTGGTGGATTGCCCGGGCTGTTGATTTACAAGATCACCAACACCGCCGACAGCATGATTGGCTATCGCACGGAAAAATATGAACAGTTTGGCTGGGCGGCGGCGCGGTTCGATGATCTGTTGAACCTTGTGCCTGCGCGCCTGTCCGCGATCCTGCTGGCCGTGACACACGGGGTGGGACACTGGCGCGAGATCGCGGTGGACGCCCGCAAACACCGGTCGCCCAATGCCGGTTGGCCCGAAGCGGCCATGGCGCGCGGCCTTGGCGTTGCCCTTGCTGGCCCTCGGTCATATGACGGCAAGTTGAAGGAGTTTCCGTTTGTGAATGGCAGCGGGACGCGCAACATTGGGGCCAGCGAGATTGAAGCGGCCTGTGCCGCACTGTGGCGCGGCTGGGCCGGGCTTCTTGGCGTGGCCTTGTTGTTTTGGCTGAGTGGTCTTGGCTGAGTTGAACCGAAAGGATTGAGAATGCGGAAAATTATCGGCGCGGCGTTGGCCGCGGGGCTGATGGCAGGGACGGCAGCGGCCCGGACCCCGTGTGGCGGCACCTTCAACGGTTTTGTGGACCAGATGAAGAAAGAGGCCATATCCAGAGGCCATGCACGCGGCACCGTGGACAAGTTTTTCGCCAATGTGCGCAAAGACGGCAAGGTTTTGGCCGCAGACCGCAAACAGGGTGTGTTCCAGTTGGATTTCACCAGCTTTTCGCGCCGTTTGATCAGCCAGAGCCGGATCAATACCGGGCGGTCCAAGGCCAAAACCTATGCCAGTACATTCGCCCGGATGGAGCGCGATTACGGGGTGTCGCGCGGTGTCCTGTTGGCGTTTTGGGCATTTGAAACCGATTACGGCGCGTTTCAGGGGGATTTCAACACGCTGAACGCGCTGGTGACGCTGTCCCATGATTGCCGACGCCCGCATCTGTTCCGCCCACAGGTCTTTGCCGCCCTGGAATTGTATGAGCGCGGAGATTTCAGTCCGACGCGCACCACAGGGGCATGGGCGGGCGAAATCGGTATGGTCCAGATGCTCCCGCGCGATATCCTTGAAAACGGGGTCGACGGGGACGGGGACGGCAAGGTGCGTCTGAAACACTCGCCGCAGGATGCGTTGCTGTCCGGGGCCAAGATGCTGCGCCACCTGGGCTGGCGTCCGGGTGAGCCGTGGTTGCAGGAGGTGCAGGTGCCCGGCAATCTGGATTGGTCAAAGACCGGGTTGAATACCCGGATGGCCGCCGGAGATTGGCTGAAGCTTGGCGTAAAGCCGCGCCATGGCAAGGTTCGGGAAGACCTGCCCGCGTCGATCATCCTGCCTCAGGGGCGCAAAGGACCGGCGTTTTTGGCCTATCCGAATTTCCGGGTGTATTTTGAATGGAATCAGAGCTTTACTTATGTTCTGACCGCCGCTTATTTCGCCAATCGTCTGGAAGGCGCGCCGGTGTTCAATGCCGGCAAGCCCGAAAAAGGGTTGAACGGCGAACAGATGAAACGCCTGCAACGCAAACTGGCCAAGCGTGGCTATGACGTGGGCAAGATCGACGGAATCCTGGGCGCGGGCACCCGTGCGGCGGTGCAGGATGCGCAAAAGAAGCTGGGGCTGCCTGCGGATGCCTGGCCCACGGCGGCGTTGCTCAGCAAATTGTGACCGGGATGGGTGTGCTTTGCAGGCACGGCCCTTCGCGATTTGTTCAAACGGTTGCGCAGGTCACCGACCGACTCGCCGACGGGGATCACCCCGCCGCCGCTGTCAACCCGGCGTCCAGTGATGAAAGGATGGTCTGCACGTCCTCCGAGGTCAGAACCAGCGGCGGCGACAGGATCACGTTGGGGCCAGACACGCGCACCATCGCGCCGGATTGATAGGCGACCTCCTGAACCGTGCCGATGGTGGCTTTGTCAATCGCCGCCTTGGTGCTGCGATCCGACACCAGTTCCAACGCGCACATCAACCCGTGGCCGCCGCGCACATCGCCGATCAGCACGTGTTTTTCCCGGAGCGCCTGTAGCCCGGCAAAAAGCTCGGCCCCGCGCGCCGCGGCGTTTTCATGCACGTTCAACCGTTTGGTTTCGGCCAGACAGGCCAACGCCGCCGCCGCGCCCACCGGGTGGCCGGAATAGGTATAGCCGTGGCCAATCGCGGCCTTGCCGGTTTCGTCTTTTTCAAACACCTCGACCACCTTGTCGGCGATCATCACGGCACCAAAGGGGAAATAGCCGTTGGTGATCGCCTTGGCCGTGCACATCATGTCGGGCTTAACCCCCCAATGGCGCGACCCGGACCAGCTTCCGGTGCGGCCAAAGGCGGTGATCACCTCGTCCGCGATCAACAGAATCCCGTTGCGGTCACAGATGTCGCGCACCCCGGGCATGAAGCTTTCATGGGGGGGAATCACGCCGCCTGCGCCCAAAACCGGTTCCATGATCATCGCGGCTATGGTGCCTGCGCCCTGAAACGCGATTTCATCCTCCAGCGCGGCAAGACACAGCTGCGCCAGCCGCTCGGGGTCGGTTTCGTTGAACGGGTTGCGATAGGTATAGGGCGCGGGGATGTGGAAACAGCCCGCCAGCAGCGGTTCATACGCGGTACGGAAATTGGCGTTGCCATTCACCGACGCGCCGCCGAAATGGGTGCCGTGATAGCCTTTCTTAAGGCTCAGGAACTTGGTCCGCGCCGGTTCGCCGCGCACCTTGTGGTATTGGCGCGCCAGCCGCAGGGCGGTTTCCACGCTGTCCGATCCGCCCGAGGTGTAAAACGCGCGGGTCAGCCCGTCGGGGACAAAGAAGTCGCGCAGCTCTTCAGAGAGCTCGATCACCGCGTCATTGGTGGTGCCGCGAAAGGTGGAGTAATAGGGCAGTTGGTCCAGTTGCGCGGCAATCGCGTCCTTTACCGGCTGGCAGGAAAAGCCAAGATTGACATTCCAGAGGCCGCCGACGCCGTCCACCGCCTCGTGCCCGTCCACATCGGTGATTGTTACACCCGCCGCGCCGGTCACGATGGTGGGCGGGTTGGCAAGGCTGTCTGCCGGGTGGGCCATGGGGTGCCACAGGGAGCGGGCGTTTTTCTCTTTCAGGAAGTTGCTGTCTTTCACGGGTTTACCCTTTCAATATGAGGTGTCAGGCGGGATCGGTGCGTTCGAATCCGTCGGGAAGAAAGCCACCCATCGCGCGGGTCAGCCGGATGGCGTGGCGGCGAAGTTCGGTTCGGATGTTGGTCTTGCGCGCGTCGTCCATGCGGGCGGTGGGGGCGGCCACGGCCATGGCGCCGATCACCTGTTGTCTGGCATCAAACAGGGGGGCGGCGTGGGAATGGACGTCTTTTTCAAACCCACCTATGGATTCCGAAAAGCCGCGCGCCCTGCTGTCTGCCATCCGGGTGCGGATGACATCCGGGTTGGTTTCGGTCTGCGGGGTGCGTTTTTCCAGCGGGCGCGACAGGATCCGGTCGCTGAACTCGGGCGACGAAAAGGCCAGCACGGCCAGACCCGAACTGGTGGCATGGAGCGACAGGGTTTCGGCGTCTTCCATGGTGACGCGCGTACCGTGTACCGGGGAATAGGCATAGGAAATGATCGTCAACTGATCGCCCGACAGAAGCGAAACATGGGTGGTCTCCTGGGTCGCCGCTGACAGATCCGCAAGCACATCATGGGCCAGATCGCGTGTGGGCACGGCCGCCTCCCGCAGGGCAGCGAGGCGTAAAAAGGCGGGGCCAAGGCGATATTCGCGACCGGTCCCGGCCTGTTCAACGAATCCTTCCGCCTGAAGTTCCGTCATCATCCGGTGTACCGTCGCCTTGTTCATCCCGGATAGCCGAGCCAGTTCGCTGAGCCCGATCAAAGGGTGTGCGCGGTTGAAATACCTGAGCAAAGACAAGGCTTTGGTAACGGTTCCCATGGCGGTTTCAGGTCTCTTTCTCGCGGCTGTGCCCGATCGTGGAGGGGCTCGGTTTAGTTCACGTGTTAAAAGTGTTGACAGAGTTGAAGCCGGTCTGTCAATCTGTTTTAGAACCAATGGTTTGAATAATGAACCGACAGTCAGTTCGCAACAGGGAGAACAGAAATCATGAAAGCAAATACGCTTTTGGGCGGCGCGCTCGCTTTGGCTATGGCCGCGTTTGGCGGAGCCGCTGTGGCAGAATACCCGGAAAAGCCGGTGAACTTCATCGTGCCGTGGCCTCCGGGTGATCTGGAGGATGTGCTGACCCGCATGATCGCCGAAGACTTTCAGAAAGAATACGGCGTACCCGCGGCGGTGGTGAACAAGCCCGGCGGCGGCGGTGGCCCGTTCCCTGGTGCAATCGAAGTCGCGACCGCTCCGGCGGATGGCTATACCGTGGGCAGCTTCGTGATCGGTGTGCCGGTTGTGGGCCATGAGATCGGGATTGACGAATTGACTCCGGCGAAATTCGATCCCATCGGGATTTTCCTGACCTATCCTTTTGTCATCGCAACCAAGGCCGATGCGCCCTATGCGTCGATGGACGAACTGGCCGCCTATGCCAGGGATCACGACGTGGCGCTGGGCCATTTCGGTGACCCGCTGACCCCAACGAAAGTGACCAAGGCGCTGGCCGTGAAAAAGGGGTTCGAATGGGGCAGCGACGCCGCGTTTGACGCGCTGGATTGCAACACGCTGGCCTCGGGCGATGCGGATGTGATCAACACCACGCTGCAACTGGTTCTGCCCTGTCTTGATGAGGTCAAGGTGCTGGTGTCGATCACGGATGAGCGGATCGCGCTGGTTCCCGATGCCCCCACGGCGGGGGAGGTCGATCCCAGCCTGAATATCGCGCTGTGGAACGGGTTGTTCGTGACCAGGGACACCCCGGCGGATGTACGTGAAAAAATCGCCGCCGTGGCCAGCAAAACCGTGATGAGCGACCGCGCCCAGCAGATCGCCAAGGACACCGGTGCGCTGGTCTATTGGCAGGGTGCCGATGAGTCGGCCGCCCGCGTGGCCAAGAACATCGAAACCATGGGTGTGATCGGCGGATTGCTGGAATAACCCCCGACACACGGGCCGGGCGGAAGATTTCGCCCGGCCTTTTTTTGCCCATCCAACTCTGGGAACGCGGATAATGAGCACCCCCGAACAACGCCGGTTCAAAGGCCCCTTGCGCGGACATCTGTTGTTTGCGCTGGTTTTCATCGTGGCCTCGCTGTTCCTGCTTTCGCAACTCGGTGCGGAAACCAAGTGGGTAAAGAAGACCAGGTTTTTCGCCCAGCCGAGGTTTTGGCCCACTGTGGCCGTGGGGGGCATGGTGCTGTTTGCCGGGCTGCATCTGTGGCGCCTGCCGGTGCGCAGGTTCAACCGCAATGATCTGGTGGAATGGCGCCGGTGGTTCTTTGCCATCGAATATGTGCTGTGGTTCCTGGGCTATGTGATCATCGTGCCCATTCTGGGGTATCTTCCCACCACGGTGGTGTTCGTGCCCTTGCTGTTGTGGCGCATCGGCTATCGCGATCGCGTCCTGTTATGGGCCGGTGGCATGTTCGCCGTGGCTGTGGTGGTGGTCTTCAAGTCGTTCTTGCAGGTGAAAATCCCCGGCGGCGCGGTTTACGAATACCTTCCCGGCGCGTTGCGCAGTTTCTTCATCCTGAATTTCTAAAGGGTTATTATCATGGAGCTTCTTGCGGAATCGATCCAGATCCTGGCCCGATGGGACGTAATCCTTGCCCTGCTTGTGGGGTCGATGGGCGGTGTTCTGATCGGGGCGATTCCCGGTGTGGGGCCAGCGGTGGCGATTGCCATTCTGTTGCCTGCCACCTTTTCCATGGACCCGATTGTTGGCCTGACCGTATTGTTGGGGATCTACGGCAGTTCCATGTATGGCGGCGCGATCCCGGCCATTCTGATCAACACGCCGGGCACCGCGGTCAACGCGCTGACCACCTATGACGGCTACCCGATGACCGCGCGGGGCGAGGCGCGGCGGGCTCTGTCGCTGGCCTATTCCGCGTCGTTCTTTGGCGGGATTTTCAGCGTGATCTGTTTGATCCTGTTTGCGCCCGTGTTGGCGCGGATTGCGCCGATGTTTGGCAGTCGCGAAATTTTTCTGGCCGCTTTGTTGGGGCTGATCCTGGTCGTGATCGCCCACAGGGGCCATGCGTTGATTGCCGGGGCGCTGGCCTGTTTCGGGATTTTTCTCAACACCGTGGGGCTGGAGCCGGTCAAGTATTCCAAACGCTATACATTCGATCAAAGCTGGCTTTCGGGGGGCGTGGACCTGATTGTTGTCGTGCTTGGCCTTTTCGCGATTTCCCAGGCGATTTTCCTGTTGCAGGGCGAGGATGAAAAGGTGCGGCTGACCCGTCTGCGCGGCGGGTTGTTTCAGGGCCTGCGCGAACTGTCGCGGCATCCGCGTATTGCGGGCGTGTCGGCCAGTCTGGGCGTGGTCATGGGGATGATCCCCGGCGTGGGTGAATTCACCGCACAGTTCCTGAGCTATACCTATGCGCAACGCTCGTCCAGACGGCCTCAGGATTTTGGCCACGGATCGTCCGAAGGGTTGATCGCCGCCGAAACCGCCAATAACGCGGTGCCCGCCGCCGCCATGGTGCCCCTTCTGGCGCTGGGCATTCCGGGCGAGGCGCTGACGGCGATGATGCTGTCGGTGTTTTACGTGCATAACGTGGTGCCGGGGCCGCAGTTGTTTCAGAATGACATGCCCTTTGTTGTGGCACTTTACCTTGCGTTGCTGATCCTGAACATTCTGGTGCTGATTTTCCTGCTTACCGCGACCAACCAGTTGATCAAGGTGGTGAAAATCCCCAACCGGTTCCTTGGGGTGGCGATCCTGACCCTGTCCTTTGTCGGTGTCTATTCGCTGCGCAATTCCTTCACCGATTGCCTGATTGTCGCCTGTTTCGGGGTGTTCGGGTTTGTTTTGAAACGTCTTAACCTGCCTGCTGTGCCCATCGTGTTGGGTATGGTTCTGGGCGGGATCATGGAGGTCAAGCTGCGCGCCGGTATGGCGCGGGTAAAAAGCCCCATGGATTTCTTCATGGACGGGCGTGGTGACACTGCCACCATCCGTCCGATTGCGGTGATCCTTTGCCTGATGATCATCGCGGTTCTTTTCATCCATGTCCGTCACGTGTTGGCGGAACGACGCGCCATCAAGGAAGAAAAATGGTCAGCCAAGCACAGATCGACGAACTTCGCACAGAAACTGTTCCGCCGCAGAAGCTATTTATTGACGGAACGTGGCAAGACGGTACGGGGGAAACGCTCAGCGCACACTCCCCGATCGACGGACAGGTACTGACCACGCTTGAACGCGCCAGCCCGGCGGATGTGGATCGGGCGGTGGCGGCGGCGCGTACCGCGTTCGAGGATGGGCGGTGGTCGGGCATGACCCCGGTCGCGCGCAAGAAGGTGCTGCACAGGATTGCGGATCTGATTGAAAAATACGCGGTTGAGCTGACCGTGTTGGGCGTGCGCGACAATGGCACGGAATTCAATATGGCGCTCAAGGCCGAGGCCGGATCGGCGGCGGGCACCTTCCGCTATTACGCCGAGGCGGTGGACAAGATTTACGGCGAAGTGGCCCCCACCGCACCGGATGTTCTGGGCTTGGTTCATCACGTCCCGGTGGGGGTGGTCGGTGCGATCGTGCCATGGAATTTCCCGCTGATGATCGGGGCGTGGAAACTGGCACCGGCCCTCGCCACCGGCAATTCGGTGGTGTTGAAACCGGCGGAGACGGCATCTTTGTCCTTGCTCAGACTCGCGGAAATCTGTTCCGAATCCGGGTTGCCTGACGGGGTGTTCAACGTAGTGACCGGGCAGGGGTCGGTTGCGGGCGAGGCATTGGCGCTGTCCATGGATGTGGATGTTCTGGTCTTCACCGGTTCGGGCGGCGTGGGGCGGCGTTTGTTGGAATACTCGGCGCGCTCGAACCTGAAGAGAGTCTACCTTGAGCTTGGCGGCAAGTCGCCCAACGTGGTGTTTGCCGATACGCCTGATCTGCTCAAGGCCGCCGCCGTGTCGGCCAACGGTATTTTCCGCAATTCGGGACAGGTCTGTGTGGCCGCAAGCCGTTTGTTGGTGGAACGCGCGATCCATGATGACTTTGTCGCCGCCCTGTCCGAACAGGCGCAAAGGCTGACCGTGGGCGACCCGCTGGATTTGAACAGCCAGATCGGCGCGGTGAACTCGATCCCGCAGCTTGAGGGCAACCTTGGCTTTGTCACCGACGCCACGGCGCAGGGCGCGGATATCGCGCTGGGCGGGGGGCGTATTCTGGAGGAAACGGGCGGCTATTACATGGAGCCGACCGTGCTGACCGGGGTGAAATCCGACCACCGGGTGTTCCGCGAAGAGGTGTTTGGCCCCGTGCTGGCCGTTACCGCCTTTGACACCGAGGAAGAGGCGATTGCGCTGGCCAATGCCACCGATTACGGTCTCGCTGCCGGGGTGTGGACGGGCAACCTGTCTCGCGCCCACAAGATGGTACAGGGCATCCGGGCCGGGATCGTGCATGTGAACACCTATGGCGGATCGGACAACACCGTGCCGCTGGGGGGGGTGAAACAATCGGGCAATGGACATGACAAATCGCTCCATGCCATTGATAAGTACCTCGATTTGAAAACCGCATGGATTCAGCTATGAGCGACTCCCTTCTTGACCGCCGCGAGCGCCTTCTGGGGCCGCAGTTAACCACGTTTTACGAGGACCCCGTGCATCTGGTGCGTGGGGCGGGGACAAAACTGTGGGATGTGGAGGGGCGCGAGTACCTCGATTGTTACAACAACGTGCCGCATGTGGGTCACTGCCACCCCAGGGTGGTCGAGGCGATAGCGACCCAGGCGGCGACGCTCAACACCCACACCCGGTATCTGCATGACGGGATTGTCGATTATGCCGAGGATCTGACCAGCACCTTCGCCGACCCGCTGAACGCGATGATGTTCACATGTACCGGGTCGGAAGCGAATGATATCGCGCTGCGCATGGCGCGGGCGGTGACCGGGCAAAAGGGGGTGATTGCCACCGATCACACCTATCACGGCAATACCATGGCGGTGTCGCAACTGTCCTGTACCAACCCGCCGCCGGATCGGTGGGACAACGTGGCCTTCGTGCCCGCGCCGGACAGCTATCGGCCGGTAAGCGCCGAAGAGTTTACCGCCAGTGTCGAACGCGCCATTGCCGAACTGGCCGATCGGGGGCATGGGCTTTCTGCGCTGATCATCTGTCCCTATTTCGCCAATGAAGGCTTCCCGGACCTGCCGTCCGGCTGGCTGGATGGTGCGATCGCCGCTGTGCGCGCCGCCGGGGGGGTGATCATCGCGGACGAGGTCCAGCCCGGGTTTGGTCGCCTTGGCAGCCATTTCTGGGGCCATGAAAAAGCAGGGTTTCTGCCCGATATCGTGACGATGGGCAAACCCATGGGCAACGGCCACCCGGTGGCGGGGGTTGTGACCAGCCGCGCCACCATGGAAGCGTTTCGCGATACGTTCCGATATTTCAACACCTTTGGCGGCAACCCGGTCAGCATGGCCGCCGCACAGGCGACATTGAACGTGATCCGTGACGAAGGGTTGATGGAAAACGCCCGTGTGGTGGGCGAATATGCCCGCGCTGGCCTGCGCGATCTGGCCACGCGCCACGACTGTATCGGTGATGTGCGCGGGTCGGGGCTGTTCTTTGGGGCCGAGCTGGTTCTGGACCGTGATGCCAAAACCCCCGCGACGGCGTTCACAAAAGCGGTGGCCAACGCGGTGCGTCACAAGGGGGTTTTGATGAATTTCCTCGGTGTGCATTACAACGTGTTGAAAATGCGCCCGCCTATGGTGTTTTCACAAGCAGATGCCGACCGGATGCTGGACGCCGTGGATCAGGCCTTGGGCGAGGTGCCTTTGGCATGAGCGAATCGATTGCCCGCAAGGCGGTTCAGTTCTGGGGGCTGGGGGGGCGACCGCTGGAGTTGGTGGCCCGGCGGGAAAACACGGTCTATCGCGTCACCGACGGGCCGGACAGCTATGCCCTGCGCCTGCATCGCATGGGGTATCGGACCCGGGCCGAGCTGACCTCCGAGCTGGAATGGATGGGTGTGCTGGCGCGCGGAGGGTTGAGTGTGCCAGCGCCATTGAAAACCACTTCCCACGCGTTGAGCGTCGAGGTGGAGGGCGTTCTGGTTGACCTTCTGTGCTGGGCCTCCGGGGCCCCGTTGGGCAAGGCGGGGCAGTTGCAAGGCATTGAAAACAGGTTGGAATTTTGCCGTATGCTGGGGGCGCAGATGGCGGTCCTGCATCGGTTGAGCGATGAATGGAAGCGCCCCGGGAGTTTCACCCGCCCTTCCTGGGACCGGGCCGGATTGCTGGGCGAGCACCCGCTTTGGGGGCGGTTCTGGGATCACCCGCACCTGTCGGCAGAGGACAGGGCGCTGTTGATCACGGTCCGAGAGCGCGCGGATGCCGCGCTGGCAAGGGTCGAGACACAGTTGGATTACGGGCTGATCCATGCCGACCTTCTCTCTGAAAACATGCTTTGGGATGGCACCCGGCTGACCTTTATCGACTTTGACGACGGCGGGTTTGGATTTCGGGATTTCGAATTGGCCACGTTCCTGATGCGCTATCTTGATGCGCCGGATTATCCCGAATTGCAGGCCGCGTTGCTGGATGGATACCGGGTGCGCCGCCGGGTGGACCCGGACAACCTGCGCCTGTTCATCCTGCTGCGCGCCCTGACCTATCCGGGGTGGATCATCGACCGGCTCGGCGAACCGGGGGCGGGCGTGCGGTCGGAACGGGCACTCGATACCGCGCTGAAACTGGCGCGCGATTATATGGACAAGGAAGAGAGATAATGACCGACAAAACGATTCTGGTCGTGGGCACCTATGACACCAAGGACGACGAACTGGGATACCTGTCCGATTGCATCACCGGGCAGGGCGGCAATGTTTTGTCCATGGATATCAGCGTCTTGGGCGATCCGTCCGCCCCGTGCGACTATTCCAAACATGACGTCGCCCAAGAGGGCGGGTCGTCCATCAGGGCTGCCATCGACAGCGGTGACGAAAACAGGGCCATGCAGATCATGGCCGCCGGGGCCTCGGCGCTTGCCCTGCGGCTGTATCGTGAGGGCCGGATTGACGGGGTGATCGTGCTGGGCGGGACCATGGGCACCGATGTGGCGCTGGATGTCTGTGCCGCGCTGCCCCTGGGGGTGCCGAAATACGTCGTCTCGACCGTATCTTTTTCCGCCCTGTTGCCGCCCGAGCGTCTGGCACCGGATATCCAGATGATCCTGTGGGCCGGGGGGCTTTATGGGTTGAACTCGGTTTGTAAATCCTCGCTCAGCCAGGCGGCGGGCGCGGTATTGGGCGCGGCGCGGGCCGTGGAAAAATCCAAAGGGGACAAACCGTTGATTGGCATGACCTCTTTTGGAAAAACCGTTTTACGCTACATGGTGACGTTGAAACCGGCGTTAGAGGCGCGCGGCTTCGAAGTGGCCGTGTTCCATGCCACCGGCATGGGCGGGCGCGCATTCGAAGGGTTGGCGGCCGAAGGCGCGTTTGCCTGCGTGCTTGATTTCGCGACACAGGAATTGGGCAACCACATCATGGGATCGGGATTGACGGCGGGTGCGGACCGGTTGACCAATGCGGGCCGGGCCGGGGTGCCGCAACTGGTGGCACCGGGCTGTTATGACCTTGTCGATCTTGTCGGATGGCACCCCCTGCCGCCGCGTTTTGCCGATAAACCGGCCCATGCCCATAACCGTCTGCTCACTTCGGTTGTTCTGGATGCCGAAGAGCGGCGCGAGGTCGCGCAGGCCCATGGCAGACAACTGGCCACCGCCACCGCACCGGTGGAATTTATCCTGCCGTTACAAGGGTGCAACGAATGGGACCGCGAGGGGGCCGATTTGCATGATGCCGAAGGGCTGGCCGCGTTCTGTGATGAAATGCGCAGGGTGTGCCCGGACAATGTGACACTCACCGAACTGGAGTGCCATATCAACGATACCGCGTTTTGTGATCACGTTTTGGCCAGGTTTGACCAATGGGTGGCCGAAGGTATCGTCAAGCGCTGACACTTGGCCTATGGTCGCGCCATGGAGTGGCGGGAACAGGGCATTTTGTTGGGGGTAAGGCGCCACGGGGAAACCAGCGCCATCATCGACATGTTCACCGAAACCCATGGCCGTCACGCGGGCGTGGTGCGCGGGGGAACAAGCCGCAAGATCGCCCCGATCCTGCAACCCGGGGCGCAATTGGACGTGAGCTGGCGGGCGCGGCTCGAGGAACATCTGGGCAGTTTCACGGTTGAACCCGTGCGGTCCCGCGCGGCGGCGGTCATGGGGTCGCGCCTGTCGCTGGCCGGGTTGAACGCCGTGGCGGCGATGTTGCTGTTTTGCCTGCCGGAACGGGAAGTTCACGGGCGGCTTTACCGGCAAACCGAACAATTGCTGGACCTTCTGGGACAGGATGACCTTTGGCCGCTGGCCTATCTCAGGTGGGAATTGGCGGTGTTGGAGGAGATGGGGTTCGGGCTTGACCTTGGTACCTGTGCCGTGACCGGAACGGGCGAAGGGTTGGAGTTCATTTCCCCCCGCACGGGCCGCGCCGTATCCCGCGCCGGGGCGGGCGAGTGGGTGAACCGGTTGTTGCCCCTGCCTGCGGCATTGGTTGGCAAGGGGAATGGCGCGGATGCGGATGTGGCGCAAGCATTTGATGTGACAGGCCATTTCCTGCGCGAAAAGCTGGCTGGAGAATTGGTCCATAAACCTCTGCCCGAGGCGCGGGACCGGTTCGTCGCCCGGTTCAAACGCCGGGTTTCACCGCAGTAAACACCATCTCGCGCCCTTGCTCATTGCTCAGGATCAGCCTGTCGCCGGACACTTCTGACAGGGTCATCTGTTCCAGAGCGCGCAGGAATGCGGTCTCTTGAGACAACTCGGAACAGGCCATGGCGGTTGCCCCGATCTTTTCGGCCCTGAACCACGGGTAGGGCGCAGCCATGGTGCCAAAATAGAGGTTGCACGGTGCCTGACCCGCGATTTTTCCCGGTTCGGGAAAGGTCAGCGTCGCGCGGGAGGTAAAGGTCGCTCCGTCCAGTTCGGTCAACTGCCAGACCCTGCCCGCAGCACCATAGCGGCCCACGGTTTCATCGCCCATGCAGGCTGTGATCAGGGGGAGCATAAGGAAAGAGAGCGCAAGCGCGGCATACCGGGTCATCATACCTATCTAAGTGCCAGAACCAGATCCACAAGGGTGGCCATGGGTTGCAGGTTGTCTGCTTTGTCCTGCGCTGCCAATGCACCCATTCCGATCCCGGCGGCGCGCAGGGCGCGGGCGAGGTCAGGGTTGGTGATGCCCACATCCGCCAGAAGCGCATGAAGCGCGTCCATGCGCAGCTTGTCGATGGTTGATGTTGCGCGCGCAGCATTTTTGTCCGTTCTGGCCCAGCCGCGCATCGCCATGTCCACCGGCTCTGTCCCGCCAAGGGCAAAGGCGCACAGGCGGGTGGCGAGGGATTCGTCACTCTCCAATACCGCGCCGATCTCTTCGGCCGCGCGCATTTCCCATTCGGCGATCAGCACCGCGAGATAATCCGGCAGGTCTCTGAAATGCCAGTAGAACGACCCTTTTGTTGTGCCCATATCACGGGCCAATGCCTCGGCCCTGAGCGCGCTGGGACCCGTGTCGGCAAGGGCCTGTAACCCCGCATCGGTCCAATCCTGTCGTGTCAGTCGTTTTTGTGCCATGGCAACAGAATGGAGCGGAGAGGGGCCTTGTGCAAGTGCAGCATTTGACGCGCGACCATACGACACGGAATGGATTGATGCGGGGTTGATGCGGGATTGCAGGGCGGTCGCAACAACCGCGCGTCTCACGCGGCACATAAGGCGGAACAAAAGACAGTGACGAATTGCACCGATTTCACTCTCGCTCTTCACGCGCTTTCTTCTTATAACCCAGTCAAAGCAACGGAGTCGCTGCCATGACCGGGGAACTGTCACCCATCGACAAGGCCAAGTTTGTCGCCGCCAAGCGCGCGACCGATTTCGTCGAGGACGGAATGCGCGTGGGCCTGGGCACCGGTAGCACGGCCGCGTGGCTGGTGCGCTGTCTTGGCGAATTGGTGCGCGAGGAAGGGTTGAAGATCCGCGGCGTCCCCACCTCGACCCGCACCGCCGAATTGGCGCGGGATGTGGGAATCGAAGTGATCAGCCTGGACGAGGCCAGGTGGCTTGACCTGACCATTGACGGCGCGGACGAATTTGACGGCGAACTGAACCTGATCAAGGGGGGCGGCGGCGCACTGTTACAGGAAAAGATCGTGGCGACCGCCTCGGATCAAATGGTGGTGATCGCGGATATCGGCAAAGAGGTGGAAACGCTGGGGGCCTTCCCTCTGCCGGTCGAGGTGATCCCGTTCGGATGGCAGACCACCAAGGCGTTGATCGAAGAAACCCTGATCAGCCTTGATGTGCTGGGCCGGTCCACCACGCTGCGGATGAATGGAAACGTGCCTTATGTGACGGATGAGGGGAACCACATTCTTGATCTGCACCTTAATCGCATCGGCAACGCCCGGCAGATGTCCATGGTGATCAACCAGATGCCAGGGGTGGTTGAAAACGGGCTGTTCATTGATATTTGCGATGCAGTGGTGATCGGTTATGGCGATGGCCGGGTTGAAGTGCGGGACATAAATTCGGGCACGGTCGAAGAAGACCGGCTGGATTTTGTGGAAAGCGACAACCTGTTCACCGATCTGATGGATTGAATGACCGTTGCGACGACAGGCATGGCAAAGGGGCACGGCTTATGAGCTTTGATTATGATCTTTTCGTCATTGGTGGCGGATCGGGGGGGGTGCGCGCCGGACGGGTGGCCGCCCAAACCGGGGCAAAGGTGGCGCTGGCCGAAGAAGACCGGTATGGTGGCACCTGTGTCATTCGCGGTTGCGTGCCCAAGAAACTCATGGTGTTCGCCAGCGAATTTTCGACCGCCATGGACGATGCGCGGGCCTTTGGCTGGACCGTCCATGCTGGCGGGTTCAACTGGGATCAGTTCCACGACAAGCTGACCGGCGAACTGGATCGGCTGGAAGGGGTGTATCGCAACATCCTGAAAAACAACGGCGTTGAAACCTTTGATGCGCGGGCGCGTCTGGTGGACCCGCACACGGTGGAACTGTCCGATGGCACCCGCAAGACGGCAAAACATATCCTGTTGGCCATGGGCGGGCGTCCGGTGAAACCGGGCATTCCGGGCGAAGAGCTGGCCATCACCAGCAACGAGATTTTTCACCTGCCGGAACTGCCGCAGAATATCCTGATCGTTGGGGGCGGTTATATCGCCTGTGAATTTGCCGGGATCATGAACGGGCTGGGCGTCAAGACCACGCAATATTACCGCGGTGCACAGATCCTGCGCGGGTTTGATGGCGAAGCGCGGGGATTGGTGGCCGAAGAGATGATCCAGAACGGGGTCGAGCTTCACCTTGGCACCAACGTGTTGGAGATGAAAAAGGTCGGGCACGGCATTTGGGTCAAGGCGACCAATGGCGATGAACGGGTGTTTGATCACGTCATGTTCGCCACCGGCCGCGCCCCCAATACCGAAGGCGTCGGGCTGGAAGAAACCGGCGTCAAACTGGGCCGCAAGGGCGAAGTGCTGGTGGATGACTATGGTCAGACGGCGGTGCCATCGGTTTATGCGGTGGGCGATGTGACCGACCGGGTCAACCTGACTCCGGTGGCGATCCGCGAGGGTATGGCCTTTGTGGACACCGTGTTCAATGGCACCCCCACGAAACCCGATCACGAGCTGATCCCCACGGCGATCTTCACTCAGCCCGAGATGGGCACGGTAGGGTTGAGCGAAGAAGATGCGCGCGAACAGGGGCCGATCGAGGTTTATTGCACCAGCTTCAAACCCATGCAGCAAAGCTTTGCAGGTCGCGCCGCGCGGGTGTTGATGAAGCTTGTGGTCTGTGCCGATACGCGCAAGGTGCTGGGCTGTCATATTGTCGCGCCGGGGGCGGGGGAAATGATCCAACTGGCTGGAATCGCCGTAAAAATGGGCGCAACCAAAGAAGATTTCGATCGCACCGTGGCCGTTCACCCGACCATGAGCGAAGAGATTGTCACCATGAAAGAGCCGACGCGCCGGGCGTGAGCGGTTGAAATTCGGGACGCGACCCACGAGGTAAAGGGGGTGCGTCTGACGCAAGAGAGGAAGATTTATGGCTGGAAATTCGGGCGGCCCCTGGGGCGGCGGCGGAAATAACGGCGGGGGCGGGGATGACCGCGATCGCGACAATCGGGGGGGGCGCGGTGGACGCGGCCCACAGGATGACGGACCGCAGATCCCCGAAATCGACGAGTTGATGAAAAAGGGTCAGGAACAGTTGCGCGTGCTGATGGGCGGGCGCGGCGGTGAAGGTGGCGGGCGTCGCAATGGTGGCGGCACCGGCGGACCCCGCGGCCCGGCATTGACCGGCGGCACCATCGGGCTTGGCGCCCTGGCGGCCGTGGCGCTGTGGCTTTTCGCCAGCTTTTACACGGTGAAACCCGAAGAGCAGTCGGTTGAGCTGTTCCTGGGCGAATATTCCAGCACGGGCAATCCCGGGCTGAACTTTGCCCCCTGGCCCGTGGTCACGGCAGAGGTTCTGCCGGTCACGCGCGAACAGACCGAGGATATCGGCGTGGGCGCAACCCGGTCGGATGCCGGTCTGATGCTGACCGGGGATGAAAACATCGTCGATATTGATTTCCAGGTGGTTTGGAACATCAACGATCCCGCGCAATTCCTGTTCAACCTTGCCGAACCCCGCGCAACGATTCGGGCCGTGAGTGAATCGGCGATGCGCGAGATTATCGCGCAATCGGAACTGGCACCGATCCTGAACCGGGACCGGGGTGCAATCGCCGGTCGGCTGAAGGATCTGATCCAACGGACGCTGGACCAATATGGCAGCGGTGTGAACATCGTCCGCGTGAACTTTGACAAGGCCGACCCGCCCGAACAGGTGAAACAGGCGTTCTTTGCCGTGCAATCGGCGGAACAGGACCGCGACCGGTTGGAAAAACAGGCCGACGCCTATGCCAACAAGGTTCTGGCGGCGGCCCGCGGTGAAGCGGCACAGCTTCTGGAAGAGGCCGAAGGCTATCGCGCCCGCGTGGTGAACGAGGCCGAAGGTGAAGCCAGCCGTTTCAAGGCGGTTTTGACAGAATACCAAAAAGCCCCGGAAGTGACCCGCAAACGCCTGTACCTGGAAACCATGGAAGAGGTTCTGGGTGGGGTCGACAAGGTGATCATTGATGATCAGGCCGGTGGCCAGGGTGTTGTGCCCTATCTTCCGCTGAATGAATTGCGCAAACCTGCTGCGGGAGGAAACTGAGATGCGGAAAACCACCTATCTTCTGCCCGTATTAGTGCTTGTCGTTGCGGCGGTCCTGTCGTCGGTGTTCATCGTGGATGAACGTCAGAAGGCGCTTGTGCTGCAATTTGGCCGGGTTGTTTCGGTCAAGGAAGACCCCGGTTTGGCATTTAAAATTCCGCTTATTCAAGAGGTTGTGCGGTATGATGACCGAATTCTGAGCCGGGATGTCGAAACGCTTCAGATCACCCCGTCGGATGATCGCCGGTTGGAAGTGGACGCCTTTGCCCGGTATCGCATCGTGAATGTTGAGAAGTTCCGTCAGGCCGTGGGTGCCGGGGGTGTTCGCTCGGCTGAAACACGGCTGGATTCGATCCTGCGCGCCGAAACCCGTGAGGTGCTCGGGTCGGTGTCGTCCAACGAAATCCTGAGTTCGGATCGCGCGACGCTGATGCTGCGTATCCGCAATGGCGCGATTGCCGAGGCACGGGCATTGGGGCTTGAGGTGATCGACGTGCGGCTGAAACGCACGGATCTGCCAGCGGCGAACCTTGCTTCCACCTTCGCCCGGATGGAAGCAGAGCGGGAACGCGAAGCCGCCGACGAAATTGCACGTGGTAACGAGGCGGCGCAACGTGTGCGCGCGCAAGCCGACCGGACCCAGGTTGAAATCGTGTCGGACGCCAACCGTCAGGCCGAGATCATTCGCGGTGAGGCGGATGCCCGCCGTAACTCGATTTTCGCCGAAGCCTTTGGCGCGGATGTGGAATTCTTTGAATTCTACCGCTCGCTCAACGCCTATCGCAAAGCGTTGCAGGGCAGCAATTCGACCATGGTGATGTCACCGGACAGCGAGTTTTTCGACTATTTGAAATCTGATCGTCCCGAATGAACTTCGGGCTGATCCTTCTGGCCCTCGGGCTGGTGTTTCTGGTGGAGGGGCTGGTTTATGCGCTGGCCCCTTCGCTTGTGGAACAGGTATTGGAAGCGCTGCGTCAGATGCCTCCCGAGGCGCGGCGTGTCATGGGATTGCTGGCAATGGTGGCTGGCCTCGCTCTGATCTGGGTGGCCCACGTGAGCGGCACGACCATCGGATAGACCCGGACGGTAAGAATTTTACGTAAAATTCTTGACCGTCGCGCGTGCAATATGGGGTTTCACACCAATATCACGTCTGGTTGAGTTACTGTTGCACGGGTTTGTGTTGCGTCGATCCATTCCTACATTACACTTGTTCCAAAGACGCCCTGATGCGGGGCGTAATCAGTATATAGGAAGCAAGGAGATCCCTGTGTTGAAAACCCAGGCAGTCGCAGTATCCATTTCCAACCCGCCCGTGTCCAACCCGCCCATGATGCGGGGAATGCGGGCCCTATGGCTTGGATTTATCACCATTTCGCTGGTGCTGTTGCAAACGCTTCAGGCCCAGGCGCGCCCCGATAGCTTTGCGGATCTGGCGGAAAAGATCAGCCCGGCAGTTGTTAATATCACCACCTCCACCGTGGTGGCAACGCAGGGTGGGCCGGGACCGATGGTGCCCGATGGCAGCCCGTTCGGCGATCTGTTCCGCGAGTTCCAGGATCGCAACCGCGAACAGGGCGAGCGGCCCCGCCGGTCTTCGGCTCTTGGGTCCGGGTTCGTGATTTCCGAGGATGGGTTCATCGTCACCAACAATCACGTGATCGAAAGTGCGGATGAGATCATCATCGAATTTTATGAGGGCGGAGAATTGGAGGCCAGGGTTATTGGCACTGATCCGAAAACTGACATTGCGCTGTTGAAAGTGGAAAGCGACCAGCCGCTGCCTTATGTCAGCTTCGGCAACTCCGATCTGGCCCGAGTGGGAGATTGGGTCATGGCCATGGGCAACCCGTTGGGTCAGGGCTTTTCGGTCAGCGCCGGCATCGTATCGGCCCGCAATCGCGCGCTGTCGGGCAGCTATGATGATTACATTCAGACCGATGCAGCCATCAACCGGGGGAACTCGGGCGGTCCGCTGTTCAACATGGACGGGGAAGTGGTTGGGGTGAACACCGCGATCCTGTCCCCCAATGGCGGGTCGATCGGGATCGGGTTCTCCATGGCGTCTAACGTGGTGATCCGTGTGGTCGACCAGTTGCGGGAATTCGGGGAAACCCGCCGGGGCTGGCTGGGGGTGCGTATCCAAGATGTGACCGATGATGTGGCCGAGGCGATTGGCTTGGAAAAGACCGCCGGGGCCATGGTGACAGATGTGCCCGAAGGTCCGGCGATGGAAGCTGGAATGAAGGCCGGTGACGTGATCATGTCCTTTGATGGTGTTGACGTTGCCGATACGCGTGGGCTTGTGCGTCAGGTTGGCAATGCCGAAGTGGGTAAAACCGTGCGAGTCGTTGTGTTTCGTGAGGGCAAGACCCAGTCTCTGAAGGTGACTTTGGGGCGCCGTGAAGAAGCAGAAGGCACCAAGCCAGCCGCGCAAGCCGAGGACAAGGAACCCGAAGCGCCCCTGGAAAAAGAGGTGCTTGGCCTGAAACTCAGCGAGTTGACCGACGAATTGCGCGGTCAGCTTGAGCTGGATGGCGATGCCAACGGGCTTGTGGTGAGGGATCTCGATGAAACCGGGGAAGCCTTCGAAAAAGGGCTGCGGCGTGGGGATGTGATCACCGAAGCCGGCCATCAGAAGCTGCAAAGCCTTGCCGATCTTGAAGCGAGGATCGCTGAGGCCAGGGACGCGGGTCGCAAGTCACTCCTGCTGCTTGTCCGCCGGGCGGGAGAGCCAAGGTTCGTTGCCCTGACGCTTGAGTAACGGCAAACAGATAGCCAAAAAGAATTCGGGGTGCCTCATTCGGCACTCCGATTTTTTATGGTTGGATGTGTTGGGCGAGGGCGCGGAAGTTCGATATAGCCAAACGACACAATTCCGAGTGTGCCTTTTGACTATAAGTCTCTGATTTTACGCTGCTGCTTCGTGAGTTTTGGGATCAGAATCCGCTCCCGTCAGCTATATGCCCACAGACACTGTGCCAACGTCATGGAGGTCTTTCCGGATCACGGCTCGCCGCGATGAGCGCCCCCTTTAAAGCGTTTGACCTTTAACCTGAGACAGGGAAAAGGGCGAAGCCAGCGCGATATTTACGTGTTTCGCGCGTCCTGCCAAAAACCTGACTCACGGTTTTTTGGCAGGACGCTTTAGGGTACGCCGCGTGCCGCGGGCGGGGGGCGGTTGCCCCTATGGGCGCGAAGCGCCCATAGGGGCAACCGCCGGGCCCAACCAGCGAGGATCGCATTTCAATGCGACCGCAGGGGGCGGGAGAGCGTCCCGCCAATCGGTTTTCAATATCCGTCGCGAGGGACTGCGATGAGGCCGAGTTTGCGCGCTGTCTGGAGCGACAGGATGCTGCTGTTCAATCCATCAGCAGCCTGAAAGCGCCGTAGGGCACGGCGCGTGCGTGGGTCCATTTCGCCCGAGATACTGCCATCATAGGCCCCGCGCGCTTTCAATGCTCGCTGGACCGAGGCGATGAACTCGGGTGTCAGCACCTCTTTGCAGGGGATTTCAAAGAACAGCTCTTTGCGCTCCCGGACGATGGCCTGTCGGGTCTGTAGTTTAAAGACTGGCTCGGACACAACAGTTCCGTCCTCGCGTATTTCTGCGGGCTGGACCAGCACTTTTTCTGTGACCGTTTCGATGACTGCCGGAGTTACATCCTTTGCCCAGCAGGTGCCGGGGGGCGCATCGTCGGGGGCCTCGGCATAAAGAGTCTGATGTTTGGAGTCCTCACCGCGCGCGCCACCTGGGCCAGTGTCACAACCTGTCAGCGCAAAACACGAGGCTATTCCAGCAGCCAGAAGGGCGGGCCGGGAACGAACTATCAAAGAGAGTGCCATGATCAAGGTTCTATCCGTTTTCCCGCGTCGCAAGTGTTTTCGCCCGACCATAGAGTTACATGCTGCGCCGGGTAAAGCGTTCAGAACCGTGAAGACGGGAATTGGTGCAGCCGGGTGACAGAGCATGCCAGCGCCGCTGACGTTGTTCCCGGCAGGCTGTCACGTTGCAATTGGTGCTGGCAGGAGCTTCCGTAGCGGGGTAGAACGTTGCAAATGCTATCAAGATTAGGAGCCTGAGCCAGATGGCCAAGATTACTTATGTCGAGCATAATGGCACCGAACACGTCGTGGAGGTGGCTAACGGCCTTACCGTCATGGAAGGCGCACGCGATAACAATATTCCCGGAATCGAAGCGGATTGTGGCGGGGCCTGTGCCTGTTCGACCTGTCATGTCTATATTGATCCCGCATGGGTTGAAAAGGTCCCTGCCAAGGATGAAATGGAAGAGGATATGCTGGACTTTGCCTTTGAGCCGGATCCGGTCCGGTCGCGGCTGACCTGTCAGATCAAGGTGACGGACGAGCTTGACGGGCTGCGTGTTCAGATGCCTGAAAAGCAAATCTGATAGCTGACTCGTCTGCGCGAAGGCAAACGTCAGAGACGGGGGCGCCGCGTCTGGCGTCTCTCATGGCGCGCGGGTCCGTGCGCGGCGTTTTTCTGATGTTTTGCGCGTTGTGGGCCTGGATGGGGAAGGGCGCATCGAACTGGCCTGATCGACCGGCCTCACCTTGCCAAATGCCCGCGTATCTGGCGGCCAGAAGGGCGGCGTTTTGTCCATATGGCTGATGCGGGCGGGTGGGGTGACCAACCACCGCATTGGCGAGGATTTCATCACCAGAGGTTTGCGCAACTGCTCTGACGGGCGTGCGTTGATCACGGCGGATGCCAATTGGTGCCATGTGATCGCGATCCGGCTCAAAGGCAGGATCATGTCATGGCTGCGTGGTCCGGAGGATGTTTTTGCGGCTCTGGAATGTCGAAACTAGTCACCGGCGGGAGAGATGCGTTAGGCTGTTGGATGAGAAGCTGTTTGCATTGGCTTGATCAGCGGAAAGGTGAGAGTGCCGGAATGAGTGATAGGGTGACACTGGCGTCTTTCCCACAAGTCGCCAGATTTCTGTGCATGGCGATGGTTGTCGTACTGGCCGGTTGTGGCCGTCCTGCGCTTTGGTCTTTCGCGGATCCGATCCCGGGGGCGACCATCCAGCCGCTCTATGTCGCCACGATGCGGCAACCTGAACAGGGCGGGAAACTGTTCGGGAAAAAACGATCCAATGTCATGCACTATGGCAGGGTGGATGTTTCCGTGCCGCCAGTTCACAAACCCGGGCAGTTGGAGCGTGGCCACCGTGTTGCCAATCCGGCCTGGCAGTTTGTTCCTGTGGCCGCCAGAGAATTCCGCGGCGTGGAGGCATTCCTTTCTGCTGTCGGTCGCGCCCGCCGAAACGCGAAAGAGCCGGTCTTCATATTTGTACACGGGTATAACAACACGCTCGAAGATGCTGCGTTGCGGCTTGCCCAAATCCGCCAGGATTTTGAAATCCGCGAACCGACGATTTTGTTCAGCTGGCCTTCGGCGGGGCAGGCCGTGGGGTATATCTATGATCGCGACAGCGTGTTGTTTGCGCGTGATGATTTCGAAATGCTGTTGAGGGACCTGAGCCAGCGGGGCCATGATGAGATATTTATCATGGCGCATTCCATGGGGGGCTATCTGACGATGGAGACCTTGCGCCAGCTTGCACTTAAAAGGGAACGCAGCGTTATGAACGCGATTGACGGGGTGGTGTTGATGTCCCCCGATATTGATCCTGACGTTTTCCGGCGGCAGGCCCAGGATATAGGCCGGCTGCCCGACCCCTTTGTGATCATGACGGCCCGGCAGGATAAGGCGTTGAGCATCTCTGGGTTGTTGACGGGGCGCAAGCCGCGTCTTGGCCGGATTTCCAGCGCGAAGGAGGTCGAGGGACTTGGCGTGATGGTTTTGGACTTTACCAGGCTGGCGGATGGCAAGAACCTGGATCATTTGATCCCCGTGACCTCATCCGCGGCGATCCGGGTGTTAAAGGGGATGCAGGGGACGCTCGAGCAGGGCCGCAATGCGCTGGCGAATTACGTGGTTTTGGGGGACGAGATGCTGGGATCGCAGATCGCGGCGAAGGCCGAAGCACAGGGGATGACCCGCTGAGGTTTTCGCCTGGCGGTGCCCCGTTGGGCGCGCCGATCATGGGCGAGAGGGCACAGGTAGAAGGAGCAGCAGGACAATGGCAGGCGGCTGGGCGCGCGATGGCGCGGTAAGTGAACAGATTGAAGCATCGGTTTCGGACGAACTGGCACGCATGCAGGCGCGCAAGGCCCCTGTGGGGGAGAGCCTGAGCCATTGTGCTGAATGTGAAGAGGAAATCCCCGAGGCACGGCGGAAGGCCCTGCCCGGGGTGAAACTGTGTATCGACTGTATGCAGGAACGAGACAGCGCGGCGCGGGTGCGCGGAGGGATCAACCGACGCGGCTCCAAAGACAGCCAGTTGAAGTAAAAAGGATTTTCCAACCGGCGTCCCACCCACCCGCCCCCGCCGGTTGGAAAATCCCGGGTCGCCTGTGAAGGCGCATGTCATGTTCAGGAGCCCGGTGTTTTCATCCGGTATCTTCATCCAGTGTCATCAGAGGTGGATTTTGCCGCACAGGACAGGCAGATCGGGTTTCTGCGGGTTCCGCATTCCGTGCATTGGTCTTGCCTATGGTTGGATCGGTCCGGCTGTGGCGGCGATTGCCAACGGAAGAGGACCCGCCGCGGTTGATGATCGCAGGCGTCCGGTTGTTGGGGCGGTCTTCAGGAAATCGGGCCTGAACTGATCACCCGCGCCAGCGGCAGAGATTGCGGGTGGCGCAACAGGGCGTTGTAAAGCTCGAATGCGCCGGGCCGCAGGTAGGGGGACCAGTGGCATACCCGCCGGTGATGTGGGGCAAGGGGAAAGCCCAGTGCGCTCAAATGCTCCTGAACCTCTTTGCTGTCCAGACGCAGGTCCAGACATTTTGGAGAGGTGCCCATCCCCCGGCCCATCGCGCGGTCGCGGGGGGAGGCAGGGGTCAGCAACTGCTCCATGATGAGGTCAAAAACCGAGTTTTCGCGTCCGGTGACGGCGATCAGGTCCGTTGATGGTCCCGCTCCGTGGTCAAGAGCCTGGTATGCGGTGCCTCGAAACTCGGCTGCGTTCAGCGTGATCAGACGTCCCATATCGCCGGGATCCAGATGGGGTAACGCCTGCAACAGGACACGTGCTCCAAGAGAATGGCCCAAGCCATGTATGGGGCGCTGAGGGGCGGCACTGCGCAGCAGGCGCACGACCCGGGCCAATACTGCGCCGGCCCGGGCGGCGTTGTGATAGGCGTCTTTCAGGTTGCCTCCTGCCTGCCAGCCAAAGCAAATGCCCAGCCCCTCGCACGCCCGTTCCGTGCCAAAGCCAAGCCCGCGTGGCCAGCTGACGGCTTTCCAACAGCGGACGGGATCCAGAGACAGGATATGGTCATGGGGGCAGGCTCCCACGATTCCGGGTTGGAATTTGAACCCGTGGACCATGAGAATGATGGGGCCTGTGCCCGATTGCGCCTGTTGGCGTAGTGTCACGACCGGATCGGCAGGGCTGGCATGAAGACCCAGGGCGTTTACGGTGCTGTTGATCCGTACCAGTGGCATGAAGGCTCTTGATCCCCGGAAGATTCCGTTATCGATATTTTGTGTGCAGGATGTGGCAAAAGACTATGATAGCGGGATGAAGAGCGGATTACCTGTCCGTGCCCGGACGTGCCCGGACGTGCCCGGAGGTGACGGTGCGCGACTCTTTGATAGAATCAGGCCAGGGCGGGCGACCTCCAGAGGCTCCCGCCCACTGTGGTTGCGCTTGCGCGCCCCCGCTCGCCGCCGCCGCGCGGAATGGTGGGGGACCTGATTGCGCGGTGCCTCGGGTCGCTTTCTCTGTCAATGTGGCCTTGCCGTGATCCTTTGATGGGATGTTGCGCCCTGTTCTGTCTGGGTGTCCTGCCCGGGTGGTCCACCGCGGCAAAGTGCGTGTCATATTCAGATAGCTGAAAGTCGCGCCCGGGGAATTGACCCTTTCAGAGACAGTGATTAAACCTCTCCCATCGTGGCGATTTGTTACCGGATTGCGGGCCACGAAAGGTGTCTTTCGTTCCCGGCCAAAGGGGGCGAGGACATGTGCTTCGTTTCAGGCGGGCGCGCGGTTGTTGGTCTGGCGGTGGATGCATGGGCCGGAGCTGTCTTGCTAAACAATGCCGCTAAAGAGGTCATCGGACGGGTTCTCCCCTTCGCCATGACCGCGATGGGGTTTTTTGCGGGCTGTGCGCCCCGGAGAAAGGACGATGAGATATGAGCAACGACTGGAATACCCGCACCACGCTTGTGCATGGCGGTACCCGCCGTTCGCAGTATAACGAGGTGAGCGAGGCGATTTTCCTGACCCAGGGTTTCGTTTACGACACGGCTGAACAGGCCGAGGCCCGGTTTGTTGAAAGTGGCCCGGACGAATTCATCTATGCCCGCTACGGCAATCCGACCGTGGCGATGTTTGAAGAACGGATCGCGGCCCTGGAAGGGGCCGAGGACGCCTTTGCCTGTGCCTCGGGCATGGCGGCGGTGAATGCCGCGTTGACGGCGATGCTCAAGGCGGGGGACCATGTGGTTGCGGCCAAGGCGCTGTTCGGCTCCTGCCTTTATATCCTTGAAGAGATCCTGCCCCGGTTCGGGGTTGAGGTGACGCTTGTGGATGGCACCGACCTCGCCGCATGGCAGGCCGCACTGCGTCCCGATACGGCTGCGGTGTTTTTCGAAAGCGTGTCCAACCCGACGCTTGAGGTGATCGACATGGCCGCCGTGGCCGAATTGGCCCATAGCGTTGGTGCCAGAGTCATCGTGGACAATGTTTTTGCCACGCCTGTGTTTTCCCGCGCGATCGCGCTGGGCGTGGACGTTGTGGTCTATTCCGCCACCAAACATATCGATGGGCAGGGCCGCGCGCTGGGCGGGGTTGTGCTTGGGACACGCGACTTTATCCGCGGCACTGTGGAACCCTATATGAAACATACCGGCGGCTCGATGTCGCCGTTTACAGCCTGGATCATGCTCAAGGGGCTTGAGACCATTGACCTGCGCGTGCGCGCCCAGGCGGCGTCGGCGCTGGCGTTGGCCGAGGCGTTGCAGGGGCACGAGAAGCTGGAGATGGTGATTTACCCCGGCCATGAAAGCCACGCACAGTTCGATCTGGTTGAACGGCAGACCGGCAAGGGGGGTACGGTGATGTCTCTGGATATCAAGGGCGGGCAGGCGGCGGCGTTCCGGTTTCTCAATGCGCTGAACATCGCGGTGATATCCAACAACCTCGGAGACGCGAAATCCATCGCCACCCATCCGGCCACCACGACCCATCAACGCCTGCCTGATGCGCAGAAGGCTGAGTTGGGGATCACCCCGGGTCTGGTGCGGTTCTCGGTTGGGATCGAGGATACCGACGACCTTGTCGCGGATGTGCTGCAGGCGTTGGAAAAGGTCTGAAACCGGCGGGGGAGCGGACCCTTGCTCCCGCCGCCTGCGGCGGGCAGGGGCGCGCGGCGCGCCCGGTCCGGCCCTGACCGATGCGCCCCCTTGCCAATGCCGGAATTTACACAGATGGTGCAAACAGTTCGATAGGAGCGAGAACACATGACCGATATCATCCGACAACAGACCGGCCAGCGCATGAGTCAGATCGTCACCCATGGCGACACCATCTATCTTTGCGGTCAGGTTGGCACCGCAGGGGCCAGCGTCACCCAGCAGACCCGGGATTGCCTCGACAGGATCGACGCGCTTCTGGCCGAGGCAGGCAGCGACAACACCCGCATCCTGCAATGTATCATCTGGCTGGCTGACATGGCCGATTTTGAAGAGATGAACGCCGTCTGGGACGCCTGGGTGCCCGAGGGCCACGCCCCCGCCCGCGCCTGTGGTGAGGCGAGGCTGGCCCACCCCGAATTGAAGGTGGAAATGACCGTCACCGCCGCCAAGGCGTGAGGCCCGGCCCAGGGCGCGGAGATAACCGGCCCGAAAACAGGGGCAGGACAGGGGCGTCAGCTGTCGCAAGAGGGGCCGGGGCGGTCACGCCCCATCGCGCGTCACGCATCCCCACGTCATCCGAACCGAAAGCTGGAAATTCGACCCCATCGCCCCTACATCTCCCCGGGACGGCCCCGAACCAGCCACCCTGATCCCGCGCTCATCCCGCGCCGCCCGTCGAAAATTCATGTTTCCGGTTTTTGTTCCAACGCTTTAGGCTTCACCCAGTTACACCCGCATCAGGCATCACCCCAACAGGTCCGCCCCAACAGGTCCGCCCCAAGAGGTTCGCCCCAAGAGGTTCGCGATGAACAAGCAGTCTGCTCCCCCCCGCAACGCCGTTCCCCCCACCCGGGACGAGGCGGTCGCCGCGCTGGACCGTCTGCGCGACTGGGCCGGACATGTCACGCCCGAAGAGGTGGCCGCGCTTGACCCTGCCATCGCGCGGCTTCTGCCCGGGCAGGAGGTGTCGAACTATCCCGCCCTGGCACGGGCCTATCCCGAAGAGTTCACGGCAGACGAGGCCTATAAGGACACGCTGCCCGACCTGCAAAACGGCCCCTCCAGCCTGATCAAAGGGGTCCCCCGGGTGATCCAGCATGTGGGCATTTCCAACTTTCGCCTGCCGATCAGGTTCCACACCCGTGACGATGCTGATCTGACCCTTGAAACCAGCGTGACCGGCACGGTCAGCCTTGAGGCCGGCAAAAAAGGGATCAACATGAGCCGCATCATGCGGTCCTTCTATGCCCATGCCAGCAAAACCTTTTCCTTTGAGGTGATCGAGGCCGCGCTGGACGATTACAAAACCGACCTTGAGAGTTTTGACGCCCGTATCCAGATGCGGGTGTCCTTTCCCATGCTGGTAAATTCCCTGCGGTCGAGGCTTCAGGGGTTTCAATATTATGACATCGCCCTGGAACTGACCGAACAGAACGGCCAGCGCCGCAAGATCCTGCATCTGGACTATGTCTATTCCTCGACCTGCCCCTGTTCGCTGGAACTTTCTGAACATGCCCGCCAGACGCGCGGGCAACTGGCCACGCCCCATTCCCAACGCTCGGTTGCCCGTATTTCGGCCGAGGTGCTGAAGGGGGAAATCCTGTGGTTCGAAGATCTGATTGACATGTGCCGTAGGGCCGTGCCCACCGAAACCCAGGTGATGGTGAAGCGCGAGGATGAACAGGCCTTTGCCGAACTCAACGCTGCCAACCCGATCTTTGTCGAAGACGCGGCGCGGCTGTTTGCTCAACAGCTTGAAACCGACCCCCGGGTGGGGGATTTCCGCGTGCTGTCCAGCCATCAGGAAAGCCTGCATTCCCATGACGCGGTTTCGATCCTGACCGAAGGCGACCTGTTTGCCGATGAAAGCGTGGACCCAAAGCTGTTTTCGACCCTCTTCCACGTGGGGTGAATCCTGCGCCGCAGGATGCGCACAACGCAGCGATGCGGAAATGACAGTGGTGCTGACCTAAAGCGTTCGATCTTTAACCTGAGACAAGGAAAAGGGCGAATGCAGCGCGACATTTATGTGTTTTGCGCGTCCTGCCAAAAACTCGTGGTTCAGGTTTTTGGCAGGACGCTTTAATCCGTCGCACAACATATCAGGCTCTCAGGCGTGTGGGCGTTTTCAGCTCTTGCTGTGATCCAGCAATAACTGGAAACGCTTTAATGCCGAGAGGTTTCCAAATGGCTGATATAGCCAAACAACACAATTCTGAGTGTGCCTTTTGACTATAAGTCTCTGATTTTACGCTGATGCTTCGTGGGTTTTGGGATTAAAATCCACTCCCGTCAGCTATATCACTCTTCATATTCCGCTGACCGGACCTGTGCGCCCGCAGCTTGATCGGGATCCTGCTGACGCTGATCACCGGTTGGTTTGCCTTTACGGCGGGTATTTCGATCCTGACAACGCTCTATGGTGCCGTGGTGGAAAAGCGCGACCTGTCGTGAGAAGCGCGCGCGCCGCGCCGGGGCGGGGCGGTTGCCTGCTCTTGTTTTCCCAGCGTTCCCCCAAGGGTCCTGATCCTCATGGCCTCTTGACTTCCCCGCGCCCCACGGCCAACCCTGCGCCCCATGATTGATCTGCGTCCCGTCGGATATGTGATTGGCCTTCTGGTGGCCTTGCTGGGGCTGGCCATGTTCCTGCCCCTGCTGGTCGATCTGGCCGACGGTCAGGGCCATTGGCCGGCCTTTGCCCAATCGGCTGTGCTGACCGTCATGTCGGGCGGGCTGATTGCGCTGTCCTGCCAAAACGGCACGCGCGAAGGCCTGACGATTCAACAGACCTTCATTCTGACCACGCTGGTCTGGGTGGCGCTGCCGATCTTCGGGGCGCTGCCGTTCTGGTTCGGGGCGACCGAATCCCGTGCGGTGGACGCGTTTTTCGAGGCGATGTCGGGCCTGACCACCACCGGGGCCACCGTGCTGTCGGGGCTGGACCAGATGCCGCGCGGATTGCTGTTGTGGCGCGGGTTGCTGCAATGGATCGGCGGGATCGGGATCATTGTTGTGGCCATGGTGTTCCTGCCCGAACTGCGGGTCGGAGGAATGCAGATTTTCCGCTCGGAAGGCTTTGATACCTTTGGTAAAATCCTGCCCCGCGCGACCGAGATTTCGTCGCGGATCTCGTCGATCTATATCGGGCTTACCGGGATCTGTGCGCTGGCCTATCTTGCAACGGGGATGGAACCCTTTGATGCCAGCGTCCATGCCATGACCACCGTGGCGACGGGCGGGTTTGCCAATTATGACGCCTCGTTTGGTGCCTTCGGGGCCGGGGCCGAATATGTCGCCGTGGTCTTCATGATGCTGGCCGCCCTGCCGTTTGTGCGGTTTGTCCAATTCACCGCCGGATCGGCCCGCCCGCTGTTGCAAGACCCGCAGATCCGCGGCTTCTTTGCCACCGCGCTGGTGATCGTGCTGGGCCTGACCCTGTGGCAGTTTACCCAGGTCGTCGGCCCCTCGGAACAGGCGTTTCGCAAGGTGCTGTTCAACGTGGTCTCGATCCTGACCGGCACCGGTTATGCCAGCACGGATTACATGCTCTGGGGGGTTTTGCCGGTTGCGGTGATCTTCTTTACCGGCCTGATCGGAGGCTGTGCGGGCTCTACGGCCTGTTCGGTCAAGATCTTTCGCTATCAACTGCTCTTTGCCTCGATCCGGGCCCAGCTCAAACGCATTCGCGCGCCCCACGGCGTGTTTACCCCGCGTTACCAGGGGCGACGGATCTCTGACGACGTCCTGAACTCGGTGATGAGCTTTTTCGTCTTTTTCACGGTGACGCTTGGCCTTGTCTCGGTGCTGTTGTCGATGACCGGTCTGGATTTCACCACCTCGATTTCCGGCGCGGCGGCGGCGCTTGCCAATATCGGCCCCGGGCTGGGCGACACCATCGGCCCGGCGGGCAATTTCGCCGCGCTGAATGACACCGCCAAATGGGTGATTTCGGCAACCATGCTGATCGGCCGTCTGGAGCTTCTGGCGGTTTACGCGATTTTCACCCTTCAATTCTGGAGAGCCTGATGACCACTCGCCCCCTGGGAGCCCAAATCTCCCACATGCTGAAAATGCGCGGTGTTGATACCATTTTTGGTATCCCCGGTGTGCATAACGTCGAAATGTATCGCGGCATCGAAGAGGCCGGGATCACCCATGTGCTGGCCCGCCATGAACAGGGGGCGGGATTCATGGCTGATGGCTATGCCCGCGCCACCGGGCGCCCGGGCGTGGCCTATGTGATCACCGGGCCAGGCCTGTGCAATATCATGACCCCTATGGGACAGGCCTATTCCGACAGCGTGCCGATGCTGGTGATTTCCTCCTGTCTGGACGAAACCGCGGCCACGCGGGGGCAGTTGCACCAGATGCTGGACCAACGCGCCGCCGCCGACACGGTCTGTGACTGGTCGCACGAGGCCCGCACAGCCACCGCCGCCTATACCCTGATTGATCGCGCCCTGACCGAGTTTGAAACGGATCGTCCCCGCCCGAAACACATGCAGGTGCCCATCGCCCTGCTTGGGGACCGCGCCGAGGAGGCCCCGGCCACACCCCCCGCGCGGGCAACGCCGCCGCAATCCCCCGACCTGTCAGAGATTGCCAGGGCGCTCAACGCCGCCCGCAAACCGCTATTTATCTTTGGCGGCGGGCTGGCGCGCTCCGGCAAAACCGATGCGACTGCCGATCTGGCCCGCGAAACACTGCGCCTGTCCGGGGCTGCGGCCTTCATGACCTATGCCGGTGTTGGCCTGCTGGCCGGGGATGATCCGCAAAGCTTTGGCACCTATCTGGCGCGCGGGGAAAGCGTGAAATACATCGCCCAATCCGATCTGGTGATCGCCATCGGGACCGAGCTTTCCGAATGTGACCTCTGGCGCGATGACCTGGGCCACACCGGCCCCCTGATCCGGGTCGATATCGACGCCGAAGTGCTCGTGGATCGCCACCGTGCCGAAACGGTGGTTCAGATGGACGGGGCGGCCTTCCTGACCGGGCTCTTGCCCCATCTGACCCCGCGCGATTCCCAATGGGACGCAGCGGATATCGCGGCGGCAAAACACCGTTGGAAGGCCGAAACCGATAGCGACCGCCCCGGAATCGTGGCGATCTGCGATGCGCTTGCGGCGGTCATGCCGGGCGAAACCATGGTCTATTCCGATATGACCCAATTCGCCTATGTCGCGAGAGAGGTCTGGGACATGCCCCGCCCCGGCCACTGGCACCACCCCGCGGGGTTCGGCACGCTGGGCTATGCCCTGCCTGCGGCCATTGGCGGCGCGGTGGCGCGGTCTGGTCTGGGTCTGCCCACGCTGGCCATCGCCGGGGATTACGGGTTTCAATATACGGTTCAGGACCTCGGCACCGCCGTGGAACTGGGCCTGTCCCTGCCCATCCTGCTTTGGGACAATGCCAAGCTGAAAGAGATCGAAGACAGCATGGTCAGAAGCCAGATCGCCCCGAATGCGGTTGTGGCCCGAAACCCCGATTTCCTCGCGCTGGCGCGGGCCTATGGGGCAGAGGCGGTGGAACCCGGCTCTTTTGCCGACCTGCAACAGGCGGTGTTGGACGCGTTCGACGCCGACCGTCCCACCCTGATCCGCATCACCCCGGCCTTGACGGCGTGAATGGGGGGCTTGGGCACGGCCTTATCACATCGCCCCGGATGACATCGCCGGAAAGGGGCGCAGCCCGGCCTCCCGGCCGGGTGTTTCCCTGTGCCAGCCCTTAATCCTGCGACCGTCCTCACCCTTCATCCGTCGATCATATGGGGTGCGCGATAGGCGTTGTCGATCTTCTTCTCGACAATAAATTCGGGGCAGGATGCACCACGCGGGATCGACGTCAGGAACCAGACAACCTCACCCGGTCGTCCGGCGCGCGAATACTCACAGCCCGACGCGTTGGTGTACCAGCGTGACGTCGACAGGTTCGACGCCTGAGGCGCGCGCGTGGCCTGCGTGAGATGCACCATGCTGTCAGGTGCCTTCAGCGGGGTCTTGATGCCTCCGGCTGCTGCGGTCATCGGGGTCAGGGAAGCGGCGGCCAGAACGGCGCTCGCGGCAATCGTCTTGAACATGGTTTCATCTCCACTCTGTCCGCCCTTGCGGTGCGGGGTTACGTGCTCCCACGGCACGGGAATGAAACTGCGCCTGACGGGTTAACACCGGGTTAATCCGGGCGCGCGGAATAAGGTGGAATTTAGCGAAATGGTAATGGGTGCGCGCGGCTGGTTCACGATTGCGCGTCAGGTGAAAGGCACCGGAATCGGTGCCGCGCCGGTGCCCGGGGGGTGTTCTGGCGGTGCCCATAAAACACCCCCGCCGAAAGCCATGATTCGACGGGGGTTAACAGGTGTTCGGGTGTGTGGTCGGGATCACTCCCAACAACTGACCAGCACTGTCATGCCCATGGCCCTGCGGGTCAGAACCTCTGGCGCGATGGGACCGTTGCCGCGGGCATCGGTTACGGTGACGCCGGCCCGGTCCAACACCGCGCGAATGGCATCTGCATCGGCGGCAAACGCGACCTCCTCGGGAAGCTGGCGACTGCCTGTAAGGGCAGGCAACAGCATCCCCATCACGGCACCGCTGTCATCGAAAACCGGGCCGCCCGCATCGCCGGGCAGGGCGACAAGCGCAAGGCGTTTGAGGTTTGCTTCTCCGCGTAACCCTTTAACATCTCTGAGTTTTCCAAAGGTCAGCGTGGGCGCGCCCAGGATGCCTTCATAAGAAAACCCGGAAACGGCCACATCCGATTGCAGCCGCGGCACCCCGCGCCGCAGCGCCGCCACCGTGCCCGGCGCCAGGGTTTCCCGAGCGCGCAGGATGGCAATGCCGCGCCCCTCGTCGCTGGCCAGAACCGAGGCCTCGTGAATGTGGTCCAGCGTAATGCGGCCACAGCCGGCCACGGCCTGCGCCGTCGTCACAACCGTACCGCGCCCGTCAATGAAAAACCCCGAACGCGACAGTTTCGGCTTGCGGATCTCAAGGCCGGACAGAAGGTCAATGGCCTGTTCGTCGGCACCCTCATCCGGGCTCATGGCACCGTCCAAACGTTTGAAACTCTTCTGCATTTCCCCCAACAGCCGGGTCCGGCGCTCTTCGTCACCTGCGGGCCAGATCAGGGTGAAGCCCTTGATTTCACCGTTTTTCAGACTGGCTTGGGTATGGCTGACAAAATCCCCTCCCTGACCGATCAGCATGAAGCTTTGGTTGTTGCGCTCGCGCGGGCCTTCTTCTGGAACGATTTCAAGAGTTTGCATGATGTCATAGAGACCATGTAACGTGTTGCGGTCGCCTTGCTGGCTGATCAGCAACACCCGCGCCGGAATGTCTCCGGTGGCGTCGAAATGCGCGAAGGGTGGGGAGTATTTGGTGAACTTGACCACCCCGGTGGGCAGTTTCATCTCGATCCCGGCGGTCGTATCGGCCACGGTAGAAAGCCCAAGACCCTCCAGTATCGCATTGTATTGTTTGCGCAATTCGGCGCGTTGCCCGGTGGTCATGATCCCCGTGGGCTTGTATCCGTTGGCGTCCTGCCACTGTCCCATGGAGCTGCGCGTACCCCGGCCATAGGCACCGTCAATGGCCCCGGCATAATGTCCGGCCCATTTGAGCATGGATTGCAGCTCTTTGCGTTCGTCCCGGGTCATCCGGGCTTCGCTGGCGCGGGCCTCTCTTGGGGTTTCATCCGGTGTGCGAAACTCGGGTTTCTGGGGGGCTGCGGGGGTCGCTGGTGTCGCCTCCGCCACGGTGTCGGCCGCGCTTTCGGGCTGCTGTGTGGAGGATTGCGCAACCTGTGGCGTTTGCGATGCCGCGTCGGGCAGGTTTAGCAAATTCGCGCCAACCGGCCAGAACTGCTGACGAAAATCGCTGCTTCTGGCGATATAGGAATCGCGTGGAATCTCACCTTCGGCCCGATAAACCTGTAACACCCGCTGCGCGTCTTCGCGGGTATAGGGGCCAAGCGCGATCCCATACCACCCGCCGCCAAGCGCAAACCCGTTCACATCCGGCAACCGCCTCGCATAGTCGCGAATCCGTGCCTGGGTGGTGTTCAGACTGGGATGCGCCTCAACCTGGACCCAGGCCAGGTCGGTCTGTGCCCATGCCATGCGAACACTTGCCGCAACCATCAGAAAAATAGTGAAAAATAGTCGTGCCATGGTGCTGCTGTCTGCCCTTGCTCAAAATACCTCGTCCCACGTCGCGCGCGGGATTTGTGGGGTGTTTTACCAAATCCCACGCCTCATGCACCCAAATAATGCGTGAGCGTGCAATTGACCCTTGTGCGATAGGTCAATACATCAGGGCGCAAATGCGTATCCCGCAAAGGAAAGGGCCCCCAATGGCATCCGATCTGGCCAAACCCCGCAGTTTTCAGGAGATCATCCTGAGGCTTCAGAATTACTGGGCCGAAAAAGGCTGTGCGATCATGCAGCCCTATGACATGGAAGTTGGCGCAGGCACCTTTCACCCGGCCACCACCCTGCGCTCGCTGGGCAGCAAATCCTGGGCCGCGGCTTATGTGCAACCCTCGCGCCGCCCCACGGACGGGCGCTATGGGGAAAACCCCAACCGGTTGCAGCATTATTACCAGTATCAGGTTCTGATCAAACCATCGCCGCCGAACCTGCAAGACCTGTATCTGGGCAGCCTTGCCGCCATCGGCATCGACATGGACCTGCACGATATCCGGTTTGTCGAAGACGATTGGGAATCCCCGACGCTGGGGGCCTGGGGGCTGGGTTGGGAGGTCTGGTGCGACGGGATGGAAGTCAGCCAGTTCACGTATTTTCAACAGGTTGGCGGCCATGACTGCCACCCGGTATCGGGTGAGCTGACCTATGGTCTGGAACGTCTGGCCATGTATGTGCTGGGCGTGGATCACGTGATGGACATGCCGTTCAACGCCCCCGACGCGCCGATTGCGTTGACATATGGCGACGTGTTCAGGCAGACAGAACAGGAATACAGCCGCTGGAATTTTGATGTGGCCAACACGGATGTGCTTCTGAAGCAATTCGAAGAGGCCGAGGCCGAGGTGGAAAACATTCTGGGCCGCACGCACACGGATCCGAAAACCGGCACTCGCATCATCATGGCGCACCCGGCCTATGACCAATGTATCAAGGCCTCGCATCTGTTCAACCTGCTGGACGCGCGCGGCGTGATTTCCGTCACCGAGCGTCAGGCCTATATCGGTCGCGTGCGCGCGCTGGCCAGGCAATGCGCGGATGCCTTCGTGCAGACCGAAGCCGGGGGTTACGTGTCCGGGGCAGCCGAAACATGAGCGGTAAACTGGTAGCGGGGGCAATTGTCGTGATTTCACTGATGGCAGGGGTGGCGATCTACTACCTCCAGATTTATGCGTTTTATGACAAGGTGGCGGTGCATGGCAGCGAAGATGTCATGCTGACCCCATTTGGCGCGACCAAGGCCGAACCGATCCTTTACGAGAATTTTCAGGCGATTGATGCCGATAGCTCTCCCATCCGCTATCGCGCCTGTTTTACCACGCCCCAAAGCATTGCCATGCTGACCGAAACCTATGAACCCTATGAAGGGGCCGAACCCCGCGTTGCGCCGGGGTGGTTTGACTGTTTTGATGCCAAGGCAATTGGCGCGGCGCTGGAACGTGGCGAGGCGCTGGCCTTTCTGGGGCAACGCAACGTGACCTATGGGGTGGATCGCGTGGTGGCGATCCTTCCTGACGGGCGTGGCTTTACCTGGCACCAGATCAACCATTGCGGCGAAGAGGTGTTTGACGGCAAACCCGTTCCCGCCGACTGTCCGCCCCGAGATGAAAACTAACGCCCGGAAAGGCGACCCGACATGCCCAATCTGCTGATCGAACTGTTCTCTGAAGAAATCCCCGCGCGTATGCAGGCCCGTGCCGCCGGGGATTTGAAAAAACGTGTCACCGACGGTCTGGTCGAGGCGGGTCTGACCTATGCGGGGGCGGCGGCATTTTCGACCCCGCGCCGGTTGACGCTGGCGTTGGAAGGGCTGCTGGCGGAAAGCCCGACGGTGAGGGAAGAACGCAAAGGTCCCAAGGTGGGCGCGCCCGAGAAGGCCATCGAAGGTTTCCTGCGCGGTGCCGGGGTCGGGCGCAACGATCTGGAAGAACGTGAAACGCCCAAGGGGGCGGTGTACTTTGCCACCATTACCCGGCCCGGACGTCCGGCGGCCATGATCGTGGCCGAGGTGCTGGAAGACGTGATCCGCAATTTCCCCTGGCCCAAATCCATGCGCTGGGGTGCAGGCACGTTGCGTTGGGTGCGCCCGCTGCATTCCATTCTCTGTGTGCTTGAGGATGAGACAGACACCGAGGTGGTGCCGATGGTGATCGACGGGATTGAGGCCGGAAACACCACCGAAGGCCACCGGTTCATGGGGGCCGGCCGGTTCGCTGTGACCGGGTTCGGGGACTATGCGGCCAAGCTCAAACGCGACCACGTCATCCTGGACGCCGAAGAGCGCGCCGCTCATATCTGGCAGGACGCCACCAACATGGCCTTTGCTGCCGGGTTGGAGGTGGTCGAGGATCGCGGGCTGTTGGCCGAGGTGGCCGGGCTGGTGGAATGGCCCGTCGTGCTGATGGGCGAGATCGGCGAAGAGTTTCTGGGCCTGCCCGCCGAGGTGCTGCAAACCTCGATGAAAGAGCATCAGAAGTTCTTTTCCGTGAAAGACCCCAAAACAGGGCGGATCGTGCGATTTGTCACCGTGGCCAACCGCGAAACTGCCGATCACGGGGCGACCATTCTGGCCGGCAACCAGAAGGTGCTGTCGGCGCGGCTGGCTGATGCCAAATTTTTCTGGGAAAACGATCTGCGCGTGGCGACCGGGGGCATGGAGGCCTGGACCGACCAGTTGGAGAACGTGACCTTTGAACGCCAGTTGGGCACTCAGGCGGCACGGATCCGGCGGATCGCCCGTCTGGCCCGCGAACTTGCGCCCGTGACCGGGGCAGACGCGGATATGGCCGCCCAGGCGGCGCTGGTGGCCAAGGCCGATCTGAGTTCCGAGATGGTCTATGAATTCCCGGAATTGCAGGGGCTGATGGGTCGCTATTATGCCGAGGCCGCAGGGCTGCCCGCGCCGGTGGCCATGGCCTGTGAACAGCATTATTCGCCGCTGGGGCCTTCGGATGATGTGCCAACTGATCCGGTGGCCATGGCGGTGGCGCTGGCGGACAAGCTGGACACGCTGACGGGGTTCTGGGCCATTGATGAAAAACCTACCGGGTCCAAAGACCCGTTTGCGCTGCGTCGGGCGGCGCTGGGGGTGATCCGTATCATCCTGTCGGGCAACCTGCGGCTGAAACTGGACCGGTATATCGACAGCGCGCTGTTGACCCACAAGATTTCATTGAATCGTGCCAGGGCGCAGGACGGCGAAATCGACACGCTGGAAGAGGTGCTGGAAGAAATCGCTGACCATGGCGTGTTTGGCGCGGCCTGGGCTGCCGTGATCGACCGGCTCGCGGGCAACGTCGATGCGCCTAAGACCGGCGAAGGCTCGCTCTTGCGCACGGTTGGCAACGCGGTGCCGGACCTCAGTACGGATCTGCTGGCGTTTTTCCATGACCGGCTGAAAGTGCACCTGCGGGATCAGGGGCTGCGCCACGACGTGATCGACGCCTGCCTTGAAATCGGAGGCGGTGATGACCTGTCGCAACTGGTCCACCGGGCCGAGGCGCTGGGGGCGTTCCTTGGAACCGAAGATGGTGACAACCTGCTTCAGGGCTTCAAACGCGCCAATAACATCCTGACCCAGGCCGAAGAAAAAGACGGGGTGAAGTATTCCTATGGGGCGGATGTGAAATTCGCCGAAACGGAAGAAGAGAAAACCCTCTTTGCCACGCTGGACCGCGAGGGGGAAGCGATCTCTTCGGCCATCGAGGCCGAAGATTTCGCGGCCGCCATGGGCGGCATGGCCGCGCTGCGGCAACCGATCGATGCCTTTTTCGAGGCTGTGCAGATCAACACCGAAAACGAGGTGCTGCGCCGAAACCGGCTGAACCTGCTGTCGCGAATCCGGGCCACCTGCCTGACCGTGGCCGACCTTGGCAAGATCCAGGGCTGATCGGGTCAATCCCGAGCGAGACAGTCTGTAAGGACTGGCGCGCGGTCCGTCGTGCATCCCACCGCGCCGCGCGCCACCTCTTGCCCCACGATCAGGAGATGGATCTTGCGATCTGTCATCCTGTGTGTCGCCGCCTTGCCCATTTTCCCCTTCTTTCCACGGTCATACCCCAAGCTTTTCCTTGTCAGACCCGCGCAACCGCCTATGCTGCGGCGGAACCGCAAAACAGGTGCCGCAGTGCAGCAAATTGATCCAGCGCAGCAAGAAGACCCCAACGTCACCCTGATCACGCCGACGGCACCCATGTCGTCCGGCACCCACGGGGGGCGGGCGAAATGCCTTCAACGGCTTATTCGTCTGGATTTGCCCGTGCCCAAAACGGTGGCTCTGTCGTTTGACGCCGTACACGAGATTGCCGCCGGAAACATGCCGGACATGGCCGCATTGCTTGCGCCGTTCGGCGCGGCCCCCCTGCTTTGTGTTCGGCCCAGTTCGGAAGACCCCGATTGGGGGGGGCCCGGCGCGGTCTTGAACATTGGCATGAACGACGCACGCTATGTCGACCTTTCCGACAAGCTGGGGCAAGAGGCCGCGGCCACGCTCTATCTTCGGTTTGTTCAATCCTATGCCGTTCACGTTGCGCGGCTTGACCCGGATTGCTTTGAAGAGATCACAGCGGTGGGTCAGGAGGGGCTGTCTCACGCGCTGCTGACCTATGAAGACGAGGCCGAGGAAAAATTTCCCCAGGACCCCTCGGTGCAACTTGCCGCCGTATTGCGGTCGATGGCGCGCGCCTGGGAAGGCACCACGGCGCGGTTGTTGCGACAGGCCAAGGGCGCTCCGGCAGATGCCGGGCTTGGTCTTGTGGTGCAACAGATGGTGTTCGGACTGGGGCAGGGCGAAAGCGGCTCGGGGGTGATCCAGTTGGTCAATTCCCAAACCGGGCGTCCCCAGATCACCGGGCGTTACCTGTCGCAATCCCAGGGGCGGGATGCGCTGATCGGCGAGGCGTCTCTGTTTCTCGAGGCCGACCCTCGCGGCCCGTCGCTGGAAGAACTGGCGCCTGAGGCGTTTCACGACCTGATCGCCCATACCGCGCTGATGCGGGAACGGCTGCGCGAAGAAATGCAGGCAGAGTTTACCATTGAAAATGGACGGGTGTTTCTTCTGGACGGGGTGCGGGTGCAACGCTCGGCCCGTGCCGCTGTGCGGATTGCCGTGCAACTGGCCGAAGACGGGGTGATCAGCCGTGAAGAAGCGTTGATGCGGGTTGACCCCCGGGCGTTGAACGAGCTTCTCCACCGGCAAGTGGACCCCGAGGCCGAACGCGATGTGCTGGCACGCGGCGTGGCGGCCAGCCCGGGGGCCGCGAGCGGTCGAATCGTGTTTTCCGCAGCCGAAGCCCAGGCCAGCGCGGCGCGTGACGAGGCCTGTGTGCTGGTCCGGCGGGAAACCTCGCCCGAAGACATTCGCGGGATGCACGCGGCGGCGGCGGTGTTGACGGAACGGGGCGGAATGACCAGCCACGCTGCGGTGATCGGGCGCGGGCTTGGCTTGCCTTGTGTGGTGGGCGTGTCCGACATACGGTTCCATTTGCGCAAGAAAACCCTGACCACGCCGGATGGGCGGGTGTTCCGCGAAGGGGATGTGATTACCATCGACGGCTCCCATGGTGATGTGCTGGCCGGAGAACCAGCGATGGTTGAGGCGCTGCAGGGCGAAGCGTTTCAGACCTTGATGAGCTGGGCCGATGCCGTGCGTGATATCGGGGTGCGGGCGAATGCAGACACCCCGGCGGATGCAAAGACCGCCCGCAACTTCAAGGCGCAGGGCATCGGGCTTTGCCGCACGGAACACATGTTCTTCGAAGCGGATCGTCTGATCGTGATGCGCGAGATGATCTTTGCCGATAGCGGTGAAGACCGACGCGCGGCGCTGGAACGGCTGCTGCCGATGCAAAGGGAGGATTTTACCGAACTGTTCCGCATCATGCAGGGGCAGCCGGTCTGTATCCGCCTTCTGGACCCGCCCCTGCACGAATTCCTGCCCCATGACCGGGCCGGGCATCGGGAACTGGCCGAGGCGCTGGACCTGCCTCTGTCCGAAGTGACACGTCGGGTCGAGGCCTTGGGGGAATACAACCCCATGCTGGGGATGCGCGGCGTGCGGCTTGGGGTCACCATGCCGGAAATCTATGACATGCAGGCCCGCGCGATTTTCGAGGCCACGATCGAGGCCAGCCGCGATGGCGCGCCGGTGGTGCCCGAGATCATGATCCCGTTGGTCAGCGCCAAGCGCGAGGTGGAACTGGTTAAAACCCGTGTCGACGCGGTGGCGGCAGGGGTGCGCACGGAAACCGGTGAAGTGTTCGATTACCGGCTTGGCGTCATGGTCGAAACGCCTCGCGCGGCCCTGCGCGCGGATGACATTGCGCCGCATACGGCATTTCTCAGCTTTGGGACCAATGACCTGACCCAGATGACCTATGGCCTGTCGCGGGACGATGCCGGGCGGTTCATGTCCGACTATGTGCAACAGGGGGTCTATCCCGAAGATCCGTTCCATACGCTGGACGGTGAAGGGGTGGGCGAGTTGCTTGAAATCGGCGCGCGACGGGGGCGGCGGGTGCAACCCGATCTGGTCCTGTCGATCTGTGGCGAACACGGTGGCAGCCCCGAATCAATCGCCTTCTGTCGCAAGGCGGGGTTCAACTATGTGTCCTGCTCTCCCTTTCGTGTTCCGGTGGCACGTTTAGCCGCAGCACAGCTCGCAGTGATCGACAAGATCGGGTAGCGCGCGGACAATCTTCCCCCAGATACGGCGGTTGATCATAGGTCGGCGACACAAATCGGCAACAATTGACCCGCGCTGCGGTTTCGTCCCGCTGGACGCTTGATTAGATTTTGCATAAAAACCGAATGTTTACATTTTTTGCTTCATGTTGCGCATGAAGCAGGGATGGGTCGAAGAGGAATGATAATGCGTAAGCTGTTGGTGATTGCAACCGGGCTGCTGATGGGGTTGGCTCCGGTAACGGGTCAGGCCGAGCAATGGGTAAAATCAATGCTCAAGAGTGAAAAGCGCGCGCTTGGCACCGTTTCCGGCACCCGCATCAAGACGCTGATGACCCGCCCCGATCCCGGGGTCGCGACCGGGGCGCCCTATTCCTACAGTGCCGCTTGGCTGAACAAACAACCCAAGGCTTCCGGTGGTGCGCAATGGCGGTGTCTGGCCGAGGCATTGTATTTCGAGGCGCGCGGGGAAAGCGTGAAGGGGCAATTTGCCGTGGCTGAGGTGATCATGAACCGCGTCGACAGCGCCTCTTATCCCAACTCCGTCTGCGGCGTGATCAATCAGGGGACGGGGCGCAAATATGCCTGCCAGTTCACCTATACCTGTGATGGCAAGGCCGAAGTGATCGGCGAACCGATGGCCTTTGCCCGCGTGGGCAAGATCGCCAGGGTGATGGTCAATGGCACCAAACGGCCGCTGACCAAGGGGGCAACGCATTACCACACCAAGGCGGTGAACCCGTCCTGGGCGCGGAAATTCCCGCGTACGGCCACCATTGGCTTCCACCATTTCTATCGCCAGCCCACACGGCTTTCCCGCAAGTGATCCGCTGGGGGGATCGGAATGAACTGGAATGAATGAAAGAGCCCAACCCTGAAGGGCCTTTGTTTATCGACGATCCGGTCCGCAGGCACCAGTTTTGGGGCTTGGTGCAAGCAAAATGAAACGCCCCGACTTTACCGGAGAGTAAAACACTCCAAAGGTGAGCCCTGAGAAGAAGAGAGCCCATACCTCCGCCTATCCTGCCGAGCTGCGTGAACGCGGCGTAAATCGGCACTGGTGTGCCGGAATAGGGCCTGTTACCAGCGACCCGGGCGGTTATGGTGTTCCCAATTGCGACAGGCAGGAGCGTCAGGGCCATGACCAGCGAAATCCGACAGGCTTTTGGCCATCCCGACGAACGGTCCCACGCGATGTCAGGCGACCACCCGCTGGATCGTATTTCGCTTCGTGATCATACGGTAGACGTCGAAATCGGCGCGTTTCAGGCCGAGCGGGGAACAACCCAACGTATCTGTTTCAACGTCGTGGTCGAGGTGCGCCCGCTCGAGGGCCATGTGGACGACGATGTGGATCGCATCCTGTCTTATGACAAGGTGACCGAGGCAATTGCTTTTGAACTTGCCGCTGAACGGCTCAACCTGCTTGAAACCCTGGCCGAACGGGTCGCCGAACGGATCCTGTTGGAACCCCAGGCCGAGCGGGTTTTCATGCGGATCGAAAAGCTTGATCGCGGTCCGGGCGCGCTTGGGGTCGAGATTGTCCGCTCGACCGATGACCCCGTTGTGCAGGCGGCGCATCTGGACGCCGAAGAGGTGCCCCACCCCGAGGTGGTTTACCTGTCAAACGCCGCCATTGCGTCGCCCCACCTTTCGGGCTGGCTGGATCAGCTGACAAAGGGGGACGCTCCGGTCCTCCTCTGTGTCGGGGTTGGCGACGCCCCGGTCCCGGAAACCGGCCATGCCATGACCCAGCGGCGGATCGACCTTTTGGCGATTGAACAAAACGCCTGGGTTCTGGCGGCACGCGATGCCCGCTGTGTGGTTGTGGACACGCGCACCGAACTGGACTGGGCCATGAAGCATGACCAGATCAGCGTTTGGGCCCCGTCCAAGATCGTGCTTGATGCGGTGGATGGCCCATCAGCCAAGGCCGCGGATTCCCAGGCGCTGGCCATCTGGTTCGCACAGGAGATGGAGGCGGCGCGGCTCACTCTGATCGGCGAAACCCCGCCGGTTTCCCTGCCGGACCTCCCCGTGCGGCACGTTGGGGTTGCAACGGCAACCCTCTGATCCTCTTGCCAAAGCGCCCCCAATCGCCCATTCAGGTTGCATGGCTATCTACTATCGTCCCCTGGTTCAAACCGGCCCGGTTCGCCCTGTTGATGCGCATCCCGTGGCGGGAGGGGCATGTTGGTTCACTCATGCCCAGACGATCACGCGCACAGGCGGAGCAGAGAGCGGAGCAGAGATTGTTCCGGCGGCGGATATTCCGCAGGCTGTGATGGACCGGATCACCCAGGCGCGGCAACCGATTGCCGGGCTGGCCCTTGATAGCCCGCTGATCATGGGCATTCTAAACGTGACCCCGGACAGTTTTTCGGATGGCGGCGATCATAACGGCCCGGCCAAGGCATTGGCCTTTGGGCGGCAGATGGTTCTGGACGGGGCGGATATCATAGATGTCGGGGGGGAAAGCACGCGCCCCGGCGCGCTTGAAGTGCCGCAAGAGGCCGAGATTGCGCGGACCTTTCCCGTGGTTTCGGCCCTGCGCAACACGCTCAAAACTCCGATTTCCATCGACACGCGCAAGGCCTCTGTCGCGCGGGCGATACACGGGGCGGGGGCGGATATCGTGAATGACGTGTCCGGCTTTACCTTCGACAAGGCGCTTGCCCCTTATTGCGCCGAACACGGGCTGCCGGTCTGTGTGATGCACGCCCAGGGCGACCCCGAAACCATGCATGTGAACCCCCGCTACGACAATGTGCTGCTGGATGTGTATGATTTTCTTGAGGCCCAGTTGGTGATGCTGGGGGAGCTTGGGATTCCCCGAAGCCGGATCATGCTTGATCCCGGGATCGGGTTTGGCAAGACGATTGCCCATAACCTGGCGCTGTTGAACGGAATAAGCCTGTTTCACAGTCTGGGCTGCGCCATCTTGCTGGGGGTGTCGCGCAAGGGGTTTATTCGCGAAATCGGTGCGGCTCCGGTTCCAGCGGAACGCGCTCCCGGTTCCATCGCCGTGGGGCTGGCCGCGCTGGCACAGGGCGTTCAGATCCTGCGCGTACATGATGTGAAAGAGACCCGCCAGGCGCTGAACCTCTGGCAGGCCGTGATGACCGGAGAGTATCAATGACACGTAAGTTTTTTGGCACCGATGGGGTGCGGGGCACCGCGAATACGGCACCGATGACCGCCGATATGGCGCTGCGGATCGGGGCGGCGGTGGGGCGCTATTTTCGCCGCGATACCTCGGTGGCGCATCGGGTGGTGATCGGCAAGGACACGCGCCTCTCGGGTTATATGTTCGAAAACGCGTTGACGGCCGGGCTGACCAGCACCGGCATGAACGTGTTGCTGCTTGGCCCTGTGCCGACCCCTGCCGTGGGCCTGCTCACCCCCTCCATGCGTGCCGATCTGGGCGTGATGATCTCGGCCAGCCATAATCCGGCCACCGATAATGGCATCAAGTTTTTCGGCCCCGACGGGTTCAAACTCTCGGACGAGGCCGAATTGGAGATTGAACACCTGATCGAGACCGGGGTGGAACCGGTACAGGCCACCAATATCGGCCGGGCCAAACGGATCAATGACGGTGTGTTCCGCTATGTGGAACGGGTCAAATCCACCTTTCCACAAGGGATGCGGCTGGATGGGATCAAGGTTGTGATCGACTGTGCCAATGGTGCGGGCTATCGCGCCGCGCCCGAGGTGTTGTGGGAACTGGGGGCCGAGGTCATCCCGGTGGGCGTGGCCCCCAACGGCCATAACATCAACGAAGACTGCGGCTCGACCAAACCGCGCGTGGCCTCGGAAACCGTGGTGGCGCATGGGGCTGATATCGGCATCTGTCTTGATGGCGACGCGGACCGGGTGATCATCATTGATGAAACCGGCACGGTGGCGGATGGGGATCAGCTTATGGCGCTGCTCGCCGCCCGCTGGGCCGAGGAAGAGCGGCTGGCCGGGAACGCCCTTGTGGCCACCGTTATGTCCAACCTCGGACTGGAACGTTTCATGGCCTCACGCGGTTTGCGGCTGGAACGTACTGATGTGGGCGACCGCTATGTGGTTGAGCGGATGCGCAGCGGTGGGTTCAACCTTGGCGGAGAGCAATCGGGCCATATCGTGATGACCGACTATGCCACCACCGGCGACGGGTTGATGGCCGGGCTGCAATTCCTGGCCGAAATGGTGCGGACGGGGCACAAGGCGTCCGATCTGGTTCACAGCTTTGAAAAAGTGCCGCAGCTCTTGAAGAATGTGCGCTATGGGCGGGGGCAGACCCCGCTTGAGGCGGCGTCGGTCAAAACCGCCATTGCCGAAGCCGAAGGCCAGTTGGCCGGCAAGGGGCGCCTGTTGATCCGCAAATCCGGGACCGAACCTCTGATCCGGGTGATGGCGGAATGCGAGGACGAGGGGGTGTTGAACCAATCCGTCAATCATGTGGTCGCCGCGGTTGAGGCGATCGTGTGAGAGGTTAACAGACCGCGCGGCAAAGGTTGCCAATTTGCCACAAACAGGCGGTGCCGTCCCGGTGCCGCCCCTGTGCGCAAAAGTCACCCCCGCCAGTTTCAGGGAAATTAAGCGGTATCCGGTTCAAACGGGAACGCATGATTCTTTCTTGCCCTGCTTTATGTCCCACGTCCCCCAAACAACCGCCGCAACGCGCCGTATCGGCTCAACCCCATGCCCGCAAGAATCAGCGCCAGCGCGTAAAGCCGACCGGTCGGTCATGCTGACCCCGGCAAGCCGCGGGTCACGTGCCGGATGCCCCAGAGGAGGCCAGGAAGCGCGATCAGAAGCCAGCTTCCCGGCGGGATATCACAGCGGTCTGCATGATCTGTTCCTTTATCGAAAAAGGCCCCGGCAGACGCGCCGGGGCCTTTGGAAAACAGGATCGCATACCCCTGCACCGGTGGGGTGCAGGGAGGCAATCAGTTCTTTTCCTTGTCGACCATCTTGCCCGCAGATATCCACGGCATCATGCCGCGCAGCTTGGCACCGGTTTCTTCGATCAGGTGTTCGTCATTGGCGCGACGCGACGCTTTCAGCGTTGGCTGGCCAACGGCGTTTTCAAGCATGAAGTCACGCACGAATTTGCCTTGCTGAATGTCTTGCAGAACGGCCTTCATGCGCGCTTTGGTTTCGTCATATTGCAGGATGCGCGGGCCGGTCACGTACTGGCCATATTCGGCTGTGTTCGAGATCGAGTAATCCATGTTGGCAATGCCGCCTTCATAGATCAGGTCAACGATCAGCTTCACTTCGTGCAGGCATTCGAAATAGGCCATTTCCGGCGCGTATCCGGCTTCGACCAGGGTTTCGAAGCCACAGCGGATCAGTTCCACGAGACCACCGCACAGAACGGCCTGTTCGCCGAACAGGTCGGTTTCACATTCTTCGCGGAAGTTGGTTTCGATGATGCCCGAGCGACCGCCCCCGATGGCGGAGCAGTAGGAGAGGCCGATTTCCAGCGCCTTACCGGTCGCGTCGGTGTCCACGGCCACCAGACAGGGCACGCCGCCGCCTTTGGTGTATTCGCCGCGCACGGTGTGGCCGGGGCCTTTGGGCGCCATCATGATGACATCGACGCCTTCTTTCGGCTCGATCAGGCCGAAATGGACGTTCAGCCCGTGGGCAAATGCGATGGCCGCACCGGGTTTGATGTTGTCATGCACGTATTTCTTGTAGGTTTCGGCCTGCAACTCGTCGGGCATGGTGAACATGATCACGTCACACCAGGCTGCGGCTTCGGCGATACCCATGACGGTCAGGCCTTCGCCTTCGGCTTTCCTGGCCGAGGCCGAGCCTTCGCGCAGGGCGACAACGAGGTTTTTCGCGCCACTGTCGCGCAGGTTCAGCGCATGGGCGTGCCCCTGGGAACCGTAGCCCAGGATTGCGACTTTCTTGTCCTTGATCAGGTTGATGTCGCAATCGCGATCATAATAAACGCGCATGTTCGGCGCTCCTTTGTTGGATTTGTTAATGCTGGAGGCACTATACGAAGATTCGCAGGATGGAAATTTCTGAAATTGTTGAATGTTCTTGAGAAGTGAAATATTCATTCATGGAAGGTTTAGGGATGATTTTGCCATGCTAGACGACACAGACCGCCGAATTCTGCGCCATTTCCAAGCTGACCCCACCCTTTCAAATGTCGAGCTGGCCGAGCGGTGTGGGATGTCCGCAGCCAGCTGCTGGCGCCGGATGGAAAAGATGCAATCCCAAGGGGTTATGCAAGGGGTCGAGGCGGTCATCAACTGGGGTGCGCTTGGCTATACTGTCGATGTGTCGCTGCGTGTCACGCTCGATAAAACCCAGCCCCGGGCTTTTGATGATTTCATCGAAGCCGCCCGAGAGGTGCCGGAAGTTATTGAAATTCAAACTTTTTTGGGGCGTGTTGATGTGCGGCTTTCGGTCATCGCACGCGATATGGCGCATTATCAGGAGATTTATCGAAGCCGAATCCTGACCTTGCCGCATATCGCCGATATCGAAGCTTTGATGCTGGTCAGCCGTATTAAGGATGACGAGGTGTTGCCTGTATGATTGACCTTGATGACACCGATCGCAAAATTCTGCGTGAACTTGTGCGGGATGGATCCCAATCAGCGAGTGCTCTGGGGCGGAGAATTGGGCTGTCACAACCGCAAATGTGGCGTCGAATCAATGCGTTGAATGAAGCGGGGGTGATTTCTCGGCGGCGCTTGCGACTGGACCGCGAACGGCTTGGATTTGGCGTCACCGTGTTCTTGGGTATCAAGCTGGCGACAAAAGGGCGTGTCAGCCTTGAGGACTTTGAACGTGCGGTTTCGGGGATTCCCGAAGTTCAAACAGTGGAGCATGTGCTGGGGTTGTACGATTACCGACTGCGGGTCGTCGCACGCGATATCGCCGATTTTGAAAGGATTTTGCGACGTAGAATCATGACGTTGCCGGGTGCAGGGGATGTTGAGGCAAACGTGCTTCTAAGTGAAGAACGACTCCCGGGCCCGCTTGGTTGACGCCGTGCCCTTACCCGCGCTAGGCATTTGCGTACACCTATTGGAAAGGACGTCCCATGCCCGCATTGCTTGATACCGTTGATCCCGATGGATTGTTGGAGTTTTCGGTGGTTTTCACCGATCGGTCGCTGAACCATATGTCGGCAGCGTTTCAGCAGGTAATGAATGACATTTCGGGCTTGCTGAAAGAAGTTTATAACGCAGATGGGGTGGCTCTGGTGCCGGGTGGCGGAACATTTGCGATGGAGGCCGTGGCCCGGCAGTTCGGCCATGACGCCCACGCAATGATCATTCGCAACGGTTGGTTCTCCTATCGCTGGAGCCAGATTTTCGAGGCAGGAGATTTCACAGAGCGAACGTCCGTGTTCAAGGCGCGGCAAACCGGGAACGGTCCAACGGCACCTTTTGCACCGGCCCCGATCGAGGAAGTTGTTCAGGCGATCCGGGAAACCAAACCAGACGTGGTTTTTGCTCCGCATGTGGAAACGTCGGCCGGACTGATTTTGCCGGATGACTATATATCGTCTCTGGCGGAGGCTGCGCATGACGTCGGGGCGCTGATGGTTCTGGACTGTATTGCCAGTGGCGCAATCTGGGTGGATATGAAAGACACCGGTGTCGATGTTCTGATTTCGGCTCCTCAAAAGGGCTGGTCGGCATCTCCCTCTGCGGGGCTGGTGATGATGTCGGATAAGGCGTTGGAGAGATTGGAAAATACATCCTCTGACAGCTTTGCGATGGACCTGAAAAAATGGTATTCGATCATGCAGGCCTATGAGAATGGTGGCCATGCGTATCACGCCACAATGCCCACGGATGCCCTGCGTGGTTTGCGTGACACGATGGTGGAGACCCGTGACTTTGGATTCGGTAAGCTACGTGACGCGCAATGGACATTGGGGAATGGCGTGCGTGAAATGCTCAAGGCGCGTGGTATTCTGTCTGTTGCCGCTGAAGGGTTTGGCGCGCCGGGCGTGGTGGTGAGCTACACGGTTGATCCGAGTATTAAGAATGGAAAGGCTTTTGCAGCCGAGGGAATGCAGATTGCGGCTGGAGTGCCCTTGGCATGTGATGAACCCGAAGGGTTCAGCACCTTCCGGCTGGGACTGTTTGGTCTGGACAAGCTTTATGACGTTCCCGCGACGCTGTCGCGATTGGAAGAGGTTCTGGACACGGTGCTTTAGGGTCCGTACTCAATTAGTGGTTTCCCTTTGGGCCGTTGTTCTGATTCACTTCCGCCAGAAACAGGCGGGAGATCGTGATGGCAAAGAACCTCTATTGGCTCAGCGACGCGGAATGGG
>PDRZ01000001.1 GCA_002747035.1 Rhodobacterales bacterium
ACAGAGGCATAGCCACCCGCTACTGTAAAACCGACACCAGTTTCTCCGCCTTCATCTCAATCGCAGCGACCATGCTCTGGCTGCGATGAACGTCAACAGACCCTAGTGGCTTTCAATCTGTCCTCTAGGATATCCGCAGCGAGTCTATAACGCCATAAGAGAAATAAAGCACTTTAAGTATTGCGTGATGGCGCCGACTCTGTTATCCCCCTTATGATCGCTAAGCAAAATAAGGGTAAGGTTATGCAAGGTTCAAAAACCGCAAAGAAAATTCGAAATTTGGTAAAGTCAGATCAAGTGGCGCATGCTTTTTTGGGGTGGTTATCAACTTATTCCAATTGGATCGATGAACTGTCAGTCTCTGCGGCGGTAAAAGCTACAATCAAGTGGGCCAAAAAAAATATGGATGCCCCGCCGGTTGTGAACAGAAGCGAAATTATTCGCGTTATGAAAACTCTTGAGGAATGCGCCGTTGGTCAGTTCTGGGTGGGGCGAAGAGGGGCTGAAAGCCGGTTCGAATTTTGGGTGCATCGAGGCCAGCTTGGAAAAGCTGGGATGGGGGAGGTCAAGTCGCTTGAGATCGAAGAAGACGCTGAGGAGTTGGCGCAGGATGACTTGCTTGAGATGCACCGGCGATTGATCGCCCATGCTTTAGAAAAACCACTTTCGGCAATTCGTATCAAAATACGGGAGGACGTGTAATGTCTAAGCTTTGCAGAGTGGTATTGATACCAATTTCCCCAGAGAAAACTGGCAAAGAACGCATCTTTCTGGACTTGCTTGTGAACGAGGATGGAACTGCAAACAACAAGCTTCCAACGTTTGGATTTCAAGGTGATGGTTGGCCGAAGCCAACGCCGCAACCAACCATCCGGCCATTCATTTTGTACTCGGACGGTCGGATGGATTTTGGCGATGATGCTGATGATCCATGCGAGCGTGATGAGGACCGCTTCAGTACAGTAGACATATTTTCAAGACCGCGAAGAATTCGCTCTTGGAGAGTTTGTTTGCGTTGTCGATGATGGGCAGGAGAATGAATACAGGGTTGCGCAGGTCAAGACCTTGGAGCATTTCGCGCAGGAGAATAGACCTGCCAGCAATGATGATACTGTTTCCAAGACGGGCTATAGGCGAAGCTGATTTTGCAGGCCTCGCCATTGATCGCCTGCGTCACCAGTGTCTGGTCAGCGAAACGGACCTCGATGGATCCGGTCAACGCCGCGATGGACGAGTCCGCGCCGTCGATACGGCCGTCCGCGCGGATGGTTTCGATCCGGTCGAGGTTGTTGGCATAGGTGATGTCGGCCGAGACCACGTTGCCGAGCGCGGTCCCGTTGCGGGTGATCGACCCGTTGAAATGGCCGAAACGCTTCAGTTCCAGCGCGGCGGGCGTGCCAGCGCTGGTGGTCGCGCCCACCGTCTCGCCCTGCGCCACCAGCCGGGCGGTGGCGGTCAGCAGGCCCAAGCGTTGCACCTGCCAGGACAGCTGATCCAGCACGTAACCGGAGTACATCGCAAAACGCGGCACCTCGGGCATGCCGGTCTCGATCGACATGCTGGGCAGCGTCCACGCGCCAGACCGGAACTCGTGCGTCCAGGGGCCGGTGCCAGTCGTGGTCGGATCGCCGAAGGCCGCCTTCAGCCAGAACCCGAACGCCTCGGCATCAATCGGCACCACAACGTCACCGTCGGCCGTCACCGCATCCTTGATCGGCGCCAGCGGATCGCGGCCGTAGCCCAGCAGTTCTGAATTGAGCAGCGGCTGCTCTGCCCCCAGCGAGGTGCTGGCAAAGGGCATTTTTGTAAAGCCGTTCGCAGGGGGGGTGCCGTAAACCGTCTCAAACGCAAGCGCCATCTGCGCCCGCGCGCCTTGCGCACGTGCCATGGGGGTCTCCTTGGGTTGTCGGGGCCAGCCGAGCGGGTCGGCCGTGGAATAATGCAGCACCACCGGAATAACCGCCGCCTTCAGGCTCGCCGCTCCCTCGACGGCCAGATCGACCGGACGCGGCGCTTCCGCTTCGACCCAATCACAGAGCCCGCCCAGCGTGCGGTCAGCGATCAACGCCGTACCGATACCAGCGCAGAGCGTATCAAAGGCGGCGTCACGGTTGGCGCCCTGCACGACCGCCTCAATTTCTGCGCGGTGCTGGTAGTGGTAGCGCAAGGGCGACAGCGTGACCTCCGGCTCCCCCGGCTCACCATCGCGCAGGATCAGCAGGCCATCAGCCGGGACACGCTCGGGCAGCACCTCGCCGCGGAGCACCGTGGCAGGCAGCGTCAAGAGCCGCGCATGCAGCGCGGTCAGGATGGTTTCGCGAGGGGTGGGCATTGATCGCTACTCTGCGAGAATCAAAAAGGGCTAGGCCTACCGGCGTTACAAATTAGAAATGGCGGACAAAAAGGAGAACTTCAGATGCCAAGCGGCCGCCCTGCCAAGGTTGATCACGTTCGGGACCGCGTTTGTTGATCCGGGCGCGGTCTGCCACCAGCAGGCTCGGCCCGCGGCGACGATAGACGAAGCGGAGCCGCAATCCGCGGCGACGTTCCCATTCGCCGGGGGTTATCTTGCCGCCCCGGAAGCCCTTTCCGGCGGCGGGCAGTGGGATCGCGAGGTAGAACCCATCTCTTGAGCGGATCAGCGGGCCGGTGTCGTGCGCGCCGACAATGCCTGGTGCCTTGGACCAGACCAGCGCGGCGGCATCAAGGCTTTCGCTGGCGCGCGGAAAGGTCTGGGTGCGGATCGAGTTGGCCAGCCGCCGCCCGAGCCCGGCGCTGGTGATCTGGCCACGCCAGGCCGTTTTCAGACCTGTCCCGGCCTCGCGCATGGCGGCGGTGACGGCCTTCTCGCCCGCCTTCACCTCAGCGGCATGGCAGCGACGAGATCGGGTGTGACGTCGAGCTTCAGTTTCATGCGGGCCTCAGATCGACGGTCCAGACGAGCCGTTCATGGTCGCGGACCGGCTCGCCCTGAATGAGGAAAACCTCGCCGTCGATCTCGATGCGGTCGCCGGGGCGCGGGTTTGCAACCTCGGCCACGCGCAGGTCGATGCGAGTGGTTTCAGACCAGAGCTGGGCATCGCCGAAGTGGGTGATCGCATCCGCCTGCCGCGAGATGATGCGCACCAGCACAGGCGCGCCGCCGTCGGAGATGTAGACCGCTTCCCGCCCGATGTTCGGATCCGCAAACAGCGCATCGACAATGGCGGCAACCCAACCATATGCACCGCCGTCATTCAAACCGCGTACGTTTCCGCTCATCTATCAGCCAGAAAATCTACGGGAAACTCCAGCTTAAAAGGATCCGGTCCGCGGGGGGTAGAGCAAAACAGCATGATGCCAGCGTGGCCGGCCAAAGTGGAAACAAGCACTTTTCGTTGAGTTTTGCTATTACCTAACTATAAGAAAAACTTGAGTTCCTTGTTTTTGGGCGTCGGCATGCACACTGGCACTTGTTCTGAATTCCAGCCCGTTTTTGATACGTTTTTTCGAGATCTCGGCCACCCGGCGCTTTTTGCCGAAAACGGGCAAACGATCACGAATGGTGAACTGGTTGCGGCATGTGCCGCATGGCACGAAGCTCTCACGACCCTCGGCATCACTGAAACGCACCGTCTTGCCACCGTGCTGGAAAATGGCGCCACAGCATTGATCGGCTTCCTGGCTTTGGCAGACAAAACGAGCGTCATGCCGATGAATCCTGCAACCAATCCCACCGTGCTCGTCCGGCGTGTGGACAATGCCGATGTCGATGCGGTTCTCGTGGGGGCATCGCCCACGTTCGACAGGATTGCCACACGCCTCGAAAAACAGGGTGTTGCGGTCATTCGTCTGCGGGGAACCCCGCTGGCACCGCACTTGGAAGGCGCGGTGCTGCCCGCGTCGAAAGGGCAGACCGGGCCCCGTTTCATTCTTCACACCTCTGGCAGTACCGGTGAACCTAAGCGCGTTGCCCTGCGGCCCGAGCAGTTGCTATTGTCTGCACGGAACATTGCCACACACCTTGCCTTGGGGCCACAGGATACAGCCGTTCACGCACTGCCGATGTTTCATATCGGCGCAGTGGTTGATCTCTTTCTTGCACCGCTTGTGGCAGGCGGTTCCGTCGTTGTTTCACCGGGGCTTGAAGCT
>PDRZ01000023.1 GCA_002747035.1 Rhodobacterales bacterium
GAACTCAATCAACAAATCGCGCCGCCGGGGGCGATCCCCCAAAAGCGCCCGCACATCGTCCCATGCCTGATCCTCAAGCTGTCGCCCCTTGGGCGTGTGACGCCCCTTGCCCTTGCCCGATTTCCAAACGCCTTTGCGTTGATCCAGCGCCATGTTGCCCCCCGTTGCCTTGTCGTGGTCGCCTTGTCGTGCCGTCCTGTCGTTCCGATCACCCCGGTTTCCCGGACCCTAGCGGATTTCGAACAGGTCGCGTGAGACCAAAAGCGACAGGTTCCGCGCCGGATGCGTTCCTGGCCGCTTCAATTCGTCCCAAAACTCCCCTTATCGCGCCGCTGTTTTTCGCTAAGGTAGCGTCAGGATCAAGCAGACCCCAACCAAAACGGAGCTTTCCATGATCGGCTTTGCCCTCGCCACCCTTGGAAACGTGGTGTTGTTGTTTCTGGCGCTCTGGGCCGGGGGCGTCTGGATCTGGATCGCGCTGGCCTATATCACCGCGTTCACGGCGTTGCTGGACCGTTTTGTGCCGCGCCTGTTTCCCGACATGTCCGAAGGCGAGGAGTTTCCCAGCGGCGCGGTATTGTCCATGGTTTTGGGTGTGGCGCATCTGTTGCTGTTGGGCTGCGGTGTGTATGTGCTGTCGGGCGACGGGCCTGGGGTTCTGCCCTGGCTGGGGCTGGCCGTGGCGCTGGCGCTGTTCTTTGGACAGGTCAGCCATCCCAACGCGCATGAGTTGATCCACCGGCGCGAAAAAGGGGCGCGGATCTTGGGCCGCGTGATTTATTCCAGCCTGTTGTTCGGCCATCACGCCAGCGCGCATGTCTTGGTGCATCACGTCCATGTGTGCAGCGATCAGGACCCCAATTCCGCCCGCCGCGGGGTTGGGTTTTACCGTTTCTTTGCAAAAGCCTGGGCCGGGTCTTTTCGCGCCGGACTGCGGGCGGAAAACGCGTTACGCGCGCGGGCTTCGCGGGTGCGGAGCGTGGGGTCTCATCCCTATTTGTGGTATGTGGGAATTGCGGTGGGGCTGATCTGTGGCAGCTATGCCCTCTTTGGGCTGCGCGGGCTGGGCACGCTTTTGTTCATCGCGTTCTACGCACAGGTGCAAATCCTGTTGGCGGATTATGTCCAGCATTACGGCCTGCGCCGTCGCCTGCGGGAAAATGGCAAACCCGAACCGGTGGGGCCGGGGCATTCGTGGAATGCGCCCCATTGGTTCAGTTCGGCCCTGATGGTGAATGCGCCACGCCATTCCGACCACCATCTGAACCCTTTACGCCCTTATCCGGGCCTGCGGCTGAACCCCGAAACCATGCCAGTCCTGCCGCATTCCCTTCCTGTCATGGCCGCAATCGCGCTGTGGCCTCCGCTGTGGCGCAGGGTCATGGCGCGCTGCCTGAAGGGATTGCCAGTTCCCGGGGACGCGCGCTAGGCTCAACACCATGATACAATCCTTGCACATCTTCACACGGGCCATTTTCATACGGGCCTTTGCCCTCGTCCTGATATCTTTCCCGGCCCAGGCCGCCGAACGCCTTGGAGCCGAGGAGTTTGACACCCTGACCCGCAGCAAAACCTTCTATTTCGGTCGTGCGGGCAAACTGTATGGGGGTGAGCAATATCTTGAGGGGCGCGAGGTGCTCTGGTCCTTTCTGGACGGCAATTGCAAACGCGGGCGTTGGTATGAAGAAGGCGGGATGATCTGTTTCGTCTATGAAGATCGCCCCGAGCCGCAATGCTGGAGCTTTGAGGCGCGGGCCGGCGGGCTTGTGGCCCGTTACGAAAACAACCCGGAAGCCAGTGAACTCTACGAGGTCGAACAGAATCCCAAGCCGCTTTACTGTAAAGGACCTGCCGTGGGGGGCTGAGGGGGGCTGAATTCCTGACCTGATTCCCCGGCCCGATTCCCTAGCCTGTAGGTTAACCCGCGCCCCTGCGGGGCACCGCGTGCCGCGGGCGGGGGGTGGTTGCCGCTCTGGGCGCGCTGCGCCCAGAGCGGCAACCACCGGGTCAGGCCCTCACCTGTGGGGTTCCCTTCCGCACGGCATGAAGCAGCATGAAGACCGGATCAGAACAGGCTGCCCTGTTCCGGCGGTGCCTTCTTTGCCTTGGCCGCTGCGGCGGGTTTTGCCTTGGATTTCGGGGCGGGTTTTACCCTTTCGACGGGCGCTCCGCCCGGATTGAAACGCCCATCGGCAAATTCGATCTCCAACGCCTGCGCGGTTTCGGCAGACGCAACCGTGGTGATGACCTGATCGCCGCTGCGGACCACGGCATATCCACGCGCCAGCGTCGCCTTGTAGCCCAGGGTTTCGCGCAACCGGTCCAACCCTTCCAGCCGGGCGCGCCAATCCGTGGTCTGTCGCGCGGCGGCATCCGCGAAACGGCGCGCAAGCATTTGCTGCGCCTCGCGTTTTTGCTTTGTCTCGCGGGTCAGCGCGTTGAGGTTCAGCCGCGCCGCCACCGCGTTCAGCCTGCGCCGGTCGCCTTCGACCAGCCGGTTCAGCAGCGAAGGCCGCAACGGCCCGCTCACTTCCTGAAGCCCCAGCCGACGTCTCTGAACCCCCGAGGTCAGGGCCGCTGGCAACCGTTCTGCCGCGCGATCCAACCGCTGTTTCGGCCCGTCAAGCAGGCTGTCCTTGCGCGGCAGGGCCCGCGCCACATCCGCCACCCTTTGTTTGCGCCGCGCCACCCCTTGGGTCAGCGCGCCGGTCAGCCGCCCGCCCTGCCCCTCCAGCCAGGCGAGAAGCTCCAACCGCACCGGCACCGCCAACTCTGCCGCCGCCGTGGGCGTTGGCGCGCGTTTATCGGACACATAGTCAATCAATGTGGTGTCGGTTTCGTGCCCAACGGCGGAAATCAACGGAATTCGGGACTCTGCCGCCGCCCGCGCGACGATTTCTTCGTTGAACCCCCACAGGTCCTCAATCGAGCCCCCTCCCCGTGCCACAATCAACAGGTCGGGCCGCGGCATCGCCCCGCCCGGGGTCATTGCATTGAACCCGCGAATGGCCGCCGCCACCTCGGGCGCACATTTTTCACCCTGCACCGCCACGGGCCAGATCAGGACCTTGCGCGGGAACCGATCCCGCAACCGGTGCAGGATATCGCGGATCACCGCCCCGCTCGGCGAGGTCACAACCCCGATGATCTCCGGCAGATAGGGCAAGGGCCGCTTGCGTTCCGGCGCAAACAGCCCTTCTGCCGACAACATCGCCTTGCGTTTTTCCAGCATCGCCATCAAGGCCCCGGCCCCGGCAGGTTTCAGGTCCTCGATCACGATCTGATAGCGCGACTGGCCACCAAAAGTGGTCAGCCGCCCCGTCGCGACAACTTCCATCCCCTCTTCAGGCTGGACCGGCAGGCGAGTGGCCACGCCTTTCCAGATCACCCCGTTCAGAACGGATTTATCATCCTTGAGATCCATGTAGACATGACCGGACCGCGGGCGGCTGACCCGCCCCACTTCGCCCCGGATGCGCACATGAGAAAACTCACCTTCAATCACCCTTTTGATCGCCCCCGAAATCTCGGACACGGTGAATTCGGGTTCGTTCATGCCCGGCAGCGGGCTATCAATCAGATCGGACATGGCTTTGGCCTACCCTGTCTTGAGCAACGCGGCAAGCACCCATAGGCCGTCGCCGTCCGTCCCGCCCCACCCGTCCCGAATGTCCCGCCCACCCCAAATACCGCTATGCGTTGTCGCATTGAGCTTTTGGGCCGCAATGCGTAGAACGCGCCCAAGCAAGGGCCAAGCAGGAGAGCGCGTCATGAATATCCTTATCCTCGGTAGCGGCGGGCGCGAACATGCGCTGGCCTGGGCGGTGAAGCAGAACCCGAAATGCGACCGGCTGATCGTTGCGCCGGGCAATGCGGGGATCGCGGCAATTGCCGAATGCGCCACGCTGGACATCATGGATGGCGGCGCGGTCTGTACCTTTGCCGAAGAAAACGCCGTGGACTTCGTGATCGTCGGTCCAGAAGCGCCGCTGGCCGAAGGCGTGGCGGATCGCCTGCGCGAAGCGGGCGTGTCGGTGTTTGGCCCGTCTCGGGCGGCGGCCCGGCTGGAAGCCTCCAAAAGCTTCACCAAGGAAATCTGTGACGCGGCGGGAGCCCCCACGGCCGCCTATGGCCACTTTACCGATCTCGCCAGCGCCCGCGCCTATGTGGAACAACAGGGTGCGCCGATCGTGATCAAGGCCGACGGGCTGGCCGCGGGCAAAGGCGTGATCGTGGCCATGGATCTGCCCACCGCGCTTGAGGCGCTGGACGACATGTTCGGCGGGGCCTTTGGCGGGGCCGGGGCCGAGGTGGTCGTGGAAGAATTCATGGAGGGCGAAGAGGCGTCTTTCTTTGTGCTTTGTGACGGGGAAACCGCCCTGCCCGTGGGCACGGCCCAGGATCATAAACGCGTGGGCGAAGGCGACACCGGTCCCAACACGGGCGGCATGGGGGCCTATTCCCCCGCCCCGGTGATGAGCGATGCGGTAATTGCCAGGACCATGGATGAAATCGTGCGCCCGACGCTGGCCGAAATGGCACGGCGCGGCACCCCCTACCAGGGCGTGCTGTTCGTCGGGTTGATGATCAGGGATGGCCAGCCCCGGCTGGTGGAATACAACGTGCGCTTTGGTGACCCGGAATGCCAATGCCTGATGATGCGGCTGGGGGCACAGGCCTTTGACCTGATCCAGGCCACAGCCCAGGGGCGGCTGGGCGATGTCACCGTCAACTGGGCCGATGACCATGCCATGACCGTGGTGATGGCGGCCAGGGGCTATCCCGGTACCTATGACAAAGGCAGCGTGATCAAGGGGCTTGAGAATTGCCCCGAGGATTCCATGAACATGGTATTTCACGCCGGCACGGCGGATCTGGATGGCCAGATCGTGGCCACCGGTGGCCGGGTATTGAACGTCACGGCGCGCGGGGCAACACTTGCAGACGCCGCCGAACGGGCTTACGCCATGGTGGATCGGATCGATTGGCCCGAAGGGTTCTGTCGTCGCGACATTGGCTGGCGGGCGCTTTGACCCGTGAATGGTGCTTTTGGGAGAGGGCAAAAAGACATGAGCGAATTCAATACACTGGACGTGAAAAAGGATGATGACGGCGTTTGGACCGTGACGCTGAACCGGCCAGAAAAACGCAACGCGCTGAACGAAGAAACGATCGAGGAGTTGATCGAACTCTTCTCCAAAGCCCCGCGTCAGGACGCGCGGGCCATCGTGCTGACCGGGGCGGGGGATCACTTCTGTGCGGGGCTCGACCTCGTGGAGCACCACGACGAAGATCGCAGCCCGGCCGACTTCATGCATGTCTGCCTGCGCTGGCACGAGGCCTTCAACAAAATGGAATATGGCGGCGTGCCGATCATCGCCGCCCTCAGGGGCGCGGTTGTCGGCGGCGGGCTGGAACTGGCCAGCGCGGCCCATGTGCGCGTGATCGACCCCGGCACCTATTTCGCCCTGCCCGAAGGTCAGCGCGGCATTTTCACCGGCGGCGGTGCCACGATCCGTGTCTCGGACATGATCGGCAAATACCGGATGATCGACATGGTTCTGACCGGTCGGGTCTATCAGGGGCAAGAGGCCGTCGACCTGGGTCTTGCGCAATATATCACCGACGAAGGCGACAGCTTTGACAAGGCGATGGAACTGGCCCGCAAAGTGGCCCAGAACCTGCCGCTGACCAATTTCGCCATCTGCTCGGCGGTCAGCCACATGAACAACATGTCCAACATGGATGCGGCCTATGCCGAGGCTTTCGTGGGCGGCATCGTCAACACCCAACCCGCGGCACGCGAACGGCTGGCGGCCTTCGCCAACAAAACCGCCGCAAGGGTGCGCCCGAACACCCCGAACACATAGGCCCCTCGCAGGTAAATGAACCGGGCAGTCCGGGGCAGTCCGGTTTTTTGATGCGCGCACCAAACAATGCGTGTGGTGCTTCTTCTTCCCGTGTTTCAGCCCCCCGCACGCGGGGCGAACTTGTTGAAACGAGCGTATGGAATGGAGCGCGGTGATCGGACATATGATGTTTGCGCCGCGTTTTCCCAACAAATCTATTGCCTGAACGGTTGGCCTCGCCCCATCGGATGGGTGCTGGTATTTGCAGGAGCGCTCATTCTGCGTGGCCTCGCTTGCACGCGAACGGCAATACGCCCGGCAAAAGCCCCACCATGCGACCACCCACCGTTTTGACAAATCGCTCCCCATACGCCAGAACGCGGTGCAGCAAACAGACCAACAATACAATAAGAGACCGGACCATGCCTGTAACCACCCAAGACCTCGCCAGCGCCCGTGCTCAATGGGGCGAGGGGCTGATCGCGATTTCCAGAGCCTTTGAAACCGGTGGCATCGACGCCGCCCGCGTCGCCGCGACCACGGTGCTGGACGCCGCCTATGGCTATGACCTCGGCCCGGTCCTGTTCAAACCCACCCTGACCAGCGGGGAACAGACCTTCCGCCCGACCAAAGCCGGGGCGCTGGCCTATTTCGTGGGGCATGACGCCGACTATCCTCTGGATATCGGGTTCGGCATCAGAGGCTGGCGTACCATGGAAAGCGTGACAGCGGCTGAATTCATCGAAGGTGATATCGGCATGTGGATGGGCTGGGTCATCCTGACCGAAAAAGACGGCAACGTGACCAAGGTTGACAAAAGTTTTGGCTACAAGAAGGGCGTGGATGGCGGTTTGCGCATTGTCCACCACCATTCCTCCCTGCCCTATCAACCCTGATCCTCTGCGCCAGGCCTGCGCCAGGGTTGGGATCGGGGTCAGGGGTCGGAACCCGGCGCATTGTCCTGTCCCCGCGCGCCCTGCCTGCTTCCCCACCCTGACCTCACCCTCCCCTCTGACCTAAGGTCACAGTTGGATCGAATCACCCTTGCCCGTTTAATGGCGGACAACACGAGGGAGGGTTCATTATGCGCATCATCAAACGGCTGGTTCAGCTTGTCGTGGCTCTGGCAGTTCTCGGCGTGGCCGGGTTCCTTATCTTTGGCCCGGCCATTATCGAAAAGGGCCGCAACCAGGTTGCGACCCATGACCCCTACCCGGTGTCTGACAAGGCTCAAGCGTTGCATGACCGGCTGATTGTCGGCGACTGGCATGCCGATACCATGCTGTGGAAACGCGACGCTCTGGAACGCGGTACGCGCGGACAGGTGGACCTGCCCCGGCTGATCGACGGCGGCGTGGCGGTTCAGGTGTTCACCGCCGTGACGAAAAGCCCGGCGGGCCAGAATTACGAGGGCAACTCGTCGGACGCCTTTGACAACATCACCCTTCTCGCGATTGCTCAACTCTGGCCCCTGCGCACCTGGCAATCCATCTTTGAACGCGCCATGTACCAGGCGGAAAAACTGCACGGCGTTGCCGCCCGTTCACAGGGGCGGTTGAAAGTCATCCGCACCCGCGCGGATCTTGAGGCCGTGCTTGCCGCGCGGGCCGCGGGCGAAAAGGTCGTCGGCGGCATCTTGGGTGTGGAAGGGCTGCACCCGCTTCAGGGCGACATAAACAACCTGCCCCAGCTGTTTGACGCCGGGCACCGGGTTTATGGGCTGCATCACTTCTTTGACAACGAATTGGGAGGGAGCCTGCACGGCTTCTCCAACAAGGGTCTGACCCCCTTTGGTCGCGAGGTGGTGGCCCGGCTGGCCGAGATGCCCGTGGTCATCGACGTGGCGCATTCAAGCCCCAAGGTGGCCCGCGAAGTACTTGATATGGTGGAAGTGCCGATCATCGTGTCGCACACCGGGCTGCATTCCCATTGCAAGGTCAAACGCAACTATCCCGATGACCTGATGCGCGCCATCGCCGCCACCGGCGGCGTGATCGGCATGGGATACTGGGCCGACGTGGTCTGTGGCGATATCAGCCCGGATGGGATCGCCAAGATGATCGTTGCTGCGATTGCGGCCATTGGCGAAGATCACATTTCGCTTGGCTCCGACTTTGACGGCTCGGTGGGCACGGCTTTTGACACGTCCGAACTGCCGGCCCTGACACACGCCCTTCTGGAACACGGACTCAGCGAAACCCAGATCGAAAAGGTTATGGGGGGCAACATGATGCGTGTCTTGCGCGCGCGTCTGGAATAACCGCAAGGCCCAACGGGTCCGTTCAGTCGCCGCTTCAGGCGCGAACAGGTTGGCGGTGATCCGCGTCACCGCCATCTTGGTCATCTCAGTCGATGTCCGACCACGGCCAGGGCTTCACATCGCTCGCCCCGGTCATGTAGCGCACCGCCTTGGCCATCCACACCCCCAGATCGGTGCCGAACTCCGCAAGGTTTTCATTCGATTCGCCCTTGTTCAGCGCCATGATGGCCAATTGAACCAACATGATCACCCACAGGATCGTCTGGGACACGCTGAACATCAGCCACAACAGCACAAGGTAAACGATACGGATCATCAGACCGTCCCCCTGTTCCGGCTCAAACTGCTCACCGTGAAGACGGCCCTCGACCTTGTCCTCGTCGTTCATTCCTGTCTCCCATAAAACAAACCCGGCACCAGTGTGACGCCGGGCCGGATTCATTTCAAGATGGGTCCGGTCAAGACCAATACGGTCAAGGCGGATCGCGTCAGGATGGTTCGGGACATCTGGCCGAAGCCAGCATGCCCTTGTCCGCCGCCAGTTCACGCATCCGTTTCTGTAGCTTCTCGAACGCGCGCACCTCGATCTGGCGGATACGCTCGCGGCTGACGTCATACTGACCGCTCAGTTGTTCCAGCGTGATCGTGGTTTCGCTCAGCCGGCGTTGGGTCAGAATGTCTTTCTCGCGGTCATTCAACACCTCCATCGCCTTGGCCAACAGCTCGCGCCGCGCCTCCAACTCGTTCCTGGCCTCGTAATCACCGGCCTGATCGGCATCTTCATCCTCAAGCCAGTCCTGCCATTGCATCGTGCCTTCGCCTTCGGAGCCGACCGTAGCATTCAGAGACGCATCCCCCCCGGACAACCGGCGGTTCATGCTGATCACCTCATCCTCGGTCACGCCAAGGTCATTGGCGATGCGGGCCACGTTTTCGGGGCGCATGTCGCCCTCTTCCAACGCGCCGATCCGGGCCTTGGCCTTGCGCAGGTTAAAGAACAGCTTCTTCTGGGCGGAGGTGGTGCCCAGTTTCACCATGGACCACGAACGCAGCACATATTCCTGAATACTGGCGCGAATCCACCACATGGCATAGGTTGCCAAACGGAACCCTTTTTCCGGGTCAAACCGCTTCACGGCCTGCATCAGGCCCACATTCGCCTCGGAAATCACCTCGGCCTGGGGCAACCCATAGCCGCGGTATCCCATGGCGATTTTGGCCGCCAGCCGCAGGTGCGATGTCACCATCCTGTGCGCGGCCTCGGTGTCTTCCTTTTCAACCCAGGCCTTGGCCAGCATATATTCCTCTTCCGGTTCCAAAAGCGGGAATTTGCGGATTTCCTGCATATAGCGGTTCAATCCGCCTTCCGGTGTCGGTGCCGGGAGATTTGCGTAGTTACTCATGTCTCTTGTCCCTCCTCTGTCAGGACCGATCTTACAGACCCAATGTTTACGGGCTTAACATTGAGATAGGTTGGCGCTAACGGCCTTTCAAGGGCCTTGGCATGAAAACTTTCAAACGTTTCCCGCAAACCCAAAGAATTACGGGTTACGATTTAACGCAAGGTGAACCCTGACCCGTCGGATTAAAAGGCGTGTTTCTGCGCTTTCACGCACAATTCATGTGCGGCGATCCCCCCATGACCGCGCAATCAGGGGCGCGTTCAACTCCCCTTTCTGCCCCCTTTCATCCCTCTGCGGGGAAAAAATCTGCCGGGGTTTTCATGGCTTTCAATGCGCGCATCCTGTCCAGCCACCCCTGTAGGGCGGGGGTGGGGTCCACCCCGGCTTCGGCAATCCACTGGGTATATCCCCAGACCGCACAATCCCCGATCCCCGGGGCCTCGCCATGAAGAAACGGGGCCTGCGACAGCAGCGTTTCAAAGTTCCGACAATCCACCGCGTAACGGCTCCGCAGCCATTCAAGCACACCTTCGGGGAAACCTTCGCCCCTGACGCGCCGCGCTTCCTTTAACTGGGGCAGGCACATCCCGATCCGGTTCGCCTCCCACATCAACAGCTCACGACCCCGCCGAAGACCCTGTGCGCTTTCTCCTCCAAGGCATTGAAACCGCTGCGCGATTTCCAGCAATATCGCCCCGGATTGAGTGAACGGCGCGCCGTCGATCATCAACAAAGGCACTTCCGCAAAGGGACTGGCCGCCAGAAACTCTTTCGGGCGCGACGCCGGGTCGGCCCAGATATCCACCCAGACCGTGCGATGCCCGATGCCCGCCAGCGACAACGCCAATGCGATCTTGCAGGCATGACCCGAGTCAGGGTGGCCGAACAACACCAGATCACTCATTTTGATCTCCCAATCTGTTATCCTGTCGGCCTATAATCCCGTCGGTGCCCGCAGATTTTCAATCAAATCGGTCATGTCATCCGGCACCGGAGCCTCAAACCGCATGGTTGCCCCGCTGACCGGGTGTTCAAACCCCAACACGGCGGCATGAAGCGCCTGGCGCGGAAACTCCCGCGCAGCGATCAGGCCAGCAGGGGACAGAGCCTTGGGCGACAGCTTGCGTTTGCCCCCATAGATCGGGTCGCCGATCAACGAATGGCCCGCATGGGTCATATGCACCCGGATCTGATGGGTGCGCCCGGTTTCAAGCCAGCATTCCACGAGGCTCGCCACTGCGGGGGTGCCGAATTCTTCGACAATCCGCGCGCGGGTGACCGCGTGGCGACCTGCGTTGAACAGCACCGCCTGACGTTGACGGTCGTGCTTGTGACGGGCCAGCCCGGTGGTGATCTTCATGATATTGCCGGGTTCGAAATTGATCCCCTTCACGCCACGCACACGCGGGTCATTGGCGTCTGGCACCCCATAGACCACAGCAAGGTAATACCGTTCGACACTGTGCTTTTCAAATTGCGCGGCAAGCCCCTGATGGGCGGCATCGGTCTTGGCGACGACCAAAAGCCCGCTGGTATCCTTGTCGATCCGGTGTACGATGCCCGGACGCGCCACGCCGCCGACACCTGAAAGACTGTCGCCACAATGATACATCAACGCGTTGACAAGCGTGCCCGACGGCGAGCCCGGAGCCGGGTGAACCACCATCCCCGCGGGCTTGTTGATGACAATCAGGTCGTCATCCTCGAAAACCACGTCCAACGGAATGTCCTGCGGGCCGATGTGGCTGCCCTCGGCCACAGGCACCGCGATCTCGATGCGATCGCCTTCTGTGACCCTGGCCTTGGGATTGTCCACCACCGCGCCGTTGACCCGTACGGCACCTGCGGCCAGAAGTTTGACCAATCGCGACCGCGACAGTGTCGCCTCCTCTGGCACATCCCGCGAAAGCGCCTTATCAAGGCGGGCGGGCGGATCGGTCATGATCCGGAAACTGACGATAGGTTCTGCCATGGATGACACTCCCAACCCGGTGGATGAAAAGACGCTGAAATTCCTGCGTGTGCTTGTGACGGTGCTGACCGGCACGATGATTGTGGGGGTTTTAGTGATCATCGGCCTGCTTGTCACCCGGATTGCAGCACCTGCGCCGATGGTGCCCGCAACGCTGACCCTTCCCAATGGCACGGTTCCCACCGCTTATACCCAGACCGCCGATTGGGTCGCGGTGGTATCCGACGACAACCGTATCCTGATCTTCAACCGCCTGACCGGTGCGTTGATCCAGGAGATTGACGTCAAAACCGCACCGTAACGCCAAGGCCTGTCACCCCGTGACCGTGTGCCCCCTTTGGGGCGCACCGCGTGCCGCGAGCGGGGGCGGTTGCCCGGACAGGCGCAACGCGCGAGGATCGCATTTCAATGCGACCGCAGTAGGCGGGAGGGGAGCGGGAGGGCCCAGTTCCCCAGATCTCCACCGCCCCCTCTTTCCAATTCCCGTGCGGGATGGCATAGCGGGGCCATGCTGGATCACGACGACATTCACCCCCTGTTTCACGGTGCGCCCAAAACCACCGAATTCAAGAAGCTGCGCAAACGGCTGGTTCAAAACGTGCGCGAAGCGGTGGACCAATACGGCATGGTCGAACCCGGAGCGCGCTGGCTTGTCTGCCTGTCCGGGGGCAAGGACAGCTATACACTGCTGGCCGTCCTGCACGAATTGAAATGGCGCGGGCTTTTGCCTGTGGATCTGCTGGCCTGTAATCTGGACCAGGGGCAACCGGGCTTTCCCGCCACGGTCCTGCCCGGTTTTCTCGAAAAAATGGGTGTCGATCACCGGATCGAATATGAAGACACCTACTCCATTGTCATGGACAAGGTGCCCGCCGGGCGCACCTTCTGCGCGCTCTGTTCCCGCCTCAGGCGCGGCAACCTCTACCGGATCGCGCGGGAAGAAGGGTGTTCCGCCGTTGTGCTGGGCCATCACCGCGACGACATTCTTGAAACCTTTTTCATGAACCTCTTTCACGGCGGTCGTCTGGCGACCATGCCGCCCAAGCTGGTGAACGAAGAAGGCGACCTTTTCGTCTATCGCCCCCTCGCCCATGTCGCCGAGGCGGATTGCGAAAAGTTTGCAACCGCGATGCAATACCCGATCATCCCCTGCGATCTCTGCGGGTCCCAGGACGGGTTGCAGCGCCAACAGGTCAAACAGATTCTGGACGGCTGGGAGAAAAACAGCCCCGGTCGGCGTCAGGTTATGTTCCGGGCCTTGATGAATGCCCGGCCCAGCCATCTTCTTGACCCGAAACTCTTTGATTTTTCGGGGCTTGAGCGGAGATCGGTAAAATTTGAGGAAAATTCCGACAGCGCGCCGCGGTTGCGTTAAACCCCTGTTGAGGATGGGGCCCTAGCCTTGCTGTGTATTTGGCAAGACTGCTCAGGGGGCACCGCAATGAGGCCGCAACAAAAATCTGTGTTGATCACCCTGCAAAAGGAGCTGCAGCGGATCCTGTTCGGTCCACAGGTTCTGGCGTTCCTGCCCGCTCTCGTCCTGGCCGCGTACTGGACTGCGGGTGAAGTGGCTTTGCTGGTCGTCGCCATTGGTGTCCCCTTTCTGGCCCTGCTCGCGGGCGGTTTTCAGGAACGCCTGCAAACCGACTCCGCCTCCCTAGATGCCGTCACAAATCTTCCCCTGCGCAACAGCCTGGAATCCCGGATCAATGAACGGCTTGCCAAGTCGACCACCGGAACAGATGCCAGCGCGGCCCAGGCCATTTGTTTTATCGTTGAAATAGAAGAGTTTGCACGCTTTCGCGAGCGTCACAGCCCAAGCGAGGCGGACACCATCCTCCAGCGGATTGCGGAGCGGCTTGAAACCGCTCTGCGCGATGGCGACCTGCTGACCCGCCTGGGCGCGGCACAGTTTGGAATTTGTCTGGGCACGATAAATCGGCTGGACCTTGAAACCGGGGTTCAGGTGGCCTCGCGGCTTCAGGCGGCTGTCGAAGATCCGCTTTCGATCAATGGACAGGCGGTGTATTTCAACTGTTCCGTTGGCTTCTGCCTGGCATCACGCAGCCCGCGCAAGGTGGGCGAGGCGCTGATCGACAATGCCATTATCGCCTTGGGCGAAGCCCTGCGCAACGGCCCTTCCGCGATCCGCTCTTATTCCATCGAAATGGGGGAACAAAAGCAAAAGCGCGACACGATGCGCAGCGATTCCGTCACCGCTCTGGAACGTGGCGAAATCATCCCGTGGTTCCAACCCCAGGTGTCAACCGATACCGGCGAAGTCACTGGGTTCGAGGCGCTGGCCCGCTGGTTCCACCCCGAGAAAGGCATCATCCCCCCCGGCGATTTCCTGCCTGCCCTGGAAGAGGCGGGCCAAATGCAACGGCTGGGCGAAGCGATGCGCCTTCAGGCCCTGACAGCGCTCTGCGCGTGGGATGCCGCTGGTCTGAATGTGCCCTGCGTCGCGGTGAACTTCACCGGAGAAGAGTTGCGCGATCCGCGGCTCACCGAGAAGATTCGCTGGGATCTGGACCGTTTCGATCTGGACCCGAGCAGGTTGACCGTCGAAGTTCTCGAAACCGTCATCGCCGGGGCCCCCGAAGACACCGCAGCCCGCAATCTCGCCAAACTGTCGGAAATGGGGTGCCGTATTGATCTGGATGATTTTGGCACGGGCCATGCGTCGATCACCGCCATTCGGCAGTTCACCGTCAACCGGCTCAAGATCGACCGCAGTTTTGTCAGCCATGTGGACACAGATGCCGAACAACAACGCATGGTGTCCGCTATCCTGACCATGGCCGAACGACTGGGGCTGGAAACGCTGGGCGAAGGTGTTGAAAACTCGGGCGAACACAACATGCTGGCACAATTGGGCTGTGGTCATGTGCAAGGGTTCGGCATCGCCCGCCCAATGCCGTTCGATCAAACCATCGACTGGATTCGGGGGCATCGCGCCAAGGTCGGCAAACTGCCCCATATCGGGCGCAAATCCGGCTGACCCCGGGGTGATCCCGCGTCCTGCCCAACGTCGAACCCGGTGCGAATTGCTCTCCAGAAGGCCCAATTCCGCGAAACCGGGACCTTTTCCCCGGCTCAGAAACCGCGCAATCCGGGTGATTAAACCAATAACCGCTTGACCTTTGGGGCTTTGGGCTGTTGAACCGGCACCACTTTCCAACGACGATATGGGCCCTTTGATGGACGATCAGAACAAGAACCTCATCCTTGCCGTTGCACTTAGCATGGTTGTTATCATCGGATGGTCACTGATGTTCCCGCCGCCCGAGGTGCCGGTTGAAACCGCCGCAGGCGATGCGGCCCGGATGACCCCGCAGGCCACAGCGCCCGTTGCGGTTCCGGCGGCGACAGCTTCGGCCACACCCGAAACGACCGCGGCGCAAACTGCGGTCGGCACAACGCTGGCCGACGCCCCCCGGGTATCGATCGACACGGAGTCCGTCACCGGCTCGATCTCGCTTCTGGGCGGACGCATCGATCAATTGTCGCTCAAGGGCTACAAGGAAACCCTGAAAGAGGGCAGCGATATCGTCACGTTGCTCGCTCCGGTTGGCGAGGAAAACGCCTATTACGCTCTTTACGGCTGGGCCCCCGGCGCGGGTCTGTCGCCTGAACAGGTCCCCGGCGCGAATACGCTCTGGACCCAGACCGGCGGTGACACACTGACCCCCGAAAGCCCGGTTCAGCTTAGCTGGAACAACGGCGCGGGCCTGACCTTTACCCGCACCCTTGCGGTGGATGATCAATTCATGTTCACCGTCACCCAGGGCGTGCAAAACACCGGCGCAGCCAGCGTTTCCCTGGCCCCTTACGGCATCCTGGCCCGCCATGGTGAACCACAGGACATGAAAAACTTTTTCATCCTGCACGAGGGTGCAATCGCCATGTCCGATGGCGAATTGTCCGAGGTGGATTACAGCGACATGGCCGACTATGCCGTAGATCCCGGCGAAGCGGCGCAGGCCGAAGTCACCCGGGTCGAAAAAAGCGGCTGGATCGGCTTCACCGATCACTACTGGATGACCACCCTGATCCCCGATGCCGGGGCGTTCAAATCGGTCCTGAAATACGACGCAAAACGCAACATCTATCAAACCGAAGCGGTCCAGGCGACCCAGACGCTTGCCCCCGGCGCTTCAATCGCCATCCAAAGCCGCCTGTTCGCAGGGGCCAAGGAATGGGAAACGATCCGCACCTACCAGAACGACAATGGCGTGGAAAAATTCCTCGATTCCATCGACTGGGGCTGGTTCTTCTTCATCACCAAGCCGATGTTCGCGCTGTTGCACAAGCTGAACCAGCTGATCGGCAACATGGGCTGGGCGATCATTGGCCTGACCATCATCATCAAGGGCATCCTGTTCCCGCTGGCTTACAAATCCTACGCCTCCATGGCCAAGATGAAAGAGCTTCAGCCGCAGATGGAAAAGATCAAGGAGGCCGCCGGGGACGACCGCCAGAAGGTCCAGCAGGAGATGATGGCGCTTTACAAGAAGGAAAAGGTCAACCCGGCCTCCGGCTGTCTGCCCATCTTGTTGCAAATCCCGATCTTCTTCTCGCTTTACAAGGTGATCTTCGTCACGCTCGAACTGCGTCATGCGCCCTGGATCGGCTGGATCACCGACCTCTCGGCCCCGGATCCGTCCTCGATTCTGAACCTGTTTGGTCTTCTCCCCTTTACCGCCCCCGAACCAGGCAGCATCCTGGCCCTGATCAGCCTGGGCGTGCTGCCGATCATCCTCGGCATTTCCATGTGGCTGCAACAGAAACTGAACCCCGCGCCCACCGATCCGGTGCAGCAAACCATCTTTGCCTGGATGCCGTGGGTCTTCATGTTCATGCTGGGCGGGTTTGCCAGCGGTCTGGTTATCTACTGGATCGCCAACAACGTGATCACCTTTACGCAACAGTACCTGATCATGCGCAGCCATGGCTATAAACCCGATGTATTTGGCAATATCCGGTCCAGTCTGGCTCGTAAAAAGGCGGACTGATGGGGCGGATTGCCCAAATCTGGCGCCACCCGATCAAGGCGCATGGGCGCGAAGCAATCGTCAACGCGCGGCTCGAAAAGGGCCGCGCGTTACCGTTTGACCGCCAGTGGGCGATTGCCCATGCGGGGGCGGTTCTGCGCAATGCGCCCGATGGCTGGCATCCCTGCACCAACTTTTCCCGTGGCGCGTCCAGCCCGTTGTTACAGGCGATCACCTCAAGCTTCGATGTGGCGACCAACACGCTCACCCTGACCCACCCGATGAAACCGGGGATCACCGTGAACCCGGATCTGGAACAGGACCAGGCGCGGCTGATCGACTGGGTCACCGGTTTCACCCCCTCGGGCCGTCCCGCGCCCGTGTCGGTGATCAAGGCACCGAATGCCATGACCGACAGCCAGACCGTGTCGCTCTCCCTGCTCAATCTGGCCAGCAACGACGCCGTGGCCGACCGGCTGGGACAAGAGATTTCGCCCCTGCGCTGGCGCTCGAACCTGCTGGTGGCCGGGCTGGCCCCGTGGGAAGAACGCGGCTGGGTGGGCAAGGATATCCGCATCGGCACGGCCAGGTTCCATATCCGCAAGGAAATCACCCGCTGCCGTATGACCGAAGCCAACCCCGACACCGGCATCCGTGATGCCAACACGCTGGCCGCGCTGCGCGACGGCTGGGGGATTCAGGAAATGAGCGTCCACGCCGTTGTCACCCAATCGGGCGATATCGCGGTGGATGATGAGATCGAGGTGCTGACCTGATGCAAATGCCCTTTCCTCTGGCCGAAGAGCCGGACGAGTTGATGACCGAAAAAGGGCGCAAGCTTTTTGCCGGTGACACCGATTTCCTGAAAGGTGTTGTGGCCATGTCCGGCCTGCCACCTTCGGACCGGATCGAAGTATGCTTTGCCGGGCGCTCCAATGTCGGCAAATCCACGTTGATCAATGCGCTGACCGGACGTACCCGGCTGGCGCGGGCGTCCAACACACCCGGACGTACGCAAGAGATCAACTTTTTCACCGTGGGGGCCGATCACTACGTGGTTGACCTGCCCGGCTATGGTTTTGCCAACGCCCCTGTGGCGGTGGTCGAAAAATGGCAGCGGTTGCTGAAACAATACCTGTCGGGCCGTCAATCCCTGCGCCGTGCCTTCGTGCTGATCGATTCGCGCCACGGGGTGAAAGCGGTGGACGAAGAAATCATGTCCCTTCTGGACAGTTCCGCCGTGACCTTTCAGGTGGTGATGACCAAGGCCGACAAGGTCAAGGAAAAGGACCGTCAAAAAGTGTTGGACCAGGTGCGTGGCAAGCTGGCCAAACACCCGGCAGCGTTTCCCGAAATGATCCTGACCTCGTCGGAAAAGGGTCTGGGCATCCCCACCCTGCGCGCTGTGATTGCCGGATTGGTTTAGGTTTAGGCCCGGAACAGAGCTTCGCGACCGGGTTTGAAAGCGCGCCTCCTCCCCCGTTGCGCCCCGCCTCAGCCCATGCGCAGCGGCGGCGTCCTCAACCGTTCCCGCAACCCCCCAACCAGCTCCTCGTGGTCCTGATCGCCGTCAATCGCCAACCGGCGCAGGCCGAAATGCACATGGGCCATTTCCTGATAATAGCTGGTATAAGCGTAATTCATGGCCGCCCCCGCCGCCGCGCCCAACACCGGCACAGTCTGCGCCGCCAGCTTTTGACCCAACACCACGGCAAGCCTGGGTGCCACGGTCTTGATCAGCTTCTGCACCGCCTGCCCCGTCACCGCCAGCCGAACACTGACAAAGGCCAGATCGCTGCCGTCATCTTCGTCCAGCGGCCCGGCGGCGGCAAAGACCTGAAGGCAATCAAACGCTACGCCCTCTTCCGCCGGGTCAAACCCGTACTCGGCCGCGATGCCCTGAATTACGCGTAACAGAACCGTGGTGGTGACCGGCAGCTCGGCCAGCGCCGTGGGCAAGCCGCCCATGCCGCCCGCCGCGCCCATGGCCGTTGTCAGAGCGGTGTTCAGCCACCCGGGCTGATCCTGCACCACGCCGCGTGACCTCTGTGCCGCTTTCAAGGCGATTCGCAATGCGGCCTCGGTCTGCTCCCCCAACCGCGCACGCACAGGTCCGGGCAGGCGATCCAACACGCCTTCGGCCTGTCCGCCCACGAGGCTCAGCACCTGCATCCCCACGCCTCCGGCGCTGCGATAGCGTTGGGCAAGCCGGTCCAGCGCGTCCTCCACGTCCAGATCCGCAGGCGGGGCTTCAAGAATTTCCATGTTTCCTCCGGGGTTGTGCTTGTCAAAGCCATAGGCCCGCGCAGGTCAGAGTTCAACCCGTGCACCCCGTATCCCGGGTCACCTTTCCGGCGACGCCGTCCCATGCCCCGGGGATCAGCGACAGGCCCAGCACCCGCGCCGGGTTGGTGGGCGGCGGCATGATCACCCCTTTGCGCAAGCTGAACCCATAGCGGTTGTAATAGGGGGCATCGCCAACCAGAAGCACCCGCTCCCAACCCTGTTCCCGTGCAATTTCAAGGCTTTCCCGTATCAAAAACCCGCCCAACCCCTCGCCCTGCCGGGTCGGGTGAACCGCCACGGGGCCCAAGAGCAACGCCCGGTTCCCTCCGACCAGAACCGGCCAATACCGGATCGCTCCGGCCAATATCCCGTTTTCGTCCCGCGCCAGCAGCGACAGATCGGCCACCCGATCCACCCCATCGCGCAAACGATAAGAAGACAACGCCTCGCGCCCCGGTGCAAAGCACAAATCATACAGGGCTTCGACCTCCCACCAGTCTTCTGGCGTTTCCCGGAACAACTGTAACACCCGTCCGCTTTCCCTTGGATTCGTGATCAGGACTGGCAACCGCCCTAACACGCAGGTAGGCACGGTTCAAACCCAAGAACGACCCAAACGAGGAATGCGCCGATGTTCTATGAACCCAAAAACGGCCACGGGCTGCCCCACAACCCGTTCAACGCCATTATCACCCCGCGTCCCATTGGATGGGTTTCGACCTTATCGCCCGATGGGGTGCGCAACCTTGCCCCCTATTCGTTTTTCAATGGCGTGGCCTATGTGCCGCCCCAGGTGATGTTCGCTTCAACCGGCACCAAGGATTCCCTGAGCAATATCAAGGCTTCAGGCGTGTTTTGCATCAACGTGGTGGAACGCGCGGCGATAGACGCGATGAACGTCACCTCGGAAGGGTTCGACCCGTCGGTGGACGAATTTGCCCGCGCGGGGCTCAAGGTCGCAGCGTGCGAAACCATCAACGCGCCCCGTGTGGCCAACGCCCCGGCGGCGCTGGAATGTGTTGTGACCGATATCCACCGGCTGCGCGGTGAAGACAACCACATGGTCCTGGGCGAAGTCACCGGCATCCACCTGCGCGACGACTGTATCGTGGACGGCCTGTTTGACGTGACCCGCTACACCCCGCTCGCCCGGCTTGGGTATCGCGATTACACCTCTGTGACCGAAACCTTCACCCTGTCGCGGCCGGACGGCACATGACCGGGTCCGGGCTTCTTCGCCTTGGGCTGCTGATCTTTACTGCCACGTCCTTTGTGGTGCTGGGGGATACTGCGGGCAAGCTGATGACCCAGTCGGGGATCAGCCCGTTTTTCGTGGCCTTCACCCGCTTTGCCCTCGCCGCGCTGTGCCTGCTGCCGTTCAGCGGTCTGACACGGGACGAACTGCCGACTCTGCTGCATTGGCGCATCCTGCTGCGCGCCGCGCTGATTGTCGGAGGTATCTGTTCCATTCTGACCGCGTTGAAAACCGAACCTATCGCCAATGTGTTCGGCGGGTTTTATATTGGCCCGGTTGTGTCTTATGGTCTGGCGATCCTGTTTCTTGGGGAACGGACATCACCGCTGCGCACCCTGTTCCTGTTGATCGGGTTTGCCGGGGTGATGCTGGTCGTGAAGCCCGGGTTCGGGGCGACGGCCGGCATGGGGTTTGCGCTGTTGGCAGGGTGTTTCTACGGTGCCTACCTGACCACCACCCGCGCCGTGGCCGGGGCGTATCGCCCACGTTTTCTGTTGATTTCTCAACTTGTTATCGGCTCCGTCCTGCTCACCCCTGCCGGGCTATCAGCCTCTCTGCCAACAGTTGACCCCACCCTAGTGGCATTGATTATCCTCAGCGCGGGCGGCTCGGCCGTTGGCAATTTCCTGTTGGTTCAGGCCAATCGCAAGGCCGATGCCAGCCTGATTGCCCCGCTGATCTATACCCAACTGATTTCGGCCACGCTGCTTGGGGTTCTGGTGTTTGGCGACTGGCCCGACGCGGTATCGCTTCTGGGGTTGATCGTCATTGCCTGTTCCGGGTTTGGATCTCTGTTGGTGCCCCGTCGCCTCTAAACCGTTCGCCCTTTAACCTGAAACCGGGAAAAGAGCGAAGGCAGCGCAACACTTATGTGTTTCGCGCGTCCTGCCAAAATCCCGTGAGTCAGGTTTTTGGCAGGACGCTTGAGGCCCTTTTCCCGGCGCGACAAATATTCACATGTCAGAATGTTTGATGCGTTCAGGTTTTCGAATATACTATCCCAAGCTTTCGCCACTCCAGCTTTTCGCCAATCCAAAACCATACGCGCATGTATCGTGCAGAAGGGGTCTTTTATGACAATCAAATTTGAACCCTCGCGGCGCGGGTTCCTGGGCCTTGCCGCCGGGCTGGGTGCCATCGCCGCCACCGGCACCGGCACCAAGAAGGCCAGCGCCCAACCCGTGGCCACCAAGGCCAAAATCGTCATCCTCGGGGCCGGGGCCGCGGGCACCGCACTGGCCAACCGGCTTGTGGACCGGCTGGACGGGGCCGAAATCATCCTCGTCGATGGTCGCAAGGAACACTGGTATCAACCGGGCTTTTCGTTGATTGCCGCCGGGTTGAAAAAAGCCAGCTACGCTGTCTCGCAGACCGCCGACTGGCTGCGCAACGGCATTACCCTGAAACGGGACATGGCCGCCAATATCGACCCTGATGCCAAAAAAGTGGCGCTGCAATCGGGCGAGGTGCTGGACTATGACTATCTCGTTGTCGCCACCGGTCTTTCGCTGAACTATGACGCGATTGACGGGTTCGATATGGGGATGATCGGTCAGAACGGGCTGGGGTCGCTCTATGCCGGGCCGGATTATGCCGCAAAGACATGGACCGCGGCCGGACGCTATGCCGACGAAGGCGGCGTGGGCATTTTCACCCGCCCGGCCACCGAAATGAAATGCGCGGGCGCGCCGATCAAACACACCTTCCTGATTGACGACATCGCGCGCAAGAACGGCACGAAAAACCTTGATATCAACTATATGGCGCATTCCCAGTCGCTGTTCGGGGTGCCAATCATCGCCGAAAAACTGCGGATGCTGTACAAGCAACGGCAGATCACGGCCCATTACGAACATGTGCTGAAATCCGTGGATGCAGGCGCGAAAAAGGCAACCTTTGCCACGCCGGGGGGCGATGTGGAGATGGGCTATGACTATCTCCATATCGTGCCGCCACAACAGGCACCCGAGGTGGTGCGCACCTCTCCCCTGACCAATCCGGGAAGCTGGGATGGCCGTGGCTGGGTTACGGTGGATAAATTCACCCTGCGCCACACCTTCTTTGACACTGTGTTCGCCGTGGGCGACGTGGCCGGGGTGCCCAAAGGCAAAACCGCCGCCAGCGCCAAATGGCAGGTGCCCGTGGTCGAAGAACATATCGTCGCGCAGATCGCGGGCGATACCACGGATGCGGCTTATAACGGCTATACCTCCTGCCCGTTGATCACCCGCGTGGGCCGCGCCATGCTGATCGAGTTTGATTACAACAACGACCTCGTGCCCTCGTTCCCCGGTGTGATCGCGCCGTTGGAAGAGCTGTGGATCAGCTGGTTGATGAAAGAGGTGGCGTTGAAGGCCACCTATAACGCCATGATCCGTGGCGACGCGTAAGAAAAGGAGCAAGGACAGATGAAAGAGCTTACCCTTCAAACCCTTCTGGCCGTGTTCGAAGAGATTTTCGGCGCGGGCCTTTTCTGGACCATGGTGGTCGTGGCGGCGGGTGTCACGCTGGCCTATCTTTTTGTGCTGATCCGCGACCGGGCCGTCAGCTGGCGCAAATTCCTGTGGGCACAACTGTCGATGCCGTTCGGCGCGCTGGCCGCGGTGGTGTTCGTACAGAAGATGACCCACTCCTCCTTTGCCGATATCGGCGGGCCGGTGGATGTGATCCTGCTGCTTGGCATCGCCGTGGCCGGGGCGATTGGGCTGGCCATTCTGGTCTACACGGTCGAAGCGTTGCTGAGGCCGCACAAACACCGGCAGGAAGACTGACAAAACCGCGTGTTGAAAATCAGGAACCGCCGGAGGGCCACTTCGGCGGTTCTTTCCTGCAATAAGCCGCGCCAATGGACAAGCCCCTCAGAACACCGCCTCCGCGACGGCGATCCAGATCGACAGGCTGACCGCTGACAACAACGTGGTCTGCGCCACCAAGGTCGCCGCCAATGCGCGATCCGCGTCAAACCCTGCCACCAGCACATGCGCCGCCGACGCCATGGGCAGCGCAGCAAAGATGACCAGCACCACCACCAGGGGTCCCGACACCCCAAGCGCCAAAGCGGTGGCCGCGACCGCGCCCGGCAACAGGATCAATTTGACGGCGGCGATATGCCCGGTGAACCGGCTCAACCGGGCCAACGCGCTCCAATTCATCGTCGCGCCGACCGAAATCAATGCCACCGGAATCGCTGCTTGCGCCAGCATCCGCAAGGGCACCATGATCGGTGCCGGGATAGTGATCCCGGACAGGCCCACCAAAGCGTCCTGCCAAAAACCCGTGATTCAGGTTTTTGGCAGGACGCGCAAAACACATAAATGTCGCGCTGCCTTCGCCCTTTTCCCTGTCTCAGATTAAAGGACGAACGCTTCAGAACGCCGGAAAGCGACGCCAGCAGAAACGGGTTCAACGCCACTTTCTTTGCCGTGCCCCAGATCCCAAGGTGACCCCCCGCGACAGGACAGAGACAGCAAACACATTGGCCACAGGCACCGCCAAGCCCAGCCAAAAGGACCGAGGGCAAAAAAGGATGGACCAGAACGCCCTGACGGATCAGTGCCCGCCCAGAATCCCCGTCCGCACGGTGTAATCCACCGCCAGCGCGTAATCCGGGTCATCATCGCTATCCACCATCAGGTGTCCGGCACGGGTCAGCAACTGATGACAATCCCGGCTGAGATGACGGAGCTGCAACGTCTTGCCCGCATCGGAATATTTACCCGCCACGGCCTCGATCGCCTGAAGCGCGGATTGGTCCACCACCCGGCTGTCGACAAAATCCACCACCACCGTGTCGGGGTCTCCGGCCACGTCGAACAGTTCGGCAAAACCATCGGCCGACCCAAAGAACAACGGCCCCTGGACGCGATACACCTTGGTTCCGTTTTCCTCGGTCTCAACCGCGTGAATGCGCCGCGCGTTGTTCCACGCATAAGAAAGAGCCGACACAATCACGCCCACCACCACGGCGATGGCAAGGTCATAGGCCACGGTCACGATGGTAACCAGGATGGTCACAAACGCATCGTTCAACGGAACCCGGCGCAGGATGGTCAGCGAATGCCAGGCAAATGTGCCGATCACCACCATGAACATCACCCCAACCAGCGCGGCCAGCGGGATCTGTTCGATCAACGGGCTGGCCACAAGGATGAACAACAACAGGAACAGCGCCGCCGCGATGCCTGCGATACGGGTGCGCCCGCCCGATTTCACGTTGATCATGGATTGGCCGATCATCGCGCAGCCCCCCATACCGCCGAAAAAGCCGGTGATGATATTGGCCCCGCCCTGGGCAATACACTCCTGCGACGCCCCGCCGCGCTTGCCGGTGATATCGCCCACAAGGTTCAGGGTCAGAAGGCTCTCAATCAACCCAATCGCCGCCAGAATCACCGCATAGGGCAGAATGATCTCAAGAGTTTCCCAATTCAGCGGCACCACCGGAATATGGAACGGCGGCAACCCACCCGAAATCGACGCAAGGTCCCCCACGGTGGGCACATCCAGCCCCAGCGCAATCACCACAAGCGCCACGGCCCCAATCCCGGCCAGCGGCGCGGGCACCGCACGGGTAAACCGCGGCACAACCCAGATAATCGCCATCGTCGCGGTAACCAGCGCCAACATGGTGAACAGCGGCCCACCGGAAAGCCATTCCCCCCCGCTCATCCCATGGCCGGTATTGACCATGGACCCGGGCACCTTGAATTGCCCCATCTGGGCCAGAAAAATCACGATGGCAAGCCCGTTCACAAACCCCAGCATCACCGGGTGCGGGACAAGTCGGATGAATTTGCCCCACTGCATGATCCCGGCAATGACCTGCAAAATCCCCATCAACACCACGGTGGCAAACAGATACTCCACCCCGTGTTCCGCCACCAGCGCCACCATAACCACGGCCAACGCCCCCGTTGCGCCCGAAATCATCCCCGGACGCCCGCCGAACACGGCCGTGACCAGCCCGACGATAAAGGCGGCGTAAAGCCCGACCAGAGGCTCGACCCCGGCCACAAAGGCAAAGGCCACCGCCTCGGGCACAAGCGCCAGCGCAACGGTCAGCCCGGACAGCAATTCGATGCGGACACGCCCCACGCTCCAGGGTTCATCGGGCATCAGCCGCAGATCGGGCATGGCAAGGCGGCGGGAAATGGCCTGGGTCAGGTTGGTTTTCACGGGTTCAAATCCTGTCTGGCTGTCTGGGGTCCGGGTGCAGTGCGGGTTCATGAGCGCACATGGGCGCATGGGAGGGCGCATGAGGTCTGCGCATAACAAACCCGGCGCATAGCGAAATTGCGGCCCCGGCACAAGTCCCGGCACCACGTGCAGACCGCATCTGCCCTCCCACCCGTGGCGCAAGGCTCACAGTTTCATCGCGCCAAACGGATCGCCCCCGTCATTCTGCGGCGTTGCGCAATTTCACCGATCAACGCGCGTTGCGCGGTTTGGCGGGCAAAGGTTAACGGGTCCGACCCCCTCGGGGCGGTGCCGCGCGGATGCGCAAAAGTCACCCCCCCCCCGAAGGCCGGGCCTCACTCTTTCGTTAACGGCACGGCCCCCGGTGGACATTCCGTCCCCCACCCCTCAAAGTCCCGAAAACTCGTGACAGGGACAACACCGGGAAAACACTCATGACCGACACAATGATTGCCGTGATTGGCGGTTCAGGCCTCTATGACATCGACGGGCTGGAAGGGGCGGAATGGATCACCGTGGACACCCCGTGGGGGACCCCTTCGGACCAGATCCTGACGGGCCGGCTCGACGGCGTCAAAATGGCCTTCCTGCCCCGTCACGGGCGCGGCCATGTGCATTCCCCGACCACCGTGCCCTATCGCGCCAATATCGACGCGCTGAAACGAATCGGGGCCACGGATGTGATCAGCGTCTCGGCCTGCGGCAGCTTTCGCGAAGAAATGGCTCCGGGCGATTTTGTCGTTGTAGATCAATTCATTGACCGAACCTTTGCACGTGAAAAATCCTTCTTTGGCACGGGGTGCGTGGCCCATGTGTCGGTGGCGCATCCCACCTGTCCGCGACTCAGCGCGGCCTGCCGTGAGGCAGGACAAGCCGCCGGGATCACCATACATGACGGCGGCACCTACCTGGCCATGGAAGGCCCGCAATTCTCCACCCTGGCGGAATCGAAAATGTACCGGGAAAGCTGGGGCGCGGATGTGATTGGCATGACCAATATGCCCGAAGCGAAATTGGCGCGCGAGGCCGAACTCTGCTATGCCAGCGTGGCCATGATCACCGATTACGACAGCTGGCACCCGGAACATGGCGAAGTGGATGTCTCTGAAATCATTGCCACTTTGATGGGAAACGCCGACAAGGGCCGCGCGCTGGTCGCGCGCCTCCCCGCCCTTCTGGGGGCCGCGCGGCAGGACTGCCTCCATGGCTGCAACAAAACGCTGGACTTCGCGATCCTGACCACCCCCGAGGCCCGCGACCCCGCCCTTATGGCCAAACTGGACGCCGTGGCCGGGCGCGTATTGACAGGCTGAGCCCTGATGCCGCTCGTTTCCTTGCTGCCTTTGTCGGCATGGACGTCATGACCGCTGTGCTGTGCCGGGCCGGGTGACCCCGAGGTGAACGGGCGGTTAATCCCCGTTTTACCCTTTTGCGCGATACTGCATGGCGAAACATCATATCCCGAATATCCCGGCGCAAATGACGCGCGTCGCACTTGCATGACGCCCTCCGATCGGCCAAACCCGTCACGGTTCATTTCCACGGAGACCCGTCATGCCCACACCCAAATCGCCCCGCAAAACGGTCAAGGATTATATCCGCACCATCGTTGATTTCCCCCATGAAGGGATCATGTTCCGCGATGTCACCACCCTGTTCGCCGACCCGCGCGGGTTTCGCATGGCGGTGGACCAGATGCTGCACCCCTATGCCGGTCAACAGATTGACAAGGTTGTCGGGCTTGAGGCGCGCGGCTTCATCCTCGGCGGGGCAATCGCGCACCAGCTCAGCCTGGGCTTTGTTCCGATCCGCAAAAAGGGCAAGCTGCCCGGTGCAGTGATTTCCGAAGAATACACGCTGGAATACGGCGAAGCTGTGATGGAAATCCATGACGATGCCATCCTGCCCGGTGAAAAGGTGTTGGTGGTTGATGACCTGCTGGCCACCGGAGGCACCGCGGAAGCGGGAATCAAGCTGATCGAACGGCTGGGCGGTGAAATCATCGGCTGCAACTTCATTATCGACCTGCCCGAACTGGGCGGGCGCGCCCGCCTGGAGGCCCTAGGCATGAACGTCGACGTTTTGTGTGAATTCGAGGGTTTGTAAGGGGTTTTTTAACCTTGTGATAGGATAACGCCCCTGCCGACTGGGACCCGGCTTTGCTTGCACCTGACCGGAACGGTCATTCACGCCTCGCCCTAAAACGGGGCGGGGCGCATTTGCTTTGCGCCACAGTCCGTTTGCGCCGTAGTCCAGACGGGGCCTCGGCGGCTGTCGCCGCCTGTCACCCTCCGGCGGCAGAGCCGCCTACGGTAAGCCCCCCAATCATCACGGTGGGTTGGCCGACACCAACCGGCACCCACTGTCCGGCCTTGCCACAATTGCCCATGCCCGGGTCCAACGCCATATCATTGCCCAACGCGCGGATGTTGTTCAACGCGGTCGCTCCGTCTCCGATCAACGTGGCCCCCCTGACCGGCGCGCCTATGACACCGTTTTCAACACGATAGGCTTCGGTACAGGAAAACACGAACTTGCCGTTGGTGATATCCACCTGCCCGCCGCCGAAACCCACCGCATATATCCCGTCTTTCAGATCGGCAACGATATCCCCGGGAGCCACATCACCACCCGGCATATACGTGTTTGTCATCCGTGGCATGGGCGCATGGGCAAAGCTTTCCCGCCGCCCATTGCCGGTCGGCTCAACCCCCATCAACCGGGCATTCTGGCGATCCTGCATATACCCGACAAGAATACCGTCTTCGATCAGCGTGGTCTTCGAGCTGGGCGTGCCTTCATCATCAAAGGAAATCGAACCGCGCCGGTCGGGAATCGTCCCGTCATCCAACACGGTAACACCCGGCGCGGCGATCCGATCACCGATTCGCCCAGCAAAAGCCGAACTGCCCTTGCGGTTGAAATCTCCCTCCAACCCATGACCAATCGCTTCGTGCAACAGAATGCCGGGCCAGCCGGGGCCCAACACCACGTCCATTTCCCCGGCAGGCGCGGGCACCGCATCAAGATTGACCAGCGCCACCCGCAACGCCTCGCGGGCCTTGGCCTGCCAGTCAGCAGGGTCCAGAAGACCAGACAGCGCCACCCGTCCGCCGCCCCCCGCAGTTCCGGCTTCTCGGCGGCCATTCTGTTCCACGATCACGCTGACATTCACCTGCGTCATGGGGCGCACATCCCGCAGGTGTTGCCCATCCGGGCGCAGGATTTCCACCTCCTGGCAAGACGCGTCGATGGTCGCCGACACCTGCACCACCCGCGAATCAAGGTCACGCAGAAAGCTGTCGATTTCCTTCAATGTCTCAATTTTCACGGGAAATTCCGCCTCGGCAATCGGGTCCAGGTCGGCGTAAAGGCGGCGATTGGTCGGCGCGGGTGGCTCGGCCAGGGTGCCACCACCCTGCCCCACAGCCAACCGGGTCGTCGCCACGGCACGGTCAATCGCCGCCTGTGAAATTTCGGTCGAATGGGCATATCCGGCCACATCCCCCATCACGGCACGCAGCCCGAATCCCTCGCTCGCATCGTGGCTGGCGGTTTTCACCCGCCCGTCATCGAAAACCAAAGCTTCGGATCGGCGACGTTCAAGGAACAGTTCGCCATCTTCGGCCCCCGCCGTCGCGCGGCGCAGCGCCCCCAGAGCTTGATTCAGGTCAAGCGCCTGATCAAAGGGGCGAAAAGAGGTATCTGTCATATGTCTATGTTCCTGTCTTCCATGACGCAAAAATTTGATCTATGTCAAAAAAAGCGTCCGTTTGCCGCAAGTGGGCTTCTTGTCTCAACCTCAAGAATATGGTTTTTACGGCAGAGAAAACAACGGGGTTGTCGCGCGAGGGTGCGAAGCTTCGGGACAACATGAAGAAGACACACACCAAACCGATCAGGGTGACCCATGCGAATTATCTCTAGCTTTCTGACCCTTCTGGCCACCTTTTCCGCGCAATCCGCGCTGGCCCAGGATGGGCTGGAAACCATTGGCAAGCCGGTTGACGGCGCTCTGGGCTTTCAGCCCGCCGCTACCGAACTGGCCCGCGACCTGCAATGGCTTGATGGAATGCTCCTGTTGATCATCACCATCATCAGCCTGTTCGTGATTGCGCTCGTCGCCATCATCATCCTGCGCTACAACCGCCGCGCCAACCCGACCCCGGCGTCGTTCACCCACAACACCCCGATCGAAGTGGCCTGGACGCTGCTCCCGATCCTGATCCTAGTTTTCATCGGGGCGTTTTCGCTTCCGGTTCTGTTCAAGCAACAGGAAATCCCGGAAGGTGACGTCTATATCAAGGTGATCGGGAACCAGTGGAACTGGACCTACGAATACACCGATCACGATTTCGAATTCACCTCCTTCATGCTGGCACGTGATGAGCTGGAGGAATACGGCTATGCACAGGATGAATACCTGCTGGCCACCGACACCGCCGTGGTGATCCCGGTGGGCAAGACCATCGTCATGAACGTGACCGGGGCCGACGTGATCCATTCCTGGACCATCCCCGCCTTTGGCGTGAAACAGGACGCCGTGCCGGGCCGAATCGCCCAGCTGTGGTTCAAGGCCGAAAAGGAAGGCATCTATTTCGGCCAGTGTTCCGAACTGTGCGGCAAGGACCACGCTTATATGCCGATCACCGTCAAAGTGGTCAGCGAAGCGGCCTATGAGGAATGGCTGAAAGGCGCGATCGAGGAATATGCAGGCAAACCTGCCCCCCTCACCGTGGCCGCCGCCAATTGATTTCCCGGCAGGGGCGAACCCCTTCGCCCCTGCTGTGCCGCCTGATAACGGTCTGAAGTCAGAGCGTTTTCCGACGGCACATGCCACTTCCGCCCAGGATAGACTTGTGGACGGATCAGCCCGACAGGAGCCGAGATGAGCGACACTTCGATCAACACCCAGGCCCAGCATGGCGAAGCCGAATTCGGCGATTACTTCGCGCTGCTCAAGCCCCGCGTGATGTCTTTGGTCGTGTTCACAGCGCTTGTGGGACTGCTGGCCGCGCCGGTGCCGGTGCATCCGCTGGTGGCTTTCGCCTCGATCCTGTTCATTGCCCTTGGCGGCGGCGCATCCGGCGCGCTGAACATGTGGTGGGATGCGGATATCGACCGGGTGATGAAACGCACCCGGTCGCGCCCGATCCCCGCTGGCAAGATTACCGAAGGTGAAGCGATGACCTTTGGCGGGTTCCTTGCCGGGTTTTCGGTTATCATGCTGGGCCTGGCCGCCAACTGGCTGGCCGCTGGCATTCTGGCTTTCACCATCTTCTTCTATGTGGTGATCTACACCATATGGCTCAAACGCTGGACGCCCCAGAACATCGTTATTGGCGGTGCCGCCGGTGCCTTCCCGCCCATGATCGGCTGGGCTGCGGCAACCGGTGGGATCAGCGTCGAAAGCATTCTGATGTTCACCCTGATCTTCATGTGGACGCCCCCCCATTTCTGGGCGCTGGCCCTGTTCATGAAATCCGATTATCGCGACGCTGGCGTGCCCATGCTGACCGTGACCCACGGGCGCAGGGCGACCCGGACGCATATCCTCGTCTACACCATCCTGTTGGCCCCCGTGGCCATTGGCACCGGTTTCACCGCGATTGGCGGCATGGTCTACCTGATCACCTCGCTGATCCTGAACGCGCTGTTCCTGAAAGGCGCGGTCGACATCTGGCGCCGGAACGAAGTGCAGGCCGAAGCCGACAATTATCGTACCGAGAAAAAGGTGTTCGCCCTGTCGCTGCTCTATCTCTTTGGCCATTTCGTGGCGATCCTGGTGGAATCGACTCTGCGCGCCTATGGCATGGGAGGCTGGTAAGATGACGGGTTCTTCGGACATCAAGGTCGAACACGAACTGCACCACCGCCGCCTTGGCCGTAACATCGGCCTCGGTCTTGTGCTGGTCGGCTTTGTTGCGCTGGTCTTTGGCCTGACCGTGGTCAAGGTCACCCGCGGCGATTTCGAACCGCCCCGCGGCACCGCCACGGAGGCCAGCCAGTAATGGCGCTGCAAGGCAAACATAAGACCCTGGCCCAAACCGTAGGCGTCGTGGTGCTGATGGGCAGTCTCGCCTGGGCATCGGTGCCGTTTTACGACTGGTTCTGCCGGGTCACCGGCTTTGGCGGCGTGACCACCACAGCGGAAAAAGCCAGCGACGTGATTCTGGACCAGACCATCAAGATCCGGTTCGACGCCTCCAAATCACGGGATTTCCCGTGGACCTTCAAACCGATGCAAACCGAAATGGAAGTGCGCATCGGCGAAACCGGGCTGGCCTTTTACGAGGCGTCCAACCCCACCGACAAACCGGTGGCGGGTCAGGCGTCTTACAATGTCGCCCCCTATCAGGCGGGCAACTTCTTTACCAAGATCGACTGTTTCTGTTTCACTGAACAGGTGTTGCAGCCGGGGGAAACCGTACAGATGCCGGTGACCTTCTATATCGACCCCGACATCGTTACCGACCGCGAAGGCAAGTATATCCACACCATCACGCTGGGCTACACCTTCTATGAAATCGACTTGCCCAAAGCCCAGGCGGCCTTGACGCAAGACACCCAAACAACCCTAAACTAACTCACCAAGAAGCCTCCAGCGAGGGACAAACATGGCGCACGAGAAAAACCACGACTATCACATCCTGCCCCCGTCAGCCTGGCCTTTGCTGGGCGCGCTGGCGGCCTTCACCCTGCTTTTCGGCTCGGTGCTGTATTTCCATGACGTGACCGCATGGGTCATGATCATCGGATTCCTGTTCACTTTCTATGTCATGTATGGATGGTGGGCCGAAGTTGTTCACGAAGGCCAGATCGGCGACCACACGCCGGTGGTGAAAATTGGCCTGCGTTATGGCGTGGTGCTGTTTATCGTCTCCGAGGTGATGTTCTTCTCGGCCTGGTTCTGGACCTTCTTCAAACACGCCATGTACCCCATGAGCCCGGAAAGCCCGGCGGTTGACGGCGTTTGGCCCCCCGCTGGCATCGAAACCTTCGATCCGTGGCACCTGCCGCTGATCAACACGCTGATCCTTCTGTGCTCGGGCATGGCCTGCACCTGGGCCCACCATGCGCTGGCCCACGAAAACAACCGCCAGGACATGCGCTCGGGCCTGATCCTCGCCGTTGCTCTGGGTGTGCTGTTCACCTTCTTCCAGGCCTATGAATACAGCCACGCAGCCTTTGGCTTCGCCGGCAACATCTATGGTGCCACCTTCTTCATGGCCACGGGGTTCCACGGGTTCCACGTTCTGGTCGGCACCATCTTCCTGCTGATCTGTCTGCTGCGCCTTCAGGCCGGGCATTTCACTCAGGAAAGCCACGTCGGTTTCGAAGCCGCCGCCTGGTACTGGCACTTCGTTGACGTTGTATGGCTGTTCCTCTTTGCCGCTGTCTATATCTGGGGCGGCTAACAGGGGATCGACGGTCAAGCTTGCCTTGACCGCCCCCATTTGCGGTTGAAAAACCGCAAATGTATCGCATAAAGCAAAGCGCGCCCCTCCGGGTGCGCTTTTCCTTTTGATAAGAGGCTCCCTTGCTGCGTAACCTGCTCCTGTTGATCTTCTCGGCCCTCGTGCTGGCGATCCTGATTTCGCTGGGCAACTGGCAGATGCGCCGCCTTACGTGGAAAACTGACATCCTTGCCGATATCGACGCGCGGATCGCAGCCCCCCCCGTCGCCCTGCCCGACACCCCCGACCCGGTAGCTGACAGGTTTCTGCCCGTCACTGTCACTGGCCAATTGACAGGGCCCGAGGTCCACGTGCTGGTCTCAACCCGCAGCCACGGCGCGCGGTATCGCATTGTTCAGGCGTTCGACACGGGAACCCGCCGCCTCCTCGTGGATCGCGGCATTATCCCGATCACGGCCAAGGACACCCCGCGTCCGACCCCCCGGATGACGCTCACCGGCAATCTCCATTGGCCAGATGAGATCGACAGCTACACGCCTCAAAACGACCTTGCCGCCAATATCTGGTTCTCCCGCGATGTCCCCACCCTTGCGGACCACCTCGGCACCGAACCCATCCTGCTGATCGTGCGGCAAAGCGACGAAACCGACCCAACCGTGACACCTTTGCCCATAGACAGCAGCGGCATTCCAAACGATCACCTGGAATACGTCGTCACCTGGTATGGCCTCGCGCTCACCTGGGTGGTAATGACCTTCTACTTCCTGCGCCGCAAACGGGCGCCAAGACAACGGATCCACGCGATGAAATACATCTCGACCCGAGGCACCGCGCCGGTACTCAACTTCGAAGAGGCGATGTTGACCGGGCTGGCCCGCGATGGCGGCCTCTATCTGCCCGAAACCATCCCGACCCTGTCGAAGGATGAGATTGCCGCACTGTCGGGCCTGTCATACGAAGAGACCGCCTTTCGCATCATGCGCCCGTTCATCGGCGACACATTCACCGACGCGGAATTCAAAGACATCATTACCCGGGCCTATGCAAATTTCGGCCATGCCGCCCGCGCGCCTCTGGTACAGCTCGCCCCAAACCACTTCCTGCTGGAACTGTTCCACGGCCCCACCCTGGCCTTCAAGGATTTCGCGATGCAGCTGATCGGTCAGCTGTTCCAGGCGGCCCTGTCGCGCAACGGCAAGCGGGTCACCATCGTCGGTGCCACCTCGGGCGACACCGGCTCGGCGGCGATCGAAGCCTTCCGCGGCCTCGACAATGTCGACGTTTTTATCCTCTTCCCCCATGGCCGGGTCAGCGATGTGCAACGCCGCCAGATGACCACCCCATCGGAAAGCAACGTCCATGCGCTCGCCATCGACGGCGATTTCGACGATTGTCAGGCGCGGGTGAAGGACATGTTCAACCATTTCGAGTTCCGCGATTCCGTGGGGCTGGCCGGGGTGAACTCGATCAACTGGGCGCGGGTGCTGGCCCAGGTGGTCTATTATTTCTCCTCCGCCGTATCCCTTGGCGCACCGGATCGGAAGGTGTCGTTCACCGTGCCCACGGGCAATTTCGGCGACATCTTTGCCGGCTATATCGCCAAACGTATGGGCCTGCCCATTGACCGGCTCGTGGTCGCCACAAACCAGAACGACATCCTGCACCGCTGCCTGTCCACCTCGGACTACACACCCGATGGCGTGATCCCGTCGATCAGCCCGTCGATGGATATCCAGGTCAGCTCGAATTTCGAACGCGCCCTGTTCATGGCCTATGACCATGACGGCGCGGCAGTGGCCCAGTTGATGGACGAGCTGAAACAAGGCGGCTTCTCGGTGTCCCAGGGTGCCCTGCAGGCGTTGCGCGAAACCTATGACTCGGGACGCTGTTCCGAAGAAGAAACCAGCGCGACAATCGCGAGACTGTCGGAAACGACAGGCGAGCAGCTTTGCCCCCACACCGCCGTCGGTGTCAAAGTGGCCGAAGAACAGCGCGTCGCGACAACCCCGATGATCACGCTCGCCACGGCCCACCCGGCGAAATTCCCCGATGCGGTGCAATCGGCCACCGGCCTCCACCCCGACCTGCCCCCGCGCATGGCCGACCTGTTTGACCGGGGCGAACGGGTGACCCGCCTGCCAAATGACCTTGCCGCCATCGAGGCCCTGATCCAGGAGCGCCGCGCCCGTTGACTGTTCAATCCCACACCCTGCCCAACGGGCTGCGTATCGTTACCGAACACATGCCCGGCCTGCAATCGGCCAGCGTGGGCATCTGGGTTACCGCCGGGGGGCGCGATGAGCGCCCTGAACAAAACGGCATTGCCCATTTCCTCGAACATATGGCGTTCAAAGGCACACAGCGGCGCAGCGCCCTTCAGATTGCCGAGGCGATCGAGGATGTGGGCGGTTACATCAACGCCTATACCAGCCGCGAAACCACCGCCTATTACGCCCGGGTCCTGGGCGAAGACGTGGCGCTTGCCGTGGATGTCATCGCCGATATCCTGCTCAACCCCGTCTTCGATCAGAATGAAATCGAAGTCGAGCGGGGCGTGATCCTGCAAGAGATCGGCCAGGCGCTGGATACACCCGACGACGTGATATTTGACTGGCTACAGGAAAAAGCCTACCCGGATCAGGCGATTGGCCGCACCATCCTTGGCCCAGCTGAAAGGATACGCAGCTTTACCCGCGCCGATCTGGCCGGGTTCGTGGCCGATCACTATGGCCCGGATCAAATGATCCTCGCCGCCGCGGGGGCCGTGGATCACGACGCCATTGTCAAACAGGCCGAAATCCTTTTTGGCCCTCTGGCCGCGCGCGGCGGGCACCGCCCGGAAAGCGCACGATTCTCGGGCGGGGAAACCCGCCATGTCAAAGACCTGGAGCAGGCCCATTTCGCACTGGCCTTCGAAGGCCCGGATTACCGCGATCCGGCGATTTATACCGCGCAAATCTACGCTTCGGCGCTTGGCGGCGGCATGTCCTCGCGCCTGTTTCAGGAGATTCGCGAACACCGTGGCCTGTGCTACACGATCTTTTCCCAGGCCGGGGCCTATTCCGATACCGGCATGATGACCGTCTATGCGGGCACATCCGGCGAACAGCTTGGCGAACTGGCAACCATCACGATAGACGAAATGAAACGCGCCGCCGAGGATATGAGCGACGCCGAAGTCGCCCGTGCCCGCGCCCAGATGAAAGCCGGGATGCTGATGGGACTGGAGAGCCCGTCCAACCGCGCCGAGCGGCTGGCCCGCATGACCCAGATCTGGAACCGCGTGCCCGATCTGTCCGAGATTGTCCAGCGGATCGACGCGGTGGACACCGCCGCCGTGCGTGGCTTTGCCGAATCCACCGTGCTGCAGGCGCCAACCGCGCTGGCACTTTATGGCCCTGTTCAGGACGCCCCGACGCTGGACAGCCTGAATACCCGGCGCGCGGCCTGATGTTTCCCCGCGCCGCCCGCAAGCTTAGGATCGAGACCGAGCGTCTCACCCTGCGCGCGCCGGTGCATGGTGACTTTCTGGCCTGGACGGGCCTGCGGACCCAAAGTGAACCGTTTTTGACCCCGTGGGAACCGGCCTGGTCCGCCGATCACCTCACTCGCCGCGCCTTTACCAACCGCGTGTATTGGGCGCAAAGGTCCATCAACACCGGTACCGCCATGCCGCTGTTCCTGTTTCGGCGCGAGGATAACTGCCTGCTTGGCGCGATCACCCTGGACAATATCCGCCGTGGTCCCTCGCAATCGGGCACGCTCGGCTATTGGATCGGAGAACCCCATGCCCGTCAGGGATATATGTGCGAAGCCATCCTCGCCACGGTACATCACGCCTTTACCCGACTGGATCTCAGTCGGCTGGAGGCTGCCTGCCTTCCCGAAAACACACCCTCGCGCGGGGTTCTGGAAAAGACCGGCTTCAAATATGAAGGCGTGGCGCAAAGCTATCTGCAAATCGCCGGGCGCTGGCGCACCCATGTGCTTTATGCCGCTTTGCGGATGGACCGGCGCGGGCGCACGGATATAGGTTAGGGTATGACCCTGTCACCTGCTGATACCCCCCAATTCACCGAAACCCTGCGCGGGGTGTTGCCCGCACGCACCTTTCGCCCTGTGACCCCCGCCTATCTGGAAGAGCCACGCGGCAAATGGATGGGGCAGGCCGCGCTGATCCTCGCGCCCGAAACCACCGAACAGGTGGCCATCGCCCTGCGCGCCGCCAATGCCGCGCGGGTGCCCGTGGTGCCCTATGGGGGTGGCACCGGGCTTGTGGGCGGTCAAACCCTGCCCGACGGCCCCGCGCCGCTGTTGATTTCGCTCGAGCGCATGTCTGCCATCCTCGGGGTCTACCCGGACGAAAACGTGCTGGTGGCTCAGGCTGGCGCGCGGCTCGAAGACCTCCATACGGCCGCCGCCTCCCATGATCGGTTGTTTCCCCTTTCCATCGCGTCCAAGGGCACCGCCCAGATCGGCGGCAACCTAGCCACCAACGCGGGCGGGGTGAATGTGCTGCGCTACGGCAATGCCCGCGACCTCTGCCTTGGGATCGAGGCGGTCCTGCCCGACGGGCAAATCCACCACGGGCTGACGCGGCTGCGCAAGGATAATACCGGCTATGACCTGCGCAACCTGTTGATCGGGTCCGAAGGGACGCTGGGCATCATCACCGCCGCCGCGCTGAAACTCGTCCCCGTTCCTGCCGCGTCGGGGACGGCTTTGATGACCGTGACCTCGCCCGGAGCCGCGCTGACCCTGCTATCCATGGCGCGGGACCGGGTTGGCGACGCCGTATCGGCGTTTGAGCTGATCCATGGTCAGGGGCTGGCATTCCTGTCCGAAACCCTGCCTGATCTGCGCCAACCCTTTGATACAGCCCCGGATTGGAGCGTTCTGATCGAACTGGGGCTCCCCGGCGGGCTTGATCCGCAAGAGGTATTGGAAGAGCTGTTCAGCGCAGCACTTGAGGCCGGTCTGGTCGGTGACGGGCTGATCGCCCAATCCCAATCGCAACGCGCCGATTTCTGGAACATGCGCGAACAAATCCCCGAGGCGAACCGCCGCATCGGGTCGATTTCAAGCCATGACATTTCCCTGCCGCTCAGCGAAATTGAACCATTCATCACCCGTGCCGGGGCCGAACTTGCCGGATTGGACGAGTTTCGGATCAACTGTTTCGGCCATCTTGGCGACGGCAACCTGCATTACAATGTGTTTCCCGCGCGGGGGCGCAGCCGGACAGATTATCCAGACATGGCGGCGCGGGTGCAGGCGCTTGTTCATGATCTTGTGCTGGACATGGGCGGTTCCTTCAGCGCCGAACACGGGGTTGGCCGATTAAAGGCCGGGGACCTGGAAAAATACGGCGACTCGGCCAAATTGTCAGCGATGCGGGCGATCAAGGCGGCGCTGGACCCAGAGGGAATCATGAATCCCGGCGCAGTTTTTCGAAAAAACGGCTAGAAATCAAAAGATCACAAAAAAGCCATCTTTGGTTTACCGCCCATTAACCATCAGAGGGCTACACATGGTTCTGCAAGCAGGCGGAGCCACGATGACCGAAGGTTTTCATCCTTCCACTCACCCCCCACTCCCACCCACCACGGAAGATGATCGGGTGTCGTGGCTCCGCTTATTGCGTTCCCGCCGGGTCGGGATTTCCACCTTCTATCGCATGTTGAACGAACACGGGTCCGCCACCGCCGCGCTGGCCGCGCTGCCCGATGTGGCCGGACAGGCCGGGATCAACAACTATGCCCCCTGCCCCGAAGGCGTGGCGATTGCCGAACTGCGCGATGGACGGCGCGCCGGGGCCCGGATGATCTGTGTGGGCGATGCGGACTATCCCCGCGACCTGCTGGACCTTAACGACGCCCCGCCCATCCTGTGGGTGCGGGGCGATCTTTCGCTTCTTTCCCGGCCACGGATTTCACTGGTCGGGGCGCGCAATGCCTCGTCCCTTGGCGGACGCATGGCCCGGGCGCTGGCCAGGGAACTCGCGCAACACGGGTTTGTCACCGTGTCCGGCCTTGCCCGTGGCATTGATACTGCGGTGCATCATGCCACAGTGGACACCGGCACGATTGCCGTGATGGCCGGTGGGGTTGATGTGGTTTATCCCGCTGAAAACGCCCAACTGGCCGATGACATTGCCAAAAAGGGGCTGATGGTGTCCGAACAACCCATAGGCACCCAGCCTCAGGCGCGCCATTTCCCGCGCCGCAACCGGTTGATCTCGGGGCTGGGCAAAGCGGTGATATTGATTGAGGCGGCCGCGAAGTCGGGGAGCCTGATCACCGCACGCAACGCGCTTGATCAGGGGCGCGAGGTGCTGGCCGTGCCCGGGCACCCCTTTGACGCACGGGCCTCGGGCTGTAACATGTTGATCCGCGATGGCGCGACCCTGGTGCGCAATGCCGAAGACGTGATCGAGGCGCTTGGCCCCATCGCCACCCCCGCGACACAGGTGGAAATGGGGCTTACCCCGCCCGAAATCCCCGCCCCACCGCCCCAGAAACGCACCTGGCGCGATGCGGCGCAGCTTCACCGGCTGATTCTTGATCGGCTGGGGCCAAGCCCGATGGCCGAAGATCAATTGATCCGCGACCTTGGCGCCCCAGCCAATTCGGTTGCCCCTGTTCTGGTCGATATGGAACTGGACGGCAAGATTCAACGACAGGCCGGCGGGCTGTTGTCACGCCACACTGACAGCAAGTCAAATTGACCCGCAGCCCGGGACAGACCCCGCTAGCAAACCTCGGGAATAACCGCCGCATAGTCCACACAAAGCGCCGGATCGGCATACCACACATCCGTTGCGCCAATCGCCCAATGGACCGCCACCCACGTGGCCCCCACCTTGCGATACAACGCCTGAAGCGACGTGCCGTCCATGAACTCCGGGTCGAGATACCCGCGCCGTGCCCCCGGCGTGCGCGCAATGTCGATCTCCTTCCCCCCGGGCCGCTGGGCATGGACGGCGGCAAACCCGACCGACCCGGACACCCGCAGGTCATGCACCACAAATTCCACCGGCGCTCCAAGCTGCCATTCCGCATGGGGCCGCAGAGCGTCCATCAAGCCCTTGCGTGTTGCACTGCCCCGCTTTGGCGTGGCCCAGTCCGCCACCGCCGCCGTTGCCATGCAACAAACCATGGCACCCATCACCCAGTTTTTCATATTGCTCTCTCCTTCCGATCAAATCGCTTGTAAATCCCGCCCAGATTGCCCAAATCCAGCCCCAGGCGAAAGAGGACGACTACACCGCATTGACAATGCCCCCCTTCCCGAACCATCTTCCGCCGCCATATACGGTCGTCCGAGTCGAAAGGAATTTCATGCCAGTTGTCGTCGTCGAATCTCCGGCCAAAGCCAAGACTATCAACAAATATCTCGGCCCGGATTACACGGTTCTGGCATCCTATGGCCATGTCCGCGACCTGCCGCCAAAGGATGGCAGCGTCGATACCGAAAACGATTTCGAAATGACGTGGGAGGTCGGATATGACAGCCGTAAACACGTCAAGGCCATCGCCGACGCGCTGAAAGCCGACAACGCGCTGATCCTCGCCACCGACCCTGATCGCGAGGGCGAAGCGATTTCCTGGCATCTGGAAGAGGCGTTGCGCAAACGTCGCGCGATCAAGAAGGACACCCCCGTGTCCCGCGTCGTGTTCAACGCCATCACCAAGGCGGCGGTGACCGAAGCGATGAAGAACCCGCGCCAGGTGGACCAGCCGCTGGTCGATGCCTATCTTGCCCGCCGGGCGCTGGATTACCTTGTTGGGTTCAATCTGTCCCCCGTCCTGTGGCGCAAACTGCCCGGCGCGCGCAGCGCGGGCCGGGTGCAATCCGTCTGCCTGCGCCTGATCGTTGAGCGCGAGATGGAGATCGAAGCCTTCGATCCCCGCGAATACTGGACGGTGAAGGCGATCCTGACCACGCCGCGTGGCCAGGAATACGAGGCGCGGCTGACCACCCTGGCCGGGGAAAAGCTCGATAAATTCGACATCCCCAATGCCACCGCCGCCGAACTGGCCCAACGCGCGATCGAAAGCCGCGACCTGACCGTGTCTTCGGTCCAGGCGAAACCGGCCAGCCGCAACCCCTCGGCCCCGTTCATGACCTCGACCCTGCAACAAGAGGCCAGCCGCAAATTCGGCATGGGTGCGCGGCAAACCATGAGCGCGGCTCAGCGGCTTTATGAGGCCGGGCATATCACCTATATGCGAACCGACGGCATCGACATGGCCCCCGAAGCGGTGAGCGCCGCGCGCGACGCGATTGCCTCGCGCTATGGCTCCGAATACGTGCCCGAAAAACCGCGCATCTACAAGAACAAGGCCAAGAACGCCCAGGAAGCCCACGAATGTATCCGCCCCACGAACATGGAAAAGGATGCGGTCTCCCTGAAAATCTCGGACGATGATCAACGCAAGCTTTATGACCTGATCTGGAAACGCACGCTGGCCTGTCAGATGGCCGGTGCCCGGATGGAGCGCACCACCGTCGAAGTGGGCAGCGCCGATGGGCAGGTTGCCCTGCGTGCCACCGGTCAGGTGATGCTGTTTGACGGGTTCATGCGGGTTTACGAAGAGGGCCGCGACGATCAGGTTGTGGATGACGATGACAAACGCCTGCCTTCGATCATGCAGGGCGAAGCGGCGGGCAAGAAATCCGTAACCCCGGAACAGCATTTCACCCAGCCCCCGCCCCGCTATACCGAGGCAACGCTGGTCAAGCGCATGGAAGAGCTGGGTATCGGTCGCCCCTCGACCTATGCCTCGGTGATCACCACGATCCAGGACCGCGAATATGTCCGAAAGGAAAAGAACCGCCTGTTCCCCGAGGACAAGGGCCGGATCGTAACCATCTTCCTGCTGAACTTCTTCCGCAAATATGTCGGCTATGAATTCACCGCCAACCTGGAAGAAGAGCTGGACGATGTCTCGGCAGGGGATCGCGATTACAAGGACGTGCTGGACCGCTTCTGGCGCGATTTCCATGCGGCGATTGCCGAAACCTCGGACCTGCGGATTTCCGAAGTTCTGGATGTGCTGGACGACGCGCTCGCGCCCCAGCTTTATCCACCGCGCGAAGACGGCACCGATCCGCGCATCTGTCCCAAATGCGGCAAGGGGCAACTGCACCTGAAAACCTCGCGCACCGGCGGGTTCGTGGGCTGTGGCAACTATCCCGAATGCACCTACACCCGGCCCATCGCGGGCGAAGGGGCCGAGGGCGAAGAGAAGCTGCTGGGCGAAGACGCGGGCGATGAAATCTGGCTCAAGGACGGGCGTTATGGCCCCTATGTCCAACGGGGCGAAGCAACGCCGGAAAACAAGCGCCCCAAGCGCAGTTCCCTGCCCCAACCCCGCCACGGCGGTTGGCCCAAGGAAGAAACCACGCTGGAACGGGCGCTGAAACTGCTGTCGCTGCCGCGCCATGTGGGGGATCACCCCGAAGGCGGCCGGATCAGCGCCAACCTGGGCCGATTCGGCCCCTATATCATGCACAAACTGCCCGACGCCGAAAAACCGACCTATGTGAACATGAAAACATGGGAAGAGATGTTCGAGATCGGCATGAACCATGCGGTGGAACTGTTGGCGGAAAAACGTGCCAACCCGGGGCGCGGGCGTGGGCGTGCAGCGGCCAAACCCTTGAAAGAACTGGGTGAACACCCGGAAAGCGGTGGCCCAGTGAATGTGTTCGAAGGGCGCTATGGCCCCTACGTCAAATGGGACAAGATCAACGCGACGATCCCGAAAGAGATCGAAGCGGCGGATGTGACCCTGGAACAGGCGGTTGAGTGGATCAACGAAAAAGCCGCGAAAAAGGGCGGGCGCAAGAAGGCCCCGGCGAAAAAGACCGCAACAAAAAAAACCACGGCAAAAAAGACCGAAACGAAAACAACCGCGGCCAAGAAAAAAGCCCCCGCGAAAAAGGCATCCGCCAGGAAATGACTCCACACCCCGGCCCCATCGGCCGGGGTGTTTCGTTCTACGGACCGTGGGGGCATGTGGTGCCAAGGCAGCAAAGGCCACCATCAGTCATACGTAAAACTACGCAGGCCCTGCATCGCTCAGTTGACTCCGGCGCGACCCCACGTCACATACGTATCCAACACCTCGTTCCAAGGGAGATTTCCATGAAAAAAGTCTATCCCAATGCCGCGGCCGCCCTGGATGGGCTGTTGCATGACGGCATGTTCATCGCCTCGGGCGGATTTGGCCTTTGCGGCATCCCCGAACTGTTGCTACAGGCGATCAAGGACGCCGGGACCAAGGATCTGACCTTTGCCTCCAACAATGCGGGCGTGGATGATTTCGGGATCGGCATCCTGCTTCAGACCAGGCAGGTCAAGAAAATGATCAGCTCGTATGTCGGTGAAAACGCGGAATTCATGCGCCAATACCTGTCGGGCGAACTTGAGCTTGAATTCAACCCGCAGGGCACGCTGGCCGAACGGATGCGTTCGGGCGGCTGCGGCATTCCCGGTTTTTACACCCGCACCGGCGTGGGCACGGTGATTGCCGAAGGCAAAGAGCACAAGGAATTCCCCACCGGCCCCGGTGGCGCAGCCGAAACCTATATCATGGAAGAAGGGATCTTTGCGGATCTGTCGATCGTCAAAGCCTGGAAGGCGGATGAAACCGGCAACCTCGTGTTCCGCAAAACCGCCCGCAACTTCAACCCGCCGGCGGCCATGTGCGGTAAAACCTGCGTGGTCGAGGTCGAGGAAATCGTGCCCACCGGCTCGCTGGACCCCGACAACATCCACTTGCCCGGCATCTATGTCCATCGCATTATCCAGGGCGAGCATGAAAAGCGGATCGAACAGCGCACCACGCGCCCTGCCGCGTAACGTTTGGAGGCCAGTATGGACCGTGAAGAAGCATTGAAACGCCGCGCCGATCTGATCGAAAACCGAGCCGGGGACTACGTCCACCGGGCCAAACGCATGGTGCTGGACGTGTTCGGTGTCGAAGCCTCCAAGGAGCAATCCACGCTGACCGTCCAACTGGCCACCGCCATGATCCAACTCGAAGCAGCCGAGCTGAACGCCGCCTCGCTTCGCAGAATTGCCAAATCCATTGACGAGAAAGGGGCGTAAGCACATGCCTTGGGACCGCAACCAAATGGCCGCTCGGGCCGCACAGGAACTTGAAGACGGCTGGTACGTGAACCTCGGGATTGGTATCCCGACGCTGGTCAGCAACTATATCCCGGAAGGGATCGAAGTAACCCTGCAATCCGAAAACGGGATGCTGGGCATGGGGCCATTCCCGGTTGAGGGGGAGGAGGATGCCGACCTGATCAACGCGGGCAAGCAGACGATCACCGAATTGCCGCAAACCGCCTATTTCGATAGCGCGCAAAGCTTTGGAATGATCCGTGGCGGCAAAATCGCCATGGCAATTCTGGGCGCGATGGAAGTGGCACAGAACGGCGACCTGGCCAACTGGATGATCCCCGGCAAGCTGGTCAAGGGCATGGGCGGTGCCATGGACCTTGTTGCAGGCGTGGGCCGGGTTGTGGTGGTCATGGACCATTGCAACAAGAAGGGCGAAACCAAGGTGTTGAAGGAATGCACCCTGCCGTTGACCGGCAAAGGCGTTGTGGACCGCATCATCACCGACCTTGGCGTGCTGGACGTGACCCACAAGGGGCTGCACATCGCCGAACTGGCACCCGGTGTGACCCGCGAAGAAATGATCGCCAAGACGGATGCCGAAATCGTCTGAGCACGTTCATGTGACGGAATGAAAAACGGCCCGCCTGAAAATCAGGCGGGCCGTTTTTCATATCGCGGACCCACGCTTTTTATCTAAAGCGTCCTGCCAAAAACCTGACTCACGGGATTTTGGCAGGACGCGCGAAACACACAAATGTCGCGCTGCGTTCGCCCTTTTCCTTGACTCAGGTGAAAGGTCGAACGCTTTAAAAACGTATCCCGGTCTTGATGAGAGGCAATCAGGTAAACCGATTGTTGCGTGGGAACCCATAGGGCGGGCGTTTGCCCACTCCCGCGCGTTTGCCCAGCCATTCGGACATATCCGGCTCGTGACGGGTTTTACCGCCGCCCATTTCCCAGCTCAGCCCCTCATCCCAGTTGAACGTGGTGATATCGGACAGCCCGCCATCCAGCTCCAACGCGCCCTGACGCCCCCGCGCCATGTTGTATTTCTGAAGCCGCACACCCTTGCCCCGTCCCATCTCGGGCAGTTCGGACAGCGGGAAGACCAGCAACTTGGCATTCTGGCTCACAATCGCCACGTGGTCGCCCGCCACCGGCAAACAAATCTGTGCTTTGATATCATCCTTGACGTTCAGCACCTGCTTGCCGCTCTTGGTCTGGGCCAGCACGTCATCTTCGCCCACCACGAATCCATTGCCCTCGGTCGAGGCGACCAGCAATTTCCGCCCGGGCTGGTGAAGGAACAGGTCCACGATCTCGGCCTCGTTGGGCAAATCAACCATCAACCGTACCGGCTCGCCCATCCCCCGTCCGCCCGGCAGGTTGGCCGCCGACAGCGTATAAAACCGTCCGTTCGATCCCATCAGCAACAACCGGTCCGTGGTTTCGGCATGGAAGATGAAACGCGGCCCGTCGCCATCCTTGAATTTCAATTCGCGGGTCAGGTCAATATGCCCCGACATGGCGCGGATCCACCCCATTTTCGAACAGACAACCGTGATGGGTTCCTTTTCGATCATGGCTTCCAGCGGCACCTCTTCGGCCTCAACCGCTTCGGCAAATTGCGTGCGGCGCTCGCCGCCTTCGAAGGATCGGCCAAAGGTTTTGCGCGCCTCTTTCAACTGATCGCCGATACGGTCCCATTGCAGGCCCTCATCCTCCAGAAGATCCTCAAGATCGGCCCGTTCCATCATCAGTTCATCGCGCTCACGGACCAGCTCCATTTCCTCAAGCCGACGCAATGACCGCAAGCGCATGTTCAGGATCGCATCCGCCTGAACCTCGGTCAGCCCGTCTTCTCCCCCCCCCGCAGGCGACAGGTAATCCGCCTCGGACGTGGCGCGCACGAAATCGCGCCCCCAGTCTTCACGCATCAACGCGGCCTTGGGATCATCGTCATACCGGATGATGTCGATCACCCGATCCAGGTTCAGGAAGGCCACGATAAACCCTTCCAGCACCTCCAACCGGTGGTCGATCTTTTCCATCCGGTGGCGGGACCGGCGGATCAAAACATCACGGCGGAAATCAAGGAAAGCGCGCAGCACCTCCTTCATCGAACACACCTTGGGCGTGACCCCGTCGATCAACACGTTCATGTTAAGCGAGAACCGCGTTTCGAAATCCGAGTTACGGAACAGGAGGTTCATCAAAACATCCGGGTCCACATTCTTGGATTTCGGCTCCAGGATCACCCGAATATCTTCAGCGCTTTCATCACGAATATCAGCCAGGATCGGGACCTTCTTGGTCTGGATCAGCTCGGCCACCTTTTCGATCAGCTTGGATTTCTGCACCTGATACGGAATTTCGGTGACAACAATCTGCCACTGGCCGCGACCAAGGTCCTCAACCTCCCATTTCGCACGCAACCGGAACGATCCCCGCCCCGTGCGATAGGCGTTGGCGATACTGTCGCGCGGCTCGACGATGACGCCGCCAGTTGGAAAATCGGGGCCTGGCACATAGTTCAACAGCGTGTCGTCGCGCGCATCCGGGGTCTTGATCAGATGCAGGCAGGCGTTGATCAGCTCTTCGATATTATGGGGCGGAATATTGGTGGCCATCCCCACCGCGATCCCACTGGACCCATTGGCCAGCAGGTTGGGAAAGGTCGCGGGCAATACGGCCGGTTCTTCCAGCCGCCCGTCATAGTTGGGCCGGTAATCCACCGCGTTTTCGTTCAACCCGTCCAGCATGGCCTCGGCCACGATGGTCATCCGCGCCTCGGTATACCGGCTGGCCGCCGGGTTATCGCCGTCGATATTGCCGAAATTGCCCTGGCCATCGACCAGAGGGTAGCGCACGTTGAAATCCTGGGCCAAACGCGCCATCGCGTCATAGATCGCCGCATCGCCGTGAGGGTGGAAATCCCCCATCGTGTCACCGCTGATCTTGGCGGATTTCAAAAACCCCCCCGAAGCGGAGAGCCGCAGCCGGTTCATGGCATAGAGAATGCGCCGATGCACCGGCTTCAACCCGTCCCGCGCATCAGGAAGCGCGCGGTGCATGATGGTGCTTAGCGCATAGGTCAGATACCTTTCACCAATCGCTCGGCGCAAAGGTTCGGCAAGCTCAGTGCCGCCATCATCTTGGGGTGTCTCGGGATCATCCAGCAAATCGCTCATGTTGCGTGGTTTAATCATCACGCTGGCGCAGGTAAAGCGTCGCGCTCCATTGATGCGTTAATTTTTACAACTTTCCCCCCGGGACTTTTTCCGAGAATCGGATATAGAGGGCAGGTGAGACAACTGATTAGATATTTGCCGTGTGTTTCTGGGTAACCGGTGCGGTAATTAGGAGATTTGCGCATGTGGCGCCTGATTGTGGTGACCTTCGGGTTTCTTGGATTTGCATTTTATCAAATGAGCGGCGGGGCCGAATATGTCCCTGCCCCCGGATCGCTACAGGCTGCGGCCATCGCCAAAAAGGACAGGGCTGAATTCGAAGCCGCGTTGCAGGCCGATCTTGAAAAACGGCTGGCCGCCGAACGTGCCGAACGTCAGGCGCGTATCACACTCGCCTCGCACGCCCCCGCAGCGGCCCCCACCGTCAACACCGTCAACACCGCCACGGTGACCAGAGCGAGCCTCACCGAAACGGTCCCGGCCTCGATCAAGGATACGGCCAAACGCGCAACCCTGACCTTTGTGGCCGGGTCCGCCGACCCGTTGACCGGAGACACAGCAGACACAGCCGCACCCGTGCCGACCAAGTCTGAGCTGCCGATCGTGTCGATCGACAACGCCAAGGTTCAGGACCTGATCGCCGCCTCCATGTCCAGCCACAAGACCAGAGAAAACGCCAAAAGGCTGACCGCAGCCGGGGAAGATTTTCGCAAGGTCATTAAAGGCCGTGTGAACCTGCGCCAGGGTCCGGGCACCACGTATAACGTGGTCAGCAAACTGACCCAAGGGACCGAGGTCGTGATCCTGCACAATGACGGCGGTGGCTGGGTCAAACTGCGCACCCTCGACGAGGGGCGCGTGGGGTGGATGGCGGATTACCTTCTGACGGCGGCAAAATAATTCCACTGCCCCCTTTCTTATAAAGGATCCTTTGCGTACTCCCTTGGGGAACAGGTCGGCCCACACCGGGACCCGCCGACACTCAAACCGACACTCAACCGGGGGGGCGCGAAAAATGAACGGCAAATCCATTCTGATCACCGGGTGTTCTTCGGGTATCGGCTATGACGCGGCACATGGGCTTCGCGCACGGGGCTGGCGGGTTTTCGCGGCCTGTCGCAAGGAAGAGGATTGCGCCCGCCTTGCCGGAGAAGGGTTAGAGACCGTTCACATGGACATGACGGATGCGCAAAGCATCCGCATCGCGCTGGACGAGGTTCTGCACGCCACCGGGGGTACGCTGGACGCCCTGTATAACAATGCCGCTTTCGCCCTGCCCGGCGCGGTCGAAGATCTGCCCACCGATGGGCTGCGCGCGGTATTCGAAGCCAATGTCTTTGGTCTGCATGAATTGACCCGCGCCGTAATCCCGGTGATGCGGGCACAGGGGCATGGGCGGATCATCAACTGTTCTTCGGTGCTTGGCATGGTGGTATTGGGGGGACGCGGGGCCTATGCGGCGACGAAATTCGCGCTGGAGGGGCTGACCGACACGCTGCGTATCGAAATGCGCGATACGCCGATCCACGTGATCACCCTGGCCCCCGGCCCGATCACATCCAAAATCCGCGAAAACTCGATCCCCCATTTCGAACGATGGATTGACTGGAAAAACAGCCCCCGGCGCGCGCAATACGAAGAAAAGCTCCTTGCGCGTCTTTATGAGGATCGCGATCAGGACCGGTTCGAACTTCCGGCCTCAGCCGTCACCGCGAAACTGATCCACGCGCTGGAAAGCCCACGCCCCCGGCCCCGGTATCATGTGACCACACCCACCTACCTGATGGATGTGTTGCGCAGGGTCTTGCCAACCCGGACGCTGGATTGGCTGGTTTCCAAGGGGTAAGGGTGCATCTCCCCTTGACCTTCCCGTGACTGGAACCCCTATGTCAAAGGTGACCGCCGCAGGAAAGATCCCCGCCATGACCACCACCGTCACCCCAGACACCACAGGCAACGAAATCTCCTTTACCCTGGACGGACTAAGCTGTGCCGGATGCGTGGGCCGCGCCGAAAAGGCCCTGCGTGCGGTTAAGGGGGTGACAAGCGCCGACATCAACCTTGCCAGTGAAAAGGCAACGGTACGCATGACCGCCCCGGCAGAGGCGGGCGGTCTGGCCAAGGCGCTCTCCGACGCCGGATACCCCGCCCGCATTGCAACGGTATCGTTAGACGTGGACGGGCTCAACTGCGCCGGATGCGCCGGGCGATCTTCGCGGGCGATGGCGGCACTGCCGGGCGTGATCGAGGCCCAGGTGAACCTGGCCACAGAACGCGCCACGGTCACCTGCCTGGACCAGTCGCTTGCGCCTGTCGATCTGGCCCGCGCCTCCTCTGAGGCGGGCTATCCGGCGCGGGTTCAACCCGCCGAGGCACCCCGAGAGGTCGAAGACCGAAGGGAAGACGAGGCGGCGCAGCTCTTGCGCGCAGCCCTTCTGGCCGCGTTCCTCGCCCTGCCCGTCGTGGTCCTTGAAATGGGCGGGCACATGGTGCCCCGTTTCCACCATTGGGTCATGCACATGATCGGCACCCAAACCAGCTGGAGTCTGCAATGCGCCCTGACAACGGCCGTCCTTTTCGGTCCCGGGCGGCGCTTCTTTGCCCTCGGCCTGCCCGCCCTGCGCCGCCGCGCGCCGGATATGAACAGCCTCGTTGCCATAGGCACCGGCGCGGCCTACGGGTTTTCCCTGCTGGCCACTTTTGCGCCCTCACTGCTGCCCTCGGGAAGCGTCAATGTCTATTACGAAGCGGCTGCGGTGATTGTCGTCCTGATCCTGGTGGGTCGCTACCTGGAGGCCCGCGCCAAGGGCAAAACCGGCGCGGCAATCCGCTCCTTGCTCAAGCTCCATGTGAAAAACGCCACGGTGCTGCGCAAGGGGGCCGAAGTTGCCCTGCCCACCGAACAGATTGCGCTTGGTGATATCGTGCTGGTCCGCCCCGGAGAACGACTGCCCGTGGATGGCGAAGTGACCAGGGGCCAATCTCACGTGGATGAAGCCATGATCACCGGGGAACCAGTCCCCGTCGCCAAAACCACCGGGGACAGGGTCACCGGCGGGACCGTAAACACCACCGGCGCACTGGAATTTCGCGCCACGCGGATCGGGGCGGATACGACACTGGCCCAGATCCTGCGCATGGTGGAACAGGCACAGGCCGCCAAGCTGCCAATCCAGGGCCTGGTGGACCGCATCACCCTGTGGTTCGTGCCTGCGGTCATGGGTATTGCCGGGTTGACCGTGGTGATCTGGCTGCTGTTTGGACCCTCTCCGGTGCTGGGTCACGCACTTGTTGCCGGGGTTTCGGTGCTGATCATCGCCTGCCCCTGTGCCATGGGGCTGGCCACGCCCACGTCGATCATGGTGGGCACCGGGCGCGCGGCCCAACTGGGTGTGCTGTTCCGCAAAGGCGACGCGCTGCAATCGCTTCAGGGGGTCAAAACCGTGGCCTTTGACAAAACCGGCACGCTGACCCTTGGCCAGCCGACGCTGACCGACTTTCTCCCGGTTGAGGGGCAGGACCGCGCTTACCTCCTCCGTCTCGCCGGAGCGGTTGAGGCCCTGTCGGAACATCCCGTCGCCCGGGCCATCACCAGCGCCGCACAAGCCGCACAAAAGGCCGGGGATTTGCCCAAGGCCACCGCGTTCCGGTCCCATACCGGGCTTGGCGCTTCGGCTCAGATCGAAGGCCACGCGGTCCTGATCGGCTCGTCCCGGCTGATGGCGCAGAATGGGATCGACACCTCCGCCCTGTCACAAGCCGCACAGGCGCTGGCTGCAAACGGAAAAACCCCGCTCTGGATGGCCGTGGACGGGGCGCTTGCCGCCGCCATCGCCGTATCGGACCCGTTGAAACCCTCCTCTCGCATGGCATTGGAATCCCTGCACAATATGGGAATCAAAACCGCGATGATCACCGGCGATGCGCCCGAAACAGCCCACGCCATCGCCGCGCAGGCCGGGATAGACCACGTCGTCGCCGGGGTGATGCCCGAAGGCAAGGTCGCGGCCCTGGACGGCCTCTCGGGGCCGGTGGCCTTTGTCGGCGATGGCATCAACGACGCCCCGGCCCTGGCCCATGCGGATGTGGGCATCGCGATTGGAACCGGCACCGATGTTGCCATCCAGGCGGCAGACGTGGTGTTGATCGGGGGCGACCTCGCGCGCGTCGTGGATGCCTTCACCCTGTCCCGCGCAACCCTGCGCAATATCCGCCAGAACCTGTTCTGGGCCTTTGTCTATAACATTGCGCTGATCCCTGTGGCCGCGGGTCTGCTCTACCCTCTGTTCGGGCTTCAGTTTTCACCGGTCTTTGGGGCTGCGGCCATGGCGCTGTCCTCGGTCTTCGTTCTGACCAACGCCCTGCGCCTGCGCTTTGTCGCCACAACAAACCCCGCTCCCGACCTTGCCACAGCGCAGCCAAACCCCGCGAAACCGTGACATGAACATCAAGCACGTCTCCATCCAAACCGGCCTGCGCGCCAGACCCATCCGGTATTACGTTGAACCAGCGTGATGTGGAAACGCTGCGCAATACAGTAGGGATGTAGGTGTTTCCGGCTATTGCTGTGATCCAACAATAACCGGAAACGCTTTAATTCCCATAGGCCACCGCAGGCAACCACGTGGTCAGTTCGGGAAAGAAGAACACGATCGCCAACCCGGTCAGCTGTAGCAACACGAACGGGATCACACCGCGATAGATATGGCCCAGCGTGATTGACGGCGGGCACACCCCTTTCAGGTAGAACAGCGCGAACCCGACAGGTGGCGTCAGGAACGACGTCTGTAACGTCACCGCCACAAGGATCGCGAACCACACCACCGACGGATTATCCACGATACCATACCCGTCCACCGGCAACTCAAGCCCAAGGATCACCGGCAACATCAGCGGCATGATGATCAAGGTGATCTCGATCCAGTCCAGCAGGAACCCGAGCAGGAAGATAATGAACAGGATGAACAACACCACCACGTAAGGGTTGTCAAAGCTGCCCAGCACAAGGTTTTCAATAATCTCATCCCCGCCAAACCGGCGCAGAACGAAAGCAAAGAAATTGGCGGCGATGAAAATCCCCACGATATACCCGGCCGTGTTCAGCGTCTGGCGCATCACATCCTTGAACACGGTAAAGTTCAGGTTGCGCGACGCCAGCGCCAACCCGGTCGCGCCCAGCGCACCCAGACCCGAGGCCTCGGTCGGGGTGGCGATGCCGAAAAAGATCGACCCCAGCACCAGAAGAACCAGCAACATGGGCGGCACCACGGATTTCAGAACCTCAAGAATGATGGCAAAGCTCACCGGTTCGCGGTCTTCGGGCACCGGCATCGCTTCGGGTTTGATCAGGCCATAGATGATGATGAACACGATATATAGCGTGCCCAGCAACAGCCCCGGGAACAGCGCCCCCATGAACAGATCGCCCAGCGAAATCGCCAACTGGTCCGACATGATCACCAACATGATCGACGGCGGGATCAGAATACCCAACGTCCCCGACGCGGCAATCGTGCCCGTGGCAATCGGCTTGGCATAATTCTGCGCCATCATCGTCGGAATGCCCATAACGCCCAGCAACACGACCGACGCCCCGATCACCCCCGTGGACGCGGCCAGAATGATCCCGATCACCATGACAGTCAGTGCCAGACCGCCCTTGAGCGCACCAAACAGGACCTGCATGGACTTCATCATGCGCTGCGCAACACCGGATTGATCCAGCATCAGCCCCATGAAGATAAACATCGGCAGCGCAACCAGAACCGGGTTCTTGATGATCCCACCAAAGAACCGCCCCGAATTGACAAACATCTTCTTGTAGGTGATGCCGGTGCGGTCAAACTCGATATATTCCCCGATCAGCTTGCGATAGGGGTCCAGCATATGTTCGCCAATCAGCGAAAAGATCAGCGACACCCCAACCAGCGCAAACACCACCGGGATCCCGCGAAACAACATCACGATGAACACGATGAACATGGCCAGAACCATCCATTGGTTCAAATCCATGACCGCCCCCATAACAGACAGAATTCCCATGACTTACTCCTCCGCCCCCTTGCGGCGGGCCATGAGCCAGCCAAGCAGGATCAGGGTCAGCACCACAGCGGCCCCCATCCACGTGGTCCATTCAAAAATCGGTTCTTTGCTGATCCGCTTGGGCTTGATCCCGGCATTGGTCAGCCGGACGCCCCACCAGAGGACATAGTAAATCGTGCGTTCTGCGGCAAAGATCGCGCCGGGCAACATGGCCACCAACAGGGTCCACAACCGCACCGGGGCAAGTTGCACAAGGTGGCGCATCAGGATCGAAACCGTGGCCAGAATGGCCAACCCGAACAACAGGGGCAATGACGCCTTGAGAATATAAAGCCCGTGCAACCCGTTGGGGCTGTCCGATCCCTCCCGCGCCAACACGCTGGACCACGCATAGTGGAACAACACATCGGTCATCATGATCAGAAAGGGCAGAAGAAGCCAGCCCAGCCCGAAACACTCGATCCTCGCCTTGCGCGCGGGGCTGTAATTGGCGTGAAAAATGTCCACCCGCACGTGGCTGTTGGTGGTGATGGCATAGGCAAAACCGGTGACCATGGCAAAGCCATAAATCCACCATTGCGCATCGTCCAGCCACGCCTGGTTGAACCCCGCCTTGCGCAGGATCACCTGGGACACGATGGCCAGCATCAGGATCGGAAAGGCCCAGGCCACAAGGTTACCAAAAGCGATGACGATCCGGTCACCCTTCAGATGGCTCTGGCGGTCGCGCTCTCCGGGATCGGAAATGGCGATCACGTCGCCGCTGATCTCTGGAATTTCGCCTGACATGGGCTTGCCCCTCCCCAGTTGTCGTCATGAATGCGAAAACGGCGGCCCCAAACCTGCGTGGGACCGCCGTATGTTACGGATTATGCCCTAGCGGTTACGCGGCATGTAGATGGTCGACCACACCTTGTACCCGGCGCGGTATTCCTGAAGATCGTTCCACACCAGCTGGAAGAACTCGTCACCTTCCGACAGCTCCTCCACCACTTGGTTCCAGGCACCTTCAAAGGCGTCCAGCATCTCGGGGCTCCACTGTTTGATGATCACACCGTTCTTTTCCTGGTTCTCGATCATGGCAGCAAAGTTGGTGGCTTCACCTTCGGCCAGATTGGTGGTGATGTTGGCAAGACAGGCAACCTCGATCTGGGTCTGACCGGTTTCGTCCAGATCATCCCAGACGTCCTTGTTGATCAACAGTTCGAACAGGGTCGAAGGCTGGTGCCAACCGGGAAAATAGTTGTATTTCACCAACTTGTGGAAACCCAGACGCGCGTCGATACGAGGCATCGAGAATTCGGTGGCGTCAATCGCCCCGCGCTCCAGCGCCGGGAAGATGTCACCCCCGGCAAGCAGCGACGTGGACACGCCCAGCTTCTGCATCGCCTTGGCACCAAGACCAAAGAAGCGCATGTTCAACCCCTTCAGGTCATCCACGCTGTTGATTTCCTTGCTGAACCACCCCGAGGTTTCCGGCGCGATCAACCCACAGGGAATGGCGCGCACGTCATAGCCGTTGTCGTCATACATCTGCTGCCAATACTTGGCACCATCGTCATAAAGAATCCAACCCAGGAACTCGCCCGCTTCCGGCCCGAACGGTACGGCGGCGAAAAGCGATGCGGCACTGATCTTGCCCTGCCAGTACCCTGTGGTGGCGAATGCGGCGTCAACCGACCCGTTGGATACAGCATCCAGCGCCTCAAGCGTCGGAACCAGCTTGCCGGGATCGTAATGTTTGAACTCGACCTCTTCGGAAATGCCGTTGATCTTGGCAACAAAATCGGTTGCCGCGGTGCCCAGGATCGGCAGGTTTTTCCCGAAGGCCGACGTCATCTCGATGGTGGTCTCGGCACTGGCCGCGCCGCCCATCATCGCAACGCCGGCGATGGCGGAAATCAGTGTTTTGGTCATGTAGTTCCTCCCAGTTGGATTGCCCCCGGATTTTTTCACGCAGGGGGTCAGAAATTCAAGGATTGGTAAAATCTTGTTACCAAATTAGCGTCTGTCTTGAATGATTTATCCGACAAAGTCCAGTTTTTTGTCATAATCGCTCAAAAACCTGCGAAAATGTGGACCCGCAAAACCCTCATCTGAAATCGACCTTACCGGCCTGATACGGACCCCACATTGATTCGCCCCGCATTACCCGTTCCGAAGACGATGAAACCACCCTTTCTTCTTGCCGTCATGCCCGGCCTGGGCCGCCTCTGCCTCTGCCTCTGCCTCATCATCCGGGCCTTCCACCGCGTCCTGGAACCGGGTGAAAAACTGGTCCGTCATCTTCTTGGCAAACCCGTTGATGATGCGGCTGCCAAGCTGGGCCAGCTTGCCGCCCACCTTTGCCTCAACCTCGTAAGACAACGCCGTGCCGCCCTCGATATCGGCCAACGCGACCCGCGCCCCCCCCTTGGCAAATCCGGCGGCACCCCCCTTGCCCTCTCCGGTCAGGGTCAGGCTCTCGCCCGCAACCATGTCCGACAGGATCACGCTGCCCTTGAACCGGGCCTTGACCGGGCCAACCTTCTGAACCACCAGCGCCTCGAACCCTTCTTCGGGGCTGCCGGTCATCTCCTGGCAACCGGGCACACATTCGGCCAGCACCTCGGCGGATAAAAGCGCCGCCCATACCTCGTCACGTGGTGCGGCAATCTCGCGGGTTTCCTTCATTTCCATGGCGCGCGCCTCTCCCTGTTTCTTCCCACTCAATTCCATCAACACCGAGCGGCCAAACACCCGCTCCCGATCTGGATACCGCGACACCCCCCATCACCCTAAGGCGTTTATGCGCCACAAGGAAAGACAAAAACCTGGGCCCCCTTTGACGCTCTCGCGCCACTTCCGCGATCCCGCGCGCACCACAAAAAACCCCGCCAGAACGCTGGCGGGGTCTTCACTACTCTACAGTTGGAGAGAGCCTTACTCCTCCGCCCACTCCCAAGGCCGGGTAAAGTTCCCCAGAATGCTGCCCACGGCGGCCTCGTCGCTGCCATTGGGCGTGACCTGCGCCACCATCCCGCGTTTCTTGTCGTCCACCACGGCCACAACCCGCGCCGCAACCTCGCCCTTGGCCAGCGCCGCGTTGTAAATCCGCATAATCGCCGATTTGCGCAGGTCCGGCTTGAAAATCTTGCCCACCGCCGTTTTCGGAAGCTCGTCCAGGATCTCGACATGTTTCGGGATCGCCGCACGTTCGTGGATGTGGACCTTGGCATGTTCGGCCAGCTCTTTCTCTGTCACCGTCGCGCCTTCGACCAGTTCGACATAGACACACGGCACCTCGCCCGCATGGGAATCAGGCTGCCCGATCGCCCCGGCAAAGGCCACGTCATGGTGGGCCAGCAACGCGTCCTCAATCTCGGCCGGGTCGATATTGTGCCCGCCGCGAATGATAAGATCCTTGGCCCTGCCCGTGATCCAAAGATAGCCGTCCGCATCAATCCGCCCAAGGTCCCCGGTGCGCAGATACTCCCCGTGGTGATAAAGGTCACGGTTCTTGGCGGCTTCGGTATAGGTGTTGGGAACGTTCACGCCCGGGTTGCTCACGCAAATCTCACCCACCTCATCGGTGGCACATTCCACCGGACCCTCGTCGCCATCGTGGAAAATCCGCACGTCGGTATAGGGCAGCGGCACGCCCACCGACCCCACTTTCTTTTCCCCGTCCACAGGGTTGCACGACACCAGAACAGTGGCTTCGGTCAACCCATACCCCTCAATGATCTGAATCCCCGTGGCGCTGGTAAACCGGTTGAACAATTCCAGCGGCATCGGCGCCGACCCCGAAAACGCGTTCTTTACCGTCGAGACATCCGCATCGACCGGTTTCTGCATCAACGCCGACACAGCGGTGGGCACAGTGATGATAAAGGTGGTCTTCCACCGCTCACACAGCTTCCAGAAATTGTCGAACACCCCATCCCCGCGATACCCCTGCGGGGTCGGGAACACCACGTGGGCACCCGATTTGATCCCCGCGATCATGATCACGTGACAGGCAAACACGTGGAACATCGGCAGCGGACACATGATGCTGTCATCTTCGGTATAAAGCAGCGTGTCGCCGATCCATCCCTGATAGATGATGCCGGAATTCGTGTGCTGGGCCACCTTGGGCATCCCCGTGGTGCCACCGGTGTGGAAATAGGCCGCGACCCGGTCCACCCTGCGATCCTCAAACGACAGCGTCTTGGGATATTTCGCCATCGTCTTGTTGAAATCCTTGACGTCGGCATGGTGATTGCCCGGGTTCTTGGGACGGATCAACGGCACGATCCAGCTTTTGGGCGGGGTCAGATACCGGTTCAGATCAACCTCCAGAACCGTATGCACCGCCGGCGCGTGGCGCACGGCTTCGGCGGTTTTCTGGGCCACGTCGGTTTTCGGGAACGCCTTCAGCGTCACCACCACCTTGGCCTTGGTCTCGCGCAGGATCGCGCCGATCTGTTCAGGTTCCAAAAGCGGGTTGATCGGGTTCACGATCCCCGCAACCATCCCCGCAATCGTCGCCACAACCGTTTCATTACAGTTGGGCATAACCAATGCGACCACATCGCCCTCACCCACCTTCAGATCACGGAACATGTTGGCCGCCTGGCACACCTTGTCGTGAAACTGGGTCCAGCTCAACGTCTCCGCCTTGTCGCCCGGACCAGACAGCAATTGATAGCTGACCGCCGAACTGCTCCCCACCCGTTTCGCGGTTGCCGCCAGCATCTCATAGATGGTGGTGGGCAGCTCGCGCTCCTCATAGGGCATTTCATTGGTCAGATTGATACTGTCCTGTAATGTGGCAAATTGCATGTTTGGTTCTCCCCGTGCCCGGCGTCACACCCCGGATCTCATTCCTTGCGCGATATAGTGGGCACCTTTGCCGCGCGGCGCAAGGGCGCATGGCCCGGTTGGCGTGACGTTAACGGTCGCTCTTGCCTTGTGAGGACGTTACGTTAACACTTGGGATCAATCGAAACCGGCACATTTCCGGTGCCGGGTCCGGTGCCGGGTGTGTGCCGCTCCGGTGCGCAAAAATCACCCCCCCGATATGGGGCCGATACGCGCAAGTCACGCGAAAGTTAACGCAAAAGGACCGCAGGATGAAAATTGCAACCGCCGCCTATCCCCTTGAATGGTTTGATCGCTGGCCGGACTATTCCGCAAAGATTCATTCATGGGTGTCGAATGCAGTTGATCAAGGGGCCGAACTGCTGGTGTTTCCCGAATATGGCGCCATGGAACTGGCCGCCCTGTCGGGGGCGGCGATGGCGGCGAATGAACAGGGGTCCATCGACGCGGTAAACACCCACCTTGAGAGCGCAAACACCTTGTTTTCCGAGCTTTCGGTAAAGCATGGCGTCCATATCCTTGGCCCCTCGGCCCCGGTGCGCAGCGGCGACATCACCGTCAATCGCGCGCATTTCCTGACCCCCACGGGCGGCATGGACCATCAGGACAAACAGATCATGACGCGGTTCGAACGCAGCCCCTGGGGCATTGCCGGGGCAATCGACGGGGCCGGGCCGCTCAAACTCTTTGACACCTCCCTTGGCAAGATCGGCGTCCTGATCTGTTATGACAGCGAATTCCCTTTGCTGGGCAAGGCGTTAAGCGATGCAGGCGCGGACATCATCCTTGTCCCGTCCTGCACCGAAACAACCGAAGGCTATTGGCGTGTGCGCATCGGGGCCATGGCGCGGGCGCTGGAACAGCAATGCGTGACCGTGATGTCGTCGCTCACCGGTGCCGCGCCGGCCTTCTATGCGGTCGAACAGACCATCGGCGCAGGCGGCGTATTTTCCCCTATGGATCAAGGGTTTCCCCACGATGGGGTGATCGCGCTCGGGGGGCTCGGCACCCCGGGCTGGACCGTGGCCGACATCTCGCTTGACGCCATCGCCAATGTGCGCGCCGATGGCAATGTGCTGAACCGCGCCCATTGGGCCGAACAACCGCCTGCTGTTGCTGCAATTGCACAAACGCGACTGCGCTGACGAATCCCCTTGAAAATCAGACGGAAAAAGCCCATCTAGGGCGCGCCCGTGACTGAGCGGGCGTGAAACCAAGGAGAGACCATGGCCAAGGAAGAACTGCTCGAATTCCCCGGTGTCGTGAAGGAACTCCTGCCGAATGCGACATTTCTGGTCGAGCTGGAAAACGGCCATAAGATCATCGCTCACACGGCAGGCAAGATGCGCAAAAACCGCATCCGCGTTCTGGCTGGCGACAAGGTGCAAGTCGAAATGACCCCCTATGATCTGACCAAAGGTCGGATCAACTATCGCTTCAAGTAATTGAAATCGCGATGAAACTGATCCTGGGATCAGGAAGCCCGCGTCGGCGTGAATTGTTGGCGCAGATCGGGGTGGTGGCGGATGACATCCGCCCGCCCGACATTGACGAAGCCCCTTTGAAATCCGAACTGCCCCGCCCCTATTGCGCGCGTATGGCCCGGGAAAAGGTGGGCGCGGTTGTGGCCGATGCCGACGATATCGTGCTATGCGCCGATACCACCGTGGCGCTTGGTCGTCGCATTCTTGGCAAACCTGTTGATGCGGGCGAAGCGGCCCGGTTTCTGCTGGCCATGTCCGGGCGGCGGCACCGGGTGATCACGGCGGTGGCCGTGCGCCGGGGCGACCGCGTGTGGGAAAAGGACGTTGTCACCAGCGTCAAGATGAAAAACATATCAGATCAGGAACTTAACGCCTATCTCGCCACCGGCGACTGGGACGGAAAGGCCGGTGGCTATGGGATTCAGGGGCCTGCGGGCGCGTTGATCCCGTGGATTTCCGGGTCTTTCACCGCCGTTGTGGGCCTGCCTTTGGTCGAAACCGCCGGGTTGCTACAGGCCGCCGGGTATCCGATGTGGAGCGTATCATGAAGGGTCGTCAGATCATTTTGGACCATCTTGGCGACCGCGAAGCGGCGGCGTTGATGGTGGATGGGCGGCTCGAGGATCTGTTGATCGACTCGGACCAGCCCCGGCCGGGCACGATCTATCGTGCGGTGGCCTTGAAACCGGTTAAAGGTCAGGGCGGTATGTTCCTTGAAACCCCGGACGGAACCGCGTTTCTGCGTCAGGTACGAGGCATTTCGCCGGGCGAGCGGTTGTTGGTCCAGGTGACGGGCTATGCCGAACCGGGCAAGGCCATTCCGGTGACGCTGAAATGTTTATTCAAGAGCCGATTTGCAATCGTGACCCCCGATTCGCCCGGTTTGAACATTTCCCGCCAGATTCGCGACGACGATCTGCGGGATTCGCTGCTTGCCATCGCCCATGACGTGATGGGCGGGGCGGACATGGGGCTGATCCTGCGCTCGTCCTGTGCCACGGCGGATGAGGGCGAGATTGCCGAAGACATCCGCGCCATGGCGGATCTGGCCGCGGCGGTGATGGGCGACCGGAATGGGGCGGCCGAGGTGTTAACCGAAGGCGATGCGCCGCATCTTCTGGCTTGGCGCGAATGGAGCGCCCCGGCCGAGGTGATGACCGAAAAGCAAGGCTTTGAAAAAGCTGGCGTTATGGACGCTATTGAAGAACTGTTAACGCCCCGTGCGGCCCTGCCCGGCGGGGCGAGCCTGTTTATCGAACCCACCCGGGCGCTGGTGGCCGTGGACGTGAATACAGGTTCTGACGCGTCGCTTGCTGCGGGGCTGAAAGCCAACCTCGCCTGTGCGCGTGAACTGCCCCGTCAGCTTAGGCTGCGGGGGTTGGGCGGTCAGATCACGCTGGACCTTGCCCCCATGCCAAAGAAAGAGCGGCGCAGTTTCGAAACCGCCCTGCGTGCGGCCCTGAAAGCGGACGGAACCGACACGGTCATGGCGGGCTGGACGCCGCTGGGACATTACGAACTGCAACGCAAGCGCGAGAGGCTGCCGTTGAAACTCTGACAACGCGCGCTGAATACCCGGTCATCTCCGCGCTCCGCCCACCGGGGTGTGCCCACCGGGGCTTACCCTATCGAAACAAGCTCGATATCAAAGGTCAGATCCTTGCCCGCCAACGGGTGATTGGCATCCAGAACCACCTCGGCGTCACGCACTTCGGTAATGGTCAGAACCATGGTCTGGCCCTGCTCATTGCGCGCCTGTACCTGCACCCCGATTTCCAATGGCATATCCGCGGGCAGTTCGCTTTTGGGAACGGCCTGCCGCGCTTCTTCATGGACAGGGCCATAGGCTTCGTCTGGCGGGATTTCCACGACTTTCTTGTCGCCCACGGCCATGCCCGGCAGCGCCTTGTCGAGCCCGGGAATGATCATCCCGCTGCCGACTTCGAATTCCAGCGGCTCGCGACCGGCGCTGCTGTCGAAGGTGCTGCCGTCCGACAGGGTTCCGGTATAGTGAATGCTGACTTTGTCGCCGCTCTTGACCTGGCTCATGGTATCTCCTGCCCGTTGATCGGGCGCGGCCTATCCGCCCCCTTCGAAAGCCGGGACCCTAAAGCGTTTCCAGTTCCTGTTGAATCACAGCAAGAACTGGAAACGCCCACATCCCTGCTGTGTTGCGCAGCGTTTCCACATCACGCTGGGTCAACGTCATGCGGAAACGGATTAGCAGGTGGCGGAGATGAATGCAAACACGCCCCGCTTTGGGCTTTTCTCCATGCCCGCCCCGTGCCAACGTGGCGCGGATGAGGAGACGCGCCATGACCATCACCACTGCTGTTTTCGACGCCTATGGCACGCTGTTTGACGTCACCGCCGCCGCGCGCGAAGCGGCGGGCGATCCCGGTTTTGCTGAAGCTGAACTTGCCGACACGTGGCTCAAGCTGGCGACGGACTGGCGCGCCAAACAGCTGGAATACACCTGGTTGCGCGCCGTCACAGGCGATCACACCGATTTCTGGACCGTCACCCAAAACGCTCTGGACTGGGCATTGGAGGCGTCGGCGCTTGACGGCAACCCGGCCTTGCGCGACCGCTTGCTCCAGCTTTATTGGGCGCTTTCGGCCTTTGACGAAGTCCCGGCCATGCTCTTTGCCCTGAAATCCATGGGGCTGAACACCGCGATCCTGTCCAATGGCTCTCCGGATATGCTGTCGGGCGCTGTGACCTCTGCCGGGATCGGTGATGTGCTGGACGATGTGCTCTCGGTCGAATCCGTGGGTGTCTTCAAACCGGATGCCCGGGTCTATGACCTTGTCGGGCAACGGTTTGGCTGTGCGCCTCCCGAAATTCTGTTCGTCTCCTCCAACGGCTGGGACGCGGGCTGTGCGGCGGCCTACGGGTTCCGCACGGTCTGGGTTAACCGCACGGGTCTGCCCATGGATCGACTGCACGGCACCCCGGATACCGTCTTGTCCGACCTCACCTCTGTCCCCGCACTTTGCCACGAGTGATTTCATGCCCACATTCACCACCTCCGACAACATCACCTTGCATTACACCGACGAAGGGGCGGGCCTCCCCCTGCTCTGTCTTGCCGGTTTGACCCGGGACGGGCGCGATTTTGATTTCGTCGCTCCGCATTTGACAGGCATCCGCCTGATCCGGCTTGACTACCGGGGGCGCGGGCAATCCCAATGGGCTGACTGGTCCACCTATACACTGCCCGTTGAAACCCGGGACGTGATTGAATTGCTTGATCATCTCGGTCTGGACAAGGTCGCGATCCTTGGCACGTCTCGCGGCGGGCTGATCGCCATGGGGCTGGCTGCGGCAATCCATGATCGCCTGCTGGGCGTCGCGCTCAACGATGTGGGACCTGAAATCGCCCCCGAAGGGTTGGAAGGGATCTATACCTATATCGGCCGCAACCCCTCTTACAAAACGCTAGAGGCTCTGCTGGAGGTCTGGCCCGACGCCATATCGGGCTTTGCCAATGTCCCAACCAGCCGTTATCGCGCTGAAATTTCCCGGCTTTACAACGAAACCGACGCAGGGCTGGAGATCACATACGATCCGGCCTTGCGCGATGCGGTGCTGGCCACGCGGGATCAACCATTGCCCGATCTCTGGCCCTTTTTTGACGCGCTGGCCGGGTTGCCGCTGGCCGTCATCCGGGGGGAAAACTCCAATCTCCTGCTGCAATCGACCTTCCAGGAAATGCAGCGCCGCCGCCCCGACATGATTGCCGCAACCGTACCGGACCGGGGCCACATTCCCTATCTGGATGAACCCGAATCCCTTACCGCCCTTCACGCATGGATCAATAACCTATGAATATCGACATGATACGCGCTGCCGCCGACCGGCTTGACGGCCATGTCCGGCACACGCCGCTTTTGTCTTCCCCCTTTCTGGATGACATCGCGGGGCGGCGCATTCTGGTCAAAGCAGAATGCCTTCAGCATACCGGCAGCTTCAAGTTTCGCGGCGGCTGGTCCACCCTCTCGGCCCTGGACCCGGATATCCGCGCGCGCGGTGTCATCGCGTTTTCAAGCGGCAACCACGCCCAGGGCGTTGCCCATGCGGCCACCCAACACGGGGTGCCTTGCGTGATCGTCATGCCCAAAGACGCTCCTCGGCTCAAAATTGACAACACCCGCGCGCTTGGGGCCGAGGTGGTCCTTTACGACCGCGCCGGCAATGAAAGCCGCGAAGAGCTGGGGGCCCATCTCGCCCAGACCCGTGGGCTTTACCTTATTCACCCCTATAACGACCCGCTGGTGATCGCCGGGCAAGGCACCTGTGGGTTGGAAATCGCGCATCAGGCAGCAGAGCAAGGCATCACACAGGCCGAAGTTCTGGTCAACTGCGGAGGCGGCGGGCTCACCTCAGGCGTGGCTCTCGCGCTGGAAACAGACGCCCCGAACATGCGCGTCCGCCCGGTGGAGCCGGAAGGATTTGACGACGTCACCCGCTCGCTTGTCAGCGGTGCGCGCGAACAGAACGCCACCCAATCCGGCGGGCTGGCCGATGCGATCCTGACGCCCAGCCCGGGGGAAAACACCTTTCCCATCATGCACCGCCTGTGTGGGCCGGGGGTGGTGGTTGACGACAATGACATCCTGCGCGCCATGGCGCTGGCTTTCCTGCGCCTTAAAATCGTGCTGGAACCGGGCGGGGCCGCATCCCTTGCCGCCGCGCTTTTTCACGGAAACGCGCTGGCGGGGGATACCGCGATCTGTATCGCCACAGGCGGAAATGTCGACCCGGCGGTCTTCGCCCGCGCGCTCGCCACGCTTGAAACGTCTCAATGACGCGTCGCGGTGCAGCACATGCAAACAAAGTGTGCGGTAGCACGCCTTTGGATCACCTCCACCGCGCGCCAGCAAAAGGACCCCAGGATGACCCGTTTCACGATTGCCTCCTTCAACGTCAAGAACCTGATTGGCCCGGATCAGGAATTCTATGAATTCTTGACCTACACGCCCGAAGAATACGCCTGGAAAAAGGCCTGGATGGCAGATCAGATCCTGTCGCTGGACGCCGATATCATCGGGTTTCAAGAGATTTTCGAAGAAAGCGCCCTGCGCGATTGTCTCGACGAAGCGGACAGGCGCGGAGAGGCGCTGAACCAATCCGCCCTGCCGGATGTCTCCAAAAGCTATCGGAAAAAGGCGATCTTTCGCAAACTCGCCTATACCCCCTATCGTGATGCCGCGCTGGCCTTTGCCCCCAACGTGAATGACGGCGCGCCCGGGCACCGTCGCCCCGGGCTGGCCATCCTGTCGCGCAAAGGGTTTTCCGAACCCCCTGAAGTCATTCAACAACTCGACCCCCCTCTTCAGATCCCGCTACAGGAACTCGGTGGCGATGATGCGGGTCACTATACCGTCACCCGCCTGTCCCGCCCGATCCTCAAGGCCCGGATTCCCGTGGGCGGCACTGTGATCACGGTGTTCAACTGTCACCTCAAATCCAAGCTGGGCGAATTCATCAAACCCGCCGACGCGCCCTTTGCGCCGGAAAGCGACCTGACCCATTACAAACCCGCCGACCGCGCCATCGGTGCCCTGCGCGCCGCCCTGCGCCGCATGGCCGAAGCCTGGGTTCTGCGCCGCGCCATCCTGACCGAGCTGGATCAGGGCCACCCGGTCATGGTGCTGGGCGATTTCAACGATGGCGAACATGCGGTCAGCTCGGAAATCATCTCGGGCGAGGCCCCGTTCAGAAATTATGCCTGGATGCTGCGTCATGATGCCAAACACGCCAATGACCGCTATTCCCGCGAAGACGCCAAACAGATTGCCGAAAATGTCGAACGCGTCCGCCTGCATTCGGCGGAAAAACTCTTTGTCCGCAAATCCCTGCGCGACATGGTCTATACGGCAGCGTTTGGTGGCGTCTATGAAAGCATAGATCAAATCTACATGTCCCGTCACTTCCTGCCCGAGTATAAAAACAAGATCGCAGAGATGGAGTATTTCAGCGTGCTGAACGACCACCTGACTGACGGCTCCCACGCTGAAGCCCCCTATAACAAACTGGCCTCAGATCACGGGCAGATCATGGCCCATATGATCATCACCGAAAACGAGAACTAAAGAAGGCGCGCCCCCATGCTGATGGCCAATCTTGACGGAGTAAAGCTCCACTATCCTATCGACGGCGACCCGGATGGCGCACCGGTGGTGTTTGCCAATTCCCTCGGCACCGACCTGCGACTCTGGGACCAGATCGTGCCCCTGTTGCCCACGGGATTGAAACTTGTGCGCTATGACAAACGTGGACACGGGCTTTCGGATGTGACGCCCGCGCCCTATTCCATGGGAACGCTGGTGCGCGACACCGAGCGGCTGTTGGATCATCTCGACATCCGCGACTGTGTCTTCGTGGGGCTTTCCATCGGCGGCATGATCGCCCAGGGGCTGGCGGTCAAGCGCCTGGACCAGGTGCGCGCACTGGTGCTGTCCAACACGGCGGCCAAAATCGGCCAACCGGCGATGTGGGCAGACCGGATCGACGCCGTACGAAAAGGCGGGGTCAAGGCGCTGGCAGAGGCCACCATGGACCGCTGGTTCTCCCGGGATTTCCACAAAGCCGACGCGCTGAGGGCGTGGTATAACATGATGGTGCGCCAACCTGTCGAAGGCTATCTGGGCTGTGCCGCAGCCATCTCGGGCACGGATTTTTACACCCCCACTTCCGGCCTGCGCCTTCCCGTGCTGGGCATCGCCGGATCCGAGGACGGATCGACCCCGCCCGACCTTGTCCGCGAAACCACCGATCTGGTGCCGGGAAGCCGGTTTCACCTGATCCGCCGCGCCGGGCACCTGCCCTGCGTGGAAAAACCCGGGGAATACGCCGAAACCCTCACCGGCTTTCTGCGCGACATCGGCCACCTTTCGTGACAATGGCGCGTGTGATGAACCAGCGAGACCGCCTGTAAGGGCGGACGAGCGTGCCAGCATCTCCCTTTTCACCCAAAATGACCCGCGATCATATCGCTCCGCCTTTTGAACCACAAACCAATGCCCTATATCGGGGCGACACCCGTCCAAACGACACCTGTCCAAACCTGCGATGGCCACGCTTATGCCCAACCGCCTGCCCCTGATCTTCATCGTGATGACCGTGGTGATCGACGCCATGGGGGTGGGATTGATCATGCCGGTCATGCCGGCGCTGATCCGTGAAGTTCAGGGAGGAGACCTGGCCAACGCCGCCATCTGGGGCGGCATTCTGTCCACAGCCTTCGCCGTGATGCAGTTTCTGTTTGGACCGGTCATCGGTGCGCTCTCGGATCGATATGGTCGTCGCCCCGTGCTGCTGGTGTCGTTGGCGGCCATGGCGGCGGATTACGTGATCATGGCCCTGGCCGGGTCAATCTGGCTGTTGCTGGCGGGGCGTATCCTCGGTGGCATCACCGCCGCCACCCACTCCACCGCCAACGCCTATGTCGCCGATATCTCGGAACCCCACCAAAAGGCTGCGCGCTTCGGCCTTGTGGGCGCAGGATTCGGGATCGGCTTCGTCCTCGGCCCCGTGCTTGGCGGCATCCTGGCCGAATATGGCACCCGAGCCCCCTTCTGGGCGGCGGCCATCCTGTCGCTGGCCAACGCCACCTTTGGCTATTTCGTGCTGCACGAAACCGTGACGGATAAAATACGCCGGGCTTTCACATGGAAACGCGCCAACCCCTTTGGCGCTCTGCGCGCAATCACCCATTTCCCCGGACTTGGCCCGCTGCTCACCGTCTATTTCGTCTTTCACGTGGCCACCTATGTCTATCCGGCGGTCTGGGCCTTTTTCCTCACGGAGCGGTTTCAGTGGCACGAAGGTATGATCGGGTTCTCCCTCGGCCTTTACGGGCTGTTTTATGCGCTGGTCTCCGGGCTGCTTGTGCAGCCCTCAATCAGCTGGCTGGGCAATCGGCGCACCGTCGTGGCGGGGCTGGGGTTTGAAATCCTGTCCCTCGCGATCATCGCGGTGATCTCCAGCGGCACGCTGCTTCTTGTCATGATCCCCATCGCCGCGCTCGGATCGGTCGCCCAACCCGCCCTTCAAAGCCTCATGTCGCGCAATGTCGCCGCAAATTCACAGGGCGAACTCCAGGGTGTTTTGACCTCCATCAATTCTGTTGCAATGATTCTGTCCCCCATTGCGATGACTCAAACCTTTGCCGCATTCACCCGGGACTCGGCCCCCCTCTACCTGCCCGGCGCCCCCTTCCTGTTGGCGATGCTGCTCATGATCGGTGCCCTTGCGCTTTACCTGCGAAGTTCCGCTTCGTCACCGGACTGAACACGCCGCCCCGCATGTCATTTTCTGACTTGCCCGGATTGCCGCGCTGCGCCACGCTCCTCTCCAAAAGGGAGACACCTGCCAATGCCAAAAATCAAAGCCGCCGTATGCCACGAATTCGGCCAACCGCTCTGTATCGAAACGGTAGAACTGCGTGCCCCGGGCATGGGCGAAATCGAGGTGACGCTGGACGCCGTCGCCATCTGTCATTCCGACATTTCCTACGCCGATGGGGCTTGGGGCGGATCGCTTCCGGCCGTATATGGCCACGAAGCGGCGGGACGCATCACCGCCCTTGGCAACGGGGTGCGGGGATTTACGGAAGGTGACAGCGTGGTTGTCACCCTGATCCGTGCCTGTGGCACCTGCCCCTCCTGTGCGGGGGGTGCCCCGGTCATCTGTGAAACGCCCTATGACGGGGACAAGGGCCCTCTGTCCATGCCCGACGGAAGCACACTGCATCAGGCGATGGCCTGTGGTGCCTTTGCCGAAAAGGTGGTGGTAGATCAAAGCCAGATCGTGAAAATTCCCGATGATATGGCCAAGGACGTGGCCGCGCTGATCTCTTGCGGCGTGATCACCGGCGTCGGCGCGGTGGTCAATGCCGCAGGCCTGCGCGCGGGTCAGGACGTGGTGGTAATCGGTGCGGGCGGTGTCGGGCTTAACGCGATCCAGGGCGCACGCATCGCCGGGGCCCGGCGTATCATCGCCGTGGACATGAGCAATGAAAAACTGGACATCGCCCGCGAATTCGGCGCCACCGACGGCGTGCTGGCCACCGAAAAATCCCCGTGGCGCCATGCGATCAAGGCGATGGGACGCGGCGCAGACGCCGTATTCGTCACCGTCGGTGCGATCCCAGCCTACCAGGACGCGCCACGCTATCTTGGGCGTGGCGGCAAGATGGTGCTGGTCGGAATGCCCCATTCCGGGGCCAGGGCAGAATACGAACCCGTGATCCTTGCCGCTGTGGGTCAGGGCATGGTGGGGTCCAAAATGGGCGATGTGGTCATTCAACGCGACATCCCCTGGATGATCGACCTCTATCAGCAGGGGCGGCTGAAACTGGACGAACTGATTTCAAACCGGTGGTCTCTGGAGCAGATCAACGAAGCCATCGCCGACACCAAAACCGGCAGCGCCCGGCGCAACGTCATCCTGTTCTGACCCGGAGGCCCTTGGTGCAGGCGCAACCGACGCTGCTTGAAAACGGCCAAATCCCGCAAATCGACGGGGCACGGCTCCACGCGACCTGTCCATATGCGAGGCAAGCGTGTGCGCCGACGAGTTGACCGTGACCTTCGCGCCCGGAAGCATCAGCGCAAAATCAGAGACTAAAACGTTCGTCCTTTAACCTGAGACAGAGAAAAGGGCGGCGTACCCGCAACCAAGCACTGACCTCGCACATTTGTTTCTTGCATGTTAGACCATAATCAAATCAGAATTGGTTTAATATGAACGCGCAAGACGAAACGCCCCCCGCCCCCCCCGCCGAAATGGCGCGCAGTGCCCAGACGGCTGCGGCCTATCTCAAAACGCTCGCCCATGAAGGACGGTTGATGATCCTCTGCCATTTGGGATCAGGTGAAAAATCCGTGGGGGAACTGGAAAACCTGCTGGACATACGTCAGGCCGCAGTGTCGCAGATGCTGGCGCGTCTGCGGGACGAAGGACTGGTTTCAACCCGCCGGGATGGCAAAACCATCTATTATTCGCTGGCCGATCAAAGCACCTATGAGGTAATTTCGCTGCTTTACCGACTGTTTTGCAGCCCTGATGGGGGGTCTCAGGACAAAATCAGCTGTTCCTGACCCCTTTCTTTCCGCCACGGAATTCCCCATCTCTGAACGCTGTTCAAACGAACCCGCGTGGAATGGGATCATGGCCGGAAAAATTCAAAAACGCCGCGCAGAATTGCGCGAAACACATAAATGTCGCGCGGCCTTCGCCCTTGTCCCTGTCTCAGGTTAAAGGTCGAACGCTTTAGTGGGTCCAGGGGCCGCGCCGGTTGGTGGCAAAGTTTTCGCCATAGCCACCCGGGCGGATATTCGGCTTGCGTTCATGTGGTTCGCACAGCACGGCCTCGATCCCATTCTCGCTGGCATATTCCAACGCCGCCTCCTTGCTGTGAAAGCGCAGCTTGACCTGAGACTGCGTATCACCGGAAGAGGTCCACCCCATCAACGGGTCAACTTCGCGCGCATGGTCAGGGGCATATTCCAGAACCCATTGATGCGTCTTGGCCATGCCCGAGGACATGGCGGTTTTTGCGGGCTTGTAGATACGCGCTGGCATAAATTCCTCCTTGGAGTCCCCCAGAGCTTTACCGAGTCTCGCCCCCCTTGGGCAAGAGTGAAAACAGCAACAAATGTGCGCAACAGGGTTCGGCAGGCAGACAAGCGTTGGCTGTCATCCGAAACGCGGGGAGCGAGGAGTGGGTATGTGCGCCCCGGCGACAACCAAGCCTGCTGCTTGCCTCTTTCTAATACCAGTGACGCAAGGTAAAGCGCAATAACTATTGATCTGCGCACCGGTCAGCTTTTCGTGTGTTGCCCAACCCGGATTTCGGGCTGTTTTCATCTTGCGACAACTGATCGTCGGCCTCCCGATCCCACGGATCAATGCAATGATGCCGGGAACACACCCCGAATGCCCAGGTATCGACAGATCACGCATACCGGGTTCCATGACAAGCCCGCTCAAGGGCGCGCCAACGCGTTGTCCGCCCGCCACAGGACCGCCACCTCTCATCAGGTGCCTTGGCGCAGCGTGCAATTCAAACACGGCAATACTTTGATAACAAATTTATTTTCCCGAAATCGGCCCGATCCCATTCATGCACCAGGCCGCGATTTCGTTTTGGGCACATCCGCTGCCAAGCTTCCCCTTGAACAGGAACAAAAAGTGATCAACTCTTGGGCTTCCGACGTTTTTGCCTGCGAGTCGCGCCATGCCCTATGCCCATTCCGACAAATCTCCCTCTCAACTGACCGACAAGGCCGCAAAAATGTCGGCGCGGGACAAGCTTGAGGGCGGCAAACAGATCGTGATGCATACCGAATTCACCGCTGCCGGGGATCAACCGACCGCAATCGCAGAGCTGTCACAGGGGGTGCGCGACGGGGACAGGAATCAGGTGCTGTTGGGCGCGACCGGCACCGGCAAAACCTTTACCATGGCCAAGGTGATCGAAGAGACCCAGCGCCCCGCCATCATCCTCGCCCCCAACAAAACCCTCGCGGCCCAGCTTTACGGCGAAATGAAAGGGTTCTTTCCCGACAACGCCGTGGAATATTTCGTGTCTTTCTACGACTATTACCAGCCCGAAGCCTATGTGCCGCGATCAGATACCTATATTGAAAAGGAAAGCCAGATCAATGAACAGATCGACCGGATGCGCCACTCGGCCACCCGGGCGCTTCTGGAACGCGATGACGTGATCATCGTCGCCTCGGTCTCGTGTATCTACGGGATTGGCTCGGTGGAAACCTATTCGGCCATGACCCAGGATCTGAAAGTGGGGGGGGCCTATGACCAACGCGCGGTGATTGCCGACCTGGTCGCTCAACAATACCGGCGCAACGATCAGGCATTTCAACGCGGCGCGTTCCGGGTGCGCGGCGACAGTCTTGAAATCTTTCCCGCCCACCTGGAAGACCGGGCCTGGCGACTCTCGTTCTTTGGGGAAGAACTTGAAAGCATTACAGAATTTGACCCTCTGACGGGCGAAAAAACCGATACATTCGACAAGATACGCGTCTACGCCAACTCGCATTACGTCACTCCGAAACCGACGATGCAACAGGCCATCATCGAGATTAAAAAGGAACTGAAACAGCGGCTGAACCAACTGGTCGACGAAGGCAAACTGCTGGAAGCTCAACGGCTGGAACAACGCACCAATTTTGATGTCGAAATGCTGGAGGCCACGGGCGTCTGCAACGGGATCGAGAACTATTCCCGCTATCTCACCGGCCGTGCCCCGGGGGAACCGCCTCCCACGCTGTTCGAATTCATCCCCGACAACGCGATTGTGTTTGCCGATGAAAGCCACGTCAGCGTGCCCCAGATCGGTGGCATGTACAAAGGCGACTATCGCCGCAAATCCACTCTGGCCGAACACGGGTTCCGCCTGCCCTCCTGTATGGACAACCGCCCCCTGAAATTCGAAGAATGGGACGCCATGCGCCCCCAATCGGTGTTTGTGTCGGCCACCCCGGCGGCATGGGAGCTGGATCAATCCGGCGGCGTGTTTTCCGAACAGGTGATTCGCCCCACCGGGCTTCTGGATCCAGAGGTGGAAATCCGCCCGGTCGACACCCAGGTCGACGACCTGCTGGATGAAATCCGCATCGTAACGGAACGCGGGCTGCGGGTTCTGTGCACCACCCTGACCAAACGTATGGCCGAAGACCTGACCGAATACCTGCACGAACAGGGCATCCGCGTGCGCTATATGCACTCGGACATCGACACACTGGAACGCATTGAAATTCTTCGCGATTTGCGGCTGGGCGCGTTTGACGTCCTGATTGGAATCAACCTGCTGCGCGAAGGTCTGGATATCCCCGAATGTGGGCTGGTCGCCATTCTGGACGCGGACAAGGAAGGCTTCCTGCGTTCCGAAACCTCGCTGGTGCAAACCATCGGGCGGGCGGCGCGGAATGCCGAAGGACGGGTCATCATGTATGCCGACCGGGTGACCGGCTCCATGGAACGCGCGCTCAACGAAACCGAACGCCGCCGCGCCAAACAGATGGCCTATAACCAGAAACACGGCATCACCCCGGAAACGGTGAAAAAGAATGTCGAGGACGTTCTGGCCGGGCTGTACCAAGGCGACACGGACATGTCCCGTGTCACGGCCAAAATCGACAAACCCCTGCACGGCGCGAACCTCGAAACGGTGCTGGACGGGCTGCGCTCTGACATGCGCAAGGCCGCCGAGAACCTGGAATTCGAAGAGGCCGCCCGCCTGCGGGATGAGATCAAACGGCTTGAGGCCGTGGATCTGGCCGTGGCAGACGACCCGCTTGCGCGGCAATACGCGGTGGAGAAGGCGAGCGAGGCGGCGGTTGGCTCGCGTGGGCGGTCAACCGCTGGTCGGGCCGGGCAGCGGGGTGGGAATGTGAAGAGGAGGGGAAAGTGACAACCTACTCTTTTTCCAAAACATCTTTGAGCTATTGTTTCAATCCAGACCATCCAGACGCGCACAATCACCATTGACCGCATTGGCTGTGTCCTTCAAGGTAAAGACAGCGATGGGAGATTTTCAACTTCTCCCAATAGAATGCAATTGGCTTGACGGAGACCAACTTTGGAAGTTGTTATTGGTTTAATTATTGCAGCGGTTGTGGGCGTTCTTATAGCGAAGGATGCAAACTCACGCGGAATGAATGGAATGGGATGGGGTATTTTCACGTTTTTGGTCTGCATTATTGCCGTTCCAATATATGTAATCGTTCGGAAACCGCGTGAGAACAGCTAGAAGGGCATTTTTTTCGCTTGGGCCGCCTAGTATACGGATTGTTTTCGGTATCGCCTTCCTTGCTGCATGCACATTGGACGATAATCCAGTTGTTCGGCTGGAGGCACTCTTGGGCCTTTCACCCCCACCTCTAGAAAGGTTTTTTGGCATAAGAAGCGCATTTAGTGGTATGACTGCGGGCGTCGTGCAGTTCGCAAACCTAAACCTGAAAGCTTCATTCCAAGCTAACTTGTTTGCTCCATTTGTCATTCCTTGCGCACTAGTGCTCTTGGTCTGGGGGCGCATTCCTAAGATTGAAACTCGAAGAGAGGAAGTATTATGCTTGGTATCATTTCTGTTCTTGTCGATCTTGGCAAACTTAGTGTGAAATCTTGGCGTCCGCCCAATCTCAGCAGTGTGACAGCTTTGATATTGAGCGTCTTGGCAATTGTGTTCTCGACGCCAATCGTTGCAGAGACAACTTGCTATGGGGAAGGAGCGTACCGCGTATGCACAACTGTTACACAACGTGCGGATGGGTCCATGTCCGTCCGATCCAGTGACTCCATGGGAAACAGCTATTCTATGGACACTGATGTCTATACATCGCCAACTGGGGACATTACCGTCCGGAGCCAAGATTCCATGGGCAATAGGTACCAACTTGATACATGGTCCGACTCCTCTGGCAGCCACAGCCGGGATTCATTGGGCAATCATTGCACCGTTACAAAATATGGAACGATGATCGGATGTGATTGAACTGAACCTCACCACCTACACTCCCAACCCCAACCCTTCCAAATAGCTCACACTCTCCGGCACCCGGCTGAAATCGTTGATCTCCACGATCAAATGCGGCCGAACCTCCAACTCCGCCAAAGCCGCAAAAATCGCATGGAAGTTCGTGTCCCCCTCGCCCAACACCCAGTGCCGGTCGGCATAGCCATCGGCGTCCTGCAAATGCACGTGGCCCAACAACTCCCCGGCATCGGAAATAAACCGATCCACCGGCGGTGCCCCGGCGCTGACATACGCCCACAAGGCGTGGCCGGTATCGACCGACAGGCGCAAGGCAGGCGTGTCCGCGGCCTCGACCACCGCCCGCCTCAACCCCGGCTCGGTGTCCTTGATGTTCTCCAGAACCATTTCGACGCCGAGGTCCGAGGCGCGTTTCAACGCGGGTGCCAGCGTCTCCAAAATAGCCGAAATCGACTTCGCCCGATCCTTCGGTCCGTTATCCAGGTTATGCGCGTCCCAGGGATCATAGGGCGAGTGCAGCACCATCTGCCGTGCCTCAAGTTTCTCGCAAACGTCCAGTGCCTGCGACAGCCGCTCTTGCACCACCGCCCGCACCCCACGGTCCTTCACATCCAACTCGAACCCCGAAAACGGCCCGTGAATGCCCAGCCGCCCGTGCCACCCATCCAGTTTTTCCAATGCCAACGCGATGAACGGATCGGCATTGTCCAGAATATCGGCCATGCAGAATTCAGGCAGCTCTAGGTCCCGGTCCTTTTCAAACAGCCAATCCCGGTGCTGATCCAAATCCAGCACCGAAAGCTGTGCCCCAATCACCGGCAGCGTCATGGTCATTCCCCCGGCACCGTGGTCAGGCCCAGCATGTGCCAGCCCTGCATACCCCAGCGGTAATACATGATCTTCTCCACCGGATAACCCGCCTTGACGATCCGTTGGATCGCCGCCGGGGATTGACCGCACCAGGGGCCATTACAGAACATGGCGATGGTCGGCACCTCGTCACCCCCGCACTCATAGCCCTCGAAATCCACTTCACAGCCCAGTTCCTCCAACCGGTCGGCCATTTCGGTATAAGGCATGTTGATCGCGCCGGGGATCGTCCCGGACTCAAAATTGGGGCGGACGCGGCTGTCGATCACCTTGACGGTCGGATCCTGCAGCGCCTCCAGCATTTCAAGTTCGCCAATGGTGCGCACGCCCTCCACGGGGGTTATGGGTTGGATACAGAAATTCGGACAGGGCCGCGCGATCTGAGCAAAATCGCCGGTGATGACGGTGGCGGTATCCGTGGGGCGGGAAATCTCGACCGGACCGTTGTCCGTTTCCACGGTGACCGACGCCACACCCTTGGTGATATTCACCCTGGTTTCGGCAATCGCGGGCGAAACCAGGACAGGCGCGGACAGGGCAAGGCAGGCAGCAAGAGGCAGGATACGCATGGGGACAACTCCGAATTGATTTGCCCCATCCTGCCCCACCGAGTTAACAAATGGAATGGTCCCCCGGAACTTGACCGGGTTTGAACGGGGCCGATCAATCGCCGATCAAAGATCTCCTCAAGAAAGAATTTGCGCCGTTTTCGTTTCTTGTACCGCTTGTGATCGTCGTCCGAATACTTGCCGCGATACCGCTTGTCGCGCGTCTTGCCGTCCTTGCGACAGGGGTCCTGCCATATATGCGACTCGGGCGCACGCGGGATCGGTTCCGGGCCAGAATCCGGGTTGGGCAAAACCATGGGCTCCGTTGCCTGTTCGATGATTTTGTCCAACTCACCCCGATCCAACCACACGCCCCGGCATTTCGGGCAATAAAGCGGAAACGCTTTAACGCATCACATGCACTGCGCATTTGGCGTGACGCACAACGCGGGCCGCCGTGCTGCCCAGAAGATAGTCGGCCAATTCCGGCCGGTGCGAGGCCAAGACGATGCAATCCATCCCGTGGTCATTGGCATAGTCCAGAATCGAGCGGGCCGAGTGACCTTCGATCACCACAACCTCGACATCCTGCGCACCGCCCAAGTCTTCGGCCAAACCGGTTTCAAGCGCGGCGCGGGTCTTGGCCACCTGCCCTTCGGGCAACTGTGCCGCGATATAGCCAGGCATGGCTTCGATCACGCTCAGCGCGGTGATCTTGGCCCCCTCTTCGGCCAGCGCGCGGGCGATTTTCATCACCGCATCGGTGTTGGGGTCATGATCTGCCGCGATGGGCACGAGAATATTCTTGTACATTGCGTGTTTCCTTTGTTCAGCCTTTGGTTCGTTTTGAAACGGGCCTCCGGAATCCGGGTCAGCGCACCACATGTACCGAACATGTCGCGTGCCGCACAACCTGAGCCGCCGTCGAACCCAACAGGTAATCCTGCATTCCCGGACGATGCGACGCAATGACGATACAATCAACACCCTGTTCGGATGCATAGTCCAGAATCGTGCGCCCGGAATGGCCTTCGACCACCGCCGCCGTCCCGCCGGGCAGGGTTGCGGCCATGGCAGCCAACTCCTCCCTGATCGCAACCTGTAGCTGCACCTCATAGCCTTGAGGCATGTAAGACAGCGCAAAGGGTGGCACCTGTTCCACAACGTGCATCACCGTGACCCGCGCCCCGTCCCCGGCCAAGCAACGTGCCGCCGCCAGAGCCGGCGCGGTTTCGTGTTCTTCATCAAAGGCTACAGGTACGAGGATATTCTTATACATGTCAGGGGCCCCCACGGGTTTTTTCTACAAAGAAAGCATGCACCGTTCCGGCAGGTCACGCCTTGATTCAGGTCATGCCGTGAAACACCCTTCCCCTGTGGTTGACCTGCCCCTGATCTCTCCCCGAACAGGTTAGTCGAAACAGTCGACCACATCATACATCACCGGCTCAAAACCCTTGCACAGCTCGTTGATCTTGCGGTTGCGGGCCCGCATTTCATCGCTGCGCAACATCGCCTGAAAATCCTCGCGCCGTTCCCATTGGGAATAGTTGGCGATCCGGGTCTGTGCGTCATTCACATGCAGCCCCGCCCCGATGAATCCGGGCTGTTTGGAAATGAACATATCATAGGCATCGCTCAGGGCATCAATCAAATCCTGACAGGTGCCCGGGGTCATTTCAAACGTGGTGATCACGGTCTGAAAGCTGTTTTCCTTGGAAATTTTCGGCATGGCCTGGCTCCTTGCTGGCGTGTACGCGTGGCGTGGTCCGTTCGCTGAAACCAACCTAGGGGCAGACCCCCTGGCGTGACAAGAGAAACGATCCGTAACCGGGGCTCTGACCGGGGCGGTGACGATCCACGCAGGGAGTTAACCAAGCCTTTACCGCTTTTAATCATACTTAACGGCGTCTTTACCAAAAACGGGCCCCTCATGCGCCGCCTCACCGCCATTCTTATGATCACGCTGCTTTGGGCCACCCCGGCCCTGTCCGGCGCGTGGCCACGGGGCAAGGGCAACGTGTTTTTCCAAAGCGCGCTGCGGGTGTCGGCCTCGGACAAAACCGGGCCTTATGCGGTCTATTCGACCACCTATCTTGAATATGGCGCGACAGATACGCTGACCTTCGGGCTTGATCTGGGGCATGGCGTGTCGGGGGACACCAAGGCGATTGTCTTTGCCCGGCTGCCCATCGCCGTCATTGCCGATAAACACCATGTCGCGGTTGAACTGGGCGCGGGTACGCTGGCTGGCCAGGCCACGCTGCGCCCGGGGCTCAGCTATGGGCGCGGGTTCAAAACCGTGCGCGACATGACCGGCTGGTTCGCCATCGACAGCTTTGCCGAGCTGCGCACCGCGTCCGGGCAGGTTGATTTCAAAACCGACATCACCTTGGGTCTGAACCACAATGACCGGTTCAAATCCATGATCCAGTTTCAATCGGGCATGTCCGAAGGTGATAACATCTTTCTGCGGGTCGAACCGTCGCTGGTGATACGTCTGGGCAAGAAAAGCCATATCGAACTGGGCCTTACCGCCGGGCTGGTGGGCGAAGACCAGCTTGGCGTGAAATTCGGCTTTTGGCGGGATTTCTGACGACCCGTGACAGAAGCCTGACACGGATGCGTCATCCCGCCGATCCTCCGTGACCCCGACACGGGGTCTCATCCCCCACCATGACCTGACGCGCCCGGAATGAAAAAGGGGCGCTCGTTTCCGAACGCCCCCCCTCCCTGTTTTGCCCGACAGGTCCTTTCCCTGCCCATCCCTGACTGGCTGAACCGGCGCGGGACCCGGATCAGTTCGGGTCGTCAACCCGCAGGGCGATCGAAATATCACCCCGGACCGGTTGTTCCCAGTTCACATGCACCTGATCGCCATTTACGCCCTGCTCAAGCGACACATAAGGCCATTCATGCCGCGTCACATTGGCCGCGTTCTTGATCTTGGACGTGGCAAGTAACGAAGATACCGACCGCGCGCGCCCCCCAAAGGGCAGATGCGGCGATCCGTCGATGACCCAGGTGGCGTCTTCGGTCGCCTGATGGTGATCGACCACATAAGGGCTGTGGGTGCCGGTGGAAACCAACGTGTACTGGTTGTCTTCGAACTTCACGCCCGTGAACTTGGTCTTGTCCAGATCGGCAAAGCTGGTGTCCACCTCTTCCACCCGGTCAATCGCGCCGTGAATGGTACGGAACGAATTGCCGATGACGGTCATGCCCTTGATATACTGGTTTGCACCAAAGGGTTTGACCACGATGAACCGGAACCACGGTGCGACGTCCGAACACAGGAACACGTTCTCGGCGATGGTCAACTGTGAAAACGGCAGCCCGGAAAGGTCGGACGGATTCGCCTTGCGCTCGTTTGTCCATTCGATGAAACAGTTGTCCACATAGTTGGCGGTGATCGTCGCCCGGCAATTAGGCGCGGTCAGGATGATCCCCGCCACGCGGATGCCGTTGGATTCGCTGTCGCCCTGGAAAAAGTGGTTCCCCGTGACGATCGAACTGGTTCCGCCCAGCACCGCGAAGTGACGGAATTTCGACGCGCGGTTGTCGCGGATCTTGACGTCGCTGCCATTGGCCACGATGGCCACCGTGCTGCGGTTCTGGCTGGGCAACCCGCCGTCATTGGACAGGAACTGGCACCGGTCGATCAACATGCCCTGACAGCCTTCGCCGGGGCTGGCCAGCCCGCGATCCTTGGGGCGGGTGACAAAGCTGTCGCGCAGATGGAAAATCAACCCCGACGGGGCCAGCAGAATGGCACTGGCCCGCCCCGAACACTGGAACTCCACGTCGGTGATGCCGAATTTGGACATCTGGCTGAAGCCGCTGAAATCCAGCATGAATTTGAACCGGGTAAACGTATAGGTCTGGGTGCCTTCCGCGTCATAAAGCGGCTTGGACAGGGTGATCTCCTGGGTCGCCTCGTTCTTGGCGCGTACATAGATTTCGCGCCCGACACCGTTGCCGGTGATCAATGATCCCACCTGAATATTGGCCACATTGGTCACCCCGGTCAACTTCAGGCTGTTGTTGATCGAATAGGTGCCCGTGCTGGTCACCACCTCATCCTCCCAATCCGCGCTGTTGGCGGCATAGAACTGACCATTGCGGATCATCCGGCGGGTGGCATAGCTGGTGCGGGTGCTGACCGCCGCCTGCATATCGACGGGCCTGGTCAATGTGATCCGCCGCCCGCCAAGGTCAAGCGATTCATGGTCCACCCCGTTCAACAACGCCTGAAACGCCTTGCGAAAGGCCAGCTCTTCGTTGCCAAAGGCCGCGATATAGGTCGGCAGGTCATAATTCTTGGTCAACGCAAAGGTCGACTCCTCGGCCATGGTCACCGTGCCTTCGAATTCGACCTTGTTGTCAAAGGTCACGGAATCGCCAAGGAAATAGGTGCCCGCGGACACCAGAACCTTGCGCCCGTTGGCCGCCGCATCCGCGGCTTCGAACGCCGGCTGGTCATCGGTTACGCCATCGCCCACCGCGCCATAGTCGCGCACATCGACCCAGGCCATCATCTCGCGCAGGAAGGCGCTGGTGATATCCACGATCTCGATATCGTCGATCCGCACCACGCCGCCGTTGGACCCGGTCAGGTCAATCCCGAAATGCCCGTAAAGCGGCTCGGCACCCCAGACCATATCGACACCGCCGCGATTGCCCGCGCCAATGATGGCGGTGACTTCGACCACCTCGCCATACTGGGTCAGGGTCACCTGATCACCCACCTCGGTCAAACCGGAGACATGCGTACCCCCGGCCCCACCGGCCCAGGCCGCGATCCGCACATTGGGCAACGCGCCACTGACCGCCTTGATCCGGGCCTTGACCTGCAGGTAACAGCCGGGCAACAAAGGCGTTTCGCCCATGTAACGGACCTTCTGAATACTGTCGATCTTCTGAAGCTCCAGACAGCCGCCAAAATCTTGGTCCGCCGGCACATAGGCGGCGTTCAGCGCATTTTCATATGTATCCGATCCCGGTGTGCCATCGCCGCTTGACCACAGGTCCAACCCGTTTGCGAACGCGGGCGGCATCAGAACCACGCCATCGGTAATTGCCTTGTTCATCCAAATTCCTTTCCACACCACCGTCGGCACCCGCGTGGGGGCCAGGACCGGCCGATGCTCGGTTTCGTTGCTACACTCCAAACCGCGAAGGTCTCGCTGCCCGGATGAAAAGGGAAATATCAACCGGATGTTAACGCAGCCTGAGACCACCGTGACGGTGGCGATGTGTGGGCGCAACGCACGACACAACGTACGGCGGGTTAACCCATTTCCACGGGCGCAGCGTTAACATTTCCGGATCGTGACGCGGTTGCGCAACGGACGGAGGCGTAACGAACGCCCGCCATCCCGGGGGCGCACGCCGCGCTGCCGCGTCGGTGCCGCAGGGGTGCGCAAAAGTCACCCCCCGCAAAACAGCAAAACGGCCACGTGTTAACGCGGCCGTTTGGAAGGGGTCAAAATGCCGGGGTCAGGCGCTGAGATGGTCCTTGACCATCGGTCCCACCGCGCCGAAATCCATCTGGCCAGTGTATTTGGATTTCAGAACCCCCATCACCTTGCCCATGTCACGGATCGAATTGGCCTCAACCTCGGAAATCGCCTCGGCCACCGCCTTGTTCACCTGTGCTTCGTCCAGCTGTTTGGGCAGGAATTCTTCGATAATTCCAACCTCCGAGCGCTCCCGCTCAGCCAGGTCCAGCCGCCCGCCCTCTTCATAGGCGCGCGCACTTTCCTGACGCTGTTTGACCATCTTGCCCATGATGGCAAGCACATCAACGTCGCTGACGCCGTCTTCCCTGCCTTGGCCACGGGCGTCAATGTCGCGGTCCTTGATGGCCGCGTTGATCAGGCGCAGGGTCGACAGCCGTGCGCGGTCCTTGTCCTTCATCGCCTGTTTCAGGGCTGTACCGACCTGTTCTCTCATATCCATAATCCCATCCCCGGAATCTGTCTCAAGTTTTGCACATTATCCGTTTGGCAAGCCCGATGCAACCATGTCGCACCCGCCCCAAACCCCTTGTTTTTCTGGCGTCTCGGGGCATTTTATGGTCTTGACCCCGCCCGGCACCGGCACTAGTTTCCGCACAATTTGCCAGCCACAACGATACCTCAGGAAACGCGCCATGACCTCCCAAGATCACGCCCACCCGACCGCCTGCCTTGCCCTTGCAGACGGGACCGTCTTTTACGGGTGCGGGTTTGGTGCCACCGGGGATACCACGGCGGAACTGTGCTTCAACACGGCGATGACGGGGTATCAGGAAATCATGACCGACCCCTCTTATGCGGGGCAGATCGTAACCTTCACTTTCCCCCATATCGGCAATACCGGCACCAACCCGGAAGATGACGAAACCGGCGATCCGGTGGCCGCGGGCATGGTGGTGAAATGGGACCCGACCGAGCCAAGCAATTGGCGCAACACGCAAAACCTGTCTGATTGGCTGGCCGCACGTGGGCGGATTGCGATCGGCGGGGTGGATACGCGCCGGTTGACCCGCGCGATCCGGCAACAGGGCGCGCCGCATGTGGCGCTGGCCCATAACCCGGACGGAAAGTTCGATACCGGGGCGCTTATCGCCAAGGCGCGCGGTTTTGCCGGGCTGGAAGGTATGGACCTGGCCAAGGACGTGACCTGTACCCAACCTTATCGCTGGAACGAAATGCGGTGGGCCTGGCCGGACGGTTATGCCCGACAGGAAGCCCCGAAATACAAGGTGGTCGCGGTGGATTACGGGGCAAAACGCAACATCCTGCGCTGCCTTGCTTCGGCGGGGTGTGACGTGACCGTGCTGCCCGCCACGGCAACAGCCGAAGACGTGCTGGCCCACAATCCCGACGGGCTGTTCCTGTCCAACGGTCCCGGGGATCCGGCGGCAACCGGGGAATATGCCGTGCCGATGATCCGCAAAGTGCTGGACACCACCGACCTGCCCGTGTTCGGCATCTGTCTTGGACATCAGATGCTGGCCCTGGCGCTTGGGGCCAGAACCATCAAGATGAACCACGGCCACCACGGGGCCAACCACCCGGTCAAGGAACATGCAACCGGCAAGGTGGAAATCACCTCGATGAACCACGGGTTCGCAGTGGACAGCCAGACCTTGCCCGAGGGCGTCGTGGAAACACATGTTTCACTTTTTGATGGTAGCAATTGCGGAATTCGAATGGCCGACCGTCCCGTATATTCCGTTCAACACCACCCGGAAGCCTCGCCCGGACCGCAAGACAGCTTCTATTTGTTCGAGCGATTCGCAGCGGAAATGGAAAAACGCGCCTGAATCCGGTTCTGACGGCGGTTTTGGCGATATTCAGCCCCATAGAAACTGCCCCTGCGGTATGAGAACATATACCAAACACCGCGCGAACATTAACGAACCAGAAAGGTTCCTTAACTTAACAAACGGGTAACATGCTGAACAACAAGGTTAATATGCGTTATACTTAACGCATCGTTAACCATGAGCACCCATCCTTACCTCAAAACCGGCACAGACCGAACTCTTGGGGTAAGAAAATGACGTTCCAGACCGTCCGCCAAATTGCAGGAACCAGACCAATGGCCGAAGATTTCGGCCGTTTTCTGCAACATGCCGGACTGATCTCGGCCTCTGACCTGATGGCGGCCCGGGCGGTTCAGGCGAAAAGCCAAGGTTCGCTGGATCGCATTCTGGTGTCCGAAGGGTTGCTGGATGCCGAAACCATGATCACCGCCCTGTCGCGGTATCACGGGCTGCCCCGTGTGGATTTGTTGACGCGCCCGCCTTCCGAAGATGTAGCCGATCTCATCCCCCTGCGCACCTGCCTCAATCACAGTGTGATACCTTGGCGAATGGAGGGGCACACGCTGACCATTGCCGCCTCGCGGGTCGAGGATTTTACCCGTGCGATCAGCCTGTTGCAGGATGTACCGGAACGGGTTGATCTGGTGTTTGCCCCTGCATCCGATATCCAGTCAGCTCTGGCCCGCATTCATCGTGCGCCACTGACCCGCGCGGCCTCGTGCCGGGTGCCCGAGGAAGAAAGCTGTCGGGATTGGGGCCGGACAGGGACACGTCGGCTGGCGCTGGTCCTCGCTGGCCTGCTCGCTCTGCTGTTGATCACCGCCCTGTTCCCGCGCCACGTGTTCGGCATTCTGACCCTTTGGGCTGCCTTCACGCTGATCGTCGCTGCGGGGTTGCGGATCGCATCCTATGTGGCCCATGTGTCTTCTCCTCCCGCCGCCCCACCTCCGGTGATCAACACATCAGAGGTTCCCTTGCCCAAGGTTTCGGTGCTCGTCCGGCTCTTCAAGGAAAAAGAGATCGCCAGCCACCTTGTCACCCGCTTATCCCGGTTGACCTATCCCAAGTCCCTGCTCGACGTGGTTCTGGTGCTGGAAGAAAACGATGAAACGACCCACGAAACCATTCGGCAAAGCACCCTGCCCCCCTGGATGCGTGTCATCGCAGTGCCGGAGGGTTCCCCAAAAACCAAACCGCGCGCAATGAATTACGCGCTGGATTTTTGTGACGGGGACATTATCGGGATCTGGGATGCCGAAGATGAACCCGACCCGGATCAGATCAGTATTGTCGCTGACCGTTTCCGATCGGCCCCGCGTGATCTGGTTTGTCTTCAGGGGGCTCTGGATTACTATAACAGCCGCCAAAACTGGCTCGCCCGCTGTTTCACCATTGAATACGCGGCCTGGTTTCGCCTCATGCTTCCCGGCATGTCGCGGCTTGGTCTGGCGATACCACTAGGTGGAACAACCCTGTTTTTTCGTCGCGATGTGTTGGAAGAGCTCGGGGGCTGGGATGCCCATAACGTGACCGAGGACGCCGATCTTGGCTTTCGCCTTGCCCGCCACGGGTATCGCACCGAGGTTATTCCGACCATGACCGGCGAAGAAGCCAACTGTCGCCTATGGCGCTGGGTGCGGCAACGGTCGCGCTGGCTCAAGGGGTATATGGTGACCTACCTCGTTCACATGCGTCGCCCGCTCAAGCTTTATCGACAACTCGGAGCACGTAAATTCTGGGGTTTCCAGGCGCATTTCGTCACCGCCTTGTCTCAATTCGTGCTGGCCCCGTTCCTCTGGTCCTTCTGGCTGGTGCTTCTTGGCCTGCCGCACCCGCTGGACCCGTTCGTGACCCGCGATGCGCTATTGGCCTTCGGCATCTTGTTCCTTGGGATCGAGGTGATCAGCATCCTGGTCAACGCCACCGCAGTGTCAGCTCCGCGCCACCGCCATCTTCTGGCCTGGGTGCCCACCATGCATTTCTACTACCCACTTGGGGCAATCGCCGCCTACAAGGCGCTTTACGAATTGATTTTCAAACCGTTCTACTGGGATAAAACCCAACACGGCCACTTCCTGTCAAGCAAGCGGCCATTGGTCCCCGCCAGCGATAAAAGTCCGGGTTTTACGTCTCAGAATCCAGCTTGAGCCGTGTCACGAACGCCCTGGAAATATGAGCTCTGAGAGCCGCAGCCGCAGCCTGTTCATCCCTGTTTTCAATCGCCGTGACAATGGCATCATGCTCTCCAAGCGCCACCTCTCCGCGCCCTTCAACCGCCAAAGACGTGGTGGCCATCAACGCCATGGACTGATGCACGAGGTTCAGTTGCTGCATCAGAAACCGGTTATGGGACGCCAGGTGCAATTGCCGGTGAAACCGCCGGTTGGCACGTGCAAGCGCGTTGGCGTCATCGACCAAAGCGCGATCCATTTCAACCATCTCACGCAGGACCCGCACTTCTTCATCCGTAGCATGCTTGGCAGCAAGCTGCGCGGCCAGAGCCTCAAGCTCGGCACGCACCACGTAAAGCTCGGCGAGCTGGTTGTGATCCAGCGACGAAACAATCAGGCTCCGCCCATCACGGGTCAAAAGCGCCTGAGTTTCAAGTCGTTGCAACGCCTCCCGGATCGGCGTACGCGACACGCCGAAACGCTCCGCCAGATCGCTTTCCACCAACCGGTCACCGGGGCGAAACAACCCCATATCGATGGCCTCAAGGATGAGGGTATATGCGTCCTTGTTTGACGCTTTCATCTCTTTCATCACGCTAACCGCCCCGTTGCTTATCGGGTGAGTAGACCCTTTTCCGACAACGCCATCAACCCCGCTGTTATTGCGTCTTACCGCCGCATACGCTAGCGTCCGGCCATGCCTAGGAAAAGCTTTTCTCACGTGGCCCATTGGGTCTTTGATCTCGACAACACGCTTTATCCGTCGTCGGCCCGGCTGTTTGATCAGATCGAAGTCAATATGACACGCTATGTCATGGATGCGCTGAAGGTTGAACGCGAGACAGCGGACCATCTGCGTCGCCACTATTGGGCCGAATATGGCACCACGCTTGCAGGGCTGATGCGGGAACATGGGGTGGATCCAACCCCGTATCTCACACATGTTCACGAGATTGACATGAGCCATCTGACCAGAGATCACGACCTGCGCAGTGCCATCAGCGCCTTACCCGGTCGCAAGATCGTCTATACCAATGGCAGCGCCCCCTATGCAGAGCGTGTTTTGGATGCCCGGGGGCTTGAGGGCATATTTGATGCGATCTATGGCGTGGAACACGCCGATTTCCACCCCAAACCCGAGCGCCAGGCCTTCGAACTCATATTTGAAAAAGACGGCGTCGAGACTGCAAAAGGTGCAATGTTCGAGGATGACCCACGCAACCTCGCCGTGCCCGCGGACCTTGGAATGAAAACCGTTCACGTCGCCCCCAGCCCGGTGGAGTCTGATCACATCCACCACCACACGGACGATCTCGCCAGTTTCATAAAAAACATTATCTAATCAGATATCTAACAGGAACAAGAGGCGAGACAGCTTGTCTCTTGAACTTCCTTGCGGCATGGGATTAGGGTCCGGTTCAGGAGGGTTATGACCATGAAACGTTCCCAATACGATATTGTTGTTTCCGGTGGCGGTGTTGCCGGGCTAACAGCGGCTGCTGTGTTCGGAACCGCAGGATTTTCTGTGCTGTGCGTTGACCCCACACCGCCTATCACCGAACGGGACGCAGAGGGATCGGATCTTCGGACCACCGCATTCCTGCAACCCTCGCAACAGCTTCTGGACGAAGCTGGCCTGTGGGATCGGCTTGCCTCTCACGCGACAGAACTTCAGATCATGCGGATCGTGGATGCGGGCGGAGCCGAACCCGAACCCCGCCTGACCAAGGATTTCAACGCGTCTGACATCTCGGAAAAACCCTTTGGCTGGAACCTGCCCAACTGGCTTTTGCGACGTGAAATGGTGGCGCGTCTGGCAGAGATCGACAACGTCACATTCCGGCCCGGCACTGCAACGTCGGGGCTGTTCACGCGCGAAGGAGAAGCGCGGGTGATTCTGAGCAACAGCGAACAGGTATCAACCCGCCTTGTCGTTGCAGCGGACGGACGCAATTCAACGATGCGCGAAGCGGCGAACATAGCTGTTACAACAACGCGCTACGGGCAGAAGGCGCTTGCCTTTGCTGTGACCCATTCGATCCCGCACAAGAATGTTTCTACCGAAATTCACCGCAGCGGAGGCCCCTTCACGCTTGTCCCGCTGCCGGATTATGATGGCCAACCCTCCTCGGCCATCGTCTGGATGGAACGGGGGGACGAAGTCGCTCGGCTGGCCGCGCTTGATCCCCCTGCGTTCGAATCCGAAATGAACCGCCGGTCCTGTGGGCTTTTCGGACCGCTGACCTTGGTCTCGCGACGCACGGTATGGCCGATTATCAGCCAGGTCGCGGATCGTATGTATGGTCAACGGCTGGCACTGGTCGCAGAAGCCGCCCACGTTGTGCCCCCCATCGGGGCGCAAGGCTTGAACATGTCTCTGGGTGATATGCGCGTTCTGCGCGATCTCGCGGTCAGCGATCCCGACCAGCTTGGCAGCCAAAGCATGCTGCAATCCTATCACCGCAAACGCCACCTTGAAATCAAGGTGCGAGTCGCTGGAATTGACCTGCTGAATCGCGCCTCCATGATCCAGGCACGCCCCCTGCGCAATCTACGTGCCGCAGGGTTGAACGCTATTTACTCGCTTGCCCCAGTGCGCAAAACCATGATGCAAATGGGTTTGGGCGCGCGCGGTTAGTTCATCCGCCCTTACAGGCGGCTTCGCACGCGAGACGTGACCGTAAGGGAGCGGCGAGAGCCAACCCCCGGCTAGGGTCGGGACTCAATTGGTCCACCAGACGATGGCAGCGGCCAGGAAGACTGCCGACAGGAAGATATCGGCTCTCTTGTCGTAACGGGTTGCTATTC
>PDRZ01000024.1 GCA_002747035.1 Rhodobacterales bacterium
TGAATTGCTGGATCATAGGGAGGCTCCGTTTGTCTCCCCATTTTTCTAGGTGATTATGTGACCCACATCAATGGGTCACATACGTATATAATCCCCATTCTTTGGGCACGATCCTCTTGCGGTGGGGGATCCGGGGCAAGCTCCTGTTCCTGTCAGACAAAACTGTTCAGAATTAATAATCGAATGAATTCAAGGGATTGGGATTTGATTTTCCATAACCTCAGCAATGCAAAGCTGACAGTCGTGGATTTTGACCCCAAACGCCACAAAGCATCAGCGTAAAATCAGAGACTTATAGCCAATAGGCACAATCACAATTGTGTCCTTTGGCTATGACAGTCTTTCATTGCACCCCATATGTGGGCGGTGGTATAGTTGCCACAACAAGATATACCCATCACAGGACAGGCAGGCCCTCAACGTGAACGACACACCAGAAACCCCTGAAAACGAAGAAGAAACCCGCATCGAACGCAGCGTTCATGACGGGCCGGAAGTGTCGATCACGGACGAGATGAAATCGTCCTATCTCGACTATGCCATGAGCGTGATCGTTTCCCGCGCCATTCCCGACCTGCGCGACGGGTTGAAACCGGTGCATCGGCGCATCCTTTATGCGATGCACGAAACCAACAATACCCATGACAAGCCCTATCGCAAATCCGCGCGCCCCGTGGGCGACGTGATGGGGAAATACCACCCCCACGGTGATAGCGCGATCTATGACGCCCTTGTGCGGATGGCTCAGGATTTCTCGATGTCCCTGCCGCTTCTGGATGGTCAGGGCAACTTTGGTTCGATGGACGGTGATAACCCGGCGGCCATGCGCTATACCGAAGTGCGGATGGACAAGCCCGCCGCGTTCCTTCTGTCCGACATCGACAAGGAAACCGTTGATTTCCAGGACAATTACGACGGCAAGGACAAGGAACCCACGGTTCTGCCCGCCCGGTTTCCCAATATGCTGGTCAATGGTGCCGGCGGGATCGCCGTGGGCATGGCGACCAATATCCCGCCCCACAACCTTGGCGAAGTCTGTGACGCTACCCTGGCATTGATCGAGGATCCGGACCTGACCAGCGAACAGCTGATCGACTATGTGCCCGGACCCGACTTTCCCACCGGCGGCATCATGCTGGGCCGGACCGGGGCGCGAAAGGCCTATCTTGAGGGACGCGGCAGCGTGGTGATCCGCGCCAAAACCCGCGTGGAAGAGATCCGCAAGGACCGCTATGCCATCGTTGTCGACGAGATCCCCTATCAGGTGAACAAGATGTCGATGATCGAAAAAATCGCCGAAGCCGCGCGCGATAAAAGGATCGAAGGCATCGCCCATGTTCAGGATGAATCCGACCGCAACGGGGTGCGTGTGGTGGTTGAGCTCAAACGCGATGCCACGGCAGAGGTGGTGTTGAACCAACTGTTCCGCTTCACCCCCATGCAGACCCATTTCGGCTGTAACATGCTGGCCCTCAATGGCGGGCGCCCGGAACAGCTTACCCTGCGCAAGTTCCTGACATCCTTCATTGATTTCCGCGAAGACGTGGTCGTCCGGCGCACGGCCTATGAATTGCGCAAGGCCCGCGACCGCTCTCACATCCTGTGCGGTCTGGCCGTGGCTGTCACCAATATCGACGAGGTGGTCGCGACCATCCGCTCTTCTGCCGATGCGGCCGAGGCGCGCACCCGCCTGATGGAACGCCGCTGGCCCGCGGCTGACATCCTGCCCTATATCGCCCTGATCGACGATCCGACCCACACGGCGAATGAGGACGGCACCTATAACCTCTCTGAAACCCAGGCCCGCGCAATCCTTGAACTGCGCCTGCAACGCCTGACCCAGATCGGGGTCAAGGAAGTCACGGACGAATTGGAAGAGCTGGCCCGCAAGATCAAGGAATACCTCGAAATCCTCGGCTCGCGCGATCGGATCATGTCGATCATCGCCGACGAACTGACCGAGGTGAAAAACCAATTCGCCGTACCGCGGCGCACCGAGATTGTTGACTGGTCCGGTGACATGGATGACGAAGACCTGATCGAACGCGAAGACATGGTCGTGACCGTCACCTCGGGCGGCTATATCAAACGCACCGCTCTGGCCGATTTCCGCGCCCAGAAACGCGGCGGCAAAGGACTGTCGGGGATGCAGACAAAAGAAGAGGACGTGGTCACCACCCTCTTTGTCGCCAATACCCATACCCAGCTGTTGTTCTTCACCACCGATGGCATGGTCTACAAGCTGAAAACCTGGCGGCTGCCGCTGGGCGGGCGCACGGCAAAGGGCAAGGCCATCGTCAATATCCTGCCGATCCCCCAAGGGGTCAGCGTGGCGGCGATCATGCCGGTGGATGTGCCCGAAAAAGAATGGGCCAACCTGCAAATCATCTTTGCCACCTCACGGGGCACCGTGCGGCGCAACCGGCTGTCGGATTTCACCAATGTCATGCGTAACGGCAAGATCGCGATGAAATTCGAAGATGAAAATGCCGATATGCGGCTGATCAATGCACGCATCTGTTCGGAAGAGGACGATGTGATGCTGGTCACCAATTCGGGCCGGGCGATCCGTTTCCCCGCAACAGATGTGCGGGTCTTCAATTCGCGCAACTCGGTTGGGGTGCGCGGAATCAGGCTTTCGGACAGGGACGAAGTGGTGTCCATGTCGGTGATCCGTCACTTCAAGGCGACCCCGGATGAACGGGCGGCCTATCTTAAAATGCGCCGCGCGGTTGCGGGTCTGGCGGATGATGCGGATGCCACAACGGACGAAGACGCGGTGGACGCCAATGCCACCATTTCGCCCGAACGCTATGCGGAAATGTCGGCTGTGGAAAACCTGATCCTGACCATTACCGAAGGTGGGGCGGGCAAGCTTTCCTCCTCCCATGACTACCCCGTGCGCGGGCGTGGCGGTATGGGGGTCACGGCCATGGACAAGGCCATGCGCGGCGGGGCGCTTGTCGCCTCGTTCCCGGTTGAGATGGATGACCAGATCATGCTGGCCACGTCCAAAGGCCAATCCATCCGCGTTCCGGTAGAGGGCATCAGCTTCCGCTCGCGCAGCGCGGGCGGAGTCAAGGTGTTTGACACCGGCAAGAACGAAGTGGTGGTCAGCGTCGCCCGCATCGCCGATCAGGGCGACGAGGACGAGACCGGAGACGACACCGCAGACGAAACCGGGGCAAACAACCCGGACGGACAGGCCGGGACTTAACGCTCCTGTAATCAATTGCTGTCAGGGTCCGGGACAAAAAAGCCCAAGGATCCTGACACATGAACCTCTATACCTGTTCCATTGACCTGCACGACGATGCCAAGGCGCTGGTTTTTGCCCATGCCGTGGGCGAATGGATGACCCATCTGCAAAATGCCGGCACGATTCAGGGCTGGCGCCTGATGCGGCGCAAGCTGAACCTTGTCTCCGGCGGACAGCGGGATTTTTTGCTTGAGGTTGAGGTCCGCAATCTCGCCCAGTTGGACAGCGCCTTCCGCCTGTCAGGCACGCGGGATGAACGTGTGGAAAATCTTTACCGCGCCGTGCATACCCTGATTGCCGAAGCGGATTACGCTTTGTACCGCCATTTCCCCGACCCGGAACGGGCCGAACGGATGGGGTTGGTCTAAAGCGTTTCCGCATAGCCAAACGACACAATTCTGGGTGTGCCTTTTGACTATAAGTCTCTGATTTTAGGGTGACTCAGCGTGATGCGGAAACGCATTAGCAGTCAGGGTTTAAAAGCCTCCCCCCCGACCAACAGGCCGGACAGTCAACCGAGCAGCGCCTCCCCAAACAGGCCCTGCCCTCTCCTGTTCATCACCGCTCTGGAAGAGAGAGTATGTGGGTGCCGCTGCCGCAACGATCCCCCGGAAAGCCCCCGAAGGCACACCGGGGATACGCCGTGGCCCCAATCACAGACCCCAAGTCAAGGACCCCAGTCACGCCAGCCCGTAAATGCCCCGGAACTTCTCTTCGATATAGTCCAGCAAAGGCCCCTCGTCGGGCGCGCGCCCGCTGGCCCGTGTAATCAGCTCACGCGGCTCGTAAAGCCCGCCATGGGTCTGCACATTGTCGCGCAACCAATCCGTGGCGGCGGTCGTGACCCCCTGGGCCAGCTGATCGTCCAGATCGGGCAGTGCCTTGCGCAACGCCTCGTGCAAACACCCGGCATAGACATTGCCCAACGAATAGGTCGGGAAATACCCAAACAGACCCACGGACCAATGCACATCCTGCAAACACCCGTTGCTGGGCTTGTCCACGGCAAAGCCGAAATCGGCGGCAAACCGGTCGTTCCACGCGGATTCCAGATCGCCCACGCCCAGATCCCCGGCGATCAGCGCCCGTTCCAGATCAAACCGCAACAACACGTGCAGGTTATACTGAACCTCGTCTGCTTCGGTGCGGATGAACCCGTTATGAAGCCGGTTGACGGTGCGGTAGAACGCCTCTTCATCCGGTACGCCGAAATCCCCGAACGTGTCTCTCATCTGACCAAACAGCCAACCGGTAAAGGCGCGGCTGCGGCCCAGCTGGTTTTCATAAATCCGGCTCTGGCTTTCATGCACCCCCATGGACACGCCTTGGCCCAGCGGCGTCAGCAGATAGGCCTGATCGATATTCTGTTCGTAACAGCCATGCCCAACCTCATGGATGGTGGAATAGAAACAGTTGAACGGATCATGGGCATTGGTGCGGGTGGTAATGCGCACATCATTTCCCGACCCGCTTGAAAACGGATGCACCGCCTTGTCCACCCGGCCCCGGGCCATGTCATAACCAAAGGTTTTCGCCAGGTGCCGGGTCAGCTTCATCTGTGCCGCCTCGTCAAACGTGCCGGTCAGCCCGCCGGGGCGCTCCGCCGCCAACGCCGCCTCGCGTAGCGCCACAAGCCGCGGGCGCAGCGCGTCAAACATCGCCGTCAGGTCGGCGGCCACCGCGCCGGGCTCGTAATCATCCAGCAGGGCATCATAGGCATCCCCCCCCTCGGCCAGCGCCGCCGCCTCTTCGCGTTTGAGCGTCAGGATCTCGTCCAGCACCGGCAGGAAAGCGGCGACATCTTCGGCCTCTCGCGCTTGCGCCCACAGCCCCTGGGATTTGCTGGACAGGGTGGCCAGCGCCGTAGCAAGCGCCTCGGGCACACGCACCGTGCGTTCATAGGAACGGCGGATATGGCGGATCTGCGCCCTGGCCACATCATCCAACGCGCTCTCGTCCACAGCCTCAAGCCACCCGCCCACCCGGGGGTCGGTCCGGCGACCATGCAGCACCTTTTGCAAGGCCCCAAGCTCTTCTGAGCGTTGATCGGCCGCACCGCGCGGCATCATGGTCTCCTGATCCCATCCCAGCCGACCGCTGACCTGGGCCAAAGCCACCGTGTCGCGCGAGAACGCCATCAACTCGTCATATGCCGTTGTCGCTTTCGTTTTGGCTTTCGTCATGGTTCAGGCCCCTCGAATGGAAGATGTAACTGGATATTGCGACAGGAACCGCGCCCGCAGGATCAGAATGAATGCCACGATCGCCCCGATCTGATGCAGGATCGCCACCTGCCACGGCGCGGCCGTGACCACGGTATAAATGCCAAGCCCGATCTGGGCTGCAACCGCGATGGCGGCGGCGGAAAACGCCACCTGGGTCGTTCGGTTGGCGCTGTTGCGCCCCCGCATCCACGCCATCACCGTATAGGCAACCAGAAGGTAGCCGACAACGCGGTGAATGAACTGTACCAACCCCGGATTTTCAAAGAAATTGCGCCACCAGGGCTCCATCACCATGATCCCCCGTGGCACCACCTGCCCGCCCATCAAAGGCCAGTCGGTATAGCTGCGCCCGGCATCGATCCCGGCCACCAACGCCCCAAGCAGAATCTGCAGAACGGTGAAATGCAGCCACCCGGTGGACAGGCCGAACAACCGCGCCTCGCGCAGTCGGCGGGCCTGCATGAGCTCCCGTTCGGGGCGACCCAGAGACAGGATATACCACACCAGAAACCCAAGGATAATGAAGGCAAGGCCAAGATGGGTGGCCAGGCGATAGCTGGCCACATCGGTCATCGACCCGGAAAGGCCGCTGTAAACCATCCACCAGCCGATACCCCCCTGAACCCCGCCCAACAGGCCGGGAAGGATCATCCGTGTCGTCCACCCCGCAGGAATCCTGCGGGTCAGCCAAAAGAACAGGAACCCAACCGCCCAAACCAGCCCGACAAAACGGCCTAGCTGGCGATGGCCCCATTCCCACCAGTAGATGAATTTGAAATCCTCAAGCTCCATCCACCTGTTCTGGATCTGGAACTCGGGAATCGCCTGATAGAGCGCGAATTCCGCTTCCCAATCCGCCTGGTTCAGCGGCGGAATGGCACCGGTGATCGGTTTCCATTCGGTGATCGACAGGCCGCTATCGGTCAACCGGGTCAACCCGCCCACCACGATCATGGCCATGACCAGAACGGCCAGAACAACCATCCACAGCCGCACCGCCCCCCGCGCGCCGCTGCGGCCCCGGTCGATCATCCCGCCCTGCGGCACCGGTTTGACGGCGTCGCGGCTGTCAACCTCTTCGAAAATCGAGCGTTTCTCTGCCATGGTGTCCCTCTTGTCTGATCGCAACCCTATGCAGGCCCGCCGGGGCCTTCAAGCGTCAATCACGCTCTTTCCCGCGCAGCAGCTGGCGAAGCATCCCGTGCAGCATCTGCACATCGGCCCGGGTGAGAGGCATCCGGCTCCACAGGTTGCGCAGATTGACCTTCATGCCATCGGCCTTGTGTTCGGGAAAAAAGAACCCGGCCTCGTCCAGACGCTCTTCGTAATGCTGGGCCAGCTTTTCCATTTCGATGCCCGTGGCCCATTCGGTTTTGGCCAACCCATCCGCTTCATGCACAACATTGCCGGTCTGGCGCATCCATTCATAACCCGTCAGCAACACGCATTGCCCCAGGTTAAGCGAGGCAAATTCCGGGTTCACCGGCACGGAAATGATGGCATTGGCACGGGATATGTCATCATTCTCCAACCCCGCCCGTTCCGGGCCGAACAGAACGGCAACCTTGTCGCCCCCGGCAATCATTTGGGCGGCCTTTTCCATGGCGCGTTCGGGGCTGTAAACCGGTTTGGTCAGATCCCGCGCCCGCGCGGTGGTGGCAAAAACGAATGTACAGTCCCCGACCGCCCCGGCAATGTCGTCATGCAACGTCGCCTCATCCAGCAACCGCCCCGCACCCGAGGACATCGCCACCGCCCGTGGGTTGGGCCAACCGTCACGCGGATCAACGATGCGCATCCGGTCCAGCCCGAAATTCCACATCGCCCGCGCCGCGGCACCGATATTCTCGCCCATCTGCGGGCGGACAAGCACAAAGGCTGGAATGCCGGTTTTCATCTCGATCCTCTCCGAACGTCGCGTCCCCGGGACATAAACCGCCACCGGGCCGCTGAAAACCCCCACCGGGTCGAAACCCTGTCTCATACCGGGGAATAAAAGCGGGGGGCATGGCTTGTGATCCCGTATTGACCGCCCTGATGGGCGATTTTGCTGAACCGGTTTGGTTGAACTGGACGGGGGCGCGATGGGCGCTGAAACCACCCCAGCGGCCGTGTCTGGGTTGGCGCGGATGTGCAACGCCACGCTCCCGACCGCGTGATCCAACCCTATGGCCAAATGGGTGGCCAAACGGGGTTTTCGCGGCTATAGCGGCGGGACGTTCAATCAAGGATGCGGATCATGGCCGACCCCCAAGACATCGACCCCCCCCAGGAAGACCCCCAGATCTATCTGATCACCCCGGCGGAATTCGAACTGTCCGTCTTTGCCGAAAACCTGGCCAGGGTGCTGGATTCGCACGATATCGCCTGTGTGCGTCTGGCTATGGCAAGCCATGACGAAGACCGCATCTGTCGCGCCGCCGACGCGCTGCGCGAAGTGACGATTGCGCGGGACGTGGCGTTGGTGATTGAACGGCATATCCTGTTGGTCGAACGGTTGGGTCTGGATGGGGTACACCTGTCTGACGGCGCGCGTTCGGTGCGCAAGGCGCGCAAAGAGCTGGGCGCGGACGCCATTGTCGGTGCGTTCTGCGGGGCCTCGCGCCATGACGGGATCAGCGCGGGCGAAGCGGGCGCGGATTACGTCAGCTTTGGTCCCATGGGGATCAGCGCGCTTGGCGATGGCACCGTGGCCGATGCCGAATTGATTCAATGGTGGTCGCAGATGATTGAGGTGCCCGTGGTGGCCGAAGGCGCGCTGGACAGCGACCTGATCACCCGGATTTCCCCCTTTACCGACTTCTTCGGAATTGGTGATGAAATCTGGGGGGCCGACAATCCCGCCGCTGCGCTGACCGCGCTCAAGGCGTCATTCGTCGCGTAAATCTTCGGGCAATCCGCTGCGCACCACCGCCTCGCAATGGGCGGCCAAAGCCTTGCGGTTTTCAAACGCATCCACCCGCACCGGAGGGTGGTATTTCACCGTGACCGCCCCCTGACGACGCGCAGACAGGGTCTGTAACAAATGCGGGCCGAATTCCATATCCCCCCACCAGCCATAGAACCGCGCATCCGTGCCCCTGGGCGCGCGATAGATCAACGTAACCGGCTGAACATATAATTCATGCCTCAACTGTTGCGTGAAAAACGACTGAAAAAGCGTTGTTTTAAAAGGCAAAACCCGACGACCATCTGTAGAGGTGCCTTCAGGAAAAAACAAAAGCTTGTGCCCGGCCAACAGCCGTTCCTCGAACACCGTCTGCTGCGCCTTGGCTTCACGCCGGTCGCGTTTGATAAACACGGTGCCCGTGGCCCGGGCCAGCCAGCCAATGCCGGGCCATCCGGCCACCTCGGCCTTGGACACGAAATACACCCGCTTACGGGCGTTCAATGCGAAAATATCCAGCCAACTGACATGGTTGCTGACCACCACACCGCGATGGGTCATGCGGGTGCCCTCAACCCGGTAGGAAATGCCCAGCACGACAAAGGCCATGGAACAGACAAACTGGGTGATCCACGGGGTCCAGGGGCGGTGCATCCCGAACAGCGGCCGCTCAACCAGCCGCACCACAAGCAACAGGCCAAGACAGCCAAACACAATCACGCCCAGAACCAGCCCCCGCGCCACCACGCGCACCCATCCCATGGGGCCAATCCGCACCGTTGGCGGTTCAACACCTGCGTCCCAGGTCGTCATCCCGGTCTCTGGCTCTGCTTATGGCCCCGGCTATATAGGGCACGCTGTTTGGCGTTCATCTTCCCGGTATCCATGATCAGGCACACGTCAGTGGTGTTGAACGCGTGGTCGATATACGCGCCCTCGCCCACCACCCCGCCAAGGCGCAGATAGGCCTTGATCAGGGCTGGCACCTGCACCACTGCCGCGCGCCGGTCCAGCGCCTCTTCGGCAATCAGGTCCATCCGCTGAAACTGTGCCGCCTGTGCGCGCACACGCAGCGGTTCGGGCGCAAGGTGGCGGTGATGCAGCAGCGACAAGACCGGTGCCAATTCGTTAACATCCGTACCGTGCAGGCTGGCCACTCCGAACAGAATCTCGATCTCGTGACGTATCACGTAATCGGCCAGACCGTTCCAGAGATGGAACATCCCCGCCCCGCCGCGATAGTCGGCATGAAGACAGGACCGCCCCAGTTCCAGCAACCGCCGCCCGCTGGATTTCAGGGGCGCGATGTCATACTCATCCTCGGAATAAAACTGCCCCGCCTCTTTGGCCGGACCTTCGCGCAAAAGCCGGTAAACCCCGACCACCTGCGCGCCCTCGCGGGCGTGATCGATCAATATCATATGGTCGAAATAGGGGTCGAACCTGTCTTTCTCCAACCCCGCCACATGGTCCACAAGGTCCCCGCCCGCGCCCAGTTCGCGCACGAAAACCTCGTATCGCAAACGCTGCGCCGCGCGCAGTTCGGCCTCGGTGGCGGCAAGCTTGACCTGAAATTGCGGCTCTGACATGTGGCGCAGTGATCCTCCCTGATCCTGGCGCGGTTTTAGGCCGCGCCGCCGCCATGCGCAAGTTCCTGCCTGTCCGGATAAAAAAGGTTAATATGCGTTAACCATTCGCTAACCTTCATCAGGCATCAAAGACAACGAAAAGCGCGATCCGCGTGCTGTCGATCACCACTTTACCTGCTTCGGGGAAATTCACCGTGACCTTGCCTTTGACATTGGATTGCACCTGTCCCGTCCCCCAATCCGGGGCGTCGGGATGGCGTACCAGCATCCCGGGTTCCAGTATCGCGTTCAAATCGTCCATCTTTCTCCTGCACTTCGGAGTTTCACCACATGTCCAACACTAACCTGTCTCTCGCCGCTCTGGTAGGGTCGCGCATCTGTCATGATTTGATCAGCCCGGTGGGCGCGATCAACAACGGGCTTGAACTGTTGCAGATGAGCGCGCCTGATGACAGCCCGGAACTTGACCTGATTGCCCAGAGCGTGAACAGCGCCAATGCGCGGGTGCGCCTGTTCCGCGTCGCCTTTGGCGTGGCCTCGGTGGCGCAAAAGCTGGGCGCGCCGGAAGTGGCGGGCATTCTCTCCGGCGTCTATGACGACGCGCGGCACGACGTGCGTTACGACGCCACCGGCGACGTGCCACGGGCCGAAGTGCAGGCCGCGTTCCTGGCCGTGCTGTGTTGCGAAACCGCGCTGCCCGTGGGCGGCACGATCACGGTGCGCGAAGAGTCCGGTACCTGGTCCATCACTGCCGCGGGCGGGCGGGTGGATTGGGACCCGGCGCTGTGGGGGCCCCTGTCCAGCGGCCGCGCCCCCGATGCGCCCAGCCCGTCACAGGTCCAGTTTGCCATGTTGCCGATCTGCCTTGACGACCTGCACCGCCGGATCGACGTTCAGCATGACGCCGAAACCCTGACCCTTCGGTTTTGATCGCGGGTGATCCTCCGGGCCCCGTTTGGGCTCCGTACGCCGGGTTAACAAACCTCCCCGGCGTGATCAGCCTTTAACCCGGTGCCGCAGCGGTGCCTTGGGGGTGACGCGAAATCACCCCCCCGATTCGCCGGTTTTTGCCAAAGGTTAACCGGCGGCGGGTTTACCCGCGCACACTGCCATCCCCTTCGACAAGGTATTTGAAGCTGGTCAACTGCGCCGCCCCCACCGGACCCCGCGCATGCATCTTGCCTGTGGCGATCCCGATTTCGGCCCCCATGCCAAATTCTGCACCATCGGCAAATTGGGTCGAGGCATTGCGCATCAGGATCGCGCTGTCCAAACGCTGGAAAAACCGGTCTGCCGTTGCGTCGTCTTCTGTCAGGATACAGTCGGTATGGTTGGACCCGTATTGCCGGATATGGGCAATGGCACCATCAACGTCCGGCACCACTTTGGCCGCGATGATCATGTCCAGGAACTCGGCCCCGAAATCACTTTCACTTGCCGCCGTAACCCCTTCTATTTTCTGTAATGTTTCATCACCGCGCACCTCGACACCGGCATCCAGAAGCGCCCGGATCACGCCTTGGCCAATCGTATCCACAAGGCTTTCATGGATCAAAAGGCATTCGGCCGACCCACAGATCCCGGGGCGCCGGGTCTTGGCATTCAACACCACGTTCAGCGTTTTGACAGGGTCGGCGGCGGCGTCCACATAGACATGCACGATGCCCTCCAGATGGGCGAATACCGGCACCCGCGCCTCGCGCTGAACCAGACCCACAAGCCCTTTGCCCCCGCGCGGCACGATCACATCGATTGTGTCGGTCATGGTCAGCATCTCTCTGACCGCCGCCCGGTCGCGCGTGGGCACCAGTTGGATGGCGTCTTCGGGCAGGTTCGCGGCGCGCAATCCATCCTGTAAACAGGCATGGATCACCCCCGAGGAATGGAAGCTTTCCGACCCGCCCCGCAAGATCACCGCATTGCCGGATTTAAGGCATAATGCACCCGCGTCGGCCGTCACATTGGGGCGGCTTTCATAGATCACCCCGATCACCCCCAAAGGCGTGCGGACACGCTGGATATGCAACCCACTGGCCATATCCCATTCGGCCAGAACCTCGCCCACCGGATCAGCCTGTTCTGCCACCGTGCGCAGCCCGTCAACCATAGCCTTAATGCGGGTTTCATCCAGCATCAACCGGTCCATCATTGCCGATGACAGCCCTTTTTCCTTACCGAATTCAAGGTCTTGGGAATTTGCCGCGATGATTTCATCGCGCCGTTCCCAAACCGCGTCAGCGGCAGCGATCAACGCGGCCTGTTTGCGCTCGGCGCTGGCAAACCCAAGCTCGGTCGCCGCCGCCTTGGCCCGTGCGCCCAGCTCTGCCATCAATGCGGGAATATCTGCGTGGTCCTTCATGGATCCGGCCTTTCGGTAAAACTCTTCGGGCCGTTTTACCAAGTTCCCGCGATAATGGAAACCGGCGCGCTCAACGGCGTGAAATCTTCAACCAGATCCCGTCCCTTGAGCGCACCGTCAAATGCGCCACTGGCACGGGGTCACGCCCCTCAATCCGTTCGAACCGATAGTGTTTCAAAAGCATGGACAGAATCAGCGTTCCTTCGACCATGGCGAACCCCGCCCCCGTACAGACGCGCGGTCCCGCACTGAACGGGATATAGGCGTTGCGCTGGCATTCCTTGCCGTTTTCGGTGTGCCAACGGGTTGGGTCAAACGCGTCCGGTTGTTCCCACAACCGTTCGTGTCGGTGCAGATGCCAGGGGGAAAGCACGATCTGGCTTTTTACCGGGATGTCGCGTTTGCGAAACTGTTCGGGACAGGTGGTTTCCCGCACCATCATCGGAACCGGCGGGTAGAGCCGAAGCGCCTCGCGGAACACATCCCGGCTGAACTTTAGCTTGGAAACCACTGAAAAATCTTCTTTTTCAAGATTCTGGGCCTCCTCGGCCAAACGCTCCTGCCAGTCGGGATAAAGCGCCATCAGGTACAGCGTCCAAGCCAGTGCCGAGGCGCTGGTTTCATGCCCGGCGAGAAAGAAGATCGCCACCTGATCCACCATTTCAGCCTCATCAAACCGCGCGCCGGTTTGGGGGTCTTCGGTCGTCATGATCTTGGTGGCCAGATCGTCGGGGGCGTTCCCTTCGGCGATCAGCGCGGCGCGTTCCGCGGTCAATTGCGCGATCAATCCCCGGATCACCTGCGCCGTCTGTTTCGTACGGCGCTTGAAGAACCGTGGCATCCAGACCGGAATGGGCAGAAAAGCCGCCAAGTTTACAATGGGTTGCGTGCGTTGATAGTCACGGAATTCGTGAAAAACCTGGCCCGCCACCTGGTGTTCGATCGGAATGGAAAACAGCGTTCTGAAGATCACATCCGCCGCTGCGTGGCTTGTGACCTCTTCCACCTCGGTCACCCCCAGATTGGCCCCAACCCGCGCCACGCAGGCCTCGGACGCCGCCCACATGGCCGGAAAGGTATCCTTGAGCCGCCCGCCTTCAAAAGCCGGGTCGATGATCCGCCTCTGCCGTTTCCAGGTTTCGCCATTGGTCAGGAAAACACTGTTTCCCAGTAACGGGCGCAACCCTTCGCCCACCCGGTCGGATTTCGGAAAATCATCGGGGCGCTCCTTCAGAACGGTTTTGACCAGTTCGGGTTGATTCACCATGTAGGAGCGGAAAAACGGCGTGCGAAATTCGGCCATCCAGGCGCGGTAAAGCTTGGCGGGTTGCGCCGACAGGATGTCCTGACGAAACAGTCTTAGGTAATTTCGCAACGTAGTGCGTTCGGGACGCGCGGGCGGTTTGGGGGGGAGCGTCATGGTGTTACCGAGTTGAATTTGGACACAGGCGTTTCAATCCGGGACCTTGACGGTTGCCGCCCGTCGTATCGATCGCCCAACCTGTGCGGGCCCGCCGTGATCTGGAAATAATCGTAATCCCCGGGCCGATCAAACGCGCAAAGGTATTGAAAATGCAGCCGGAAAAAGCGCCAACGCAGCTCTTTCCACCGCTCGGGCGAAAGCGTTTTGGTAAAGGCCGCCGACACGACAAGGGGCCAGCGTTTGCCCTTGGGCGCCACTCCGGACACCGCCACGGGATCGCAGAGTGCAAAGGCACAGCCATCCCCCGGCGCAGTGATGTCGACCCAGCTTATCTCGTCCCGCGCCGACAAAAAGGCAAGATCGCCCCGCAAACGCCACGCATCGCGCAAGAACGACACCATCGGCACCACCTGCCCCAGCGAGAGGAAAGACAGCGTCGGACCCTGCGCGGGCACACGCCCCTCGCGGATCAGATCGGCCAGGATCGACACCGCCAGATGCGCCCCCGACGAATGCCCAACGACAAGAACCTCGTCGCTATCACCTTGTAAAGCCTCGGCAATCGCATCGGCAAACTCGGCCATACGCGCTTCCAATTCGGGGGGATTGGCCCCCTTGGATTGCGCCGAATAGGCATAGTCGTGCATCAGGTAATACGCAAAGAACTTGCCATCCTTCTTGCGAAACCATTCCAGAACCAGCGGCACCGCCACCAGCCCGCCCCAGGCGGCCCATGGGTGCAGAAAGGCAAAGAGCCGCCCCACGCCCCATGCCAGACACAAGGCGATCAACAATTGAACCAGCAGAAACCCCACCGGGTAAAGCGCCGCGATCACAGGGCCTTTGCGCAGCTTCATCAGCCGCCCCAATGCTCCGCTTGCGATATAGGTCCATGCGGTACGGACCAGCTGGACATAGGTGGCAAAAATACCCAACCCCATGCTGTCCCGCACAATGTCGGACCAGACCAGAACATCGAAATCCGCTCGGGTCTCTTGTCCGTCGATTCGCCCATCCACGTGCCAGCCATATACACCGGCTCCCGGTGCCTTAGGGGCCAGTGCAATATCGTAACCGGAGATTTTCGCCTGTTCCGCCCCCTCTTTGCGATAAAGCTCGCGATAGCGGCGAGGATGAATGGGATCATAGCCGGGAATGTAGAACACCCTGCGTTTTCTGACTGTTTTTCCTGAGTCGTTGCGCATCATTCGCCCTCTTGCCCGGATCCTAAGGGATCATTCCGGCAAGAGTAAGACCACAACAGGGCGGTATGTCACCCGATGCTGGCCATCCACGGGAATTGCTCCAGCAACCAATAGGAAAAGCTTGAAAACCCGCCGGTCAGCATCAAAAGCCCGATGGTCCAGAGCAGCAGCCCCATGATCCGCTCGATCTGCTCCATATGGCGTTTCATCCATCCCATGACCCCGCCGAGGCTTGGCAGGAACGCGGCGACCAGCAGGAAGGGAATACCAAGCCCGGCGGCATAAACCGCCAACAACGCTGTGCCCCTCGCAATCGAGGCCTCGGATGCGGCAAGCGACAGGATCGCCCCAAGTTGGGGGCCAATACAGGGCGTCCAGCCAAAGGCAAAAGCAAGCCCGAGGATATAGGCCCCAAAGGCGCTTCCCCCCTGATCGCCAACGTCCAGCCGTGCCTCGCGATCCAGGAACCCGATCCGGTAAACCCCCACGAAATGGGCTCCGAAGATCATCACAAGAAGACCTGCGATCGTGTTGAAAATACTCTGATATTGCAAAAACAATGTGCCAATCGCCGACGCGGTGAACCCAAGCAACAGAAACACGGTCGACAGACCCAGCACGAAGAACAGGGCCGGCAACAGCGCCCGGTTCCGCCCTTCGTTCAGATCGCTGACCGTTACCCCGCTCATATACGCAAGATAGGGCGGCACAATGGGCAAGACGCACGGGGACAGAAACGAAATGACCCCCGCGCCAAGCGCGACCAACATGGCAGGCAGAAGGCCCGCATCTATGATATCAACTCCAAACATGGCCAAGCCCTACCCCAATTCCCTGCGCCCGTCACGCGACGGATGGTCACAAAGCCGTGGACAGGCACCCTGCCCGCCCGTATGACGCAGCCATGGAAGACACCTCGGTATTGGATGCACGCGGGCTGTTATGTCCGCTTCCCGTTCTCAAAGCGGCCAAACGCCTGCGCGCCCTTGGTCCCGGGGACGAGCTACGCCTGCGCGCCGACGACCCGGCGGCGGTGATTGACGTGCCGCATTTCTGCAATGAACAGGGGTATCAGTTGGTAGAGACCCGGGACGAAGGCGACGCCGCGCTTTACGTGATCCGCAAACCGGCCTGACCGGTCGGGCTTCCTCCCAATAGAAAACGCCGCCCGTGGCAACCGGGCGGCGTTTCTCATTCTTCAAACGAACCTCAGGCGGGTTTAGCCTTTGCTGAGGCTCCACCACCCCTTGCGCTTGGGCTTGGGAGGTTCGGAAACCTCGGGTTCAACCACTGCGGCCTCTGGTTCCGGTGCCGCCTCGACCACCGCAACCGGCTCGGCTGCTGGCTCTGGCGTGGGCGTGGTCACGGGCTCAGCCGGTGTCTGAGCCACATCCTCGGGCAACTCCGCGGCAGCGACCTCAACCGGCTTTTCTTCATCCTCTGTCTTCTTGGTCTTGGCAGAGGTCGATTTCTTGGCGGTGGTTTTCTTGGTCGTTGACGCCTTGGTCGTGGTTTTCTTGGCCTTCGTCTTCTTGGTAGGTGCGGCCTCTGCCGTATCCTCGGCCTCTACCACATCCGCCCCGGTGCTTTCGGTGTCGGCAACCGTCTCTTCAGCCTTGGACTTCGAGGTGGTTTTGGTCGATGTGGACCGTTTGCGCGTTGTCGGCTTGGCCTTGGGCGCGTTCTCTTCGGGTTTGGCGGTGTCGCCCTCTTGCGTCTGAGACGCCGTTTCAGACGGTTCAGACCGGTTCTCGGCCTTCCCGGCATCCTCCTCAACCTTGTCAGCACCCTCAGCCGACTCTTCTGCGCTCGCTGTGGTGTCTTCGCCATCTTCGGCCGCCTCGGTTGCGGTCGACTCGGTGCTCGTAGAAGATTTCGACCGGCGGCGGCGGCGACGACGTTTCTTGGGCTTGGCCTCTTCACTCCCGTCCTCGGCTACCGTCTCTTCCCCGGCCTCGGCATCGCTGTCGATCTGTTCCATCAGAGAGGTATCAACCGACACCACCGGAGCCACCCGCTCGGGCACAACCCGCGTGGCGGTCTTGAATTTTTCAAGCGCGAAATCGGGTGAGATCAACATGGGATCACCTTCGATGCGCACCGAAAGCCCGTACCGCGCCTCGATCTGGGCCACATGTTCGCGTTTCTGGTTCATCAGGAAGTTGGCAATGCCAACCGGGCATTTGACCAACACCTCGCGGCTGCGGCGGCGGGTGCCTTCCTCTTCGATCTGGCGCAAAATCGACAGGGCAAGGTTGTCATCCGACCGGATCAGACCGGTGCCATGGCACGAAGGGCATGGTTGAGTCGTCGCCTCGATCATGCCGGGGCGCAGCCGCTGGCGGCTCATCTCCATCAAACCGAACCCGCTGATCCGGCCCACCTGAATCCGCGCACGGTCGGTTTTCAGCTTGTCCTTCATACGCTTTTCAACGGCGCTGTTGTTCTTGCGCTCGTCCATGTCGATGAAGTCAATGACGATCAGTCCGGCAAGGTCGCGCAGACGCAACTGACGCGCCACCTCTTCTGCGGCCTCAAGGTTGGTTTTAAGTGCTGTTTCCTCGATGCTGCTTTCTTTGGTGGCCCGCCCCGAGTTCACGTCGATGGCCACCAAAGCCTCGGTCACGCCGATTACGATATAGCCGCCAGATCTCAGTTGAACCGTCGGGTTGAACATGCTGCTCAGGTAGCTTTCGACCTGGTAGCGCGCGAACAACGGCATCGCCTCGCCATATTGTTTCACGTTTTTGGCGTGGGACGGCATGATCATCTTCATGAAGTCCTTGGCGATGCGATAGCCACGTTCGCCTTCGACCAGAACCTCGTCAATCTCGCGGCTGTAAAGATCGCGGATCGACCGTTTGATCAGGTCGCCTTCCTCGTAAATTTTCGCTGGCGCGATGGAGTTGAGTGTCAGCTCGCGGATCTGTTCCCACAAACGTTGCAGGTATTCATAATCGCGCTTGATCTCGGTTTTGGTCCGCTTGGCCCCGGCGGTACGCACGATCAGACCCGCACCGGTGGGCACGTCGATTTCGTTGGCGATTTCCTTGAGCTTCTTGCGGTCTGTTGCGTTGGTGATTTTACGGCTGATCCCGCCGCCACGGGCCGTGTTGGGCATCAGGACACAGTACCGCCCGGCCAGCGACAAATAGGTGGTCAGCGCGGCACCCTTGTTGCCACGCTCTTCCTTAACCACCTGAACCAACAGGATCTGGCGCACCTTGATGACTTCCTGGATCTTGTAACGGCGCGGGCGCGGCTTGCGCGGACGGCGGATTTCTTCGCTGTCGTCTTCGTCGGCTACGGATTCGATCGACGCATCCTTGGACGATGCATCCTTGGGTTTTTCTTCGTCGTTGCTGTCGTCGTCGGCCTCTTCGGCCTCCGCCACATCATCGCCTGCGCCGATGGCACCCGGGGTTTCCGAAGACGTCACAGCATTCTCTGCAACGGTATCGCCTGCCTTGTCGCTTTCGGTCGCGGCTGTGTCCAACGGCTCTTCCACCGGCGTTTCGGCGACAAGCTCGATGGGCGACGTGCCTTCGGGGGTCAGGCTGTCTTCGCCATCCCCAAAGTCGATCGTCTCCATGCCCGACACTTCACCGGCGACTTCCTTGGTTTCAACCGCATCCTTGATCTCGACCTTTTCCGCCTTGGTTTCCGTCTTTGAGCGGGACCGCGAGCGCGAGCGGCGCGATTTGCTGGACTTGGTCGCTTCTTCCTCGTCACGTGCCTTCATCGCTTCGACATAGGCGCGCTCTTCCTCCATCAACACCTCGCGGTCGGCAACGGGGATCTGGTAATAATCCGGGTGGATTTCCGAAAAAGCAAGGAACCCGTGGCGATTTCCGCCATAGTCGACAAACGCCGCCTGAAGCGACGGTTCAACCCGTGTAACTTTTGCTAGATAGATGTTTCCAGCAAGCTGGCGCTTGTTTTCGGATTCAAAGTCGAACTCCTCAACTTTGTTTCCATCCACCACCACAACGCGGGTTTCTTCCGCGTGGGTGGCGTCGATAAGCATTTTCTTAGCCATATTATCCAATTGCACCCGAAAATACCCCCGTGACCTAGCGGACCGGAGGTTGTTTTGAGGTGTCTATTCAGGGCAATGTAAGGCGCGCAACAAGGCCGGGCCAATTGGCCCCCTGCTCTCACTCTCTCGTGTGTCGCGCGCTTCATCGCGTTTCTTCTCCGACACCCGCCTCGTTACCGTGCAAATGCCCATTCAAATACCCGTCGCGTCCATTCGGAAGGTCGGGCCGTTCACATGGCCCGTTTCCGGACCCAATCGGTCTGCCTGGATGGTGTCGGTATCGCACCTGTCACAAACAGCGAAACTCACGCGGTGGGCGAACTACGCCTGTCACCGTCCTCCCAACATAAGGCGACGTCAGGGGAGATTACAATGGCAAAACGTCAAAGAACGCGAATTGCAGGGGGCAAACCCCTGGTTCCGCGCCCTTTTCTGGTGGTGGCGATGGCGGTTCAACCCAGATAGTCCGACCGCTGCAACCCATATTTGGCCATTTTTTCGTTCAGCGTCCGGCGCGGCAGACATAGCTCTTCCATCACCGACGCAATCGACCCCTTGTGACGCCGCATTGTATTGTCGATCAGCATCCGTTCGAAGGCCTCGACATATTCCTTCAACGGCTTTCCCTCCGTCGTCATGACCGGTTGCATTTCGTCATGATCGTTCATCAGGATCGACGCAATGGACCCGGACCCGCGCCGTTCCTGCAGAACCGCGCGTTCGGCCACATTGATCAACTGACGCACATTCCCGGGCCATGGGGCCTGCAACAACTGCGCCGCCTCCTGTGCACTCACCTTGGGGGCTTCACAGCCATATTCCTCGGCAAACTGCTCTCCCACCCGGGTGAACAGCGTCAGGATGTCCTCGCCCCGCTGCCGCAGGGGGGGCACGGTGATGCGCAACGCGGCGAGCCGGTAAAAAAGATCGGGCCGCAGCGCGTCCTCACAGGTGCGATCCTGTTCCTGAAGGTTGGAAATCGCCACGATCCGGGTTTCCGGGGGCGTGCCTTCATCGTTGATAAAGCTCAGCAAGCGCGCCTGAGCGGCATCCGAAAGCGCCTCGATATCTTCGAGCACAAGGGTCCCTCCCCGTGCTTCTTCCACGGCGGGAAGCTGGCTGTCCTCTGGCTGCATCGGGCCGAACAGGCGTTTCATCAAAGCCTCTTCTTCAAAGGCGGCACAACTGAGCAGAACAAACTTCTTGCCAGCGCGGGCCCCCACCGCATGAAGCGCATGGGCAACAAGGGTTTTGCCGGTGCCGGTTTCGCCGTCGATCAACACATGGCCATCTGCCTGCCCAAGGTCCAGGATATCTTCCTTCAACCGCTCCATGACCGGGCTGATCCCGATCAGTTTTTTCATCAACTGACCACCATCCGACAATTCCCGGCGCAGCGCGCGGTTGTCCAGCGTCAAACGGCGCGCATTCGTTGCCTTTTTGGCCAGTTCGGTCATCCGATCCGGGTTGAACGGCTTTTCCAGGAAATCAAACGCGCCTACCCGCATCGCCTCGACCGCCATGGGCACGTCGCCATGGCCGGTGATCATGATCACCGGCAACGAGCTGTCCGCCCCCATGAGTTTTTTGAGAAACTGCATCCCGTCCATGCCGGGCATCCGAATGTCGGATATCACAATGCCCGGATAATCGGACCCCAGCCCTTTCAACGCTTCTTCCGCGCTGGGAAACGTTTCGGTCTCGTAGCCCGACAAGGCCAGCCATTGGCTGATCGACTGGCGCATATCCTGCTCGTCATCGACAATCGCGATTTTCATGGCTTTGGCCATTTTTCTGGTCCTTCTGCGTCGTCTGTTCGCCCGCCCGCCCTATTCGGCGGCGTAGGCCTCGTCTTCCAAGATAGGCAACCGCATTTCGAATACAGCCCCTCTCTGGGCACCGTTGCGTGCGGTCAACCGTCCCCCCAAGTCGTTTACGATACCCGAGGAAATGGCAAGCCCCAGCCCGACGCCCTCGCCCGGCTTCTTGGTGGTGTAGAAAGGTTCGAAAAGCGTATCGAGATCGTCGATCCCATGCCCGTTGTCCCGTACCGTCAGTGTCGCGGTTTCGCCCGCAGACAGCAACAGCTCTATCTCGGGATCCGCCACACCCTGTGTCGCATCCAATGCGTTGCGAATCAGATTCACCATGACCTGTTCAATCCGCACCCGGTCCCCAAGAACCATAACCGGGAATTCCGGTATCCCACGCGAAATCACGACGTTTCGCTGGCGCAGCTGAGGTTCCATCATAGACAGCGACGAAGCAAGTGCATCGCCCATGTTTACAGGGGTTAACGCATCGCCTCCCTTGCGGGCATAGCTTTTAAGCTGCCGGGTAATTGCCCCCATTCGCTCGATAAGATCGTCGATCCGCTGAAAGCTGCTCAGCGCTTCGTCTGGCCGGTTGCGGCGCAACAGCAACCCAGCTCCGGCAAGATAGGTTTTCATGGCCGCCAGCGGTTGGTTCAACTCATGGCTGACAGCCGCCGACATCTCTCCTAACGCCGCCAGTTTCGAGGATTGCGCAAGCGATTGTTCGGCCACTTCAAGCTGGCCCTGCATCTTTTCACGCTCGGCAATTTCCCGCTGCAGCCGCGCGTTCAGGGCGCGAAGATCCGCCGATTCCCGTTGAAAACCAATCATCCGCTCCGCTGTGCGGCGGCTTAGAAAATAGAACGCCACGGCCAGAAGTATGGCAAACCCCATGATTTCAAGGGCCAGAACGCCGTTCACGCGCTCTCTCACGCTGGCATAGGTCGTGAAACTGGCAATGCGCCAGCCGCGAAAGGGCACACGCCCCTCCATCCGCATCACCGCTTCGCCCTGCAAATAGGCGTCGGCAGGCAGGGCGGTCCAATCCGCCGTCGCGCGGATAGCGCGTTCAATGGCAGACGACGGTGGTTCACGCTGCAACGCTTCGTCCTCGGTCAGGCCACGCCAACGCGGCTCGGTCGCCATGATGATCGCACCCGCGCTATCAGTTACCAGAACCGCATCCGAAATCCCGCCCCAGGCCCGTTCGAATTTCTGAAGATCCACCTCGACCGCAATCACGCCGATAGTATCGGTTTGATCATCAATGCGGCGGGAATAAACAAAGCTGTACCCGCCCGCCTCTTTCGCCGCGCTGGTGAACACGGTTTGATTAGAGCGAAGCGCCTCTACGAAATACGCCTCGGCCCGACGGTTTTCGCCCAAACGGTTGCGATCCGTCGCCGCCACCGTCCGCCCGTCGCTGTCCAGAAGAATCAGGGACGCCGCCCCGATTTCCTCAACAAAGGAAATCAATCTCCGGGTTGATTGGGTGAAATCATCCGAATTCAACGCCCCGATCAACGCCGGGTCCCGCGCCAGCAATTGCGGCACGATGGCGTTGCGGCGCAGCTCACTCACGAGGTTGCCACTGTAAAGCGCAAGCCTGAGTTCTGCGCGGTTTCGCGTGGTTTCCGTGAACCGGTCTGTCAGAAGTTTGTTGGTGATCACCACCGTGGCAATCGCAAGCACAAGCAAACCAAACAGGGCCAGCCGCGTGCGCCACCCGGTGGTGCGCGCCCGCCGAAGTTTGCCATCTTGCTGGGCAACAAGGGAATTTCTGGTGCGTGGGTTCTGGGCCATGTCAGGTCCAGAGTAATCTGTCGGCGTGGCCACCTCAAGCGCCCACGCCATGGAACCGGCCTAGGTCAGCGCCATCTCGCGCATAAGCCCATCAAACATGGCGACACCATCGGTGCCACCATGGGCGGTTTCGGCCATCCGCTCAGGGTGAGGCATCATCCCCAGCACACGACGGTTCTTAGAAACAACACCGGCGATATCGGCTACCGACCCGTTGGGATTATCGATATAAGTAAAGGCGATCCGCCCCTCATCACGCAACTGCGCCAGCTTTTCGTCATCCACGAAATAGTTGCCGTCGTGATGGGCGATCGGGATAGTGATCTCCTGCCCCGCCTCATAGCCGCTGAGATAGGCCGTATCACACTTCTCCACCCGTAGCCCCACGGGTTTACAGATATATTTCAGGTTCCCGTTGCGGCGCAACGCCCCGGGCAACAGTCCAGTTTCGGTCAGCACCTGAAACCCGTTGCAGATCCCAAGCGCATAGCCGCCGCGTTCGGCATGGGCCACAACCGACTGGCAAATCGGCGAATTGGCCGCAATCGCGCCACAACGCAGGTAGTCGCCAAATGAGAACCCGCCGGGAATACCGACAAGGTCAACCCCTTCGGGCAAGGCCGTATCCTTGTGCCACACCATGGACACTTTGGCCCCGGCACGCTCCAGCGCGACAGCAAGGTCCCTGTCGCAGTTCGATCCGGGAAATACGATGACTGCTGCGTGCATTACGCCATCTCCACCGTGTAGCTTTCGATCACCGTGTTGGCGAGCAGCTTCTCGCACATCTCGGTCACTGTTGCCTCGGTCGTGCCTTCAGCCAGGTCAAGCTCGATCACCTTGCCTTGGCGTACGCCGTCAACACCGTCAAACCCAAGCTGGCCAAGCGCGTGTTTCACCGCCTCGCCCTGTGGGTCCAGAACCCCATTTTTCAGCATCACATGCACACGAGCTTTCATTGCTTAATTCTCCTTCGAAACGGGGCCGCATACCCCTTGCGCCCAGGCGCGGTATTCAATTGATCAGCGTAGGTTTGGCCATGGGCGTCGCGCCCTTGGGCATCACCCCCAACCGCTTGGCCACTTCGCTATAAGCATCCGTGAGGGAGCCGAGATCGCGGCGGAACACGTCCTTGTCCAGCTTTTGACCGGTTTCGATATCCCACAAACGGCAACTGTCCGGGCTGATTTCATCCGCCACGATCAACCGCTGGAAATCTCCATCGTAAATCCGCCCGGTTTCAATCTTGAAATCGATCAGCTTGATCCCGACCGCATACATGACACCAGACAGAAAATCGTTGACCCGCAAGGCGAGGCTGAGGATATCATCCATGTCCTGCTGGCTCGCCCATCCGAAGGCGGCGATGTGTTCCTCGGTCACCAACGGATCCCCAAGCGCATCATCCTTGTAGCAATACTCCACGATGGGACGGGGCAATGCCGTGCCTTCTTCGATTCCCAACCGTTTGGACATGCTTCCAGCCGCAAAATTGCGCACGATCACTTCCAGCGGCACGATTTCACAGGACCGTACCAACTGTTCCCGCATATTGAGCCGTTTCAGGAAATGGTTGGGCACCCCGATATTGGTCAGGCCCATCATGAAGTATTCGCTCAACATGTTGTTGAGCACACCCTTGCCTTCGATCACGTCTTTCTTTTCAGCGTTGAACGCGGTCGCGTCGTCCTTGAAGTATTGAACGATCGTGCCGGGTTCTGGCCCTTCGAACAGTGTTTTCGCCTTGCCTTCATAGATTTTCTTGCGCCGTGCCATGTGGGTTCCTGATCCTATGCCGCGATAACGATCGCATGGGTTTGCCGCCCTCTTATTGCAAAGGCTGCATTGTCGCAAGGTGCGGTCACCTCTTGCCTTGACGGCGCGGTATGGGCATATGAAAGGAAACGTTAACCGCTTATATTCCGGGGGAACTGCACCCATGACCACTTTCGACGAACGCGAACAGGCATTTGAAACCAAATATGCCCATGACGAGGAAATGAAATTCAAGGCGGAATCGCGCTGTCACAAGCTTCTGGGCCTGTGGGCGGCTGAGCTTCTTGGCAAATCCGGTGACGAAGCCAAAGCCTATGCCATCGAAGTGGTGAAATCCGATCTCGAGGAAGCCGGCCACGAAGACGTCGTACGCAAAGTTGCCGGAGATCTGGGCGACATAGCCGATGCTGACACGATCCGTGCCAAGATGGTCGAACTGCGCCCCATCGCCAAAGATCAAATCATGAACGAGGCGTAAGCCCCCTGCCCCAAAGGGCAATCTGTAAGGTTTCAAGAAGCCTGTAAGGTTTCAAGAAGCGCACGGATCAATCCGTGCGCTTTTTTAGTATCGCATTTTATTTGTTAACACCCTCGAAACCCAAATTTCCGATCCTGCCTGCGGGTGAATATCAACAACGTGGAACGGGATATGTCGGATAATGTAAACTCGGGCGCGGGGTCGGTACGCGCGGGTCGGATTGTGGTGCCATCTGCGCCGCACACGCTGTTAAGTACGCGCACAACCCGGGCTGTGGTGAAACAAATTCTACCGCTGACCATCGGGCTGACTTGTGTCTGGTTGCTCTGGGCGCGGCTCGCCGATCTGGATGTCACAGCGGTCAGCGACGCCCTGAAACGTGTTCCGGTTGTGGGGTGGATCTGTGGCGCGCTGACCAGTTTCGCAAGCTTCTGGGCGGTTGGGCGATATGACACGGTGGTCCATCGGCATTTGCGCACGGGGTTAGAGGCGCGAGAGACCACCCGTTCCGGCATGATTGCCATTGCGCTGGCCCAGACATTGGGGTTCGGAGTGGTGACCGGGGCACTGGCTCGCTGGCGGTTGCTGCCTGCGCTTGGCGCGGCGGGGGCGGCCCGGATTTCGGGTCTGGTGGCCGTGTCATTCCTCGCTGGCTGGGCTGTGGTCACGTCGCTGGCCTGCCTTCTCCTGAACGCTCCCCCTTTGGGGTCTGCGCTGGCCTTCCTGCCCCTTTTTGCGGCAGTTGCAGTGGTCTGGCTTGCCTTGCAGCACCCGACGGTGACCGTGCTGGGGCGCTGGCCGATCCGCCTTCCTTCACTGCCCGCTCTGGGGGCAATCCTCGGCCTGACGTTTCTGGACACGCTGTTTGCCGCGCTCGCACTGTATTTTCTTTTGCCCGCTGAACTGGGGTTGAACCTCGCCACGCTCTATCCCGTCTTTCTCATCGCGCTTGGGGCCGCGCTTCTATCCGGCACACCCGGCGGGGTTGGGCCGTTCGAGCTGACGCTGTTTGCCCTTTTGCCCGACCATCCCGAACCGTTGCTTGTCGCAGGTATCCTCGGGTTTCGATTGATCTATTACGCCATTCCGGCGGTCATCGCGGGCCTACTCCTGTTGCGAGGAGAGGTTGGCGCTCCAGCAGCCCCTTCGCATCTGCGTCCAATCTCAACACGGCCCGAGATGCTGCAAAAGGCCTCTCGCGCTGAACTGGGCGTCATGCGACAAAATGGGGGACTGTGGTTACAGTCTGGCGATGCCGTTGCCGGGGTGGTTGAAACCGGGCAAACGCTGAGCCTGTTATTCGACCCGGCAAACGGAACTTTACGCACACTCCTGCCCCAACTGATCGCTACGGCGCGACATCGCAATCTTTTGCCAGTGCTTTATAAATGCAAGGGAAAAAGCGCTCTGGCCGCCCGCAAGGCTGGATTTCGGGTGGTGCGCATTGCCGAAGAGGCGGTGCTGAACCCCACATGTTATACACTGGACGGCTCAGAGCGCCGACAACTGCGCCGCATGTTACGCAAGGCCGAAAAGTCCGGACTTCGGATCGAACGCGCACACCGGTTGCCTCTCGCTGAGATGGAACGGGTTGATGCCGAATGGACAGCCCGGCAAGGAGGGGCACGCGGGTTGTCGATGGGTCAATTCTGTGGTGACTACCTTGCCGGGCACCGGGTCTACCTGGCGTGGTGCGGCGATTGCCTGATGGGGTTTATCTCGTTCCATGTCTCCACGCAGGAGCTGTGCCTGGACCTGATGAGAAGCGCGGATCAGGCACCGGACGGATGCACTCATGCGCTGATTCATGCCGCCATAGTTGACGCGGCACAGGAATCGCGCACACGCGTCTCTCTGGCAGCGGTTCCGGCACGTGCGGGAACCAAAGCCCGGCGGTTTGAGAAAATCCTGCGGCACCATCACGCCCGCATGGCCGGGAGTGCGGGGCTGACCCGGTTCAAATCCAGTTTTGCCCCAAGGTTCGAACCGCTTTACATGGCGGCCCCCAACCTGCCCGCCCTGTTCATTGCCCTGATAGACATCGCCAACGCCATCCGTTGCCCGGATGTGCTGCACAAAACCCAAAGCGAATACGGATGGACTCAACATGATCATGCAGTATTACAATTTGCACATGCCGCCCAAACGTGACAGGGGTGCCAGGAACAAACCCTCGCCTGGGTGTGCAGACAAAACCGCAGGAGCCTTTCATGACAAATTCATTTGCCGATATGCTGGCCAAACGCGACTGGATCCTTGCTGATGGCGCGACCGGAACCAACCTGTTCAATATGGGGCTCAGCTCGGGCGAGCCGCCCGAAATGTGGAATGTGGAGCACCCGGATCGCATCCGTAAACTCTACTCCATGGCGGTTGAGGCGGGGTCTGACCTGTTCCTGACCAACTCGTTTGGCGGCAACGCGGCCCGGCTGAAATTGCACGGTGCAGAAAAACGTGCCGCGGAACTGTCCCGCATCTCGGCAGAACTGGGACGCGAAGTGGCCGATGCCAGCAATCGCGACATTATCGTCGCCGGGTCGGTTGGCCCGACCGGGGAAATCATGGCCCCCATGGGGGAACTGACCCATGAACTGGCTGTCGAAATTTTCCACGAACAGGCCGAGGGGCTGAAAGCGGGTGGCGCGGATGTGTTGTGGCTTGAAACCATCTCGGCCGCCGAAGAATACGAGGCCGCTGCCGAAGCATTTGGGCGGGTGGACATGCCATGGTGCGGCACGATGAGCTTTGATACGGCTGGTCGCACCATGATGGGTGTAACATCTGCCGATCTCGTTGACCTTGTGGAGAAACTGGACACGCCGCCACTGGCATTCGGAGCAAACTGTGGTGTTGGCGCGTCGGACCTGCTGCGCACGGTGCTGGGGTTCACAGCCAAAGGCGTGGAACGTCCGATCATCGCCAAAGGCAACGCAGGCATCCCGAAATACCATGATGGTCATATCCACTATGACGGCACACCAGAGCTGATGGCCGACTACGCTGTTCTGGCGCGCGATTGCGGTGCCAGGATCATCGGCGGCTGCTGCGGCACGATGCCCGAGCACCTTTCGGCCATGCGCGCGGCGCTGGAGACCCGCGAACCGGGCCCCCGCCCCACGTTGGAAAACATCACTGAACGGCTTGGCGCGTTTTCTTCCGCAAGCGACGGCACCGGCGAAGACGCAGCTCCTGCACGGCGTACCCGGCGCGGGCGCCGGGGCTGACCACAGGCTACCTGCGTGATCCTACCACCTACCTCTGCATTTGGTGGGGGGGGTAGCTACCTGCGGCGAGCGGGGGGCGCGTCCAGCGAGGATTGCATCTTTGATCCAACCAAAGTGGGCGGGAGCCTCCAAATCCACTTCAGCCATTGCCAAAAGGTGTAAGATACCCAAACATACCGCCTCAAAACAGGTTCATCTGATCCCCAGACCGCGGCGGTACGCGGAACTGATCGCACCTCAGGGCCGATTGCACCCGATCCAACCCCAGCCGCTTCGCTGCAATATCAAATCGAGCAGCGATCATCTCCGCATAGGATCCTTCGCCTCTCATACGCCGTCCCCAGCGAGGATCATATTCCTTGCCACCATGCATGTCGCGCAAATGGTTCATGATCCGATTAGCACGGTGCGGAAAATGCTCGTGCAGCCAATCCTGAACCAGTTCGGACACCTCGCGCGGCAGACGTAGCATGATCCAGCTGGCCGATGTCGCCCCGACTGCGGCACTTGCCTTAAGAATTCTCTCAATCTCGTGATCGGTCAGCGCGGGGATGATAGGCGACACCATCACGCGGACTGGCACGCCGCTTTCAACCAACCGACGAATGATCATCAGCCGCCTCTCCGGGCGAGGCACCCTTGGCTCCATCACCCGAGACACATGATCATCCATGGTGGTGACCGAAATCCCAACCCGCACCAGCCCCTTTTCTGCCATCCGCGCGAGAATATCGAGATCCCTCTCGATCAGGCTCCCCTTGGTCACAATCGCGACCGGGTGATTGAAAGCTTCCAGAACTTCAAGACAGTCCCGCATGATACCCCGTTCTTTTTCGGCGGGCTGATACGCATCCGTGTTGGTGCCGATAGCGATGGGCGCAACCTTGTAGCGGTTCGATGACAGTTCTCGTTCCAGAACTTCGGCCGCGTTTGGACGCGCGACCAGGCGCGTTTCGAAATCCAGTCCCGGAGACAGGCCAAGATAGGCGTGACTTGGGCGGGCAAAACAATAGATGCACCCGTGTTCGCATCCCCGATACGGGTTTATTGATCGATCAAACGGCAAATCGGGCGACCGGTTATATGAAATCAGGCTCCGCGCCTTCTCTTCCCGGACCTCCGTAACGATACGCGGTCGCTCTTCGGGAATACCCCACCCATCATCTTCTTCCTGCCGTGAATGTACTTCGAACCGCCCGGCCAAATTGCTGGCCGCGCCACGGCCCCGACGGCGGGATTGTTCAATAAGATGAGAAGGCGGTTTTGCCATGACCTCATCATGGAACATTTCGCGAACATCGACAAGCCCCCACACCCCGTTCCACATCACGATCATGAAGATTCTTCATTAGCTTCACGCGACAAATTCACGCTATAGGTCGTTGAAAGCCCGACCGATGTCGCAATTTGCATATCGTAACTGCGACAATTTCGCCAAAGCTGAACAGAAGAAACACGACGCGAACACTCGCCTCAACAGCAAGGAATGGCTCATGTCCGAGCAAGAAGACGACATCATCCTAAGCGAACTGGATGACGAAGAGCTTGTCCAACAGATGTTCGACGACCTCTATGATGGCCTCAAAGAAGAGATCGAAGAGGCTGTCAATATCCTGCTGGAACGCGATTGGCTGCCCTACCGCGTCCTGACCGAAGCTCTGGTGGGCGGCATGACCATCGTGGGTCAGGATTTCCGCGATGGTATCCTGTTCGTTCCCGAAGTCCTGCTTGCTGCAAACGCGATGAAAGGTGGCATGGCCATCCTGAAGCCGCTTCTGGCCGAAACCGGCGCGCCCCGCGTGGGAAAAATGGTGATTGGCACGGTCAAAGGCGACATCCACGACATCGGTAAAAACCTTGTGTCGATGATGATGGAAGGTGCCGGGTTCGAAGTTGTCGATCTTGGCATCAACAACGCGGTCGAAGCCTATCTTGAGGCGCTTGAAACCGAAGAGCCCGATATCCTTGGAATGTCCGCACTGTTGACCACGACCATGCCGTATATGAAGGTCGTGATTGATACGATGGTGGAACAGGGCAAGCGCGATGACTATATCGTGCTGGTCGGTGGCGCGCCTTTGAACGAAGAGTTCGGCAAAGCCATCGGGGCCGATGCCTATTGCCGAGATGCCGCCGTGGCTGTGGAAACGGCCAAGGAATTCGTGGCACGCAAGCACAATCAGGGCGTTGGCGTCTGAACGATTGTTCTTGTGACCGAGAACATGCGGCCTGCCCTTCCTGGGTGGGTCGTTTGCGTTTGATAGAGTGGGAAAATGTCGCAGATACCCGATGACCGAACCCTGACCGACACCGGAATGTCGCTGACCGGAGACCGTGCGCGCCTGCTTGTGATCGCCTGTGGTGCGCTGGCACGCGAAATTCTGGCGCTCCGGGATCTCAATGGCTGGAACCACATGGACCTGCAATGCCTGCCTGCGATCTGGCACAACCACCCGGAAAAGATCGCCGAGGGCGTGGCCGAGATGGTGGCGCGTAAACACGACGATTACGATCAGTTCTTCATTGCCTATGCCGATTGCGGCACCGGCGGGCAATTGTTGGAAAAGTGCAAGGAATTGGGGGTCGAAATGATCCGCGGCCCCCATTGCTATTCATTTTTCGAAACCAATGATGCGTTTTCCAAACGTGCCGAGGAAGAAATCACGACCTTCTACCTCACCGATTTTCTGGCGCGTCAATTCGAAGTGTTCGTGTGGAAACCTCTTGGTCTTGATCGACATCCTGATCTGCGTGACATGTATTTCGGGCATTACGAAAAGCTGGTCTATCAGGCGCAAACGGATGATCCGGGGCTGACCGAACAGGCACGTATCTGGGCTGACCGGCTGGGATTGAGCTTTGAACGCCGTTTTACCGGGTACGGCGACCTTGAAACGGCCCTGTCCGACATTCAGAAAAAGGATTGATTCCGCACACAGTGGTGTTCACCGCGCTGACGCGCCACCCCGGCCCGGTTATTCCCGCACCCGAGAGCGCACGCGACGACGCGCATAGTAATGGTCCGCAAAGGGGTAAAACACCGGCACAGACGACAAAACCTCTCAGGCAGCCGCCGCAACCTCGCGAATCCGTTCGACCATGGCACGCACCCCGTTCGAGCGCTGTGCGGACAGGTGTTCGTCCAATCCCAGCCGCGCCAGCTCTGCCTGGGCGTCGACGGCTCCTACCTCGGCCACATTGAGTCCGTTGTAGAGCATACGCAAAACCGCGATCAAACCGCGCACGATCATGGCATCGGAATCACCCTCAAAGGAAAACACCCCCCCCTCGATCCGGGGATGCAGCCACACCTGACTTGCGCATCCATCCACCTTGGTCGCGGGGACCTTCAACGCATCGTCCATCGGTGCCATCGCCTTGCCCTGTTCAATCAGATGGGCATAACGGTCCTCCCAATCGTCCAGAAACTCAAAATCCTCAACGATTTCTTCAAAGTCGGGACGGGCCATATCCACCTCGATGTGCTGGGTCTGTGTCTGTCCAAGCACTTATGCCCCCGCGCCCGGCACGTCCAGTCCGCATCGACATCTTTTCAACCGCGCCACAATAGGCTAACCCAAGAGACAGATGGCAAAGGCGAGCAAAATGCGTAAATCTGTTTCGATCCTGATGATCTCGGCCCTGGTGCTAGCCGGGTGTGGCGGCGTGCGCGATTCGCGCCTCAATCCTTTCAACTGGTTTGGCCGCAGCAAGGCGGAACGCGTTGTCACCGCCAGTGACGGAACGCAAAATCCGTTGATCCCCGAACGCTCTGGCGGGTTCCTGCGTCGCGCAGAAATCCCTTATGCCGGGGTGCCCGTTGACGTGATCAAGGATCTGCGCATTGAACGCGCGGCCGGCGGGGCCATCATCCGTGTGCTGGCCGTGTCTGCCACCCAGGGCGCCTATGATGTCACGCTCAAGGCTGACAATGACGGCGAACCGGTGGACGGTGTGCTGTCCTACACGCTTCTGGCGGAATACCCGGCGGGGCGCAAACGTGTCGGCCCCGAGTCGGGCCGCGAAATTGCCGCCGCCGTTTTCGTGTCGGATGTTCAATTGGATGGTGTACGCAAAATCCGCGTGGTCGGCGCGAAAAATGCACGATCATCTTCCCGGCGCTAACATCGCTCAGGACGATTTGCCCTGATTGAGACAGCATCGCTTGGGTCACGACCCAAGTGCGACAACCTTGATCGACCGCCCCTTGGCCGCGAGACCCACGCGCCCCTCACACAAACGAAGCGCGTCTTCGCCGAACACGTCCTTGCGCCACCCCGACAACGCGGCCACATCACGTTTTCCGGCCGCAATCGCATCAAGGTCAGCGGCCGAAGCGATCAGCTTGGGCGCAACGCCTGCGCTTTCTGTCTTGGCTTTCAGCAACACGCGCAAAAGGTCGGCGAGCGCCGGATTAGCCTGAAGCTTTTCCATGGGCTTGTTTGATTCGGGGTAATCTGCCGGGTCACAGGCCAGCCCTTGCTTGACCGCAGCAAGAATGCCCTCGGCAATCTCTCCCCGCCGTGCTTCGCGCAGCAACAGGCGTGAACGGCCAAGGTCCTGCATCGACTGGGGTTTTGTTGACGCCAGTTCGACCAGCGCATCGTCCTTGAACACACGGTTGCGCGGCACATTGCGCGACTGTGCATATCCCTCTCGAAACTGCGCAAGCTCACGTACAATCGCAAGAAATCGCCCGGAATTGGTACGTGTTTTCACCCGTTTCCACGCTTCGGACGGTTTGACCTCATAAGTCTGAGGATTGGTCAGGACACCCAATTCCTCCTGAACCCAGTGTTCCCGCCCTGTGCGCGCCAATTCCTTGGCGAGGTATTCATAGATTACCCGCAGGTGGGTCACATCGGCCAGCGCATATTTCTTCTGTGCCTCGGTCAGCGGGCGGCGGGACCAGTCGGTGAACCGGCTTGTCTTGTCCAACTGCTCCTTGGCGATTTTGCGTACCAGGGTTTCATAGCCGACCTGTTCGCCGAACCCGCACACCATCGCCGCAACTTGTGTGTCAAAAAGCGGATCGGGCAAAACCCCCGCATCCACCTGGAAAATCTCAAGATCCTGACGTGCGGCGTGGAAAACCTTGACCACGGACGTGTCACGAAACAGTTCGTACATGGGTTCAAGAGACAGCCCGTCCACAAGAGGATCGATCAAAACCGCATCCTCTTCCCCATTTCCGGGAAAGGCCATCTGGATCAGGCACAATTTGCTGAAATAGGTGCGTTCGCGCAGGAACTCAGTGTCCAGCGTGACATAGTCATGCGCACGGGCCGCGCCACAAAACGCGGCAAGCTCTTGGGTCGTGGTCAGGGTTTTCATCGGCGCCTTTTCTTTTGGACTGCTCGTGCGTCGGCATTCAACGGTCATACGCCAGATAACAGGGCTTGAAAACCCTAGCCGATGAAGAGCGGGTCGCGGTTACCTTCGACAAAGCGGCGCAGAACAGCCGGGTAAAGCACATGTTCCTGCACCAGAACCCGTGCGGCCAAGGTTTCGGGGGTGTCCCCGGCATGGATAGGAACCCGCGCCTGTCCCAATATCGGGCCATCATCCAATTCCGCCGTAACCTCATGCACGGTACAGCCAGCCTCGGTATCCCCCGCCTCCAGCGCCCGGGCATGGGTATGCAGCCCGCGATATTTAGGGAGCAGCGACGGGTGGATATTCAACATCCGTCCGGCCCAATTGGATACGAATCCTTCGGTCAAAACCCGCATGAATCCGGCGAGACAGACAATGTCCGGGGCATGACGGTCCAACGCCGTCTGCAAACCAAGCTCAAAACCCGTGCGATCCTTGCCAAAGGGGCGGTGATCTACCACTTCGGTCGCGATCCCGCGTTCGTCTGCCTTCTGCAGCCCCCCTGCATCGGCAGAGTTAGCCAGAATGACACAGGGGCGCGCAGGGTGGTTCCCCGTCATGCTTTCGACCAGCGACACCATGTTGGATCCGCCGCCGGAAATCAGGATCGCAACCTTCAATGTCACAGCAGCGCCCCGGAATAGGAAACACCACTGCCCTGTGCCACGGTCCCAAGAACACAAACCTGCTCTCCTTCGTCTTCCAACAGGGATTTCAAAGCATCGGCCCGGGCCGCATCCACCACCAGAATCATACCGATACCACAGTTGAAGGTCTTGAGCAGTTCGCCCTGCTCCATCCCGCCGATCCTAGCCAGCCACTGGAACACGGGCGGCAGTGTCCAGGCACCAAGATCCACGGACGCGCCAAGATTCGCCGGCAACACACGCGGCAGGTTTTCGGTCAGGCCCCCACCGGTGATATGGGCCAACGCATGCACGCCCCCGGCCCGGATTGCTGCAAGGGATTGTTTTACATAAAGCCGCGTAGGGGCCAGCAACGCCGCACCCAACGTCCCTTCGCCCCAAGGGCACTCCGCGTCCCAACCAAGGCCGGATAGATCAACCAGCTTGCGCACAAGTGAATAGCCGTTGGAATGCACGCCGTCGCTGGCCACCCCCAACAAAACATTGCCTTCAGCAACACCATCGGGAAGGTCACTGCCCCGCTCCATCGCACCCACCGCAAATCCGGCAAGGTCGAAATCCCCTTCGGGATACATACCCGGCATCTCGGCGGTTTCACCCCCGATCAGGGCACAACCCGAGCGCACACAGCCCTCGGCAATCCCTTCCACAATCCGCGCGGCCTTTTCGGTTTCCAGCTTCCCTGTGGCAAAATAGTCCAGGAAAAACAAAGGCTCGGCCCCCTGACAGACAAGATCGTTGACGCACATGGCCACAAGGTCAATGCCCACCCCATCCACTTCGCCCGTGTCAATTGCAATCCGTAGCTTCGTGCCCACACCGTCGGTGGCACCCACAAGGATCGGGTCGCTGTAGCCTGCGTCCTTCAGATCGAACAAAGCGCCAAACCCGCCAAGCCCGGCCATGACGCCGCTGCGATTTGTGCGTTTTGCGGCTGGCTTGATCCGCTCGACCAAAGCGTTGCCCGCATCAATATCAACGCCCGCATCGGCATAGGTGATCCCGTTTTTTCCGTCGCTCATGGTAATCCCCTTAGATGGCGCTTGAACTTTCGCGTCTGCGATAGACCAAACCATCCCCGGTGTCCACGTCAAGCGATCTTGACGCGCCCGACAAGACTGCTAAACCCATCCTAGGCGGGCCTGTAGCTCAATTGGTTAGAGCAGAGCGCTCATAACGCTTTGGTTGCGGGTTCAAGTCCTGCCGGGCCTACCAGCCGCCTGCTTTATCCAATGCTTTCCCGGGGAGCGTGCCACCAACACATATGTCTCCGGCACAGAGCAGGTGAAGCTCTCCATATCGCCCCTCTCAGCCCGATCCTGAAAACCAGCCCGACACTGAAAAAGGTCGTTGCGCGTTTTTTGACCGACATGAAAAGCCAAGGCTCGGCCAAGCCAATACGTCATACCCTTCCGCGACGTCCCATGTTACGCGCGAGTAACAGACGAGTAACGCCCTACTTTAACAATTTCCACTAAGCCTTTGGTACCCAAGGCCGGACTCGAACCGGCACGCCTGTTAAGGCGGGGGATTTTGAATCCCCTGCGTCTACCATTCCGCCACTTGGGCCCAGTGAGAGGGGTTTAGCCTGTTCCAGCGCCCGGGAAAAGAGCAAAAACGCATTCATATAGTCGGGAAAACGACGCGGGGCTGTTCTCTGTCGCGCTGACAAGGTATCAGAAGCGAAAACAACACGGGCAGTTCGGGCATGTTGCGCAAACTTTACGATTGGACAATGGGGCTGGCGAACCATCCGCGTGCCATGTGGGCATTGGCGATTATCGCCTTTGTGGAAAGCAGCGTGTTTCCGATTCCCCCTGATGTTTTGATGATCCCCATGATCCTCGCCCGCCCCAACAGGGCCTGGGCCATCGCCGGGATTGCGTTGATTTCTTCCGTGTTGGGAGGCCTTTTGGGCTATGCTATCGGGGCGCTGGCTTATGAGAACATTGGCCAACCCATTCTGGAGGCCATGGGCAAAGACGACGCCATGGAGGCCTTCAATACTAAATTCAACGATTTCGGGTTCTGGTCGGTTCTGGCCGCAGGCATCACGCCTTTCCCCTACAAGGTCATTACGATCATGTCGGGATGGACAGGAATGCCCTTTGCCACCTTTGTCGCCACCTCGATCCTTGCACGCGGATTGCGATTCTTTATTGTCGCGGTGTTGCTTTGGAAATATGGCGCACCAATTCGTGATTTCATTGAACGACGTCTGGGCCTTATGTTAGCGCTGTTTCTGCTGCTGCTGTTTGGTGGCTTCTACGTGGTGAAATATCTATGAACCTTGCTTCTCTTCTGACACGTCCCAACCTGATTCTGCTGGCTGCCGGTGGATCGGCTGCTATGATGCTGGGCGCACTGGGGTTTCAATATATTGGCGAAATGCCCCCCTGTAAGCTGTGCTATTGGCAGCGCTACCCGCACGTGGCGGCCATCGTCATCGGCGTTCTGGCGTTGATGATTCCCGGGCGCGGATTGCCGATGTTAGGGGCGCTGGCGGCGCTGACCACGTCGGGACTGGGGGTGTATCACACCGGGGTTGAACGCAAATGGTGGCCTGGGCCTTCGTCCTGCACCGGCGGCGGGGATCTGAGCGGCCTTTCCGGGGGCGACCTTCTGAACATGGATGGCCCGGCAGGCGTGGTGATGTGTGATCAGGTGCCGTGGGAGATGTTCACGCTGTCCATGGCAAGCTGGAATGCGATTGCGTCCCTGGGGCTGGCTTTGATCTGGCTTCTGGCCTCGCGCAGCCGTGTGTAACTGCGGCTAACCCCGAGACGTTTTCAACGTGGAAAGCAACAGCGACGTTTCGCTGTTCGCGACGCCATCGAACCGTCGGATCCTGGCCAGAACGTCATCAAGGCTTTCCAGCGTATCGGTTCCGATCTCGGCGATGATATCCCAGCGGCCATTGGTAGAATGCACAGCACGCACCGCTGAAAGCCCGGTCAACTGGCGTTTGATCCGATCCGTGCCGCGCCCTTCAATTCCGATCATCATCAACCCGCGTACGGGGTCGGAAAGCGCATCTTCCCGCAGCACCACGGAAAACCCGATAATGTCACCTGATCGCGTCAACCGCTCGATCCGGGCCCGCACCGTGGTTCGGGACACACCCAAAGTTAATGCCAGGTCCGAAAGCGAGGCCCGCGCGTCATGGCGCAATGCCGACACCAACCTTTGGTCTATATCATCCATATCGAAACCATTCCCTTCCGTTTCGGTCCATTACCTTTCGATTTAGTCAAATTGCCCCCTATCACTCAACACATCTTGGAAACACTCTATTTGCAGACGCGACGACAGGATGGACAAAATGGACACCAAAACAATCATATTGGTTGGTGCCCCCATGGATTGCGGCAAACGCCGCCGGGGGTGCCTTATGGGGCCGGATGCCTATCGCACCGCCGGTTTGACCGAGGCACTTGAGACCTTGGGGCACGAGGTCAAGGACCTTGGAAACCTGTCCCCAGCCGAACATAGGGCCGACGCCGCTCAATCGCATATTCATGCGCTTCAGGAATGCATCGGCTGGACCAACCGGCTCATCCGCGTGGCCGAAGACGCGATGCCCAAGGGGCTGCCCATCTTCCTAGGCGGGGATCATGCACTCTCGTTGGGAAGCGTGGCCGGAGTGGCCCACCATGCCGCGCGTCAGGACCGCGCGCAATACGTTTTGTGGCTCGACGCCCATTCGGATTTTCACACGCCGCAAACTACGGCCAGCGGCAATCTCCACGGCACCCCCCTGGGCTATGTGACCGGGCGACCGGGTTTTGGCGGGTTTCCAAAAATCGACAGGCCGATTCCACAGGAAAACATCTGCATACTCGGGCTGCGGTCTGTCGATGCACCGGAACGCGACGCGTTACAAGACACGGCAATCCGTTTCCACGACATGCGCGCAATCGACGAAACCGGAATCGCGGCCCCGTTGCGCGCGTTTCTCGACTTGGTTGCGCGCAACAACGGTGCGCTGCACGTATCGCTGGACGTGGATTTTCTTGATCCTTCCATTGCCCCCGCCGTGGGCACAACCGTCCCCGGAGGAACCACCTTCCGCGAGGCGCATCTGGTGATGGAAATGATCTGTGACAGCGGATTGATGACCTCGCTCGATCTCGTTGAACTGAACCCCTTTCTGGACGAACGTGGTCGCACCGCCCAGGTGATGGTGGATCTCGCTGCAAGCGCATTGGGCCGTCGGGTATTCGCCCGTCCGACCTGAGGACATTGTTCCATGACCTTGCAAGCTCCGAACGCGGTGATGATGATCCGCCCCCATCACTTTAAGTCCAACCCGGAATCCCTTAACAACAATGTCTTTCAGGTCGAAATAAGCCTGTCGGAAGAAACCATATCAATCCGCGCCAGAGACGAATTTGACACTGCTGTGAACAAGATGTGCGAAACCGGGATCATCGTGCATGTGTTCGATGACACAAGCGGTGATACGTCGGACAGCGTGTTTCCCAACAACTGGTTCTCCACCCATAGAGAACGCCGTGCCACAGTGGCCGCGCGTCTCGCAGAGGCCGGACACGACGTGATCGCGCTGAGCAAGGCACAGATCAACAATTTTGCGGGCAACGCGATTGAACTCAGCAGGTACGACCGGCGGGATCCTGGTACTATCTTCGCGCGCGCTGGCGGCGCTGACGCCGTCGCAGGTGGCAACGATCAAGGCCAGCGCCTCCCTCTCCTCCCTCTCGATCTTCCCACCATTGAAACCGCCGGTGGATCGGCGTGCTGCATGATCGTCGGCATCCACCTCGCGCGCCGTTAAAGGATCTTGACGATGACCCTCCCCTCCCACAAAGCCCTCGTGCCTTTCGTATCCGTTGGCCACATGATGCAGTTGGTCCACCATACCGGCATCGAAAACATGCTGCGCGGTCTGGCAGACTATATCGAAGCCGACTTCCACCGGTGGGAGCTGTTTGACAAAACCCCGCGTTTGGCCTCCCATTCCGACGTCGGCGTGATCGAATTGATGCCCACCAGCGATGGCGAAGCCTATGGGTTCAAATACGTCAATGGCCACCCCAAGAACACAGCAGAAGGGTTGCAGACCGTCACAGCCTTTGGCCTGCTCGCCGATGTTTACACCGGCTATCCCGTTCTCCTGACCGAAATGACCATTCTAACCGCCCTACGCACAGCAGCGAGCAGCGCGATGGCGGCGAAATACCTTGCCCCCAAAGGAGCCACCACCATGGCCATGATCGGCAATGGTGCCCAGTCGGAATTCCAATCACTCGCCATGAAAGCCATCATCGGGCTGGAAGAGGTGCGTTTGTTTGATACCGACCCCGCTGCCACGGCCAAAGCCGCGCGTAACCTGAAAGGTATGGGGCTTCGCGTTGTCGCGTGCAAAAGCGCCGAAGAAAGCATAGAGGGAGCCCAGATCATCACCACCTGCACCGCCGACAAGCAATATGCCACAATCCTGACCGAAAACATGATCGGTGCCGGTGTGCATATCAATGCCATCGGCGGCGACTGCCCCGGTAAAACCGAACTGGCCCCGGGCATTCTGCATCGCGCTGATATTTTCGTGGAATATCCGGAACAGACCCGGATCGAAGGGGAAATCCAACAAATGGACCCGAATCACCCAGTGACCGAACTGTGGCAAGTGATCACCGGCGCCGCCCAAGGGCGCCGCGATGATCACCAGATCACCCTGTTTGACAGCGTCGGATTCGCGATCGAAGATTTCAGCGCCCTGCGTTTCATCCGTGACGCCCTGCCTGGTACCGATTTTTTTCAAAACCTGGATATACTCGCCGACCCGGATGACCCGCGCGATCTGTTTGGAATGCTCTTGCGCGCGAAACCCTGAACCGGATCCCACATCGGCCCCCCTTTCCCTACACTTTGGGGAAGTCATTCTGGAAAGAGGGGCCGCGCTTTGATGGTACTCCTGCCCGCCGGAACCAGAGGCAGGCGCAAAGCGAGGCAAGAGCAACAGTGCGGGCCAGCCTTCGCACAGGCCCGGACCCTGAAAACTCCGTATGATCAACAGGATCCGGGGCCGTGTTACCCGTCTGTTGGTGCCACCATCAAACCTGCTTTCTCGGCTGCTGCCGCTTCTTCGTCATTCAGGGTCCCGTCTTCGTTCAGGTCCATCGCCATGAACTGGGCTTCGGTCACATCCGGGAACACGGCCTGGACCTCCTCAAACGACAACAGCCCATCGCCATCGGCATCAATTTCGGTTGCGGCCAAAAGCGCGCCGGGCAATGCGACCATGGTCAGAACGGCAAGAATGGGTTTCATATGGGTCATTGTTTTCTACTCCTTCATGAGGATTACGTGAGTGGGTGAAGGGAACGTGCCTTCACCGCCATCTGACCCCCTGCCCCACCACAGGGAAATCCCCGGTTCGCAAATGCCCGAAAACCCGCCGGATCGCGCCAATATCGGCACTCGGAATGTGCGATGATATGCCGGGCAAAATTCCGCCGCCCCGGGTTTCGGCGACAATACACCCAAAAGCTGAAGAATTGCGCAACGACCCGCTGAAAAAGAAAGCGCCCAATCAACCGGCAAGTCTTTGCCCAGACGCGGGCCATGGTACGCCCAGATGGGCGCGATCGCGATTTATGACCCGGCCTATCCCGACCTCAGCTATCACAGAAAGAGAACGTGCTGTTCAAATACAAGATAATCGCACATTTCCGGTACAAACCCTGACCTCGCACCTAAAGCGTTTCCAGTTATTGTTGGATCATGGCAATAGCTGGAAACGCCCACATCCCTACTGTGTTGCGCAGCGTTTCCACGTCACGCTGAGTCGACGTAATGCGGAAACGCTTTATCCTGCAAAAAAAGGGGGGACCGAAAGGCCCCCCTTGAGTTTCGCCGTTCAGGCTCACTCTTTAATTTACCGCCCGGTTTTTGCCTGCGGCCTGAACGTCGTCAAGGGCGAGCGCACCCGCCCCGTGAACGTTGAAACACTCATTTTCTGAGTGTTTCAACGACCAAGACAGAACGGATTTCAACGAAATCTGCGGTGTCTTGGCCGCTTAGTCTTGGGCGTGAGTTAACTTGAGAACCCACTTCTCTTAGTCCAGCGCGCGAAGATCACTTTCCCTCGCCTTGCAAACCCGACATAGAAAGGCTGATCCACTGCCTTGATCCGTCGGGCCGTACAAAATGTTCCGAAACCGGATATTCATTGTGGATCGACACTGTCCTTCCTCCTGATCCTTTAGCTACACCCGCTTGTCGCACCACAGGTGTTGCACTTCATGCAGGTGCCGTTGCGCACCAGCGTGTAGTTGCCGCAATCGCCACAGGCTTCACCTTCATACCCCTGCATCTTGGCCTTGGTGCGCGCATCCATGGACAGGTTGCCCGACGCCACCGCCGTGGCGGTTGTGGTCACGGTTGTCGCGGTCACATCCGCACCCGCCGTTTCCGGCACCAGCGTTTTCAGGGCGCTGACCGGATCTGCCGTGCCATCCAATGCGGTGGCCCCCACGGTCTGGCCGCCTTGCAACACCACCAACTCTTGCGGCAGGCGTTTACGCAGATACCCTGTCGAGCTGATCTGTTTCAGCACTTCGAGCGATTTGGACGCGGCGGTTTCCGACAGTTCCCGAACATTGGAAACGCCTTCCTCTTCGCCCCGGCCCAGATCATCAAAGCTCGCGCCCTCGGGTTTCACATGCGCGAGGTCGGTCCGGTCCAAGTAGCTGACAGCCAGTTCGCGGAAGATGTAGTCAAGGATCGAGGTCGCATTCTTGATGCTGTCGTTGCCCTGCACCATGCCCGCCGGTTCGAACTTGGTGAAGGTAAACGCATCCACGAATTCCTCAAGCGGCACACCGTATTGCAGACCTACGGAGACGGCGATGGCAAAGTTGTTCATCATCGCACGGAAACCCGCGCCTTCCTTGTGCATATCGATAAAGATTTCGCCCAACTGGCCGTCTTCGTATTCGCCTGTGCGCAGGTACACCTTGTGACCTCCCACAACCGCTTTCTGGGTATATCCTTTGCGGCGCTCGGGCATCTTTTCGCGGTGCGACTTGATGATCTCTTTGACGATCACCTTTTCCACGATCTTCTCGGCCAGAGTTGCCGCCTTTTCCTGGGGCGAGCCGGTTTCAAGCACCTCTTGCGCGTCCTCGTCATCTTCGACAAGCGCCGCCGCAAGCGGTTGGCTCAACTTGGATCCGTCACGATAAAGCGCGTTGGCTTTGATGCCCAACGACCAGGAAAGCTCATACGCCTTCTGGCAGTCTTCGATCGTGGCATCGTTGGGCATGTTGATCGTTTTCGAAATCGCACCCGAGATAAAGGATTGCGCGGCGGCCATCATGGTGATGTGGCTGTTCACATTCAGGAACCGCTTGCCCTTCTTGCCACAGGGGTTGGCGCAGTCGAAAATGCTATAGTGCTTCTCGGCCAGATGCGGCGCGCCTTCCAGCGTCATGGTGCCACAAACATGGTCATTGGCCGCGTCGATATCCGCTTTGGAATACCCCAGATGGCGCAGCATGTCGAAGGTCGGATCGTTCAGCTTTTCGGTCGGGATGCCCAACACATTGGTGCAGAACTCCTCGCCCAGCGTCCACTGGTTGAACACGAACCGAATGTCGAACGCGGTTTCCAACGCGGCTTCGATCTTTTCGATCTCGTTTGAACCGAACCCATGACCGATCAGCGAAGTGTGGTTGATCCCCGGCGCATTGCCAATGGTGCCGTGCCCCACGGCATAGGACACGATTTCCTCGATCTGAGCCGGGCCATAGCCCAAGGTTTCAAGCGCGGCTGGCACCGATTGGTTGATGATCTTGAAATACCCGCCACCGGCCAGCTTCTTGAACTTCACCAGCGCGAAATCGGGTTCGATCCCCGTGGTATCGCAATCCATGACCAGACCAATAGTGCCTGTCGGGGCGATCACCGACACCTGGGCGTTACGATAACCGTGTTTCTGACCAAGCTCATAGGCTTCGTCCCAAACGGCCATGGCAAGATCGACCAGTCTGGGATCGGGACAGTTCGTCAAATCCAGAGGCACCGGTTTAACCGCCAGCCCCTCGTACCCTTCGGTGGCACCATAGGCGGCATTGCGGTGGTTCTGAATCACACGCAGCATGTGCTTTGCATTGCGCTTGTAACCATCAAACGGTCCCAGCTCGCCCGCCATCTCCGCCGACGTGGCATAGGCCACGCCGGTCATGATAGCAGTCAGGGCACCGCCAAGCGCGCGGCCTTCGTCACTGTCATACCCCAGTCCGATGTTCATCAGCAAACCACCGATATTGGCATAGCCAAGTCCAAGTGTGCGGAAGTCATAGGACAGTTGCGCGATTTCCTTGGACGGGAATTGCGCCATCATCACCGAGATTTCCAGCGTCACGGTCCACAGCCGGGTGGCGTGCATGTAATCTTCGACCTGGAACTGGCCTTCCTTGAGGAAAGTCAACAGGTTCATCGACGCCAGGTTACAGGCGGTGTCATCCAGGAACATATATTCCGAGCACGGGTTCGATCCGCGAATTTCGCCATCTTCCGGGCAGGTGTGCCAGGCATTGACCGTATCGTGATACTGAATGCCCGGATCGGCACAGGCCCAGGCCGCGTGGCCCACGTCTTCCCAAAGCTTGCGGGCCTTGATGGTCTTGGCCACGCTCCCGTCGGTGCGACGGATCAATTCCCAGTCATCGTCGTTTTCAACGGCCTTGAGGAAGGCGTCGGTCACCCGAATCGAGTTGTTTGAATTCTGCCCGGACACGCTGGCATAGGCTTCGCTGTCCCAATCGGTATCATAGGTGGGAAATTCGATGCTGGCATAGCCCTGCTTGGCATAATCCAGAACGCGTTTGACATAAGTCTCAGGAATCGCAACCTTTTTGGCCTCGCGGATCGCAGCTTTCAACGCGCCGTTGGTCTTGGGGTCCACCGCGTCTTTCAGATCGCCATCCCAAGTCCCGATGGCCGCGAAAATGCCGTTCAACTTTTCTTCGTGCATCTTGGAGCCGGCCACGATGCTGGCAACCTTCTGCTCTTCCTTGACCTTCCAGTTGACGTATTCTTCTACATCCGGGTGGTCGGCATCCACGATCACCATCTTGGCCGCGCGCCGCGTGGTGCCGCCCGATTTGATCGCGCCCGCCGCGCGGTCCCCGATTTTCAGGAACCCCATAAGGCCCGAGGATTTGCCCCCACCCGACAGCGATTCACCGTCGGCGCGCAGAGAGGAGAAGTTCGTGCCGGTGCCCGACCCATATTTGAACAGACGCGCTTCGCGAACCCAAAGGTCCATGATACCGCCATCGCCCACCAGATCGTCCGAAACAGATTGGATAAAGCACGCATGGGGCTGAGGATGCTCATAGGCGGATGAAGATTTCGTCAACTGCTTGGTTTCGTGATCAACATAGAAATGACCCTGGGAAGGTCCGTCGATGCCATAGGCCCAATGCAGCCCGGTATTAAACCATTGCGGCGAATTGGGGGCCGCTCGCTGGGTCGCCAACATGTGGCGCATTTCGTCGTAATAGGCGCGAGCGTCATTCTCGGAGCTGAAATAGCCCCCCTTCCATCCCCAATAGGCCCAGGCCCCGGCAAGGCGATCAAACACCTGCTTGGACGAAGTTTCGCCGCCGAACTCCGTGTTGTCATCCGCCGGAGCAGACCGCCACAGGAACTCGGGCACATTTTTTTCTTCGATCTTCTTGACTTTGGCCGGAACGCCGGCCTTGCGGAAGTATTTCTGAGCGATGACGTCGCTTGCCACCTGGCTCCAGCTTTTCGGAACTTCAACTTCATCCAGACGAAACACGATTGTTCCGTCGGGATTGCGAATTTCAGAGACCGTCGTCACGAAATCCAGCTCTGCGTATGCGTCTTGCCCTGCCTTGGTGAATTTTCTTTCGATTTTCATTTCTGCGCTGCCCTATTCATCAGCTTCTCCAATCCCGCCTCATCCGCCGTTCCAGATGATGCCAAACACATGCCCGCGACGAAACGCCCTGCGATTTGGCAAAGAAAAGGCTGCCCGCGGCATGTTGTTGCCGAGGAATACACATCGGTGGAATTGCGCTATACGCCCCGCCTGTGTGGTGCTGTTGTCCCTATCCCTGCCCCTCGCAAAACCACTACATATAGTGGCCCTGTCGTCTGGCCTGCACAATCTGGCGTATTCTCCCATATCGGGTCAACGGATTTATTTCCAAATTCTCCCGATTTTGCTGTTGACCCATTTGCGATCGCTCTGGCGTTGACCCGGGTCTGGTGATTCATCCCCAAGGTGCGCATGAACTTCCTCACAAGGTCGGAACGATCTACCCTTTCGGAAATCCCAAGAAACTGGCACAGTTAGCGTCGCCACTGGAAAATACGGATGAAGTTTTCCACAAGAGCAGGGCAACCGAAGCGGTCGGAAGCAGATGGGATAAAGTTTTTTGTGCACTCCATCCTTTCTTCACACAAATGCGCGACTGGATAGCATGTGATGTTAATACTTCGATTCTTTTTCGCCCTGGCTTGTCTGGTGCTGGTGGCCTGCCAAATCACAACCTCACCGGGAATCAAGGGGATGCCGACCCTTCCCGTGACCAGCGCGAGTTTCGCGCAATCCCCCGACATCTTGTTCGAAACGGCCAAGCTTGTCTGTGATGCGCCAAATGAACAATTCGTGCAACTGACACAAGATATAGTACAGTGCCGCATGGTCATGCCCCCCAAATCCACGGCCAACGCGATCCTGCAATATGATGGGACGATTCACGACCTGCCCAGGATCGTGATTAGCTTCCAGCGCATGAAACTCAAGGAACGCTACGTCGTCTCAACCTGCACTTTCCTGATGGTTCCGAAAAAAACTGGCGGGATCGCCCGCGTTGCCTATCGTGATCGCGTGTTGGAACAACGTATGGAGCAGGTATTGGCCAAAGCCGGCGGTGCCAGACTCCGAACCCCCGAGCCCCAGTCAACCATAGCGTGTTATTCAACCTGACCCCGGAAGCCACCCGCCCCCGGCTCACGCGGCACTTCGCCGCCGAACTTGATATGATGTCCGGCTTAAATCGGAGCCTGAGGAAAATACAACCATCTGAAAGGCAAAACATATTATTTCTCCGGTCATTTTGAATCGAAGTTTTGTCCGGGTAAGATGTGACTCTGGCTCGAAGCAAGGCAAAGAAAAGGCCGCTTATACCCACCGCGTCGCGCTCTCGAACCAGCGCCTCGTCAGCGCAGATGACAACACCGTGGCGTTCCAATGGAAGGATTACCGCATCAAGAGTGGTGACCGGCAAAAGGTGATGAGGCTATCGTGGGTCTACCCGGCGATGAACGTCTGTGTGCCCCATGCGCCGAAGGGGACTGCCATTTCCAGCCGTTTCCCTTGCAGACTGCGGCCACGTAGCCGGGTCAGATTGGTCTTCACCGACGTTTCGTCCACTGCCCGGCAGTCGCTGCTTGCGGCGATGAGAGGGAATGAACACCAGCCTTTCAGGCTGCACCCGCATGGCTGGCATACGGTGTCGCACCCAATCCCTGCGCAGGTGCTTCACACGGGCACGCAGTCGTTCGGTGGCCGCTTCCAATGCACCAGCCAGTTCCGGCAAGGTGATGTCCCCGTCCTGTGCCACCAGTTCTTCCGGAAACCCCTGATACGGTGCCAGCTTGCCATGACCTTTGGGCGACCTTGAACAGATGCTTCCGACGTAACCAGCAAACACCTGTCGCAGGTGAAAGCTTCAGACGTGCTGCCGCGGCACGTCCACTTAACCCTTCTTCAATGTACTCCTGAAAACGCACCCGAAGTGCATTGGGTAAAGCTGCTGGCATGAAACATCCTCCTGAAAAAGGTGAATCACAACCAACCCAAAAGCGGAACCTCCAGATTCAAAGATCAGGCTCGGCGCTTTAGAAAACTAGCCAGCAGAGCAAAGGTGCGCCCCCAAAATCCGACAAAGATTTTGTAAGTTGCGTTCTTGCCCGACAAAAATTGCATCTCTAACCGGACAAGTTCCGATTCACGCCGGACATCATACTTGGTGGAAAATGGTCGGGACGGCAAGATTCGAACTTGCGACCCCCTGTACCCAAAACAGGTGCGCTACCAGACTGCGCTACGCCCCGGACCGAGGGCCTGTGTAGGGCGTAACCCCGCCCCTGTCCATATTGAAAACGCGGCCCCTTGCGATTTTCACGAAGGGCCGCGCCAGTATGGTTTGTTTCCCGGTGTGGTTTATTTCAACGCCGCATCCGTGATGTCGTGAGTCCAGGCCCCTTCCGGTGCCTTCGTGATCACCGGATCCGATCCACCGGCCAACAGCGTGCTGACCGTGCGGTCGAAATCCGCCGGGTCCAGCGATCCATTGCTGCCAGCGGTCAGCTTGGCAATTTCACCCATCATACGCACCTGGTGGGCCTCGGTCTGAGCGCCGGTTTCATCATTGTCCAACACGATTCCAGCGGCCTCGTCCGGGTGGGCTTCGGCGTATTTCCAGCCCTTCATGGAAGCGCGTACGAATTTCACCATCTTTTCCCGGAAGGCCGGATCCTTGAGGTTCTCCTCAAGAACGTAAATCCCATCCTCAAGGGTCGCGACGCCCTGATCTTCGTATTTGAAGGTCACAAGCTCGTCTTCGCTGACCCCTGCATCCAGCACCTGACCATATTCGTTATAGGTCATGGTGGAAATGCAATCGGCCTGACGTTGCAACAGCGGGTCCACGTTGAACCCCTGTTTCAACACGGTCACACCATCCGCGCCGCCATCCGTGCCGATGCCTTCCTGGCTCATCCAACTGAGGAACGGGTATTCATTGCCAAAAAACCACACGCCAATGGTCTTGCCTTTAAAGTCCTGCGGGCTTTTGATCCCGGTGTCTTTCCAACAGGTCAACATAAGGCCAGAGGTTTTGAAAGGCTGTGCGATATTCACCACCGGCAACCCTTTTTCCCGCGCCGCCAGCGCCGAGGGCATCCAGTTCAACATCGCATCTGCGCCACCACCGGCCAACACCTGGGGCGGAGCAATATCAGGACCGCCGGGAAGAATAGCGACGTCCAGCCCCTCTTCTTTGTAATACCCCTTGTCCAGCGCCACGTAGTAGCCCGCAAACTGGGCCTGCGTGACCCATTGCAGTTGCAGCTTCACCGTGTTGCCATGCGATCCGGCCAGCGCCGGGGACGTTGTGGCCAATGCGAAGGCCATCGCGGCCCCTGCCAACAGTTTTTTCATTATCCTAGCTCCCTTGTTGATTTTGCTTGGTTATTCTAACTGCTCATCCCCGTTGCGAGGGGTGCCAGAAGGTGACCCCCTTCTCTATCATTGCCACCACACCGTAAAACACGCTGCCCGCCAATCCGGCCACAACAATCTCGGCCCAGACCATATCCAGCGCAAGTTGCCCAACCGAAGTGGAAATACGAAACCCCATGCCAACAATAGGTGAGCCAAAAAATTCCGCAACGATTGCTCCGATAAGCGCAAGTGTGGATGAAATTTTCAGCCCGTTGAAAACAAAAGGCATGGCCGCAGGAAGCCGCAGCTTGAACAGGGTCTGCCAATACCCGGCGGCATAGGTCCGCATCAGATCGCGCTGCATCGCGCTGGTTTCCGCCAATCCGGCCACGGTATTGACCAGCATGGGGAAGAAGACCATGACCACAACCACGGCCGCCTTTGATTGCCAGTCGAATCCGAACCACATCACCAGAATGGGGGCCGTTCCAACAATAGGCAGCGCCGCGATGAAATTACCGACGGGCAACAATCCCCGGCGCAGGAAATCAGAGCGATCAATCAGAATGGCAACTGCAAAGGCCGCGCCGCACCCGATGACATAGCCGCTCAGCGCACCTTTGACGAAGGTCTGAACGAAATCAGCCCATAGGATCGGCAGGTTGTCCATGAAGGTCGCGGCAATCAAACTGGGTGCGGGCAGAATCACAAGCGGCACTTTCACCCCCCGCACGACCAACTCCCATATGATCAGGACGGTCAGTCCGAAAATGGCAGGCACACCAAGCCGCACGGCCCGGGTCGCGGCATAGGGCCCATTGGCCAGGCGCACGTTCAACAAGGTGCCGCCAATCCAAAGTGCCAGCGCAAGAAGTACAAGTGTCATTGCGCCATCCCCATACGTCTAAGTGTGACCCGCTGGATGACGCCGATCAATGCGACCAGCGAAGCCGCCAGAATTGCCGCGCCCAGAAGCGCCGCCCATATCTGAATCGTCTGCCCGTAATAGGACCCGGCAAGCAATCGTGCGCCAAGCCCGGCGCGGGCACCTGTGGGTAATTCCCCGACAATCGCCCCGACAAGGCTGGCTGCGATCCCGATCTTGAGCGAGGCAAAAAGATAAGGCATCGACGCAGGCAAACGCAGTTTCCAAAAGGTCTGGACCCGGCTGGCGGAATAGGTCTTGAGCAGATCAAGCTGCATCCCATCCGGTGCACGCAGCCCCTTGACCATCCCCACGACCACAGGGAAGAAGCTCAAATAGGCGGAAATGATCGCCTTCGGGATCAACCCCTGCACCCCGATCGAATTCAGCACGACAATAATCATCGGCGCAATCGCCAGAATCGGAATGGTCTGGGACGCGATGGCCCAAGGCATGACGCTCATGTCCATCGCGCGCGAATGCACGATCCCGACGGCCAGAAGAATGCCCATACCGGTGCCAAAGGCAAACCCAAGCAACGTGGCCGACAGGGTGACCCAACCGTGATAGACAAGGCTGCGCTTGGACGTGACTTTTTTGAGCACGGTGGACTGCCAAAGCTCACGCGCCACCTGGTGCGGGGCCGGAAGGCGCGGGCGATCCTGCGCAAATGTTCCGCTTGCCAGCCCTGGATTCTTTAGCGCGAGCGCCACGCCCCCCACATCGCGACGTTCCCTAGCCGTGACCGGGGTGACACTCTTCCCTGCCCGCTCGGCGCGCATAGCAGCCTCATGCATGTTCATCGGAATGCACGCCAGATACCAGACGCCGATCAGGGCCGCGACAACGGTCAGAACTGCGAGCCCGTTCCTAATCATAGGCATGCCCCGCACGCAGGCCTTCGCGAACACGATGGGCGATATCAAGGAATTCGGGCGTGTCGCGAATGTCCAGCGGGCGTTCCCGTGGCAAGGTGCTTTCGATCACGTCCGTAATCCGGCCCGGGCGCGGGCTCATCACGACAATCCGGGTTGAAAGATACACCGCCTCGGGGATCGAATGGGTGACAAATCCGATGGTCTTGTTGGTCTTGGCCCACAGCGCGAGAAGCTGTTCGTTCAAGTGATCGCGCACAATTTCATCAAGCGCGCCAAAGGGTTCATCCATCAACAGGATGTCCGCGTCAAAAGCAAGCGCACGGGCTATGCTGGCGCGCTGCTGCATCCCCCCCGATAGCTGCCAAGGGTATTTCTTACCAAACCCGGCAAGGTCTACAAGCTCCAGAACCTCGTCCACATGGGCCTGCATTTCTGCCTTATTGAACCCCATGATTTCCAGTGGCAGCTTGATATTGCCCTCGATTGTACGCCAGGGATAAAGCCCCGCCGCCTGAAACACATAGCCATAGGCCCGCGCCTGTCGCGCCTTGTCCGGCGTCATGCCGTTGACGGTCAGCGACCCTCCCGTGGGGTGCTCCAGCGCCGCAATCGTACGCAAAAAGGTGGTTTTGCCACAGCCCGACGGGCCAATGAAGCTGACGAAATCACCCTTGTCGATGTCAAGCGAGACATCCTTGAGCGCATGGACCGGCCCGTCATTGGTTTGAAAGGTCAGGTCAAGGTTCTGCGCCGAAATGACGGTATTCTGGTTCAACTCTTATACTCCGGTCGCGGGGATGCCGCTGCGCTCTACCGGACGCGGCGCGGTCAGGTCTTTCCACTGGCTCAGCGCCTGGTTCACGGTTGCGTTGGCCTCGCGGGATACAAACTTGCCATGGCCTTCCTGGGTTCGGATCTCGCCGTCATGCACCGCCACCTGTCCGCGGGTCAGGGTGAATCGCGGCAAGCCTTTGACATGGTGACCCTCGAACACGTTGTAATCAATGGCCGATTGCTGTGTCGTGGCCGCAATGGTCTTTTCCTTTTCCGGGTCCCAGACGACAAGATCGGCGTCCGCCCCGACAAGAACCGCGCCCTTTTTAGGGTAACAATTCAATATCTTGGCGATATTTGTTGATGTGACCGCTACAAATTCGTTCATGGTCAGTCGCCCGGTATTCACCCCGTGTGTCCAAAGCATCGGCATCCGATCCTCAAGCCCTCCGGTGCCGTTCGGAATCTTGGTGAAATCCCCCACGCCATACCGTTTCTGTTCGGTGGTAAAGGCACAGTGGTCCGTGGCCACAACCGAAAGCGACCCGGATTGCAGACCGGCCCAAAGGCTGTCCTGATGCTTTTTGTCCCGAAAGGGGGGCGACATCACGCGGCGTGCGGCGTGGTCCCAATCGGCGTTGAAATATTCGCTTTCATCCAGAGTCAGGTGCTGGATCAAAGGTTCGCCCCACACCCGTTTGCCTTGCATCCGGGCGCGGCGGATGGCCTCGTGGGCTTCTTCACAAGAGGTATGCACCACGTAAAGCGGCACGCCCGCCATGTCAGCAATCATAATCGCACGGTTCGTTGCTTCGCCTTCGACCTGGCTGGGGCGGGAAAAGGCGTGGGCCTCGGGGCCGGTATTGCCTTCGGCCAGAAGTTTAGCAGAAAGCTCGGCCACCACATCGCCGTTTTCGGCATGGACCATGGCCGTTGCGCCCAGTTCGGACAGACGGCGGAAGGACGAGAACAACTCGTCATCATTCACCATCAACGCCCCCTTATAGGCCAGGAAGTGTTTGAACGTGTTGATGCCACGCTCCTGCACCACCGTCTTCATATCATCAAACACCTGCTCCCCCCACCATGTCACGGCCATGTGGAAGGAATAATCGCAATTGGCGCGGGTCGATTTGTTGTCCCAGCGTTTGAGCGCATCCAGAAGGCTTTCGCCCGGGTTAGGCAGGGCAAAATCCACTACCATCGTGGTGCCCCCGGCCAGCCCGGCGCGGGTGCCGCTTTCGAAATCATCACTGGAATATGTGCCCATGAAAGGCATTTCCAGATGGGTATGCGGGTCGATCCCGCCGGGCATGATGTAACATCCGGTGGCATCCAGCGTCTTGTCACCGGAAAGTCCCTGCCCGATCTCAGCAATCACCCCGCCCTCGATCAATACATCCGCTTTATAGGTCAGATCGGCTGTAACAACCGTGCCATTCTTGATTGCCGTCGTGCTCATGTGGTCTCCCCCCTGTCTGATCCGTCAACGCCCGCGCATCCGCTCGCGTTGTTGTTGTCATCAAAGATGTCGTGAAGTCTTCGTCCCGCGCGGTGCCTCCGCCCCGATTTCGGGCGACCGTTTGAAGTCGACCGTTTTCGCGGTGATGGTTCCTGCTGGCGCAGGCAACGCAACACCAATCACAGCCGCAGTTTCCGCAGTTAAAGCCCCCCTGATCACCCCACAATCCCCGCTGTTTCAACGACAGCGTGCAACAACACATTGGTGCCTGCGGTGGCCCAGTCCTTGGAAATTTCCTCGGCTTCGTTGTGTGAAAGCCCATCCACGCAGGGGCACATGACCATGGCCGTCGGTGCCACCTGATTGATCCAACACGCGTCATGACCCGCACCCGAGATGATGTCGCGATGGCTATAGCCCAGCCGTTCGGCGGCGTTACGCACCGCCGCAACACAGGTTTCGTCAAATTCCACCGGATCAAACCCGCCGACCTTTTCAAACTCGATGTCCACCTGCATCTGGTCCGCGATCTTTTGCCCGCCCTCTTTCAACCGGGTCTCCATATCCTGAATCACACTCAAATCCGGAGACCGGAAGTCGACAGTAAACACCACCTTGCCCGGGATCACGTTGCGCGAATTGGGATAAACGTCAATATGCCCCGCCGCCCCAACCGCGTGGGGCGCATGGGACCATGCAATATCATCGACCAGTTCAAGCACCCGCGCCATGGCCAGACCCGCGTTGCGGCGCATGGGCATGGGGGTGGACCCGGTATGGGCATCTTTGCCGGTGATCGTCACCTGGGTCCAACTCAACCCCTGCCCATGGGTCACAACCCCGATATCCGTATCTTCGGCCTCAAGGATCGGTCCCTGTTCGATATGCAGTTCGAACATGGCGTGCATCTTGCGCTGTCCCACCGGCTCGTCCCCACGCCACCCGATGCGTTTAAGTTCATCGCCAAAGGTTTTCCCCTCGGCATCCACACGGCCATAGGCCCAGTCTTCGGTATGAATGCCCGCGAACACACCGCTGGCCAACATGGCAGGGGCAAAACGCGTGCCCTCTTCGTTGGTCCAGTTGGTAACGACGATGGGATGGCGCGTCTTGATCCCAAGGTCATTCAGAGTACGCACTATTTCCAAGCCACCAAGAACGCCCAATACGCCGTCGTATTTGCCCCCCGTCGGCTGCGTATCCAAATGGCTGCCCACATAGACCGGAAGCGCCTCCGCATCCGTACCGGGCCGCATGGCAAACATGTTGCCCATCGTGTCCAGCCCCATTTCGCACCCCGCGGCCTCGCACCATTTCTGGAATAATGCCCGACCTTCGCCATCCTCATCCGTGACCGTCTGACGGTTGTTGCCACCGGCTATGCCCGGTCCGATCTGGGCCATTTCCATCAGGCTGTCCCAAAGCCGATCGCCGTTGATCCTAAGGTTCTCTCCCGGTGCAGACATGTTGTTTTCCTTCGGCTTGGCTGACCTGACCGACGCAATCCCCGGTTTCCCGTATCACGCCCGGCCAGCGGCTAACTTTTGACCATCTGGTAAAACCCACGCTATCACGGCTTTACACTCAGTCAAGAACTTCGCATCATACGAAAGCAAAGGACACTCTTTGAGCGCAAAAATATTCAACGAATAATCCACCCCATCGCCTTGTTTTCTAACGATTGGCAATGGAACCGCCGCCTGTTTTACGCTACTGCGCCGCGCAACGTGCAGAGTTGAGGTTGAAAAGTGCAAAACGCCAGAAAAGCGACGCGAATTCAGCGAAAGAACACCGCTACCATTCTGGAAGCGGCTTTGGAGGTGTTTTCGGCCCACGGATTTCGGGGCGCAACTCTGGACCAGATTGCAAAAGCGGCAGGCTTGTCCAAACCCAACCTGCTTTACTATTTCCCATCCAAGGAAGCGATCCATACCGCATTGCTGGACGGCCTGATGGAAACCTGGCTCAACCCGCTCGAGGCGATGGACGAACAGGGCGACCCTCTGTCCGAAATTCTGGCCTATGTAAATCGTAAACTTGAGATGAGCCGGGATTTCCCGCGCGAAAGTCGACTGTTTGCCAACGAAATCATTCAGGGCGCGCCTCGCATCGGTGCGGCCCTGTCCGGTGAACTGAAAACCCTGGTGGATAAAAAGGCCGCGGTGATCCGCCACTGGATCGCGGACAAACGGATTTCCCCCGTCGACCCGCATCACCTGATCTTTTCAATCTGGTCTCTGACCCAGCATTACGCCGATTTCGATGTCCAGGTACACGCCGTGTTGGGTGGGCAGCACATGGACCCGTTTCCCGCAGCCCAGGACTATCTTGAAACATTGTTCACCCGGCTATTGGCCATAGACTAATGCGTTTTGCATTTCCCCTGAGGCGATACAGCCATAGTGTAAAACGCTAAAGCGTTTCCACATCACGCTGTGTCAACGTAATGCGGAAACGCTTTATCATGGGAACCGGAACATCAGAACCGGACAGCCTACAAATTGAAAAGGGCGCTCACCCGTCGGGAGCGCCCTTTTCCTATGCCATTTCCCCGGCAACCCGATGAAATCCGCAGAAACCTGGTGGGTGATAAGAGATTTGAACTCCTGACATCTTCGATGTGAACGAAGCGCTCTACCACTGAGCTAATCACCCGTCCGTGCGGGTTTAGCGTTACTCGGCAGCTTCTGCAAGAGGGTCTTTGCCCGCGTTGCGTCCCTTTTCAGGCTGACGGATGCGGGCCTGCATGATTGTGCCGTTGGACACTTTCTTGGTTTTGCGAATCTTGATCTTACCCATGGGCGGCAGATTCAATTCGCGCCCTTCGACAAGCGCTTCACCAAGAATCGCCAGCACGGCATCAACGGCCGGCTTTGCGTCGCGCCGCTTGATTCCCGCCCGCTGTGTTACCTCGTCGATCAAGGCTTTCTTGCGCAAAACCGGACCGGCAAGCACCGCTTCGATCTCGTTCACCACCATAGGTTCAGGCGCGTTCGCCACCGACGTGGCCTTGGCCGTAACCGGGGTCGATTTGGAGGCCGTGGTTTTTGAAGCGGTGCTTCTTGCCGTCTTAGCTGTTGTTTTTACAGCAGATTTCGCGGCCACCTTGGTGGTGCTTGTCTTTTTCGCCGCCGTCGTGCGCGATGTGGTTTTGCGCGTCGTGGTGGACTTGGGTTTGCTCGTTGCCATGATATGTGCCTCGCTCTTTTTGGCTTTTGTTACTCTGAGTTTAACCAAGATTAACGCCCATATCTAGTCTGAGTTGCATTTATTAATACAATGTTTAGCATATCCCCACTATATGCACTTATATATTCACCTTGGGGGTAATCATGAAAAGCTATTTCGCAGCCACAGCACTTGCCACAGTTCTGGCAACCACTTCTGTCAATGCCGGTTCGCTGTCGGACCCGATTGTCGAACAGGACATCGTGATGGAACACGCCTCCGCAACATCTTCTATGTCCGCTACGGCCATGCTTTTGATCATGAGCGTTCTCATGTTCGCGACTGCCGTCAAATAAGCTTGGGGGATCTGACGGCAGCAGCCTGTTCAGCCACTGTTCCAAATTGAAATAGATCGCCACGCCCCTGAAACCAGGGGCGTGGCGACTGTTTTACTGGATATGCTGCCAAGGTGGGCCAGTCAGTGGGCCGTGGCCCCTGCCCCTCCAGCTTCTGCAAGCCGCGCCGCTGCGGCGGCTTCTTCCGCTTCTTCATCCCACTCAATCGCCTTAGGCTCGGAAACAAGCGCCCGTTTCAAGACATCCGAAACGTGAGTGACGGGGATGATGTCCAAACCCTCTTTCACATTGTCGGGAATGTCGGCCAGATCCTTTTCGTTTTCTTCCGGGATCAGAACCGTTTTGATGCCGCCGCGCAACGCCGCAAGAAGCTTTTCCTTCAGCCCGCCGATTGGCATGGCATTCCCGCGCAGGGACACCTCTCCCGTCATCGCGATATCCTTGCGAACCGGAATTCCCGTCAGCACGGATACAATCGAGGTGACCATGGCCAGCCCCGCGCTTGGGCCGTCCTTGGGCGTCGCCCCGTCCGGCACGTGCACGTGGATGTCCCATTTTTCGAACTGCGGCGGTTTCACACCAATTTCCGGTGCGATGGACCGGACATAGGATGACGCGGCCTCAATGGATTCCTTCATCACATCGCCAAGCTTGCCCGTGGTTTTCATCCGCCCCTTACCAGGAAGACGCAACGCTTCGATGTTCAACAACTCACCCCCGACCGAGGTATAGGCCAATCCGGTGACAACACCGACCTGATCCTGTTCTTCGGCCAGACCATAGCGGTACTTCTTCACACCCAGGAAGTCCTCGATGTTTTCATCCGTGACGACAACTTCGGTGGCTTCCTTTTTGACGATCTGAGTGACCGCCTTGCGCGCAACCTTGGCGATTTCGCGTTCAAGGTTCCGCACCCCCGCCTCGCGGGTATAATGGCGGATGATCGACGTCAGCGCGCTGTCCTCCAGCTCGAACTCACCCTTCTTCAGCCCATGATTGGCGATCTGCTTTTCAATCAGGTGCTGCCGCGCGATCTCGCGCTTTTCATCCTCGGTATAGCCAGCCAACGGGATGATCTCCATCCGATCAAGTAGCGGCCCGGGCATGTTATAGCTGTTCGAGGTGGTCAGGAACATCACGTTCGAAAGGTCATATTCGACCTCCATATAGTGATCCACGAAAGTGGAGTTCTGTTCCGGGTCCAGCACTTCCAACATGGCCGACGCGGGATCTCCACGGAAATCCTGCCCCATCTTGTCGATCTCATCGAGCAGGATAAGCGGATTGGTGGTTTTCGCCTTTTTCAGCGCCTGAATGATCTTGCCCGGCATCGACCCGATATAGGTGCGGCGGTGTCCGCGAATTTCGCTTTCATCCCGCACGCCACCAAGGGAAATTCGGATGAACTCACGCCCCGTTGCCTTGGCCACAGATTTCCCAAGCGACGTTTTCCCGACACCCGGAGGGCCGACAAGACACATGATCGGGCCCTTCAGCTTTTTGGACCGCTGTTGAACAGCCAGGTATTCGACGATCCGTTCCTTGACCTTTTCCAGACCATAGTGATCGGAATCAAGAACTTGCTGGGCTTTATTCAAGTCTTTCTTGACACGGGACTTGGTGCCCCACGGGATCGAAAGCATCCAGTCGAGATAGTTGCGCACCACCGTGGCCTCGGCCGACATGGGCGACATGTTTTTCAACTTTTTAAGCTCGGCATCGGCCTTTTCCCTGGCCTCTTTAGAGAGCTTGGTTTCCGCAATCCTGGATTCCAACTCGGCCACTTCGTTCTGGCCTTCTTCCCCGTCGCCCAGTTCCTTCTGAATGGCCTTCATCTGCTCATTCAGATAATATTCCCGCTGGGTGCGTTCCATCTGGGACTTCACCCGGGTTTTGATCTTCTTCTCGACCTGCAGAACGGACATTTCGCCCTGCATCAACCCGTACACCTTTTCCAGCCGCTCGGACACGGACAGGGTTTCCAGAAGCTCCTGTTTCTGGTCCACCTCAATGCCCAGATGACCCGCGACAAGATCGGCAAGCTTGGCTGGTTCGGTCGCCTCGGACACCGCCGAAAGCGCCTCTTCCGGGATGTTCTTGCGTACTTTAGCATAGCGTTCAAATTCATTGCCCACGGTGCGCTGCAACGCTTCAATCGTCGCGGCATCGCCGGGCATTTCAGTCAGGTAATCCGCGCGCGCCTCGAAAAACTCTTCGTTTTCAAGGAACTCGTCAATCCGCACCCGGGCCTGCCCTTCGACCAAAACCTTGACGGTCCCGTCGGGCAGCTTCAACAACTGCAGCACGTTGGCCAGAACCCCGGCCTTGTAAATCCCGTCGGTGGTCGGCTCGTCCACGCTTGGGTCAATCTGCGACGACAACAGAATCTGCTTGTCATCCTGCATCACCTCTTCCAAAGCGCGCACCGATTTTTCGCGGCCCACAAACAGCGGCACGATCATGTGGGGGAAAACCACGATGTCGCGCAACGGCAGCACGGGATAGGAGGAATTCAACGGCTCTTGCATGCTCAGTCCTTCATTATTGGCAAGACCCCCGGCCCCTGTTTCAGGCAGCACAAGGCATCTCCACGTTTCCTGAACGTTAATCTGGGGTGTTGGCACGGGGATTTCAACCAGCTTCTTGGGCGCAAGAATGACAATGCAGGACCTCTGGGGCAAGTATGGAATCCGGTCGGTTTGAGGTAAAATCGTGCGAGACTGTCGAAACCGGGGCGAGCTAAAGGCGTTGTTTACCGTTATCGTGTCAAATTGCGGCAAAAGACAACGAAGGGTGACCATGTCCGATCTGACCCCGCTTGCCGCACCGCGCGGCCCTGCCCCTGCCCTTACCCGCACCTCCGCCCTGGGCGGACCACTTGATTCCCGCAAAAAGGCGGCAATCATCGTACGGTTCCTGCTGAACGAAGGGGCCGAAGTGCCCTTGGCGCAGTTGCCGGAAGAGCTGCAAACCGATTTGACGCAACAGATGGGGGCGATGCGTTATGTGGATCGCGATACGCTGGCACAGGTTCTGGCCGAATTCGCGGATGAAGTGGAGCGGATGGGGCTGACCTTTCCCCGCGGTCTCGCCGGGGCGCTCAGCGCTCTGGATGGCAAGATTTCTCCGCAAACCGCCGCGCGGCTGCGCAAAGAGGCGGGCGTACGCCGCACCGGCGATCCGTGGGAAATGATCCGTTCCATGCCGGTGGAAGAGCTGCAACCGATCCTGGAAAGGGAAAGCACCGAGGTGGCGGCGGTGCTGCTCTCCAAACTTGACGTGAGCAAGGCGGCGGAACTTCTCAGCCACCTGCCCGGCCCCGATGCCCGGCGGATCACCTATGCCATGTCACTGACCGAAGCCGTGACGCCCGAGGCGGTGGACCGCATTGGCCTGTCTCTGGCAGCGCAAATTGAAATGAAACCCACGCGCGCCTTCAACGAGGGTCCCGAGGAACGGCTTGGCGCGATCCTGAATGTCAGTCAGGCACTCACACGGGACGACGTGCTGAACGGGCTGGATGAAAATGACGAGGATTTTGCCCAGAAAGTGCGCAAGGCGATCTTTACCTACAATCACATTCCGGCCCGGATCCAGCCGCTGGATGTGGGCAAAATCACGCGCGAGGTGGATCAGGCCGTTCTGATCACCGCGCTGGCCTTTACTATGAACGGCGAAGACGAGGCGATGAAAGAAGCCTCGGAATACATCCTCAACAACCTGACCAAACGCATGGCCGATGCCATCCGCGAAGAGGTCGGCGAGGCGGGCAAGATCAAGCCCAAAGATGGCAATGAAGCGATCAATACCATCATTGCGGCGATCCGGGAACTGCAGGCCCGCGGCGAGCTTGAATTTGTTGTGGAGGATGAGGATGAATAGCCCCATCAGCGGTAATTTGCGCCTCCGCTTGGCGAATCCCCGTGATGTTGTGGCCAAAATACACCACCTCAAGTTATTGATTTAAAAAGATATATACCGTATATTGTTAAATGCGCAGACCGCTCGATGCAAAAGCCACGTTTTTGCCTTAATTGCTCCTTAAGCACGACAGGAAGGTTGGCGAAAGTCCAACCATCAAGAATGATGCTGAGGCAAGAAATGACCGGGACACGCCCCCCCATGCCGCGCAGAATGCGCGTAGTTTGCTGCTCTTTGGGTGCAACACCCCTCTCTCCTTCCCGCGCACGGCTTGACATGCCTGTGTGCTCAGGGCGGCGCACATATCTCTGTCTGAACGCAGCCCTCGGTCCCGGGATGGCCCACTCTGGTCCGAGCGCTGGCCTGACCACTGGCCCGGTGACAGACAAGGGGATGCCTCATGCGTAACCAGCTGCTGCCGATCTTCCTTTTGCTGGTGGGATGTATGCCGGGCGGAATACCGGAAACGGCGACGCGGGCCTCGCGCCCCGAACCCGTGTCCTCCCTGCCCCCGATCAAGAATTTCACATCGCCTTCGCCCAGTTCTCCGGCGCGCTCGAACCGCGATATCGCCCGTGATTTCCTTGAACTCACCTTTCGGTTGGAATCCGGGCGCGATCTGCCTGTCCTGACCCGGTTCGAAACGCCGATCACCGTGCGTGTCACGGGCGATCCGTCGCCCACGCTCCTGCCTGATCTTGCCCGGCTGGTGCGTCGGATGCAGACCGAAGCGCGTTTGCCGATCTCGATGACCAATGATCCGAACGCCAATATCACGGTTCAGGCGGTCAGCCGCGCCGACATCCGGCGTAACCTGCCCCATGCCGCCTGTTTCGTTGTGCCCAACATTTCGGACATCTCACAATACCGCGCGGCACGGCGCAGCCAGAAATCGAACTGGGGTCTGTTGCGTAAACGCGAACGGCTTGCCGTGTTCGTCCCCAACGATGCCAGCCCGCAAGAGGTGCGCGATTGCCTGCACGAAGAGCTGGCCCAGGCCGTTGGGCCGCTGAACGATCTCTATCGCCTGCCGGATTCGGTGTTCAACGATGATAACGTCCACACGGTTCTGACCGGATTCGACATGTTGATCCTCCGCGCCTATTACGATCCGGCCCTGTCCAACGGAATGACTAAACGTCAGGTGGCGGCGCGCCTGCCTGCAATCCTTGCCCGTCTGAACCCCCGTGGCGAACGGGCCGCGACCCGCCGCCCTGCCCCCACGCCGCGCAGCTGGATCGACGCGATCCAGACCGCGCTTGGTCCGGGCACCAGCCACACCCAACGCAAGGTAGCCGCGAAAAAGGCCCTGTCCATTGCCCAATCTCTGGGCTGGCAGGACCACCGCCGCGCCTTTGCCCATTACGCCATGGGCCGTCTGAACGCGGCGTCCGATCCTGACGCGGCCCTTTCGCATTTCCGCGCGGCGGATCATTTTTATGCCACCAGCCCGTCGACCGGCCTGCACCGCGCTTATGTATCCTCGCAACTGGCCGCCCATGCGCTGGCCCAGGGCGATGGGAAATCCACCCTGGCGATGGTGAACCGCGCCATTCCGACCGCATCGCGCCACGAAAACGCGGCGCTGCTGTCCACCCTTATGTTGCTGCGCGCCGAGGCACTTGAAATCTCGGGCCGTGCCTCCGAAGCGAGCCATGTGCGTATGGACAGTCTGGGCTGGGCACGGTACGGGTTCGGCGCGGACTGGGCCGTACGTGCAAAACTGCGCGAAATCGGGTCGCTCAATCCGCTGAAAGGGAGACGCGGAAACCTATGATGGTTCTGACCGGATTTTTGATCGGCGCGATTTTTGGTGCCGTTCAGGCCAAACGACGCAAGGGCAAAACACTGGATATATTGCAATATGGTGCCGCCTACGGCATCGCTTTTGCGATCCTGTTCCTGATTCTGAACCTGATCGTGCTGCGCAATATGGGGTGATCCGCGATGTTCCTGCCGTTTTTCGAAAACCTTCGCAAGGCAGGTCTTCCCGTTTCGCTTCGCGAATACCTGACCTTTCTGGAAGCGATGCGCGCCGGTCTTGTCACATATGACATTGACGGATTCTATTACCTTGCCCGCAGCGCGATGGTGAAAGACGAACGCAATATCGACAAGTTCGACCGCGCCTTTGCAGCAAGCTTTGAGGGCATTGAGAACATCAAGCTGGGCGACGTCCTTGAGGCGGTGAACATCCCCGCCGACTGGCTTGAAAAAATGGCCGAAAAACACCTGTCCGAAGAGGAAAAGGCCGAGATCGAGGCCATGGGTGGTTTTGACAAGCTCATGGAAACGCTGAAAGAACGGTTAAAGGAACAGGAAGGTCGCCACCAGGGCGGCAACAAATGGATTGGTACTGCCGGCACCTCCCCTTTCGGGGCGTATGGGTATAATCCCGAAGGGGTGCGGATCGGTCAGGACAAGTCGCGCCACCAGCGCGCGGTCAAGGTCTGGGACAAGCGCGAGTTCAAGAACCTGGATGGCGATGTCGAATTGGGCACCCGCAACATCAAGGTGGCGCTCAAACGCCTGCGTCGCTGGGCGCGGGACGGGGCACATGATGAACTGGACCTTGACGGCACCATTCGCGCCACTGCGGAACACGGCTATCTTGATGTGAAAACCCGCCCCGAGCGGCGCAATGCGGTCAAGGTTCTGCTTTTTCTTGATGTGGGCGGATCCATGGACCCTCATATCAAGGTGGTAGAAGAGTTGTTTTCAGCCGCCAAAACCGAATTCAAGCATCTGGAATATTTCTACTTCCACAATTGCCTTTACGAAGGGGTGTGGCGCGACAATGCACGCCGGTGGGACGCCCAGACGCCCACCCATGAGGTGCTGCGCACCTATGGGCCGGATTACAAATGCATCTTCGTCGGGGATGCCTCGATGTCGCCCTATGAAATCGCCTATCCGGGCGGGGCGAATGAACATTGGAACGCAGAATCCGGTCAGGTTTGGCTGGAACGCGCCCGGGATCAGTGGCCCAGCCACATGTGGATCAACCCGGTGCCCGAGAAATACTGGGATTACACCCATTCCATCGGCATGATCCGCGAGATTTTTGAAAGCCGCATGGTGCCCATGACCCTGAAAGGGATCGAAGAGGGTATGAAAGAGCTGACCCGCTAAAGCTGAAATAACCGCCCCGGCCCCCAGCCGGTGGCGTCGACGCCGGACAGCACCAGCATATGCCACAACAGGGCGAGGTTCGAGGATATGACGGGCACGCCCAGGCTGGCCTCGATCTGTTCGATAATCCCAAAGCTTCGCAAGTTGGTGCAGCTTGTGAACACAGCGTCGCAATCCATTGATTTTACAACCCTTTCCACTGTAGTCCGTGTCGAAAATTCGGTGATCCGCGCCACGATCCAATCGTCGCTTTGGGCAAAGCTGGCCTCGGCCACCGTTTCAAACCCCGCTTCGGCCAGCCGCGCGCGCATGGGGGCGTTCACCTCAGCCACATAGGGCGAAACGAACGCAATCCGCCGCGCGTTCACCGCGTGCAGCGCTTCGATCACAGCGGTGAGCGGGTTTGTCACACGGGCCGCGCCACAGCCCTGTTTGACCAGATCCTCCACCCGCTCCGGGCCAATAATGGTTGCCCCGGAAGTGCAGCCATAGCCAACAACATCCAGCCCCTCGGGAAGCAACGCCGCCGTTTGGGTCATGTGCCCGGCCATGGTCTCCAGCGATGCGGGCGTCACATCAGGTTGCGACGGGATCCGGGCGTGCAACAGGTTGACAGGCCGCCCCGTCACCACCTCGCGCGCCTCGCCTTCCAGCGTTTCGTCCGTGGACAGCACAATCAGCCCAAGCCGCGCCCCGCCGCCATATCCATGATCAAGTTCATAAGGTTCTGTCATGGATCGCACCCTGACACGCCGCGCGCACCCCGCCAAGCCCCCTTGCCCAAACCGACATTTCCCCCCATATCACCCCCATGCTCCGCTTTGCCCCGATCCTCCTTGCCCTGATATACGGCGTCGCCATGTATCGCTTTTCCGCATGGCGCACCGCCCGTGAGTTGGACGAGAAATCCACCGAACTGGCGGATCCCGGCCTGAAACCCGTTCTCGACCGGATGGCCCGGGCACTGGACCTGCCGCGCATCCGGGTGCATCTTTACGAAATTGCTCCGGTCAACGGGCTGGCCGCGCCGGATGGGCGGATTTTCCTGACACGCGGGTTTTACGAAAAATACAACGCCGGAGAGGTCAGCGCGGAAGAAATCGCAAGTGTCATCGCCCATGAACTGGGGCATGTGGCCCTGGGGCATTCGCGGCGACGCATGATTGATTTTTCGGGCCAGAATGCGCTGCGCACCGCGCTGTCCATGGTGTTGGGCCGGTTTATTCCCGGGGTCGGCCCGTGGCTGGCCAGTCTGGTCACCACCATGCTGGCGGCGCGCCTGTCCCGCTCGGACGAATACGAGGCGGATGAATATGCCGCCGCCCTGTTGACCAAGGCCGGGATTGGCACCACCCCCCAGATTTCACTGTTTGAAAAACTTGCGGCGTTGACCCAAAGCAACCATGGCACGGCACCGGCATGGTTGATGAGCCATCCCAAGACGCAGGAGCGGATCGCCAGGATTGAAAAACTGTCGGCCAGGTGGGGTTAAAGCGTTTCCGCATGACGTTGACTCAGCGTGATGTGGAAACGCCGCGCAACATACCAGGACTGTGAGCGTTTCCAGTTCTTGCTGTGATCCAACAATAACTGGAAAATCTTTAGGTCCTATGGGCCGGTTCATCCAACACCGCTGACACAGCCTTGGCCAATCGTGGCAAACGGGCCTTCTTCAACAGGCTGCGCAGGGTCCAGTCCTCGCCTGAAAGACGCCGCGCCGTGGTCAGGACATCGACCACCACCGGGACCACCCGGTCGGCATCAGCCTGCCAGAACCCGTGCAGGAATCCATCCGGGTCCACACGTGAAAGACCTTCCTCGGCCAGGGTATTGCGCGGAAAATCCTTGGCATTCATCGTCACGATCACATCTGCGGATCCGGCAATCGCGGCCGCCAGGACATGCACATCCGCCGGATCCGGCAACCACAGGCGGGTTTCCAAGGACGGTTTCCACGTCACGGACGCCCCCGGCCAATGGGCGCGGATCATCGCCACTTCGCCACGCGCCTGTGCCTCGCCCTCGGGGCCCAGCTTGACCGCCGCCCGCGCCCATTCGTCAAGAATGCGCTCGGACCACAGGGGCGTGAACGCCCCGGTCCGGGCCACGCCCAGCAACACTTGACGCATCACCGTGGGATACAGAACACAGGTATCCAGAAGCGCCTTCACAGCCGGAAAAAGAGGGACTTGAGATAGCCGCTCTCGGCCAGTTGCGGCAACAACGGATGGTCTGGCCCGGCAAAACCGGTATGGATCAACTGGGCCTGTCGCCCTGCCCGCCCGATCCCCCGGATCGACGCGCCCCGAAACCTGTTCAAATCGGCGGCGTGGGAACAGGAGCACAGCCCAAGGTATCCCCCCGGTGCCACCAGTGGCGCAGCCAGCCGCGCCACACGCTCATAGGCGCGCAACCCGGCATCCAGCGCCTGTTTTGACGGTGCAAAGGCCGGGGGATCACAGATCACCACGTCAAACTCGGCCCCCTCTTCGGACAGCCTGGCCAACGTGTCAAACGCATCTCCACGCCGGGTGTCAAACCGGTCGGCACGCCCCGCGGCTTTGGCCCCCTGACGCGCAAGCTTCAGCGCCGGCTCGGACCCATCCACGGCCAATGCCTGCTCTGCGCCCCCCGCCAGACAGGCCAGAGAAAACCCACCCACATGGGAAAACACGTCCAGAACCCGCGCCCCCCGCGCCAGCGAGGCGGCAAAGTGATGGTTCGGACGCTGATCGAAAAACAGCCCGGTTTTCTGCCCCCCCATAAGGTCGGCCATATAGGTGGCCCCGTTCATCTCCACCGGCACGGGCGCGGTGGGGGCTGTGCCAACCAAGACCTCCTGCCCGTCCTCAAGCCCCTCAAGCTGACGCGCCCGCCCGCTGGCATTCTTGATGACACAGGTCACGCCGGTGACCGAGACAAGAGCCGCAGTCAGCTCGTCCAGCAACACCTCGGACCAGGCCGCATTGGGTTGGATCACACAGATATCGCCGAACCGGTCAATGATAACACCGGGCAGCCCATCCGCCTCGGCATGGACCAACCGATAAAACGGGGTCGCGTAAAGCCGGGCGCGCATGTCAAGCGCGCGGCCAATCCGGGTTTCAAACCACGCCCGGCCGATCCGGGCCTCGGGATCGCGGTCCAACATGCGACAGATGATTTTCGATCCTGTATTGACAGTAACAACACCAAGCGGGCGGCGCTCACCATCTTCCAGCGCAGCCAGCGCACCGGGTGCAAGCGCCTTGGTACGCCGGTCTGTCACCAGTTCATTGGCAAACACCCAGGGCGCGCCATGCCGGATTTTGCGGGCATCGGATTTCGGTTTCAGGCGAACAATAGGATAAGGGGACGACATCATGCCATCCCCTTAACGTAAATCGGTTCTGAAAGAAAAGGCTCAGAACAAACCGTTTGTCCGGTCTCCGCTTTCAAGCGGAGTCAGGTTGCGCGTTACGACGGGCGTTTCGGGAACAACCCTGATCGGTTTGGTGGCGATCACCTGCTCTTGCGTTTCCCCTCCCATCTGGGTGCGCAGAACGTTGGTCAGGTGGGCGCTGATGCGCTTTTTCTGGGTCACACCGTTGCGTTCGGCGGCAATGGCCCGCGCCCCGCCAAAAGCTTTCAGGTCGGCTTTGACCACACGGCCCTCGGTCACGGGTTGAAGCGTTTCAGGGTTCAGAAAGTTGATCTTGAAGCTTATCGAATGCACCCCGCCGGTGGTATAGCGCGCCTTTTCGGTCAGCGCGTGAAACCGGGTCACTTCAACATCCACCAGAACCGGCACACCGGTTTCGGTGCTGGGAATGGCATTGGCCATGGCCCCTTCGAAAATCTTCTGTACCTGAACGTGGCGATCCCCCAACGGCTCCCCGCGCCAGACGATATCGCCCGGGGGGTAATACAGGTTGGCCTCAGACACTTTCAGTTCGCGCGGCACACGGACCTGATAGCTTTCCACCTTCATGGCGGGGGCGATTATAGCAGAATTCGGCGCCTCATACGGCGCGTTTCGCGATGCCACATCCATGGATGCACATCCGGCTGTGGTCAGCCCCATAATGATCATTGCAACGGCTCGAACAGTTTTCATGCTCTTTCTCCTTCGGTTCTAGGCGGCTTCCGCGTTTTTTTTTGATCCGGTGTCGGATTGCGCCCATGCCTCTATGGGGGCCAGGATGCGTGGGAATTGAGACAAAACTTGGGCAAATTATCGGGAAATTCAGGGTATTGTTTCGCCCAGACCTTCAATACTGCGCCGTTTCGGCAACAAACCCCGGGTTCCCAAGACTTCCCCGGGTTTCGCGGCGCGCATTACCGGGCGCATTGACGGGTCAATCGCCGGGCGCGCAATGATTGCCCCCAGCTTGTTTGCGCTAACCCAAGCTGCTAGGACAGCAACGGCACCGTCATATGCCCTCAGGGACATGCCGGACAACGCCGCACAGCAGACAGGAGCCCGAGATGACGTTGAATGCCACGGTTGCCAGGGTCACCCAGCGGATCATGGATCGGTCCTCCCCCACCCGCCGCGCCTATCTTGATCGAATGCGGGCGGCAGGGCACGAAGGGCCTGCGCGGGCGCATCTGGGCTGTTCAAACCAGGCCCACGCCTATGCCGGTGTGCCACAGGATCAAACCGCGCTGGCCACCACGCGCGCGCCCAACCTCGGGATCATCACCGCCTATAACGACATGCTTTCGGCGCATCAGCCCTTTGCCGCCTATCCCGACCTGATCAAATCTGTAGCGCGCGACATGGGGGCAACCGCTCAGGTGGCAGGTGGCGTTCCGGCCATGTGCGACGGGGTAACCCAGGGGACGGATGGCATGGAGCTTTCGCTGTTTTCCCGCGACGTGATTGCACTCTCTGCCACGGTTGCGCTGAGCCACAACACCTTTGACGCCGTCGCGTATCTTGGCACCTGTGACAAGATCGTGCCGGGCCTTGTCATGGCCGCCGCCGGGTTTGGTCACCTGCCCACCGTGTTCCTGCCCGGCGGTCCCATGCCCTCGGGGCTTCCCAATGATGAAAAAGCCGAAGTGCGCAAGAAGTTCGCCGCTGGTGAAGTGGACCGCGCTGCCTTGATGGCCGCTGAAATGGCCGCCTATCACGGGCCGGGCACATGTACGTTTTATGGCACGGCCAACACCAACCAGATGCTGATGGAGATCATGGGTCTGCACCTGCCCGGGGCCTCCTTTGTGCCCCCCGACACCGATCTGCGCCACGCGCTGACCCGGGCCAGCACCCGCACCGTTCTGGACCGCACCGCCTTGGGGGACATGTATACCCCGCTTTACGATGTGCTGGACGAACGGGCCTTTGTGAATGGTATGGTGGGGCTGATGGCCACGGGCGGCTCCACAAACCTCGTGCTGCACCTGCCCGCCATGGCGCGCGCGGCCGGGATCATTCTGACACTGGAAGACTTTGCCGAACTCAGCGCGATTGTCCCCCTGATCGCCCGCGTTTATCCCAACGGACTGGCTGATGTGAACCATTTCCACGCCGCCGGGGGCATGTCGCACATGATCCGCGAATTGCTGGGGGCCGGGTTGCTGCACAGCGACGTAACCACCCTGTTGGGCAAGGGGCTTGAGGCGTATTGCCAGGAACCAAAACTTGGCGAAGGCGCGCTGACATGGACCCCCGCGCCCACGCGCTCGTTGAACACCCGCATCCTGCGCCCTGTTTCCGATCCGTTCCAGCCCACCGGCGGGCTGGCGCATCTGACCGGCAACCTTGGTCAGGGCATCATCAAGATTTCCGCCGTCAAACCCGGCCACCGGCTGATTGAGGCCCCCGCACGGGTATTTGCAACCCAAGAGGCGGTGAAAGACGCATTCAACGCAGGAGAGTTGACCGACGACACCGTAATCGTTCTGCGGTTTCAGGGGCCACAGGCCAACGGGATGCCGGAACTCCATGGGCTGACCCCGGTGCTAAGCGTGATGCAGGATCGCGGATTGCGCGTGGCTCTGGTGACCGACGGGCGCATGTCCGGCGCGTCGGGCAAAATCCCGGCGGCCATCCATATCGCCCCCGAGGCCCTGTCGGGCGGTCCCCTCGCGCGCATTCGCGATGGGGATGTCATCCGGCTGGATGCCGAAAACGGTGTGCTGGAGGTTATGGCGGACGGATTTGATGACCGCCCCCCCGTGACCGCGGATCTGAGCGCCCAACACACCGGAACGGGGCGCGAATTGTTCGCCCTGTTCCGCGCCCATGCCTCCCAAGCCACAACCGGAGCGTCGCCCCTGTTTACCCCCCCGGTCGCGCCTCTGGCCAACCCTCTGGCCACGCCCGTCAAAGAAACCTGAAAGATACCCCATGACCCCCGAAGAAATCAGCATCGCAACCCTGCGCCTGTGTTCCCTTGCCCCGGTGATCCCGGTGCTGGTGATTACGGATCTGGCCGACGCCGTGCCGCTGGCTACCGCGCTTGTTACGGGCGGATTGCCTGTTCTGGAGGTCACTCTGCGCACCCCGGTCGCTTTGGACGCCATGGCCGCCATGGCGGGCGTGGCGGGCGGGGTGGTGGGTGCCGGAACCGTTCTGACCCCCCGGGACGTCACCGCCGTGAAACAGGTCGGCGGCAAATTCGCGGTCTCCCCCGGCGCGACTGACAGGTTGCTGGAAGCATGTGAAACCGCCGACCTGCCGCTTTTGCCCGGCGCGGCCACGGCAAGCGAAGCGATGCGCCTGCTCGAGCGTGGCTATCGCGTTCAGAAGTTCTTTCCCGCAGAAAGCGCGGGCGGTGCCCCCGCATTGAAAGCCATCGGCGCGCCCCTGCCCCAGATCACCTTTTGCCCGACCGGCGGTGTGTCTCCGGGGAACGTGGACAGCTATCTGTCCCTGCCCAACACCCGCTGTGTGGGCGGAAGCTGGGTTGCGCCCGAATCCCTGATCGCGGCGCGTGACTGGGACGGGATCACCGCCCTTGCCCGCGCGGCATCGCGGCTCAGGGTCCCGATCAGGGGTTGATCCGGTAAAGCGATCTGCGGTCTTCCGACAGGGACCGGATTGCGCCTTGTGGCCCCTGCCGCATATCCCACACCCGCGCGGTGCCCCGCGTTGCAATCTTCCCGATTTCCCGGGTGCCATCGGGGGCAGTATGGCGATGTGATCGAATTTCAACGACCCCACGCACATGAGTCCCCGCGCCCGGGGCCACCCTTTGCCATCGTGAATGGCAAACCCCGATGGCGCAACCGACGGGTCCCAGTAGAACACGGGCTGCTCCATCCCCGGTTTGCCGGTGCCTTCCCTGATCTTCGCGCCCGATCCATCGACAGAAATGCGCAGGATCGACCCGTCGGGCAAATACCCGATCAACCAGGGCTCCACGAATCCCTCTGCGTGTTTCTCGATCCACACGGCCCCAAAGGGGCTTTGCGCCTCGCCCGACGTCACGAACGACCCAAGTGACGCAAAGGCCAAGTGACGCAAATGCAAATGCCTTCAAAAGAAACACCACAACCCGAACCATTAAAGGACCTCCTGCCTTTCAACCCTTACATAGCAGGATTTGGTCATCTTCTTTCTTTTCTTTTCCGTGCGCTCAGAATAGGCTCCGCTTCGGACCTAATGTTCCAATATGGGAGAAAAACATGAAAAAGCTGCTTATGGCCTCGGCCACAACTGCGCTGATGGCCGGTTCCGCATTCGCCGGAAGCCACGATAACGAAGTCAAACTTGGAATCATCCTGGGCTTTACCGGCCCCATCGAATCGCTGACCCCCGCCATGGCGGGCGGTGCCGAAGTCGCGATTCAGGAAGTCAGCGACAGCGGCAAACTGATGGGCGGCGCCAAGGTTATGCCGGTACGCGCCGACTCGACCTGTGTGGACGCGGCTGCAGCCAGCGCCGCTGCCGAACGCCTGATCACCGCCGAAGGCGTGTCGGGCATCATGGGCGCGGATTGCTCGGGTGTGACCGGCGCGATTCTGGCCAATGTGGCCGTGCCAAACGGCATGGTTATGATCTCGCCCTCGGCTACGTCGCCTGGCCTGTCCACGGCCGAAGATAACGGCATGTTCTTCCGCACCGCGCCCTCCGATGCCCGCCAGGGCGAGGTGCTGGCCAATGTGCTGATCGAACGTGGCATCAAATCGGTCGCCGTGACCTATACCAACAACGACTATGGCAAAGGCCTGTCGGACAGCATCACCGCCGCTTACAAGGCGCTAGGGGGTGAAGTCACCGCCGTTACCGCGCACGAAGACGGCAAGGCCGACTATTCGGCGGAAGTTGCCACGCTGGCCGCTGCGGGTGGTGACGCGCTGGTGGTTGCCGGTTATGTGGACCAGGGTGGCCCCGGCGTGATCCGCGCCGCACTGGACACCGGTGCATTTGACACCTTTGCCCTGCCCGATGGCATGATCGGTTCCGCGCTGGAAGCCAACTTCGGCGATGAAATCGACGGCTCGATCGGCACCGTGCCCGGCAGCGACGCTGCGGACGCCTCGATGATCGTGGCCAAAGTGGCCGCCACCGGTGTGGACGCGTCGGGTCCTTACGTCGGCGAAAGCTATGACGCGGCGGCGCTGATCATGCTGGCGATGCAGGCGGCGAACTCGACCGATCCCAAGGCCTATTCGGCCAAGGTCATGGACGTGGCCAACGCACCGGGCGAAAAAATCGCCGCCGGTGAGCTTGGCAAGGCGCTTGAACTGATCGCGGCGGGCAAGGACATCGACTATGTCGGTGCCACTGCTGTTGAACTGATCGGCCCCGGTGAGGCCGCTGGTGGATATCGCGAGATTGAAATCAAGGCGGGCAAGATCACCACGGCCAAGTACCGCTGATCCAATTCATGAAATCACAGGAGCAGCCCGGAGAAATCCGGGCTGTTTCAATACAATAGATCACATAATTCATGTGACTTCGGGGGACGATACATGATTCGCGTAAGCGACGTGCACAAGCATTTCGGCGGGTTTCACGCGGTCGATGGGGCCACGCTTGAAATCGCTGATGGCTCGATTACCGGGCTGATCGGGCCCAACGGGGCGGGTAAAACCACCTTGTTTAACGTCATCGCCGGGGTTCTGCCCCCCACCTCGGGCACGGTCACGATGCAGGGCGAAGACATCACCGGGCTGCCGCCCCATAAACTGTTTCACAAGGGGCTGCTGCGAACCTTCCAGATCGCCCATGAATTCGGCTCGATGACCTGTCGCGAAAACCTGATGATGGTGCCGGACGGGCAATCGGGGGAAACCCTGTGGAACACCTGGTTTGGCCGCAAACGCATCGCCGATGAAGAACGCGCCCTGCGCGCCAAGGCCGACGAGGTGCTGGAATTCCTCACCATCAGTCACATTGCCGATCTCAAAGCGGGCGAAGTGTCGGGCGGACAGAAAAAGCTGCTGGAACTTGGCCGCACCATGATGGTGGATGCCAGGATCGTGTTTCTCGACGAAGTGGGCGCAGGTGTGAACCGCACCCTGCTCTACACGATTGCCGATGCGATCAAGCGGTTGAACCAGGAACGCGGCTATACCTTTGTCGTGATCGAACATGACATGGAATTCATCGGCCGCCTCTGTGACCCGGTGATCTGTATGGCCGAAGGCAAGGTGCTGGCGCAGGGGACGCTGGACGAGATCAAGGCCAATGACCAGGTGATCGAAGCCTATTTGGGCACCGGGCTGAAAAACAAGGACAAGGTAGGTGCATGACCCTGATTTCCTGTTTTCTGACTTCTGCCTTCCCTCGCTGTGAAACCATTTGCGCTGGCCTCTGCCAGCGGTCGCAAGGAGCCTGACATGAGCAGCAACCCCTATCAAGACGACCGTGGCAACAAGGACGCGTCGATCACCAATCCCGGCGGCGGGGCGCGGGAAATTCCCACCGGGCTGCATGGTAAAGCGACGCCCGCGCCCGGCACCCCTTTCCTGATCGGCGACTCGATGACCGGAGGCTATGGCAAGAGCGGGCCGGACATCCTGCATGATTGCACGATTGCGGTGAACCCGGGCGAAATCGCCGTGATCGTCGGCCCCAACGGTGCCGGAAAATCCACCGCCATGAAGGCGGTGTTTGGAATGCTGAACCTGCGCCAGGGCTCGGTCAAGCTGGATGGCGAAGACATCTCGGCGCTGTCGCCCCAGGCACGGGTGCAAAAGGGCATGGGCTTTGTGCCCCAGACCCACAATATCTTCACCTCGATGACCGTGGAAGAAAACCTTGAAATGGGCGCGTTCATCCGCCGCGACGATATTCGCGAGACAATGGAACAGGTCTATGACCTGTTCCCGATCCTGCGCGACAAACGCCATCAGGCGGCGGGCGAATTGTCCGGCGGTCAACGTCAACAGGTCGCCGTAGGCCGCGCGCTGATGACCCAGCCCAAGGTTCTGATGCTGGACGAACCCACCGCCGGGGTCAGCCCCATTGTCATGGACGAACTGTTTGACCGGATTATCGAAGTGGCGCGCACCGGATTGCCGGTGTTGATGGTGGAACAGAACGCCCGCCAGGCGCTTGAAATCGCGGATCGCGGCTATGTTCTGGTGCAAGGGGCCAATGCCCATACCGGAAGCGGCAAGGACCTGCTGGCCGACGACGACGTCCGCCAGAGCTTCCTTGGAGGATAAGTCATGGCGCGGAGCGGACATATCCACGCGCTCACCCTCGCGGCGGTGCTGATGCCATCGACCGTGTTGGCAGACCTGTCCTGTGTTGCCGACCGGCAATGCCGGGGGGACGCGGTGAACATGTGTGCGCCCTCGACCCTGTCGGTGCGGCTGGACGGGGACGGGTGGCTCTGGATCGACCGTCAGGGGCCTTACACGGCACGCAAGCTTGTTCTGGCCGATGCGATCCGCTGGGAACTGCCCCATTTCGGGGGCAACCACGCGCTTGAGCTGCGCCCGGACGGCAGGTTCCAATACACCGGCAATCGCGGCAAACGGTATACCGGCCAATGTACCGGCCAATATCAGGAGAGCGCCACATGATGATCCGGACCCTCGCTGCTGCGCTCTTGACGCTCGCCCTGCCCGCCCCCGCACTGGCCTTTCCCTGTAGCTTCCCCACGGAATGCTACGAAGCCGAGGCCTGTGGCGATGCCGGGTTTGCCATTGACGTGAATCTGGCCGAAAAACGGGTCTCGACCGAATTCGGTGACCTCACCATCCTGACCGTCACGCGAACCGACAGCCTGATCACCCTGTTCGCCAGCGGAAGCGGCGCGGCATACCTGATGTCAACCACACGAGACACCGCGCGGCTTTCGACACATTCCAATGACGGGCCACAGGTCATCACCTATCTCGGCCATTGTAACGGAGCCTTTGAATGAAACCCCTTGCGCTCGCTCTTTTTCTCACCTTTCCGGCCTCTCTGCCTGCCCACCCGCTGGCCCCCACACACACTGACAAAGGAGTGCTCTGAGTGGATTTTCTCAACGCCCTCGTGGTGCTTTCCAACTTCGTCCTGATCCCCGCCATCACCTATGGCAGCCAGCTTGCGCTGGGGGCGCTTGGGGTGACGCTGATCTATGGCATCCTGCGGTTTTCCAATTTTGCCCACGGTGACACCATGGCCTTTGGCGCGATGCTCGTGGTGCTGGTCACCTGGCTCCTGCAATCCATGGGCATCTCCGCCGGGCCGCTGCCCACCGCCTTGCTGGCCCTGCCTTTTGGCATTCTGGGCTGTATGGCGCTTGTCCTGATCACCGACCGGGCGGTTTATCGGTTCTATCGCCAGCAAAGGGCAAAACCGGTGATCCTTGTGATTGTCTCCATGGGCGTGATGTTCATCATGAACGGGCTTGTGCGGTTCATCATCGGCCCCAATGACCAGAAATTCGCCGATGGCGAACGGTTCATCATCTCGGTGCGCGAATTCAAACAGCTGACCGGGCTGCGCGAAGGCTTGGCGTTGAAAACCACCCAGGGGTTGACCATCGTGACAGCGATCATCGTTGTGGCGCTGTTGTTCTGGTTCCTGAACCGCACCCGCACGGGCAAATCCATGCGCGCCTATTCGGATAACGAAGACCTGGCGTTGCTGTCCGGGATCAACCCGGAACGGGTGGTCATGTATACCTGGCTGATCGTTGCCGCGCTGGCCACCATTGCGGGCACGCTTTACGGGCTGGACAAGACGTTCAAACCCTTCGTCTATTTCATGTTGCTGCTTCCCGTGTTTGCCTCGGCCATCCTTGGCGGGCTTGGCAATCCGCTGGGCGCGATCGCGGGCGGTTTCATCATCGCGTTTTCCGAGGTGACAATCACCTATGCGTGGAAAAAAGTGTTGAAATACATGCTGCCCGAACCGCTTGAACCGGACGGGTTGGTTCAGCTTCTGTCCACCGACTATAAATTCGCGGTCAGCTTTGTAATCCTGATCGCCGTGCTGTTGTTCAGGCCCACGGGCATCTTCAAAGGGAAATCAGTATGAGCGATCAAGCGATGAAAAGCACCGGCATGAGCGACAATATGAAGAAATCGCTTCTGTTCATGGGCATGGCACTGTTGCTGGTTGGCGAAGGGCTGTTCGTGTCGTGGAACTCGGCCCTTGGGATCATCAACTTTGGCCTGATCTCGGCGCTGCTGGCGCTTGGGGTCAACCTGCAATGGGGCTTTGCCGGATTGTTCAATGTCGGGGTTGTCGGCTTTGTGGCGCTTGGCGGGCTGGCGGTTGTGCTGACCTCGACGCCCCCCGTGGCCGAGGCCTGGACGGCGGGTGGATTCCGCATCATCGCCGCACTTCTGCTGGGGGCGGTGACCATCGCAGCGGCCGTGCTGGCCTATGGTCGGCTGACGGGCCGTCTGCGGGGGCTGGCCTTGTTGGCCATCCTGCTGGGCGGGTTCTTCCTTTACCGCGCCGTTCTGGACCCCGGCGTTATGGCGGTCGAAGCCATCAACCCGGCCGTCACCGGCAATATCGGCGGTCTTGGCCTGCCCGTGCTGTTCGCATGGCCCATTGGTGGATTACTGGCGGCCGGGGCGGCGTGGCTGGTGGGGAAAACCGCGCTTGGATTGCGCTCCGACTATCTTGCCATTGCCACGCTGGGGATCGGTGAGATCATCGTTGCGGTGATGAAAAACGAAGACTGGCTGGCGCGTGGAGTCAAAAACGTGGTCGGCCTGCCCCGCCCGGTGCCTTACGAGGTGGATTTGCAGCAAAGCGAAAGCTTCATCGCCCGCGCGGATGCGCTGGGGCTTGATCCGGTGACGGCCTCGACCCTTGCGGTCAAGCTGGGCTACACCTGCCTCTTTGCCACCGTGCTGATCCTGCTGCTGATCGCGGCCCAACGGGCGCTGCACAGCCCTTGGGGCCGCATGATGCGCGCAATCCGCGACAACGAGGTGGCCGCCGAAGCCATGGGCAAGAACGTGACCCGCCGCCACCTTCAGATCTTTGTGCTGGGCTCTGCGATCTGTGGCATTGCCGGGGCGATGATGACCACGCTGGACGGGCAACTGACACCCGGCTCCTATCAACCCCTGCGCTATACGTTCCTGATCTGGGTGATGGTGATCGTGGGGGGCTCGGGCAACAACCTTGGTGCCGTGCTGGGCGGGTTCCTGATCTATTACCTTTATACCAAGGTCGAGGCCTGGGGACCGGACCTCATGGTGCTGATCACTTCGGGCATGGCCGAAGACAGCGCCCTGCGCCTGCACCTGATCGACAGCGCGGCGCATATGCGGCTGTTGACCATGGGTGTGATCCTGTTGCTGGTGCTCAGGTTCAGCCCACGGGGATTGATCCCGGAAAAGTAACCCGCATAGCAACCCACACAGGCTTGTGTTGAGGCGTTGACCTGACCCCCTTCGCCCCGCGCGAAGGGGGTTTTCCTTTGCCGGAACTTTGCCGGAACTTTGCGGGGACAAAAAGGCATGGGCAGAAGCGCGTGGCACAGGCGCGAGACAGGGCTTACCCGCCCTCCGTGATCATCCTGATTGGCAGGACGCTTTAATGGTTTGCGCGGGCCAGAAGCCCCACCGCCAAAAGCCCGACCAGCGAAATCAAAAGCGCGGCAGGGGCCGCATCACTCAGATTTTCAAGGCTGGCCTGATCATGCACCCGGGTCGCCAGCGTTTCATAGTTGAACGGGCGCAGCAAAAGCGTGGCGGGCAATTCCTTGACGCTATCCACGAACACCAACAGCAGGGCCGACCCGATCGACCCGCGGATCAGCGGGAAATAGATTTCGATCAAAGTGCGCCCCTGCCCCCGTCCCAACGACCGCGCGGCCATGGGCAGGCTGGGTGCCACGCGCCCCATGGCCGCGTCCGCCGCGCCTTGGGCAATGGCAAAGAAACGCACGCAATAGGCAAGCACAAGCGCAAAGGCCGATCCGGTCAGGATCAGGCCGATATCATGGCCGGTCGTGGTTTCCACCAGATCCGCAAGCCCATGGTCGATCACCGCCAGCGGGATCAGAATCCCCACCGCCAGAACCGCCCCCGGCGCGGCATATCCGATCGTGGTCAGCGGCATCAGAACCCGTGGCAACCGGTGCCCCGACAGGCGCACACCGTAAACCAGAAACACCGCCGCAAGAACCGTCACCACCGCCGCAATCCCGCCCACGGTCAGCGTATTGCCAAGCGCCCTCAACAGGGCCGGATCGCTCCACCGGGTTGCGCTGTCCAACGCATGGCTCAGAATGACCGATCCGGGCAGAACAAACCCGACCAACAGCGGCACCAGACAAAGCGCCGTTGCCCCCCAGGCCAACCCGCCCGTCAACATCACCCGTTCAACCGGGCGGTGACGGCGGGTCTGGTTGAAGAATTTCGTGCGCTTGCGCGACAGTTTCTCCATCACCACCAAAAGAATGACCAGGCCCAGCACCAGCGATGAAATCTGGGCCGCACCCCCGGCATTATTGCTTTCCAGCCAAACACTGAAAATTCCGGTGGTCAGGGTCTGTACCGCGAAATAATCAACGGTTCCGAAATCATTGACGGTCTCCATCATCACGATGGCCACCCCCGCCGCAATCGCCGGGCGCGCCAAAGGAAGCCCCACCCGTCGGAACCGGGCAAATGCCCCGGCACCAAGGGACTGGGCCACTTCCTCGGAGGCATTGGACTGCTCGCGAAACGCAGTGCGCGCCAGAAGATAGACATAGGGGTAAAGCGAGGCGGTCAGCACCAGCACCGCCGCCCCAAGCGAACGAATTTCAGGGAACCAGTAATCGCGCGAGGTTTTCCAGCCAAACAGCTCTCTCAAACCGGTCTGAACCGGCCCGGCATATTCCAGAAAATCCACCAGCGCATAAGCCCCGATATAGGCCGGAATGGCGAGCGGCATCAGCAACAGCCACTCAAGCCAGCGCGACATGGGAAAGCGATAGCGCGCCACCAGCCACGCCGCCCCCGTGCCCACCATTGCCGCCCCAAGCCCGACGGACAGCATCAACACAAGCGTGGTGCGCAGATAGCGGGGCAAGGTGGTCGACACCAGATGAGGCCAGATATTGTCCGTTGGAAAAAACGCCATCCACACCACGGCCAGAATCGGGGCAAGCACAACAGCCGCAATAATCCCGGCACCTATGGACCACGGGTCCCCTTTCAGGTGCCAGCCAGAGACAGTCATTCCCGAGTGTTTTAATGCGGTATCAGGTTTCATGCCCCTCCCATGCCCGATTGCTGTTTGATAGTCCAGAAAAGACCTTGTAGGTTGCGTGAATAATAACGCCTTGGATCATACCCGGACAATGCAGCCTCTGAGCAGCCCCTGACGGCGTAATCCCGTGGTTGGACAGGGGTGTTTGCTGACTTTGGCCAAGGAAGAGACACGACCACTCCGCTGCCGCCCCCGACCGGGACTGCGGCAAACGGGCAAGAGAAGACAAGAGAAGACAGGAAAAAGATGCAGGTCAATTTCCACGCGGGGGTTCATTGCACAGACGACGATCGGCTGTTGAAATGCCTCCTCAAAAACCGCGACACTTTCGCGGAGGTGGGCACCCAGGTCCCCGCCCCCGGTCGCTATCGCAAACTGCTGCACCGCACGCTGTCGGTGCTGACAAAAACCGATCCGGCCCCGGATGCGCGTGAAATCCTGATCGATGCGATCCTGGATGGCAATGAACCCGACCGTCTGCTCTTGTCCAACCCGAACCTGTTCGGTCAGCCCAGCCTGGCCCTGCGCAAGAACCAGTACTATCACAAGGCCGAAGCCCGGGTCGATGCGCTGAAGCGGCTGTTCAAGGGGGACCAGATCGAATTGTTCATCGGCCTGCGCAACCCGGCCTCTTTTCTGCCTGCACTGTTCGAAGTCGCCAAACATACCAGCTTTTTGGAGATGACCGACGGGATTGACCCGCGCGAATTGCGGTGGAGCATGCTGATCCTGCGCCTGCGCGAAGCCCATCCCGAAATCCCGATCACCACGTGGAGCAACGAAGATACCCCTCTGATCTGGGCTCAGATTATCCGGGAAATGGGCGGGCTTGACCCCAACCAGAAAATCAAGGGCGGGTTTGACCTGTTGTCAGAAATCATGACGGCAGAAGGCATGTCCCGGTTCCGGGCTTACCTCGCCGAACACCCGGTGATGACGGAAATCCAGAAACGCCGGGTCATGATTGCCTTCCTCGACAAATTCGCCCGTGAAGATGCGATCGAAGAAGAATTCGACCTGCCCGGATGGACCGCCGAGCTGATCGAAGAACTGACAGATATCTATGACGAAGACGTCTATGAGCTTTCCCGCATTCCCGGCGTGACCTACATCACGACCTGATAACGAGGCACCACGCCATCAGCCGCGCGCCAAACGAATTTTACGTAAAATTCGTGCGCCCGGCCTTGCCGTTTACTCTGCCGCACAGGCCCCGGGGTTGTTGGGATGGGTGGTCCAGTTGGCATAATCCTCTTCCACCACGTCACCGGTACGCGGGTCTACCTGGCCCGGTTGCATCGGCACCATCGTAATGCACCCCTCCACCGGACACACATTGACGCACAGGTTACAGGCGACGCATTCCTCGTCCTTGACGCTGAACACCCTGTCCTCGCTCATGGCAATCGCCTGGTGGCTGGTGTCTTCACAGGCCGCATAGCACCGCCCGCATTTAATACAGGCCTCTTCGTCAATCGACGCCTTGGCGACGTAGTTGAGGTTCAGATACTGCCAATCGGTCACGTTCGGCACCGCCTGACCGATAAAATCGGCGGTCGAGCTGTGGCCTTTCTCATCCATCCACTCACTTAGCCCGCTGATCATCTCCTGTACGATCCTGAACCCGTATGTCATTGCCGCTGTACAAACCTGAACATTCCCGGCTCCCATGGACATGAACTCGGCCGCATCGCGCCACGTGGTTACCCCGCCAATCGCGCTGATCGGTTTGCCGTTGGTCTCCGGGTCCCGTGCGATTTCGGCCACCATGTTCAATGCGATGGGTTTGACCGCAGGGCCGCAATACCCCCCGTGGGTGCCCTTGTCGCCAATCGTTGGGTTCGGCGCCATGGTGTCCAGATCGACGGAAACAATCGAATTGATCGTGTTGATCAAACTGACCGCATCCGCACCCCCGGCAAACGCGGCCCGCGCGGGATAGCGGATATCGGTGATATTGGGCGTCAGCTTCACGATCACCGGTCTGGAATAGTTTTCCTTGCACCACCGGGTCACCATCTCGATATACTCAGGCACCTGCCCTACGGCAGCCCCCATGCCCCGCTCGGCCATCCCGTGGGGACAGCCAAAGTTAAGCTCGATCCCGTCCGCCCCGGTGGCTTCCACCTTGGGCAGGATCTCTTTCCACGCCTCTTCTTCGCAGGGCACCATCAGCGACACGATGACGGCGCGGTCCGGGTAATCCTTCTTGACCCGGGTGATTTCCTCAAGGTTCACGTCCAAAGGACGGTCGGTGATCAACTCGATATTGTTCAACCCCAACAACCGGCGATCCGCACCCCAGATTGCACCGTATCGTGGCCCGTTCACATTCACCACCGGTGGCCCGTCCGAGCCCAGCGTTTTCCACACCACACCGCCCCATCCGGCCTCAAAGGCGCGGCGCACGTTATACTCTTTGTCCGTCGGTGGTGCCGAGGCCAGCCAGAACGGATTAGGAGATTTGATACCAAGGAATTCTGTCGTAAGATCAGCCATTTGCAAACCTCCCTTAAACCATCAGTTGAGCATGTATGTCGTCGGCGGCATCGCGCCCTTCGGCCACGGCCGTCACGGTCAGATCATCGCCACCGCTGGCGCAATCCCCCCCGGCCCAGACCCCGTCAAGCGAACTGCGCCCCGGCCCGGTCACGGCAATCTTGCCACCTGCAACCTCGATCCCACCGGGCACCCCGTCCAGCGTCTGACCAATCGCCATCAACACCTGATCCGCAAGAAGCCGCAGGGTCTCGCCCGTCCCCATCAGCCCATCAGGCCCGGTTTCGGTGTATTCCAACTCGATCTCGGCCACCTTGCCGTTGCCATGCAACGCCACCGGTTGAAGGTTGGTGCGCAGAACCACACCGTGCGAGGTCGCCAAATCCTGTTCAAACCCGCTCGCCCCCATGGCCTCACGCCCCCGGCGATAGGCCATGGTCACGTTTTCGGCCCCCAGAAGCCGAGCCTGCACCGCAGCGTCCACCGCCGTCATGCCGCCCCCGATCACCACCACGTTGCGCCCAACGGGCAGCTGGCCCAGATCCTCGGCCTGTCGCAGCGCGCCAATGAAATCCACCGCGTCCTCGACATTCTCCAACTCTGCCCCCGGCACGGCCAACGCATTCACACCGGCCAGCCCCATGCCAAGGAACACCGCATCGTGGCTCTCTTGCAACCCGGCCAGCGTCACGTCGCGCCCAAGCACCGAGCCATGCCGCAGCTCGATCCCTCCGATCGACAACAGCCACGCCACCTCGGCCTGGGCAAATCCGTCAACGGATTTATAGGCCGCGATCCCGTATTCATTCAGCCCCCCGGCCCGGGGCCGCGCATCGTGGATCACCACATCGTGGCCATGCATCGCCAAACGGTGGGCACAGGCCAACCCCGCCGGCCCGGCCCCCACCACGGCCACCGATTTGCCGGTCGGGGCCGCTCGGGAAAAGGGCATCGCACCGGCCGACATCGCCGTATCGGTGGCAAACCGCTGAAGCTGACCGATCACAACCGGCTGGCTCTCGGCGGTTTCGCGCACACACACCTCTTCACACAGGGTTTCGGTGGGACAGACCCGGGCACACATGCCGCCCAGAATATTCTGTTCGAAAATCGTTTTCGCCGCCGCCAACGGCGTACCCGTGCTGATCTGTCGGATGAATAACGGGATGTCGATGCTTGTGGGACAGGCCTCCATGCACGGCGCATCATGACAGAAATAACACCTGTCAGCAGCCACCAGCGCCTCATGCGCATCCAATGGCGGGTGCAAATCGGCAAAATTCTCTGCCAGCACCTCGGGGTCAATGCGCCCTGCGACTACCCCATCTGTTCGTCTCGTATTGGCCATGCGGCACCCTCCCTCTGGACAGTTTTGCTGCATCTTTCGCTGTCCGCAGGTTGGCACAGTTTATTTTTTTATCAAACGGTAAATTTTTTGAACTGGGACGTTTTTTCGTGTTGCAGCCTGTAAGCACCTGAAAAACATGCGAAATCACCTGAACCGCGCACAGACACCAAATACCGGCAGCAGGTACAGACAATAGCTATCAAAGGAAAAGGAGGGATTGGAGCGGGTAGCGGGAATCGAACCCGCGCGTTCAGCTTGGGAAGCTGACAGGCTACCATTACATCATACCCGCCGCTCGCAGGGAGATAGCACCAAGCCGCCCCGGGGTTCAAGGCGAATTCAACCGATTTCCACCTCTCCCGCGCATGTCTCTCAGACAGAGAAGTTCCGAGCCGACCTGGCCCAGCAGTTCCAGGACAGTTCAGCCCTGCCCAACCATTGCCCCGCGCCCCCGCCCAAGCCTCCGGTCCAGGGCTGTTGTTGCCACCGTGATGCGCACCATGGCACCCTCGCGCCATGTGTGGACGAATCGGTCTCCCCGGTCTGACCCAGCCTGACATGGGCCCAGTTCTACGCTTGCCAAACCGGGGCGCTGGACTGAAGCGATATCGAACGCGGCCCGACCCTCGCGCCCGGCCCTGCCCGAGAAACGCCTTCAGCACGTATACCGAACACTCCGACAGGCATAGCCATCACGCGACCCTTCTTCTTTTGCCTGAACGCGTGTTCTTGTTTGGCTCAGATGATCTTTCTCAGGATTTTGCCAACCCTGTGCTGGTAGCTCTGGATCGGCGGGTTGAACAGAAAGGCCGCGTTCAGCTTGGGCTGATAGAAGACCGACTTCAGGTGGCTGAATGTGTCGAACCCGGCCTTGCCGTGATACGCTCCCATGCCGGACTCGCCCACGCCACCAAAGGGCATCGAATCCGCAACCACATGAAAGGCCGTTTCGTTGACGCAGGCCCCGCCCGACAGGGATCTGGACAACCACTGATCCCGCTCGGCCTTTTTGTCGGTAAAGATATAAAGCGCCAGCGGCGATGGTCGCTCGGCCACGAAACGCATCGCTTCTTCCTGTGTGTCATAGGGAATGACGGGCAGGATCGGGCCAAAAATCTCTTCCTGCATCGCCTGGATGTCCAGCGGAGGGTCGATCAGAATGGCCGGGGCCTCTTTGCGGGTATTGGAATTGCGGGTGTCGCCAACGCGGATCACCTTCACACCACGTTCCTCGGCCTCGGAAATCATGTTCTGAAGACGCTGCTGATGGCGGTCCGAGATGATCGCGGTGTAATCGGGCGAGCTTGCAATATCGGGATAAAACCCTTTCAGAACCGTTTCGAGCTGCCCGGCGAAGTCATGAATCTGCGCACGTGGCACCAGCGCGTAATCCGGCGAGACACAGACCTGCCCGCCATTGACGGTCTTGCCAAAGGCGATACGCTTTGCTGCATATGCCAGATCGGCATGTTCCCCCACAATCGCGGGCGACTTGCCCCCCAGTTCCAGCGTCACCGGCGTCAGATTGCGCGCAGCGGCCGCGGCCACCTTGCGCCCGACCTGGGTCGAGCCGGTGAAGATCAGATGCCCGAAGGGCAGATCGGCAAATGCCGCCGCCACGTCCGGGCCGCCGGGGAACACCGCAACCTCGTTTGGTTCAAACACCTCTTCGATCATCTGTTTCATGACCTCAGAGGTTCTGGGCGTCAGCTCCGACGGCTTGACCATCACCCGGTTCCCCGCCGCAAGCGCCGCCGCGACGGGACCAATCGCAAGATAGACCGGAAAGTTCCACGGGGCGATCACACCGACCACCCCCTTGGGCTGCGGGATCACCCGACCACGCGCAGGCAGCGGCAGCAGGTGTTTGGGCATGTGGTAGCGGCGCGGGCGCATCCAGCTGCGCAACTTGCGCCGGTTCATGCGGATGTCGCCAATCGGGATGGTCACATCGAAAGTGCCCGCCTCGCTCGCGCTGCGATGGCTGAAATCCTCATTCATGGCCGTCACCAACCGATCGGCGAAACGCAGCATGGCTGTTTCAAGCCGGTTCAGCCGGTCCTTGCGCATGGCCAGATCGGGGTTGGGATCGTCCTTGCGCATGGCCAGATCGGGGTTGGGCTCGGCCTGATGGGCCTGTTTCATGGCGTGAAAGCGATCTTGCATTTTGGTAATCGTGTCAGTCATCGGTTTGGTCTCCGGTCATGCCATTGGCGCGTTGAATTGAGATCGGACAAAAGCGGCGATTTGATCAATCGCTGCGTCAGCCTCGGGCGAGCGGCCCAGATGGATGGGCCAGATATGCGGAACGTCATGCTTTTCTATCACCTTTGCTTCCGCCCCGCACGCACGCAGGCGGTCGGCCATGCGGCGGCTGTCATCAAGCAGGAGTTCCCCACCCCCAACCAGGATCAGACTGGGCGGCGCGCCGGTGAAATCCGCATGCACAGGCGAAACAAGAGGATTGGCCGGATCGGCACCCGCCAGATACATCCTGCGCGCACGTTCAAGCCATGACACGGGCAGCATCAACTCGGCCCGGCGATTGTCGGCAAAGGACGCACCGGAAAACGCCATATCCACCCAAGGGCTGAGCGCAACAACGGATTGCGGCACCGGCAAGCCATCGCGCAGGACGATTGCCAGCAACGCATAGGCCAACCCGCCCCCGGCACTGTCGCCCGCCAGAACGATCTGATCCCCGCGATACCCCTTTGCCAACAATGTGCGATAAGCGATCAGCGCATCCTCCAGCGCTGCCGGGAACGGATGCTCCGGGGCCAGCCGATACTCCGGCAGAACGCCGCGCACCCCACAGACACCGGCCAGCCGCGCCGCCAGATGCTTATGCGAACCGGCACCGCCCACGGTGTAAGCCCCGCCGTGCAGATAGAGGATCACCCCATCAAAGCGCGGCGTTCCCTGATCGCACCACATCGCGGGCACGGATGCCCCGCCGACACCCAGCCGCGTCGGGGTAAACCGCATGTCGGAATGGGTCTTATACGCAATACGGGCATAGATCCCCAGAACCCGGCGCAGCAGCTGCTGGCTGGTGACGCTGGCAATCAGCGGTTTTTCCAGATAACGCGCACGGGCATTTATGACCCGCTGGGAAAAGGATACCATCCCGCCGCTCCTCCT
>PDRZ01000004.1 GCA_002747035.1 Rhodobacterales bacterium
CAGGCCCGGCGTGCCCGGCCCGAAGGCAATGCTATAGCCGAAGGCCAGCCACAGCACGCTCATCAGGCAGGCAATGGCATAGACATGCATGAACACGCTGAGGACATTGCGCGCGCGCACCAGCCCGCCATAGAAAAGCGCCAGCCCCGGCAGTGACATGAACAGGACCAAGGCCGTGGCCGTGATGATCCATGCGGTATCTGCTGCGTTCATTTTTTCCTCCGAATTTTCTGAACCTGTCGGGATTCTGTATCCGGTGTGCGCTGAAGCGGAAGCACGGCGCAGGGAATCGTGCGGCAAATTGGGGTCAATTCAGGAGCTGCCTAATAATTGAGCATTCTTTCGGGCCCGTGGCGCGGGAGTGGGCAGTTAAAGGTCAGGCGTTGGAGAGGGAAGGCACGCCGTTTGGCGGCGTCTGCCAGAAGATCGCGGCGCATGAGGCCGTCGGGCGGCCCATTGTTTACCTTGATGAAAGCGGCTTTGCGACGGACATGCCGCGCAGCCACGGCTACGCGCTTCGTGGAACCCGTTGTTTTGGCGCGCAAAACTGGGATGCGCGTGGGCGGGTGAATGCGATTGGTGCGCTTCTTGCGGGGCCTTGCTAAGCGTCGGGTTAACCAGTGCGAACGTCGATGCAGACATCTTTAACCATTGGCTTGAACGCGATCTGATCCCGAAACTGCCGGCGGGGGCGGTTCTGGTTATGAATAACGCAGCCTTTCACCGGCAGGCTGACACCATCGAGATCATTACCCGGGCCGGACACAGTCTGGAATACCCGCCACCCTACAGTCCCGACCTCAACCCGATCGAACACAAATGGCTCAGGAAAAGGCGCGGCGACGACAAACCGGGGTAACTGTGGAGGAGTTGTTTCGGAATCAAGTTTGAGCCGTTTGGCTATAGCGGTCGCCATCGGTGGGGCACCGGCATTCAGCCGGTCGAGCCGCACGTGGTCGGGATCGACGCTCAGTTCCTCGTCATAGGGTTCGCCAAACAGGGTCGATCGGCGCCCCCGCGCGCCCGCCGACCAGATCACCTCGACGGTGCGGGTGTCGGTATCGACCGTGTTCGGCGCAAGCTCGGCCGACCGGAGTAGGGCCGGGAGTTCGATCATCGTGTCCATTTTGGTCAGTCCTGTTGGGCGGCCTGCGCCGGATCGGTTTCCGCGTAAGCGGTGGGTTCGTCGTCGGCCGGTTCGTTTGCCGGATCGCTGATCCTGTTTTGGGATTGTGCGCTGCCGGTTTTGGTGACGCGGCGCGGGTCGCTGTCGAGCACCAGCCCCAGCGCGTTGAGCTTGGCGTTTGTCGCCGCGATCTCGGCCGCAGGGGCCGGGCGACTTTGCAAGCCGTTCTGCAAAGCCCCATAGGCGTCGCCGGGATGTTCGGCGTGCAGCCAGTAGGCGCGGCGCCTGCCGATGGCATCGAACTCGATCCCCTGCACCAGTCGGCGTTTGCCAAGGCCACCGGATTTGGTCGCATCGAGAAAGTCGGCCTCCAGCACCTGCAATTGCAGCGGCACTGCAAGGCCGTCTGAAGATCGACGCAGACGCCGGCGCACCAGCACCTCGCCCGCCTCGATCATCTCGCGACAGATCAGCGTTTGCAGCCCATAGAAGTCGAGTTACCCATCCGCGCTACCTGGACAAGTCGGAGAGGACTGCGTCGGTAGGTTCATCAACTTCCGGCAAGCCCAGTGCGCTTCAATGTGCGGATCAAAGTTTTTCGATAAACAGGCTGCACTCTTTTTGATAAGACATCAGGTTGTCGACGCCCGAGGTGATATCTACGCGCCAGGCGCCTACTATGCCCCGTGGTTTTATATGGACCACCCGGTCGTGGAAATGCTGCCCGCGCCTTGGTTGCCAGGGCTTGAGCGAAACCCTGCCGGACACATACGGCTTGGATACGTTGTGCAGTCTATCTTCCTGAAAACGCGGATTATCGTCGCTATTACGCGGGTTCCACACCAAGGCTAAATTGTCGATGGTCAGACCAGCGCCATGCAGGGCACGCAGAAAGTCTCCCAGCTTGTTGCAGTTGCGCTGTTGCGCTCCCATGTAGGGATCCTGGATTTCGACATCCACATTCTGTCCGGACAACTCTTTGAAAACCAGCGAAATATCGCGTGGTTTGCCCGCCACGAACCGATGGACAACAAGGCGGTCGAGCAGCTCGGAAAAGGCATCTGATCGCGGCGCTTTCAAGACATCCTGAACGTGTTTTGCGATCCACAGCGTTGACAGATCTTCCAACCCTTGATGCCTAAAGCAAATCCCGTTGCCCAGATCCGACAATATGACATGTTTGGGATCGGTGTCGAAAAGTTCCTCATTCGTGATCCCCCCGAACATTGTCAAACGGGGCGCCGAAACGAGCTTCTCGCCCGGCAACCTGACAAATATGAGGCGACCTGCGTCTTCGAACGGCCGCAGCAGCGCCGCAACTTGCCGATCTGTACCTGTCGGGTGTCCCGCTTCATCATCGGGAACAACCATCCAGATTTTCCGCTCGGAATCATCTTCAAGCCAGTTTCGCACCGCGCGTGCGCTTCCAAGAGCAAGCTCCGGCTCCACGCCGCCCCAAATCCCGGAGCCGACAGCGATAACCTGTTTGTGCCCGGTCAGGGTCGCTTCCAGCGCACTTCCATGCGGCGCCAGACAGGGAATGGCATTTTGGGGCACATGCTTTGGCCGTGCGACAGACTTGGCCACAATGGCCTTGAGCCAGTCGCGCGAAATATGCCGGTCCATTCGATCCCACCAGATCTGGTTGGAATAGTCGTTCAGGCAGTGAATACAGCTCGTTTGGCAGTTCTTGACGCAGTCGAGTTTATCGAGCGCCTTGAGGAAAAGCTCTCTCGCAGAAAAACGGCTCTCATCCACAAGTCGACGCGCATAGCCGGCACCGCCCGGCGTTGTGTCGGCCAAGACTATGTCATAGCCGCTCTCTGGCGCAAACTCGAAGGTCGCGCGTAAATCTCTGGGGTCTGTTCCCAGCATATCGGCTGCGGCCAGTCGGATGGCCTCTGCGGCACCACGCAGCACGTCTTCCTGCCAGGCTCGTTCGTTTTCTACATCTGCCGGAGTTTCGATCGGGACATCAATGCGGCACAGCCTGATGTCTGTCGAATAGATATGCGCCAGATCCATTGCGCCTTTGAGCTCTTCCACAGGGCAGGAGTCTCCGGTGCGCGGATCCCGGTGCTTCGATGTGACGGGATCAAAGCCGAAATAGCCCGGCGGGGCCGGTTCTGCATGTTCACACCGGGGGCAACGCAGATATCCGGTGCCGTTTGGGCCGCGGTTCACGACAATCATCTGTCCTTCCGGGCCATCGGAGCTGCCAAGGGCGGAGGCAAAGAAGGTGCTCACATTAAGGAGGTCGGTCTGCTTCATCAATTCCGGGCGCGCCTTGGTAAGCAACCGCGCTTCATCGACGGCGCGAGGGCGCAGGCGCGACACGCCTGGTTCACCGCCGGCTCGTGCGCTGTAACTTGTCAGGAAGCCAATAGGCTCAACAAAATGCCGCGGAAAATCAAGCGGTCCACCGCAAGAGGGGCAGAGCGCAAGCCGATCGGCGTCTTTTGGCAGGCGTTCCACATTGCGACAGTGCCGACAGACTTGCAGCTTGCCTTCATCCATCCAGACATCGTTTGCGGTATGGGAACTGCGCCGCGAAATACCCGCGCTTTTCCACACCCGCCCCGCCGCGATCGTCTCTGCTCCCGGCGCGAATTCCGAAATGGCGAGGGCGGCATCGCGCGCGAGTTCGATGTCGACG
>PDRZ01000011.1 GCA_002747035.1 Rhodobacterales bacterium
CTGGCTGGTGACGCTGGCAATCAGCGGTTTTTCCAGATAACGCGCACGGGCATTTATGACCCGCTGGGAAAAGGATACCATCCCGCCGCTCCTCCTGTCAGCAAGGTTACGCGGGGGGCCGGTTGGCCCACCGCCATGTGATTACGCAGGCGCGCTTTTTGCGTTTTCCAGATGCTGCGCACGCAGTTCGTGCTTGAGCACTTTGTTCATCGGCGACAGCGGCAGCTCTTTCACGATCGAAATCGAGCGCGGGCATTTGTATCCGGCGATACGCTCTTTGACATGCGCCTGAATGTCGTCCAACGTCGGGGCGACATCCCCTGAAGGCACGATGATCGCGTGAACCGTCTCGCCCCATGTCTCATCCGGCACGCCGATCACCGCAACCATGGCAACGCCCGGATGGGTCGAAACGGCACTTTCCACCTCGCCCGAATAGACGTTTTCGCCGCCTGTGATGATCATGTCTTTCAGGCGATCCTTCAGGAACAACACGCCCATCTCATCAACATAGCCCACATCGCCGGATCGCAGACCGCCGTTGCGGATCGCTTCGGCCGTGGCTTCTGGCTTGTTCTGATACCGCGCCATGACGCCGGGGCTGTAAAAAACGATCTCGCCGGATTCGCCGTTCGGCACCTCGTAGCCATCGTCATCCTCAATCCGTATGCGCACCGAGGGCGCACCGGGCTGCCCCGCCGCATCAATGCGCGCCAGATCGCCAACATGGAATTGCGGGCCAAGGAAGACACAGATACCGGCCTCGGTCATCCCGTAAGCCTGGGTAAACCCGGCTTTGGGGAAGTTTTCGTGCAACTGCCGGAGGGAGCCAACCTGGCACCCAACTCTCTCTCGTGTCAGAGGCAGCCATTGCGCGCTTGAGCGAAATGCTGCGCGATGTTTTCCTGGCTGATCGGAAGGGTGTCATGACGCTGCTCAGCAGCCTGCGGCGCCGCGATCGCGCGGTTCAAGGAGATAACAAAGGCCGCATCACATCCCTAGCCCGGGCCCAAGGGAAGCCATCCTCAGGCATCGGCGTTTTTGGCCTTCCCTGAGAGGGGTGCCAAAATGTAAGCAAGCCCTATCACCTTGTCATAGCGGCATTTTTTTAAAGGCCGCGATGGAGCCCTGCAAGATGCATTCGCCCTTTTCCCTCATGCTGGCATTCCTGACCAGATACTTCATGCCGCGACACAACGCGCAACTGAGACTGCTGAAAGCCCAGCTTGCCATTTTGCGGGCCCGCATCCCGACGGAAAGGATCATCCTGTCGCCCGCCGAGAAAACCGAGCTGCTACGCATCGGGGCGGAGTTCGGGCACGAGATCGATGAACTCATGGAAGTCGCCAAACCAGCGACCTACAAACGCTGGCTTGCCCAGATGCGTGGCGGGCGCCCCTTCCAGGCGGTAGGGCGGCCGCGCCTCACGCAGGAGCTGCGTGATGTCGTCACCCGGATCGGCTCTGAAAACACCCTCTGGGGCTACAAGCGGATCGTGGGGGAGCTGAAAAAGCTGGGGCTTTATGCCGGCGCCAATTCCGTCAAGCGCATCCTGAACGAGGCGGGCATACATCCGAGCCCCGAGCGGCGCAAAAAGAAGCCAGCCCTGCCGTGGACCACGTTCATTCGGGCGCATATGGAAAGCATGGTTGCCTGCGACTTCTTCTCCAAGACCGTGTTTACGCTCCGCGGGCCAAGGACGGCCTACGTGCTGATATTCATCCATCTCGGCAGCCGCCGCGTATTCTGCAGCGCTCCGACCTATGCCCCTGACTCGGCGTGGGTGACGCAGCAGGCCCGCAACACGTTGATGTGGTGCGCCGAACAGGGGATCACACCGGAGTTCCTGGTCCGCGACGCCGACACCAAGTTCAGCGCCAGTTTCGATACCGTCTGGACTTCGGAGGCCGCCCGGGTCATCCAGATCCCGCACAGGGCGCCAGACGCAAATGCCTTTGCGGAATCGTTCATCGGCACCATCAAGCGCGAATGCCTGAATTTCTTCGTCTGCTTCAGCCGGTCCCAGCTCGACTTCATCCTGCGAACCTGGGTGCGCCACTACAATGTCGAGCGCCCGCACCGCGGACGGGATATCGGAAACAACGTGCTGCAGGTCGATTTCCGGCCTGCCCCTGACGGCCCGATCCGCCGTCGACGTCAGCTTGGCGGCATCATCACATCCTACAGCCGAAATGCGGCATGACGTGCGGGGATCGGGCAGCCGCGTTCGTGGTTGCGATCTTTGCAGGCGTGCCGAGGAAACGCAGTCTCGGCACGCCTGCTTTCCGGACGGGGTCAATTGGTCACCCTGACCCGCTCCCCGAAATTTCCCTCGTTCTGATGTAGAGTTTGCTTAACCTTTCGAAGGGCCGTGCGGGATGATGAGAACTATGTGTCCGCTTTAGCGCGATAACACACCGCGCAGGCGGTATTGTTACCATCTGGAGTTCCGCTTCGGGACCACGGAGGCCGTATGAAATCTCCTGAAAATAGAGGGATGACCACGGTCTGCCGCAATGCGGTTTTACGCGCGTTTTGACATAACAGAATTTCGTATGTACCCTGCAATGAGCAACAAAAAGAGGCCCACGCAGGATTGAAGTCATCGTTACTGCTTAGTTCTAACATGCCGCTGTTCCCTTGCGAGGGGCGTATTCGCTCGCGGGATTGGGATGAGGTGGAGGAGTTTTGCCGCGCGACTTATATGCCGTATCACGCCGAACCACTGGAAAACGGGACAGTGCCCTCTGCGACCATGTATTCACAAAGGGCGGGCCGGGTAACAGCCTCTCGCTTCGCTTACGGAACAGGCGTTCACCTGCGCGATTTTGACCCGGAGGCGGGGAATGTGCTGGTGTTGACCACCCTGCGCGGCGCGGTCAGTCACCATCACGAGGCGCACCCCGCAACAACCTGCGCGGGCGACAGCTTTGTCGTCGATTGCGCGCGCACCGATTACTGGCTGAATGCCGATGCCGATCATCTGCAATTCAACTTCACCATCCCCCACGCATTGCTGGAGGAAACGGCGCGCAAATGGTTTGGTTTCGTGCCGAGCAACGCGCTTTGGACGCGCCGGGTACAGTTTGGCGGGGCAGGAAGTCGCTGGATGGCGCTGCTCGACTATGTGGCCCATTCCATCGGCGGCCCCGCATCCGACAAGAACGGCGACGTGACCGGACGACACCTTGAGGAAATGATCTGCCTGAACCTGTTGCAGGAATGGGCCGCGGGCGCAGGCATATCACTGGAAAACGGCGCGCGGGCAGCGGCGCCGCATTTTGTGCGCCGGGCCGAAGAGATCCTGACGGCTGAAGCGCGCGAGGCGCCCGCCATTGGCGACGTGGCGCAGCGGGTCGGGGTCAGCGCGCGCACGCTGTCCGAGGGCTTTCGCCGGTTTCGCGGCATGACCCCGCGCGCTTTTCTGTCGGACCGGCGGCTGGAGGGGCTGCGCGCCGACCTTCTGGCAGCGTCCCCCGAAACCACGGTGCTTGCCATCGCATCCGGCTGGACCTTTACCAATATGGGGGCGCTGGCGGGCACCTATCGCGCGCGGTTCGGGGAGTTGCCCTCGCAAACGCTGGCCCGCCGCTGAGTTCGCTTCCGAAACCGGACAGCCCCTTCCGAATTCGGACAGACACCGCATTCCTGATGGTTCTAGGCTGGAGGATAGACCAAAGGGAGGACCATATGACCAATCTGAAAAACAGTTGCGACGCCGTTCTGCGCGGAGTTGTCGAAGGGGATCAGCGCGTACCCGGCGTTGTGGCCATGGTAACAGACCGCGAAAGCGACATTTATTCCGGGGCGCAGGGCGAGCGGCGGCTGGGCGATGATCCGATGACCGAAGACACGGTCTTTGCCATTTTTTCCACCACCAAGGCCATTGCGGGCACAACTGCGCTGCAATGTGTTGAAGAGGGGCTGCTTGACCTTGACGCCCCCGCAAAGGAATACGCCCCCGCCATTGGCAAGCTTCAGGTCATTGAAGGTTTCGACGCCGCCGGGCAGCCCAAACTGCGCGCGCCCAAAAGCGATGTGACCACCCGGCAGTTGATGCTGCATACGGGGGGCTTCGGCTATGATTTCTTTTCGGAAACCTACAAGCGCATGGCAGAGGAACACGGTCAGCCCTCGGTCACGACAGGCACCCGCGCCGCCATCGAAACGCCGCTCCTGTTCGATCCGGGCGAGCGGTGGGAATATGGCACAAATATCGACTGGGTCGGTCAGGTCGTCGAAGGGATTCGCGGCAAACGGCTGGGCGAAGTGATGCGCGAGCGGGTGTTCGATCCCTTAGGGATGCACGACATTGCCTTCACGCGCGGCGACGACATGAAAGCGCGCACCGCCACGATCCACGCGCGCGGCGGTGATATGAGCCTTGCACCGATGGACGGCTTTGCTCTGCCCGACAACCCTGAAGTGGATATGGGCGGCCACGGCCTCTATGGCACCGTGCCAGAATACATGAAGTTCATCCGCATGTGGCTCAACGATGGTGCCGGCCCGAACGGGCGGGTGCTGAAGCCGGAAACCGTTGACTGGGCCTGCAAGGGCGCGCTGGTGCCGCCGCAAAAGGTGACGATGCTGCCCGGCGTGATCCCATCGCTGTCCAATGACGCCGAGTTCTTCCCCGGCCTGAAGAAGGACTGGTCCTATACCTTCATGGTCAATTCCGAAGAGGCGCCCACGGGCCGCCCGGCGGGGGCGATTGGCTGGGCCGGGCTGGCCAACAGTTTCTTCTGGATCGACCGCAAGAATGGCGTCGGTGGCTACTGGGCGACCCAGATTCTGCCCTTTGGCGACCCGGTGTCCTTCGTCGGCTATCTCGACTTCGAAACCGCTGTTTACAAGGCAATGGCCGGAGAAAAAGCCGCCTGATCCGACCTCAAGGAGCAGCCAGAACCGGGGCGCGGAGGGTACACGCTTTCGCGCCTCTTTTCAGTCAGGAGAGTATGCAGCAGGAGGACAGCAGATGCAGGAGCCGGTGTGCTGGCGTCGCCTGACGGATTTCGTTCCGGGGCGCGTGGATCTTTGCAGCGACGCGCTCGACTGGAAAAACGTGGCGCTGCGCAGCTATCAATATGAGGGGCAGGATGTGATCGTGCCCGCCATGCGGGATTTCCTACTGGTCGGATATCGCGCGGGAATAACGCCGATGCAGCGCCGGTTTGATGGCCGCTGGAGCCGCGAAACCCTCTTTCCCGGCGCGGCGTCCTTTCTGACCCGCGCCCAGACGGCCCACTGGACATGGAAGGAAACAGTGGATGTCACACACATTTACCTGTCTGCCGACCTGATGACAGAGGTCGCCTGCGAGATGTTTGATCGCCCGGTCGAGGACGTGAAACTGCAAGACGTGCTGCGCACCACCGATCCTGTCGTGACACATGCCATGGCCATGCTGGCGGGCGAAACGAAGTCTCAGGGTATGGGCGGCGCGCTTTATGTCGATGCGTTGTCACGCGGGCTGGTTATTCACCTGCTGCGCCACTACGCCACCATCCGTATGCGCAAAGCCCCGTCCGTTGGGCAGCTTTCCCCACTTCAAAAACGCCGGATCACCCGGTTTATCGCCGACCATCTGGACCAACAGCTTAACCTGTCCACGCTGGCCGCTGGGTTGTCCATAACCCCCTGCCTGTTTGCGCGGCACTTCAAATCCAGCTTTGGCCAGCCCCCCTATGCCTATGTCATGGCCCAGCGGCTGGAGCGGGCAAAAGTGCTGCTGCGGCGTTCTGACCTGCCGATCAAGCAGGTCGCTGCCGACTGCGGCTTTTCCGATCAGGCGCATCTGACGCGACTGTTTGGCCGTGCCTATGGCGCGCCCCCGGCCCGATACCGACGGGAGCACGCCTGAAACTCAGCCCGGAAAATGGATGACCGGCTTGATTATGCCGTCTTCCTTCTTGTCCATCATCTGCAGGGCTTTGTTGACGTCTTTAAAGTCGAAATGGTGAGTCGACATTTTTGTCGGATCGACGCGCCCATTGCGCAACAGCGTCATCATCCGTCCCATCCGGGCCGATCCGCCCTCACACAGCCCGGTGACGATGGTCTTGTTGCTCATCCCCACGCCCCATTCGGCGAGCGGGATTTTCACATGGTCGCCAGAGCCGTGATAACCGATGTTCGAGATTGTGCCGCCCGGGCAGGTGACCTTGATACAGGCCTCGAAGGTCGCCTGCGAGCCAACCGCCTCGATGGCACTGTCAATCCCACGCCCGCCGGTTATCTCCATGATCTTTTCCAGCGCATCGGTTCTGGTGAAGTTGATGCAGACATCGGCGCCATATTCCTTTTGCGCCAGTTCAAGCCGGCGGTCATCGCCATCAACGGCAATCAGCAGACCCGCGCCCAGCATCCGCGCCCCGGCAACCGACATCAGCCCCACGGGGCCGCAGCCAAAGACCGCACAGGAACCGCCCAACGGGATCGCGGCGTTCTCGGCGCCCATAAAGCCAGTGGACATCATGTCGGTGGTGTAGGCTGCCGCTTCGTCGGTCACGTCGTCGGGGATCAGGGCAAGGTTCGCCCTGGCATCGTTGACCTCGAAATACTCGGCCATGTTGCCGTCTTTCTGAAAGGTGAACTTGTAGCCGCCCAGCATTCCGCCGCATTGTGAAGGGACACCGTTTTGGCAGTTTTCGCACTGGAAACAGGGGGTGACAGCGTTGACCGCGACGCGCTGGCCAACCTTGAAACCCTCTACATTGGCACCAAGTTCATGGATGATGCCGACCGCCTCGTGGCCCAGACAGCGATCAACGATCTCGCCAAGACCGCCATGGATAGTATGCACGTCAGAGGTGCACACCAGCGCCAGCGTTGTCTTGACAATCGCGCTGTTTGGGCCTGCCTTGGGGACGGCACGGTCCTTGACCTCGGCGTCCCCCACCTTGTTCATCACATAGGCCTTCATGTTGTCCAAAGCCATTGGGTATTCTCCTGTTGGGTATTGTTGAATACAAGGGGCCGCCACCATGGGGCAGCGACCCGTCAGCGAGGATCACGCGATCTCGAAGCCCGCATAGCCACTGTCGGCTATCTCCTGACACTTCTTCTTGTAGGTGCCCGTTCCACCCGTATAGGACAGGAACCGCTTTGGCTTTCCTTCGATATTCGAGCCATTATACCAACTGTCTGTGTTGGCAAAGAGCGAGGCATTCACCAGTTCGTCGTGGTGGTTAATCCACTCCCGCTCGAACTTCTCGGTCGGCTCGATCACCGTTTTTCCCTTCTCGCGCATGAACCGGATGCAATCGGTAATCCACTCGGTCTGCTGTTGAAGGCAGGTGGTCATGTTGCATAGAGCTGCCGACGGGGCGAGGGGCGCGCCGGTCATGAAAAGGTTGGGGAAGCCATAGACCTGCATTCCGAGCGTCGTGCGGGTTTCCTTGTGCCATTCGTCGCGCAGGGTCATGCCATTGCGCCCGGTGATGTCGATGCGCGACATGCCGCCCGTGCCCGCATCAAAGCCCACCGCCATGATGATGACGTCCAACTCGTAGACCGAGCCATCCTCCAGCTTGATGCCTTCGGGCACGATCTCGGCGATGGGGTTGTCGCGCACCCTGACCGCCTCCACATGGGGCAGCAGGTAGGTTTCGAGGTAGTTGGTCTCAAGCGGCACGCGCACCTTTCCGAAGCCCGCGTCACCCGGCTGCGGAACAAGCGTTTTGATCAGCTCCGGATCCTTGAGGCGGGCCTCCATCTTCTCGCGCACGAATTGCGAAATTGCATCGCTGACCTCCTGCTCGAAGAACATCTCCGAGAAAGACGCCAGCCAGAGCTTCAGCGACCCGTCGTTGTAGATTTCTTCCAGCCGCTCAAGGCGCTGTTCGGGGGTCAGGTCGGCCCAAGCAACCTCGAAGTCATACTCGAAGCCGGTAAACGTGTTGGGCAGGGTCTCTTTCAACTCGTCGAAACGCCCTTTGTAGGCGCGCACCTCGTCGGGGCCGAACTTGGGGTTGCGCATGGGCAGTGAAAACTGCGGCGAGCGCACGAAGACCTTCAACTCAGCCACGTCGCGAGCGATGGTCTGGATCACCTGGATCCCCGTTGCGCCTGTGCCGATCACACCAACCCTTTTGCCTTTGAGGTCGAGCCCGCCTTTTGGGTAAAGCCCCGTATGCACGATCTCGCCACGGAAGCTTTCCTGCCCTTTGAAGCGGTTCGCCAGCGGCGCTGACAGCATCCCGGTGCAGCCGATGACAAACTGCGCGTCGTAGGTCTCGCCGTTTTCGGGCGTGACCAGCCAGCGGCCGGTGTCCTCATTAAATACGGCGCTTTTAACGCGGGTGTCGAACCGGATGGAGCGACGCAGGTCCAGCCGGTCCGCGATATAGTGCATCCAGCGTTCAATCTCTGGCTGGGCCGGGAAACGCTCGCTCCAGGTCCAGTCTTTGTAAAGCTTTTCATCAAAAAGATACTGATAAATATAACTCTCGGAATCGAATCGCGCGCCGGGGTAGCGGTTCCAATACCATGTGCCCCCAACATCCGATCCGGCCTCAAGCCCCTGAACCTCAAAGCCCTGTTCTCTGAGCTGATGAATTTGATAAAGCCCGGAAACCCCGGCCCCGATAACGATTGCATCTACTTTCCGTGTCACGATTGTCCTCCTCCTCAACCGTGCGGGGGCTGCGTAACCGGATGACCCTGCGCCGTTGCACCCCGCTGATAATCCAATGCTAGGGGCGCCGTTGCAGCGGGGTCTTGAATGATCGGGAGAGGTGTTTTGAACGAAACGGGCATTGCGATATGGCGGAGGGAACGGGACCCCCGTCGAACCTTCTCCACTTTCATACTACTTGATCTTTATGGCTATGCTCTTGCTCGAAGAACGCTCCACAAGACGGGCAAAACACATTCGTGATTTGATCGGCCAAAGTCTGATGATAAGTCAGCTGATATCCGTTCTTGAACAGCGTTGTCCTGCAATGATAGCAATGCGTACGTGTAGAAACCATTTCGCAAGACGGGCAGCTTATCGCCCAATACGTGTAGCCAGACTTGGTCTTAAGCCATTGAGTTTTTTCAGCAACATGCTTAGTGCCGCAACGCACGCATATGCTGTAGTGTGTATCCGTCAGTTCTGTCGGCGCGTTTCCAAGCGCGGGGAAATATGCCTGCAAATGAAGCGCAATCAAGCGCTTCAAGTTATTCGTCGACCGACTTGCTTGCGCACCAGGCGCAAGTCGGACATGTCCCCTCATGTGGTCTACGTTCGCCGTTTGGCCGTAATCACAGTCCTTCCCCCAATCCAACGGACTGTTAGGCGATTCCACTGTTCGACCCGCCGGCTGAAGAACAAATACGCGATCGCGATCGCCACCGTAGCGTTTGGCCTCAACCAAGGTTAGCAGCACATCTCCGAGCTCACCAACCTTCCAAGAATTTCGAAACTTAGCGTCCATGACCAACGCCGACTGAGCGTCCCAGTCTGAGGACGCTCTTGCGCGCGAGAAGATAGAGGTTCTGTCGAGGCTTCTACTAGTCCAAGCGTCCCGCTTGAAGCGCAGCCTGAAGTCGGGAGTTCGCCCATTCGGTAGGACTGGCTGAATATCGAGCTTGGCACAGAGATCAAACGATTCATGCTCCAACTCGATGGATACTGTTTCCCGATTGCCTGTTACGCCCCGAATAAGCAATTCCTGCCACCCGGCCTGAGGCACAAAGCGAAACTCTTCAATCAACACCAGTAAGATTTTGATCAGACACCAATGTTCGTAGAGTGCGCTCGCATGGAGGATCCCAATCCTATCAACAGCATCTAAGGTATCTTCGCCGAAACCCGCCCGATCTGCTAGTTCGCTGACCTTTCGAAACGCTGCAAGGCAAGCAGAGTATACTGGTGTCTGACTAAAACGCATTCCAAAGGGCATCTGGGGATCCGAACGGACCCCCATTCTGCCCCAGTCTCGATCTTGGCGGCTAAGTCGTTTCCAAGAGCGGTCCAATGCAGAGGCCGCCGAATTGCCGGCAGCAGCACGTTCCGAATAGGCGTTCGCCCGCAGTTCAGCAGTCCGCGCCTCCTGTTGAAGCTCAAAGCGCTCTTCACGCGAGAGCGGTGCAAGCCAGTCACTTTCTGCAAGGCGCGCCCGCTTACGAAGTTTTCTTCCAATTGCCTCCGATCGCGGCTCCACAGCAATTACTTGGTGAAGTTCGAGCAAGCGGCCTTGATCCTCTGGACCAATCGCCTGCACGCTCATGACGGCATCAATCTTATAGGTGGGTCGCAATGGGCGAGCGGCGGTAACTGCGGACGCTAACGCGTCGGGCAACTTGATGACCCAATACTTTATGCCACGGGAAGGGTCGTTTGTCGGCTTCCCGTCAGGCTTATTGCAAAAGAAAGTGTTACCGCCTTTGCCAAATGGTTTTCCTATTGAGATTTCTACGTGTCTTGCATCGGCAGGAAACTGCTCAGAATGCCACTCGAACAGGCCTCTGATCCTCTCTAAGGTTTCCTGCGCCTCTGCGAGTTGTCGGTCGAAGACGCTACTCTCAACCTTTCGATACTGTGTCGCCCGATACTCCTTACAGCGCTCAATTTCGCTCTTTGCTCTTTCTTCAAGGGTCTGCACCTGCCGTGCTGTTGCAAGCGCCAACTTCTCGGAGAGCTTTGCTGCCACTTGTACCATGTGCCGAATGTAGCGGTTTTCGGCGATATCGACCGTGACTTCTGCCTGCCGGCCCTGAAGCCTGTTTACTGAAGGATTCCGGACATACTGCCGGAACGACATCTGGTTCGGTCTCAACTTGGCGAGAACCTGCAGACCATGAACCTCATGAAGGTCGTGCGAAGGTCGATGCAGAACTCTTTCGACAGCTTCAGAAAACCGCTCAAGCGCATCAGCGAGCAAAAAATCAGCGCCATGTGGTCGTTGGTCGTGTCCGATCTCCCCCTTGCTTCCGCCAGGAACAGGTCGGCCACCCAAAACTGCTTTACCAGAACCAAAGCCAAGTAAAAGCCAGTAAAGGTCATTTTGAAAATCTCTTAAGAAATCCTCTAGTTCGACTCTGCCGAGGCCTGCAGCGACGTTGTTAAGGATGAGTCTTTGATCTCCAACCTGGATTTCGAACTTACCGATTGTCCGGTGTAGTTCGCATAGATGTCTCTTGCTGCGCTCGTGCCAAGGACCAGCTTCCACCCACCAAGTGTGCCCCTCAGTGTCTGAAACAGGCTGCATTCTAACATTATCTTCACCTGCGGTGACGAATACGGGTGTGTGCTCAGCTAATGAGTCATCCAATCGCATTCCTAGCACCGGATAGAGATCATGAAAGATCTCTGTCTCGGCACGCATTGTTCCGTCGCGTTCAATCTCGATCGGGATGGATCGCGGTGCAACCGTGACTGATTTCGCGGTTCCTGACGCCTTCCATCGCACGTCCAAGTATCGAAGCTCGACCAAAGGCATCAGCGCAACCAGTAGTTAGCGATCCCATTATTACCGTCAACGCCGGCGATCACTCGGTCGAGTTCAACAACGCAACTCTCGGGAACGGAGGAAAGATCGAGTTCTGTCATCGCTTCCGCAACGGCGTCGCGCAGATCAGACAGAAGCTCTGCCCGTTTCGTCCCACTTGGTCCCTGGCGGGTAGTGTCCAACACGAGCTTTGGGATAACCTTATGCAGCAAAACGTTGTTTAGCGCCTCTGGCGGCTCCACCCCAACATCTCTTGCGCGGTCTATGTAATGCAAGCTTTGACGTATAGCCCTGAATCCGAACTCGATTCCCAGCGGATCTAGGTATTCCCGGGCCAACCTCACAAGAAATTCGGTATTAGGATCGCTTGGATCAAAGCGCGGATAATCGGTTCTGGACCCAATTTCACTCGGAGGAAGGTACAAGGGAAGCGCGAGATCAAGGTCGGACTCTTCCACTTCGGCGTCAATCGCTGACCAGTCTTGGAGAACCGGGTTGCGAAAACGAACCACGTGGATCCGGTCCAACACCTTCGGAGATAAAAAATAGGTTGTCTCGTCAATGTTTATTGCGCCAATAATTCGTACGTTTGGCGGCATTGCAAGGGAGGTTGGTGTACGAATCTGCGCAGCCATCGCTCGCCGCAGACGCGCATGATGCTCTAGGATCGACTCCGCATCCTCGAAGCCACCGAGGCGGTGAAGAAGACGATTTGCTTCTTCATTTTTGAGTAGATCTTCGAGCGTGGCAGTTTCGGGGAGGCCGACACGCTTCCGGACTTCCTCTTCAATTGCAAGGAACAGGCCGTGGGAAACGACGGTATGCCGTTCCTCGTCAGAGGTGTAGAGCGTGATGTCCGGAACAGTTTCTCGGTTCTCAAGAAGGCTGAGAAAATCGGCGAAATAATGCTCTACTCGCGCAAGGTTCATCTCATCCAGAACAATAAAGTGCAGAATGTGCGGCTCACTTGCAGCAAGCTGTAGAGCCTTTAGGAACGGCGTCGACTGGTAGCTGCGTTCAATCGGATTGAAGTAGCCGAGCAAGTCTTCCGGACCCGTCCAGTTCGGCTTGACCGGGACGATTGTGCAGCGGCCGCCCAGCGACTCCGCCGTCGCTTTAATGAGGCTTGTTTTTCCTGAACCAGAGTCACCGGCAAGCACAAAAAGATCGTGCGTTCTTACTAAAGCAAGCACGTCGCGAAGCTGCGCTTGGCTGAACAACATTCCGCGTGCATACAGCCTCGCCTGAATGAAGGGTGCCAATCGTTCGAAATCGCCGCCGAAATCGGACTGGAAGCTGTGTCCTGGTTGTTCGGAATGCTCTCCGGAAGAAGGCAAAAGCACGGCTAGGTCATCTTCGTCAATTAGGCCAAGAGCAACAAGTCGACGTCCCTTCTGGTCGAGGAGATCGTTGAGGCGGCGGACGCGCGTTTCCATCAGGGCAATCTCTCTTTCACTTTTTTCTTGTAACGTCACGAGCTTCCGCTCTTCGCCCGCGACCGCGTGTCGGAGCCCGTTAAGAGCTCCACCGGCTTCGGCGGTCTCATTTTGAAGCACTCCAAGTTCTTCCTGAAGTTTTTCTCTTTCAGTTTTAATCTCGGCTTCAATCACGGACATTGCGGCGGCGCTAATAAGCCGAGGGCTCTCATCACCGATGATAGCCGGAACCCAGTCTTCCGGAAGCTTCCGAAGCAACCGAAGCGAACCTCTTCTAACGTCGCACTTGTGGGGATTTTTATGCTTTTCGCGCTCGCGATTTGAGGAAAGCTCGAGCTCTGCAATAGCCCAAATCTCTTCTTTCGCGCCACTTACATCTGGTTCAAGCCGGGAGACCTCGGGAGGCGGCACGAAAGCGCTCGCTGGACGGCCAGAGACATCTTCAGGATACACAAAGCCAGTTGCGGAACGAGGGTGTTCTAGATGCTCAAGGAAAAATATCTTCTTGCCATTCGATATTTCTCGGCCCTTTAATTTTCCAATGGCAAGTAAGGGATCATCAGCCGCGCACCCCCAAGCCTGCCGAAGCTCGTCCAATCGAAGGCGATCAACTTCGGGCCCCAAGTCCTCCATTCGTAGAGATCTATTTGTACCGGTTTTTGTATTCACAATAGGCTGTCCGTCGAGATCTGCGCTCTTCAAATGTCTTTGCTGGCTGCATTGGGCGCTCGCGAAGGATCCGAAAGACCAACAGCCGCTTTTACCAAATAGTTAGCTGGCGGTCTATGAGCATGCAAGTAGCTTCCCGCCACTGACACGGAAGCCGTGCCTGTCATGTTTGGAGGATGCGTGCATTGCTCTCGCTGTTGCAGGCGGCTAGCCACAGAAAATCGTCGCTATCTGCTTAATTGCCGCGCCTGCTCCCGCATCACAGCGTAGTCGGCCATCATCTCGACAACAGACGATCCGTCCGGCAGCATCGCCAATTCTTCGGCCGCCCTTGCCTGAAACTCCCGACTATAGTCGGCGACCGGCGGGCATATCGCCACGCTGCGTGTTTTAAAATCCGCCGTCGCGCAGCCGCTCAGCCAAATCGCCACGAGACCGAGGACGACGCGCCGCCGCATCGAGCATCCGTTGTTGTACGTCATGGGTCTTCTCCATGGTCTCGAGCCGCTCAGCCAGCCGACCGGCGCGCTCGCCGGAGCGGCGCAGGGTAAGCAGGAACAGAAGGATCGTGATGGTTGTGACGGCGTAGCGGAGCGCTGTGCGTGCCCATGCCGGTCCGGCGAGCGAAGCGACAAGACCACCGATCATCGCTGCCCCCGCTTCCAGTCGTCGAACCGAGCATAGATCGTGACCGCAATACCGCCGAGCGCGACGGCGATGAACACCCAGCGGAGCGTGTCGAGATACGGCACGAGCGGCAGGATGGCGGTCTGGGTCTCTGCCAGGACGCCTTGCGCCACCTCGATCCCGGCTGCGCCCAACGTTGCCACGCCAGCCGCGCCACCACCCTTCATGGTGCGGCTGTCGGCCAGCGCTTCGCGCGCTGGTGGAGTTTCTTCGGCGAATGCAGTCGCGCGGACCGGGAAGCGCTCGCCCCATTGGCGCGTGGGGCCGAGATCGACATGCATGAACCCCGACCGCGGATAAAATCCAAACCCGAGGAAACCAACCGCACGTGCCGCCGTCTCGAACGCCGCCGGATCGTGGTTAGACATTGCGATATCAAAGGCCGCACCGTCCATGTGCTTCGACCGGGTTGCGCCGCCGACGGAGCGGTTGTGTTCGGGACTGCGATAGGCAGGCCGGACGATCAGCGGCTTGCCCAGCCGGTCGCGCAACGCCTGCAGCTTGTCCCGCGCGGGTTCATTGATCAGCAACTTGCCGGTGCCGCGGCAGGCGATTTCGGCGGGCGAGAAGTTTGGCCAGCGCCAGGCGTTTTCCGGCACGTCACGCCAGTGGTCGTAAAAGGTCGTGGTCATGATGTCCTCCAGAAATGAAAAACCCGCCACAAAGGCGGGTGCGGGTTGGTTTGGCTGACAGATCGGGATGGGCCGCAGCTACGGTGCCCCTCCGAAGATATTCAGCTTGATCGCGATGCCCGCCAGCGCGTCAGTATCACGCCGGTTGTGATCATTCGGGTGGCAGTATGCATCGCGGTGCGCCGCACCAGCCGCATGCAGTCGAGCAAGGATTGCAGGTCGCGGATATCGAGCGCCGCTTCTTCCCCATCAAGCCCAACATCGGCGAGCGCACGCTTGGCGCCTTTCTCGGCAGCGTGTGCCAACATGGCCTCGAACTCGGCGTCGGGCATGCGCACGAAGTCCTCGGATCGGGGTGGTGTCATGGGGCAATCCTCCCCCACTCAGCCGACCTTGCAGCCCCAGAAGGACGTGTGATCCGCCGCGAAATACCCATCCTGCGCACGGAAACACCCCTGCAGCTCGACGGTATCGCCCGCCGTCAGCGGCACCATCGTCTGCAGCCAAATCGCCGTTGCTCCCGAGACATGCGCCCCACTGATCTCGCCGTAGGAACCCCGGATTTCGGTCGCACCGTTCAGCACCAGCCGACCACGCATCCGGGCCGAGGTGCTGGAATTGACCTTGTAGAGCAGCGTCGCGCCGAACTGGTAGGTGCCGTCCGCTGGTGCCACGAACCGGTTGTTCGCGGCGTCGAAGGTGCCCTGATCGTTGTAGTCGGTGTTGTTAATCGCGATCTTCGTCCAGGCACCAACGCCAACGTAATTGTCGTAATTTGTGTAGGCCTTGAAGCGCGGCAGTCGCGGCTGATCGACGATCCCGGTGGCGTTGTCGACGCTGAACCCGTCGAAGAAAGTGCTGCCGTCAGGAGAGACCGCCAGCCGGAACTTGTCCGAGCCGAACAGCCCGACCAGCGCTTTGGTGATAAAGCCGGTCTGCAGCGTCAGGCCGAGATCGTCGCCTTCGGCCTCCTTGTTCATCGTGTAGAACAGATCGCCAGTCCCGCCTTCGGCCACCGTCTTGGCGGTCCAGAGCGCGGCATTGAGCTTGGCCGAAAACGGGTTGGCCGGATCGGCGGTCGTGCCCAGCCCCAACAGCGAGAGGTTCTGCAACGCAGCAGGCGTGGTATCGATCCAGCCCGCGCCATCGTAGACCAGCAGCACAGCCTCGTCCTCGATCCATGCCCGCCAGCCGGTGCGCGGCGGCAGGCGTAGCCAGGCGCCATCCGTCCAAAGTGCCACGTTCAGGTCCCATCCCGCCCAGTCACCCGTCGCGCCCGCGCCGACGATGTAGCGATCACCATCAGTGGGGCTGGCGGGCGGCGCCGCCAAATCCCGGTCGAGAATAGAGAGCTGGACAAGCCCATCAAGCAGCTTCAGCGCTTCATTATGGGTGACGTGCTTCTGGGCCTGCGCCGCAAGGATGTAGGGCAACAGGAGATGGGTCGTGGTGTCGGACATGGGTTCCTCAGAATGTGAGCGTGACGGTTTTCGGCGCGCCCCGCCCTACGAGGGCGGAGAGCTGGAAGATGCGGATATCGAGCGTGTCGCCGGGGCCGAGCAGCGCGCCCCAATCGGCGGTCTGCTGGGCGGCAGTGTAGACCGCGCTGGTGGAGGCCGTGCTCAGCACCCGTTTCACCGCCGCGCCGTCTAGGATCTCGACCTCGTAAGCCTCGAGTTCCTCGGAGAGCGGCACTTCCAGCCCGCCCCAGCTGTCCGCCGCCAGCGCACGCGACCGGCGTATCCAGCGGATGATCAGATCGCCGGGCGTGCGCGGTCTGCGCCATGGCTGCTCGACATGGGCGACAGAGAAGGGTCGCAGTCCGACGCCTTCGGACGTAAAGACCTGCGCGACGTAGGTCTCATCACTGACCGGTTTCGAAGCCGGGCCGATGCGCCAGTTCCACGGGAGGCCGAGATCGGCTTCGGCGATGGGCAGGGACGCCAGCACGGTGTCCAGCACGACCACCCGCGCACCGGCGGGCGCCGGGTTGCCCATGGCGCCCTCGGTGCCGCGCTGGCCGCGCAAGAGCCGGGTCAGCCGATAGTGCCCGGGACCGATCAACTCGGCCGCACCCGCCTGCACGATTTCCCAGACGCCCGGCGCAGACTCCACAGCCAGTGCATTGGCACCGCCAAACAGGGTCAGATCCGTGACACTTTCCAGCGTGCCCGACTGCAGTTCGATGACCAGCGTGTTGCCGAAATCGAAGCGCGAGATCGGCCCCGGCCAGAGATCCGAGACCAGCGTCCCAGTCCGAGCGCGCGTCCCGAAGCTGGTGAGCAGCTCGAACCCGTCCGTAGACGGGCTGCGGAACACTGCCATCTCGCCGGGCCATGGCTTTGCTTGGGCGGCGATGAGGGGCCGGTGCGCGGGCTGATTCTCACGCAGCTGCGGCAGATCCAGCAGCACCGCCTCGGGGGCGCCGAACACGACCGCCTTCGAGAGTGAGGATGGTCGCGGCGATCCGGGTGGCAGGTCGTAAGCCTCGCGATCCTGACGGATGGCTTCGATCCCGCGCGCATCGGCATCGGCGACGGAGACCAGCCGAAACTCTGTCAGGCGCCCATCATGTTCCAATGTCACGACATCGGCCGGATCCAGCGCCAGCCGCGAGGGTGGCAGACGGAATGCGGCTGTCTCCCGCCCGGCCCAGGCTTCCATCAGCGCGCGGCGGCAGCGCCGCTCGGCCTCTTCTGGCGGAACGGCCATCGGGAAGACCTCCGAGGCGATCCGGGTAGTATCGACGGTGATGCGGCGCGCCTCGACGAGGGCGGCGTCGTAATCCTCGTCAGCCCGAGCCACCTGCCATTTCAGGGCCTGCGGCAGTTCGGTTTCTTGCGCGCGGGTGAGTTCCAGCACGTCGCCTTCACGCGCGGCAACCAGATCGTCCGGCGAGACGCGCGCCACCGCCCCCTGACCCCGCATGACAAAGCGGATCATGCCTTCCGCTTCGACTGCATCGAAGCCGAAATGCCGGGCCAATGTGGTGATCGAGGCGCGCGGGCTTTCCAGCGCCGTGATGGCATAGCCCTCGACCGCGCCCCAGAGGCCGGTGACGTCGATCCGGGACTCGGGCAGCCCGGCGCGCAGGCAGAGGTGGCGGACCAGCGCAGCCAGTGACACCGCGCCGAGGCGGCCGGTCAACCAGTGCCCCAACCGCCAGTTTGCCCCGTCGCTCCAGACATCGGTGAGCGCGGGAAAGAACGGATAGGGCCGCGCGTCCCAGGTCCAGGCGGCGCATTCAGGGACATCGACCATGCGGTCGCCGTAGACCGAGGAGACCGGGTCGTTCGCGGTCTTGCCCCACCAGAGATATGTCGCCTCAAGATAGGCGCGCTGGATCGCATCGTCGCGCCAGCCGCGGGAAAAATACGGCGTGAAGCTCTCCGACGATTTCGGATCGAAGAGGACATTGGGCTGGTTGGTGCCACGGTCGATGGCCGGGCAGCCAAGCTCGGTGAACCGGATGGGTTTGGACTGCGGCACCCAAGCTGTCGGTGTCGTGCTTTCCACCCCGCCCGGGCGGTCATGGTGCGGGCTCGACCACCAGCTGCGCAGATCCTTGCTGCGGAACACCCATGGCTTTCCGGCGCCATCGGTGATCGGCGTGCGCACCTGCATCGTGCGGTCGGCCGGGCTGGCATAGAACCAGTCGAAGCCTTCGCCACCCGCGATGTTCGATTGCAGGTAGGCGCGGTCATGGATCGCGGGCCAGCCTTCTTGCGCATCGAGATGCCCGAACCCGTCGTGCCAGTCGGAGAGCGGCATGTAATTGTCGATGCCGATGAAATCGGTGTTCGCGTCCGCCCAGAGCGGATCGAGATGGAAGAACACGTCACCGCTGCCGTCCTGCGGCTGGTGCCCGAAATACTCCGACCAGTCGGCGGCATAGCCAAGGCTCACACCCGGTCCGAGGATCGAGCGCACATCGGCAAGCAGATCCCGATAGGCCTGCACCGCCGGATAGGTGCTGGCCCCGGAGCGGATGGTGGTGAGGCCGGGCATCTCCGAGCCGATCAGGAAGGCATCGACCCCGCCAGCCGCCGCGCAGAGATGGGCGTAGTGCAGGATCATGCGGCGCAGGCCCCGGTCACCGGACGCGCCGGTCCAGCTGACGGTCTCGCCGGAGACCGCGAAGTCGGACGGGCTGGCGCTGCCGAACAACGCCGCAACCTGGCTTGCGGCCGAGGCTGTCTTGTCCACCGATCCCGCGTAGCCCGCCGCGGGCGAACAGGTGATCCGGCCACGCCATGAGAATGCGGGCTGGCCCGTCCCGGCGGCGTTGTCGGAATACGGGTTCGGAAGCGTGTTGCAGGGCGGCACATCCATCATCAGGAACGGGTAGAAGGTGACGCGCAGCCCGCGCGCCTTCATTTCCTTGATCGCCTGCACGACGGCAAAGTCAGACGGCGTGCCGCCATAGACGGGGCGGTCCTGATCGTCACGGCTGACGAGATGGGCGGCAGACCGGCTCACGCCATTCACCGACCACGTCTGCGGGCTCGTGGTCTTCGCCGAGACTTCGACGCCCGGTCGGATCGTGCAATCGCCCGCGCGCAGATCATCTCCGAACCAGGCCACGACGAGCGAAACGCTCTCAACCGCCGGTGCCATGGCTTGCAGACGGTCGAGCGCCACCACCATGTCTGCGGTGTCGGGCAACGCGTTCAGGTTCTCGGGAACCTGCGCGCCGCCGCCGCCCTTGCGGATCCCTTGCGTGGCATAGGCGAACTCGCCGGATGCCGGGATCAGGGTCACCGCCTGTGTCAGCCCCTCGGCGGTGTCCGGGTCGGCAAGAGGCCGGAACACCTCGAAAGAGAGCTGCGGGATGCGGTTGCCGTAATCGCCAAGCGGCAGGTCTTCGAAGACGACATAGGCCGTGCCGCGATAGGCCGGTGTGCGGGCCATGCCCATCTTCGCCGCGATGAACGGGTCCGCTGCCTGAGTCTCGTCACCCGGATACCAGCGCCAGGTGATGCTCGAGAGGTCCATGGGCTTGCCGTCGGCCCAGATGCGGCCGATGCCGGTGATCGGCCCCTCGCAAAGTGCGACGGCAAAGGAGGCATGGTAGAGATACTCGGTGGTCCTGACCTTGCCACCCCCGCCACCCTTGCCGCCGCCCTGCGTGGTGATCCTGCTCTCCTCGCGGAAATCCGTGGCCCAGATGATATTGCCGCCGATCCGCATGCGGCCATAGACACGCGGGATGACAGCGCCCTCGGTGGCGGATGTGATGCGCAGATTG
>PDRZ01000012.1 GCA_002747035.1 Rhodobacterales bacterium
AGAATAGCAACCCGTTACGACAAGAGAGCCGATATCTTCCTGTCGGCAGTCTTCCTGACCGCTGCCATCGTCTGGTGGACCAATTGAGTCCCGACCCTAAAGCGTTTCCGCATTATGTTGACTCAGCGTGATGTGGAAACGCAGCACAACATATCAGGACTGTGGGCGTTTCCAGCTCTTGCTGTGATCCAGCAATAACTGGAAACGCCTTAATTCAACGCGATGAAACGGCATGTCTGGTTCCCCGGCGCGGCCTGTGTCACATAGGAAAGGTGAACAGGAGGGACGCGCCATGGCATTTGGCAAAGGGCATCATCTGCATCTGATCGACGGGTCGGCATTCATCTTTCGCGCCTATCACGCGCTGCCGCCGTTGACGCGCAAATCCGACGGGTTGCCGATCGGGGCCGTGGCCGGATTCTGCAACATGCTGTTTCGCTATGTCGAAGCGAATACGGGTGCCGATGCCCCCACCCACGCTGCGGTGATCTTTGACCATTCCGGCAAAAGCTTTCGCAACGATCTTTATGATCAATACAAGGCAAACCGTCCCCCCGCGCCCGAAGACCTCGTGCCGCAATTCCCCCTGACCCGCGACGCCACCCGCGCGTTCAACATCGCCTGCAAGGAAATCGAAGGGTTCGAGGCCGACGACATCATCGCCACACTGGCGGTTCAGGCACGCGAAGCGGGCGGGCGCTGCACCATCATCAGTTCTGACAAGGACCTGATGCAGCTTGTCGGTGGCGGCGTCGAAATGCTGGACGCGATGAAAAACAAACGCATCGACCGTGATGGGGTGATCGAGAAATTCGGCGTGGGCCCGGAACGGGTGGTCGATGTTCAGGCGCTGGCCGGGGACAGCGTAGACAACGTACCCGGTGCGCCCGGCATCGGCATCAAAACCGCGGCTCTGCTGATCAACGAATTTGGCGATCTGGAAAGCCTGCTGGACCATGCAGACAAGATCAAACAACCCAAGCGCCGCCAGACGCTGATTGAAAAACGCGATCAGATCGAATTGTCCAAACGCCTTGTACAGCTGGATTGCCACATGTCGCTCGATTTTTCGCTGGACGATCTGGAGGTTCAGGAACCGGATGCCGAAACGATCCTGCCCTTTCTTGCGGAAATGGAATTCCGCACCCTCTCAAAACGTATCGCCGACCAATTGGGGGTTGAGGCCCCGATCATCGACGACGCCCCACAGACGCAAGAGGCCAGCACCCCCGATACCCCCCCCATCGACCCCGAAAAATACGAACATGTGGCCAGCGTTGCGGCGTTGCAGGCATGGGTCGACCGGATCAACGCCGTGGGCCATGTGGCGGTGGATACCGAAACCACGGGACTGGACGAGATGCGCGCCGATCTGGTGGGGATCTCGCTTTGTGTCGATGCGGGCACGGCCTGTTATATCCCGCTGACCCACAAGGACGGCAATGCCGATGATCTTTTCGGCTCGGACCAACTGGCCGAAGAGCAAATCGCCCTTGACGACGCGCTGGCGCTTCTCAAACCGGTGTTAGAGAACCCGGCGGTGATGAAAATCGGCCAGAACATGAAATATGACGCCAAGATTTTCAAACGCTACGGCGTGGATGTGGCCCCGATAGATGACACCATGCTGATGTCCTATGCGCTACATGGTGGGATGCACGGGCATGGCATGGACACGCTTTCGGACCGCTATCTCGACCACAAGCCTATCCCGATCAAATCCCTGCTGGGTACTGGCAAATCCGCGATCACCTTTGACCGGGTGCCAATCGGGGACGCGGTGAAATACGCGGCCGAAGACGCCGACATCACCCTGCGCCTGTGGCAAACCTTCAAACCGCAACTGCACCGCAGCCGCGTCACCACTGTTTACGAAACACTGGAACGCCCGCTGGTGCCGGTTTTGGCCGAAATGGAGATGCACGGGATCAAGGTCGACCGCGATACCCTGTCCCGCATGTCAAACGCCTTCGCCCAGAAAATGGCGGGGCTGGAGGCGGAACTCTACGAGTTGGCCGGGCATGAATTCAACGTGCAGTCCCCGGCTCAGGTGGGTCAAATCCTGTTCGAAGAAATGGCTCTGGAAGGTGGCAGGAAAACCAAAACCGGCCAATGGTCCACCCCGGCGGATGTGCTTGAGGACCTCGCCACCCTGCATGATTTCCCGGCGCGCGTACTGGACTATCGCCAGCTTCAGAAACTGAAATCCACCTATACGGATGCGCTTCAGGATCATATCCACCCGGACACCGGCCGCGTCCACACCTCCTATATGCAAACCGGGGCCAGCACCGGGCGCATGGCCTCGTCCGATCCCAACCTGCAAAACATCCCCGTGCGCACCGAAGAGGGACGCCGCATTCGCGAGGCCTTCGTGGCCGAACCGGGCAAAACCCTGATTTCCCTTGACTATTCCCAAATCGAATTGCGCATCCTCGCCCATATCGCCAGGATCGACGCGTTGAAACGGGCATTCCGCGAGGGTCAGGATATCCACGCCATGACCGCCAGCGAAATGTTTGACGTGCCGCTGGACGAAATGACCCCGGACGTGCGTCGGCGGGCCAAAGCGATCAATTTCGGCGTGATCTACGGCATCTCGGGCTTTGGCCTGGCGCGCAATCTGCGCATTCCGCGATCCGAGGCACAGGGTTTTATCGACCGCTATTTCGAACGTTTCCCGGGCATCCGCACCTACATGGACAACACCGTCGAATTTGCCAAAGAACACGGTTACGTCCAGACCCTGTTTGGCCGCAAGATCCACACGTCCGAAATCGCGTCCAAAGGCCCGCGCGCAGGCTTTGCCAAACGCGCCGCGATCAACGCCCCGATTCAAGGCACCGCCGCCGACGTGATCCGTCGCGCCATGATCCGTATGCCCGAAGCGATCCGCACCCTGCCCGCCAGGATGCTGTTGCAGGTCCATGATGAACTTATCTTTGAAGTAGAGGATTCAGCGGTCGAAGACACGATCGAAGCTGCGCGGCAGGTCATGGAAAGTGCCGCCACCCCTGCGGTGCATCTCGATGTGCCGCTGATCGTGGACGCCGGACGTGGCACCAACTGGGCCGAGGCCCATTGACCCCCTTCATCTTGCCATGACATACGCAACGGCGCTGCGGGGGGTGTTCCCCCGCAGCGCCCCTGCCGCAAATCGCTCGCGATGACGGGGCAACACTACCCCAATTCCCGATTTCAGTTGAAAATCCGCCCAATAACTCCCAAGTAGCAGGTAATTGAATTTCATGGGCAGGATTTGATGAAACGGCTGATTGAGCGCGGATTGATGTTTGGCAACCTAGTCGAGATTGCTTCGCCCGCGTTGATCGAACGCTACAACCGCGCCCTGTTTCATTTGACCGGCAAACGCACGAAACTTGCCGATTTCCATATCGACATTTCGGGCTATTCTCCGGAAATCGGGGATGAACTGGGCGATCACCTTTATCTCAACCAGGGTGGTTGCAATCGGCAATTTATCCTGCTGACCACCGAACAACGCACCGCGCCGTTGCTGAACGCGAAATTCTCGACCTCTCGCGGAATTTTGCGCCAGTTCATCGACGAAAACGAAAGCCAGCTTTTTGCCCTCACCGCCCGCGATGCGGTGGCAGGGGAATTGGTGAATTCGATCTATTCCGTTGGCGCTCCGGACAGGCTTTTCGATATCCGCAAAATCGAAATCGAAGCGGACACGACCGAAGGCACCGTCGCCGCCGCCGAACGGTTGGGCCGCATGGTGGACCGGTTTAAAACCGAAGAGGACGCGTGGTTCGACGACGTGCTGATCGCTGACATGATCGGCATGGCCAAACAAACCGGGGACGTGACCCGCAACCCGGTGCGACTGAAACAGATGGTGTTTGAACAGGACAACTTCTGGACCGCCCATTTCGGTGGACTGTACCTGTTTCGCGGCATGGACCACCCGGCGGTGATCGCCAGTGGTGACAAGAACGATCTGGGAAAGCTTCCGATCAAATATACCTTTGACCTCAGAGACCGGAACCAGATTGCCAAATTCCTGGAATATAACGACCTTGTGGAACCCATCGTGAAGGCGCGGGGAATTGATGCCTCGGCCATCCTGCGACAGAAAATGGACTTCATCGTGGTTGACGCAGCCCAGGACAGCGGCATGGACCTGACAGGAGCCACCCGTCGCGACATCCGCGCGCTGGCCCGGCGTCACGCCGACCAGTTGCCACAGGAGTTTCACGCGCTGGCCGATCTGCTCGTCTGGGCCGAGGACGGCGGGAAATGGCCCCGGATCACCTCGGATCACCCCGCGTATTTCTATACACTCCGCGCCGCTGATCACCCGGATCGCGACTTGGTGAACATGCTGCTTTCCGAGCTTGCACCAAAAGACGTGCGGCAGCTGTATATCTGTCACAAGGAACTGTTCTACCGGATGTATGCAGGGTGGAGCGACACCAAGAAAAGCTATGTTGCCGACTTTCTGCACCGTGAATATCAGGTGGACAAGGCCGGGGCTCGCGCGGCACTGTTTGGCCATGATGCGCCAATGGATGACGCGCCCGGTCCGGTGTCAAAGGATCTGGTCGAACGGGTCGGCCCCTGGGGCAGGGTGCGCAGATAACGGGCAAAGAGGCAAGACATGGGTTTCATTCGGCTGGTCGTTTTCGGCTTCATCATTCTCTCTGCCATCTACGCAATGGTGTGGTTCTATTCACGCTCCATCCGGCGTGAAAAGCTTGAAAACCAATGGGCCGAACACCATCCAGACGACACCGACAGCCCAGACCGTGACGCATTCATCGAAGCCGGAATGGAACGCTATTACGCCAGTATCCGACCCAAACTGATCCTGCTGGTTTACGTGGTACCCACGCTCATCGTGGCGGCCATCCACATCCTGACAACGTATTATTGAGGAGAGCGCAATGCGCCAGATCCTGAGTGCCATCAAAATCACCCTCTTCGTGCTCGTGGCCATGTTGCTGCACTATGTACTACCGCAACATGACGTGGTCCGGATGACATCGACCGAAGTCATCAGAACCGATTTCAGCAGACTGAACCGGATCTTCTATGCCCAGGCCGACAGTGGCGCGAACGAATTGCCGTCCCGCGACCTGCGCTTGATCAACTCCGAGAAGAAGAACACCTTCCTGTTGGGTTTCTGGCCCCGCGAAAGCACCAAGGTGATGGTGTATCGCAACGAAGACACCGGCTGGATCTGGCCCCCTTACTTCAAGTTCGACAGCTCAGATCTGCAGGCACAAGCCTCCGCGAACATGAGCACGGCGGATACGGAAAGATGGGTGGTGATCACCCATTACGGCTGGCGCAACAAATACTTGTCGATCTACCCCAACGCCATTGGGATTAAACCGGTAGACGGCCCCGATGTCACCGTGATCCCGTGGTTCAACATCTTCTTCTTCGTGTTCCTTCTGTTTGCATGGGTCTTCCTGCGCGCCATGTGGCGACAGTTCCGCGAACGGTCGATTGATCCGATGCTGGAAGATGTGAACGAACAATGGGACGCGGTAGGTCAGGATATTGACGAACGCCGCGGCCGCATCCGCCGCTGGCTCGACACCTGGCGGCGCAAGTAGGGTTATCCCCTAGCACCAAACGCCCGCCCGCACAAAAGCCGGGGCGCTCCCGCCCATTTCTCGTGTATCAAAAAAGATACCCGATCTCTGGTTGGGCCCGGCGGTTGCCCGTATGGGTGCCCGCTTTTCATCATATCCAAAAATAACACCGAATGCGTTCGACTGAAACGCGAGGCAGCGTTCGGTGTTTCTGATGTAACGCGGACATATTCTCAGGGCGGCGCAATTTATTCCGGCAATCGCTCCGACATCGGAACGTAGTCTCGCATTTCCGGACCATTATACAGGGTCAGTGGTCGCAACAGGATATTCTGCCGTTGTTGTTCCACGCATTGGATCACCCACCCCGGCACGCGGCCAATGGCAAAAATCGGAACGTAAAGGTCCATCGGGATGCCATGCAGTTGGTAAATCACACCGGAATAGAAATCCACGTTCACATTCAGCCCATGGCGCGCATATGGCTTCATCGCCTCCACAACAGCCTGAAGGATTTCATACCATTCTGGCACGCCCATCTCTTCGCCCAGTTTCTTGACCCCACCGCGCATATGTCGCGCGCGCGGATCTTCCGCGCGGTACACCCGGTGGCCAAACCCTGTGACGGGCTCTCGGGCTTTGCGCCTGGCCTTCACATACTCTGCCGCCTTGTCCGGTGATCCGATCTCATGGACCATTTTCATCACGTCTTCCGCTGCGCCACCATGGGCCGGGCCGGCCAGCGTGGACAGGGCTGTGACAATGGCCCCATGCAGGTTTGCCTCGGTTCCCACCGTCACCCGCGCGGCAAAGCTGGATGCGTTTGACCCGTGCTCTGCGTGCAGGATAAAATCCACATCAGCCAACCGCGCGGCCTCATGGGATGGCATCTCGCCCTTGAGCATCCAAAGCCAGTTCGCCGCGTGCCCCAGAGACATATCGGGGGCCACCGGATCACGGCCATTGCGGATTGCCTCATGGGCGGCCACGATCATCGGCACCTGGCTGGTCAGGCGGATTCCGTTCTCGATGAATGCCTTTTCACCCACCTCCTGTGACCCCGGATCCAGCGCGGCCAACGCCGAAGTCGCAGTGCGCAGTACATCCATCGGATGCCCACCCTTGCAGGCGGCAATGATATCATAGATCGCGTCCGGCAGCTGCCGTTCCGCCCTGAGGCGCGCATCAAAAGCGGCCAGCGCCTCCGCAACCGGCAATTCACCGAACAGCAACAGATAGGCCACCTCTTCAAAGCTCGATTTCGTGGCAAGATCGTGGATCGAGTAACCACGATAGGACAGCTCGCCCTTGGCACCATCGATATGGCTAACCCCCGAACGTTCAAAATAGATGCCTTTCAGGCCACGATTAATCTTGACGGTCTCGCTCATGATGGGTTCCTTTCTCTGCATACGGAGGCATACATGTCTTTTTTGGAAAAAATATTTGGCGTTGCGAAACAACGCAACGCGCGGGTGGTGTTCCCGGAACTGGATGACAGCCGGGTGGCGGACGCTGCGCGCACATTGGAACGTGAAGGGCTGTGTTCTCCATTGCCCCTCGAAGATATCAAAGAGTCACACGTAACTGCGTTGGTCAAGGCACGCGGGATGAAGGACGCCATGGCGCGGCGGTTGCTTTCCAAACCCCTGTACAGGGCAGCGGCCATGGTGGCGTCAGGCGACGCCGACGCTATGGTCGCCGGAGCCAACAGCCCCACACGCCGCGTGATCGAAGCCGCAGCCATGGCGATCGGGCTGGACGAAGGGGTGGACACCCCGTCTTCCTTTTTCCTGATGCTGTTCCCGGATGGGCGGGAAATGATCTTTGCCGACTGCGCGGTAAATCCAACCCCGAATGCAGCGCAACTGGCCGATATCGCCCGCGCTTCGCAGGCTTCGGCCCTCTCGCTGCTGGGCGTGGCAAATCTGGCCATGCTGTCTTTCTCGACCGGGACAAGTGGTGCGGGCGACCCGGTGGAATTGGTACGGGCTGCGACCGAAGCCACAGGATTTCCTGGTCCAATCCAGGCCGACGCCGCGTTGAACCCCGCCATCGCGGCGAAAAAGGGGATCGAAGCGAGCGCCCCGGCAAACACGCTGATCTTCCCCGACCTCAATGCAGGGAACATCGCGTATAAGCTTTGCCAGGAATTGGCCGGAGCACAGGCGCTTGGCCCGTTCCTGCAAGGCTTTCGCCGACCGGTGTGTGACCTGTCGCGAGGCGCGTCCGTCGGTGACATCATCGCGGCAACCGCCGTTACCGTCGCCATGACCTGACTTTGAGCGCGACCACGAATTTCATCATAAAATTCGTGTGCCAGGATCATGACGCGTTCATCAAAGCAATAACATCGCGCGCGATCATCTTTTCCTCTTCCGCCGGAACAACCCAAATCGCCAGTTTGGAACTTTCTGCGTGCAGGCGCGCCTTTCGGTCGTGATTGGCGTCCAGATCCATCTGCGCGCCAGCCCATTCCAACCCCCGACAGATCCGCGCCCGCACACCCACGGCGTTCTCACCAATTCCTCCGGTAAAGACAACCGCATTGCACCCCTCCATCGCCGCGATCAACGACCCAGCGTGACGCAGGGACCAATAACAGAAATGCTTGATGGCAAAATCGCTATCCGCTGAATGGTCCAGCATAAGGTTGCGCATGTCCGATTTCCCTCTGGACAACCCCATCAGACCGCTTTCGTGATTCAAAATCGCCTTGGTGCGCTCCAACCCGTCTTCTTCGACCAACCGAAGCACCGAGTTAGCGTCGATACCGCCTGATCGTGTCCCCATGGTCAACCCGTCCAGCGGCGAGTATCCCATGGTCGTGGCAATCGACCGACCATTGTGAATGGCGCAAAGCGAGACCCCGTTGCCCAGATGAAAGGCCAACACGCGCGATGGCAATGGCGCGCCGCTCAGCTCGGACAAGGTACGCACCAGTGACGCATAGCTGAGCCCGTGGGGCCCGTATCGCCGGATCCCGCTGGTCTCCATCATCCTGGGGATGGCATAGTGCTGGCGACCTCGGGGTTCGTGGCATAGAACGAGGTATCGAACGACGCGAATTGCGGCAGGTTCGGGACCAGCTCTGCAAGGGTGTCAATCACGGCGAGGTTATGGGGGTTGTGCAGTGGTGCCAGCGGCGAGCAGGCCGCAATCTCGGCCCGCACATCTTCGCCAATCCGAACGGGTGCCGTCAACTTGCGTCCGCCATGCACCACCCGGTGGGCCGCCGCGCGCATTTCATCCACCGCGACACCCTCGCTTGTCAGCGCCTTCAATGCCGCCACAAGGGCGGCCCGGTGATCAATCAACGGCAGCCCACGCCGTTTGCCCCCGATTTTCAAAAATGACTGTCCGCCAAGATCCGCGGCAATGCCGAACAGTTTTTCGGTCAACTCGCTGTCAAAAAACGCAAATTTGATCGAACTGGATCCGGCATTCAGAACAAGGATATCACCGTATCCAGCCACCCGCTCACACCTGCTGAGGCTTCATGTCCGCCTTGTCGATTCCCGCAACCCGCACCGGTTTCTTCATGGCGTCACGGCGGAAGGGTTCGCCCAGCTCCTGGTTGATCATCGCTTCGATCAACGTGGTGATCCCTTTCTTTTGATCCTCAACTGATTGCGCCAGCGCGGCGGTCAGTTCGTCCATGGTCCGCGCGACGACGCCTTTCAACCCACAGGCATTGGCGATGCCTGCGTAAGACACCTGTTCGTCCAACTCGGTTCCCACGAAATTATCGTCAAACCAAAGGGTCGAATTCCGCTTCTCCGCGCCCCACTGATAGTTGCGGAACACCACCTGCGTGATCGCGGGCCATTCTTCGCGGCCAATCGCGGTCAACTCGGTCACCGCGATACCGAACGCCCCGTCGCCCGAGAAACCCACAACCGGCACGTCCGGATTGCCGATCTTGGCCCCCACGACCGCAGGCAGGCCATAGCCGCAGGGCCCGAACAGGCCCGGTGCCAGATATTTGCGCCCTGTCTCAAAGGACGGATAGGCGTTACCGATGGCACAGTTATTGCCAATGTCCGACGAAATTATCGCCTCTTTCGGCAGGACCGCCTGGATCGCGCGCCATGCCATGCGCGGGCTCATCCATTCCGGCTTGTCCGCGCGAGCGCGTTCATTCCATGTGGTGCCGGGATCGTCATCTTCGTGATCCATCGACGATAATTGCTGAGCCCAGGCCGATTTCGCCTGAGCGATCCTCGCTTTGCGGTCGGCGCGTCCCTCGTCACCGGCTGTCCCGGACAGGCGCGACAGGATTCCTTCCGCCACCTTGGCGGCGTCCCCGATGATCCCCACGCTGACTTTCTTGGTCAAACCGATGCGGTCGGGGTTGATATCCACCTGGATGATCCTGGCCTCGGTTGGCCAATAATCCATGCCGTATCCGGGCAGGGTCGAAAACGGGTTCAACCGGGTACCAAGGCACAAAACCACGTCGGCCTCGCTGATCAGCTCCATACCCGCCTTGGATCCGTTATATCCCAGCGGTCCGGCAAAAAGCGGGTGCGACCCGGGGAAGGCATCGTTGTGCTGATACCCAACACAAACCGGCGCATCCAGACGTTCGGCAAGCTCCATCGACGCCGCAATCCCGCCCCTGGACAGAACCACACCGGCCCCGTTCAGGATCACGGGGTTCTTGGCCTCGGACAACAGCGCGGCGGCATCAGCCACTGCGGTTTCACCGCCCGACGGGCGTTCGAATTCAACGATGGCGGGCAACTCGATATCAATCACCTGCGTCCACATATCACGCGGGATATTCAACTGGGCCGGTGCGCTGGCACGTTTGGCGTTCATGATCACACGGTTCAGAACCTCGGCCACCCGGGACGGGTCGCGCACCTCTTCCTGATAGGCGACGCAATCGGCAAACATGCGCATCTGTTCCATCTCTTGGAACCCGCCCTGTCCAATGGTCTTGTTTGCGGCCTGCGGGGTGACCAACAACAGCGGCGTGTGGTTCCAATAGGCGGTCTTTACGGCGGTCACAAAGTTGGTGATTCCCGGACCGTTCTGCGCAATCATCATGCTCATCTTACCGGTGGCGCGGGTATAGCCGTCCGCCATCATCCCACCCGACCCTTCATGGGCGCAGTCCCAAAACGTGATTCCGGCATCGGGGAAAATATCCGAAATCGGCATCATGGCCGAACCGATAATGCCAAATGCGTGTTCAATCCCGTGCATCTGCAGGGTTTTGACAAAGGCTTCTTCGGTGGTCATCTTCATAAGGGTGCGCTCCTGCGGGAAATGTGGGTCTCAGGTTCGTTATCTGAACCTCTTGCCCCTGACATCTACACGGGTCGCGCCGGGTTGAGTTAGGGCCAGAACATGACCCACCTTGATTCCAGTTTATCCGGTTTCCGCGATCGCTTCGGCCACCTTCACAATCCCCTCCGGGATGCGTGACGAAGGGATCGACGAATAGGCAAGGCGATAAAAATTGGCTGGAGTGTCTTCGCCACAAAAGAACGGCGCGCCCGGCTCAATCAACACGCTGCGCGCGCGCAGGCTGCGCGCCAGTTCGCTTGTGTCCACATGACCGGGTGCCTGCATCCAGAACGAAGACCCGCCAAACACGCCCTGCCCGGCCACGTTCAAACCGGCCTCTTCAATCGCGGTGCTCATAACCTCGTGGCGACGGCGCAGAACCGTGCCCATCTTGCGGATCAACGCATCGTAATGACCAAGTGACAGGAAATAGGCCGCCGTGCGCTGAATATGTCCGGGCACATGGCGCAACACGCTGGCCCGCAACGCCCGCGCCTCGCGGATAAAGGGGCGCGCGCCCACAAGGTATCCCAACCGCAACCCCGGAAACAGCGATTTGGAAAAGCTGCCCACATAGATCACACGCCCGTCCCGATCCAATGATTTCAACGCGGGGGACGACGGCCCAAGAAAGGACATCTCGAACTCGTAGTCATCCTCGACGATCAACGCATCCAGAATGCGCGCCCGCTCCAACAACGCCTGCCGTCGCGCCATGGGCATGGTCGACGTGGTGGGCGATTGGTGGCTGGGCGTGGTGAAAATGACATCCGCCTCGTTTGGAATCGCATCAGGCGGCAACCCTTCCCGGTCCACGTCAACAGCGGCGAGGTGGCATCGGGACTGGCCCAGAATGCCATGCAGCGCATGATAACACGGGTTTTCCACCGCCGCCGTCCGGCGCTGGGTCAGCAACACCTGTGCCGCCAGCCACAAGGCGTTCTGGGCCCCCATGGTCACAAGGATTTCATCCGGTTCGGCAATGATTCCGCGTCGGGGCAATGTGTGGCGCAGAATGAACTCGATCAACTGTGGATCATCCTGATCATAGTAATCAGAAGTCAGCGAATTGAAATCCTTCTGCCCTAACGCCTGAACTGCACAGGTGCGCCAATTGGCGTGGTCAAACAGCGTGGGGTCGGTTTGGCCATAGATAAAGGGATAGCGATAGCTCGACCAATCCTTGGGCTTGTCCGGGTAAACCCCACCGGAAAACTTCTGCCCAATGGCGCGCATCCAATCCACCGCATCCGCGCGAGGTTTTTGCGGCGGAAACCTCGGCGGTTCGGGCGCGGTATCAGACACATAATACCCCGACCGCCCACGTGATGTGAGGTAATCATTGGCCAGCAATTCGGTGTAGGCCAGCGTCACGGTGATCCGGCTGACCCCCAGATGAACCGCTAGTTTGCGCGACGAGGGAAGCTTTTCACCACGCCGGAACCGCCCCGACAGGATACCCTCGGCCACCATCTGTTGGATTTGCGACTGAAGCGTACCCTGCATATCGGGTTTCAGGAAAAAGGTTTCGACCGAGATTGCCATAGGGTCAGGGTAAACTGGACCTAATCCCCTTGCAATCTGGATTTACACATGTTGCGCCACGATACCGGGCAGATCGGCGAAATCGCTGAACGCATAGGCGTGGGGGATCTCTGCCACATCGGTTTTGCGGTAGCCCCGGGAAAACAGCGCAAACGCCATGTCGCCCCGCCTGGCGGTCTCCGCATCCACCTCACTGTCTCCCACATAAACGCCCTGCCCGCCCAGCGCATCAAACACGGTCTGCATCGGTCTTGGGTCGGGTTTCCTGACATCCAGACTGTCACCGCCCACCACATGCGTGAAAAACCGGGCCAGCCCCATCACCGCCAGCAAATTCCACGCCGGGGCCTCGGGTTTGTTGGTACAAATCCCCATCGGGTGCCCGGCTTTTTGCAGGATATTCAGCGCGGCAATCACATTGGAAAAGGGCCGGGTCAACTGCCCCGACACGGCGTTGTAATGGGTTAACACCGCCTGCGAAATCTCCTGATGCCGTGCCTTGTCGATCCCGACATGCCCCATCACCAGCCTGACCAGATGGGGAAGACCATGGCCCACGAACCCGGTCACGCAGGGCAATGTCAACGGCGCGATCCCTTCATCCGCCAGCATCAGGTTGACGGCAGCGTGGATATCCGGCGCGCTGTCCACCAATGTGCCGTCAAGGTCGAAAACAACGGGAATCATGCGGCTTTCCATTTGGTCGAACATCCCATGGACGGCACCCGTGTTCGTGGCCCCTGCTTGGTTTCGACATCCTGTTTCATCACTGCAAACAGATCGCGCCGGGTGCCCTTGGGCGCGGTTTTGGGCTCGGCAATTTCGTCGAACCTTTGGGTTTTGCCATTGGTGCCGGGCAAGATGAACCCGGGCGCGACCCAGCCGAAATCACAAACTAGCGGCTGCACCCACGCCATGGCTTATACGCTTTCGGCAGCGGCGCGGATGGCGGCGATATTATCCCCATAAACCTCGGGCTTGTCCACCGACCCGCCCCGGAACACGGCCGATCCGGCGACCAGCACATCGGCCCCCGACGCGACCACCAGAGGCGCGGTTTTCGGGTCCACCCCACCGTCGATTTCGATATGCACCGGGCGGTCCCCGATCATGCCGCGCAACTTGCGGATCTTGTCGGTCATGTCTATAAAGCTTTGCCCGCCAAACCCGGGGTTCACGGTCATCACGCAGACAAGATCGGTCAGGTCCAGCAGATGTTCCACCGCCTCCGCCGGCGTGCCGGGGTTCAGCGCAACACCGGCCTTCATGCCTGCGCCGCGAATGGCCTGAAGCGTACGGTGAATATGCGGCCCCGCTTCGATATGCGCGGTCAATACATCCGCACCCGCTTCGGCATAGGCGTCGATATAGGGGTCCACCGGCGCGATCATCAAATGCACGTCCATCACGGTTTTCACATGGGGGCGAAACGCCTTTACCGCAGGCGGGCCAAAGGTGAGGTTCGGCACGAAATGCCCGTCCATCACATCCACATGCACCCAATCAGCGCCCTGCGCCTCGATGGCCTGAATCTCGGCACCAAAATTGGCGAAATCGGCAGAGAGGATCGACGGTGCGATCCTGATGTTACGATCAAAGCTCATAGCTCAGCCCTTTCCGTGCAGTTCTGCGATACGGTCAACCTCTTCAGTCGACCCAAAGACCAACGGGATACGCCCGTGCAACGTGTCGGCGGCCTGATCCAACACCGGCTCTGCGCCCTGGGTCGCGCGACCTCCGGCCTGTTCCACCAGAAACGCCATCGGCGCGCATTCGTAAACCATGCGCAGGCGACCATTGGCATAGCCGTCCCGCGCGTCGCCGGGATAAAGAAACGCCCCGCCCCGGGTCAGAATCCGATGTGCCTCGGCCACCAGCGAGCCCACCCAGCGCATGTTGAAATTCTTGCCGCGCGGCCCGGTTTCCCCAGCCAGACACTCTTCGATATAAGCTTTGACCGGGGGCATCCAATGGCGATGGTTAGAGGCATTGATTGCAAATTCCCTAGTCACGGCGGGAATGGTCATAGCCGCATCAGTCAGAACATAGGCCCGTGTTTCGGGGTTAAGCGTGTACATCTGCACCCCATCCCCAAAGGTCACGACCAATGCGGTGGCCGGGCCGTACACGATATAGCCGCCGCAAATCTGTTCCCGAGCCGTACGCAGGAAGCTTTCTTCGTCGCCTGCCCCGGCCTCGAAAATCGAAAAGATGGTGCCGATCGACACATTTACATCAATATTGGATGATCCGTCCAGCGGGTCGATGGCCAGCGCATAGCCCCCGGTGCCAAGGTCCAGCACAATTTCCTGCTCTTCCGAGGCATAGTATTTCACCTCTGTGTCGCGCAACGCGGCCTCAAACATTTCGTCCGCCATGACGTCCAGCGCCTTTTGCTGATCTCCGTCCGCATTTTCATCCCCCACCTGCGCGCCCAGCGCCCCGGCCAGCGGCCCCCTGGCGATAATCCCGGCCACATCACGCCCGACCTCGCACAGGGCGGTAATCACGGGGATCAGATCTGCGGGAATACGGTCGGTCGGGATAATCGGTTTGGCCATGGCGCGGCTCCTTTGTCGATTCCATCAAACGGGTTGCGCGTCATATCCCAGAAAAGGCCGGTCAATTGAACCCCTAACGCACCCCACTGGCCATTCCCTGCGATCCATTGCATTTTGACACTGCGTGGGGGGCGCAGATGAATATGCGCATATTTTCGGACAAGAACCGACCGGTTCACATGGGCGGCTATCCGTCGGAACGCCTTTTGCGCGGCCAGATGCCTGATCTGTCAACCGTGCCGACCATGCCCACGCTGTCCTTTGACCGGCCCGACGCGCCGGAAAGCATCGTCAACGCGATGCGCGAATTTCAGGCCATGCTGGACGCTATCCGTGACGGTATCGTGAACTCCACGCAATCGACCATCCCCGAAGATCCGAAAGAGCGCGCCAACCATCTCAGGGCGTTCGGGTGTTTCAACGATGCGTCGATGGTCGGTATCGGCCCGGTGCCCCGCTCCTCGGTCCTTACGGAACCGCGTCGCAACCCGGAAATCGACCGGCTTGCCAAGGCTCTCATGACCCGGCAGACGAAAACGCTGGCGGTGGGGATCGATCTGATCATGGCCGACCTCAAGGAAAGCATGGAGGCCCCGCCCCCTGGCCCACCACGATCATGCGATTGTATTTGTCCATGAACACCTGCGCGATCCCCGCGAGGACGAGCCGGGCAGCGACTGGATCATGGGTGCCCATGATCACCGCGCCTGTCTTCTCGGCGCGGAAACGGCGGTGGTGATCGCCAACTACCTCCGCGTTCTGGGCCATGACGCCCGCGCCCATACCGGCACAACGTCGGACGTGGGTCTTGGCCAGCTGACCGTTGCCGCCGGGCTGGCCACGGTAAAAGACGGGCAGTTGGTTGCGCCGTGACTTGGCCCGCGTTTCGAGCTGGCCGCCGTGACAACCACCCTGCGCCTTGCCCATGATGCACCGCTGGCACCCATGGCCGACCAGCCGTGGTTCAAAACCCGCGGCCCGGCGTGGTGGCTGGGCAAAGGGTTCTCGAAATCCGCCCGCACCCGCGACCCGTTTGCCAGCCGCAATTACGCCGACGGCCCCCACCCGTTCGAAAAACTCAAGAGGGTGGACACCCCCACCACCTTTATCGACGAGCCCAACGTGGCCCGTGGACGGCGGGGCGCATCTCGACATCCTTGTGGCCCCAGAGTTCCTTTGGCAATATTCCATGTCCGGCGACCCGGCGGATCGCTCGATCTACCAGATCGGCGTATTGCGCGAGGACGAGGGCCGGGGCGGCTCAAAACTGATGCATCGGTTATTTACCGAAGGTCGCAGGGTGTTCGTGTCCAAACCGATCAACCATTTCAAACTCGACGAAACAGCCAGCAAAAGTTTCCTCATGGGCGGCGGGATCGGCATCACGCCCATGATCGCCTTTACCCACCGCCTTCACGCACTGGGGCGCGATTTCGAGCTCCACTATTCGATCCGAAGCCGCGATCAAGGCGGCTATCTCGCGGATCTTGCACATGTGCCCTGATCGGACAGGGTCACGCTGCATGTGTCCAACGAAGGCTCCCGCGCCGATCTCGAAAGGGTACTGGCCGCCTATCAGCCGGGCTGGCATGTTTATACATGCAGCGCTGAAAGGTTCATGAACGCTGTCATGACGGCAGCAGAGCGCCACGGCTTCCCTGATGACGCGCGCCACCTTGAATATTTCAACGTGCCCGAATAGCCCGATTACGAAAACCACCCGTTTACCCTGCGTCTGACGGACGGGCACAGCTTTCACATCCCCGCCGATAAAACCGCCACCGAGGTTCTGGCTGAAAACGGGGTACATCTATGGATGTCTCTCCCGTTGCAAGCTTTCCATTGATTTGAACTTACGGCTGGTCCCTGGTTGCAAACATCTATCCGGCGTCACCGGTTGATGGTGCGCCCAAATGGGAATTCCGCGTGGTGAGCCTCAACAAATGGTCGGCCTCATGGGGCCATTATAAAAGCCAGGTTCCTCACACACCGGAGTTTGCCGGTCGGTTCATTTCCCTAGTCGTCCTGCAATCCTCTTCTTTGCTCAGGCTTGAGCGCGGAACTCTTCGTTTCGGTGCAGCATTGCCCAGATGATGCGTGCGTTCTTGTTGGCAACAGCGACGATGGCGCGGTTCATGCCCCACCGTTCCCGGATTGAGTTGACCCATTTGCTGAATGCGTCTGTTCTGCCCTGTGAAACACGGACCACCGACCGCGCACCGTGGATCAACAGATGTTTGTCTCCTCGTTTGCTGATCCCCATTGGCAGGCGTTTATCACCGCTGGAATGCTGACGCGGGACCAACCCCATCCAGGCTGCCATGTGGCGGCCGTTCTTAAACGCCTTGCCATCACCGACAGCGGCCACCACTGCTGTGGCAGTTTTGGAGCCAACACCACAGATTTGAGCAATGCGCTGGCAATCAGCATTGGCGCGGAACACAGGGTCGATGCGACGATCAAAAGCCCTGACCCGGTCATCAAGTTGAAGCATAAATTCAAACAAATCGCCAATGATCTCGCGCGTCATTGTGGTCAGGTCATTGCTCTGATCCTCGAGAACTTCTGGGATGCTGCGGCGCGCCCGTCCAAGCGTCAGAGCAATAGGGACACCGCGATCCAGCAAAAGTCCACGCATCTGACAGACTAGCGCGGTTCGGTGATTGACGAGACGGCGGCGGGCGCGATGCAATGCCTGAATGTCTTGTTGTTCTTCGGATTTGCCCGGGACGAACTTCATGTTCGGTTGCATCAGGGCTGTGCAGATCGCTTCAGCGTCGTTGCGGTCATTCTTCTGATGCTTGACGAACGGCTTCACATATTGGGGTGTGATTACCTTGACGGTATGTCCAGGATCTTCGAATTGGCGTTGCCAGTAAAACGCACCGGTGCAGGCTTCGATCCCGATCGTGCAGGTTGGAAGTTCAGCGACTGCTGCCAGCAATCCCTCGCGCCGAACTCTATGCTTCAAATCGGGTTCCCCTTTGTCAGATACACCATGTATCTGAAAGACGTTCTTCGCTAAATCGATTCCAATAAATGCAACTGTCATCTCTCACTCCTTTGTGCCGCGTCAAACCCACAGCGTTGCCGTTTGAGGGAGAGACATCCTTCCCATTAAGTGGGTCATCCTGACACTACGGGGCTGAAAACCCCGAAAATACCCCGTCACTTCGGCGCGGCACCCTTTTTGGAAAGCCCAAGCGGCAGCCCGTAGATGGTGAAGTTAGAGATGCCAGCCACCCGGCGCAGCGTGGCGTTGCGGCGTGCGCATTTCAGCTTCAATTCATCCAGATCAGAACGCAGACTGACCTGATCCGCGAGGACGTTATAGTATTCCTCTTCGTTATCCAGAAGATCCGAAATCTGGCGTGTACCCAATTCGAAATACTGGCTTCGATAGAGCTTGC
>PDRZ01000013.1 GCA_002747035.1 Rhodobacterales bacterium
CCGCGACGATCTGGTCGCCGGTCTGATCGCCCACGGCCACCGCCACGCCCACGCCGTTGCCTCGGAACAGGACCTGACCCGGCTGGTGCGCGACGAGGCTAAACCGGGCGACATGGTGGTCTGCCTCGGCGCGGGCACGATCAGCGCCTGGGCCAACGCCCTGCCCGAACGCCTGCGCGCGGCTGAGTAACCCCGGAGGCACCGGACACACAGCGGGCCAGAGGGCAAAGGCGCGGGGCGCGACAGCCCTCTGACCCAGCAAAGCCCGCCCACAAACGGCGCTTTTCAGTGGAGCTTACCAAACAGCCGCCTATGGTGGCTGTATGAATAAGGCAGAAGATATTCGTGACGAGGACAGCCTGAGGGCGTGGCTGGTAACACAGCCGCGCGAGGTGTCCGTCCTGATCGCCAGCCGCGCCGCCCTGCGAGTGATGCCCCTCTGGGCTGACTACTGTCTGTTTGACGATGGGAGAACCCGTGATGTGACGCCGGTGCCTGTGTTGTGGGCAAACCTCGCGTCCGTGGTTGCGGCAATTTCTCCAACCGATGAGATGAATGCCACTGCCGATAGGGCTGCCGAATACGCTTCTGGTTTTATTGACCTATATCCTGTCGACTTCTCTGCCTCCATCGCTAGTAACGCGGTCGCCTCTGCTTCCGCCGCCTCCGCCTCCTCTTCTCGCATCGACGCTTTTATTGCCGCTATCGACGCCGTTGCTGCCGTCTGTAATGCCACAACCGCCGACGCCGATGCTTTTTGGCTTGCGGTCAGAGCCGATGTGCGGGCGATTGAGGCTGGGGCAGATGTGGCCTCAACACCGCTCTGGCCTGGCAAAGGCCCCGAGGCAAACCCGCTGTCAGACCTCTGGCACAAGGTGGCCAGCAAAGGTTTCACCCCCGGCAGCCCCTATGATTTCTGGCGCCGGTGGTATGAGACCCACCTCGACCCCGCCCGCCACCCGCCGATGCCCTTTGACATGCTCAAAGACATCGCCCTGATCGACTCCAAAATCTGGGAATGCACCCCGGAGGACCTGGCCGCAGAAATCGCCAGAATTGAAGCGCGGTATGGGGCGGCTCGTAAGGCCGTTGAAGCAAGCGATATGAGCCGTGAAGCTGGTGGAGGGCCAGAACTGGCGGATGAAAGTGGTTCCGACAGTGCCGGAAGGGCGGCGCCCGCACAGGTGCAGAAAGTCAAAGTCGCGCTTGGCGAAAACCGCCGGACCCTTCCGCCAACCATTGATGCGGTGCAGCAATTTATCCTGCTTGAGATTAAGCGCTGGCAAACCAGCAATGAATTGAACGCCAAGGTTCCCGATGAATGCAAGCGGCAGGTCGAGAACTATGTTGCCATGTATGACGCATTGGAGGGGATCAGGGCGCAGATCCCGGCCACGGGCGATCCCACTGATGAAAATGCAGAAGAGGTCATCAGCCTTGGGCGGCTGTATCTTGAGAAATACAAAACCATCCCGCGCGAAAAATCCACGCATATTGTCGAGGGGACGATGGTGTTTGCAACGGCGGCGCTGACCTGGGGGCTTGGCCTTGGGCCGATGGCTGGGGCCGCAATTGGCGCATTAACCTTTGCCCGTCCCGACGCAAATACCATCTTGTCTGCTGCGAAAGAGTTCACGCGCAGCGAAACGTCCGGCGCATAACCCAATCCCCCGCCCCCCGTTTCCTGTTTTGGAGTGGGTTTTCTGTTGCTTGTGGTGGCGTTGGGGGTGGTGTAGGTTCCGGCCGGGCAACGCGGGGTTGCGCCCTTGTTCGGGGCGGGCCGTTTGTTGGGTGTTGCCTGTGGAAATGTCCGGAGTCTGTTGATGGCGCGGGCGCTTGTCAATCGGGTTCCGGGGCAATTTGACCCCGAAACGTTTCAGGAGATGCCGAAATGAGCCTGCCTCTTCTGCTTGCCTGTGTCTGGCTGATTCTGGCCAATGTGTTGGCGATGCTGCCGTCGCGGGACAATCACTGGCGTCGCGCCTATGTCTTGATGGCCTTTGGCGTACCGTTGCTAGGCTGGATATTCTGGCAGCACGGGGTGCTGATCGGCCTGCTGGTGCTGGCGGCGGGCGCAAGCGTGCTGCGTTGGCCGGTGATTTACCTGGGCCGTCGGCTTCGCCGTATGATCGCGCGGGGTTAAAACGTCCTGCCAAAAACCTGAATCACGGGTTTTTGGCAGGACGCGCGAAACACATGAATGTCGCGCTGCGTTCGCCCTTTTCCCTGCCTCAGGTTAAAGGTCAAACGTTTTAGGTGACAGGGCGGTTTTGCGGTAAGCTCGAACCAAAGGATCTGTCCGTTACGATGCCCTATACCTTGGTCTCCTGTTTGGTGGCGCGGGGCCTTGCTCTCGGTTTGGCGTGCATGACGCCGTTAGGGTTTCCCAGACGGGCGGAATGGGGTAATCACTTGTCAAAACAGGTAAAAGAGCGATCCTTTCACATGTCCCAAATGCCTACTCCCCGCGGCAAGCTGATCCCTAATCGTCCCCTGAACGATCTTACATGGCTTCGGGTCGGAGGAGAGGCCGATTGGCTGTTCATGCCCGCCGATCCCGACGATCTGGCCGAGTTTCTCGCGGCACTTTCACCTGAGGTTCCGGTGTTTCCCATGGGGGTCGGGTCCAATCTGATCGTGCGTGATGGTGGTTTGCGCGCTGTGGTCATCCGCATGGGGCGGGGGTTCAATACCATCTCGGTTGAGGGCAACCGGGTTACGGCAGGGGGCGCGGCGCTTGATGCCCACGTGGCGCGCAAGGCGGCCGAGGCCGGTGTTGACCTTACCTTTCTGCGTACCATCCCGGGCAGTATCGGCGGCGCGGTACGGATGAATGCGGGCTGCTATGGCTCTTATGTGGCGGATGTGTTCATTTCGGCCAAAGCGGTGACGCGGGACGGCGAATTCGTAACGCTCACGGCGGATGATTTGAAGTTCCAGTACCGCCAGACTGAGTTGCCCAAGGGTTGGGTCATCATCGAAGCGACGTTCGAAGGCCCCTCGGGTGACCCTGAAGAGCTTGCCGAACGCATGGACGCGCAACTTCGCAAACGCGACGAAACCCAGCCAACCAAAGACCGCAGCGCAGGCAGCACGTTTCGCAATCCCGCTGGATTTTCCTCCACGGGCCGGGCGGATGATACCCATGAGCTCAAGGCATGGAAGGTCATCGACAATGCCGGAATGCGCGGTGCGCGCCAAGGTGGCGCACAGATGAGCGAAAAACACTCGAATTTCCTGATCAATGCCGACAATGCTACGGCGGCCGATCTGGAAGGGTTGGGGGAAGAGGTGCGAAAAAAGGTTTACGCGCAAAGCGGTATCACGTTAGAATGGGAAATCATGAGGGTCGGCGAACCGGCTCCTGATGCCGAATAACAGGTAAAGCAGTCAGAAAAACAAAGTGAACAGGGCGCGGCAAATGCGTCCGGAATTCGAGGCAGTAAAGTGGGTATGTCGAGCAGGGCAACCCCGAAAGTAGTAGCGGTTTTGATGGGTGGACCCAGCGCAGAGCGCGAGGTTTCGCTGACATCCGGGCGGGAATGCGCCGCCGCGCTCAGGGGCGAAGGTTTTGAAGTGATCGAGGTCGATGCAGGCCCCGACCTTGCAGCCGTTCTGGCGGAAATCAAGCCGGATGTCTGTTTCAACGCGCTTCATGGCCGTTGGGGTGAAGATGGCTGTGTTCAGGGGCTGCTGGAATGGCTTGGTATTCCTTACACCCATTCCGGGGTGCTGGCGTCCGCCCTTGCCATGGACAAGCAGCGCACCAAAGACGTGTACCGCACCGCCGGGTTGCCGGTGGTGGAAAGCGTTCTTGCCGACAAGACCGAGGTGTCGGCGCGCCATGTGATCGAACCGCCCTATGTGGTCAAACCCTATAACGAAGGGTCGTCGGTCGGAGTCTATATCGTGCACGAGGCGGCGAACGGTCCTGCACGGCTTGATGATGATATGCCTGACACTGTGATGGTGGAAACCTATGCGCCGGGTCGCGAGTTGACGACCACGGTGATGGGGGACAAGGCGCTGACCGTGACCGACATCATCACCGAGGGATGGTACGATTACGACGCGAAATACAAGGAAGGTGGATCGCGCCACGTGGTGCCAGCGGATGTTCCGCAAGAAATCTTTGACGCCTGCATGGAGTACGCCCTGCGGGCGCATGATGTGCTGGGGTGTCGTGGTGTGAGCCGCACGGATTTCCGCTGGGACGAGACACGCGGGCTGGACGGGCTTGTGCTGTTGGAAACCAATACTCAACCCGGCATGACCCCAACATCCCTTTCCCCCGAACAGGGGGCGGAAGCTGGATTTGATTTTGGCAAATTCTGCCGCTGGATGGTGGAGGACGCGTCATGCAACCGATAACCACCGCCCCTCAACCGTCGCAGGATCCCCATAAGTTCCCGATCCGAATGGCTCTTCGGACCCCTCAGCCGGTAAAGACAGATCCGGCCCCAAGCCGCTGGTCCTATCGTTTCCAGCGTCTGATGTTGACGCCGATGTTCCGTAAATTGCTTAGGGTGGGGGTGCCGTTTACGGTTTCTCTTACCATTGGGTCAGCCTATCTTGCCGACGAGGCACGGCGTGACAATATCCGGTTGGCCATTGCTGATGTGCGCGCCCAAATCCACACGCGTCCGGAATTCATGGTCGGGTTGATGGCGGTGGATGGGGCAAGCCAGGGGGTCGGCGAAGATATCCGGGAAATCGTTCCAATTGATTTTCCAATCAGTTCGTTTGACCTTGATCTGGAAGGTATCCAGCAAAATATCAACGCGCTTGCCGCTGTGAAATCCGCCAGTGTGCGCATTCGCGACGGCGGTGTCTTGCAGATTGATGTGAGCGAACGCAAACCCGTGGCGTTGTGGCGTCGGGCCGACGGCCTTGATCTTGTCGATATGGACGGGGTGGTCGTGGGCACAACAGATCGGCGCACAGAGCATCAGACCCTGCCGCTGGTTGCCGGGGACGGGGCGGCACAGCATATGAGCGAAGCTCTTGAGGTTTTCCGTGCCGCTATTCCGCTTGAAGGTCGGGTGCGCGGCCTTGTGCGCGTAGGCGAACGGCGCTGGGATCTTGTTCTGGATCGGGGACAGCGGATCATGTTGCCGGAAAACGGCGCGGTTCAGGCGCTTGAACGGGTGATTGCGCTTAGCGGCGCGCAGGACATGCTGGCCCGCGATTTGGCGGTGGTGGATATGCGTTTGGCGGACAGGCCAACGATAAGAATGAATTCGGAGGCCGTCGAAAACTGGTGGCGAATCCGCGGGGTCGAGACAGGGAAGAACAGGAAATGATCGAGCTCTATGAAACCCAGCGCGCAATGCGGAGCATGCGCAAGGCAGCGATGCAGCGGGGAGTGGTGGCCATTCTGGACGTGGGAAGCTCCAAGATTGCCTGCTTGGTTCTGCGGTTTGACGGGGTTGATCCGGTCGGCGGCGATGTGGGGTCCATGGCGGGTCAGGCGGGGTTCCGGGTGATCGGCGCGGCGACGACACGATCGCGTGGCGTGCGGTTTGGTGAAATCGACTCGATGCCCGAAACCGAACGCGCCATTCGTACCGCCGTGCAGGCGGCACAGAAAATGGCCAACATCCGGGTGGATCACGTGATCGCCTGTTTTTCCGGTGCGGAACCGCGCAGCTATGGGCTTGCCGGAGAGGTCGACCTTGAAGGGCATGTCGTCACCGAACAGGACATCAGCCGCGTGCTGAGCGCCTGTGACGTGCCGGATTACGGGGCTGGCCGCGAAGTGCTTCACGCCCACCCGGTGAACTTTGCGCTGGATCACCGGTCGGGCTTGTCCGACCCTCGTGGCCAGATGGGTCAACGGCTGGCAGCCGATATGCACATGCTGACCGTAGACGCCGCTGCCATTCAGAACCTCGCTCATTGTGTGCGTCGTTGCGACCTTGAGTTGGCCGGCATCGCATCGTCTTCATATGTCAGTGGCATTGCGTCGCTGGTCGAAGATGAACAGGAACTTGGCGCGGCCTGTATCGACCTTGGTGGAGGAAGCACCGGGATTTCGGTCTTTATCAAAAAACACATGATTTTCGCGGACTCTGTGCGGATTGGCGGCGAGCACGTTACCGGGGATATTTCTATGGGGCTGCAGGTTCCGGTGACCGTGGCCGAACGGATCAAGACATTTTATGGCGGCGTTGTTGCCACGGGTATGGATGATCGCGAAATGATCGACCTGGAAGGGGACACCGGCGATTGGGAGCATGACCGCCGATCGGTCAGCCGCGCCGAGTTAATCGGCATTATGCGCCCCCGGGTTGAAGAGATCCTTGAAGAGGTGCGTTTGCGTCTGGATGCCGCGGGGTTCGAGCACCTTCCCAGCCAGCAAATCGTGTTGACAGGGGGCGGCAGCCAGATTCCCGGACTTGATGGTCTGGCGTCAAAAATTCTGGGTCAGCAGGTCCGGCTTGGACGCCCCCTGCGCGTGCATGGATTGCCCCAAGCCGTTACCGGCCCGGGCTTTGCAAGTGCGGTTGGCATGTGCCTGTTTGCGGCGCATCCTCAGGATGAATGGTGGGATTTCGAACTGCCGGTCGAAAAATACCCGGCCCGGTCGCTGCGCCGCGCGGTGAAATGGTTCCGCGACAACTGGTAATCTTCGCTAAAGCGTTTCCACATCACGCTGAGTCAACGTCATGCGGAAACGCCGCGCAACATATCAGAAGTGTGGGCGTTTCCAGCTATTGCTGTGATCCAACAATAACTGGAAACGCTTTAACCCCGGTTTTCCACTTGGCCTTTCCGATTGCTTTCGATAGCATTCGGTCAATGGCTGCCCAAGAACGAGGCGGCAAGAGGGTCGGGCAGATGACCCCATGCAATTTGTAGATCCATCCGCTTGCCCTTTTGAGGTGGGCGGTGTCTCTGCGTTTGTGTCTTGCGCCGCTGTTTCCGCTAGATTTGCGCATATCGGCGAAATCCCGCGTGAATCTCACCTGATTTTGGCCACATTTTGTGGTTTGACTGTGTTTTTTGGGTGACGTTTCGCTGTCCGTTGGTTAAGAATGGGTAACATAAGGCAGAAAAATACCCGCGAATGCGGGTCAACACGAGACATCAGGCGGACAGACCCATGACATTGAACCTTACGATGCCCGGACAGGAAGAGTTGAAGCCCCGCATCACCGTTTTCGGTGTAGGTGGCGCTGGCGGTAACGCAGTCAACAATATGATCGAGAAACAGCTCGACGGTGTTGATTTCGTTGTGGCGAACACCGATGCGCAGGCGCTTCAGCAAAGCCAGTCGCAAGCCAAGGTTCAACTGGGTGTGAAGGTCACCGAGGGGCTTGGCGCAGGTGCCAAGGCAACCATCGGGGCCGCGGCCGCCGAAGAAAGCATTGAGCAGATCGTGGATCATCTGGCCGGGGCGCATATGTGCTTTATCACGGCTGGTATGGGCGGTGGAACCGGGACCGGGGCCGCGCCGATTATCGCTCAGGCCGCGCGCGAATTGGGCGTTCTGACGGTTGGTGTCGTGACCAAGCCATTCCAGTTCGAGGGTGGCAAGCGGATGAAGCAGGCCGAAGACGGTGTGGAGGCTCTGCAAAAGGTTGTCGATACGCTGATCATTATTCCAAACCAGAACCTGTTCCGGTTGGCCAATGAAAAAACCACCTTCACCGAAGCCTTCTCCATGGCGGATGATGTGCTGTATCAAGGTGTGAAGGGCGTGACCGACCTGATGGTCCGTCCGGGCCTGATCAACCTCGACTTTGCCGATGTGCGCGCTGTGATGGATGAAATGGGCAAGGCGATGATGGGCACGGGCGAAGCCGATGGCGAAGACCGCGCCACACAGGCCGCCGAGAAGGCGATTGCCAACCCGTTGTTGGATGAAATCAGCCTGCGCGGAGCCAAGGGCGTATTGATCAATATCACTGGTGGTCACGACCTGACTCTGTTCGAACTGGACGAAGCCGCCAACCGTATCCGCGAAGAAGTGGATTCCGAGGCGAATATCATCGTCGGTTCCACGCTGGACACCGGCATGGAGGGCGCGATGCGCGTTTCGGTTGTTGCAACCGGCATTGATGCGAGCGAAGTCGTGTCTGATATCCCGGTTCCGCGTCGCAGCCTTGCCGCGCCCCTGACGTCCACGGTGTCTGCTGAAGAGCATCAACAACCCGCGATGCCCCAGCAGGTTGCGGCGCACGCAACGGAAGAGCCTTCCCTGTTTGGTGATCTTGAAGCACAAACCGCAGCCGCGAGTGAGCAGGTCGAAGACATCTTTGAGCCCGCACCAGCAGAGGCGGTAATGGCGAGCGCGCCGCACGCGGTTGAGGGGCAGGGGGACCTGCCGCCTCCGGCCTATCAGCCGAATGTCGAACGCTTCGAGCCACAGCCAGACGCGCTTGAAGCCGAGCCCGAAACCTTCGTCGCACCGCGCGCTCCAGCTCCGGGAACGCCAAGCGCGGATGCGATGTCGCGCCTGCGAACCGCTGTGAAGAATGCACCGTCGACGCGCCATGCGGCACCGGCCCCTACGGCCGCACCGGTTCAGGCAAGCGAGGCACAGGAAGAAAAGCCGCGTTTCGGAATCAACTCGCTGATCAACCGCATGACCGGCCATGCTCAGGATCCGGCACCTGCTGCTGCACCGCGCCCGCAACCTCAGGTCCAGGCGCAGCGCCAACCCGAGGTGCATCATCCAGATCCTGCAGCGGATGCAGAACAAGAGCGGATCGAGATTCCCGCATTTCTGCGTCGTCAGGCGAACTGACCTCTGAGAGCGATAACAAGTTTCTGGAAAAACCGCCCCGAAACGGGCGGTTTTTTTATCGTTTTCAATAGGATGTGCTCGTCGAGGCGATTCCCTGCCGATCGCCTCCACAGATGTTACACTCCGTTGCAAAGATTGAGTTGTCGCGTCGCAAGGGCTCGCATAGGTTCTGCCGCAGGATAGCGAAACACCACTTCGCGTCATGTTTGGGGGCCTACGTGCAGACCACGGTTAAATCATCCATTGCTTTCAAGGGTGTCGGCCTTCATTCCGGGCGGCCCGCAACCGCGCGGATACTGCCGGCACCTGCAGATCATGGGGTCTGGTTCAAGCGCACGGATATTTCCATTGGGGATACCAAGGTTCCGGCGCGATGGGATTCCGTCAACCAAACCCCTCTTTGCACACGGATCGAAAACGCGCGTGGTGTATCGGTTTCGACCATTGAACATATCATGGCAGCCCTTGCGGGGTGTGGTGTTCACAACGCCTTGGTTGAAATTGATGGCCCAGAGGTCCCGATTCTGGATGGAAGCGCCGCGCAGTTTGTTCATGGCATTCTCACCTGCGGTCTTGTTCACCTTCAAACGCCGGTGCGCGCGATCGAGATTCTCAAACCCATCGAGGTGCGCAGCGGTGAAGCCTGGGCGCGGCTTGTTCCTGCCAGGGGATTGAGCATCGATTTCATGATTGATTTCGAAGACGCGGCGATTGGCCAACAGCATAAAACGCTTAATATGTCCAACGGCAGCTTTGTACGGGAACTGTGCGATAGCCGCACCTTCTGTCGTCAGGCCGACGTGGATTCAATGCGTGAACAGGGGCTTGCTCTTGGCGGCACGCTTGAAAATGCGGTTGTTGTCGATGGGGACACGGTGTTGTCGCCGGGGGGCTTGCGTCATGTAGACGAGGCCGTGCGTCACAAGATGTTGGACGCGCTTGGCGACCTCGCTTTGGCGGGGGCACCGATTATCGGAGCTTATACAGGGTTTCGCGCAGGTCATGCGGTAACCAACGATCTGTTACACGCGATGTTCAAGGAACCCGGTACATTTCGAATGATCAATTGCTCGGAGACGCAATCTGCGCACCTTCCCGGGGTTGGTGCGCATCTGGGTGAAATGCCTGCGGTTGCCTGATCTCATGCTCATTGGCGGGATTTCGCCCGTACCCGACATCGAATTCGCATATGAAAGCGCAAAGGTTACGGCCATAACGCATTATTGCGATGGTTGGTGCCAAAGACGTTTTGCCTCGGAATTTTCTGTGCTAACAGAACCTAACAAACGAAACGGTGTGATCCGAAATCGTATAGAACGACGAGTTTGATCGGGAGTGGTCGGGCATGACAGGCATGAAAATTCGCACGGGTCTGGTATCTGCGCTCTTGGCTGTATCCATTCTGGCCGGGTGTGGGTCTACATCCGAACGAGTGCGGCGCGGTGAGATTCCGATTGAGAGCTTTTCAGCCGAACAGATTTTTGAACGTGGCGAATTCGAACTGAACCGGAAACGGGAAGAAGACGCGGCACACTATTTTGGTGAAATCGAACGGCTGTATCCCTATTCGGACTGGGCCAAGCGCGCGTTGATCATGCAGGCCTATTCGTTCCATCAGGCCAAGGATTACGAAAGCAGTCGTGCCGCGGCCCAGAGGTTCATCGACTATTACCCGGCAGATGATGATGCGGCCTATGCGCAATACCTGCTCGCTTTGAGCTATTATGACCAGATCGACGAGGTGGGGCGTGATCAGGGGTTGACCTTTCAGGCATTGCAGGCGTTGCGGGTGGTGATCGAACGTTACCCGGACAGCGAATATGCGCGCTCTGCTGTGTTGAAATTCGACCTCGCCTTTGATCACCTGGCGGCAAAGGAAATGGAAATCGGGCGTTATTACCTGCGCCGGGAACATTACACCGCTGCGATCAACCGGTTCCGCGTGGTGGTCGAAGACTTCCAGACCACCAGCCACACCCCCGAGGCGCTGCACCGTCTGGTCGAAGCTTACCTTTCGCTTGGTTTGACCGATCAGGCGCAAACGGCTGCTGCCATTCTTGGGCATAACTACAAGAGCACCGAGTGGTATGAGGACAGCTACAAGCTGCTCACCGGTCGTGGACTTGAACCCAAGGCCAAGGGCGACAACTGGTTGCGCAAGGTGTATCGCCAGATGATTCTGGGCCGCTGGATATAACTGATCGGACCAAGCGGGCACCGGGCCTGCGTGACGGAGCCAAGTGATGCTGCGCAGTCTTGAAATTCGCGATATGCTGATCATCGACCAACTGGGTCTTGGATTTCAGCCCGGATTGAATGCTTTGACCGGGGAAACCGGAGCAGGGAAGTCGATCCTTCTGGATTCGCTCGGGTTCGTTTTGGGCTGGCGTGGTCGTGCCGGTCTGGTGCGTGAGGGGGCGGAACAGGGCGAGGTGACTGCGGTTTTCGATTTGCCCGATAGTCATCCCTGTCACGCGGTGTTGGATGAATTCGGCATTCCGGCAGAGGACGGGGATTTGATCCTGCGCCGGGTCAACATGCCGGACGGGCGCAAAACGGCCTGGGTCAATGATCGTCGCTGTTCGGGCGAGGTATTGCGGCGCTTGTCGGAGAGCCTTGTTGAGCTGCACGGGCAACATGATGATCGCGGTTTGTTGAATGCCCGCGGGCATCTGGAACTGTTGGACGACTACGCTAAAACCGCAGGGCAGCGCGCCAGGGTGGCGCGGGCCTGGGCTGCGCAGCGTGAGGCGCAGAAGGCTTTGGACGAAACGCGCAGCAAGCTGGACGCGGTGCGTGACGAGGAGGACTATCTGCGCCACGCCGTGGCCGAGATTGAAGAGCTGGACCCACAGCCTGGCGAAGAGGCCGAGTTGGACACGGCCCGTCGACGGATGCAGGCCGCAGAACGGTTGCGCGATGATGTAGTCCGGGCCGGGCAGGCGCTTTCTGGCGACAAGGGTGCCGAAATGACCGCCGCAGACGCGCTCAAATGGCTTGATGGTGTTTCCGCAGATGCCGATGGGCTTTTCGATGCGACCATCGAAACGCTAGGCCAGGCGTTGAACGCCTTGGCAGAGGCCAGTGAGGGGATTTCCCGTGGACTGGAAGCGTTGGAATTTGACGCACACACCCTTGAAAACTGTGAAGAACGGCTTTTTGCGCTGAGGGCTTTGGCGCGGAAGCACGGCATTGTGCCCGAGAACCTGTCTCAATTCGGAGGCGAGCTGCGTCAGCGTCTGGATGCGTTGGACCAAGGGGGCGAAGACCTTTTGGCGCTGGAGGCAGCGGTCAGCGAAGCGCAGGCCAAATACGAAGAGGCCGCTGATAAATTGTCCGAGAAACGTCACCGCGCCGCCCGGGCGCTGGACAAAGCGGTGATGTCCGAACTTGCCCCGCTCAAAATGGAACGCGCACAGTTTGTGACCGAGATCACCCCATCAAAACCGGGATCGAATGGCCGTGATACGGTGCAGTTCACAGTCGCCACCAACCCCGGTGCCCCGGCTGGCCCTCTGGGGAAAATCGCGTCAGGAGGGGAGCTGAGCCGCTTTCTTCTGGCGCTCAAGGTCTGTTTGGCGGGGGATACCACAGGGATGACTCTGATCTTTGACGAAATCGACCGGGGGGTTGGCGGTGCGACAGCGGATGCTGTGGGGCGTCGGCTTTCTGCACTTGCCGAACAAAATCAGGTGTTGGTCGTCACCCACTCCCCTCAGGTCGCGGCTCTTGCCGATCACCATTGGCGGGTAGAGAAACGCGTTGAGAAAGGGACAACGATTTCAAGCGTTGTTCCGTTGTCCCAACAAGAGCGGGTAGACGAAATTGCCCGAATGCTATCGGGGGATACAGTCACGGAAGAGGCGCGCGCCGCCGCCGACAGATTGATGGACTGAACCGGGAAACGACGTCTTATAAACGAACAAAAAACGACCCCGGGACTGGTTGGTGTTTAAAATACACTACACCATTGCCGCCACGGGGCCATTTCTTTTGGTCGGGGGACACCGACCGATTTCTAAAATCACACCCCCCAGAAGTTGGATGCCGCCTAAAGTAATAAAGCTCTTTGCCCGAAGGCGCATTCAAATCTCTTTATAGCCTTATTGTGCCACCGGCGATCAAACCCGTCATACCCCATATGGGGTAAATCAAACGATTTTTCAGATTTTTTTTACCAAGATATTCAGTATTTCGGGCCATTTCTGAAAAAAAATCAGCTGTCCGGCATTGTTATGGATGGTGAAGTTTATCCACGGATAGGCCGCGACATTTTCATCCAGTGTGTCCGAAGGCATCTGGGGATCCTGCCGTCCGTTGAAGAAATGCACCGGCGGGCCATCCTGCATGGTCATGACAGCATCGCGCCAATCGGTCACCTCTTGTTCGATGATCTCGGCCGAAAATGCCGCATGAGCGGAATGGGTTTTGGACAGGGCGACTTCCGATCCCACGACCATGGCTTCGAACACCTCGCTTTGTTCAAACGTGGCCACATCGGCCGGGGATTTGCCATAAACGGCTTGGACAAACCCGCGTTTGCCAAGTTTACGCGCAAGCGCGAAACCGGCCTTGACCATGAAGGGCAACAGGTGCGGCGTATAGCGCGCACCGGCAAGGATAAACCTGTGCCACTTGTCCATGCGTTCGTATTGCTCGGACCGGGTCATGGGCAACACACCGGAACAGGCAATGGCAAGGGTGATCCGGTCAGGGTGGCGCTTATGAAGCTGTGCGGTCCAATAGAAATCACCGCCAAGGCTGATAAACGGGCAGGGGGGGATGTTCAGGTGATCGAGAAGAACAAGAAGATCGGCGGAGTAGACTTCAGCCAAATGGGTGCCGCGGGGAACCGGGTCCGAGTTTCCGTATCCGGGACGGATTGGCACGATCACTTTGATTTTTTCCTTCACCGCGCGTGCTTCGGCCGGGGCAGGCCAGCGGGTCAGCCCGTAATCCTGGGGCAGAAATATACAGGGTCGACCGTTGGGGTGGCCCAGAATCAGGTAATCCATCCTGCGCCCGTCGGGCAGGGTGAGCGTGTGGAACGGCCGTGTTTCAAGCCCTCCGGGCTCGTTGCCCGACGTGCTCGCCTCGGAAGCGACATCCTCGGTAAATGTTGCAATGTCCATTGTTGAAAGCGTCAGACGCACCAACTCCGACTGGCTTCGTGTTTCGGTTTTGGCCTGTAGCGACTTGAGCTGTGCACGGACGGTTTCAACCGAACGCCCGCGCCGTTCCGCGATCTCCTTGATTGAATAGCATTCTGACAGGGCACGCAGGATTTCGGTTTCGGCTTCGGTAAGATCAAAGACCGAGCGTAACACACCCGTAAACCCGTCGGGCCAGATCAGTTCGGATGTGACGGCGACGACAAAGGGGGAAGCCCCGTCGGGATACATGGCCCGCAATTGGATGACCATAAGGCGCGGCCCATCCTTGACGCGCGCGCGAAACATGGCGGGTATCTCGCTTGTTGTGGCAAGAACCTGCCGGATCTGTTCCGCAAGCGCCTCGGTTTCATCCATGTCCAAGGGGAGTGCGGACAGATCGGCCCCCTCGCGCAAGCCAAGAGCAGATGCCGCCGCTTTGTTTACCGAGCTTACGGTCAGCGATCCAGACACCGTAAAGGCAGCCGACGTGTCAAACGGCGCGAGGACAGCATCTGAGGCATCTGTGGTTTCGGTCAGATCGAGGCTATCCAGAACTTTCGAAGCCCGCTGGAAATGGCTTTCGAAATCAATGGCAGACAAGGCCACGGGTTGATCAAGGTGCGTGCTGCGCCTATAGGGGCTGATCAATGTCTCCCATTTGTCCAGAAGCTCTTCATAACGTGACGGGTCGACCGCAACGGCATAAAGACGGTCGATCACGTCCTGCGCCTGGGCACCGGGATCGGGGTTCAGGGAACCCTCCAAGGAGGGGGACGCCTTTTGGTTCATTTTGAGGCCAATGTTTTCTTGTCGCTGCCGACAACTATATCGGCTGATTGAACATCCGAAAACAGGGGGTGGGGTCACGTTTTCCTGACCAAAAACACGTGTTTGGTGGCTTCGGTGGGGTAAAATCTACTTCAGGTGGTTTTGCCGAACCAGTTTTCCCGGGTTGAACACCCCGCTTGGGTCAAGCGCGGTTTTGATATCCGTCATGATATCCCAGGCATCGCCATGCTCTCGTTCCATATATCCCAGCTTGCCACGCCCGATCCCGTGTTCCCCGGTGATCGTTCCACCAAGCGTGAGCGCGCGTTCCACCATGCGATCCGCAGCAGCAAATGCGCGTGTGCGTTCATTGTCATTTTCGGGATCAAACAGCAGGATCGAGTGAAAATTCCCGTCCCCGACATGGCCAAGGATCGGTCCGTTCAGGTCGTGTGCTTCCAGATCCTGAATGGTTTCTTCGACAGCAAGGGCGAGTTGCGAGATAGGGATGCAAATATCTGTCGTGATCGCCTGCGCCCCCGGGCGGTTTGCCAATATCGCGAAATACGCATTGTGCCGCATGGCCCAGAGAGCATTGCGATCTTCCGTGTTGCTCGCCCATTCAAACCCGGTTGCGCCGTGATCTTCGGCGATGTCCCCAAACTGTTCTGTGGCCTCTTCCACAGCCGCAGGAGAGCCGTGAAATTCAAGCAACAGGTGGGGCTGTGCGGGCATGTTTGCCTTGGCGTAGGAATTGAACGCGGCCACGGTGGCCGTGTCGACGAGTTCGATTCGCGCCACGGCCAACCCCACCTGAATGGTATCCATCACGGCATTAACCGCGTTGCCCACCGTGGGAAAGGCGCAAATCGCGGCTGTAATCGCCTCGGGTTGCCCCTGAACGCGCAAGGTCAGTTCGGTGATCAGCCCCAACGTCCCTTCGGAACCGACAAACAAACCGGTCAGGTCATAGCCTGACGAAGATTTGCGGGCTCGGCTGCCGGTGCGGATGATCCGGCCATCGGCAAGAACCACCTCCAGTGCCAGCACATTGTCGCGCATGGTGCCGTATCGAACGGCGGTCGTTCCACTGGCGCGAGTGGACGCCATGCCGCCAAGCGATGCATTGGCACCCGGATCGACCGGGAAAAACAGACCGGTCGCGCGCAGATCTTCATTGAGAGCCTCGCGGGTGACACCCGGTTGTACGACGACGTCCATGTCCCCCTGATGCACGGCGAGGATTCGGTTCATCCTTTGGAAATCGACCACAACCCCGCCATTGACGGGCTGGTTCTGTCCTTCGATAGAAGTGCCAGCCCCCCAGCCTGTGACCGGGACACCGTGGGCTGCGCAGATTTTCACGATCCTGCTCACCTCTTGCGTGGTTTCCGGGTACACTACGGCATCTGGCGGGCAAGGCGAAAAATGTGCTTCGGAACGGCCATGCAAATCCAGATCGCTCTTGGACAGGCCAATTCGTTGCCCTAAGAGTGTGGAAAGCTCGGCAAGCGCGTTTTGGATGGTCATTCGTGCCCCCTCAGGACGTATCTTTCCTTCCTAGGCCAATACGATGGCATGGAAAAGAGCAAGTCGATTAAAATGATGAGTAGTTTTTGGGAGCCGAGGTGCAAGCAAAGCGACCGGGATTCATGGCCGAGCAGGCCAAAGAGGTCAGGGCCGAGTTGAAACAGGCCTGGTCGGTGTTGCGTGATCGGGGGCCAAGCCAGTTCCAGTTCTGGGTTATTGCGCTTGTCATCGGGATCGGTGCCGGATTTGCCGCCCTGTTTTTTCGTCTTGGTATCGAGGCGCTTCAGGAATGGGCTTATGGCGTTCCCAATGTGAATCGGTTGCACAGTTTTGCCGAAACCCTGCCGTGGTATTGGGTGTTGCTTATTCCGATCGGGGGGGGGCTGCTGGTTGGGTTGATTCTGCATTTCTTTACCCCTGATGCCCGTGTTCGTTCTGTGGGAGATGTGATCGAAGGCGCGGCGATGTATGAGGGCCGGGTTGAGCTGCGCGCGGGAATCGGGTCGGCCCTGGCTTCGATGATCACGCTTGGCACCGGAGGCTCCACCGGGCGCGAAGGCCCGGTGGTGCATTTGGCCAGCGTGATATCAAGCTGGGTCAGCGAACGCATACATGCCGACGGGATCACCGGGCGCGATCTTTTGGGCTGTGCCGTTGCGGCGGCGGTTTCGGCCTCGTTCAATGCCCCGATTGCCGGAGCGTTGTTCGCGCTAGAGGTGGTGTTACGCCATTTCGCGGTTCATGCCTTTGCCCCTATCGTCATCGCCTCGGTCGCGGGAACGGTGATCAACCGTCTGCAATTCGGGGATGTCACCGAGTTTACGCTGTCCGGTGTTTCGGCGTTGGAGTTTTATGTGGAACTGCCGGCCTATCTTCTTCTTGGAATTGTCTGCGGCATCGTGGCAGCGACGCTGATGCGGGCGATTATCATGGGGGAAGACCTGGCCAATCACCTCCAATCCCGTCTGTCCTTGCCACGCTGGCTGCGTCCCGCGCTGACGGGCGGGTTGCTGGGGGGGATGGCGATTTTCTATCCACATATCATCGGGGTTGGTTATGAAACGACGTCGGCGGCGTTGACCGGCGAATTGATTCTGCACGAAGCGGTGGTGTTCGCCATGCTCAAGGTCATCGCTGTGACGATCACCATGGCCGGGCGGATGGGGGGCGGCGTGTTTTCTCCGTCCTTGATGGTTGGGGCGTTAACCGGGCTGTCCTTCGGTTTTATTGCTACCAGCGTTTTCCCGGAAGTCAGCGGGTCTCATACGCTCTATGCCCTTGCTGGTATGGGGGCGGTGGCAGCGGCGGTGCTGGGGGCTCCAATTTCCACCACCCTGATCGTGTTCGAAATGACCGGCGACTGGCAAACGGGTTTGGCGGTGATGGTGGCGGTGAGCATGTCCACCGCTCTGGGAACCCGGCTCGTGGATCGCTCGTTCTTCCTGACCCAGCTGGAACGGCGTGGCGTACACCTGGCGGCAGGCCCACAGGCCTATCTCTTGGCCATGTTCCGGGTTGCGGGCCTGATGAAACCGCTCGGAGATGACGATTGCCCGGCGGAAGAGCAACTCTGGGAGCTGGTACAGGACGGGGCCTATGTGGATGCCAACGCCACGCTGGAATCCGCAATGCCCACGTTTGAACGCTTGGGCACGGGTTTTCTGCCGGTGGTCAGCATCACGGGCGAGGATCAGCCTCCCGAGCTTTGGGGCGCGCTGACCCATGTGGATGCGCTCAAGGCCTATAACCGCGCTCTTGCTGCTACGGCGGCCGAGGAGCATAGTTGAAGAGCATCCGGGACGTGATGCGGGCTTTTTAGGTGGCTGAATTGGGACAGAAGGCGGGTTCTGCGGGTCCTTTAGGGTCGGGACTCAATTGGTCCACCAGACGATGGCAGCGGCCAGGAAGACTGCCGACAGGAAGATATCGGCTCTCTTGTCGTAACGGGTTGCTAT
>PDRZ01000033.1 GCA_002747035.1 Rhodobacterales bacterium
GGTCTGCGGGGCTGTTGGCGTGGCCCGATGGTCTGTCGTGGTTCCATGGCGGCGATTGCACTCCGCTACAGGCAGCACTTGCGTTCCATGACGCGCTTGCCCCTTGGGGCCGGGATGGGGCGGACGGGATGGATGGCACAAAGGAAATCCACGTTGGCCTCCAACCGCCGGGCCCCCCCAAAGCGTTTCGACAGTCAATTGAACTGCGGGGTGACATCCAAACGTCCAAAGCCGCAGCGGGTTCCGCGCGTTTCGCGCCAAACCTGTCATTCAGGCTTTGCGCGAAACGCGTCGAAACTCTTATATCTTTGATACACGGGGCTTTGGGCGGGGGCACCCCCGCCGTTATTTCACGATTTTCTCGTCCTTGACGAACATGTTGGCCCAGGCCCGGTCGATCAGCTCGGGGGACATTCTGTAGGGAATACCTTCGAAATCGCAGATCGCGATCATCTGATCGATCAGGAACACGGGCTGGTAATTTGCGTAGATATTCTTGATCGTCGGGTATTTCACCTTCAGCAGGTGGATCAGCGCCGCCTCGTCCAGTTCCATCTTTTTCTTACGCGCGACCAGGGCAAAAATCTTGAGGAAGTTTTCCTGATCCGGCCCGTCAATCTTGATCTTGAAGAAAATCCGGCGCAGCGCGGCCTGATCGAAAATCTCGTTCGGGTGGAAGTTGGTGGAGAAGATCACCAGCGTATCAAACGGCACCTCGAACTTTTCGCCCGATTGCAGGGCGAGGATGTCTTTGCCTTCTTCCAGCGGCACGATCCAGCGGTTGACCAGCGCCTGTGGCGGTTCGGACTGGCGGCCCAGATCGTCGACGATGAATATCCCGCCGGTTGATTTCAACTGTAACGGTGCCTGATAGGTGCGCGCGGTGGGGTTATAGACCAGATCCAACATGTCCAGTGTCAGTTCCCCGCCGGTGATCACCGTGGGGCGGTCGCATTTGACATAGCGGCTATCAAATGGCGTGCGGCGACGCAGGGAATTTGGATCGTCCTTCACCTCTTCTGCGGCGGAATGCACGATGGGGTCATACACCGTGATCACCTGACCCGAATATTCAATGGCGCGGGGCACATAGACCTTGTCGCCCATCGCATCCCGAATACCGTTGGAAATCGAGGATTTGCCGTTGCCCGGCGGGCCATACATCAGGATCGAGCGCCCCGATCCCACCGCCGGCCCGAGGTGGTCCAGCAATTCGTCAGGCAGGATCAAATGCCCCATGGCTTCGGTCAGCTGTTTGCGCGTGATCTGGATATTCTTGATCGACTGGCGGGCGATCTGTTCGCGATACACGTCCAATGGCACCGGCATGGCACCGAAATATTCCGATTGGGCCAGGGCATCCAGCGCCCGTGCCTTGCCCGCATCGGTCAGTTGATAGCCCATCTCGCCACCCGAATTGGCGTTGAGCGTGCCCGTCGCCTCCAGCAGCCGCTGTTCGCGGGACAGGTCAACGATTTCCTGCGTCACTTGCCGGGGCAGGCACACGGCCCGGGCCACCTCGGTCACTTCGCTCACATTCTTGCGGAACATGGTTTTCAACAGGATGTCGCGCATCATCACGACGGGGATTTTCATCTCCTCGATCGAGCGGGGCGGCGGCGGGGCCATGACGGCATTGGGCTGCATGTTCATAAGGGTCGGCCTGTATCTGCTTTGCGGTTTTCCGCTTTGACGCCGAGTTTAACGCGAAGCGCGCCTGGCCCCAAAGAAAAAACCGTGATTGGCGCAGGATCGCGCAGGAAAGTGCAGATTTGGTGAACAGCCGTGGCCAATGGGCCGCGTTTTTTGCCAGATTTGCACAGGGAGTTGCGTTCCGCCTGTCCCTTGGAGGTGGCGCGTTACGCCCCCCCGAGCACTGCCCCGAGGATCAGGTAAAGCGCCAGGGTGCCGCCCAGCGACAGGCCCATGGGGAAATCCCAGCCCACGGACCAGCTTTGCCAGTCCGGGGCCATGCGGCGCAGGGCCGTGTGTTTGGCAATCCGGTGGGTGACAAAGGCGGCCAGAAGGTTGGCGGCATAAAGGGCGAGCAGGATGCCAAGGTCCGCGCGGGCCACGAAGGGCGCGGCGGCGGCGGCGAATTTGGCGTCCCCCGCCCCAACGGCTCCGGCGGCGTTCAAAACGATCCCGGCCAGCAGGATCACCACGATATGGGTGAGGCGCCAAAGATAGGTGTCAAAGGGCAGGGCAATGGGACCAATCACAAGAAACACCGCTCCCAGAAGCAATACGGTTTTGTTGGGAATCCGCATCCCCTTCATATCCGTCCAGGCCACCCAGACACACAGGGGCAGCACGAAGGGCAGGAACCATGCGGCCGCCCAGGCGGTCTGTTCCATCCCTGACAGGCGGGTGGCAAGATGCGCGAAATCCAACATCGGGGCCGATCAGTTCGAAACGTTGTTTTCCAACGCGCGCAGAGAGCGCACAGCGGCCTCGAAATGCTGCGGATGGGTGTCGATGGCTTCGCGCAGCAACCCTTTGCCGGTTTCGACATCCCCCTGTTTGATGGCGGAAAGCCCAAGCGTATGAAGCAGTTGCGCGCGTTCCTGTTGGTCCATGGGGATCACGGGAAGGTTGTAATTGCGCTGTGCGCCGCGGGCCAGAACCATGTTGTTCTTGGCTGTAAACAGCGTCCGGTCCTGACGAATGGCTTCGCCAAACAGGCGCTCGGCTTCGGTGAAATCGCCCCGGGTCAGTTTCGAATAGCCCCAGTTGTTCAGCACACCCGAGGGCCGCGTGGTCAGACCCACGGCGATTTCATAGAAACTGTCGGCTTTTTTCCATTCCTTGTTGCTGTCGGCGACCATTGCCTCCAGCCGGTAGCGTTTGAAGGTTTCGTGGGTCGGCGGCACCTTGTCCAGCACCTTTTCCGCGCGGTCCCATTTGCCGTCACGGATCAACGCATCGGCATGATCGACCTTGTCGTCCAGTGTGGTACCGTCCATCTTGACCAGCTTTTCATAGGCGGCGACTGCCTCGGGGGCGCGTTTGGCCCGGATCAGCGATTGTGCCAGCCCGCGTTGCAGGTCGGCCCGGTCAGGATTTTCCGCGACAGAGCGTTGGAAATACGACACCGCCTCGTTGGGGTCGGCCACGTTCAACATGATGTCGTTGAGATTGCTTTCATCCACCACGTTCACATCCTGGAACGCGCGATTCACATCACCGCTGCCGGGTTTGTCGCATGCGGAAAGAGTCACCGTGCCCAGAAGGCACAGGGGAACGAGAATATACTGGCGCATGTTGCCTGCGTCCTTTTACTGCCTCAGCCTCAATTTTATCATGGTATCTGACGTATCAGAAAGTCGCTGCTTCCCCGCCGTACCAGTTTATAGTCTTGCTCTTGCTCACCACTATAATCAGGATTTTCTGATTTTGCGAGTGCTAAGCGTAAATTGTCGCGAATTGAGACACTTCTGCCATTATCCAGCGCGAAGGCGCGGCGGAACATCTGTTCGGCCTGCACGTAATCGCGCTTTTCCATCAACACCACGCCAAGGTTGTTCCAGATTTCGGGGGCAGTTTCGTCTTCTTTCAATGCGCGGCGCAAAAGCTTTTCCGACTGGCCCAACCGGCCAAGCCCAAGGTTGGCCGAGCCCATGCCCGACAGGATATCAAGGGTCATGCCCTGATCCAGCGCCGCGCGGGTAAAGGCGCGCAGAGCCAGTTCATATTCGCCCGCAGCCATCAGCCGGTGCCCCACCAGAAGCTGGTCTACCTCTTGTCCCCGCCTGGCCACACCGGGCGCAAACGGGCCGTCCCCGGACGCGCCAAGACCGCCTTCACAGGCGGCCAAAGCGGTCAGGCTTGTCAACAATACTGCGGCGTATCCTGCGCGCATGTGTCCCCGGTCCGTCCCGGGGGCGGTGCCCCGGGGTTTTGTTCTTATTTGCCCATCATCGTGATGCCATGCACCGAAGGCCCGACCAGAATGATCAGAAGCGGCGGCACGGTCAGCATCATTGTGGCCAAAGTCATCTTTGTAGGCAACTTGTTTGCGGCCTCTTCGGCGCGCATCACGCGTTTATCACGCATTTCCCCGGCATAAACCCGCAGGGCGTCGGAAATCGGCGTGCCGAAGGTTTGCGATTGCACCAGAACGGTCACAAAGGAGGACACGTCCTGAACCCCACAGCGTTCGGACATGTCGCCCAGCACGGTGGGCTTGTCCTTGCCCGCCTTCATTTCATTGGACACGATTTCATATTCATCGGCCAGCGCGGGATAGGAGGCGCGGATTTCACCGGCGACGCGGATGATCGCCTGATCCATCGACTGGCCCGCTTCGACACAGACCAGCATCATGTCCAGCGAGTCGGGGAAACCGTTCTGGATCTCTTCCTGACGCGCGGCCTGACGTTTGGTGACCCAGTATTTGGGCAGCATATATCCCGCGCCCGCCGGGCCGAGGATATAAAGCAACGTATCCTGCGTTGTTGTCGCCGCGTCCCCCGCCATGACGACAAGGTAATACGCCACCCCGCCAATCAGGAACAGAAGCGCCAGAGCGAATTGGGCAAAGTGAAAATAGCGCACCGCGTCGCGGTCGCGATAGCCGGCCTGCATCAGCTTGAGCCGCATCCCCTCAAGCTCTTTTTCATCCTGGGGTTCCAGGAAGGTGGCGTATTTCTCAAGCTTGTCGTTGCGCTGTTTGGTACGCAGGCTTTCCCTGGCCACCTCGTCCGGCGACTGGTTGGCTTTCTTCAGCCGGTCCAGCGGATCGGCCTTGCGTTTCAAAAGCACGGGCAGGGTCAGCAGCACCATCAGCACGCCAAGCGCGCCCACGGCCATCAGCGGCCCCATTGGCCCGAACTGGGCGGTCAGCATATCGTTGAGCTGTTGCATGGCAGTCTGTCCTTTCTCGTTTCTCGCGCCGCCTCAGACCTTGATATTGGTCAGGTGGCGCATGACGATCAGGTTGAGGATCAGGAACCCGGCCACGAAGAAACAGGCGGGAATGAAATAGGGGTGTTCCATCACTTCGTCATAATAGTGCGGGTCCCCGATGCTGATCACGATCAGCGCGATGATTGGAAAGGCGGACAGGAATTTGCCCGACCACTGGGCCTCGGCCGTGATCGCCTTGACCCGGCGGAAGAGGCGGAACCGCGCCCGGATCACCCCGGCCAGACCAGCAAGGATTTCAGCCAGATTGCCCCCGGACTGCTGTTGGATGGTTACAGCCACGGCGAGGAAGCGAAGATCCTGAAGGCCGATACGTTCGGCCATGTCCTTCAACGCTTCGCCCATGTCGCGACCATAGGCGCTTTCATCCGCGATCATGCCGAATTCGGTGGCCAGCGGGTCCTTGACCTCTTTGGCTACGATCTGGATCGCAGAGGAGAACGGGTGCCCCACGCGCAGGCTGCGCACCATCAGTTCGATGGCGTCGGGCAATTGTTCCTCGATCATTGAGATACGTTTCTTGGCCTTGGAGTTGATCCAGAAATAGACCCCGCCGACCCCCATGAACACAGCGCCCCCGGCGCGCACGGGCAGGGTGGTTTCGGTGCCGATGGTCAACCCGACAAAGGCCGCCGCCGACACCGCCGCCATGATCAGCATAAGCTGTTGCGGGGTAAAGGCGATCGCCGCCATCTGGGCCTTGTTGGCCAGAAGCGAATAGAGGGGGATTTTCCGCGATTTCGCGTGCTGCTGCATTTCCTTGCGCAGCTTTTCCATCACCTCTTCGCGGTGTTTGCCTTTTTCCAGCATTTCAAGGCGGCGGTTCACCTTGCTGTTCAGGCTGATCGATTTGCCGAAAGCAGTCAGGTAGACCCCTTCGACAAGCGCGACAACGCCCACGAAGATCATGATATAGATGATCGGTTCAACGCTGATGGCCATGGGGCTTACTCCGCTGCGATGGGTTCAAAGAGAGAGGCGGGCAGGTCGTAACCCCAAAGGCGGAAGCGTTCGGAGAAGTGGCTGCGCACACCGGTGGCCGTGAAATGGCCGATGATCTTGTTATCAGGGGTCAGACCGACACGTTGGAACCGGAACACTTCCTGCATGGAAATCACATCGCCCTCCATGCCGGTGATCTCGGTGATCGAGGTCATGCGGCGGCTGCCGTCCTGAAGGCGGCTGGCCTGAACAATCAGGTTCACAGCCGAAGAGATTTGCGAGCGTACCGCCTTGAGCGGCATTTCGATCCCGGCCATGGCGATCATGTTTTCCAGACGCGAAATCCCGTCCCGCGCGTTGTTGGCGTGGATCGTGGTCATGGATCCGTCGTGGCCGGTGTTCATGGCCTGGAGCATGTCGATCACTTCCTCGCCCCGCGTTTCCCCCACGATGATCCGATCCGGGCGCATCCGCAGAGCGTTTTTCAGACAGTCGCGGGGGGACACTTCGCCTTTGCCTTCCACGTTGGGGGGGCGGCTTTCCATCCGGCCCACATGGGTCTGTTGCAATTGAAGTTCCGCCGTATCCTCGATGGTCAGGATACGTTCCGAGTTGTCGATGAACGAGGAAAGCGCGTTGAGCGTGGTGGTTTTACCCGAGCCGGTCCCGCCCGACACGATCACGTTCAACCGCGTGGCCACGGCGGCCTGAAGATAGGCCGCCATCTGTTCGGAAAACGCGCCGAACCCCACAAGGTCATCAATGCCCAGCTTGTCCTTTTTGAATTTACGAATCGATACCAGCGACCCGTCCACCGCGATCGGGGGCACCATGGCGTTGAAACGCGAGCCATCCTGCAAACGGGCGTCCACATAGGGGTTGGATTCATCCACGCGCCGCCCCACGGCCGACACGATCTTGTCGATGATCCGCATCAGGTGTTTTTCATCCTTGAAGGTCACGTCGGACAGTTCCAGCTTGCCCGCGCGTTCGATGAACACCTGTTGCGGGCCGTTGACCAGGATATCGTTGACCGTATCGTCCTGAAGCAGGGTTTCAAGCGGGCCAAGGCCCGTCACCTCGTCATAAAGTTCCTTGTTCAACGTGGCGCGGTCGTCACGGTTCAAAACCACCGATTTGCTCGCCAGCACCTCGTTGGTGATGTCGTTGATCTCGGCCTTCAGATCCGCCTCGCTGGCGCTTTCCAACGCGGAAAGGTTGAGGTTGTCCAACAACTCGCGGTGCAGTTCCAGCTTGAGTTCGCCCAGCCGTTCCTTGCGTTTGCGTTCCTTGTCCGCCGGGGCGGCCTTGGCCGCGACCTTGGGCAGAGGTTTGCGCATCACCGGCTTGGGCGCGCTTTCGGTTTTGGGCAGGGCTGCATCCGCCGCCGGGGCCGCCGCGGGTTGCGGGGCGCGGGCGGGTTTGGCCGCTGCGGAGTCTTTCTTGTAACGCGAAAACATGACCTACATTCCTCTTTCTCAGGCCGCTTCGGCCTGGGATTGGCCCAGTTCGTGCAGCGAGGCCGCCAGTTTGGCGATTTCCTTGCGCAGCGGGTTCTTGGCCGCCGACATGGCCAGCGGTTGACCATGATCGGCCCCCTGCGACACCGGCTTGCCGCCATCGGGCAATTGCAGCTCAAGCGCGATGCCAAGGTTTTCGGCCATCAGCTTGGCGCGGTTCTTGCCATTCAGGTCGGTGAATTTGGGCGCACGGTTCAGCGCATAGCGCAGGCGCTCGACCGGCAGCTCTTCGGCCAGCAGCGCCCGTTTGAAGCGCAGCGCGTTTTCGGCAGAGCGCATGTCCAGCTCAACCGTGGCGAAATAGATCTGTGCGGCGCGCAGTACGGTTTCGGTCCATTGCACCACGGTCGAAGGCATATCGACGATCACATAGTCGAAATGGCTTTTGGCCATGTTCAGCAACGCCGAGATGTCATCCGGGGACATAATGTCCAGCGGCAGCATTTCGTTCGGGGCGGTCAGAACCGACAGTTTGTCTTCGAACCCCACAAGCGCGGTTTGGAACACCTCGTCATCCATCGCGTCCACATCGGTCAGCATCTCCATGACCGCTTCGCGACGGGGCAGATCGAGATAGGCCGACACGGCACCCAGTTGCAGATCAAGGTCGATCAGACAGACCTTGGGGTGATCCGTTTTGCCCACATTGGCCAGTTCCCAGGCCAGATTGGTGGCCAGGGTTGTTGCCCCGGTGCCCCCGCCAAGCCCATGCACGGCGAACAAAGCCCCATTGCGGTTTCCGGCCTGTGCGCGGGGGGCGGCGGCCACCGGGGCGGGGTCTGCCACCGGCTGACCAAGGTTTTGGGGGGTCTTCAACCGGTTGATCGCGGCCTGCAATTCACCTTCGGGGAGCGGGTAGGGGACAAATTCATCGGCCCCATGACGCAGAAGCTGATGCAGCGAGGCGGGGCTGACATCTTCTGCGATCAGGATCACCTTGATCTTGTGGGCCTTGGCGGTTTCGATGATTTCGCCCAGCATGACGAGCTTTTCCTCGTCGCTGTCGTCAATGGCCAGCGCCACGAATTCAAGCGCGTCGGCTTCGGCCTGTCCGAAAAATGCGATGGCCTCACCGAATTCAAGGTCGCCCCAGCATTCGCCCATGGCGGTTTCCATGTCTTCGATCAGAAGATCGAAATTCTGAACATCACGACAGATCGTACATGCCCGCAGGGGGCTCAGATCAGCCTGGATCGTGGTCTCGGTCGTCATTGCCTCGCGTCCCTTTCACAAACGGGTTGGTCGGGGGGTGGTGAGGGCAGACTGCTCTTTGCCTCTCGATCCCGGTCAAACCCGTGGCCCGATTCGGATCGGGCGCACTACTGCTATTGGAGACAATGTCGGGGGCAAGTTGGGCAAGATTAGGGCTAAAATTCCCCAATTGTGCGGTATCTTGGGACTGTGGACGGGCAGGGGCACCATTGTTTCCGGCGGGAAGGCGCGGTTTTGTGGCGTGTGGGGGACACACAGACCAATCCCGAAACGAAAAAGGGCACCGCAATGGGCACCCTTTGAAAACAGATGACAGAGTTTACTGTGTGGTTTTGAAGTCGGCACCCTTAATGCCGCTCAGATCGCTGGCGGGTTTGGCGCTTTCCACATAGCCACGGTGGATGATCCGGGCATATTGCCCGTCCAGCACGGTGGGATGGTTTCGCACAAAGCCCGACACTTCGGTCACGGTGCGCCGGTTGCGGCGCTCGCGGCCCTGAGTCACCACAAGAGGCTGGGTCTCGCCAAAGGAGGCGACCGCCTCAAGTCGTGAACGGCTGATGCCTTGAGACGCGAGATAGGACACAACCGCCTGTGCCCGGCGCATTCCAAGGCGTTTGTTATAGCTGTTCGATCCCGGCGCATCGGCATGGCCATAGACGCGAAACCGGACCTCGGGGAACTGACGGATCCACCGCGCCTGTTCGCGCAAGGTATCGCGCGCGCCGGCGTCCAGTTGCGAAGAGTTGAAGGCGAAATTGACGGTCGACATCACTTCGTTGGCAAATCTGTTTGAGAGATCAAAGACATAGCTTCGTTCGCCATTCATCACCATGTTGTTGTTCATGGTCGAATTGCCGAAATCCGCCCCGCCAAGAAGCGCGCCCGCCTCGTGGTTGAAGGCCAGTGTGCCGTGATTGTCGGCGGCACAGGCGGAAAGCGCCATGAGCCCGATCGCTGCTGTTGCTTTTTTCATCTGCCCCCGCATCGCATTAATCCATCACATAGCCATATGACCCGCTGAAGTCCTGTTTGGCAACCTCGCCCGCCGCGCCGCGTGTCGGGCGGCGGTTGTCTTTGGCGACTTTACCATAAAGGAACAGGTCCTTTTCGCTGGGCGGTTTGATCCGGTCCGTGGGCAGGGCATAGGCCTCGCCCCGGGTCGGGGTAACGAGATGGGCGGTGATGATCACCACCAGTTCGGATTGTTCACGTTCGAACGAAGCACTGCGGAACAGCGCGCCAAGGATCGGCACATCACCAAGCCAAGGCACTTGGCCCGACACGTCCTGAAAGTCATCCTGCAACATGCCAGCGATGGCAAAGCTTTCGCCGTCGCGCAATTCAACCGTGGTCGAGGTTTCGCGCCGTTTGAATGCGTTGATCGAGAAGCTGTTGAAGGTTACCGCCTGGGTCGGGTCGATCGACGACACCGCGGATTCCAGTTCAAGGTTGATCAGATCGCCATCCACCACGCGGGGGATAAAGTTCAGCTCGATCCCGAAGGGTTTGAATTCCACCGCCACGGTGCCGTTATCCTGGGCCACGGGCACCGGATATTCACCACCGGCCAGGAATTTCGCTTCCTGCCCCGAAAGGGCGGTCAGATTCGGTTCGGCCAGGGTGCGCACAACGCCTTTGGATTCAAGGGCCTCCAGCAAAACGCCCACTTCCACGGCCCCGGCGTCGAACCCGAACAGGATCGCCCCGTTGTTTTGGTTGACTGCCGGAATGCTGCCGCCAAGCGAGTTGCCAACGGCCCCGGAATTGTTGTTGGTGTTGGTGCCGCCATTGATGCCAAGCCCACCGCCGCCAAGGCTGCCGTTCAGCGCCAGCGAAGAGGACAGGGATTTGGACACGTTACGCTGCATCTCGGCAAAGCGGACTTTCAACATCACCTGTTGCACGCCGCCGACGCTCATCAGGTTGCTGACCCGTTCGGGAGCATAGCGTTCCGCCAGGCTGAGCGCGCGATCAAGGCGCGAGGCCGAAGACACGGTGCCCGACAGGACAATCCCGTCATTGGCGGTGCGCACTTCGATCTTTTCACCGGGAAGGATCTGGCGCAGCCGTTCCTTGAATTCGCTGACATCCGCCGCGACGCGCACGTCCACGTTGGTGATCAACCGGCCATTGGCATCCAGCAGGGTCAGCGTGGTCAGCCCCGGCGATTTGCCCAGCACGTAAATGGTACGATCCGACAACGAAGAAATATCCGCGATCCCGGGATTGGCAATCGACAGTTCCGCAAAGGGAACGTCGCTTTCCACAACCACGGCGCGGTTCATCGGCACGTTCAGTGTTTTCGACGTGCCCCGTTTTACAACGTGCAGGGTCTCAGCCATCGCCGTATCGGGTGCCTGTGAAAATCCCAGCGTCAGGCCCAAAAGGGCGGCTGTTAGAAATCTGCTCTTTTTCATGTGACCTGCCTCTCCGATCACGCCTCTGGATAGGGTCTTATTGCCCCGTATTTTCGCGACCATGCGCCATTTTGTATTTTTTTGCAAGAATCAAAGGCTTCTGTGGGTGTGTTTATGTGGATAACCAGCAACACAGGGATTTTTCGGGGGTTTTTCGGGAGGAATTCGTGGCCCGGGTGGGGGCAAATGTTGCAACCGCGCCCCGCCCAAGCGGGCGGAACGCGGCGATTTTTCCAGGAAAGAGCCTGAAGGATCAGGGCTGTTCAGGTGGTACAGTTCAGTTGGTGCAGGGGATCGGGATCTCTACCACCTCGGCCCCACGGCGGGTGCGGATGGTACAGCTTTTCTCTTCCTCGACCTGTTCGGTAATCGGGGCCTCGGCAAGGCCGAGCAACGACCGCTGATCCACCTCGATGGTTTCGGCGATGGTATCATCGCCCACGCCAACCAGCGACAGGGACAGTTTGCCGGTCGATTGTGCCTGGGCCAGCGCCGCAACCTGTTGCGGGCTTGCGGCGACGGTGACGGTGCGGGCAATGGTTGCTTCGCCCAGTTCGTCATTGGCGCTTTGGTCCACGGCGATCAGTTTCACACCGGTTTCGATCAGCTTGGTGACTTCGCCGCGCTTGGCACCTTCGGACATGGCGCGGATCTGGCCGGTCCAATAGACATCCACCCGGTCGCCGGGGCGCAGGAAGCCGGACACGCCCGAAGACACGTCAACCTCGATGGCAAAGGCGCGCATACCGCGTTCCAACTGGCTGGTCAGCCCGGCGCTTTCGCCCGGTTTCGTGACCTTGACCGCCATCAGCGGTTCGTTCGTTTCAATCGCGCGCAGCACCACCCGATGCACGGCCAGCCCTTTGGGGAACAGCTGTTCTTCGGTGCGGAACGGTTTCTGGGGCAGGGACGAGACGGGCCATTTGGCAAGCCGCACATCTTCGGGCTTCAGGGGCTCGCCGTATTTCAGCGGGCGTTTGGCCACGTAAATCTCGATGACAGGCACATTTTCAGAACGTTGCGCGGCCAGCGCGTTCTGATAGGCCGAAAACTGGTTCTTGGCCATATAGACGGCAAGGCCCGCAAGGCCCAGACCGGCAATAAGCACCAATCCAAAGACGGATCGCATATCGTTTCCTTTCCTGGTTCGCAGGGGAGAGAAACCCACCCCCACATGCGCGGGGACGCAATTGTCCCACTGCTGCACCGATGTTTATGGTCGGGGATTGTGTTCAAATCAGGGAAAGAGCGGGGGAATTGCGCGGCATTTCCCATCCGGTTCCAGACGATTTGGAGAAATTTCCGCGTATCCCGCAATTGCCGCAGGCCCGCCAAAGGGCGGGCTGGTTCAGGCGTGATCCGGTCCGGGGGATCAGCTTAGTGTTCGAAATCCTGCATGTAGCTTTCGGTCGCACCGGCAAGTTCTTCGGTCCCGGTTTCCATGCTGCCATATCCGGCACCAAGCAGGGTAACGGCCAGGGCGGTCAGAACAACCCATTCGGCGGTGACTGCGCCACTTTCGTCGCGGTGGAACTTTTTGAAAAACAGTTTCATGTTGCTCTCCCTCAGGATTTGAAAGATGCGGACGCATTGGCGGGTGGCAGCCCTTTTTTGCCACGGGATCCGACATTCTCCGTTGGAAAAAGGGCCGCGCCCTGTTGCACGCGGCCCTCTTTGGTTTGGCGTCTAAGTCATGTGAAACTTAGAGGTTCGGGTCTTGGGTACCCATGAAGGTGTTGGTGGAGTCGGTCAGGTCGGCTGCGCCGCTTTCGATCGAGCCATAGGCAGCAGCGGCCAGGCCAACAACGGCTGCGGTCAGCACAACCCAGTCAACAGTCACGGCGCCGTCTTCGTCTTTACGGAAGTTTTTGATGAATTTGATCATGGTACGTCCCTCCAAAGGATCAGTGTAGTTTGTTTCAGTTTCAACCTTGCCGGTGAGTTGTGTGGGCCGTTCTCTCTCTCGTTGGCCCGTCGCCGTCTTGGTATGAGCATATATAGCCCCTTGAATCGGGCAGGATTTGGGCACGATTGCGCCAATTATCGTGAAAGACCGGGGCGGCCCGCCTTTGTCTTGTAAGTCATTGAAATTAAAAGGTTTAAAAGTTAATAATTTCTTGCAAAAAAGTTAACTCCGGGGGTTTTAGGCAAATTATGCCAGCGAAATCGCGTAAAATTGGGTGCATATTTGCCGGTTTTGCCGCCAGACGCTGGTCAGAATCCCCGGATTCTGCGATACTTTCCCCAACAAAGATCCTTGAGGCAGGGCAGATCGCACAATGCGACGTATTATTTTGACCGGATTCGCCGCGATTCTGACGGCGAGCATGGGTTTGGCCGAAGAAAAACCCGCCAAAACCCCCAAACCGTTTGCCGATTTCACCTTTAAACGGGTGAAACCTCCCAAATCGGGGGGCAGCAGCAGGAAAAAACGGATCACGATTCAGATTGACCCCGAGTCGCAGCTCCGCGCGAAACCCGCCGCCGCCAAACCCGCCACCGGTGCCGCACCCGGGGCCAAGGCGGAACCGACACAGCGATACGCGTGGTTCTGGGACAGTATTTCGCCGGATCTGGCCAAAAGCGGGCCCGGGCGGCTTGAGCCTGCGTTGATCCGCATTTCCAACCCGCCGGGGGGCGGGGCCGTGGCCGCGCCGCGGTTGCAGGGGTTACAGGAGATCGCCAGGGCGCGTGGACGCGACATATTAATGGCAACGATCGGCACCGAGGTGTCCCCGGCGCTGGTTCTGGCGGTGATCGCAGTGGAATCGGGCGGGCGCGCGGATGCGGTCAGCGGGGCAGGGGCACAGGGGTTGATGCAGCTCATGCCCGCCACCGCCGAACGGTTCGGGGTCAAGGACGCCACCGAGGCGGCCGACAATATCAGGGGCGGGGTGAAATTCCTGGACCATCTGATGAAGGCCTTCGACCGCGACCCGATCCTGGTTCTGGCCGGGTATAATGCGGGCGAGGGCGCGGTGAGGAAACATGAAGGCGTGCCGCCCTTTGCCGAAACCCGTGATTATGTGCCCAGGGTGCTTGCGGCGTTCCGTACCGCGCGGGGGTTGTGCAAGACCCCGCCGGAACTGGTCACGGATGGCTGTGTGTTTCATATCGGCGGCTAAAGCGTTTCCGCATTACGCTGGCTCTGAGGTCAGCCATACCCCACCTTCGGGCTTCAGGGTCAGGATCATCACCGGTTTGGGAGCGCGACCGGGAACAAGATGAAAGCGGCGGCGCGACAGCAGGGTGGCCAGCACGATCACCGCCTCCTGGATCGCAAAGCCTGCGCCGATACAGATGCGCGGCCCGTCGCCAAAGGGCAGATAGGCGAACCGCTCAACCGCTTTCGGATTGGCAAATCGGTCCGGGTCGAACCCATCCGGGTTGGGCCAAAGCCCGTGATTGCGGTGCAGCGCATAGATCGGAATCATCACCGTGTCACCGGGGCGGATTTCGCGGTCGCACAGGGTATCGGGGGCCTGCGCCGTGCGCGACAGGATCCCGGCGGGGGGGTAAAGCCGCAGGGTTTCGTCGATAATCGACCGTATATAGGGCAGGTTGGGCAGGTCCTCGGCCCCGGCCACGCGGCCCTGTAACACGGTCTGGGCCTCGGCCCGGGCGCGGGATTGCACATCGGGGTCAAAGGCACAGAGGTACAGCGCCCAGGCTAGGGTCAGCGCCGTGGTTTCATGCCCCGCCACGATAAAGGTCAGCAGGTTGTCGCGCAGTTCGCCCGTATTCATCGCCCGCCCGGTTTCCGGGTCGGCCCCGGCCAGAAGCAGGTCCAGCAGGTCGGGCACGTTCCCCGCCGCTTGTGTTTCGCGCGTGTCGGCTTTGTGTGATTGGGCCTTGCGTGATTCGACAGCGGCGTCGGCAATGGCCTGCATCCGCTTGACCGCATTGCCAGTGCGCATGCGCCCCGGTCGCGGTACCCAATCGGGCAGGCCAAGGATATCAAAAAGCGACAATCGCCCCGCCGCGTCGATATAGGCGTCGATGGCGCGATGCACCTCATCGGGATCAAAGGCCGTATCGCCGGAAAAGGTTACGTTGCCGATCACTTCGAAGGTGGCGTGAATCATTTCCTCATACATATCCGTCGGGCGGTTTCCCGCCGCGTCGAGCCGGTGAAGCGCATTGCACGCCGCCGCCGACATCACCGGGGCCAGCGCGGAGATATTGCGATGGGAAAAGGCCGGCGCGGCGGCCCGGCGCTGCCAGCGCCAATGGGCGCCTTCGGCAATGAAAAGCGAGTCGCCTATGGCGGGTCTGAGCAGGTTCTTGGTGACCACCGATTTGGGATAGTTGTCGGGATTTTCCAGTAACATCCGCCGGATCGCGCCCGGATCCATCACCATGTGCCACCGTTTCGCCGTTACACCCGACACCATGGGTTGACGGGTGGCAATGTCGGGCAGGATCTCAAGCAGGTTTGCCCGCGCCGTCTTCAGGCTGGCCCAGACGCCCATGGGATTGGTGACGAGATCGGCATGAACCGGCAGGTCGCTGCGCATGTTTCGGCCCTCCTTGAGGTACACATATTATATAAGCTGCGCGTCGGGGGGCGCAAATCGTTGCACGGCTTGCGGCGCTGGGGTATGCCCTGCTTCACGATTGAACGAGGACCAAAAAGGGGATGTCCTTTATGCTGCGCCGTTTTTTCCTGTTGTCTGCGGTTGGTGCTCTGAGTGCCGTGGCCGCCTGTACCAACTCCAATGATCTGGACAAGGCCCCCGTGCCCCTTGGGCAATTTGCGCTGGGCCACAATGTTGTGGTGGCTCCGAACCTGACCAAGGGCCCGGTGTCGCGTGAGGCGACCAAAGAGGAATGGATTGCCGCGATGAAAGCCGCGGTGGATGAGCGGTTCGGGCGCTATGAGGGGGACAGGTTTTATCACTTCGGGATCAGCGTGGAAGGCTATGTGCTGGCACCTCCGGGCATCCCGCTTGTGGCCAGCCCCAAGTCGATCCTGATTTTCAACGTCACCATCTGGGACGATGCGGCGGGTAAGAAGATGAACGAAGAGGTGAAACAGATCACCGTGTTCGAATCCGCCGGGGCGGGCACTCTGGTCGGGTCGGGCTATACCATGACGCGCGAAGAGCAGATCCAGAACCTGGCCCGCAACGGGGTCAAGGAAATCGAAAAGTGGCTCAGGCACCAGAAATTCAACGAAGGCTGGTTTGCCGATACCGCCAAACCGGCCAGGGTTGCCAAGGCCGACGCGACCAAGGTTGAAGAGGAGTAAGCGGGGCAGGCCGGGCGCGGACCCCGCAAAACGCGGCTTTCCCGGCCTGTGGCAGGGTCTGGTGAAGGAATGTCGCATCGGAACGGCAAGTCAGTCTTGATTTTCCTTTCCCAAAGCAATAAATCCCGCGCGAAGTGAAACATGGTCTGGCCCGCATATCGCGGGGGGCCGCAATTGAAGGGCGCCAACGCGATGGCAAAGGAAAAGTTTGAACGCACGAAACCGCACGTTAACATTGGCACGATTGGCCACGTTGACCACGGGAAGACGACTCTGACGGCAGCGATCACC
>PDRZ01000034.1 GCA_002747035.1 Rhodobacterales bacterium
CTTTCGCGCTACTGAAAAAGGCAGACAGTATGTCCTCAAATTTTTCGACGACCGGATATAGAAGCTAGGCGAGGTGGGTCACATACGTATATAAGCCCCATTTTTTGGTGTAGATCACTATTCGTCCGAGTGGTGTTGTCATCAATACGACCCTTGGAAAACTTCCTATTGGAAGGTATCTGCAACGGCGTTTTTCCAACCACGCCCTTGCCTTGATGGGCGAACCGGCGTAAACGGCCCCTCGTGCGGTTCGCTTCGATTCGAGATGGACCGTGCATTTCGTCCGAGAAGGTGGGTGGCCCTCATGGCCATAATTCCTGCCTGAGGCGGGAAAACCGGATTTTGCGCGAGGGCTTGGACCTCGGGCGGTCTTGGACTTGTCCCGTACAATTTGGACCTGAGAGGCGTAAGGGCGCAACCCGCCCCCGTCGCTAAACTGAGCCGGGGAGCAATCCCCAAATTTGGAGTGAAACTGTGGATAGAGCCCAGAAAGAGAAAGTGGTCGAGGAACTCGGCCAGATCTTTGAAAGCTCTGGCGTTGTTGTGGTTGCCCACTACACCGGTCTGACAGTTGCCGAGATGCAGGACCTTCGTGCGCGCGCAAGCGACGCAGGTGGGGCCGTACGTGTCGCCAAGAACAGGCTCGCCAAGATCGCCCTGGAAGGCAAGCCCTGCGAGAGCATGGCCGAATACCTGACGGGCATGACCGTTCTGACCTATTCCGAGGACCCCGTGGCAGCAGCCAAGGTGGCCGAGGACTTCGCCAAGGAGAACAAGAAGTTCGAAATCCTTGGCGGTGCAATGGGCGAGAACGCTCTGGACCGTGCCGGCGTAGAAGCCGTGTCGAAAATGCCTTCGCGCGACGAGCTTATTGCCTCGATCGCGGGTTGCATCGGCGCACCTGCTTCCAACATCGCGGGCGCAATTGGCGCACCTGCTTCGAACATCGCATCCATCCTCTCGACCATCGAAGAGAAGGCTGCGTAAGCAACTGACTGACCGACGTATGCAAAACCGCACATCGTTGGAACACAAAACTGAAAACGGAAAGCAAGTAAAATGGCTGATCTGAAAAAACTGGCTGAAGAGATTGTTGGTCTGACCCTTCTCGAAGCACAAGAACTGAAAACCATCCTCAAAGACGAGTATGGCATCGAGCCCGCCGCTGGTGGCGCTGTGATGATGGCTGGTCCTGCTGGCGGCGACGCCGGTGCAGCAGCAGAAGAAAAGACTGAATTCGACGTCGTTCTGGTTTCGGCCGGCGCATCGAAAATCAACGTCATCAAAGAAGTCCGCGCCATCACCGGCCTGGGCCTCAAAGAAGCGAAAGAGCTGGTCGAAGCCGGCGGCAAAGCCGTCAAAGAAGGCGTCGACAAAGCCGAAGCAGACGACATCAAGGGCAAGCTGGAAGCAGCTGGTGCCGAAGTCGAGCTCAAGTAATTCGGGTTTTCCACCCAATTACGGCAGGCGTCCCGATCCGGGGCGCCTGTTTGCGTTTGGGGGGCGGCTTACCAGCAGATGACCTGGCCGCCCACCTGGCGACACGTTGTTGTCGTGTCACCGCTACAGATCATTTGGCTGCCGACATAGGTACAGTTGGTCACGGCCAGCGCGCCGGTTGCCTGCAGAAGGATCAGCGGCAGGGCAAGGGTAAAAGTTTTTTTCATTGGAGTCCTCGATTTGTAAGGGTTGCTGTTGTGGCGCAGACAAAGCACGTGTCTGTGACCCGCCTAGTTCAGGAGTGTGGTATTTTGAGGGCGCTTTTGTCGGCAACGGGTTCTCGGCGACGGGGCAGGTATTTGCGTCATAACCTTGACTTTTGGCGTTTTTCCTGCCACCATTCGAGAGTGCGGAAAATGCGTAAAATCTCTGGACGGGGGTCTTGCGTTTGGTTGCTTAACCTAATATTTGGAAGTCTCTTGCGGGTTCGATTGATTCGAGGCCGCTTTTGTTCTTTTGCGGCGATGAGGTGACCTAAAGCTCCGAATACTTCCTCTAACCGGTTCAAAAGTTTAAGTAAATCGGCATCAAAGCACAGCAGGCCCCCGGCTTGGCAAGCTTCATCGCGGTGAAGTTTCCCAAGGCAGGGTTTCCGGATCGAGAGGCGCGCGGTGGGACGCGGGCCGAGAATAGACCGGTTTCTTGCCGTCTCTGGGTGACAGTGCGTCGGGACCCCGACGACGTATCTGGCATATGAGATAAAGAAAGGTGACACGTCACATGGCACAAAGCTTCCTTGGCCAGAAACGTTTGCGCAAGTATTACGGCAAAATCGACGAAGTGTTGGCGATGCCGAACCTGATCGAGGTTCAGAAATCCTCGTACGATCTTTTCCTCAATTCCGGCGATCAACCCCTGCCTTCGGATGGCGAGGGTATCAAAGGTGTGTTCCAGTCGGTTTTCCCGATCAAGGATTTCCACGAAACCAGTGTTCTGGAATTCGTATCCTATGAGCTGGAGCAGCCAAAATACGACGTTGAGGAATGTCAGCAGCGTGACATGACCTATAGCGCGCCGCTCAAGGTGACGCTGCGCCTGATCGTGTTTGATGTGGACGAAGATACCGGTGCCAAATCGGTCAAGGACATCAAGGAACAGGACGTGTTCATGGGTGACATGCCCCTGATGACACCGAACGGCACCTTTGTGGTCAACGGCACCGAACGGGTGATCGTATCCCAGATGCACCGTTCGCCCGGTGTGTTCTTTGATCACGACAAGGGCAAAACCCACGCCAGCGGCAAACTGCTGTTTGCCTGCCGCATCATTCCCTATCGCGGTAGCTGGCTGGATTTCGAATTTGACGCCAAGGATATCGTGTTTGCGCGGATCGACCGTCGCCGCAAACTGCCTGTGACCACCCTGCTTTATGCGCTGGGGCTGGATCAGGAAATGATCATGGACGCGTATTACGATACGGTTACCTACAAATCGAAGAAGAACAAGGGCTGGGTCACCAAGTTCTTCCCCGAGCGTGTGCGTGGCACCCGCCCGGCATTTGATCTTGTGGATGCGAAAACCGGTGAAGTGATTGCCGAAGCGGGCAAGAAGATTACGCCGCGCGCGGTCAAGAAGCTGATCGACGAAGGCGAAGTGACCGAATTGCTGGTGCCTTACGATCAGATCGTGGGCAAATTCGTGGCCAAGGATATCATCAACGAAGAAACCGGCGCGATCTATGTCGAAGCGGGTGATGAACTGACGCTTGAGATGGATAAGGACGGCAACGTGATCGGCGGTTCGCTCAAGGAACTGGACGATGCGGGCGTCACCGAGATTCCGGTTCTGGACATCGATAATATCAATGTTGGCCCCTACATGCGCAACACCATGGCGATGGACAAGAACATGGGTCGCGATACGGCGCTCATGGATATCTATCGTGTCATGCGTCCGGGCGAGCCGCCCACCGTTGAGGCGGCCTCGGCGCTGTTTGACACGCTGTTCTTTGACAGCGAGCGTTACGATCTTTCGGCCGTTGGTCGCGTGAAGATGAACATGCGCCTTGCGCTGGACGCCGAAGACACCATGCGCACCCTGCGCAAGGAAGACATCGTGTCCTGCATCAAGGCACTGGTTGAGCTGCGCGACGGCAAGGGCGATGTCGATGATATCGACCACCTTGGCAACCGTCGTGTGCGTTCGGTTGGCGAGTTGATGGAGAATCAGTACCGCGTTGGTCTGCTGCGCATGGAGCGTGCGATCAAGGAGCGGATGTCGTCGGTCGAAATCGACACGGTGATGCCGCAGGACCTGATCAACGCCAAACCCGCCGCGGCGGCCGTGCGTGAATTCTTTGGTTCTTCGCAGCTCAGCCAATTCATGGACCAGACCAATCCGCTTTCCGAAGTGACCCACAAACGCCGCCTGTCGGCGCTTGGGCCGGGCGGTCTGACCCGTGAACGTGCGGGTTTCGAGGTGCGCGACGTGCATCCGACCCACTATGGTCGGATGTGCCCGATTGAAACGCCGGAAGGGCCGAACATCGGTCTGATCAACAGCCTGGCCACCTTTGCCCGCGTCAACAAATACGGGTTCATCGAAACTCCGTATCGCCGCGTGGATAACGGCCATGTGACCGATGACGTTTCGTACATGTCCGCGACCGAGGAAATGCGCCACACCGTGGCCCAGGCCAACGCGACGCTGGACGAAAACGGCGTGTTCGTCAATGATCTGGTCAGCACCCGCCAGTCGGGCGAATATATGCTGTCCCCGCGCGAAAACGTGGACCTGATCGACGTGTCGCCGAAACAGTTGGTTTCGGTTGCGGCCTCGCTGATCCCCTTCCTTGAAAACGATGACGCCAACCGCGCATTGATGGGATCGAACATGCAACGTCAGGCGGTTCCGCTGCTGCGGGCCGAAGCGCCCTTGGTCGGCACCGGGATCGAAGAGGTTGTGGCACGCGACAGTGGTGCGGCGATCATGGCGAAACGCGCCGGGATCATCGACCAGGTGGATGCCCAGCGGATCGTGATCCGGGCGACCTCGGATCTTGAGCTGGGGGACGCGGGCGTTGACATCTATCGGATGCGCAAATTCCAGCGCTCGAACCAGAACACCTGTATCAACCAGCGTCCGCTGGTGAAGGTGGGCGACACCGTGACCAAGGGCGAGGTGATTGCCGATGGTCCGTCGACCGATATCGGTGAACTGGCCCTGGGTAAAAACGTGGTTGTCGCGTTTATGCCGTGGAACGGGTACAACTACGAAGACTCGATCCTGATTTCCGAGCGGATCGCGCGTGATGACGTCTTTACCTCGATCCATATCGAGGAATTCGAAGTTGCCGCTCGCGATACCAAGCTGGGGCCGGAAGAGATCACCCGCGACATTCCGAATGTCGGTGAAGAAGCGCTGCGCAACCTCGACGAGGCGGGCATCGTTTACATCGGCGCGGATGTTGAGCCGGGCGATATTTTGGTGGGTAAAATCACGCCGAAGGGCGAAAGCCCGATGACGCCGGAAGAAAAACTGCTGCGCGCCATCTTTGGTGAAAAAGCATCGGACGTGCGCGATACATCTCTGCGTGTGAAGCCGGGCGATTTCGGGACGGTCGTGGAAGTGCGCGTCTTTAACCGCCATGGTGTGGAAAAAGACGAACGTGCGCTGCAAATCGAGCGGGAAGAGGTGGAGCGCCTGGCCCGTGACCGTGATGACGAGCTGACCATTCTGGATCGCAACATCTATGCGCGCCTGAAAGGGCTGATCCTTGGCAAGGTGGCCGTGAAAGGCCCCAAAGGCATCAAGGCCAACAGCGAAATTACCGAAGAGCTGCTTGAAACCCTGACACGTGGCCAGTGGTGGCAACTGGCGTTGAAAGACGAGGGCGATGCCCAGATCGTCGAGGCGCTGCATGAGCAGTACGAGGTGCAGAAGCGCGCGCTGGATGCCCGGTTCGAGGACAAGGTTGAAAAGGTCCGCCGCGGCGACGACCTGCCCCCGGGCGTGATGAAGATGGTCAAGGTGTTCGTGGCGGTGAAGCGCAAGCTGCAACCGGGCGACAAGATGGCCGGTCGTCACGGAAACAAGGGTGTGATTTCGAAAGTGGTGCCGATGGAGGACATGCCGTTCCTCGCCGATGGCACCCCGGTCGATTTCTGTCTGAACCCGCTTGGCGTTCCCAGCCGGATGAACGTTGGTCAGATCCTTGAAACTCATATGGGTTGGGCCGCGCGCGGTCTGGGTGTGAACATCGACGAAGCGGTGTCGGAATACCGCCGCTCGGGCGATCTGACGCCGGTGCGGGATGCGATGAAGCTGGCCTATGGTGACGACGTCTATGAAGAAGGCATTGCCGGAATGGACGAAGGCCAACTGATCGAAGCGGCCGGGAACGTGACCCGTGGTGTGCCGATTGCGACGCCCGTCTTTGACGGCGCGAAAGAGGCCGATGTGAACGACGCGCTAACCCGCGCCGGGTTCGACAGCAGCGGCCAGTCGGTCCTGTTTGACGGTCGTACCGGTGAACAGTTTGCTCGGAAGGTGACGGTGGGGGTCAAATACCTGCTGAAGCTGCACCACTTGGTCGATGACAAGATCCACGCCCGTTCGACAGGTCCGTATTCGCTTGTAACTCAGCAGCCGCTGGGCGGTAAGGCGCAATTCGGTGGTCAGCGTTTCGGGGAAATGGAGGTCTGGGCTTTGGAAGCGTACGGTGCCGCCTATACCCTGCAGGAAATGTTGACCGTGAAATCGGACGACGTGGCAGGCCGGACCAAGGTTTATGAGAGCATCGTCAAAGGCGAAGACAACTTTGAGGCCGGTGTGCCGGAGAGCTTCAACGTTCTCGTCAAAGAAGTCCGCGGCCTTGGCCTGAATATGGAACTCCTGGATGCGGAGGGTGAGGAATAAGCGACACACGATTTTTAGCTAAAAATCGTGTCTCCAGCCGAACTCTATCGCACAAATTTGAGGTATCACAAATGAACCAGGAACTGACAAATAACCCGTTCAACCCGTTGGCTGCGCCCAAGGTGTTTGACGAAATCAAGGTCTCGCTGGCAAGCCCCGAGCGGATCCTTTCGTGGTCGTATGGCGAGATCAAAAAGCCCGAAACCATCAACTATCGAACGTTCAAGCCCGAGCGTGATGGTCTTTTCTGTGCCCGTATCTTTGGCCCGATCAAGGATTACGAATGCCTGTGCGGCAAATACAAGCGCATGAAATATCGCGGCGTTGTCTGTGAAAAGTGCGGTGTGGAAGTCACGCTGCAAAAGGTCCGTCGCGAGCGTATGGGCCATATCGAACTGGCGGCCCCCGTGGCGCATATCTGGTTCCTCAAGTCGTTGCCGTCGCGCATTGGCCTGATGCTGGACATGACACTGCGGGATCTGGAGCGTGTTCTCTATTTCGAAAACTACGTGGTGATCGAACCTGGTCTGACTGATCTGACTTATGGCCAGATGCTGACCGAAGAAGAGTACATGGACGCCCAGGACCATTACGGTATGGACGCCTTCACCGCCAATATCGGTGCAGAAGCGATCCGCGAAATGCTGTCGCAAATCGACCTTGAGGCCGAAGCCGAAACCCTGCGCGCCGATCTGGCCGAGGCGACCGGCGAATTGAAGCCCAAGAAGATCATCAAGCGTCTGAAAGTGGTCGAAAGCTTCCTTGAATCCGGTAACCGCCCGGAATGGATGGTTCTGACTGTCATTCCCGTGATTCCGCCAGAACTGCGCCCGCTGGTGCCTCTGGATGGGGGCCGGTTCGCGACGTCCGATCTTAACGATCTGTATCGCCGGGTGATCAACCGGAACAACCGTTTGAAGCGGCTTATCGAGTTGCGTGCGCCGGATATCATCGTGCGTAACGAAAAGCGGATGTTGCAGGAATCCGTGGACGCGCTGTTTGATAACGGTCGTCGTGGTCGTGTGATCACTGGTGCCAACAAGCGTCCTTTGAAATCGCTCAGCGACATGCTGAAGGGTAAGCAGGGTCGTTTCCGTCAGAACCTTCTGGGGAAACGCGTCGACTTTTCCGGTCGTTCGGTCATCGTGACCGGCCCGGAATTGAAGCTGCACCAATGTGGTCTGCCCAAGAAGATGGCTTTGGAGCTGTTCAAGCCGTTCATTTATTCGCGGCTTGAGGCCAAGGGCCTTTCCAGCACCGTGAAACAGGCCAAGAAGCTGGTCGAAAAGGAACGTCCCGAGGTTTGGGATATTCTGGACGAAGTGATCCGTGAACACCCCGTCATGCTGAACCGGGCACCGACGCTGCACCGTCTGGGCATCCAGGCGTTTGAGCCGGTTCTGATCGAAGGTAAGGCGATCCAACTGCACCCGCTGGTCTGTTCGGCCTTTAACGCCGACTTTGACGGGGACCAGATGGCCGTTCACGTGCCGCTTTCGCTGGAAGCCCAGTTGGAAGCGCGTGTTCTTATGATGTCGACCAACAACGTTCTGTCGCCCGCCAACGGCGCGCCGATCATTGTTCCGTCACAGGATATGATCCTTGGCCTTTACTATACGACCATTGAACGCGAAGGCATGAAGGGCGAAGGCATGGTCTTTGGCTCGATCGAAGAGGTGCAATATGCGCTGGATACGGGTGAGGTTCACCTGCACGCCAAGATCACCGCGCGCATTCCGCAGATCGACAACGAAGGCAATGAATACCTTGAGCGGGTTGAAACCACTCCGGGCCGGGTCCGTCTGGGCGCGTTGCTGCCGAAAAACGCCAAGGCACCGTTCAGCCTGGTCAACCGCCTGCTTCGCAAACGCGAAGTGCAGCAGGTGATTGATACCGTGTATCGTTACTGTGGTCAGAAAGAGTCGGTTATCTTCTGTGACCAGATCATGACCATGGGTTTCCGCGAAGCGTTCAAGGCCGGGATTTCCTTCGGCAAGGACGACATGGTGATCCCTGACGACAAATGGGGCATCGTTGACGAAACCCGCGATCAGGTCAAAGACTTTGAACAACAGTACATGGACGGTCTGATCACTCAGGGCGAAAAGTACAACAAGGTTGTCGATGCCTGGTCGAAATGTAACGACAAGGTCACCGAGGCGATGATGTCGTCGATCGCGTCTGAAAAGCGGGACGACACGGGCGCGGTGATGGAGCCAAACTCGGTCTACATGATGGCCCACTCGGGCGCGCGGGGCTCGGTCACGCAGATGAAGCAGCTGGGCGGGATGCGCGGCCTGATGGCCAAGCCGAACGGCGACATCATTGAAACGCCGATCATCTCGAACTTCAAGGAAGGCCTGACCGTTCTTGAATACTTCAACTCGACCCACGGTGCCCGGAAGGGTCTGTCGGATACCGCGTTGAAGACAGCGAACTCGGGTTACCTGACCCGTCGTCTGGTCGATGTTGCGCAGGATTGTATCGTGCGTGAAATCGACTGTGGCACCGAAAACGCGATCAACGCCGAAGCCGCCGTGAATGACGGTGAGGTTGTCGCATCGCTGGCTGAACGTGTTCTGGGCCGTGTGGCTGCGGATGACGTGGTGAAGCCGGGCACGGATGAAATCATTGTACGCAAGGGCGAACTGATCGACGAACGTATGGCCGATGCGATTGACGTGGCGGGAGTTCAGACCATGCGGATGCGCTCGCCCCTGACCTGTGAGGCCGAGGATGGTGTTTGCGCGACCTGCTATGGTCGTGACCTTGCACGCGGTACGATGGTTAACACGGGCGAAGCCGTGGGCATCATCGCGGCACAGTCGATCGGTGAACCCGGCACGCAGCTGACCATGCGGACCTTCCACATTGGCGGCGTTGCGCAGGGTGGCCAACAGTCGTTCCTGGAAGCGAGTCAGGAAGGCAAGGTGGTGTTTGAAAACACCGCGTTGCTGGAAAACTCGAACGGGGAACAGCTGGTGATCGGTCGGAACATGAAGCTGATCATCGAAGGTGAGGATGGCGAAGAACGCGCCAGCCACAAGCTGGGCTATGGCTCCAAGCTGTTCGTGACCGAGGGTCAGCAGATTCATCGCGGCGACAAGATGTTCGAATGGGACCCCTATACCCTGCCGATCATCGCGGAAAAGGCCGGTACGGCCAAGTTTGTCGATCTTGTCAGCGGCATTGCCGTGCGGGACGAGACCGACGAAGCCACGGGCATGACGCAGAAGATCGTGATCGACTGGCGTGCGGCACCGAAGGGCAACGAATTGAAGCCGGAAATCATCCTCGTGGATGGCGATGGCGAACCGGTGCGGAACGCGGCGGGCAACCCGTTGACCTACCCGATGTCGGTGGACGCCATTCTGTCGGTGGAAGAAGGCCAGGATGTGAAGGCCGGGGATATCGTTGCGCGGATCCCGCGCGAAGGGGCCAAGACCAAGGACATCACCGGGGGTCTGCCCCGCGTGGCCGAATTGTTCGAAGCGCGCCGTCCCAAGGATCATGCCATCATTGCCGAGATCGACGGGTATGTGCGTTACGGTCGTGACTACAAGAACAAGCGTCGGATCAGCATCGAACCTGCGGACGAGTCGATGGAAGCGGTCGAATACATGGTGCCCAAGGGCAAGCACATTCCGGTTGCCGAAGGCGACTTTGTGCAGAAGGGCGACTATATCATGGACGGCAACCCGGCACCGCATGACATCCTGTCCATCATGGGTGTCGAGGCATTGGCCGATTACATGATCGACGAAGTTCAGGACGTGTATCGACTGCAAGGCGTGAAGATCAACGACAAGCATATCGAGGTGATCGTGCGCCAGATGCTTCAGAAGTGGGAGATCTCCGACAGCGGAGAGACCACGCTTTTGAAAGGTGAACACGTTGATAAGCAGGAGTTCGATCAGGCCAACGCAAAGGCCGCGTCGGAAGGGCGTCGTCTGGCATCCGGCGAACCGATCCTGCTGGGGATCACCAAGGCGTCGCTGCAAACCCGGTCGTTCATTTCGGCCGCGTCGTTCCAGGAAACCACGCGCGTTCTGACCGAAGCCTCGGTTCAGGGTAAACGCGACAAGCTGGTCGGCCTGAAAGAGAACGTCATCGTTGGCCGCCTGATCCCGGCAGGCACCGGTGGCGCGACCCAGAAGATCCACACGATTGCCCAGTCGCGGGACAATGTGGTGATCGAAGCGCGCCGTGAAGAGGCCGAGGCGGCAGCCGCACTGGCCGCACCAACCGCAGATGACGTGGTGGGTGGCGATGAGTTCGACACATTTGTCGACGTGCCGGAAAGCCGCGAATAAGCCTGCGCTGTAGTCAGCGTCTTGAAAATTCAGACCCGCCCGCGGCATCTGCCCCGGGCGGGTTTTTCGTTCGCCCCAATGGGGCGTATCGCCTGCGGCGGGCGGGGGGCGGTTACCGGTATGGGCGCAGCGCGCCCATACCGGTAACCGCCGAGCCCAAACGGCGAGGATGGCATCTTTGATGCAAGCGCAGCCGGCGGGAGCCTTGGGAGCGGCGGCTTTATGTGACAGTTATGCTGATCGGGACCGCATGAACTTCTGGGGCCAGTATTGGTTTGCCTGGTTGGTTTAAAGCGTTCGCCCTTTCACCTGAGACAGGGAAAAGAGCGAAGGCAGCGCGACATCTATGTGTTTCGCGCGTCCTGTTATTGATGGCGGGGGACACTCTTGTTCAGCGCAGAGATGGATCAATCGCTGCCCTTTGCTCTTTCCTTTTTTCATTTGGTACGGCTTTATCGCTTGGCTGGAACTGGAGAAGAACATGCAAACTACAGCAGGTGACAACTTGCGCGGTGCGGGGTTGATGATGGCCTCTATGGCGGCCTTTACCTTTAACGATACTCTGATGAAGGCGATTTCGTCGCAGATGCCTTTGAACCAGATGTTGTTCCTGCGTGGAGTGCTGACGTCGATTTTGATCCTCGGCATGATCCGCATCATGGGAGGCGTGCATGTTCGCATTCCCCGGCGAGACTGGGGTTTGGTCACCATACGGGTCGGGGCCGAGGTGGCGGCGGCGTTTTTCTTCCTGACTGCCCTGTTCAACATGCCCATTGCCAATGTGACGGCGATCCTGCAATCGCTTCCCCTGACCGTTACCCTTGCTGCCGCGCTGTTTCTGGGCGAGCCGGTGGGGTGGCGTAGGCTAAGCGCCATTCTGACGGGCTTTTTCGGCGTGATGCTGATCGTCAAACCCGGGGCTGAAGGGTTCACGATCTATTCCATTTACACTCTGATCGCCGTGGCCAGTGTCACGTTGCGAGATCTCAGTACGCGTAAGCTGTCTCGTCAAACGCCTTCGATGCTGGTGACTTTGATGTCTTCTGTGGGGGTAACCCTGTTCTTCGGTCTGCTGTCTTTGGGGGATGACTGGGTGCCGGTGGCACCGCGCAGCGGGGTGATCCTTGCCGGGGCTTCGGTCATGATCATTGGGGGCTATTTGTTTTCCATCATGGTCATGCGCGTGGGGGAAATCAGCTTTGTTGCGCCGTTCCGTTATACAGCTTTGCTCTGGGCGCTCTTGCTTGGCTGGCTGGTTTTTGGTGAATGGCCGGATACCTGGACCCTGTTGGGGGGTGCGATCGTGATTTCAAGCGGGATGTTCATGCTTTATCGTGAGCGTCTGGCCAGACGGCAGGCGGACGCGCGCGGTTAGAACGCTTGAGAGGAAGGGCCAACAGCTCCGTTCCTGGTGCCCTTGTTGACAAGCCACGCGACTCCCCCTATACGCCCCCACATCCGGAACGGGGTAATCCCCCGGGAACCGATACCGAAACTGAAGTGGTCAAGGTCCGAGCTACTGTTGCGAAGACCCTCTGTTAACCCACCGCGCCGTTTACCTCGGAATGGGAACGATGCGGTTTTTGTGTGTTGTGGACGCGCGATGCACGGCAATTTTGAACCGCGGGGGGACACCCTTGCACCACATGTGTTGAGAAACGGGAAAGAGACCCTATGCCAACGATCCAACAGCTGATCCGCAAGCCGCGTCAGCCTAAAATCAAGCGTTCCAAGTCGCTGCACCTGGAAGGCAACCCCCAGAAGCGCGGCGTTTGCACCCGCGTGTATACCACCACCCCGAAAAAGCCGAACTCCGCTATGCGGAAGGTTGCCAAGGTGCGCCTGACCAACGGTTTCGAGGTGATCTCCTATATCCCCGGTGAAAGCCACAACCTTCAGGAGCACTCTGTGGTTCTGATCCGTGGCGGTCGTGTAAAAGACCTTCCCGGTGTGCGTTACCACATTCTTCGCGGTGTTCTGGATACCCAGGGCGTCAAAGACCGTAAGCAACGTCGTTCGAAATACGGCGCCAAGCGTCCTAAATAAGGAGAGGCCGAGATGTCACGTCGTCACGCCGCCGAGAAGCGCGAAATTCTGCCTGACGCCAAATTTGGCGATAAGGTTCTGAGCAAATTCATGAACAACCTGATGATCGACGGCAAAAAGTCGGTCGCAGAAAAAATTGTCTATAACGCCCTTGATCGCATCGAAGAAAAGGTCAAGCGCGCCCCCGTGGAGCTGTTCCACGAGGCTCTGGACAACATCAAGCCCAGCGTTGAAGTCCGTTCGCGCCGCGTGGGTGGTGCCACCTACCAGGTGCCGGTTGAAGTGCGCCCCGAGCGCCGCGAAGCCCTCGCCATCCGCTGGCTGATTTCGGCAAGCCGTGCCCGCAACGAAAACACCATGGAAGAGCGCCTTGCCGGTGAGCTTCTTGACGCAGTGAATTCGCGTGGCGCAGCCGTTAAAAAGCGCGAAGACACCCACAAAATGGCCGACGCGAACAAAGCGTTCAGCCATTACCGCTGGTAACGCCAAGGAAGGAAGACAACCATGGCACGCGAATATCCGCTCGACCGCTACCGCAACTTCGGCATCATGGCCCATATCGATGCAGGGAAAACCACCTGCTCGGAACGGATCCTGTATTACACCGGCAAATCCCACAACATTGGCGAGGTGCACGATGGTGCGGCCACCATGGACTGGATGGAGCAGGAACAGGAACGCGGCATCACCATCACCTCGGCTGCGACCACCACGTTCTGGGAGCGTACCGAGGACGGCAAGACCGCCGAAACCGAAAAGCACCGTCTGAACATCATCGACACCCCCGGCCACGTTGACTTCACCATTGAAGTCGAGCGTTCGCTGGCGGTTCTCGACGGTGCCGTCTGTGTTCTTGACGCCAACGCCGGTGTGGAGCCTCAGACCGAAACCGTTTGGCGTCAGGCCGACCGCTACAAGGTTCCGCGCATGGTCTTTGTCAACAAGATGGACAAGATCGGTGCCGACTTCTTCAACTGTGTGAAGATGATCGAAGACCGCACTGGCGCAACCGCCGTTCCCGTCGCTTTCCCGATTGGCGCGGAAACCGAGCTGGAAGGTCTGGTTGATCTCGTGACCATGGAAGAATGGCTGTGGCAGGGCGAAGACTTGGGCGCAAGCTGGGTCAAGGCCCCGATCCGTGACGAGCTCAAGGATCTGGCCGACGAATGGCGCGGCAAGATGATCGAGAACGCCGTCGAAATGGACGACGACGCGATGGAAGCATACCTGGAAGGCGAAGAGCCTGACGTTGCAACCCTGCGCAAACTTCTGCGCAAGGGTACGCTTGAGTTGGCCTTCGTGCCGGTTCTGGGTGGCTCGGCGTTCAAGAACAAGGGTGTTCAACCGCTGCTGAACGCTGTGATCGACTACCTGCCCAGCCCGCTGGACGTTGTGGATTACATGGGCTTCAAACCCGGTGACGAAACCGAAGAGCGTAACATTGCCCGCCGCGCGGATGATGACATGGCGTTCTCGGGTCTGGCGTTCAAAATCATGAACGACCCCTTCGTTGGCTCGCTGACCTTCGTGCGTATTTATTCGGGCACCCTGTCCAAGGGCGACCAGATGCTGAACTCGACCAAGGGCAACAATGAACGTGTTGGCCGGATGATGATGATGCACTCGAATGATCGTGAAGAGATCGAAGAGGCATTTGCCGGCGACATCATCGCGCTTGGTGGTCTGAAAAACACCACGACCGGGGATACCCTGTGTGCCAAGAGCGATCCGGTTGTTCTTGAAACCATGACCTTCCCCGATCCGGTGATCGAAATCGCGGTTGAACCCAAAACCAAGGGTGACCAGGAGAAGATGTCCCAGGGTCTGGCCCGTCTGGCCGCCGAAGACCCGTCCTTCCGTGTCGAAACCGATATTGAATCGGGTCAGACCATCATGAAGGGCATGGGCGAACTTCACCTCGACATCCTGGTGGATCGTTTGAAGCGCGAATTCAAGGTGGAAGCCAACATTGGTGCGCCGCAGGTGGCATATCGCGAGACCATCTCGAAAGAGGTCGAACACTCCTACACCCACAAGAAACAGTCGGGGGGGTCGGGTCAGTTCGCCGAGGTCAAGCTCATCATTACGCCCACAGAACCCGGCGAAGGCTATTCGTTTGAGAGCCGCATCGTTGGTGGTGCCGTTCCCAAGGAATACATCCCCGGCGTTGAAAAGGGTATCCAGTCCGTCATGGATAGCGGCCCGCTGGCTGGCTTCCCCGTGATCGACTTCAAGGTGGCGCTGATCGACGGTAAGTTCCACGATGTTGACTCGTCGGTTCTGGCGTTTGAAATCGCGGCCCGTATGGGTATGCGCGAAGGCATGCGTCTTGCCGGTGCGAAACTGCTTGAACCCGTGATGAAAGTCGAAGTGATCACGCCGGAAGAATATACCGGTGGTATCATTGGTGACCTGACGTCGCGTCGGGGTCAGGTGTCTGGGCAGGAACCGCGCGGCAATGCCATCGCGATTGACGCCTTCGTGCCGCTGGCCAACATGTTCGGCTACATCAACACCCTGCGTTCGATGAGTTCAGGCCGCGCCCAGTTCACCATGCAGTTCGATCACTATGATCCGGTGCCGAGCAACATCAGCGAAGAAATTCAGGCGAAATACGCCTGATGATGCTGGGTCGACGCGCATTTTTGCCCCATGAGGCTGCTGCACTGGCGGGGGGCTGTCAATCGACAGTCAACCCCGGTGTGGAGGGCCACTGGGCTAAATACGCGACGACCACCTCACCGGTTGCGAACGGGTCCAAGCCCGGTTTCAGCCCGGCACCTGGCATCGCTGACATGCGGATCGATCAGGTCGAGATCAAGGTCGAACCCGGAATGGAACGTCTCTTCCGGTGTGTCGGCTTCTCGCCCACGCAAGTGCATGATCTGATCGGGAAAAAAATCAAATCGGCCCTGAATGGTGTGAACCGTTGGGGCCGACGTAATACCAAGGCGATCGTGAGGCTCTATTCCATCACGATTGCAACAGAGGGTGGCCGCAAAGCCGCCTGTGACTCGGTCATTATCGCGGACGCCGCGTTCGTGGATCAAGAAACGGGTCAAAAGATCGGGGAAGGCCGTTTGGGTGCTCAATCCAGCTATCGCCCCGAGGTTCTTGGTGGGGAAGACAGGGTTCTGTCGCCTCAGTAAGAATTGGAACTGATCACAACGCACAGTGCCGCGATGTTGGCAAAACGCGTTTACGGATAGCCCCTGTTTCGAGGGCATTTAAGGAGGCCATCATGGCAAAGGAAAAGTTTGAACGCACGAAACCGCACGTTAACATTGGCACGATTGGCCACGTTGACCACGGGAAGACGACTCTGACGGCAGCGATCACC
>PDRZ01000025.1 GCA_002747035.1 Rhodobacterales bacterium
TTGGCGGAATTCGTCCGTCCGTTTCAGTCCCATAGTCAGTCTCCTTTGTTGCAGTAAATGCTATCAAAGGAGCGGCATCAAACCGCGACAGGTCCAGGTGATGTCAGGCTCGGCCTAGGTTCCATCGGGACTATGGTCTCCGTGACTGATGGCCGATTCCGCCGTGAGCAAATAAAACAGTGGAATGGCACCCTTCTCGAATGCGCGTTCAGTGAGCGTTGAACGCGTCACGCGTTGCCGAAAGCGGCTTCGCGCTTGCGGTCCATTCCGGCCAAAGCCGAGCCAATACTGAGGGTGACCGACTTCGTGTCATCAGGCAGGATGCCGAGGGGGTCTGCGCTTACGTCGATGCCGTTGACTGCAACGTTTACGCCACCGGCAACTTGCTTCCCGACGCCCGCTGCGCGGGCATTATCGCGGCCAATGCGTCCGAGATTCCGTTTACGGATGGCATTACATTGCGGTTCGTATTGTTGATCGGGGGGCTGGTGATTTGCGCCGCTTATGTCATGCGCTACGCATCTCGGGTAAAGGCTGATCTTTCCCGGTCAGTCGTCGCCAAACAATGGGCAGCGCATGGTGCGGTTTGGATAAATCCGGGCCGAATGCATCCCGAACTCTCTAACAAGACGAGTTGGCGATGCAAGCTTGAAATGCAACCATACACCGCCCGGCACAGCTGCCGGGCAGTGGATACATCAAATGACTTGTTACAAGCGGCGACACCGATACTCAGCATCGGGCTGGAAAGACCCTGTCGTTTCCGAACAGAGCTGGTTTAAACGCGCACTTGGGGCGGAAGCAGTTGATCGAGCTGAATAACCCGGGGGACATCCGTCAACTGGCAAACTGTGGTCGGGCTTCTTATTGGCTCATGGCCATGGTTTGCCGGAACCGCATCAGCGAGATTGCAAAGAACACCGCGCTCAGTAGCGCCATCACGAGCATTTCCGGCCAAACTGTCTCAAGCCCTGCGCCGCGGTACAAAAGCGCCTGCGAAAAAGCGACAAAGTGCGTCGAGGGTGAGGCCTGCATGATCGTTTGCAGCCAGACCGGAATGCTTTCAATCGGCGTTGTGCTGCCGGATAACAGGTTCATGATGACAAGGACTGGCATCACCAGAAGTCCGAATTGCGGCATGGAGGTCGTGAAGGTGGCCAGCAAAATGCCAAGCCCTGTGACAGAGATAAGGTATAGAATTGTGCCCAGAACAAAGAGGGTAATGGACCCGGCGACAGGCACCTGAAGGACGCCCTGTACGACAATCCAAAGCGACAAAATCGCGCCAACAACAATCATAAGACCATTGGCCCAAATCTTGGCCAGCATGATTTCCGATGCGTTTACCGGCATGACCAAAAGATGCTCGATCGTGCCATGCTCGCGTTCGCGAATAAGAGCCGCGCCAGTCAGCAGGACGGCCAGAATAGTAATGTTGTTGATGATCTGCATCACAGAGGTGAACCAGATGGACTGTAGGTTCGGATTGAAATGGGCTGTAACCACAAGGTCAATGGGCAGATGACTTGAGGTGTCATCGCCGGTGACGAAGCGCTCGATCTCGGTTGCAATGATCTTTTGAAGATAGACCGACCCGTTGCCCGCCTGCGCCATCGCGGTTGCGTCGACATTCAGCTGTATGGATGGGTGCGCCCCGGACAGGACATCGGCCTCGAACCGCGGCGGGAAAGACAGGACAAAAACAAACTCGCCACTGTCCATGGCCGCTTCGACATCCGACAAGGCAATTCGCTGCGGTGTCTCGAATTCTGGCGGCAGAATGGCATTCACGATGCGCCCGGTCAGAGCGGATTGATCAAGATCGACATACGCCACTGCGGCATTGCTCACTTCGGTTCTTGCACCGGTGGCAACGGCATAGATGGCAATGCTGAACATGTAGGCGATCAGCAAAAGAAGAATCGGATCGGCCAAGAGGCTACGCAGCTCTTTCATGCCAAGAAGATAGATATTAATCAGCCAACGTCCCATTTCACTTTTCCTGCTTGTTGAGCAACAAAATGGCGGCGGTTATAAACAGAACCGCAAAAACACCCAATGCCAAGAAGTTCAGCCAAAGCTCTGGAAATCCGAGTCCCTTGGTAAAGGTCCCAATACTGATCTGTTGATACCAAGCCGCTGGAAATCCAAGCCCGAACAGGCGGGCACCACCGGACAGTGACGAGACCGGAACCAGAAGCCCTGAAAAATTAACCGAAGGGATGATCGCAATGACAGCTGTCGCGAAGGTCGCTGAAACCTGCGTCTTGGTGAATGTCGAGACAAGTACGCCAAACCCCGTTGTCGCAAGAATATAGATAAACGTACCTAGAAAAAGTGCGGCAGCCGAGCCTTTGATCGGCACGCCAAACACGATGTAGGACATTGCCAGAAGTGAAAGGAAACTGATCAACGCGATGACGACATAGGGCAACTGCTTGCCCAGAAGAAACTCTCCTCGCGTGACCGGGGTCGAGCGGAAATTGGCAATAGACCCCGTTTCCTTTTCGCGCACCACACCCATTGCGGCCATCATTGCCGGGACCAGCACAAGCATCATCATGATAACCGATGGCACCATGGCGTTTACGCTCTCAAACGACTGGTTGTAGCGAAACCGGGTATCTATGTTCGCTCCGGTGGTGTCGATGACCTGCCCATAAGTCTGCTCAATTTGATCTGCCATGTAGGACAAGGCCAATCCCTGCAGGTAGCCACGTGCCGTTTCGGCGCGGAATGGCATCGCCGCATCAATGGCAACGCGCACCTCGGGGGTCTCTTCCCTGATCAGTTTCCGCCCAAATCCCGAAGGAATTTCGATTGCGATCGCGATCTCTCCCGCACGCAGACGCGCATTCAACTCCTGCGCACTTGAGGCGGGGGGGTGTTCCTCAAAGAAACGGGAGCCGGAAAAGGCCTGTAGCAATGCACGGCTTTCGATGCTCTGATCCTGATCCGCAACAGCATAGGGCAGGTTTTCCACGTCAAAAGAGATACCGTAGCCAAAGGTCAGCATCAGGATGATTGGCCCAAGAAAGGCGAAGGCAAGCCTGAGCGGGTCACGCATGATTTCTGTCGCTTCCCGCCGGGCGAAAGCCCACATGCGCGCCGGATCGAACACCTTGTTTTGCTTGCCAGTATTGTGTGAGCACACGACCGCGGGAGACCCGACAGTTTTTTCAACGTCGGCGTCATTGTCACCATCACCACCAGCATCGCGCAGGTAGCTGATGAACGCGTCGTTCAGGTTGTCCGCGTTGCCGGCCGCGACAATCTCATCCGGCGCGCCAACGGTCAGAACGCGCCCCGCATGCATCAGAGATATCCGGTCGCAGCGTTCGGCCTCGTTCATAAAATGGGTAGAGACGAAAATTGTCACGCCCTGCTCGCGAGATAATCCCACAAGAAGCCGCCAGAATGCGTCGCGCGCAACAGGATCAACACCAGATGTTGGTTCGTCCAGAATTAAGACTTCCGGGCGATGGATGACCGCAACCGCCAATTGCAGGCGTTGTCGTATCCCAAGCGGCAAGGCGTCCGGTTTTTCATCAGCCTCCTCAAGCAGCTCGAATGTCTCAAGCATTTCCAATATCCGCCCAGCACGCGTATCCTTGGGAATTTGGTAGAGCTCTGCATGCAGCTCAAGGTTTTGGCGCACGGTGAGCTCTGAATAGAGCGAAAAGGATTGCGACATGTATCCGACACGCTGCCGTGTCTTCATATCGCCAGCGTCCAGATGCTCGCCAAATAGAAGCGCCTCGCCACCACTCGCGGGCAGCAGGCCAGTCAGCATCTTCATAGTCGTCGTCTTGCCGCAGCCATTCGAGCCAAGGAAGCCGAATATTTCGCCTTTGGCGATTTCGAAATCCACCCCGTCGACGGCCGTAAAATCACCGAATTTGCGGGTCAGCGAAATCGCCTGAACGGCAGGACCATCCCCCGAGGGCACGAACGGTGGAACGACAACGGCTTCGTGCTCGGATCGGGATTCTTCGGGCAACATGGCGATGAACGCACTGTCCAGAGTCGCCTGTCCGGTCTTTTCACGCAATTCAGCCGGGCTACCCGTCGCGATGACCTGGCCGTCGGACATGGCCGCCAACCAGTCAAAACGCTCGGCCTCTTCCATATAGGCCGTCGCAACGATAACGCTCATCTCCGGGCGGTCGATCCGGATCCGGTCAATCAAATCCCAGAATTGTTGGCGCGATAGTGGATCGACCCCCGTTGTCGGCTCGTCAAGGATCAGAAGATCAGGATCATGGATCAGGGCAGAACAAAGCGAAAGCTTTTGCTTCATACCGCCCGACAATTTTCCGGCGGGGCGGTCCGGAAAGGGGTCCAGGCCAGTCGCCTGCAGCAAATCTGCGATGCGCGCACGGCGCTCCTCAACAGGCTGTGCAAAGAGCTTGCCGAAGAAATCAAGGTTCTCGGTGACCGTGAGCGTCGGATAGAGGTTCCTCCCAAGCCCCTGAGGCATATAGGCAATGCGGTGATTGCACGCCTTGCGATGTCGCGGGTCGTGGATATCGCCAGACAAAACCTGCAAGTCTCCGGCCTGAAGTTGCCGCACTCCGGCAGCGAGCGCGAGCAGCGTGGATTTCCCGACACCGTCCGGCCCAATGAGTCCCACCATGCAGCCAGACGGCACCTCAAGGCTGACATCATCAAGCGCGGCAACCTCGCTATAGTGATGAGAGACACCAGATAGCCGGATAATCGGAGGCAAGGTCATTGTGGTAGCCTTACGGAAAGCTCTGCGGGCCACTCGACGTTTCTGTCTACGCGAACGTAGCCTATTCCCGGAACTCCCGCGCGCGCATGATCCCGATACTCTGCCAGCAGATCTGGCGCGATGGTCAGGTTGACCCGAAACATGAGCTGCTCGCGCTCATCCTTTGTTTCGACAGAGCGCGGCGTGAATTGTGCGCTGCTGGCAACAAAGGTCACATTGGCCGGGATCACGAATTCGGGGATCGCATCAAGGATGATCCGCGCCTCATCACCAACGTCCAGCCGTGCCGCATCATGCGTTGGCAAAAAGATCGACATATACATATCGGACAGGTCTGTGATGCTCGCAACACGTCCGCCGGCCCCTAGAACTTCGCCTTCCTGCGCAAGAACATATTGCACGCGCCCCGCGCGAGGGGCAGTCAGGGTGGCGTCGTCAATTAAAGCTTGCAGCCGCTCAACAGATGCCTTGGCCGCAGCAATCGTCGCTTCGGCAAGCGGAATGCCAGCCTCGGCCGCTGCGACGCCGGCTCGCGCCGTATCCAGAACAGTGCGCTGGCCATCCAGCCGAGCAGCGCTGGAGTACCCATCATCGGCAAGTTGAGAGACCCGTTTGAATTCGGCTTGCGCCGTAACAAGCTCCGAACGGCGCTGACGTAACAGGGCTTCCGCCTGAAGTTCCTGTTGCTGTGCCTGTTGCACCGCCGCTTGTGCCGCGTGCAATTGGGCATCAAGCTCAAGCGTGTCCATCCGCGCAATCAGATCTCCCGTCTCGACCCAATCGCCTTCGTCAATGAAAACCTCGGCAATGCGACCGGGAAGCCGGGTCGCAATTTCGATCCGCTCTGCCTCAATTCGGCCATTTGACATGGCGATACCTTCAGGGATCCCTGACGCAATAGAATTTTGCCACCAATATGCACCCGCCCCGGCTATCGCCAAGCCAGCGATCACAATAATAGACCGAACCCGTTTCATTCTCTCTCACCCATGGTTGTCGCTCCTAAGGCATTGGGTGAACGGAAAACCGTGCACCTTTTTGTTCAACATATCTGACATTTGCGGGCGCTCGGGGATTGACGAATATCAATCGTCGAAAGCTGCAGGATAATAGTCAGAGTTCAAAGCCTCTGGTTCGCACATCTTAGGTTTCTTGGAAAGGTCATCCGATGGTGAACGTCACGACACTGCATGATCAATCTTCTCCCAAAGCGGAACCCAAAAAAACAACCCGACATGTGCCGGCACAGGCTGCGGTATCGTGCCGTTTGCACGTACCTCAGGCGCAAACGACGACAAAAGAGGCCCTGGGCAAATACCTCAATGCTGTAATCACAAAATTTACTGCGGGGCTGTGCGTGATGCAAAACAGCAAGTGCGCCGCGACGCATATGGGGTTCGCGGTCTTTGAGGGACTCATTCTTTCTATACACAAAGAGGCGGCCATCGCAGCCGCCTGTCGTACTCTTATGGATCCAACCAATGCGTAAGCACCCTGTCACAGAACCCTTTTTTCATAACTGCGCCACAACCGGATCGCACCGATGGAACCGAAGAGGCTTCATCCTGGCCTCTCTCTCGGACTTTGCCGCCTGCAGCGGTATCAGCCCCGATTGCGCACCGCAATCCATTGAACTTCCTGACGGTTTGGTCGTGGGCGGCGCAGCGCAATCCGGGGATATGTCGAATGCGCAATGGTGGACAGGATTTGGATATTGATGCGATGGAGGTCACGGAAGAGGTCTTCGAGCGTCCTGCATCAATCGTTTTCGATCAGGCGGAAAGATTGTGCTGATTACCGAGATGATCAACAACACCCCTCAGCATCACGAGGGGGTCAGCCGGTTTTGCGGCATTGGCAAACGGTCGCGGGAAGCGGAAGAGCTTTATCGCAAAATGGGAGAGGCCGGCGTGCGCGAAAAGACCGCCATGCTGTTTGACCAGGTGAACGAAGCCCCGGGCGTGCGGTTTCTCATCGGCAACATCGCTTTGACGATGACGGAGTATTTCCGCGATGAGAAAGAACAGGATGTGCTGCTTCTGATCGACAACATCTTTCGGTTCGTTCAGGCGGGCTCCGAAGTGTCGGGCCTCTTGGGCCGGATGCCGTCGCGTGAGGGCTATCAGCCAACTCTGGCCACAGAGCTCGGCTCGCTTCAGGAGCGGATCACCCCCACCCGACGGGGCGCAATCACATAGATACAGGCCGTCTATGTCCCGGCGGATGATTTAACCGAACCGGTCGGATGACCATATCCGTCACGTCAATCGGAAACACATGAACAACCGGATCGAAGCCGATCACGCTGCTCTGAAACAGCTTCTCCGTCCAAAACGCAGCTTTCGAAAGCGGACAGCTGCCAAGAACACCCTGAAAGGTATCGAGACCCACCGTGCCATCAAAAAAGGTCACTTTGCGGCCAACGAACCGGGCATCCAAAATGAGATCGCCTTCGTCGCAGATCTGTTCAAAACCGCGGCATAGAGCAAAAGCCAACCAAGCCTGTTGATAGGACAAAGTAACAACATAACAGACCGGTTTGTGTCGTTTTCAAGCTATCAGGCCTCCCTTTTACAAAGTATAATGGCGCTGCAGTCGTTATGATTGGCCGATGCGTGTTTCACGCGCATTGCCTCGCAAGCCACGGGTTTCCGGCGCGAAAAAAGCGCGGCCCGCAGCGTTTCCCTGAAAACCGATATATTCCCTTGCCCCAGATGAGCCGTTGTTGGGTTTGTCTTTGTGAATGGACGCAAGCACTGGGTGCACAACCATGGCCAAAAAAGATCACATCAGGAAAAGCTCAAATGCCGCTGGAGGCTGGGGTGCTCTGAAAAGCGTGGGGCGTCAGTTGATGGGCAGCGGCAATCCCCTCCTGGGGGCGAAAACCATGCTGAAAGCGAACCAGCCTGACGGGTTTGACTGCCCTGGCTGTGCCTGGGGCGATCCCGAACATGGGTCGTCTTTTGAGTTTTGCGAAAACGGAGTGAAGGCTGTCGCATGGGAAGCGACCAGGGCTCGGGTCACGCCTGAGTTTTTCGCACAACATACCGTGAGCGAACTGCAAGGCTGGAGTGATTACGATCTGGAGAATCGGGGGCGGCTGACCCAGCCCATGCGCTATAACCCGCTGACCGACAAGTATGTGCCGGTGGAATGGGACGCAGCCTTTACGGAAATCGCGGCGGCGCTGAACGCACTGGATGATCCGAACCGGGCCGAGTTCTACACATCCGGCCGCGCCAGCAATGAGGCGGCATTCCTGTACCAGATGTTCGTGCGCCTCTACGGCACCAATAATTTCCCCGATTGCTCCAACATGTGCCACGAGGCCAGCGGCGTTGCTTTGACAGAGTCCATCGGCATCGGAAAAGGCACCGTTCTGCTATCGGATTTCGAGGAAGCGGACGCGATTTTTGTGGTCGGGCAGAACCCCGGCACCAACCACCCACGTATGCTGGCGGATCTGCGCAAAGCGACAAAACGCGGTGCACGGGTTGTGGTGTTTAATACGCTCAAGGAAAAAGGCCTGCACCGCTTTGCCGATCCACAGAACAAGCTTGAAATGATAAGGGGCGGTTCCGAGCCGACCTCGACCGATTATTTCCGCCCGCGCCTTGGCGGCGATATGGCGATTTTCCGGGGCATGGCGAAAGCTGTGTTTGCGGCCGAAGATGCGGCGCAGGCGGCGGGGAACGCCCCTGTTCTGGATCACGGTTTCATCGCAGAACACTGCCACGGGTTCGAAGATTACCGGGCGCTGGTCGAGGTAACAGAATGGGATCAGATTCTGGAACAATCCGGCCTGACCCGTGAACGGATTGAAGAAGCTGCCGATTTCTATATGGCCGCCGACAAGGTAATCACCACTTGGGCCATGGGCGTCACGCAGCACAAGCATTCCGTGCAAACAATCCGTGAAATCACCAGTTTCATGCTGTTGCGTGGCAATATCGGTCGCCCCGGAGCCGGGCTTTGCCCGGTGCGCGGGCATTCCAATGTGCAGGGCGATCGTACGGTCGGGATCAATGAAAAGGCTCCGGCCGCTTTGCTGGATGCGATGGAGCGCGAACTCGGTGTTCCAATGCCACGCGAGCCTGGGCACAATGTGCTGAGCGCTATTGGTGCCATGCTGAACGGCGAGGCGAAAGCCTTTATCGGACTGGGCGGGAATTTCGCCCGCGCAACGCCAGACAGCCCACTGATTGCGGCGGCCCTTGGCAATCTGGATCTGACAGTGAATGTGGCGACCAAGCTGAATCACAGTCATCTTCTGCCGGGTAAGATTTCGTTTATTCTGCCCTGCCTTGGCCGCACTGAAATTGACCGGAATTCCAAAAACGAACGCCAGATTGTGACGGTTGAGGATTCCATGTCCATGGTGCATGGGTCCGGGGGGATCAACCTGCCGGCCTCTGACAGGCTGCTGTCCGAGGTTCGTATTATTGCCGGAATTGCAAAGGCAACCCTAGGGCAGGATGTAGTCAACTGGGACGAAATGGCCGATGACAATGACAAGATCCGCGATCTGATTGCCAGGGTACTGCCAATCTTTGGCAACTATAATGAAGATGTGCGCAAGCCACGGGGCTTTCACCTATACAACAGTGCCGCTGCTCGGGATTGGCGCACCCCAACCCGACGTGCGAATTTCTCGGTCGCGGACCTGCCAGAGCAGACCGAATGGCAGCGGGCGCAAAACGAGGAACAGGTCTTTGTTTTGCAGACCTTCCGGTCACACGATCAGTATAACACTACCGTGTACGGCATGGATGACCGCTATCGCGGGGTATATGGTGAGCGTCAGGTTGTCTTTATGAACCGCGATGACCTGAAGCTTCTGGAGATGGAAAGCGGTAGCCGCGTTGACGTGATCGGCACATTTGACGATGGGATCAAACGGATTGCCCGTGATTTCCGACTTGTGCCTTATGACATCCCGCGGGGCTGTGTGGCCGGGTATTATCCTGAGCTAAACGTGCTGGTGCCCCATGAAAGCTTTGGCGACAAAAGCTTCACCCCGGCATCGAAGTCCGTGATGGTGAGATTTCGAGCCTCGGAGTGCAAGGATGGCTGATCCTCTGGCCTTGGAAATTGAACGGCTGCTGGCAGATGCGCCAGAGGCGTTTAGTCCTCTGGGGGCAGGTATTCTTGCGGCATCATGGCTGGGCATTGCGCGTGACAGTCGCAGTTTTGCACGCAAGCTGGAATTGGCGCATGCACTGGTTTTGCGTGAATGTGTTGCCCTTGCAGAAGAGGCCGGGCTGATCATACTCGATGATCGTCAGGATAAATCCCATCGCCTGTTTTACCATCTCAGCCCGGCGGGTCTGAACCTATTTGACGCAAAGGGCGCGTCGTCATGACGGCAACCTTTCGCAACAATGACAGGTTGCACCGCCATGCGGTAGTGGCCAGCGTTTCGCAAAGGCTGATTGGTAAGGCAGCGCAGATAGGGTTGCTTGCCCAGGAAACACCGGTTGCTATCGTGTTTAACGGTACTACAGCAGCGGTGATGATGGCATCCCCCATGGATCTCAGGGATTTTGCCTATGGTTTTGCCCTGAGCGAGGGTTTTGTGCATGATCTGACGGAAATAGAAGAATTCGAACAGATCACCCATGACAATGGGAACGAGGCGAGGTTCTGGCTGACTGATTCAGCCAAGGATCGAATCGAAACCCGTCGCCGCATCATGACCGGGGTTGTGGGCTGTGGACTGTGCGGCGTTGATAGTCTGGAGCAGGCGATACGGCCAGTACCTGCTCTGACGTCTCCCGCCCCCGCGTTTGATACAGACGAGATCTTGTCCGCGCCGGATCTGCTGCGCGCATATCAGGCTTTACATGATGCAACTCGTGCCGTGCATGCCGCCGCGTTTATGCTGCCCGGGCAGGAAGTTATCGTCGCACGCGAAGATATCGGGCGCCATAATGCCCTAGACAAGCTCGCCGGGGCATTGGTGCATCAGGGGATCGATCCTGCGCAGGGGGCAATTGTGATAACCTCAAGGGTGTCGGTGGATCTGGTGCAGAAATCCGTAACGATCGGCTGTCCGATGCTAGTTTCTGTATCGGCCCCCACCGCCCGCGCTGTGGATCTGGCGAAAAATGTGGGTATGACCCTGATTGCCAATGTCAAACGCGGCGGTGGGGTGTGTTATAGTTGATCAGAGATCGACGCTCTGCACAGCACATGCAAACGGCTTTGTCTTCTAAATAAATTGAGGGACTCACCGTGTGAATCCAACAGGAAGTGTTGCGTTATTCAAATGAGGCTGAGCCCCTCTCAGGGCGGCAGCCTCTGTCACGCTACCCTCTCGAACAGTCCCCAGAGAAACTCTGGATGGCCTGCCCCCATCCGGTGACACGACACCGCAGATACATTCGAACAACGTAAAGAATGATGGCTAGAAAACGGCAGTGTTTGAAGGGAGACTTACGAGTCATTCCCGGCCTTTTTGCTGTTCTCCTGATCCAACGAGCCGATTAAAGCGTTTCCAGTTATTGCTGGATCACAGCAAGAGCTGGAAACGCCCACACTCCTGATATGTTGTGCGGCGTTTCCGCATCACGCTGAGTCAACGTAATGCGGAAACGCTTTAATGTAACAGTCCCTACAGTTTAAAAACAGATATTGTTTACCCGTGTGACGGACTCGGCTCTCCGATCCGCTCAGGGGCGACACAGGCTGCATCTGTGCTCTCTATATCCAGCGTAACGTGAGAAATCCCCCACCGCTCGGCCAAGTGCGCCTTCACAGCAGCTTTCACCGGGAGAATGTCGGACCATTTGTCCTCCGTCACCACCACATGTGCCTCAAGCGAGATAACCTCCTCGCTGATTTGCCACAAATGAAGGTGATGGACGTTTTCAACCCCCGGCACAGCCTCCATGCCGGACAGAAGCTCTTCTACGTTGATGCCCTGCGGAGCACCCAGCATCAGGATATGCGCCACGCCTTTCAACTCGGACAGGCCCATCCAGATCACATAGGCCGCAATGCCCAGTGTCGCAATCGGATCCGCCAGATGCCAATCAAACAGGACGATCAGAAGGCCGACGACGATCACCGCGACAGAGCCCAATGCATCCGCCAGATTGTGCAGAAAAGCGGCGCGGACATTGGCGCTGTCTTTCGCCATGCGCCACGTCAGCAGTGCCGTCACCGCGTCCACCACCAGCGCGATGCCCGCCACGATGATAACCATCCAGCCAACGACCTCGGGCGGGTTGAAAAACCGCATAATACCTTCATATGCCAGATAGAATCCGATCACGACCAGCGTAGTCAGGTTGATCAGCGCAGCCACCAGCTCGACCCGTTTATAGCCAAATGTCATGCTTCCATCGGTCGGGCGGCGGCCGATCTTTCGCGCAAAGAACGCAATTGCCAGTGACGCCGCATCTGACAGGTTGTGGATCGCATCCGCAATCAAAGAGACCGAGCCGGACAACAGCCCACCGACAATCTGCGCCAGGGTCAAAAAAAGGTTCACGGCGACCGCAATCCCTACGCGCAGGTCGCCCGCTTCCGAGTCAATGTGATGGTGATGATGATGGTGGTGGCTATTCGAGTGGCTGTGATCATGGGGCATGGAAGCGCTCCGATTCCAAGTGGGTTTCTGTCACACCAAGCCATAATCCCTCTGGTCTTCAGAAGTTCAAGAGCAAAAGCATACGCTTTTTGTCGGACAAATTGCGACCCATACCGGGTTTGCGGTGCCCACGATGGGACTGTTGCATCAATCTGTTATGTTGCACGCGAGTTATAGGAAAAGGCCTGACATAACTCGCAAGAACCCTTTCAAACACCATCATTCTCTGTGCAGCTCGTATGTATAGCTGACGGGAGTGGATTTTGATCCCAAAATCCGCGAAGCATCAGCATAAAATCAGAGACCTATAGTCAAAAGGCACAATCAGACACAATCAGAATTGTGTCGTTTGGCTATACTTGCGCTTTGAACCGCTCCGGTAGCGGTTCGCTCCGTTGTCTTTTTCCAAGGCTACAGTCTTTCCTTGATTTGGCACCTTCTGAAAACCCGGAGTGGTTCACCACAGCGTAACATGCGCGCTGCGCTCAAGCCCGCAGCCCCACAGCGCGCAGTTGCTCTCGGGCGTCCCAGCTTCGTTGTCTCTCTTGGGCCTCAGGACACGCCTTGCCACGCATCTGGCGGGCAAGAACGACACCAGTGCGACTGCCCTGGTTGGGGATGTTGTATCCGCAACCTGATGTGTTTGCTGTCGCGAGCGCAAATCCGCTTCGTGCGAACACCCGTCAATGTCCCAACCACGCGAGGTCAGACCGAGGCAGGGCGTAAAACGAACTGGAACTCTATAAGCAATTTGCCAATGATCCGGCTTTCAAATCGGCTTGGAGCGAGAGTATTCGAAACATACTGTAATTTGCCCGAACAAAGACTTATGGGGCTTTGGCGAAGTCTTATGGGCAGCGCGAAGCACTATGCGCTGCCCTATAAAGGGATCAGAAATCAAGGTTCTCGACGCTGAGCGCATTTTGCTGGATGAATTCGCGCCGTGGCTCAACGACATCGCCCATCAGTTTGGTGAACAAATCATCTGCTTCGACCATGTCATCCACCTTAACCTGCAACAGCGTGCGCGCGTCCGGGTCCAGTGTGGTTTCCCAAAGCTGGTCCGGGTTCATTTCCCCCAGACCCTTGTAGCGCTGAAGGGTCAGCCCCTTTTCACCTTCGCCAAGGATCGCGTTCAACAAATCGAGCGGGCCGAAAATCACTTGGCTCCGGTCCTTTCGGCTCAGACTGGCAGGGGTGGCGTAGATCTCTTGCAGCGACTTGGTGAAACTGCCGGTTTTGCGCGCTTCACCTGAACGCAACATGGGGCCATCCAGGGTACGGACCTCTTCCACACCCCGCAGAATACGCGCCAGTCGAATGCCGTGATCCTGGGTAATCCGCCCCATCCAGCCGCGTTCATATTCCAGCGCGATCAGGTCAAGCCGCGAGGCAACCTGATCCGCAACCCCCTGCAGATCGGAATCAACAGCACCGGGGACAAACGCCCCGGCAATCGCGGCCTGTTCCAGGATATGGCGGGGATAATGGGTTGGGAAAGCGTCCAGAACGCGGCGCAGTTGCCGCGCCTCTTCCACAACCCGCTTGAGATCCTGACCCACGATTTCTTCGCCAGAGCCAAGCCGCAGGGTGGCACCTTCCACCCCTTGATCCACGAGGTAGTCATCCAACGCTGACTGGTCTTTCAGGTACACCTCGGATTTGCCACGCGCCACTTTATAAAGCGGCGGCTGCGCAATATAGAGGTAGCCCCCTTCGATCAGCTCGGGCATCTGACGGTAAAAGAATGTCAGAAGCAGCGTACGGATATGCGCCCCATCCACGTCGGCATCAGTCATGATGACGATCTTGTGATACCGTAGCTTGTCGATGTTGAATTCGTCACGCCCGATCCCGGTGCCAAGCGCCATGACAAGATTGCCGATTTCCTGGCTACCGAGCATCCGGTCGAAACGCGCCCGCTCCACGTTCAGAATTTTACCGCGCAGTGGCAGCACCGCCTGAGTCCGTCGGTCCCGTCCGGTTTGTGCCGACCCGCCCGCCGAATCCCCCTCGACCAGGAACAGTTCGGTCTGGGACGGGTCTTTTTCGGAACAATCCTTCAACTTGCCCGCAAGGAAATTCACATCCATCGCGGTTTTCCGGCGTGTCAATTCACGCGCTTTGCGCGCCGCTTCGCGCGCATGGGCCGCTTCGATGATCTTGGTCACGATCATCTTGGCCTCATTCGGGTTCTCTTCAAACCACTCGGCCAGTTTTTCGTTCATCAGCCCTTCGACGGCCGGACGCACCTCACTGGACACCAGCTTGTCCTTGGTCTGCGACGAGAATTTCGGGTCCGGCACCTTGACCGAGAGCACACAGGTCAAACCTTCGCGTGCGTCATCCCCTGTAAAGGTTACCTTTTCTTTTTTCGCGATACCTTTTTCCTGTGCGTATTTCTGCAAGGTCCGGGTCAGCGCCCCGCGGAACCCGGCAAGGTGCGCACCGCCATCCCGTTGAGGAATGTTGTTGGTAAAGGGCAGCACCGTTTCATGGTAGCTGTCGTTCCACCACATTGCCACCTCGACGCCGATATCGTCCTTTTCGCCCCGCACATAAATGGGCGCTTCCATCATCGGAGTTTTGTTGCGGTCGATATACTTGACGAATTCCTTAACCCCGCCGTCATAAAACAGTTCGGTTTCCAGCATTTCCGCCGGTCGCTCATCCCGCAGGATGATGCGCACACCCGAGTTTAGAAACGCAAGCTCCCGCAGGCGTTTTTCAAGTGTTTCAAACGAATATTCCAGGTTCGAAAACGTATCGGTCGAGGCAAGGAAACGGACCTCTGTCCCCTTGCGCCCGCCGGCATCACCAACCACGCGCAGGTGTTCCGAGGTTTCGCCATGCTCAAATCTGGCGAAATGCTCTTTTCCGTCCCGCCAGATACGCAGTTCCAGCCACACAGACAGCGCGTTCACAACAGAAACACCCACCCCGTGCAGACCGCCGGACACTTTGTAGGAATTGCTGTCAAACTTACCGCCTGCGTGCAGCTGCGTCATGATCACTTCTGCCGCGCTGACCCCTTCTTCGGCGTGCATGTCGACTGGGATACCGCGTCCATTATCGCTGACGGATACGCTGCTGTCGGCGTGAATTGTGACCGTCACGGCATCGGCATGACCCGCAAGCGCTTCGTCAATACCGTTATCGACAACTTCGTACACCATATGGTGCAGACCGCTGCCGTCATCGGTGTCACCAATATACATGCCGGGCCGCTTGCGAACGGCCTCCAACCCTTTGAGAACCTTGATCGAATCCGCACCATATTCGGGTTGGACCTGCTCGTTATCTGACATTGTCGCGCTTCCTTTGCGATTTGCTCATTTATACGAATTCCAGTGGGGGATGTCACGCCGTTCCACCATATTTTGTGGCGCTTTGGTCAAAGCGTGACGCATCCAATTTGAGGCATTGATCCGACAATTGCCGCAATTGCGTTCACACCTTTTGCGCAACGCACCGCTATTCAGTGCAGAAAGGTTCAATCAATACCCAAAGGTGTAGTATGGGATCAAAAAAGATAGACCCGATGCGGGTTCCCAAACCCGACGAAAAACACAAGAAGGTCGATTATTTCGCGCCGGATCGGGAAAAACCGATCTGCGCCCCTCTGGACGCAATCTCGTTGAGCGGTGGCGCGATCCTGGGCTTTGGTTTTTTCCTCGCGGACGGGCGCTATGACTATGCGTTTGACCTGATGTGGCCGGTTTTGGTTCTTGCTTCTGTTATTGCCATTCCCGGGACAGCGCGGCGCATATGCCAATCGCTGATCCAATTCATTGGGCGGGGCGTAACGAACCAACCGGGGTAAAGCACATCATGCAAGCGCCAAACCACCGTCTTCACCGATCTCGACGGCCAGGGCCCGTGCGCCAAGATCCGTAAACAGCTCTGCGCCGGTGCCTGTCATCCATGCCTGCGCCCCAAGCGCACAGATTTCATCATAAAGCGCAGAGCGGCGGGTGGCATCCAGATGCGCGGCCACCTCGTCAAGCAACAGAATGGGCGGCGCGCCACAGTCCCGAGCAAGGGCACGACCATTGGCGAGGATCAGAGAAATCAACAACGCCTTCTGTTCGCCGGTGGAACAGTCCCGCGCCGCAACCCCTTTAGCAGCGAAAACCCCGTAAAGATCGGTGCGATGTGGCCCTACCAGGGTGCGCCTCGCCGCAAGGTCCCGAAACCGGCTTTCCGCAAAAGCTTCGGCAAGGTCGGTTTCGCTCTCCGGCATCGCGCCTTCGCTTTGGATCAACTCCAACGCTGCTGCGGGAAAAGCCGTTTGCGCAGCGGTTTGCGCAGCCGCCAAGCGCGAAAGGGTGGCGACCCTGTTGGCGTGGATCGCGGCCCCGGCACGTGCCATCTGGGCCTCCAGTGCCCCATACCAACGGGCATCCCGCATTTGGTCCTTCAACAGCCGGTTGCGGTCCCGCATTGCCTTTTCATAGGTCAAAGAAAGCTCGGCATGGTCGGGAAAGAAACTTAAACACATGCGATCCAGAAAGCGCCGCCGCCCTTCGGCCCCTTCAATCCACAACCTGTCCATCGACGGAATCAACCACAACACGCGCGCGATACGGCCCAAGGCGGTTTGCGGCACCGCCTTGCCATCCACCCTGACCTGTCGCGCATTCCCCGCCTCGGACCAGGTTTCGATCTCGTAAGTCTGCCCCTGACTATGCAGAAGCCCGGAAACCTTCCATCCCAACCCTTCGGGTCGCCGGGTCATATCCTGAGCCGAGGCGCGGCGCAGCCCGCGACCGGGAGAGAACAGCGATACAGCCTCAAGAATATTGGTTTTCCCCGCCCCGTTCGGCCCGTAAATCGCCAAGGGGCGGACATCGCATGTCACCCGCGCCAGTTTGTGAGACCGAAAATGCGACAGGGTCAGGCTGGAAAGGGAAAGTCCGCTCACACCCGCATCGGCATGACAACGTAAACGGCCGAAGTATCATTGCCCTCACGCATCAGCGTGGGATCGCCGGAAGAGTTGAACATGAACACCGCGTTTTCGCGGTCTACCTGGCTGGCAATTTCCAACAGGTACTTGGCGTTGAACCCGATTTCCAGACGTTCATCGCCATAGGCCACGGCCAACTCTTCCTCGGCAGCCCCGCTGTCAGGCGCATTAACGGACAGGACCAGCTTGTCCTCATCCAGCGACAGCTTCACAGCACGGGAGCGTTCCGAAGACACCGTGGCCACACGGTCGACGGCCTGGGCAAATTCGGTGGCATCCACTTCCAGTTTGCGATTGTTCCCCTGGGGAATCACGCGGGTGTAATCGGGGAACGTGCCGTCGATCACTTTGGAGGTCAGGGTAATTCCGGGGGTCGCGAACCGCACCTTGGTTTCGCTGACCGATACGGCGATCTGCGCCTCGTCATCATCCAGCAGTTTGCGCAATTCTCCAACGGTTTTACGCGGCACAATCACGCCTGGCATGTCAGCGGCCCCTTCGGGCAAATCCGCGTCGATCCGGGCCAGCCGGTGGCCATCGGTGGCGACACAGCGCAGCACCTTACCGCCATCCGAATCGGAGATATGCATGTAAACACCGTTCAGGTAATACCGCGTTTCTTCCGTGGAAATCGCGAATTTCGATTTGTCGAACAAACGTCGCAACACAGGTGCCGGGGCCGAGAAATTCGAGCTGTATTCCGAGGTCGCCATGACCGGGAAATCTTCGCGTGGCAGGGTCGCAAGCGAGAAGTTCGAGCGCCCCGCCTCGACCGTCAACCGGCCCGATGCGCCGTCATCGGTCAGCGTCACCAATGCCCCATCCGGCAGCTTGCGCACGATTTCGTGCAGCGTCACTGCGGAAACCGTGGTCGCTCCGGCGCGCTCGACCTGAGCCGGAGCCTTGTCGACAACTTCGATATCAAGATCCGTAGCGCGGAAAAAGACGTCCGCGCCGTCCACTTCGATCAGCACATTCGCCAGGATCGGGATGGTGTTGCGACGTTCGACAACCGATTGCGCCTGAGCCACCGCTTTGAGCAACGTTGCGCGTTCAATGCTGAATTTCATACCCTCATTCTCCTGTCCGATCATGGCCGGGAGGGGCAAGGTAACGGTTTTCCCCAACGGCTCAAGTGCTTTGTGATGTTTTCCGATGAATGTTGCACGGGGTCAAGTGCGACAGGGGCCTGCGATCAGAAACCGCAACAAAAAAAGCCCCGCTGAAACAGGTGTTTCAACGGGGCATACGGTTGTTTGGTGCGTGTCGCCGCGACCTCAGGCCTCCAGCGACCGGCGCAACAGTTCCAGATCCTCGGCGATCTGGCCATCCTGCGCCCTCAATTCTTCGATGCGCCTCACACCATGCATCACAGTGGTGTGGTCGCGACCACCAAACCGCCGCCCGATCTCGGGCAAGGAACGGCTGGTCAACTGCTTGCACAGGTACATGGCCACCTGCCGGGGACGTGCAAAATTGCGCACCCGTTTGGGGCCGATCATTTCGGACAAACGGATGTTGTAATGCTCGCTCACCCGGCGCTGAATTTCTTCCACGGTGATCTTGCGCTCGGAAGCGCGCAGCACGTCGGCAAGACAATCCTGCGTCAGCTCCAGAGTAATTTCGCGCCCCACGAGCGAGGCAAACGCGAACAAACGGGTCAGGGCACCTTCGAGGACGCGCACATTGGTGCTGATCCGATGCGCCAGGAATTCCAGCACACCATCCGCCAGTTGCAGTTCGGGATATTGGACCCGCTGCGCTTCGACCTTGGACTGCAGAATACCAAGGCGCAATTCGTAGTCCGTTGGGTGAAGATCAACCACGAGACCACATTGCAGGCGGCTCTTGATCCGCTCTTCCAACCCCTTGATTTCACCCGGTGCGCGGTCAGCCGAAATGATGATTTGCCGGTTCTGATCCACCAGAGCGTTGAATGTGTGGAAGAATTCTTCTTGCGTTGAATCCTTTCCGGCGATGAATTGGACGTCATCGACCATCAACACGTCAACCGAGCGGAACAGTTTCTTGAAATCCATCATCCGACGATCACGCAGCGCCTGAACAAAGCGATACATGAACTGTTCTGCGGAAAGGTAGACAACGTTCAAATCCGGTCGGGCGCGCTGAAGTTCCCACGCAATTGCGTGCATCAGGTGCGTTTTCCCAAGACCGACGCCACCGTAAAGAAACAGCGGGTTGAACGTGACCGGACCACCTTCGGCGACGCGCCGCGCGGCGGCATGGGCCAGTTCGTTGGGTTTGCCCACCACAAAGCTGTCAAAGGTGAAACGCGGATCCAAGGGCGCGGCGGTCAGTTGATCTTCCTGCGCGCTAACCACCACAGGGGCGGATTGGGGGGCGGATTGGACCACAGGAGTAGCCGCAGCTGATCTGGACATGACATCCCCCGAAACATCCGTCGGAGAGCCTGCCGGAGAATTTGCTTTATTCGCAGGGACTTGAAAACGAACACGGCGCACTGGGGCCCCTGCCGCGGTCAGTTGATACAAAATCAGGTCACCGAAATTCTGACTGACATAGTTGCCCAGAAAGTTCGTCGGAACATGAAAAGTGGCCGTGCCGTCCAGAACATCCGCAAGCTCAAGCGGCGCAATCCAGTTGGTGTAGTTGTTTTTGCCCACGGTATTCAACAATTGCTGTTGAATATGCCCCCATTCATCCTTGGTCATGTATCCCCGATCCACTGCCATACGTTCCATTTTCCGGCGCTCACCCCAACGACCCGCTGCCACCCGGACCGCCATTTTCAACCTTCACAAACCCAAAAAAACCACCACCCCACCCAAAAAAATCGGGCGGCGATTTCGTCCACACACATGGACCGGTTCAATTGCATCATGCTGCATAGTGACGGGTGCCCCCCTGCCACCAAAGCCGCCCCACACCAGAGCCGGGCGAAAACTGCAACATCGTTACGGCACGGAGGGCTAAAACCACAAACAACCAGCCAAAACAAAGGCTTGCCTCACAAGGGTCTCTTGTGATTCAAGTGTGGTCGCAGGATTTGTCCCCCGAGGCGATGTGACTCGCAAGCAGCAAACTAGCAAAGCGATTGGCGGCGGGGCAACGAAACTTCGCGCTTGACTCACGCATTTCTGAAAACGAATCTGCACGGCCTTGATAAGGCCATGAAATAAGGGCTTTTCCGTCACAAATCAAAAAAGGCGCCTCGCAAGAGACGCCTTTCCCAAGGGAACCCCTGGTGAATAATCTTAGCCCAGCGCTTTGACTCGCGCCGACAAACGCGACATTTTGCGCGCGGCGGTATTTTTGTGGAAAACACCCTTGCTTACACCGCGCATCAACTCGGGTTGAGCGGCGCGCAGAGCGGCGGTAGCGGCGTTCTTGTCACCCGAGGCAATTGCCTCTTCCACCTTGCGCAAGCAGGTGCGGATGCGCGAACGGCGTGCTTTGTTGACGGCAAAACGGCGCTCGTTCTGACGGGCGCGTTTCTTTGCTTGGGGCGAATTTGCCATGACGGTCGATCCTTACGTTCGATGTTGTTTCAAATTGCACGCCAACACCAAAACGGGCCTTCCCACGGAAGGGAATCGATTCTTGCCTAGGCGGGCGTCACGCGCATGTATGACGGCGGGAAATATCCGCCCTTAACAAAAGAATCAACCCCGCAATTCCCCCGGCACCAACACGGCACGGACGCGGCACCAAGACGGCACCGGGACGGCAACATTTCCGGAAAGGCCAAATGTGAAGGCACCGCTCTTTGCAACAGGCCGTTGTTAACAAAGCTGTTAACAAAGTTAACAAAAAAGGGCCGCCCGAGAGAACGGCGCGGCCCTTTTCGAAGTCGACGGATCCCGGATCAGCGATCGCGGAACTGTGCCTGGCGTTTTTCCATGAAGGCGTTCATGCCTTCCTTCTGATCCTCGGTCGCAAACAGCGAATGGAACACGCGGCGTTCAAACAGGATGCCTTCGCGCAGCGTGGTTTCGAACGACCGGTTGACCGATTCCTTCACGGCCATCACGGCGATCTGCGATTTCTCGGCGATCTTCGCGGCGGCGGCCATGGTTTCCTTCATCAGTTCCTTGGCCGGCACGATGCGCGACACCAGCCCGCAGCGTTCCGCCTCTTCTGCATCCATGAAGCGACCGGTCAGGTTCATGTCCATCGCCTTGGCCTTGCCAATCGCGCGGGTCAACCGCTGGGTCCCGCCAATCCCGGCCATGACGCCAAGGTTGATTTCGGGCTGACCGAACTTGGCCGTATCCGCCGCGATCAGGAAATCGCAATGCATCGCCAGTTCGCAACCGCCGCCCAGCGCATAGCCCGCAACCGCACCGATGATGGGTTTGCGCACCCGCAGGATCGCATCGGTTTCCTCGGTGAACAGATCCTCGGTAAAAACATCCGTAAAGGTCTTGTCGCTCATCATCTTGATGTCGGCCCCGGCGGCGAACGCCTTTTCCGAACCGGTCAATACGATGCACCGCACCTTTTCATTTTTCTGTGCCTCGGTCATCGCCTCGGACAGTTCTGTCAACAGTTGGTCGTTCAGCGCATTCAGCGCGTCGGGACGGTTCAGTTTGATCAGACAGATGTGGTCTTCTACTTCGACGATGATCGTCTCATAGGCCATGTGATTATCGCTTTCGCTTGTTATCCTCAGACCCGGTTTCTTACCATTGTGGCCGGGCGGATCAAGCTATCTTTGACAGTGCGGACAATAGAATGACGAACGACCCGATTGCACGATACGTTTGATCGTGCCGTTGCAGTCGGAGTTTGGACAGGGTTCGCCCTCGCGCCCATAGACCCGGAAACTGTGCTGGAAATAGCCCAGTTCCCCGTCGGCCTGTTTGAAATCCCTGAGCGTGGATCCCCCGGCGGCAATTGCCTCGGTCAGCACATCACGAATGACAGGCACCAGCGCCGCCACGCGTTTCGCGCCGATCCCGCCAGCCTTGCGCATGGGCGCGATATGGGCGCGGTAAAGCGCCTCGCATACATAGATGTTGCCCAACCCCGCGACGATTCGTTGATCCAGAAGGGCGGATTTGATCGGTGTATTGCGCCCCTTGAGCGCAGCGGTCAGATAGGTTTCGTTGAAGTCATTCCCAAGCGGTTCAGGGCCGAGTTTGGCCAGCAGAGGGTGCGTTTCGGCGGTGTCGGTGGGCAAAAGGTCCATGGCCCCGAACCGGCGCGGATCGTTGAACGTGATCCGCGCACCGTTGGACATATCAAGAATGACGTGGTCGTGTTTCTCAACCGCCGGATGGTCATGGACAAATTGTCCCAGCGGATCGCCGGACACGGTCATACGCCCCGACATGCCCAGGTGAATCAGCAGGGATTCGTTTCCATCAAGATCGGCAAGGATGTATTTCGACCGTCGCCGCAGACGATCCACCCGCCGCCCCGTCAGCCGGTTGGCGAAATCATCAGGAAAAGGCCAGCGCAGGTCAGGCCGGTTCACGGTGGCGCGGGTGATCATTGCGCCTTCCATCGACGGGGCAAGGCCGCAGCGGACGGTTTCAACCTCGGGCAGTTCTGGCATGGGGGCTCCGGTGTCTGTTGGTGGTTCAGGGCGACAAATCAGGGTGACTAAAGGGGTGCATTGAATGACCCTGCTCCCCACTATAGAGAGGACGCGGAACCAGAGTGGCAAGGCCCAGGGTACAGACCATGAACGAGAAAACCACACATTTCGGATTTGAAACCGTTCCCGAGGCCGAGAAGGCCGGAAAGGTGCAGGGGGTCTTTGGTTCGGTTGCGTCCAAATACGACGTGATGAACGATGTGATGAGCGTCGGAATCCACCGCATCTGGAAAGAGGCGATGATGGACTGGCTGGCACCGCGCCCCGGTCAACGGTTGCTGGACGTGGCCGGGGGCACGGGCGACGTATCCTTCAAGTTCCTGAAACGCGCAGGCCACGGCCATGCCACGGTGTGCGATCTGACCGAACCGATGCTGATCGCCGGGCGGCAACGCGCCGAGGCGGATCAGATGGCGGCGTCGCTTGATTGGGTTGTGGGCGACGCGATGGCGTTGCCCTTTGCCGACAACACGTTTGACGTCTACACGATTTCCTTTGGCATTCGGAATGTCACCCGCCCGCAAGAGGCGCTGAACGAAGCGTTCCGGGTGCTGAAACCCGGCGGGCGGCTGATGGTGCTGGAGTTCAGCCAGATCCCCAATGACATGATGCAGAAGATCTATGACCTATACTCGTTTAACATCATTCCGCAGATGGGGAAATTGATTGCCAATGATCGCGATTCATACCAGTATCTTGTTGAATCTATTCGTAAATTCCCGGATCAGGACACATTCCTTTCGATGGTGAAACAGGCCGGGTTCGAACAGGCGAAATATCGCAACCTGTCCATGGGCATTGCCTGTCTTCATTCCGGTTGGAAGCTGTGAGAGGCCCGAAATGAGAGGTCCGCATAACATCATTCGACTGATCCGCACCGGCGCAACATTGGAACGGACCGGGGCGATGAAGGTGATTCTGGACGCCTATGAGGCACCGCGCCTGTTGCGTGTGGTGCTGCGCAGCGTGGTCTGGCCGTTCCAATGGCTGGGCATGAAGGGCGACCCGTCGATGCCGCCCGCGACACGGGCGCTGACCGCGCTTGGCCCGGCCTATATCAAGTTCGGTCAGGTGCTGAGCACACGCCCCGACGTGGTCGGCGACGATCTGGCCGTTCAACTGCGGGTGTTGCAGGACAAGCTGCCGCCGTTTGACATCGAAACCGCGAAACAGGCGGTGCGGGACGAGCTGGACGTGGCCGTGCATGACGTATTCAGCGAATTCAGCGAACCCGTGGCGGCGGCGTCGATTGCCCAGGTACACCGGGCGCGACTGAAGGACACCGGCGAAGAGGTGGCGGTCAAGGTGCTGCGCCCCGGCATCGAGCGTGCCTTTCAACGGGACATCGACGCCTTCTATTTCGCCGCCGGGATGATCGAATTCCTGTCCCCCGCCTCGCGCCGGTTGCGCCCCGGCGACGTGATCGAACATTTCGAAGGGGTGGTAAAGGGCGAATTGGATTTGCGGCTTGAGAGCGCCTCGGCCAGCGAATTTGCCGCCAACACCGCCCAGGACGAAGGGTTCCGGTTGCCCGACGTGAAATGGGCGCTGTCGGGCCGTCGCGTGATGACAATGGGCTGGGCCGAGGGCGAGCCGCTGGGCGACAACGCCGCGCTGGATGCCGCCGGGCATAACCGCAAGGCGTTGGGCGAGCGCGTGCTGCAGTTGTTCCTGTCCCATGCCCTGCGCGACGGGTTTTTCCATGCGGATATGCACCAGGGGAACCTGAAAGTTGCCGCAAATGGCGATATCATTGCCTATGATTTCGGGATCATGGGCCATATCGACGAGTACACGCGCCGGGTATATGCCGAAATCCTGTTCGGGTTCATCCAACGCGATTACCACCGCGTGGCCGAAGTGCATTTCGAGGCCGGATATGTACCCGCCAATCAGGATGTGGACGAATTCGCCCGCGCCCTTCGCGCCGTGGGCGAACCCATTTTCGGCATGGATGCCAACCAGATCAGCATGGGGCGGCTGTTGTCCTATCTCTTTGAAGTTACAGAGAGGTTTGGGATGGAGACCCGGACCGAGCTGATCCTTCTGCAACGCACGATGGTGGTGGTGGAAGGCGTCGCCCGCAGCCTTGATCCCCAGCTTAACATCTGGGACGTGGCCCATCCAATTGTCGAGGATTATATAAAGGGCTCTATCGGCCCACGCGCGGTGGCGCGGGATATTGGGCGGACTGCCAAGGTGCTGGCCCGGTTCGGACCCCGTCTTCCCGGGCTGGTCGAAGCCGCCCTGATCCGCCAAAGCATGACGGAGGCCGCTGAAAAACCCGCAAACCGCTGGATCGGGCCAATCGCATGGACCTCGGGCGGCGCGTTGATCGGCATTTGCGCCACGCTGGCCGCGCTTTGGTAAACTATGGTAAATTTGGGGGTATCCTGACCCGCACAATGCAATATTGTGACAGTCATTGGCCGGTTTCACACCGAGGGACCAGGCACCCTGTTTTTTTGAAGCGGCTTTTACTAAGGTATCGCCAAGGATAATTGGAGTGGCAGGATTATGCGGTTCAGCAAACCGACAGTCATGGTAAGTCTGCTGGCGATGATCGCCGGGACAGCGCAGGGTGAAAGCCTTGTGACAACATCCAAGAACATGTACGGCACCCCCGGCGGGCTGATTGACATGCCCACCGCCGAAATGGCCCCGGACGGAGATTTGTCCGTCACCGTATCACATTTCGGGGGCACCACCCGCAATTCTCTTACCTTTCAGATCACACCGCGATTGACCGGGACCTTCCGCTATGCGTCGCTGCGCGATTATCAGCCGCCGACCTATACGCATCGGTCCTATTACGACCGCTCGTTTGATTTGAAATACCAGCTGTTGACCGAAGGCACCTATCGCCCCGGCGTGGCCATCGGGCTGCGTGATTTCATCGGCACCGGGCTTTATGGCGGCGAATACGTGGTTGCGACCAAGACGATTGGCAAACGGCTTCGGGTCAGCGCCGGTGTCGGCTGGGGCCGTCTGGGCAGTGTCGAAGGTATCCGCCCCACCGGCAATATCGGTCAGGGCGGCGATCTGACCATCGACGATTGGTTCAAGGGGCCCAAGGCGATATTTGGCGGGATCAGCTATGCCGCCACCGACCGGCTGACCTTTAAGGCGGAATATTCATCGGACGCCTATAACGAGGAAACCGGCGGTGGACAGGACCCCACGGCGAGCCTGTTCCAGCGCAAGAGCGATTTCAACTTCGGTGTTGATTACAAGGTCAGCGATACGATCAACATCGGTGCCTATTACCTTTACGGGTCGGAAATCGGGATCAACGTTTCGCTCGCGCTTGACCCCAAAGGCGCGGCGATTCCGGGCGGTGGCGAAACCGCGCCTCTGCCTGTTCGGGTCCGGCCCAAACATAACGCCCGCGATCTTGGATGGGCCGTGGCCGACAGCGCCAAGGCCAAAGCCAGTCAGAACCTGGCCACCAGCCTGGCACGCGAGGGGCTTTATCTGGAAGGGATCCAGCTTTCCGGCACCCGCGCCCGCGTTTTGATCCGCAACGCACGTTATGACATCGAAAGTCAGGCCGTGGGTCGCACCGCCCGCGCCATGTCGCGCAGCCTGCCGGATTCGGTGGAAACCTTCGAAATCACCCAGACCTATAAAGGGATTCCGACCGGGTCGGTCACGCTGTCGCGCAGCGATCTGGAGGCGTTGGAAAACGCCCCGGCCACCGCCATTCAGCAGAAGGCCGTGTTCAGCAGCGGACAGGCGGGGTTCCGCGATGTGCCCACGCTGGACGGGACCTATCCGCGCCTGACCTGGGGCCTGTCGCCCTATCTCAAACTCAACACCTTTGACCCTGACAACCCGGTACGTGCCGATCTGGGCATCAAACTGGCCGGGGATTACAGCCTTGGGCCGGGGTGGCAGCTTTCCGGGTCCGTTTCGGTCAAGCTTGCCGGCAACGTGGATGCGGCCAGCACCGGGCGCACCGGGGCCATCGCCACCAATCCCCCCCCCGTGGTGCGGTCCGACGCCCGCCAGTATTCCACCGGGAACGACCCGCGTCTGGATTATCTCACCATCGCCAAATATGGCCGGTTGGGTGAAAACATCTATACCCGCGTCACCGCCGGGTATCTTGAAACCATGTATGCCGGGGTTTCGGGCGAAGTGCTTTGGAAACCCGTCAACAGCCGCCTTGCGCTGGGGGCCGAGGTAAATTTCGTGCGCCCACGTGATTATGATGGCGGGTTCGGGTTGCGGTCGCGCAACACCACCTATGTGAACCCCATCACCGGCGCGACCACCCCTGCCGGGGCCATTCCCGAGCTGAACGGCCACGTGTCCGCCTATTACGACATTGGCAACGGGTTCCATGGCCAGTTGGACGTGGGCCGTTACCTTGCCGGGGACTGGGGCGCAACGCTTTCGCTGGACCGCGAATTTGCCAATGGCTGGACCGTAGGGGCCTGGGTTACGAAAACCGATCTTTCGGCGTCAAGCTTTGGCGAAGGGTCTTATGACAAGGGGTTGCGCATCATCGTACCGATTGGCGCAGTCATCGGCACCCCGAACCGGCGCAAAAACGAAATCGCGCTCAGTTCGCTGACCCGCGACGGCGGTGCGCGTCTTCGTGTGAACGGGCGGCTTTACGACGCGGTGCGCGACACCCACAAACCCGAAATGGCCAAAAGCTGGGGGAGGTTCTGGCGATGACCCTTTGGAAAGCACTGGCAGCGGTGGCGATGCTTTCGCTGGCTGCCTGCGGAAATGATACCGAGCGGGACAATGCGCGCAAGGCCGTGTTCAGCGGGCTGTTGGGAATGGTGAATAAAAGCGAACCCAACGTCCCATCGGCCCAGCAGCTTGCCGCTCAGGCAAGCGCCGCGCTTAAGAACTCGGACCTGCCGTTGACCGTTACGGTCATTGAAAACACCAAAGTGGGTGCGGTTCTGACCCGGATCGAAACCAACGGGGACTATGGCACCTGGGCCTCTGGGGACCGGCGGTTCGTGACCTTGAAACACGGCATTGTTACCGGGTCGCGCGGGCTTGGCAACGATCTGATGTCTGCGGATGTTGAAGCGGTTTCCGCATTGATCCGGGCCCGCAAACCGGGCACGGCCACGCGTGTGCATCGGTATCTGAATGGTCAGAACCTGACGGTCGAACTGCGCGCCACGTGCAGTGTGACGGTCGGTAAAAAATCCCGCGTCACCGGCGCAACCATCAATTCGATGACCACCAGGGTGATCGAAACCTGTATTGCAGGCGAGACCCGGTTCGAAAACAGCTATCAGGTGGACAGCCGCGGCTATGCGCTGCTGTCCCGTCAATGGCTGGGTGACGTAAACGGCTATTTCCAGTTTCAGACCCTGCGTCTCTGAGATCGCATCATGAAAATTGCACTTGTCACCGGCTCTGCCGGGTTCATTGGCTATCACACCTGCCAGCGTCTGTTGGCGGACGGGGTCCGGGTGATCGGCATCGACGCGATGACCGACTATTATGATGTCACGTTGAAACAGGCGCGCCACGCGGAATTGACCGCGCATGAGGGGTTCACCGCCCATGAGCAGCGGATTGAAACCCCCGGCGTGTTGGCCGGGCTGATGGCGACTCACCGGCCCGATACGGTGATCCACCTTGCCGCTCAGGCCGGGGTGCGCCATTCAATCGACGCGCCACGTTCATACCTTGAAGCCAACCTTCAGGGCACGTTCGAATTGCTGGAAGCGGCGCGGGCCACTCCTCCGGCACACCTGATGCTGTCGTCTTCATCGTCAGTCTATGGCGCGAATACCCAAATGCCCTATGGCGAAACCCAGCGGACAGATCACCAGATGTCGCTTTATGCCGCGACGAAAAAGGCCAATGAGGCGATGGCACATTCCTATGCCCACCTTTATGGCCTGCCCACCACCATGTTCCGGTTCTTCACCGTCTATGGACCGTGGGGACGCCCGGATATGGCCTTGTTCAAATTCACCCGTGCAATTTTGAACGACACCCCGATCGACATCTATAACCATGGCGACATGCAGCGGGATTTCACCTATGCCACCGACCTTGTCGAAGGCATTCGCCGGCTTGTGGATGCAGTACCAGCGACAGGACAGCCCGTTGCGGGCGACAGCCTGTCCCCCGTTGCCCCCTATCGCGTGGTGAATATCGGCCATGGCAGCCCGGTGAAGCTGACTGATTTCGTGGATGCCATCGAAGCCGCCACAGGACGCGTGGCCCGCCGCAAGCTGATGGAGATGCAACCCGGAGACGTGCCCGCGACATGGGCCGACGCATCGCTGTTGCAAACACTGGTGGGCGAACTGCCCGAAACCCCGCTTGCCTGCGGGGTTGGGAATTTCGTTGAGTGGTACCGCAGATATTACAACGTCTGACCCGTTTCACCCGGGCCTCGTTTCACCCGGACCCCGGACAAAGACCGTCGGGCAAAGAAAATGGCGGCACGAAGGCCGCCATTTTCAAATTCACTTCAATCCCGGCACATGGCCGAAAACGAATTAGGAACCGTCAGCCGCTGCGACGATGATACCAACAGCGATGAGACCAACGACAGCCATCGAAGGCGCAGCAAGACCCACCGACGCCTGAGTCGATACGAACGGGTCGTTTTTGGTGTCTGCTGCAACCGGCGCGGCGGCGGCAACGGTGAGCGCAGCTGCTGCTGCCATCATCGAAATCTTTTTCATAATTCTCTCCAAACCACAGTAGGGCCAACCGAAATTGGCAAGACCAAGGACAATATCGCATATATTCATCCGGGTTGAAACACATATTCAAGAATAGCCGCGCGGATCGCAAGTCGCGCGCAAAAAACAGCCATATCGCGATATAGCATTGATTTTATTCAGTTATTACCTACCTTGATCGTGATGACTCTCGGGCTTTTCGTTCGAAACCCCTATTTGTTGCATTGCGGCAACACCCCTTGAATCCATCTCGATGCGTTGGGGTCAGACTTCCGAATCGTTGGCTGTCACCCCCTCAGCCCCCCGGGCTGAGCTCTCAAGCGCGGCGAATTCGAGTTGGAACCCCACGCCGTATTCAGCGGCACCGCGTTGCATTTTCCACAAACAATAGGCCGCCATTCTCCAGTGGTGCCATGGGGTTAACGCGTTGCTGCGCCGTACCGTTTCCGGGTCGGGATAGCTTTGTAAGAACAGCTGCCGCTCGGCCGGGGATAACACTTGCCCACGATAAATCCATTGCATCGCAGGGGACAGGAACATCCCAAGATCATGGGCCGGATCCCCGATCAACGGGCATTGCCAGTCAATGAAGGTCACCCTGTCCCCGTCATGGATGATATTGCCTGGCACCGGATCCCCGTGCAAAAGCGCCGCCACCCGCGACGGTGCAACTTCGCCTGTCGGCATGGCATTCCGCACCCGATTTCTTTGCCCCCCGTCGCATTGATCAAGGATCGCCAGCGTCTGTTCCCGCAACGCCGCGCTGCCATCGGAAGCATTGGGAAGATCCGTCAGGACAGGCGCAGCATGCACCCGCCCCAGCGCCCGGGCAATGGGCGCGGGGTCGGACACCCAGCTTTCGCCGGGGCTGTATGCATAGATCAGACAGGGTCCAAACGGCGTATCCAGTTGATCACATAGGACCGGAGCAAGACCTGCAGGCAGGTGGCGCAGCGCCCGCGCTTCAAGGTCATGGGAATTGGGAAACAGGGGATTTCCATCCTGCTCCCGGTAAAGTTTGACCACCCGGTCGCCTTGCTCTGGCCGTACATGCCACAACCGGTTCGTCCGCCCGCCAGATAGGATTTCCCGCGCCGCCGTTCCAGACAGAAGACCCCGGCGGCCAAGCCACGCAAACAACGCCGCTTCCAACTGCGCCGTTTCGGGGTCCGAATGTGTTGACGCCTGTCTCTGCACTGGGGTGGCTCTGGTCCTTTCACACCCAACCGAACGAACGGTGGGCTTTGACGGGTTTCAATCCCGCCAAGGCGCATCAGGCCGGGCGGGTGCAAGTTCCCCCGGATTAGACAAGCCCGGTCCGTCTGGCAAGTCGGGGCATCACGCCCCGTGCCGGATGTTGAGGTTACGCGGGTCGGCGCAGAGCCGTGACCTCGGTCGTCAACACCCGCACCCCGCCTTCAAGTACAAGCAGAGTCGTGCCATCGTAAATCTGGGCCTCGACCACATCCGCATAGGATTCCACCGGCGTCATGCCAAGAAGTTCGCCATTGGCACGGTTCTCAACTTCGAAACTGTACACGCCGCTGTCAAACGGGTTCCCCGAGGCGTCGACACCGGCCCAGTCAAAGCTGGCCCCGTCCAACCCGATGGCCTGTCTTTGCACTTCATCCCCGTTTGCATCGCGCACGACAAGCCATGCCTCGTCCGCCAGTTTGGCGGTCAGTGGCGACAGGGTGATCGGGCTTCCCGAAAAATGTGCGCCCGCAGTTGTGCGTGCTTCCATCCCCACCCAACCGGCCAGTTGGCTCATGCTGCTGTCCCCCATCTGTGCGGCAAGGGATTTGAGCAGATCGTTGGTCAACACGGCCTGTTCCACGGTCGAAAACGCCGCAAGCTGGGCGGCGTATTCGGTGCTGTCGATCGGGTTCAGAGGATCCTGATTGCGCATTTGCACCGTCAGCATTTCAAGAAAGGTTTGAAAATCCGACCCTATGGTGCCGGTGGTGTTGGTGGACGTCACCGCAGCCGATGCCGCGGCGGCATAGCCAGCCGAGGTGGGGGTGGACGTAGAGGTGGGTGTGGTTGTCAAATCGATCATGTCTGTTCTTTCTCATCAAAGACGAAGGTCAAGTCCGGTCGTCGCGCCCCCTTGGGCCGTTTGCGCCAGAGGCAGTGGCACCGCCATGGCCGTGTCATCCATTTCGGATGCGACCGTTCCGCCGCCACGCTGTGTATCGGCATCGCTGGCCTGTCCGTTCTGCCCCGACAGTCCCGAGTGCCCGAACTCAAAGGTGATGGTGTCATAGCCAAGCGCCTCGAACTCCATTGTGAGCTCGGCAATATGGCGGCGCATCAGGTCGAGCGTTTCGGCCCGCTCGGCCTGAATACTCATCGTGATCGCCCCCTCGGAGGGAGACAGCGATATGCGCACCTGGCCCAGCTCTTCCGGGTTAAGGCGCAATTCAACCTGACCCGTACGGGTCTGGCCCAGCGCATCGGCAATTTGAGCCGCGATGGCCGCCGATGAGAACCCCACGGGCGCGGTACGTGATGTGGCTGTGGTGGTCAGGGATGCACTGCGGGGATCCAGAAGCGGGTCGGTCAGGAATTCATCCGCGAAGGACGATGTATCCCCCTCAATGGACATACCCGTATCCGTTCCGAGATTTGCGGTGGCCGTCAATGCTGAGGTCGACGTAACCGGGACTGCCATGGGCGTGTTGAGCGGCGTTGTCTGTAGTGTTGTCTGCAAAGAGACCTCTGCCCTTGACGACGCACCCACATCACCACGCGGTCCTGCGTCACGGCTCTGCCTCGTCAAAGCCGACTGTGCAACCGGTTCAGGTTGAGACCCCTGCCACGCAGCCGGGGCGACACGTGCCACATCGGACGCGGGCATCGACGTTTCGAGCCCGCGCACGCCCGGTTGCAAGACCCTGGATTGGGATGGGGCCGTCTCTGGAAAGGCATCCCGCCCCTGCGACGGCTGAGTTGCGGGAAGGATTTGGGTCGCTTCCACCGCACCGGTCGACACTGCCGCAGGCAGGCCCCCGCCAGACAGGGTCGCTGTCGCCGGGATTGCGGTTGCGGTGTTGAGAACCGTCCTGACCTGCTGCTCTGGCTCCGTCATGTGTGGTGAGACCAGAGGGTTGTTCACCCGGCTTCCATCCCCCGGCGGTGTCTGCGGGATCATGGGCTGCGCGGCGACGATTCGGGGGCCCCCCTGCGGGGGAACGGGCCCGGGCCGGGTTTGCGGCATCACCGAAACCTGTACCTCCATGGGTTTAACCGAATCGGCAACAGAGTGACCCGCACGAGGGCCAACAGTTCCCGGGTTCTGACCCGAAAGCGGGGCGGTTTTGGCCAGAGTGGACGTTCGCGCCCCCAGATCGTCAAGACCGGACGCACCCCCGTCCCGAAGCCCGGGGGGCACTGCAATGCCTAGGTGTTGCAACGCTCCGTCAGGCCGCGATGCGATGCCAGACGGGTTTCCGTTGTTTCCCATCTGCCCATCAAGGCCCGTTAGAACCGAACCCGCAACTGTCATGCGACGCTGCCCCATGCCCTGCGTCACCGAATCCTGCGTTCCGGTTGATACGACGGGCGCAATGGAGTGCGTGGTGTGAACCACGGGATTTGATGCCCCGCTGGCTTCTGTCAGACGCAACGGCGCGAGCTCGGGCGTGGTGGTGAGGGTGTTTGCAACCGGTCCTGTTTGCCCCGTCGCCGCACCCCGCACCTGACCCCCTGCATGGCCTGCGTCGGTCGCCGATGCGACGCGCGCAACATCTTGCGAGGTCAGGAACACACCCGGATAGGCCAGTGCAGCAAGTGCATCAGGTGCCACGCCCCGCGGCTGTTTGATTCTGTTTCCTGTCGGCGCAACCTCATCTGACACTGTGTTCCGGTCTGGCGTATCATCGTCCGAGCCACGCGCGGAAGGCGTAACCTGTGTTGGGTCGCGCGGTTCTTCTCCCTGTTCGGGGACAGGTGCATCGGTCGGGTGCGTGGGCGACGGTTTGCCCTGCTCCACCTCGACCTGAGATTCTCTGCCAACCTCTGGAACGACCCGCGCAGATGCGTTCAACTGTCTCTCTTCCCGCTGCGCACCGGATTCGCCTGCACGGGCGAATTCATCGAAAACGCTTGCAAATCCCGGACCCGAACCGCCCTGCGGATCAGCGCCATCGGCATCGCGTGACGGTCCCGCGCCGGGCGTCGCCCCTCGCTTGGTCGAAGGGTGATGCCCCATCTCTTCAATGGTCGCACCAGTCAGCAACTGGCTTGGAAACGGGATATTTGACATGGCTGCCTCGGGATTTCTTCCAGATTACCGCCAGTATTCCCCATGCTGGTTACCGGTTCTTTACCGATTCTGAGGCAAAAACAGAAAAGTCCAAAGAATTGGAGGTATTCCCGTGACCATTCCTTCACTGAGTGTTCCCGCCCCCCCCCTGCGCACGGCCATGTCGGCTGAAGCCCCGCAGAAGGACCCTGCCCTGTGGCAGGCGGCGCAAAAGCTTGAGGCCGGGTTTCTGGCTGAAATGCTCAAGTCCGCCGGGCTGGGGGAGGTTAGCGATTCGTTCGGGGGCGGCGCGGGAGAGGAACAGTTCGCGTCGTTCCTGCGTCAGGCACAGGCGGAAGAAATGACCAGAACGGGTGGAATTGGGCTTGCCGAATCTCTCTATCAATCTCTGAAGGAGCGTGAAAATGACCGATGATACCGCTATTGCAACCATGGAGGCGCTTGATGATCTGCTGGATCGCGAACGCGGGGCGCTGTTGAGCGGGGATCTGGACCGGCTGGTCCGGATGCTGGACGAAAAGACCACCCTGATCGACACGCTGAACAATGGCGTGGAGGCCATCGAAACACAGGATGAACGTAAAACGCTGCATGATCTGCAATCCAAGGTGACACGAAATCAGGAGCTGTTGGACAGTGCCCTGTCCGGGATCCGCAGCGTGGCAAAACGGATGAGCGCGCTGCACCAGGTGCGCAAAAGTCTGGATACCTATGACGAAGCGGGACACAAAACCACCATCGACGCCATGCGTGACCGCAAGATGGAAAAACGCGCGTAAAAGGTGGATGTGAGTTCTGAGCAATTCAGATCAAATGCTCCGGAACTTGCCGGGTCGATTTAGGAAACTATTAGCATATGAGGAGGCATGGTGTTCCCGCACCTTAGAGGGTGGCGCAGCCCGAATGACCACGGAGCTGCAGGTGTCAGAACGACGTTTCCGTCCCGAGAGTGGGCGGATGAGAAACGGGTGCAAAGCATCCAATGACCAAAGATCAAAGGAACACAGAACATGTCCAGTATTCTGACCAACAACAGCGCTATGGTGGCCCTGCAGACCCTGAAAGGGATCAACAAGGGCCTCGAAGGCGTACAAAGCGAAATCTCGACCGGTAAATCGGTTGCCTCGGCCAAGGACAATTCGGCCGTCTGGGCCATCTCGAAAGTGATGGAATCGGACGTAAGCGGGTTCAAGGCGATCTCGGACAGCCTGTCGTTGGGTGAATCCACCGTCGCCGTCGCGCGGAACGCTTCGGAGACCGTCACCGATCTGCTGACCCAGATGAAAGGCAAGATCGTCGCGGCCCAGGAAGACAACGTTGACCGTGGCAAGATCAACGACGACGTTACCGCGTTGAAAGAGCAGATTCAGTCGGTTGTGGCCGCGGCGCAGTTCAACGGTCTGAACCTGGTGAACTCGGCCGGGTCGTCTTCGGTCCTGTCCTCGCTTGACCGGGATTCGTCGGGCAACGTAACCGCGTCATCGATCACGGTGAACAACCAGGATCTGTCGACTGGCGGCTACGTCGCCAATGACATCTTCAGCGGAAGCTCGGCCGGGGCCTCGGCCTCGGGTGACTCGGTTGCAATTGCACTTGGTAACGGTGGTGGCAACGAACAGATCGAAATCGCAGAAAACGGCGCTGCGTTTGCAGCGGGCGATCAGGTGTCTCTGACCGTCGGTGACAACACTGTTTCGTATACCCTGAGCGCAAATGATCTGACCGCTGCTGGCAACACCCCGGCGGACATCGTGGCAACCAACCTGAAATCCCAGATCGACAATTTGGGCATTGCCGGGCTGGAAGTCGATTTCGACAGCGGTACGCCGGGCACGTTGGACATCACCAACACCGGCACGACCGACATCACGATTACCGGTCAGTTCACCAACGCCGGCTCCGGTGGGTTGGGTGCCATGGCGGGTATTGACGTATCCACCAGCGCGGGCGCAACTTCGGCTCTCGCCGCAGTTGAAACCCTGATTGATACCGCGATCGACGCCGCCGCAGCTTTTGGTTCGGTGGAAGGTCGGATTTCGACCCAGGCCGACTTCATCTCAAACCTGAGCGACAGCCTGACCTCGGGTATCGGGGCCATGGTCGACGCGGACATGGAAGAGGCTTCGGCGCGTCTGCAGGCCCTGCAGGTGCAACAGCAACTGGGTGTTCAGTCGCTGTCCATCGCCAACCAGGCACCGCAACAGCTTCTGTCGCTGTTCCGCTAAGTGGATCCTTTCGGGGGCGCGTGATGCGCGCCCCCGTCTCCTGACCCCATCAGACCCCTACATTATTTGATACCAGGAAGGATCGAACCATGAATGCACGTTCGCTGGCCCATGCCGCCTATTCCCAAAGCAACACCCCCATCCGCACAGATCGCGGCACTGAATACGAGGTGTTAGCCCGTGTGACCCACGCCATGCGGCTTGCCGCCGCGCGCGGACAGAAAGGGTTCACCAACCTTGCTGATGCAATCCACAAGAACCGCAACCTGTGGACCATCCTTGCCGCAGATGTGGCCGACAAGAACAACCCGCTGCCCAAAGATTTGAAGGCGCGGATATTCTATCTTGCCGAATTTACCCAATCCCACAGCCGCAAGGTGCTGCAGGATGGTGCCAGCATTGCGCCGCTGGTCGAAATCAACGCCGCCGTCATGCGCGGCCTGCGCCAAGGGGAGCAGAAGAAATGAGCGGGCTTGTATTGAAACTGGGACCAAAAGAACGCGTATTGATCAATGGCGCGGTCATTGAAAACGGAGACCGGCGGTCGCGCCTGTCCATCGTCACACCGGATGCCAATATCCTGCGCCTGCGCGATGCCATCCACCCGGAAGAGGCGACCACGCCGGTGCGCCGGGCCTGTTATGCCGCCCAGCTGGTTCTATCCGGAGATGTGAACCCCGAAGATGCGCGGCTGCAACTTTTGCGCCGCATCGAAGAGTTGAGTCAGGCTTTGACCGATCATGACAGCCGCCATCATCTGGCTGAAGCCACGGATGCGGTTTTGAATGAACAATATTACCAGTGCCTCAAGGCGTTGCGGACCCTTCTGCATCGTGAAGACCGGCTGTTGGCCGCAAAGGTGCAGTGATGGCATTCCAACCTGTCATACCTTTGAGCGGTCTGGTGGGATGGAAATTCCTTGAACGCACCCATGACCGCCAGACCGAGGCCTTCAACAGCTCGTCCGACGTGGTACGGGACACCGATTATTTTGCCGGGAATATCGGCGATATCAACACGGCGGAGGAGCTGGTTTCGGATCGTCGGCTGTTGCGGGTCGCACTTGGAGCCTTTGGACTCCAGGACGATATCGACAACAAGTTTTTTATCCGCAAGGTGTTGGAGGAAGGGGTGATTGATACGACATCTCTTGCCAACAAGATGTCGGATGATCGCTATCACGGGCTGGCCGAAGCATTCGGTTTTGGAGATTTCGATGTTCCCAATACCAAAATGTCGACCTTTCCCGGGGAAATCGTTGAGCTTTATCGCGCACGGTCCTTTGAGGTTGCGGTTGGGGAACAGGATGAAACCCTGCGCTTTGCATTGAACGCCAAACGTGAACTGGCCGAGATCGCCAATGATTCCGCCAGCGACGATACCAAATGGTATACGATCATGGGCAACGCGCCCCTGCGACAGGTGTTTGAAACCGCGCTGGGACTGCCGTCCAGCTTTGCTCAGCTGGATCTGGACCAGCAGCTTGAGGTTTTCCGGGACAAGGCCACCGCGCAATTCGGGGATGGCGAAGTTTCACAGTTCTCTACCGACGCGGCGGTCGAGTCGCTGGTACAGCGGTATCTCGTACGCGCCCAGATCGCGGATATTCAGACAATCTCGTCCGGTTCGATCGCCCTTACCCTATTACAGTCTTAAGCGGCTGCCAAAGCCCCCTACCCTGCCCTTTGAATGCTTGTTCCGGGGCCGTTCACCCGAGTTTCGGCACGCGGGCGGCCTGCCCCGCTGGACTGCGACCGGCGCAGGAGCAGTTTCAGCCGGGAAAAACTGTGCTGGATATTCTGCTGTTCCTGTTCCGCGATGAACCCGTCCAGTTCAGGCCAAATCTTGACAGCGCGGTCCAGAAGCGGATCTCCGCCCGGCGTATATAGCCCGGATTTCACCATCATCTCGGACTGTGCATAGGCCCCAAGCAACTTGCGGGTTTCGGCAATCGCTTCGTTTTCATCCGCGCTGGCCGCATCCGGCAGGCTTCGCGACACAGAGCGGAGCAGGTCGATGGCGGGATACCTTCCTCTTTCGGCAATCTGACGATCCAGCACGACATGCCCATCCAGCACCCCGCGCAGGATATCGGCAATGGGTTCTTCCATATCCGACCCCGCAACCAGGACCGAAAGTATGGCCGTGATCATGCCGGAATACCCCGCGCCCGGGCCGGCGCGCTCACAGAGTGACATAATCGTGTGCGCCGTCGACGGGGGATAGCCCCGCAATGTGGGCAATTCCCCTGCCGCCGCAGCCACCTCGCGATGCGCTTCGGCAAATCGGGTGATGGAATCGGCAAGAAACAGAACATGCTCCCCTCGATCCCGGAAATACTCGGCCACCGTCATAGCAGTCCAGGCGCAACGGCGCCGGATGAGAGGAGATTGATCCGAAGTGGCCGCAACAACCACCGCACGCGCCATTCCCTTTTCCCCCAGCACGTTTTCAACGAAGTCACGCAATTCACGACCCCGTTCCCCGATCATCGCGATCACGACAACATCCGCCTCCATGTTCCGCGCAAGATGGGCCAGCAGGCTGGTTTTCCCCACACCAGATCCCGCGAACAGGCCAACACGCTGTCCTTCCACCACGGGCAACATGGTGTTGAACACCGTCAACCCGGTTTCCAATCGCTTGCCCATAGGGTGGCGGGTCGCTGGCGCAGGCGGTGCAGCGCGCAGATTACACGCCACCTCGCCCCGCAAAATCGGCTTGCCATCCAGAGGTTGACCAAACGGATCAATCACGCGCCCGATCCAGGCGGGCGAAGGCGAAATCGTGGACGCATCAAGCAACACCACCCGATCCCCCAGACAAACCCCATCCGGCGCACGATCCGGCAGCATCACGATGGACTCCTCGGCCAATTGCAGCACCTCGCCGTTGATCGGCGTTCCGGAGTGACGATCAATTCGCAGTTGATCCCCCATACGCGCGTGCCCCTCAAGACCGCGCACACGCAACAGCCCTCCTTCCACGGCGGCGATCCGACCCACCTTGCGCACAACCTGCAACCCGGCGAGTTCGGCGTTCAGCCGTTTGAGTTCATTACGGTCCATTCGAATCCTCCAAAAACATTTCGAAAGTCGTCTGAAAACAATTTCTAAAGGAATCAGGGTTAAGCCTTGGTTGAAACCAATCGAGGGAGAAGCCCCGATGCTTGATAAGATCGAAATCTTTCGCCTGGCCCACGCCATGGCATCACATGCAGGCACACGACAAGCCGTCGTGGCCCAGAACATCGCCAACGCGGACACGCCCGGATACGTGCCGCGCGACGTGACCCCGTTTCAGGATCTTGTGAAAGACACCGATGGTGGTTTTTCTGGCCGTGCAACCCGTGTCGGGCACCTGCACGGCACCCGGGAAATCGCGAACCCCGCGATATTCGACCGGGAGACCGGAGCGTTCAATCCCAACGACAACGGTGTGATCCTGGGCGAAGAAATGCTCAAGGCCGTGGAAGTGAAACGACAGCATGACAAGGCGATGGCGATCTATCGCTCGGGGATGAACATCCTGCGCGCCTCGCTTGGCAAACAGTAAGGGGCGCGATCATGAGTGAATTTCTGAAATCTCTGAGCGTATCGGCAAGCGGACTACAGGCCCAGACCCAGCGCTTGCGCCACGTGTCCGAAAACATCGCCAATGCCGACACCCCGGGATACCGGCGCAAAACCGTGCCCTTTGAAACCGCCATGTCCGAACGCGACGGGGTCGGACGGGTCGAAACCGGACGCGTGTCGCTGGACAAATCCGACCTGACCCGCGTGTACGATCCAGCCCACCCCATGGCGGATGCAAGCGGCCATTACGACGGGTCGAATGTGGACCTGATCATCGAAATTGCAGACGCGCGCGAAGCGCAGCGGAGCTATGAGGCAAATTTGAAAATGTTCGACCAGGCACGGCAGATGTCGTCAAGCCTGCTTGACCTTCTGAGACGATAAAGGAGATCCAGAATGGATATTCATGCGTTAAACGCATCCCAGAAATACGCGGCACTGCGCCCGGCAACCGAACCCGTTCCGGGTCAAGGCGAAGATGGCATCGGTGCCGCCGCCACCGGTGCCATGCGGGATTTTGCAACAACATTGCAGGAAAGCGAAGAAATCGCCAAGGCGGCAATGACCGGGGATGCAGACCCCCACGCGTTGGTTCAGGCGCTGGCTCAGACCGAGCTCGCCGTTGAAACCGTTGTGACCATGCGCAACAAGGTGGTCGAGGCCTATCAGGAAATCCTGAGAATGCCGGTCTGATCCCGACATGGAAGAAGCCATCTTCTTTGACACGCTCCGACAGGGACTGTGGGTCGCCGTCATCACCTCGATCCCGATCCTGTCGGTCGCTTTGATCGCCGGGGTCGCGGTGGGATTGTTCCAGGCGCTGACCTCGATCCAGGAAATGACGCTGACCTTTGTGCCGAAACTGGCGGCCATCGTAATCGTGTTCTGGATGTCGATGGGCTTCATGTCGCAAACGCTGGTGTCTTTTTTCCAGGGCACTTTGGTTCCATTGATCGCAGGAGTTTGAGATGGACAATACAGGCTATGTCACGCTGACCCGCCAATCCGGGCTGATGCGCGAAATGCGCGTGGTGGCCAACAACATCGCCAACTCGGCCACCACCGGGTATCGGCAGGAAGGGTTGGTGTTCGCAGAACATGTGAAGGGGGTCGAAAACGGCCCCTCCCTGTCCATGGCAACGGCAAAAATCCGCAACACCTCGATGGCGCAGGGCACGTTGACCCAGACCGGTGGCAAGCTTGACCTGGCCATCGAAGGCGAAGGGTTTTTCCTTGTTGAAACCCCGAATGGTGAGCGGTTGACCCGCGCGGGCAACTTCACCGCCAATGGCGAGGGGGATCTTGTCACCAATGACGGATTTCGTGTGCTGGATGGCGGCGGAGCACCCGTGTTCATTCCACCGGATGCGACCGACCTTGCCGTGTCAGCGGATGGCACGGTCAGCACGAATGGCCGCCCGCTGACCCAGATCGGGATATACCTGCCCACCGATCCGCTTGAAATGGCGCGCGAGGACGGCGTGATGTTCCGTTCGGACGCGGGCGTGGAGCCCACGGAAGGCGCATCTATCGTTCAGGGTTTCCTTGAAAGCTCGAACGTCAACCCTGTGGGTCAGATCGCGCGGATGATCGAAGTCCAGCGGGCCTATGAAATGGGGCAAAGCTTCCTTGACGCTGAAAACGAGCGGATGCGCGAAGCCCTCAAAACCTTTGTGAGATAACGAGAGGAGAGCAGAATGCGAGCCCTGAAGATTGCCGCAACGGGAATGGCAGCCCAACAAATGCGGGTGGAGACGATCTCCAACAACCTGTCCAACATGTCGACCACGGGTTACAATGCCCGGCGCGCCGAATTCGCGGATTTGCATTACCAGCAGATGACACGCCCGGGTACGGTGAATGCCTCGGATGGTACGGTGTTGCCCACCGGGGTCCAGCTTGGGCTGGGCGTGCGCCCCGCCGCGGTATCCGTGCAATTGGCCCAAGGTTCCCTGTCAGCCACGGGCGGCGATCTGGATGTTGCCATTGACGGGGCAGGATACCTGGAAGTAACGCTGCCCTCTGGCCAGTCCGCTTATACCCGTGATGGCGGGCTAAAGCGCACCGGCGAGGGATTGATCGTGACCTCCGATGGCTTTCCCGTCGCGCCCGAAATCACCATCCCCTCGGATGCGCGCTCGATCTCGATCAACGCGGATGGCGAAGTGTATGCCTATTTCCAGGACAACGGCGAGGCACAGCTGTTGGGACAATTCCAGCTGGTTGGCTTTACCAATGCCAAGGGGCTGGAGGCGCGGGGCAGCAACCTGTTCACCGAAACCGAAGGCTCGGGTCCGCCGATTGTCACCACGCCGGGCCAGGACGGGCTTGGCACATTGCGCCAAGGGTATCTGGAAGCCAGTTCGGTGGACGCAGTGCGCGAAATTACCGAGTTGATCGAAGCCCAGCGCGGTTATGAAATGAACGCCAAGGTGATTTCCGCCGCCGACCAGATGCTTGGCGCAACCACACAGGTGCGCTGATGCTTCGCCTGACCCTGATCGCAACCCTTCTTGCCGGATCTGCATGGGCCGACACGGTCGTGCCCACGCGCACGATCCGCGCCCATTCGATCATCGGACCGGAAGACCTTGCCTTGAAGCGAGTCGATATTGCCGGGACCTATTCAGACATGTCCGAGTTGGTTGGACAAGAAGCGCGCGTGGCTCTGTATGCCGGGCGACCCGTGCGGCGCGGCGATATTGGTCCGCCTGCGCTGGTTGAGCGCAACCAATTGATTTCGTTAATCTATAGTCGTGGAGATTTGAACATTGCCACGGAAGGGCGGGCGCTGCAACGCGCCGGGGTCGGCGACCTTGTCCGCGTCATGAACCTGTCATCGCGCACCACGGTCAGCGGGATCGTAATGAAAGATGGCCGGGTTTCGGTCTCAAACTAGGGGATGAAGTGATGAAAAACGTTGTGCTACTGGGGATCGCTGGTGCGTTGGTTGCAGCCTGTGGCCGTGGCGATCACCTTGGCAAACCACCAAGCTTTACCGAAACGATGAACACACCCGAACACGTGGCCATGGTCAATCCTGGCCTGCCCGCCGAAATGCCCAAAACCCGCCCGGTGGACAACGCCTCGCTTTGGAGCGGAAGTCGCAAATCGCTTTTGGGTGACCGGCGTGCGGTCAAACGCGGCGACATCATGACCGTTGTGATCAAAATTGACGAAAAGGCCGAGATTTCCAACAAAACATCGCGCAGTCGCGGCGGTTCGGAATCCATGTCCGTCCCCGGCTTGCTCGGTCTGCCTCAGCGGCTCAATGAAAAGCTGCCTGAAGGCGCTTCGATGGCAGAGGCCGTGTCGATCGATTCGTCGTCAAGCTCATCCGGGACCGGATCCGTGCGCCGGAACGAAAAGCTAACCCTGCGCGTGGCGGCCACCATCACCGACGTGCTGCCCAACGGTGTCTTGTCCATCGCGGGCAAACAGGAGGTACGGGTCAATTTCGAGCTTCGGGAATTGCTCGTAACCGGCTTCGTACGTCCGGAAGACATCTCGCGTCAGAACGAAATCACATACGACAAAATCGCCTCGGCGCGGATTTCTTATGGAGGCCGCGGGCAGATCACGGATGTTCAACAACCCCGTTATGGTCAACAGGTCGCGGACATGGTCCTGCCCTTCTGATCCCGGATCGACGCTAATTAAAGGAGGGTGACATGATCGCCAAACTGCTTCCTGTTCTTCTGTTGGTCCTGGGCGTTGGTACCGGGATTGGCGCAGGCATTTTCCTCAAACCCGAACCCAGGGAGCATGTGGAAATCAACCCCTGTGGAGACGAACACCCCAAAAAAGTAGCAAAGTCGGAGAGCAAAGAAGAAGAGACCGATCCGACCCATGAATATGTCAAGCTCAACAACCAGTTCGTCGTGCCGGTTGTCGGCAAGAACAAGGTGAGTTCTCTGGTTGTTCTGTCGCTGAGCGTCGAGGTAGAAGCCGGCCAGAAAGAGGCGGTCTATGCCCGTGAACCCAAGCTTCGCGACGCCTTTTTGCAAACCCTGTTCGATCACGCCAACATGGGCGGCTTCGAAGGGTCATTCACATCTTCAAACAACATGAAAATCCTGCGCAACGCGCTGCGGGAAGTCGCGAACAAAACCCTGGGTGATCTGGTTTCGGATGTGCTGATTATCGATATCGTAAGGCAAGACGTCTGAGCGACCCTTACCGGGACGTCAGGATGGACATATCTTGTATCTGCTCTGAAATGCGCGCCTCTCGAGCGCGCATTTTTGTTTGAGCCGACTTTTCGCTCAATTCTCGCGCAACCTCGGCCTTGCCATGGGATTTCGCCATGCGCAAACGGGCTTCGCCCTTGCGCGCCATAACACCGGCCAGACGCATCTGAAGCGTGGCCCTTGTTCTTTCGACCCAACCACGCCACAAAATATCTGCTCCGATGCTGCGTTGCACAAACCGGGACTCTTCGCTCCCCTGCTCTGCAACGCGCATTTGATCGTCAAGCTTGGCAAGATCAGCCCGCAAAGCGTTTTCTTCGGCCACAATTGCCTGCAAGGCACTCATGTCTCGTTGATAGAGCGTTTCTGTGATGTGTCGAAGATCTTCGAAATCATTCATACATCATACCCCCCAGGATGCCCGTTTACGCATCGCTTCAGCGAACCGGATCGCCGCAGCAACGGCACGGTAGTGTTCGGGCTGAATCTCGTCACCGATATTCGTGGTGGCATGAAGTGCCCGCGCCGTGGGCGGATCGGAATGGATCGGAACGCCAGCATCTTGTGCCGTTTCGCGAATGGCGCGCGCGATTTCGTCAACCCCCTTGGCGACGCAACGCGGTGCCTCTCCCCGCTTGCGGCTCCATTTCAGGGCAACCGCATAGTGGGTCGGGTTCACGATCACCACATCCGCCTCGGGCACATCCCCCATCATCTGGTTCAACGCGATCTCCTGACCCCTCTGACGGCGCTGTTGCTTCATATACGGATCGCCCTCAGCTTCTTTATGCTCGTCCCTGATCTCTTTGTCGGACATGCGATTTTTTCGCATATGCTCGGCATGCTGCCAGAGATAATCGACCCCCCCGATGGACACTGCAATCACCGTTGCCACGAACAGGAACTGGATCGCCACATCAGTCAGCACCCACACCGCAATGGAAGGACCGGCCATCATGGAATTTGCCATATCGGGCAGGTTAACCTTGAGAAACACACCGAGACAGACGGAATAGATCACCAATTTCACAAAGCTCTTGGCAAATTCGAACAACCCGTTCCGGCCATATTTGTTTTTGGCATTCGATATCGGCGAGATGCGGGACAGCTTCGGGCGCAGTTTATCCGGGGCAAAAACAAAACCGCGCTGCGCTATCGTCATCAGGATCACGGCCAGTCCGGGCAGAACCAGCCAGGGCAACATACCGCGACCCACGGACAGGGCCAGGCCACCAAGCAGGCTGCGTGGATCCCCGTCAAACACCAGCGGAGCAAGCCGTTCGGGCCGATCAATCAAGCTGACAAAGGCGTCCCCCAGGGTTTGAATCGATCCGCTCCCTGCCGCCAGCGCGCAAAGGAGAAATCCACCATATGCAGCCGCCACGGACAGGTCGGATGATTTCGGAATTTCACCCTTCTTTCGGGCATCATCCAATTTCTTCTGCGTCGGTTCATGGGATTTGGAGCTGTCGTCTTCCTGGCTCATTTCAACGCCCCCAACGGGTTGTCGATAAAGCCCACGAACGTGTCATGCCAGATAGTCAACATCAACGGAGCAAGCAGGAACAAAAGGATAAGCCCCCCGGCCGTGATCACTGGTGCCCCGACAAAGGCGACCATCAGCTGGGGCATCGCGCGATTGATCACTCCAAGAGTCAGATTGTAGAGCACGGAAATGATGATAAACGGCGCCGCAAGGGTAAAGGCGAGCGAAAACGCGCGCGCCACCTGGGCCACCCCCCATTGCGAAAAATCCGCAGAGGTGAGCAATGTTCCCGCCGGAAAAGGAGTGTAGGACAGGATCAAAAGCTCGGACAGACGAATGTGAAGGCCGGACAAGACCGCCAATGCCAATGCCGACACCACGAGAATATGCCCGATTGCGGGCATCGGTTCGGTCGCAGCGCCACCAAAAATCTGGGCAAGTGAGGTCGCCTGGGCCGCCATAGAGCCAGCAGTTGAAATGGCCAGAATGAACATGCGCAATCCGATCCCAAGCATTGCACCCACCAGCGTTTCGGTCAGCAACAGACGCATAAACACCCCTTCGGACGGCTCAACCGCCGGTACAGCCGGAGCAACGATCATCGTAAAGCAAATACCCAAGACCAACCGCACGCGCACAGGAACAGATTGTTCGCCAAAGGCCGGCATCAGCGACATCATCGACCCGACACGTAAAAACACGACGAGCCCCTGCCAAAGCAAAGCATCCCCTCGCATCAAAAGCTCAATCAGCGATGCCGTCATGCGGCCACCACCCCCACAAGTGACGGACGCGCCTCCAACCCGATTTCTTCGAATGAGAGCACCGGGATGTTGATGTTTTTTGCACGGATCACGGTGCGCAGGAACCTGCGTCGCCGGGTCGACGTCACCACCGCCGGGAATATCCCCTGCTCTCCGGCCGAACTGACCTTCTCGGAAATCTGGTCCGTCAGATGGTTGAACATATCAGGTGGCAAGGCCACATCCAGGCTCCCCCGTTCACTATCCACCTGGTAAGTTGCGAAGGTGTCTTCCCATTCCGGCGCGAGCTGAATCAATGGGATGGTCCCGTCTGGCCGTTTCATATCGGCCACCAACTGGAAGCCCAACCGCTGGCGTACATGTTCGCAAATCGCATCCGATTGCACATGAACCAACCGTGCCTCTGCCGTCGCTTCCAGGATCAGGGGCAGGTTGCGGATGGAGACCTGCTCCTCCAGCAGCAAACGCAACACGGAATGCAGAAGGTCAAGCGGCACCTTGTCCGGGATCAGTTCATCCAGCATCTTGCGATTGGCTTCACTCCTGGCCGGATCGCTGAGATTCACCATCTCGTCCAGAATGCGCCGCAACGCCTTGAGCGTCAGAAGGCGGCTGAAGTTCCGTTTCACCACCTCAAGCAGATGGGTCGCCAGAACCTCAACCGGCGAAACAATGGTGACACCGGAGAGCGCCGCGTTTTCCTGATCATTCTGATCAATCCAGCGCGCGGGCGCGCCATAAACGGGCTCTTCCACATCCGTCCCTGCCGGAAGGTTGTCGGACGGCCCATTGGGGATCAGCGCCATCAGCTTTTCGGGATAAAGCGTTGCGCGCACCTGTTCGACTCCCTGGATCCGCATCACATAGGTCCCGCGCGGCAACCCTGGGTCGTCAGTCAGGCGGATTTCGGGGAGGATCAGCCCGTAAACGGACGCCACATGGGTCCGCATATTCGCGATGCGCGCATCCAACCCGGTTCCGGGATCCAGCACCATGTTGACAAGATCCGGCGCAAATTCCACGTGGATATCATCAAGATCGAGAATATCGCCCATGGGCTTGTCCACGGGTTCAACCGGAACGTCATCCTCGCGCACATCTTCGACCTTCTGGCGCTTGCGGGCCTGCACCAACATGTAGGCAGCCGTGCCAAGCGCCCCGCCTCCGAACACAAAGGGCAGAAACGGCAGCCCCGGCACCACGGCAAAGACAATCATCAAGACCGCGACGGTGGCAAGCGCGGCAGGGTATTTACCCAGTTGATCAAGAAGGGTCAGGTCGGTCGCCCCGGTTGCACCGCCCCGCGCCAACAACAGTGCGGAAGCAATGGAAATAATCACCGCCGGGATCTGTGAAACCAACCCATCACCAACCGTCAGGATCGTATAGGTTTCAAACGCCGTGCCAAGCTCCATCCCATGAACGACAACGCCCATGATCAGCCCCATGACGAGGTTCAGAAGGGTGATAAGCAAACCCGCGACCGCGTCGCCTTTCACGAATTTGGAGGCCCCATCAAGTGAGCCAAAGAAGGTTGTTTCAAGCTGTTCAGTCTCACGCCGCGCCTTGGCTTCGGCATGGTCGATTGCCCCGGCTGACATGTCTGCATCAATCGCCAATTGCTTGCCGGGCATCCCGTCCAGGGCAAAGCGTGCCCCCACTTCGGCCATCCGCGCCGCGCCCTTTGTAATCACCATGAAATTGACGATCAAAAGCACACCAAACACGACAAGGCCCAGGAACACGCTACCGCTCATCACAAAGTTGGCAAACCCCTGGATGACGTCACCCGCAGCGTGCGTGCCGGTATGCCCTTCCCCGATAATGAGCTTGGTCGACGAGACATTCAGCGAAAGCCGCAGCATGAGCGAGGCCAAAAGAATGGTCGGGAAAGATGAAAAATCCAGCGGCCGCTCAATGAACAATGTGACGGTAAATATCAGGATCGCCAGCGCAAATGACGCAGCAAGCCCTATATCGAGCACCCAAGCCGGCATGGGGAGAATCATCATGACGATGATTGACATCAAAGCCAGCGCAAGCAGAATCGTGGGTTGGAATATCGTTCGCATAGTCAGGCTGTCGTTATCCGTTGAAGGTCGATGAAAGGTTCAAAAGAGCGGGGCGCCCGCCGGTCTGTTCTCTTGGAACAAGCGACCCAAGGCTTGGTTGGGTCTGTCCACGCTGAAGCAAGGGAAATTGGTTCTCGCGCTGCACGCGCTGCCGCGCCGCACGAGTGCGTCTGGGAACGTTGGCGGGCAATACACCCGTCAGGTTCGCTTTGTGCTTTACATATATCGCCTTGTATTTATTTGCATACTTTGGCGTACGGGAGTGATAGGCACCAGCCGCCTCGGTCCAATCGCCCAACTCGCCATGAAGCTGTTTCAGAAAGCGGGCAGCGTAAAGCGCATTGGCTTCCGGGTCGAACATCTCATCAATGGAAGAAAACTGCTTGTGATGCCATTTATAGTTGATCTGGAAACACCCGACATCAAAGCTCCGCGCTCCGCGTTTGAAATGGCGAAAAACATATGCACGGGCAGCATCGCGGTTTTCAAACCAAACCCCCTTGCCTTCCATATTCACGGTCCAGGGCCACGGGCCGAAGCCATCCCCACTTTTGCGCCCAGTTTCAGTGCGGGTGATGGCTCGGAGCACCGCAAGAGGCACACCAGATTGCTGATGAGCGACGTGGGCCGCATGATCGCATACCTGGCTATCGCTGATCGACGCGTATCCAGGCCCGGCAACCACGAGCAAAAACCAGGTCAATCGAGCAACATGTTTGAACAAACAGGTCATGGTTTCACCAATAGCATTTGAGGATCCGACGTTCTGACGGTCCTGCCGAATCTTGCACGATCTTGGTTTAGAAAGGGTTATGAAAGATCAGAGTGGTTACTGATTTTCGGCCAACGCCGTATTCATTTCGTATTTTCGCAGCACTCGCGTCAGTTGAGTGCGCGACTTAATGCTGTCATCCAACAGCGCCTGATCTCGCGCCAGCTCTCCCTCAATGGCGGCTATGGCCGTATCGGTTTCGGAATCCAAAAGCCTGGACAACTGCGCCAATTCTGGATCGCTGCTTTGCTCCAAAAGGCTCCAATCCGATGCAAGCCAGGCTTCGTCCAATGCTTTGCGCTCTTGGTTGGCCTCGGCATAAAGTGTGCTCGCAGCCTGATGCTCTCCGCTCAGACTGAGGGCTTGGGCTCTCAGGATTTCGACATCAGCACCATGCAAACCGAGCAGATCAGCCTCTGCGCGGCGCGGCTTTACCTGCCCCAGCGCGGAGCGCGCTCGGAGCACTCTGCGCTGACGGCCGTCAACACCATCGGCACCTTGCCGAAGAAACGTATCGGCTTCGTCATAGAACCCAAGCTCCAGCAGGCGTTCTGCGACAAGGTTTGAAACATTTGGTGCGAGTTGGTTTCGAACCTGCGCGGATTGATTCAAAGTGTGTTTGAAAAATGACGGGTCATCCGCAACCTGCGCCAGTTCGTGTATAGCATGATTTCTCAAGGGCGGAACTGCAGCTGGCGCAGTCACGCTCAGTTTACGCAATTCATTGAACACGCGGTCGAAATCTCCCAGTGACGCACGCGCGAGTATGAGAACCCGCTGAAGATCCGCTGCTATTTCCGATTCACGGTATTCAAGCGCATAAGCCTCGACCAACTGGGTGGTTTCCAAATCAATCGCCTCGCCAAGCCCGAGTCGCGCATCAACCATTTTAGCCAGAGCTTCCGGAGAAAGCTCTGTGTTTGATGCGACAACTTCATCCAGCGCCTCTGCTGCAGGTTCAAGTTCGCCCTTGGCCAGATGCAATTCTGCCCCTGCCATTTCAGATTGAGGCGTTCCTGTATCCAGCCCGCGTTCAACGATGCGTTGGATGTCACTTGCCAGGTCCACGCGATCCGATGCTATCATTCGGTTGGCCAGAATCGGCCCTAGGTGGGACCGCATAGGGGGGTCGAATTCCGACAGTGTGCGCAAAATGGCATCGGTATCAATCACAGCCGAAGGCGGCAAGGTTTCATGGGCCAGCGCCGCCCAGAGCGCGACGCGGCCTTCGCATTCTAGCTGGCGGTGGAACGGGCTCGGCTGTTGGTCAAACCCGTGTTCGACAATTCGTGCCATCGACATCAGCGCGGCACTGGTTTCAGTATGGGGTTCGATGACTCTCAAAACGCTCAGCGCTTCGGCACCAAACCCGAAATGCAGATAGGTCTGAGCCAGTTTCATCGCGGCATCAGGGTTTGGTTTGTCAAACTCCCCGAAAAGCTTGGCGCGGTATTCACCGACCAGTTCACCAAAACTGCGTTTGCCGCCCCAGCCGACCACGTCAGCCTGATCATCGGAAAAACACACCTGCTCTCCCTCTAGCGCCCGAAATGCGGAATTCGCTTCAAGAAATGCCTGGTCCGCGCTGCTCTGAGCCCTGAGGTTCAGCCCGGATGACAGCACAGTTTCATCAGAGTTTGTGGGATATTCCCGGCCAATCGCAGCGTCGTCCGGCTCCTCCTCATTCTGTGCGAATTGACGCCGCTGGGGTGTCCGTGCGGTGATCAATCCTTGGGTTGCAGCCCGGCCAATTTGTTCCAACAACTGGCGTTCTGTCTCCTGCAAACGGCTCGTACGCTCCAAGGAAACCGGGACCCGTTCACCGTTGTCTGAAGCCGCAGCTTCAACTGGCCCCACATCAAGTTCCAATCCCAATCCGGCAGAGCCCGACGCGGGTGCCGCCGGCTTGAACGGAAACACTGACGCTGAGCGCTCAACCCTCTGGGAGTGGGGTTGGGTTTCGGGTTGCTCCTCCTGTTTCGTCATCGCGTCTTCGCGGGCTTTTGGCCGCGCCGTGACATCCGCCATCTGTTCGGGATCTCGCAGATCAAGGACGAGCATGGTGGACCCGGCCCAGAACGCATCAATGTCGCAATCGCAATTGAGGTTCAAACGAATTCCCCCTGCCCCTGTGGGCACAAGAGCAGACACACGTTGATCTGTTATTTTCTGAAAGGCTGCGCCAAGATCAAACGTGATATTACGGCCCGCAATCTTGAGCACAGGCACTTCATCCTGTTCAAGCTCCCATCCCATCCGGTAGGGGAAATCAAACACCAGACGCGTGAACCCGTCATGTTCCCCTCCGCGTACGCCGATTGTTTCCGCGGACAATGGGGTGCCCAGAGCGGCAAGCACCAAGGCAATGCGAGCAATCCAATAGGGCATCATGCTGCGTCCTGTTTGACCGATTTCAAGACTTCTTCAAGCTCGGTGAAGCTTGGACGGCAATGGGACGGGGTATTCTGGCGACCCACTTCGATACAGATGTTGGTCGCGTGATTGTGCAGGTTTGCCACCAGAACTTCACGGATCAACAGGTAGAAATGCCCATCCTCTTCTGTCACGGCCTTGACCTTGGCCGAGAAGGGACCGACCAGGCCATAAGCTAGGAACACGCCAAGGAACGTTCCCACCAAGGCACCACCAATCATTTTGCCAAGCACTTCAGGCGGCTGGTCAATCGACCCCATGGTCTTGATCACCCCGAGAACCGCAGCCACAATTCCAAGGGCCGGCAAACCGTCAGCCATGCTTTGCAAAGCGTGACTGGAATGCAGCGCATGATGCAGGTTGGCCTCCATCCGCTTGTCCAGAATTTCCTCCACCTGATGCGGATCGTCGTAATTCATCGAAGCCGAGCGCATGGTGTCGGCAATCAGGTTCACCGCTTCCCCATCTGCAAGAATCCTAGGGTATTTATTGAAAATCGCGGATTCGGTCGGGTTTTCAATATGCTCTTCAATCGCCATCGGGTTGGAACGCGCAAGTCGGATCAGCTCGAACAGCAAGCATAGAAGATCACGATAATCTTCATGCTTCCACTTAGGCCCCTTGAACACCTTGCCCACATCCTTGAGCGTATGCTTCACACCACCCATATCGTTGGAGATCAGGAATGCCCCGACGGCAGCACCACCGATCATCATCATCTCAAACGGCAAAGATTTCAGGATGATACCGAGTTTACCACCCGCCAGAATATAGCCGCCGAACACCATCACGAAGATGACTGCAATGCCCACGATTCCGATCATTGTTTCACTGACCCCTTATCTCTAGCTATCCAATTCATCGCAGATGGGAGTTAACAAACCCTGTTTTCCAGACTTACTTCTTCGGCACATTTGCGTTTCGCCCGGCAAGGATCGCGCTAACCGTGTACGCCGTTTCAGGTGTGAGACCCGTCATGATGCCTGCCGCAGCTTCGGGGCGCATCCGGCCAAGGAAACCGGCGGCAAATTCGGGGTCCATTGTTTCGAACAGATCCGCCGCATCCTTAGGCTTCATGTTTTCATAGACCGAGGTCAGACGGGCGATATCATCCTCTGCTGCAGAATCGGCCAGGGCGAGTGTTGAGCGCAACGCCTCCTCGGCTTTCTGCAGGCTGGCCATCTTTTTCTGAATTTCCTGATCCGCCACGGCCAACGCCTGAAGCCGCGCCTTAAGCTTGTCTTCACGCTGCGCCAACTGCGTGTTTCGCGCCTTGATTGCCGACAGGGCTGCCGCCAAATCCTCTGCCGGTTCACAACTTGCGGGTTCGGGGCGCGGAGCTTCGGCAACTGGCTTGGAAACCTCGCCCTGTTTTGCCAACGCCTGACCCGCATTGGCCCCCATTCGAATCGTGGCCGAGGCGATCAGCAGGCTGACGATAATCATCAGTGTCCCGCGCCCGGGCCGAGCCCCTCGCCGTTTGCGCGCAGACTTCGCGGGTTTGGGTTTGGATGCCTTGCCTGTCATGACGCACGCTCACCCTGGGGGTGACGGAAAAAAACCGTTTCGCTGGTCGGTTCCTTTGGTGCCACGGCAGGCGGAGCCGCCGGATCAGGCAAATCGTGCATGGAAGCCACCAAAAGCTCCAGCCGCTTAGCCACGTTTTCGGCACGATCGGTTAATCCATCAAGACTATCGGTGGAATGCGCCGCTGTTTTTTGAGCATTCGCCAAGGTCCTGGTCAGGTCATCCACCTGGGCCGACAAAACCGCAACCGCCCCACCAACCCCATTTTCAAGGTCGTTGAACCGGGCCAGGCGCCGCGCCAGAACATAGCAATAAACCGAGGCACCCAAGGCCCCGGATACAAGAAGGATATCTGCAATAAGATCCATTTTTCTTCCCCTTAATTCACCACAAATTCCATGATCAACAGATCGTTGACGCGCCCCGATCCGGTCACGATCTGCACACGCCGCAACATCTGGGCCCGCAGACGGACAAGCGCCGCCGCATCCTGAATATCCGCAAGTTCAAGCGCGCGCAGATAGCTGTTCAGCACATCAACCACGCGCGGTAGCAGGGTTTCCACATCGCTCTGATGCTTGCTTGGCACCTCAAGTTGCGCGCGAAACCGCAGATGACGCCCCGGCCCGGTATCACGTAACGAAATGACCATGGGGTCAACCGCAACAAAGGCAATATCGGGCATATCGGAAACGGGATGTTCTTCATCCGCCATCTCTTCCTCATGTGATTCTTCGCCGAAAAGCATCCCGGAATAAACCGCGAAAAACCCACCGCCACCGCCGGCCAACGCCAGCACAACCCCCAAAATCAATGGGAGTTTCGACTTTTTCTTTGGGGTCTCTTCACCCTCTTCACCAACCTGTTCTTCGGATTCGGCCATGACTTCACCTGAGCTATTGAACACAGCCTCTATAACCCGGTCGGTCCTAACCGATTGTTAAGCCTGATCGGCGAAACATTGTTTGTGAAGGGCAGAACGCCCACGGAATCGGAGGCACGAAAAGTGCAGCAGTTACAGAATGTTTGGGGGGCGTTGGATTCCCGAAAGAAGATCATCGTTGTCTTGTCGGCCATCGCGGTGTTAGTCGCGATTCTGACAATGTCACGCATGGCCGCGAAACCGAGTCTGACACTTCTATATAGCGGTTTGGAAAGCGGACCCGCGGGTGAAGTAGTCCAGTCGTTGGAGCAACGTGGCGTAGTCTACGAAGTGCGGGGTGGTGCCATTTTTGTCGAGTCCGGCAAACGCGATGAGCTACGCATGACTCTGGCCAGCGAAGGGCTGCCCACCAACAACGCCAAGGGGTATGAGCTGCTTGATTCGCTGACCGGTTTCGGGACGACATCGCAAATGTTCGACGCCGCCTACTGGCGTGCAAAAGAGGGTGAATTGGCCCGAACAATCGTGTCCAGCCCGCAAATCGCGGCGGCACGCGTCCATATTGCCAATGCCGGCGCGAATCCGTTTCAACGCAACCTGCGGCCCAGCGCTTCGATCTCGGTCACAACCGTCTCGGGGACTCTGGCAGGCACCCATGCCAAGGCTTTGAAATACCTTGTTGCCTCGGCCGTAACCGGGCTTGACCCCAGGGACGTGTCGGTAATTGACGGCAAAGGCGGGCTGATCAGCACGGGCGAAGAAGGCACGGGCGCAAAAACCAGCGACGACAAGGCCGATATCCTGCGTGATCGGGTCCAAAACCTGTTGGAAGCCCGGGTCGGCTATGGCAACGCGGTGGTCGAGGTTAGCGTGGACACGGTGACCGAACGCGAATCGATCCGCGAGACCCGGATTGACCCGGAAAGCCGGGTGGCAATCAGCACGGATACCGAAGAGCGGTCCGACAATTCGACCGAATCCGCAGGCGGAGACGTGACTGTCGCCTCCAACATTCCGGATGGAGAAGCGGGAGGCGGTGGCGACAATTCGAGCCAAAACAGCCAGACCCGCGAGCGCATCAACTATGAAGTATCCGAGACTCATCGCGAAATCCTGCGCACGCCGGGTGCGATCAAGCGGATCAGCGTGGCGGTTCTGGTCAATGGCACACAGACCACAGGCGAAGATGGCTTAACCAGTTTCACTCCCCGGCCCGATGACGAACTGAGCGCATTACGCGAACTGGTGGCTTCGGCGGTTGGTTTTGATGACGGGCGCGGCGATGTAATCACCATCAAATCCATGGAATTTCAGCCCATTGAAGCCCCGGGAAGCGGTGTGGACCAACCTCTGATGTCCCGCCTGAATCTCGACCTGATGTCCATCATCCAGTTGGCCGTGCTTGCGTTGGTGACGCTTGTCCTTGGCCTGTTTGTTCTGCGCCCGCTTTTAAGCAAGCAGCAGGAGGCAAACGACCTTCCCGTTCTTGCGCCCCCATTGGGAGGTGGATTGGCAGCAGGAACGACCGATGGCCCGGGATTCACAATGGGTGACACCGGTGATCTGTCTGACATGCCCTTGCCCGAACCTCTTACCGGCGAGATCAGCAATGGCCCGATCCCGATGGGCTCGCGTCCCATGGACGGCGACTTTGGCGGCCCCATCGCGCTTGGAGGCGAAATGGGCCCCTCCTCGGAGGATCCGGTGGAGCGGTTGCGCAACCTGATCGGAGAGCGACAGGAGGAAACCGTTGAAATCCTGCGCAGCTGGCTTGAAGACCGTGAGGAGAGCGTGTGATGGGAATCAACCACCTCCTTGAAAACTTCGAGGCTGTAGTCGCGGGATCGCGAGATATCTCGTTAAGCGAAGAAACCCTCGAAGATCAGAAGCTTGAGGCCTTCGAACGCGGTTATCGCGACGGTTGGGATGATGCCTTGAGCGCGCAAAGCACCGAGAACCAGCAAATTTCAACCGACTTTGCCTCGAACCTTCGAGAGTTGTCCTTCTCGTACAACGAAGCCTATACCCACATCACTCGGGCGCTACGCCCGCTGCTTCAGACGCTGTTCGAAACCGTTTTACCCAAAGCTGCGAAGCAGGGGTTCAGCCAGAAACTGGCCGAGGAGCTGAGTGGTTTGCTCAACACTGCCGGGCAGAAAGAGATCGAGATCGTGGTGGCTCCGGCCAATCAGGCCCGCGTACAAGCCATGCTGGACCAGGATTTTGGGCTTCCCATCGCATTGGTCACGGAGCCGACGCTCGGTGAAGGACAGGCCTATCTGCGCTCAGGAACCTCTGAAATTCAGATCGACCAGGATGAAATCATGACCCGCGCCCTTGAGGCACTGAACGGGTTTTTCCATGAAATAGAAACAGGCGCCCGAAAGGAAGCATAAGATGTCGGACCAAACACAAGCCAACGAAGCCAGCCCTGCGGAAGCGACAAGCCTTTTTGCTTCGGTTCCCATCGAAATCACCATTTCGGTCGGCAAGGCGCGCCCGTTGATCAAGGATCTTCTGGCACTTGGCCAAAACGCGGTCCTGCCGCTTGATACCCGTGTGGACGACCCGGTGGAGCTTTTCGTCGGTGACCGGTTGATCGCACGGGGTGAATTGGAGGAGATGGAGGGTGAAAACGAAGGGCTTCTGGCCGTAAGATTGACCGAGGTTGCCGATCTTGGAAACGGGCTGGGATGAAATCCTTTCCGGTACTTGCCATTGGCCTGCTGAGCCTTGTGTTGCTTCTTGCCGGAAGCAACACTGCGATGGCCCAGGAGTTGTCGGTCAACCTGGGAGATGGCGGTTCGATTTCCGCGCGTTCGATCCAGTTGATCGTAATGATCACGGTGCTCAGTCTCGCCCCGGGGCTGGCCATCATGATCACCTGTTTTCCGTTCCTGGTCACGGTTCTGTCGATCTTGCGGCAGGCCATCGGGTTGCAGCAATCCCCGCCCAATATGTTGCTGGTCAGCCTTGCGCTGTTCCTGACCTATTTCATCATGGATCCGGTGTTTCAGGCCGCGTGGGCCGACGGGGTGTCGCCTTTGCTGAACGAACAGATTGATGTCGAGACCGCCTTTCCCCGCATCATGGCCCCGTTTCACGAGTTCATGACCGGTCGGGTGGATCCTGAAACCTATGCCCGCATGGCAAACCTGCGCCCGGAGCTTGAAGAGGTCACACCAACGCCCAATTCGCCGTTTTCAGTGCTTATTCCAAGTTTCATGTTGTCCGAAATTGCGCGAGCTTTTCAGATCGGGTTCCTGATCTTCCTGCCATTCCTTATCATCGACCTTGTTGTGGCCGCCGTGCTGATGTCCATGGGGATGATGATGGTGCCGCCGGTCATCGTATCCTTGCCCTTCAAACTCGCCTTTTTCGTGCTTGCCGATGGTTGGAGCCTGATCGCGAGCAGCCTTGTGCGAAGCTATTTCTAGCGGGCGGATCTATCGCCGCCCTTCCCGCAACCAGCCCAGCACGGCAAGACCAAGCACCGACAACAAAACAAGCCAGTGGGGCAATAGCGGCGCGCTGTGCACTCCGATTGTTTCATAGGCTTCGCGCGGTACAAGCCCAAGCCAGCCACGCCCTGCGGCAGGGCGCCCTGCCCGCACATTGCGCAAGGATGGCATTCCGTCGGAGAGCGCCACAGCGCCTCCGCCCGCCTGAGATAACAAAGGCGCAAGTGTCGTGGCGCTCGCAACAGTTTGCACAAACTCGCGCGGCGCGGCGGGGCCTACGCCGATGACCGCGTCCAGTTCTCCGTTCTGCAAATGGTATAGACCGTGATCGGGGGCTTCCACACGTGTTTCGAATACCCCTGGCTCCGAAGGAACAAGCGCAAACGACCGTTCCGTGCCATCCGGGGCCGTGATCGTCACCTCGCCAACCTCGCGCGCCATTGACCGGCGCCGGATGCGCAAGGTTTGGCCCGTCACCTCGGCCCAAAGCGCCTCTTCTTCAAGTTCGGGTTCTTTCATCATCCAATGGGCCAGTCGGCGCAGAAGCTCGGCCTGTGGCCCGCCACCTTCGAATCCGCGACTCCAAAGCCAGGCATGGTCCGACGCCAACAGCGCCACACGCCCTTCCCCAACACGGTCCAGAAGAAGAAGCGGTGCCCCCTCTACCCCTGACATCACCACATGTGCGGAGTCGGACTCTACCTCGACCTCGATTTGACGCATCCAGCGGCCCCACGCCGACGTCCCCTCTGGCGCGACGAGGCCCGCCGTGACCGGATGGCGTGTTCCAGCGTCGCTCACCGTCGGCAAGAACCCCTGTTCGATCACCCGCGCAGAAGGCCGTGCAGGGATAATGCCACCCAAGGGCGAACGCGACAGGCTGTCGGCACTGGCGAAATCCGGCCCAGCCGCCACCAATACGGCACCGCCCTTTTCAACATAGCTGCGCACATTTTCCAGATAAATCGAGGGCAATATCCCGCGACGTTTGTAGCGGTCAAAGATGATCAGGTCGAAGTCATCGACTTTCTCAAGGAAGAGTTCACGCGTCGGAAAGGCGATCAGAGACAGTTCCTCTACCGGCACACCGTCCTGTTTTTCCGGTGGGCGCAAAATGGTGAAATGTACCAGATCGACCGAGCTGTCGGATTTCAACAGGTTACGCCAGGTCCGCCCCCCGGGGTGCGGTTCACCCGAAACCAGCAGAACGCGCAGACGGTCACGCACGCCGTTGATCTGAACCAGAGCCGAGTTGTTGCGCCCGGTCAGTTCACCATCCGCGAGGGGTACGCTGAACTGCATCACGTTGCGCCCGCCGTGGGGCAGGGTCACGGGCAGCTCAACGTCGCGCCCCACCGGGATGCTGAACATCATAGGTGGCGCACCATCAATCGAAATTTCAAGCGGCGCATGGGTCATGCCGGAGGGCACGGCGCCCTGATCCTCGATCCTGAGGGTTAGCGTGATGGGTTCGTCCAGAATGGCAAAGGCCGGGGCGTTTTCAACGACGATCCGGCGGTCCCAATCCCCCGGCTCTCCTGTCATCAACAGGTGAAAAGGCGCGGGCAGGTCGGGCGCGTGTTCCACATCATGCACCTGACCATCGCTGATCAGAAACACCCCGGCGATGCGCGCCCGCGGTTCTTCGGCCAGCACTTCGGCCAGAGCCGTCATGGCGCGGGTGCCCGCGTTGTCCTGCCCGTCTGTTGCCACGCTGTCACGGATATCGACCCGGCGCAGTTCGGTGTTCGGGCGCGCTGCAAGCCGCGCGGTCAGAGCCTGAGCCGCCTCCTGGGTCTGGGTGGCGCGCTGACCCAGACCCTGGCTGGACGACTGGTCCACCAGAAGGATCGCGATGTCCGCAAGCGGGGTACGCTCTTCCTGTTGCCACACCGGACCGGCCAGGGCCGCCAGAAGGGCGCCCCCCGCGAGCCCCCGCAAGGCCCACCCCGAAAGACCACGCCAATAAGCCAGCACCACGGCAGCAAGGACCAAAACCGCAAGGGCAGCAATCAGAGGCCAGGGTAAGGCCGGGTCAAACAGGATGCGCGTATTCATTGGCCAAGCCTTTCCAGCAAAGCAGGCACATGCACCTGGTCGGATTTATAGTTGCCAGTCAGCACGTGCATCACAAGGTTGACACCGAACCGATAGGCCAGTTCGCGCTGCCGCTCACCGGCAAGGCCCCGCCCGACCGGGAACCGCGGGTTGCCGGCATTGTCCATCGCCCAGGCGGCGGCCCAGTCATTGCCGCCAATCACCACCGGCGTTACCCCGTCGTTGAGATTGCGGAAGGGCATTCCTTCGGCCCGCTCCGCGCTTGGCGGCGCGGCTTCGACCCAAAGCTCGCGGCCCTGATAGCGCCCCGGAAATTCCTGAAGCAAATAGAATGTTCGGGTCAGAACGTGATCCTGTGGCACCTGTTCAAGTCGGGGAATCTCCAGCGGTGCCGCCAGTTGTTGCAGTTTCCGGCCATTCGGGCTTGCCGCACCAAAACCCGCCACATCCGCGTCGCGGGTATCAAACAGGATCATGCCACCGCTGCGCAAGTATTGGTTCAGCCTGGCATAGGCCGCATCCGACGGGCGGGGTTGGTTAGGGGTGATGGGCCAGTAGAGCAGCGGAAAAAACGCAAGCTCATCGCGTTCCAAATCCACCCCGAGCGGGGTTGCCGGTTCAACCGAAGTCCGAAAATAAAGCGTTTCCGAGAGGCCCAGAAGCCCCTCCTGCGCAGTGCGGTCCACCGCTGTGTTGCCCGTGAGGACATGGGCCAGAACCAGTTCCGCCGTGGCGTCCACGGCGCGGCGGTCATCCGCATAGGCGTCGGAAATGGGCAACACCGCAAGCGCCAACAGCGTAGCGCCCACCTTCGTCGCCCTTCGCCCCAACCGGCCCGTAACCGCCAGAGCGGCGATGACATCCGCGCAAAGAAACATCAGGGCCAAGCCAATCAATCCCCCCCCCAAGGGGGTTTCAGGAGAAGGCTGCATATTCGAGATACGCGTCCCCGGGGGCCATGTCGCAAGGGCCAGAGCGCGGTCTGCGCCGATAAGGTTCCGTGCCAGCCGACGCCCGTCCGAGTCATACACCCCCGGCTGTAGATCGGGGCCAAACGGAGCCGTCAGCAGAGCGTCGCCGGGTACGCCGGGAAGGTCCGCCCCGGACCGCGCCACACCAAACCCGTCCAGCACACTGACCGGTTGCCACGTGGTTCCTGCAAGCTCTGCCAGGTCTGCCGTGGGTGAGGTGTTGGAAATGGCCAGCCGCTCCAGCATCGACACGAAGAGACCGGACAACGGCAGGGAAGACCATTCGGCATTGGCGGTCACATGGAACAGCACCACCTGCCCTTGCCCAACCGGTTTGCGGGTGATCAACGGGGTGCCATCGGTCAACAGCGCGATACTTCGGCTGGCCAGATCCGGGTCCGGTTGTGCCATCACCTGGGCTCGGATCGCGACATCCTCGGGCACAGACAGGCCATGAAAGGGCGATTGAACGTCAAACGGTGCCAGCGTTTTTGGCGCGCCCCAGCTCATCGCGCCCCCGACCGTGCGCCCCCCGGCGCGCAGACGCACCGGCAACAGGGGGTCTTCGGTGCTGCGGCTTACCTCGCTTGCCGCAAGGTGCGGCCCGGCAAAGCGCAGCAACAGCCCGCCCGCCTCGGTCCAGTCCTGCAGCGCCTGTTGGTTCTCGGGGGCAATCGTGGCGATATCGGCCAGCACAATCACATCGGGATTGGCGGGCAGAATATCGTCAAGCGCCCCTTCGACAAGGTCACTGGTGGGCAGAAGGGCCTGACGCAGATAGTGCAGCGGCGAGAGCAATTCCAACCCTTCGCGGTTTTCGCGCCCGGTCACCAGCCCAACCTCGCGGCGGCGCAGGCTGTCATCGGCCAACACAACCGCCCCGGCAGAGTCGATACCGGCAATGCGGATTTGCGTGACCCTGCCACGCAGTTCGGCCGGAAGGGACAGGGAGGCCGAAGCTCTGGTGTCATCTGCCGCAAATACCAAAGGGATTTCAGCCAACTGGCGCAGAGTTCCGACCGGATCGCGCCCGATCACCTGCGCGGTTTCCGTGCGCGGGCCGTCGGAGTGAACCCGGAGAGCGTTGATGGTCATCGCCCCCTCACTGAACCCCACGGGTGCCATGGCCACAACCGGACCTTTGCTTTCCACCACCGACAGGTCTCCGCGCGCGGCGAGAGCCGTTGCGAGAGGCGCGCGTGATGCGCGATCCAAACCGTCCGAGAACCAGATCGTGTCAAATTTTTCATTCGTATCCGCGGCATAGCTTTCCAGCAGACCGGGCACAGGCTCCCACGCCCGTGGTGCCAACCCGGCCAGACGAGAGCGCCAGCTTTGCGCGGTCTGGAAATTCGGCGGCTCGGGTGCCGTAAGCTGGACAAGCGCGACCGGGCGGCTTGCGCGCGCTACCTCGATCAAGACACGGTCAAGGTGGGCGATGCGGGCCTCCCAATCCGGCGCGCTGGCCCAACTGGCATCCATCACGATCAACAGCGGCCCCTTGCCCGTCTCACCCCCGTTCGAAGGGTTCAGAACCGGCCCCGCCAGCCCAATAATGGCGGCGGCCACCGCGAGGCTGCGCAGCAGCAGCAACCACCAGGGCGTGCGGTCCGAAACGCTGTCGTCGTCAGTCAAGCCAAGTAAAAGCGCCACACCGGGGAACAGACGCCGCACCGGAGCAGGAGGGATCGCGCGCAACAGAATCCATAGCACCGGCAACAGGATCAGCGCGGCCAGAATCCAGGGCGTGGTGAAGCCGATAGACCCAAGGATCATCCCTGCCCTCCCCCCAATGCACCGTAGAGCCATAATAAAGCGGTCTGGGCGCTTTCATTCGTACGATGCGTATGAAAGCGCCACCCGGTCACAGCACAAATCGCCGACAGCTCGGCCCTGCGCCGTGCCAGCCGTTCAAGGTAGCGGTCGCGCAGGTCGCTGGCCTTGTTGGTTTCATGGCTCAACGCTCCACCGACGCTTTCAAACACGGCGCGGCCGGAAAAGGGAAAGGCCTCTTCCACCGGGTCGAGCACCTGGAGCAGCACACCCCGCACCCCGCGATCCGCAGCCTTGGTCAGCGCCGCGTTCACGGCCGACATGTCACCCATGAAATCCGATATGAAAAGGGCCCGCGCATGGGGCAGCAATCCACGCGCCTCGGGCGGGGCGTATTCGGTGCCGTCGTCCCGGGTAAACACCTCGGCAAGCCGTGCGATCTGAACCTCTCCGCGTCTCGGAGGCAGCAGCCCCCCGGTCAGTCCCACACGTTCCCCACCCCGAGTCAGCATGATGGCCACGGCCAGCGCCAAAAGACGCGCGCGGTCCACTTTTTGGCGGACCTCCGGCGCGCTTGAAAACTGCATGGAAGCGGATTGATCGACCCACAGCTGTACACTTTGCGCGGTCTGCCATTCCTTTTCCTTGACGAATTGCATGTCAGACTTTGCAGACCGGCGATGGTCGATCATGCTGCGGGAATCGCCAGGGCGCAGGGGGCGGTATTGCCAGAAATCATCGCCAAGCCCGGCCCGCCGCCGCCCGTGCTTGCCCAACAGGACGGCCCCGGCCAGATGTTCGGCCCGGGCCAGAAGGGGGGGAAAGCTCTGGGCCTCGGCCTCGGCGCGGCCTCGTAGCGACCGAGGCTGGGACATGCTCACGCAGCCGCCTCGCGCCGAAGCGCCGTGCGGGCGGTGGTGTTGATCAGCTCGGCAAGGCTGTCGCCCCGTGCGCGGGCGGCAAAGTTCAGCGCCATACGGTGGGACAGGACCGGACGCGCCAGCGCCAGAACATCGTCGGCATCAGGGGCCAGCCGCCCATTCAACAGCGCCCGCGCCCGCACGGTCAGCATCAATGCCTGGGCTGCGCGGGGCCCCGGCCCCCAGGCCACGTTGGCGCGCACCACATCGCTTGCGTTCGGGTCGTCGGGACGGAAGGCGCGGACCAGATCAAGTATCTGTTCCACCACCGCATCCCCCACCGGCATCCGCCGCAACAGGGACTGTGCCGCAACCAGTTCAGCGGCGGTAAAGACCCCAAACGCCTCGTCCTCGGTCTCGCCCGTGGTGGCCAACAGAATCTGTTTCTCGGTCGCGCGGTCGGGATAGGACACGTCGATCTGGACCAGAAACCGGTCCAGTTGGGCTTCGGGCAACGGATAGGTGCCCTCCTGTTCAATCGGGTTCTGCGTGGCCAGCACATGAAACGGCATGTCCAGCGCATGATCCTGCCCGGCAACGGTCACCTGGCGTTCCTGCATCGCCTGAAGCAGCGCGGATTGGGTACGCGGGCTGGCCCGGTTGATTTCATCGGCCATCAGCAACTGGCAAAAGATCGGCCCCGGAATGAACTTGAACGCGCGCGCGCCATCCGCGCCGGCTTCCAACACCTCGCTGCCCAGAATGTCGGCCGGCATCAGGTCAGGCGTGAACTGAACCCGTTTGCCATCCAGCCCCATGACCGTGGACAGGGTTTCCACCAGCCGGGTCTTGCCCAATCCGGGCAAACCGATCAACAGCGCATGGCCCCCGGCCAGAAGGGCCGACAGGGTCAGTTCGATCACCTTGTCCTGACCGATGAACCGTTTGGCAATCGAGTCTTTCGCCCGGGCAAGTTTCTGTTCCAACGCTTCGATCTCGGACAACATGTCGGCGGGATCGGTCATGGCAATACTCCTGCTCTTTGGTATAGGCTTGGGGTGACTTTAACCTGCGATGCGAGAATGGCAAAAGCAATGAGCGGACAAAAACCTGTGAACCCCTCGGCCGAAGGGATTGCCGAAGCCGCCCGCGCGGCGTCCAAGGGCAAGGGGTTGCCCCCTGTTCACCTGTGGAACCCGCCCTTTTGCGGCGATCTGGACATGCGTATCGCGCGGGATGGCACATGGTTCTACCTTGGCACCCCCATCGGGCGGCCCGAACTGGTGCGGCTGTTTTCAACTATCCTGCGCAAGGATGGGGCGGAATATTTCCTGGTCACCCCTGTCGAAAAAGTGGGAATCACCGTGGATGATGCGCCCTTCGTGGCCGTGAATTTCGAAACCGAAGGGACGGGCCGGGATCAAAAGCTGGTTTTTACCACCAATGTCGGCGATTCGGTGATGGCAGGGGCCGAGACCCCGATCCGCGTGATCCGGGACCCGGACACCGGGGAACCGTCGCCCTATGTGTTGATTCGCGCCAACCTCGAGGCTTTGATCGACCGGAAAAGTTTTTATCGCCTTGCGGAAATCGGGGCGCATCATGTGGTCGAGGATACAAGTTGGTTCGGCCTGTGGTCGGGCGGCACCTTCTTTCCCATCATCCCGTCGGACGAGCTTGGCGAAACGTGATCATCCGCAGCCATGTCAAGGGCGATGCGCCGTCCACCGCGTGCTATTCGGATTGCGAACGCTATCGCTATGCCCTGACCCGGGAATGGGAGCCAGAGGCGGGGCGGGTGATGTTCGTGATGCTCAACCCGTCCAAGGCGACCGAGGTTCAGAACGACCCGACGGTGGAACGATGCGAACGCCGCGCCCGCGCGCTTGGGTTTGGGGCGTTTCGCGTCACCAACATCTTTGCCTGGCGTGAAACCGACCCGAAAAAGATGCGCGCAGCATCTGACCCGGTGGGACCCGAGAATGACGCCGCCCTGCTGGATGGATGCAAATGGGCCGACCAGGTCATTGCCGGATGGGGCGCGCACGGAGCGCATCTTGATCGGGGCAAGGTGGTGGAACAGGTGCTGCGCACTTCTGGCCACCCGGTCTATCATCTTGGTCTGACCAAGGCCGGTCATCCCCGCCACCCGCTTTACATCGCTTATGCCCAACAGCCTGAACGCTGGTTTTGAAAGGATTCCGTCCATGTCCGAAACCCCCGACAAATACCGGATGAGTCAGGAAGAATTGACCGCCATCGCCCGGCTGACCCAAGAGGTCGAGCGGTTGAACACACACCGGTTCGTGGCCATTCACAACTCGGTCTGGCGCCTGCTGTTGTTCCAGTTCTCCCGCGGGCTTGCCTTTGGTCTTGGCTCGGTGCTGGGAGCCACGATCCTGGTTTCCCTGTTGCTCTGGTGGCTGGCGCAGTTTGAGTTCATTCCCATCGTCGGCGACTGGACCCGTCAGATCATCGAATGGATTGAAAACACGCGTGCCGCGCGGTAACCTCGCGTTAACCAATTTAGGCGCAAATCGTTGCTCTTAAATTGAAAATATGACTTAGTACCCCGTGAGTTCGTTTTGGAGTGCGTGCAGATGTTTCTGCTGGCTGGATTTATGGGAATGATGCTTGTGGGAGCGTCGGTGTTGGTCACCTTCGACGGAGGTGAGCCCGATGAAGAAGCTATTCCCGAGGTTGAAGGCGACAACGCCGAAGTTCAGGACATTGGTGAAATCATCGACGGCGATGGCGGCGGCGCGGCCATGGATGGCACGGATGGCAATGACCAGATGAACGGGCGCGACGGTAACGACGTGATTGCCGGGCACAAGGGCAACGATATCCTGCTTGGTGATGCCGGCGAAGATACCCTGAATGGCGATGCCGGACGAGATACGTTGAACGGCGGCTACGGTGATGATCGACTGTTTGGCGGAAACGGTAACGACACCCTGTTCGGAGACATGGATGATGACTGGCTGTCCGGCGATGCTGGCGCAGATTCGCTTCACGGCGGCAGCGGTCAGGACATGCTGACCGGAGGAACGGGCGATGACGCCCTGCACGGCAATTTGGGCAACGACACCTTGACCGGCGACGAAGGTCAGGACACGCTGTTTGGCGGCGCGGGCGATGATGTGCTGGACGGCACCGGTGACGGGGCTGAAATGGATTACCTGAACGGCGGCCTTGGCGACGATTTGATTATCGCGGGCCAGAACGACGTGATCACCGCCGGTGATGGGGCCGACACCGTGATTGGTGGCGACTGGGTCGAAGCCGGGTCTCTGGCCGAAGTGATGGATTTTGATGCTGACGAAGACACACTGGTTCTGTTTTACGACGACAGCGCCGGGACGGAACCCGTTGTGTCCCTGGCAAGCGATCCCGAAGACGAGGACGTGGTCAACGTCCTGATGGATGGCCACGCGTTGATGCGTGTCGCGGTACCTGAGGGTGGGCTGTCGCTGGACGATATCCAGCTTGTGGCACAGACCGGTGCGGACAGCGTTTTCCCGCAGCTTGCGCTTTAACCGCGCACAGAATCCTCTTTTCTTTTGGCCCGAAATGCCTTAGTTGCTCGCAATCTCTGGTCCGCCAGAGACTCTCCATAGGACCTCGTCTGGACGACATCCCGGCTTGTGCCCTTCACTTTTGATCCGAAAGGAGACCCCGATGTCGATTACTGCGGAAGAAAAAGCACGCGTCATGAAAGAATACGGCACCAAGGACGGCGACACCGGTTCGCCCGAGGTTCAGGTTGCCATTCTGAGCTCGCGTATTGCCACGCTGACCGAGCATTTCAAAACCCACAAAAAAGACAACCACGGTCGTCGTGGTCTTTTGAAAATGGTTGCTCAACGCCGGAAGCTGCTGGACTATCTCAAAGGCAAGGATGAGGCCCGTTATCAGGACCTGATCAAACGTCTGGGCCTGCGCCGCTAAAACGTTTCCAGTTATTGTTGAATCACAGCAATAGCTGGAAACGCCCACATCGCTACTGTGTTGCGCAGCGTTTCAAAACGTGTCGTGTTTTCACAGATTTGGAGAACGCCCGTATCGCATCTGCCATGAATTGGCAGCGCGATACAGGTCCCGATGAAACGCGACACACCTCCAAAACCCGGTCTCCCGTGGCACTTCGGGTTTTGCGCCCCACACATCTTGCTGAAAAACAACGTGTGAGCGGCCCCCAAGATATAGCCAAACGATACAATTCTGATTGTGTCTTTTGACTGTAAATCTTTGATTTTACTCTGATAATTCGTGGATTTTTGGGGAAAAATCCACTCCCGTCCGCTATACCAGCATCCCCCAAAGCCTTTGCAACCATATGGTCCGGCCTGGCAACCCTCTTTCGATCTGAACCTCATCAAAAACAGGCTCTGCTGGTTGGGGATGGGTGACGGAGGAGCGGAGTACCCTCATTCACTGGCGAACGGGCTGGGCCCGGACGGTGTCATGTAATCCGGCTTTCCATGGTCGTCACCCTGAGAAAGCATCGCCATGATCGAAGTTGAATTCAGCGCGCCTTTGCGCAGGCTTCGGGCAGGCTGACCACCCCGATCAAGTGGCTCTTTTGCGGCATTGGGTGTGTTGGTGCCCGATGTGTTCCAGTTGGATTTTCCCAAAGCGTTCCAGCACAGGGTATATTCTTTTCACATATTGATACGATGAGCAGAATCCAGCAACCTTTTTGACAGACCCCGATCTGACAGAGGACACCACGTGGCACAAAATTCACCAGTATCGCTGTGGGAAACAACCGCAGCCGAATCAACCCACGGCACCCCGCTGGATGGGGATGCAACTTTTGACGTCGCTATCGTCGGTGGCGGCTATACCGGCCTGTCGACGGCGCTGCACGGCGCTGAGAAGGGGTTGAACTGCCATGTGCTCGAAACCAGCCACGTGGGCTTTGGTGGCTCGGGCCGCAACGTGGGCCTGGTCAACGCGGGCCTTTGGCTTTCACCTCAGGACGTCTGTGACCATCTGGGCACCGAAAGGGGAACTGAACTGGTCAAACGTCTGGGCGAGATGCCTGCCTATGTGTTCGACCTGATCGAAAAACACGATATCCAATGCGAGGTCACCAAGACCGGCACGATACACGCCGCACATGCGCCCTCGGGCTTTGAGAACTTGCAACGCCGCGCCGAAGGGTGGCACCGCCTGGGCGCGCCCGTGGATTTGCTGGATGCCGACGCCACCACAGAAAAAACCGGCACGACACGGTTTCATGGCGGGTTGCTTGATCAACGTGCGGGCACGATCAACCCGATGGGCTATGCCCGCGGGTTGGCAAGGGCGGCCCTTGCAGCTGGGGCCAGGGTTTCTACCGGCGTCACGGTCACCGGTGTCCAACAACAGGGCGACGATTGGCACGTCACCACAACGCGGGGCAAAATCCGCGCGCGCAACGTGGTGATCGCCACAAACGCCTATTCCGATGACCTGTGGCCCGGGTTGAAACAAACCTACACGAAAATTCATTTCTTTCAGTTGTCGACCCCGCCGTTGGGCGAACGCGCGGCGCATATTCTGTCCGAACGCCAGGGGCTTTGGGACACAGGTCGCATCATGTTCAGCCTGCGCCGCGACGCGTTCGGGCGACTTATCGTCGGCTCGATGGGTGCCATCCATGGCGGCACCAAAGGCCTGTCGCGCCGTTGGGCAAACAAAACCCTGAAACGCCTCTTCCCAGAGCTGGGTCCGGTGGAATTCGACAAGGCCTGGCATGGTCAGATTGCGATGACACCGGACCATCTTTTCCGGATGCACCGCCTGGCACCCGGACTCTATTCGCCCATTGGTTACAACGGGCGCGGGATCACCACCGGAACCATGTTCGGCAAATCAATTGCCGACCTTCTGACCGGCGCGGAGGAGTCGACCCTGCCCATCCCGCTGACCGCGCTGCGCCCGGTTAGCAACCGCACCATGAAAACCGGCTTCTACCACACGGCCTTTGCCGCGAACCAACTGATCAAATGCCTCTAGCTGTGATCTTTCAACAGGTTGTTCATTCGGTCCAGACCGAGTTGGTTGTGCGCCGCTATGAGCGCGAGCAGCCCGACGAAAAGGCTAACAGCGCCGTCGCACATCTGCGGGCTGCGGTGGCCTGGTATGCGTCGGTGGACGTGACCGTCCGGCGCGTCATGACGGACAATGCTGCCTGCTACAAATCCCACGCGTTCAGTGGAGCCGCGAAAGCCCATTGTAGCATCGTTCTCGACTGCCAGCCTCCTGATCTTGGCGTGCAGCTCTTTCACCTCGGCTTCAGTCGGGCCAGTCTGCTTGCCGCTTGGGAAAACATCGGCCATACTTTCGATGGCTTGTCGCTTCCATGTGCTGACTTGGTTCGGATGGGATCCGAGCCGCCGCGCTGAACGGCTACACCGCGCTCGGCATACCTGTAACGGAGCCCGTGGGATAAGTGCGTCCGGGGAAATGGGAGGTCCGGGCTTTACACCCTTTGCGCAACAATGCCACGGACATAGGATACGGGTGGGCTCGTGCCGCACCTTGCAACAGGGGAGACAACTGATTCGATTATAGGTTGACATCCCCTCCTATCCACTCTACCCGATTGGCAAAGAATTCGGGCGGCGCCACGGTTTGGTGATCGACCCGAAAAAGACCGTCGGCAGGGACAGATGACGACACCCAATCCACAGACGTTTGGCTCATGACGATGGGCAAGACCTATCGGGACAGGCCCATTCGCGATATTGAAGCCATTGTTTCTGCGCCACTTCTTCTGGGTCAGATCAAGATTTATTCCAAAGGCGATCAGCCTGTCGCCTACTTGAGCTTTGCCAGCGTCACACCGGACTGGAAGGCGCGGATCGAGGCAGGGGAGCGCCCAGAGGAGGTGCGGGACTGGCGCTGTGGACCCGAGGTCGTGGTGGTTGACGTGGTGTCCCCCTTCAATGAGCCCGAGGTGTTCATCCAGCAGTTTCACGCCAGTTTGGCTACCGGCTCAAAACGCTCCAACTAGCGCACCGACGTGCAGGCTTTCCGTAACCAAGTTCAAGACGATCAAGAGCGCCTGATACATGCAGTGCTATTCTCTACACAGCGATCTCGACCAGACATGGCCGGGGTATACCTTTCAACTCGCCCCCGGCGATGCCATCGTTCGCGGCGATCTAAAGACAGGGCGCAAGCCCTCGACATTCACCGCGACAGCCTTTGACGAGGACTGGCGGTTCGATCCGGCGACGCGCGCTGCGCTGCCCGATCTGTCCCTGTTCATCAATATGGCCTCCCCCAATCTGCCGGACATCATGGGGTCTTACGCCGCCGTCCCGCTCCGCGATGAAACCCAAGGTCCCATCGCGATCTCCGAGCGCTTTCACGCCGCGCTTGCCGACGTACTGGGCGACGCGATGGATACGGTGACAGCGGGCCCGCTGATCGATCAACTGAGCGGCCGCAAGATCGTCGATCATGACTTTGTCCACCTCGCCGTTGCAGTCGAGCGCGACACCTACGTCCACGACAGAATCACGGTCGACACTTTCACGCGCGACGACGGGCGCACCATCACGTCTGTGCGCGATATCTCCACCCACAATCCGCACCGGGTTGCCGAAGGCGTCATCTGGCGTGAAGCTCTGGATGGCGCGCTCCGCTGCAGTGAGCGCTTCAAGGCGATCTACGATGACATCGGCGGCCGGGGGCTGCACTTCCAACCCACAAACATGTTCCCTTCGGGACTGTTGCGTTGATTTGTTGAGGCCGCGTTGGAGCGATGTAAATTTCCCGGATCATGCCGACGCGAATAACTGGCTGATGAACTGTATCTCCCCCAAAACGCCTAGTTGCTTGTGATGAATGTGGCCGCGTTTGATGGTTCTAATTGTCTCAATCCCGCTCAGGGTAGCTTTGGCTGATCTCAATGATCGAAAGCTTTGTCGGTAGCCCAGAAGCCGTTTCATGGCCGCGTGATCGCTCTCGATCAGATTGTTGCGCCATTTTCTG